>JAWKPJ010000043.1:0-2011 GCA_041390745.1 Thermomicrobiales bacterium | reverse complement strand
GAGGACATCGACCAGGCGCATCAGGGTGGCGTCCACCTTGCCCCCGGCGTAGCCTGCGACGAGTCCGATGGCTCCGCCCAGGAAAAAGGTCGCCAGCCCCGAGAGCACCGCGATCATGATCGAGACGCGCCCACCGTAGGCCAGTCGGGTCAGGATGTCCCGGCCGTTGCCGTCGCTGCCCAGGATGTAGCCGTCGGTCATGACCGGCTTGAGTTTGTCTGACAGGTGGTTCTCGGAGGGCGTGAAACCGGTGATGTACGTCGAAATCAGGCCTGCGCTTACGACGAAAACCACGATCAGCGCCAGGGTAATCAGCGCGGTCATGGCGACGCCGTTCTTGCGGAACCGGCGCCAGGCGCGGGTGTAGAGGCCGGGTGTCTTCCGCAGCGAGCGCCGGTCTACCGTGCCGACATACGCTTCGGTTTCGGCGTACTTGCCAAGAACATTTTCTCGCGTTGACGACGCGGGAATTGGCCCCGACCCGGTGGCAGGGAGAATCTCGACATCGGGTTCCTGGCCAGCAACACGGCTGGTAGCAGCTTCAACCACGTCTGCGCTCCCCCTAGGCCAGCCGGATACGCGGATCGAGCGTAGCGTAGAGCACGTCCGCGATGAGGTTGCTGAGCATGGTCAGCACCGAGAACATGAGGGTGGTCGCCATGATCATGGTGTAGTCACGGCGACCCACTGCCTCATAGGTGAGGCGCCCCATACCTGGCCAGGCAAAGATGGTTTCGATAAAGAGCGCGCCGCCCAATAGGCCGGGCAACGCCAGGCCCACGATGGTGATGAGCGGCAGGAATGCATTCTTGAACGCATGCAGGTACATGATGGTGCGTTCGGGCAGGCCCTTGCTGCGAGCGGTGCGAATGTACTCCTGGCTGAGGGTCTCCAGCATCGACGAGCGGAAGAACGCGGCCCACGAGCCGATCTGCACCAGCGACAGTGCGGCGACCGGCAGAATCAGATGCTTGAGGCGGTCCAGGAACTCGCCGCCGCCGCGCGCGTCGGTCATGCCGCCGACGGGCAACGCGGGGAGGCCCCATTCCTTGAACTTCAGGGCGAAGAGAATGACCAGCAACAGCGCCAGCCAGAAGTCCGGCATGGAGTAAAGCGCAACCGAGGTGACGCTGGAAGCGCGGTCAAAGGCTGAGCCGTGTCGCACCGCCGAGTAGATGCCCATGGGCACCGCAATCGCCAGCGCAATCACCAGTGAGGTGACCGCCAGCAGGAGCGTGTTGGGAATAGCGGCCCAGATGCGATCCGCCACGGGCAACTGGTTGTAGAGCGAGACGCCGAGGTTGCCGTGCGCCAGATCGCCCAGCCACTGTACGTAGCGCACGGGCCACGGTTGATCGAGCCCCAGTTGCTTTTCCAGCATGAGCGCGGCTTCGGGGCGGATCTTGGGGTTATCCCGGAGCCGCATCACCGGGCTGCCCGGCATCAGGTTGATGATGGCGAACGAGAGGAACGTTACGCCCAGGATCAGGGGGATCATCTGCAGCAGGCGCCGCGCAATGTAGGCGATCACCGGCGACCTCCGCGTGGGCCGATCACGAGTGTCAGGAAATGCATGGCCGATTCACCAGTAGTGAGTATGACGGGCACATGGCCCTGACTACGGGCGGGACTTCCCGGTCTGCGAGATGATAAATAGTAAACCGCGACGTGGTGGAGCGCCACGTCGCGGTTGCGAACGACCTACTGCTGGATCCAGACCTGATTGAGTTCAACCCCCCAGGTGCTGGGCGTGTAGTTCTGCAGGGCGTCGTTGAAGGCCGCGTGGGCCTGCGAGAAGTGGAGCACCGCGATGGGCTGCTCATCGTTGACAATATTGCTGGCTTCGATCAGCAGGTCGCGCCGCTCGGCCTCATCGAACGTGCGCTTGGCCTGGTCGTTGATCTCGTCCAGTTCGGGGTTGCAGTACTTCATGTCGTTGAAGCCAACCTGGTACTGATCGCAGCCGAACATGGCGTCCTGGATGAAGCTGGCGTCCCAGCTGAATCCGTAC
>JAWKPJ010000042.1:0-1519 GCA_041390745.1 Thermomicrobiales bacterium | reverse complement strand
AACCCCTGCTTTGCCGGTGGTCCGGTGACAGGGGTGCACCCCAAAGCCCCTCTCCCGCGCATCGGGAGAGGGGTTGGGGTGAGGGCCGCTGGGGCGCAATGACGCTCAGGGACGCATTTCGCACCAAGCGTTCTCGACAAGCTCGAGACGACACGTTTTCACCACATGAAGTCAAGATCGGGATATGCCCGGGGAAACCCCGGACAATTGCCCGATGCCGCAGCGTGCCCTTCCGTAGCATGATCAGTGTCACGCGGAGTGACCGCGCGCTCAATTCGCAAACAGGAGTCGTGTGACATGGCAAAGACGGCAGCGCAGCTTGTGGCGGAAGCGAAGGCCTCGATCGAAAACCTGACGGCAGCGCAGGCAGCGCAGGAGATCGCGGGCGGCGATGTGCTGGTGGTGGATATCCGCGAGCCGGAAGAGCGTCGCGTCAATGGCGTCATCGCCGGGGCCGTTTCGGCGCCGCGCGGGATGCTGGAGTTCTACGCGGACCCGGCCAGCCCCTATCACAAGGACGGCTTCGACCCGGCGCGGCGCGTCATCCTGCACTGCGCATCGGGCGGGCGCTCGGCCCTGGCGGTGAAATCGCTGCAGGAATTGGGCTACTCGAACATCGCCCATCTGGACACGGGGTTCAACGGCTGGAAAGAGCAGGGCCAGCCGATCGAGGACGGGCAGTAGCCGCTCGCCACAGTCAAGTACAGGAATCTCCGGCTCAGTGCGCCATGCACACCCCGTGTCGTCTCGAGCCTGTCGAGAGATCTCGTTTTCCTCCGCATCGTGGAGACGACGAGATCCCTCGACTTCGTTCGGGACGACACAAGGTGTGCATGGCCGGGGGCGCTTGCGCGGATGGGCCTAACGGCCGCGGCCGTCAGGCGGGTCCGTCGGGCGGCCGTGGCGGCGCAGGTGCTCCCGCATTTGCGCCGCCTTGCGCTGATGGTTGTCGATGGGCGCGCTGGCCGGCATCTCGGCAAGAAGGGCGCTTTCCCGGAACGCCGCGGCGACATCGGCAGTCTGCGGCGCCGCCTCCAGGTAGTCGGCCGACAGCTGCATGCGCCGGCGGGATTCTGCATGGCGGCCGGCGCGGTCCAGTTCCAGGCCCGCGCGCCGCTCGGCAGCAGCCCGCTGCAGGGCCGCGCGTTCGGCAACCAGGGTGTCCTGCGGGGTATTTGCCGCCTCCTGGGCGCTGACGCGTTCCAGCGGCGAGGGGCTGATATCCCAGCGGTGGCGATAATCGGTGGTGGGATCCGTCCAGTGGCATGAGGCGCGGAGCGGCAGAATCTCGCCCGGCACGCCTGGCTTTCCCTGAATGGTGAACACGAGGTCGATCACGTCGCCGGCGGGCACATCGCCAATGGCGACCTTGAGTGTCTTGCCCTCGCGCTCGACCGGGAAGGCCGAGACGAGTTCCCCGCGCACCCCGTGCGGCAGCGTGAGGTGGAGCGTGGTGGCGGTGCTGGCAATCTGCAACATCTCCTGCAGTTCCTGGGCGAAGAACGTGCGCATCACCAAC
>JAWKPJ010000041.1:0-1818 GCA_041390745.1 Thermomicrobiales bacterium | reverse complement strand
GTCTCGGCGGTGCGCGGGGCGTCGCTCAGCGTGCGCGCCGGGGAAGTGTTGGGCCTGGTTGGCGAATCTGGCTGCGGCAAATCGACCCTGGCGTTCGCCTCGATCGGCCATGTCGCCGCCGGCGGCCGCATCGCGCAGGGGGAGGTGCTGTACCGGGGCAAGAACGTGTTTGCCTTTTCGCCCAGGGAGTTGCAGCGCCTGCGGGGGCGCGACGTGGCGATGGTCTACCAGAACCCGATGGCTTCCCTGAACCCCTCGATGCGCATTGGCGATCAGCTCGCCGAAGTCCTCCAGATTCACGAGGGCATGAGTGCAGCCCAGGCGCAGCAACGCGCCGTTGAACTGCTTGGCAGCGTGCACCTGCCCGATCCCGGGGAGATGGCCGGGCGCTACGCCCATCAGCTTTCCGGCGGGCAGCAGCAGCGGGTGGTCATCGCGATGGGGCTGGCCTGCAACCCCTCGCTCCTGATCCTGGACGAACCGACGACCGGGCTCGACGTTACGACCGAAGCGACGATTCTCGACCTGGTCGATGAACTGAAGCGGACGATGGATGCGGCCATTGTCTATGTCAGCCACAACCTTGGCGTCATTGCCCGAGTCTGTGACCGGGTGGCGGTGATGTACGCTGGTGAGATCGTGGAGGACGCGCCGATTGAGGCGCTGTTCGCCCGGCCACGCCACCCGTACACCGCCGGGTTGCTCACCGCCGCGCCGAACCTGAGCCGGGCTGGCCAGCCCCTGATCCCGATCCCCGGCCAACTGCCGAAGCCGGGGCAACTTCCTGCGGGGTGCGCCTTTGCCCCACGTTGCCAGTACGCGCGCGACCTCTGCACGCGCGATCACCCGGTGCTGCTCGATACCGGCGACCAACATCTGGCGCGCTGCTTGTTCTGGCCGGAGGTGCGGGTCGGCGGCGGCCGGCGCCAGCCGATTCCGTTGCGGCCAAAGCGCGCCCAGCGGACGCAACCGGAGCCGATCCTGGAGATCGACGACCTGCACAAGGCCTACACGCAGCACACCGGGCTGCTGCCCGGCCGCGGAGACCGTACGGTCAAGGCAGTTGATGGCGTGTCGCTGGAGGTGCGGGCCGGTGAGACACTCGCCGTGGTTGGCGAGTCCGGGTGCGGCAAATCCACCCTCTCAAGCTGCATCATTGGGTTGCAGCCACCGGACGATGGTGAGATACGCCTGTTTGGCAAGACGCTGAACCCGCGGGCCAGCGCCCGGCCCAAGGAGCTGCGCCGCCAGATCCAGGTAGTCTTCCAGAATCCTGACACCGCGCTCAACCCGGCGCAAACCATCGCCCAGATTGTGGGCCGGCCGCTGCAACTCTTCGCGGGCGCGAAGAGTGCCCGCGACACGCGCCTGCGCGTCGAGCAGATCCTGGCCAGCGTCAACCTGGACAGCTCATTCCTTGATCGCTACCCCGCGCAGCTTTCCGGCGGGCAGAAGCAGCGCGTCGGGATTGCCCGGGCGCTGGCGGCAGAGCCCTCGATTGTGGTCTGCGATGAGCCGGTTTCGGCGCTCGATGTCTCGATCCAGGCGACAGTGCTCAACCTGCTGCAGGAACTCCAGGGCGAGAAGTCGTACTCCTACGTGTTCATTTCGCACGACCTGAGCGTGGTGCGGCACCTGGCGGACCGGGTCGCGGTGATGTACCTGGGCCAGATCATGGAGACGGGGACGACGGCGCAGGTCTTTGCCCCGCCGTACCACCCCTACACCGAGGCGCTGATTTCGGCCGCGCCCGTGCCCGATCCGACCGTGGAGCAGGAACGCATCCGGCTCGAAGGCCCGGTGCCCGGTGCGGGGGCC
>JAWKPJ010000040.1:0-2005 GCA_041390745.1 Thermomicrobiales bacterium | reverse complement strand
CCGCCGCCACAGGTCTGCCGGAACTCTGCGCACTCACCGCAGGTGAGCGTGCTGCCGCAGCCATCGGGGATGGCGCCGCAGTTCTTCCCCTCGGCCGCGCAGGTCGTGGGCGTGCAGCCGCAAACCCCCGGCGTGCCGCCACCGCCGCAGGTCTGCGGCTGGGTGCAGACGTTCCCGCACGCGCCACAGTTGGCAGCGTCGGTTTGCCCATCGACACACAGCTTCTTCTTCTTCCCTTTCTTGATCTTGCAGGCCAGCAGCCCGGCCGGGCACGCTTTCTTTTTCTTTTTCTTCGTCGCGTCGGCGTATGCGCCGGGCAGCAGCGGCACAACCAATCCTCCGAGGAGGCTGGTCAGCGTGCCGCGCCGTGACAGCGCCCGGGCGAGGTGATCGAAACGCCGGTCGTCCATGTCGTGACCCTCATGTGAGGTACGAGGCAGTCGAGAGCGATCGGAAGACGCCTCAACAGGCACAAGGAAGCCTGCATTCCAGTCTGTTCAGGGAGGCGGGTGTGTGCGTCTGTCGAAAGTCATATTTGACGGTCGTATTTCCCGAAACAGGGAAGTCACACCCCAGCCACGTTGGAAGGTAACCGGGCCGGGCGTTTGGAGACAACGCGCTGTAGTCAGGCCAGGTGGTGGCGGTGGGCGTAGTCGGCGGCGGCGGCGCGAGACCTGACGCCGAGCTTGGCCAGGATGCGCGTGACGTGGACCTTGACCGTGCCCACGCTCAGGAACAGGGTGTCGGCAATCTCCTGGTTGGATTTGCCGGCCGCCATCACGCGCAGCACCTCAAGTTCGCGTTGGGTCAGGCCGGCGTCGGACGACTTCGGCGCTGGCGCATGCTGGAACGGGCGCGTGAGGGCCAGCGCGGCAGTAACTTCTGCTTCGAGGTCGGCGCCCCGGGCGGCTTCCAGTGCATCGGAGAACGTTTCCGGGCCAAGATGATCGATCAGCATTCGTTCCGCGCGCGCGTGGTCCCGGTGAATGTGCGGCGTGAGCGGCGCGCCCGTCAGGTCTTCGAAGCGGTTCGCCATTGCCATCAGGCGCGCGGCAAGCGGCCAGGCTCCCTCCGCAATGGCAATGTGCGCCAGGCCCATCAAGCTCCAGGAGATGTTCTCCAGGTCCTGCGCGGCCCAGTTGAGGGAGAGACACTCCTGGTAGAGCCCCAGCGCCTGGGGCCAGTTCCCGGCGTCGCGCGCCACATCGGCCAGGTGGCCGGGGATGCACCGAGCCAGCTCCCAGGTGAAGCCCAGAGCGTGCCATTTTCGCAGGGCGTCCCGCAGGAAACGCTCTGCCTGGGCTATGTCTCCGGCCTTGTGCGCGACCAGGCCCAGACCGTGCAGGCTGTGCGCCAGGCCCACGTCATCCCCACAACTCGCAAACAGATCCCAGGACGATGCAAACCGGTTCCGGGCCGCGTCGAGATCGCCCGCGTCCCAGGCAAGGCGACCCAGGGCCACTTCGACCCGGCCTGCCATCACCGGGTCGCCGGCCTCCCGAAACTCCGCCAGGAGATCCGTAAAGATCGCCGTGGCCACTGCGTGCTCCCCATGCATGTAGGCCAGGGCTCCTGCGCAGTAGCGCGCCTTGCGCCGCACCTGGGGAGACGCCGCCTGGTCGAGCGCCAGCGCGCGGCGCACCCAGCCCAGCCCCACCGTGGAGTAGAAGCGGAACTGCCAGAATGTAAGCAGGCAGCCGCAGATGCCGAGGGCCGTTTCGGCATCACCCTGCGCCAGCGCCCAACTCAGCGCGCTGTTCAGGTTGCCCTGTTCGGCTTCCAGCCGATCCAGCCAGACCTTCCGTTCCGGGGTGTTCTGGTGGGCGTCGGCCTGTTGGGCGAGGGCCAGGAAGTGCGCGGCGTGCCGGCGCCGGATCTCCTGACCCTCGCCGCTCTCCTCCAGGCGCGCCAGGCCAAACTCGCGCACGGTTTCGAGCATGGTGTACTGTGAATCGCCGTGGACCCCGTCGATGCGGCGGACCAGACTGTTGGCGACGAGGGCGCG
>JAWKPJ010000039.1:0-2316 GCA_041390745.1 Thermomicrobiales bacterium | reverse complement strand
ACGTTCAGGATGCGGCGCGCGGCCTCGGGCAACTCCGCCAGGCAGGCCTGGTTGACCTGGTAGTGCATGAACGTGCCCCGGCGCTCGGCGACGACGAAGCGCACGTCGCGCAGCACCTTGAGGTGGTGCGAAATGGTGGGCTGGCCGAGCGGGAACTGATCGGTGATATCGCAGACGCAGACCGGCTCGCTGCTCTGGGCAAGCAGGTTGAGTATGCGGATGCGCGTGGGGTCCGCCAGGGCCTTGAACCAGGCGGCGTACGCAGCGGCGTCCGCCTCGGAGACGGTGGGGGCGCCGGGCGGCGTGCAGCACGGCTGACCGTCGATGATGATGGTGGGCCGGGCCATGGCCGCAGGCATGGTGCACTCCTTCACTGGCGGCCAGCCTATCGCATACATTGAGAAACGTCAATAGATCTATCGATTCTGGTCGATGTTGCTGCTTCCCCGCCAGGTATGTCGCCTGCTGGCGCCTGCGTAGTGCCCGGCGAAACGCGACGTTCGAGTGATGCGCTGCGGTCAACGGGGACCTGCCGCAGCAGGTGATCGTTCCGCCTGCCCGGCGCGAGACGCGGCGACGCCCCCGCCAGACCTGCCTATACTGCTGCCACTGAGGCGCTTGCGCCCGGGGGTGCTGCATACCCCGTATCCGTGCAGCTCGGTGGGGACTGCTAATGGGCAGTCCCTTTTTTTTGTGGTTGTCGCCGGTGCGCCGGCTTTTCCCAACGGGAGCGACGAACGAAATGGCTCACGGCGCAGGAGGCGGTCCCGACGCATCCTCGAACAATGGCTTTTCCCTGCGCACCTTCCTGCATCATGAGGCGTTTGGCGGCGGGCTGCTGCTGGCCTGCGCGGTGGTGGCGCTCCTGTGGGCCAACTCCCCCTGGCACGCGGGCTATGAGGCGCTCTGGGAAACGGAGCTTGGCCTGGAGCTGGGCGCGTGGCGCTTCAGCGAGTCGCTGCGCCACTGGATCAACGACGGCCTCATGGCCATCTTCTTCCTCGTCGTCGGGCTGGAGATCAAGCGGGAAGTGCTGGTGGGGGAACTCGCCTCCCGTCGCCGGGCCACCTTGCCAGCGGTGGCCGCGCTCTGTGGGGCCATTGTCCCGGCCGGCATCTACGTCGCGTTCAACGCGGGCACGGCTGCCGCCGCTGGCTGGGGCATCCCGATGGCCACGGACATCGCGTTCTCGCTCGGCGTGCTGGCGCTGCTGGGCTCGCGCATTCCGCTGGGGCTCAAGGTCTTCCTGACCGCCCTGGCCATCGTGGATGACCTGCTCGCGGTGCTGGTGATTGCGCTCTTCTACGCGGGCGAGATCAACCCCCGGGCGTTGCTCGCCGCCGTGGTGATCCTGGCGATCCTGGTCCTGGCCAACCGCTGTGGCGCCCGGCGACCGCTCGTCTACGCGCTGCTCGGCCTCGCGCTGTGGGCCGCTATTTTCGCCTCGGGTCTGCACGCCACCCTGGCCGGCGTGCTGCTGGCGCTCACGATCCCCGCCCGCACGCGCATCGATACCGATGCCTTCGTGGCCCGGGGGCAGGCCCTGGTGCAGCAGTTTGCGCAGGCGGGCGAACCGGGCGACAGCGTGCTGACCAACGGTGAGCGCCAGGACACCCTGGCGGAACTGGAGGAGGTGGTGGAGGCGGTCGGCGCGCCACTCCAGCGCCTGGAGCACACGCTGCACCCCTGGGTGGTCTTCGCCATCGTGCCGCTCTTCGCGCTGGCGAACGCCGGGGTCCGCATCGAGGGGCAGCTCACGGCCGCTATCCAGCACCCGGTGACGCTGGGCGTGCTCGTGGGGCTGGTTCTGGGCAAACAGATCGGGGTGCTGTTTGGGGCGTGGCTGGCCACGCGCCTCGGCCTGAGCGAGTTGCCCGCCGGGGTACGCTGGCGGCAGATCTACGGAGTGGGGTGTCTGGCCGGCATTGGGTTCACCATGTCCCTGTTCGTCGCGGACCTGGCGTTTGCCGGCCCTGGCGAGGCCCCGACCCTCGCCGCCGCCAAGGTCGGGGTGCTGGCGGCCTCGGTGGTGGCGGGCGCGGTCGGGTGGCTGGCGCTGCGCCGCGCGACCCGCGAACCCGGCGTGGCGTGACCCTGGTGGTCCAGTCCTTGCGCCCGGGTTGGCGGCAACGAGGGTCACGGGCGCCGGTGAGACGCCAGTCTCCCGGGGCGGCAGTATCCCGACCCGGCGGAGCCGCGAATCGGTAATGAGCGCGGCCTGGAGAGGCACCCGTGATGCTGTCGGATCGCGCGTTGCCGCGCCGGGGCCGCAGCGCCCGCCAGACCAGACTTTGCTGCGGCGCCCGGGATTGGCGA
>JAWKPJ010000038.1:0-2488 GCA_041390745.1 Thermomicrobiales bacterium | reverse complement strand
TTTCGAGACTGGTCTGTTTGAAGGAGGAACTCGCATGCGTTTACATCGCCGTAACCTGGGCGCCCTCGCTGCAGCGCTGCTCGTGCAGGCCAAGTTTGGTGGCCGTCTCCTGGCGCAGGACGCCACTCCGGGCGCTGGCATGGATGTCACCCAGATCGCCGTGGTGACGCCAGGGGCACGCACCAACCAGGGCTGGGACCAGCAGGCCGCTGATGCGGTTGATGCCGTCGCCAAGGAAATGGGCATCACGCCGGTCGTTGCCGAGAATGGCGGCTACGACGACATCACCCCGATCCTGCGCGACCTGCAGGCAGGCGGAGCGAGCTTCATCATTTGCCACGCGTCGGGGTACCAGACGGTATGCCCGGAGTTCGCGGCTGAAACCAGTGTGCCGGTAGCCGTCATCGAGAACCCGGGTGCAGTGTCGCCGGGTCTGGTCTCGGATATCGAGACCCAGGCGCAGGAAGTCGCGTATCTGGCGGGTGTTCTGGCCGGCAAGGAGACCACGAGCGGCACGGTTGGCATCGTCGTCTCGGGCGAGCCGCCGACATGGAACTACATGACGGTCGGCTTCGCTGAGGGCCTCAAGGCCGCGAACGCAGACGCCAAATTGCTCTACAGCGTGATTGGCGAGGCCGCCTACGACGATGCCGCAGGCGCCAAGCGCGTTACCGAGCAGGAGATTGCGGCTGGAGCCGACATCATCTTCGGCATGGGTGATGGCGCGTCGTTCGGCATGCTGCAGGCCATCGAAGACCACAACAGCCAGGCGGGCGCGACGGAGGTCCGCTTTATCGACGTGATCGGCGACAAAAGCGCTGACCACCGCGATGCCCTGCTAACCTCGGTCCTCTTCGACTACACGGGCATCTACCGTGAGATGGTCAATGATCTCAAGAACGGTGAGTTCGGCAAGATCTACACCATGGACGTGAAGAATGGCGGCGTCCGTCTCCTTGATCTCCCCGACACAGTGGCGGATGACGTCAAGGCCGCCGTGGATCAGGCGAAGGCGGACATCGTTGACGGCAAGATCACGGTGTCGGCCATTTCCGATGCCGAAGGCATGAAGGCCAAGCTGGCGGAGTTGTTCCCGCAGTAACAGCCCCGGGGAGGACAGGTAAGCCTGTCCTCCCCGGTTCGACGCTCAACGAGCCCGTGGAGCAAGCCATGTCGCATTCACAAACCTGGCCCCGCCTGAACCTGGCTGCTGGTCCTGTGCAGGTCATGGACCAGACGCTGCGCGATGCGGCGCGTCCTGTGCTTTATCACTATGATCCGGCGTTCCTTGACCTCTTTGCCCACACCAACGACTTGCTGAAGCAGGTTTTTCGGACCGAGTACGACGTCGTCATCATGCAGGGCGAGGCCATCCTTGGCCTGGAGGCGGCCGCCGCCGGCCTGTTGTCTCCCGGCGACAAGGTACTCAACCTCGTGTCAGGCGTATTTGGGAAATGGTTTGAAGATTTCATCCACAAGTACGGTGGGGAGACAATCGAACTCGCAGTTCCTTACAACGACGCGATTGACCCGGAAGATGTCCGCAAGGTCCTGAACGCCAATCCGGGCATCAAGTTTCTGTCTGTCGTGCATTCAGAAACGCCTTCCGGCACACAGAATCCCGCCCGCTAACTCGGCCAGTTTGCACATGTGTTCGGTGTATTGACGTTGGTGGATCCCGTCTCCGGGCTGGGCGGCGCGCGGCTCCGCCCGGAAGACTGGGGGATGGACATCGCCATCGCCGGACCACAGAAGTGCCTTGGGGGAACACCTGGCCTCTCGCTGATGTCGGTCAGCCCGGCTGCCTGGGACGCGCTGCACGCCCGGAAACCCGAGCCGCTGCGCGCCAGTTTCCTTTCCATCCTCGACTGGCAGAGCGCCTGGCTGGAGAACCGTCGCTTCCCGTACACGCCATCGGTATCTGAGGTTTACGCGCTGGAGTCTGTCCTGCAACAGGCGCTGGACGCCGGAATGGAGACCTTTGCCGGAAGGCATCAGCAGATCGCGCACGCCTGCCGCACCGGGGTCAAGGCGCTGGGGTTGGAACTCTGGGCTGCCCGCGAAGACATCGCTGCCGCCTGCGCCACGGCTGTCAGGCTGCCAGCCGGAGTGGATGACAAAGCGCTCATTGGCGTCATGCGTCAGAAATACGGCGTCACCATTTCGCCTGGGTACGGCGACCTGAACGGCAAGCTTTTCCG
Organism: Thermomicrobiales bacterium; assembly: GCA_041390745.1. Lineage (GTDB taxonomy): Bacteria > Chloroflexota > Chloroflexia > Thermomicrobiales > UBA6265 > JACCXM01. The sequence continues at coordinate 287 of JAWKPJ010000038.1, read as the reverse complement.
GCTGGGTCATATGGGGCCAGCGCAGGTGCACCCGACAGTGCTCGCCGCGCAGTTGGCGGTACTCGAGCGATCACTTGCCGACCTGGGGTATCCCGTGCAACTGGGTGCGGGTGTCGGCGCCGCGATGGCGGAACTGGGCGCGTGGAACGACGCAGCCTGAGGGATTCACGGAGTGAGAGGGTAGTTCATGGCTATCTCAGTCAAGGACAAGGTCGTCATCGTCACCGGTGGCGCCGGTGAGATGGGAAGCGTGATTGCGCGGCGACTGGCGGATGAAGGCGCGAAGG
>JAWKPJ010000037.1:0-2570 GCA_041390745.1 Thermomicrobiales bacterium | reverse complement strand
AGGAGAAGCAGGCCATTGCCCAGCGCTTCCTGATCCCGAAGCAGGTAAAGGCCCATGGGCTGGCCGGCGTGGAGCTGGACTGGACCGCCGAGGGCCTGACTTTCCTGATTCAGAACTACACGCGTGAGGCGGGCGTGCGGAACCTTGAGCGAGAGATCGCGACCGTGGCACGCAAGATCGCGACGCGCAAGGCGGAAGGCCGCGAGTTCAGCCTGACTGTTGGGCCGGACGAGGTGCGCGAGTACCTGGGGCGCCCGCGCCACTACTACGAGGAGCGTGCCCAGCGCACTGAGCAGCCGGGTGTAGCGATTGGTGTCGGGGTCTCCAGCGTGGGCGGCGACATCATGTTCATCGAGGCCTCCCGCATGCCGGGCAAGGGCTCGCTGACCGTGACTGGCCAACTCGGCGACGTCATGCGCGAATCAGCAACGGCGGCAATGTCGTTTGTACGCTCCCGGGCGCATGATCTGGGCATCGATCCCGAGTTCTTCAAGGAGTCGGACATCCACCTGCACGTGCCGGCCGGCGCCATTCCGAAGGATGGGCCCTCGGCTGGAACAGCCATGACGACCGCGCTGGTCTCGCTCCTGAGCGGGGCGCCGGTGCGCGAGGATGTGGCGATGACAGGCGAGATCACGTTGCGCGGGCAGGTGCTGCCCGTGGGCGGCATCAAGATGAAGGCGTTGGCGGCGCGGCGCGCTGGTGTCACGACGTTTGTCTTGCCCAAGCGCAACGAGGCGGACCTGGATGACTTGCCGGAGGAGTTGCGCGAGGAAATGACCTTCGTCCTGGCAGAGACGATGGATGACGTGTTGTCGGCGGCGATGCCACAGGACTTCCTTGATCGCCGCCCGGGGATCAAGGAGGATCTTGAGTTCGCGGAGCCGATCACCTCGGGCCACGAGCCCGTGGCGGCTGTCGCCTGATCGACGGCTGTCAACCAGATAGCGAGCGTGGCGGGGCCCGGCAAACACCGGGCCCCGTTTTCGTTTCCCGACCAGTAAGCAGGTGAGGTAGCTGCAAGGCGCCAGCGTCAGGTCGAGCGTTCGTCCAGGCGGACAGATTCAACCTGGCCGCGATCGAACGAGGAGTACCCAACGGCCGAGCTGCGAGTTCGGCAGCCGACCCCGGGGAAGCATCCTTGGGCGTATTGGCGGCGGGCTCGTTGCACTCGTCCAGCTTTGGGTGAAAACCGCCCACTGCCGCGAGCCAATGTCCTGAAGCCCACGGCGCGAAGGAAATCATCGACTTCAGCTTCGGATCAGGCGGCAGTCCTCCCGCCTTCACCGGGGACGACGGTTTGATCAACGTCGTTTGCCGAGTATTGGATGGCCACCCGAATCCGGGCGTCCTGGAAGGGACGGGGCACATTGCTTCCCGGACTACGAGACGCAGCCAGGGCCGTCAGGACCGCTTTGCCCGGGACCGATCAGCAGACTGCCAACACCAGAACTTGACGCGCTGATCACGGACTTCCCGCCCGTCAGCAATGCGGAAAACGCCGCGTCGACGTCACAGTGGCCAAAGAGGGAAGGGGCTGTCGCCGGTCTCGCCGCTGTTCATACAGGCGCAAGGCGAATCGCTGATCAGGATGAACGGCCAGAGTACGTCCTGCTAATGCACCGCGACCGACAGCTTCTTTTCAGCTGCCGCGTTGACGAGGAGCGCGAATGGCCGCAGGTGCTCGTCGTGGGTATCGAACATCAGCTCCGGGTGCCACTGTACGCCGAAGACATCGCGGCGGTCCCGCATGACGACGGCCTCGACCAGGCCGTCCGGCGAAGTGGCGGCCGCACAGAGTGGCGGCGCAATCTCCAGGATAGCCTGGTGGTGGAATGAGTTCACCGGCAGGGAATCACCATCGAAGATGGGCAGGAGATCCGGCAGCAGCGCTGTGACCTGGTGACTGGGTTCCGAGGCGACCACCCCGCGCTCGTGCTGGCGGTGCCCGACATCGGCTGCGCCTGGGTGCTGCGTCGGGAGGTCCTGGATGAGCGTGCCGCCCAGGGCGACGTTCATGACCTGGATGCCCCGGCAGATCCCGAAGATGGGCTTCTCCTGCGCCATCACCGCGTCAAAGAGTTCCAGTTCGAAGCTGTCTCGCTCAGCGTCGATGCCATAGGTCGCTTCGTGCACCGTGGAATCACCGTACAGCTCGGGAGCCATATCGGCGCCGCCGGTCAGGAGCAGGCCGTCGATCATGCCTGCAAGCTCTCGCGCAGCGTTGGTTTGCGGAGGCAGGATGAGCGCCAGGCCACCGGCGGCCTCAACTGCGCGGACGTAAGGCACAGAGACAAGATAGCGGCGGAACGTACCGTGATCCTGAGGTTCAACGAAGGGTGTCGTAGTGATGCCGATAACCGGCTTCATGGTGCTGCTTCTCCCCGCAACCAACCGCACAATGCGCGGCAGATTATAGAAAGATCAAGGTGCTTTCGGAGACGGTCGCAAGCGGGGCAAATTGCTGTGGCGCAACCCCTTGACATCCGCATATGCGTATGGCATTATCGGCGGGTTGCGCAAACAGGTCCCGGAAACGAGGGCCGCCGAGCAGCGCGGCCTGGAAGCAG
>JAWKPJ010000036.1:0-2764 GCA_041390745.1 Thermomicrobiales bacterium | reverse complement strand
CCATTCATTGGTTGCTCGTTCGAATAATGAACACGCGTACGACTTTCAGCGTCGCGAACAGCGCGGCTATCATCTTGCCAGAAGCTTGGGAAATGTGCGGCAGGAGGCTGCTTTGAGCGTGACCATGCACTTGCGCGTCAATGGGAAGCAGCGCCGTGTGGTGGCCGCGGCGGACGCCATGCTTCTGGAAGTGTTGCGGGACCAGCTTGCTCTCACCGGCGCCAAGCTGGGCTGCGGCATGGGTGAGTGCGGTTCCTGCACCGTCCTGCTGGATGGCCGCGCGATCTGCTCCTGTCTGACGCTTGCCGTGGAAGCCCAGGGTCACGACATCACCACCATCGAGGGGTTGGCGCCTGTTGGAACATTCCACCCCCTGCAAACGGCTCTGGCCGAGGCGGGCGGGGTGCAATGCGGTTTCTGCACGCCCGGGATGGTGCTCGCCGCCACCGCGCTGCTGGATGCGGAGCCAAACCCGACCGAAGCTGACGTACGGCGGGGGCTGAGCGGCAATCTCTGCCGTTGCACCGGGTACTCCAAGATTATCGAGGCGGTGCTGAACGCCGCAGAGGCCACGAGGTAGGGCGATGCAGTTCACCCATCAGTTTTCGGTCAACGCTCCAGCCGAGGTTGTCTGGAACTTCCTGTGCGATGTTCCGCAGATGTCGTCCTGCATCCCCGGCGCCAGCAATGTGCGCGAGGCAGCATCGAATGCCTACGATGCGGACGTCAGCGCAAAGATTGGTCCAGTTACGGCGCGCTTCGCGTGCCGTGTGACCATCGTCAATCTCGACGACGTCGAGCGGACCGGCGTGGTGGAGTTGAACGGCAAGGATGGCCGGCTCGGCGGCGGCGTCAAGGCGTCGATGCAGATGCGGCTGGAGAGCACCTTGCCGACCGACGTGATCATCACGTCCGATGTCGATGTGCTCGGCAAGATCGGGCAGTACGGGCACGGCATGATCTCGCGCCGGGCCGACGCCATGCTCGATGATTTTGCTTCCTGCGTCCGGGCGAAGTTGGAGAGCGGCGGGTAGCGACAGGCGGATGCGCGATGGACTTCGTAGTGGACAAACCGGTGGTGACCTACGCCGGCCCGGCCAGCATCAAGGATGCGGTGGACCTGCTGGCGTCGAATGACGATGCCAAAGTGGTGGCCGGGTGCCAGTCACTCGGGGTCTTCCTGCGGCAGCGGCTGATCGAACCGCAACTCCTGGTGGGTCTGAAGAACATCCCCGAGCTTGCCGGCATCGAGAAGCTCCCCGATGGGAGCCTCCGCATTGGCGCAATGGTTACCCAGCACGCGCTGGAAACCTCGGGCATCGTGCGCCAACTCTTTCCGGCGTTGGCCGATGCAGCAGCTCTGATTGCGTCGCCGCCGATCCGGCAACAGGGCACCATCGGGGGCAACCTCTGTCACGCCGACCCCACCGGCGATCCGCCGGCGGTCCTGATCGCGCTTGGGGCAGAACTTGAACTGGTTTCCAGCGGTGGCGCGCGGCGAGTGCCGGTTGAGGATTTCTTCGTCGATTACATGGAGACGATCCTGGCGCCAGAGGAGCTTTTGACCGCGATCTGCCTGCCAGCGCCGGTGGCGAACTCGGGGGCGGCCTACCTGAAACATCGGGTGCGCGGGGTCGATACCGCGCTGGTGGCCGCCGGGGTGGCATTGGCTCTGGCTAAGGACGGGGCCACTATCCAGGCGGCGCGCATTGGCCTTGCTGGCGCCGCCCCGACGCCGCTGCGGGCGCGGAGCGCCGAACTGGTGCTCACAGGCGCAGCGCCCACGGGCGAAACCCTGGCAGCGGCCGGTGCAGCGGCGGCCGAAGAGAGCGATCCGCTGGAGGACACCGAGGGGAGCGCCTGGTATCGCCGCGAGATGATTGCGCGTTTCGTGCAGCGGGCGGCAGCCGCCGCGCTGCGCCGCGCGCAGGGGGGCTGAAGTGGCGGAAGCCGTTCGCAATGACCTGGTCGGCAGCCGTGCCCTGCGGCTGGACGCCGCCGACAAGCTGACGGGCCGTGCTTGCTACGCCAGTGATTACTGCGTACCAGGAATGCTGCATGGCAAGATCGTGCGCAGCGACAGGCAGCACGCGCGCATCGTCAACATCGACGCCAGCGCCGCGCTGGAGTTGCCCGGCGTGGAAGCGGTGCTCTTCGGCGAGGTTGGCGGACGCTTCGGCGAGGTAGTCAAGGACCAGGCGCCGTTCGCGGTTGACAAGGTCCGCTATATCGGTGACCCGGTTGCTGCCATCGCCGCAGAGACGCCAGAGATTGCCGAGCAGGCGGCGCTGCTGATCGATATTGAGTACGAGGATCTGGAAGCCATCCAGGATCCGCTCATGGCTCTGGAGCCTGGCGCGCCGCTCCTTCACGATGTGCAGGCCTATGCCCAGCCGGAAGGGTTGCTTCGTGGCGGCAATGTGGCCGGGCAGGTGGTGCTTGCCCGGGGTGATACAGATGCCGCGTTCGCTGCGGCTGACCATGTGGTTGAGGGTGTTTACCGGTCGCACTCGGCGCATCAGACGCCGATGGAGCCGCGTGTCGCCGTTGCCGAGGTGGATGCCGACGGAAGGCTGACGGTGCGGACGTCAACCCAGGGCCCCTTCCTGGTGCGGCACCAGATGCACGAAGCGCTGAGTCTGCCGCCCAGCAGCGTGCGCGTAATGGCAGAGACGGTCGGCGGCGGCTTCGGCTCAAAGCTGGAAGCCTCGGTCGAGATGTACGCCGGGCTGTTAGCGCGAGCCACAGGCCGCCCGGTGCGAGT
>JAWKPJ010000035.1:0-2780 GCA_041390745.1 Thermomicrobiales bacterium | reverse complement strand
GCCCCCGATGTGGATAACTGTGGATAACCGCAGTCGTCGCTCTCCTGCCAATTGACTGATGCGCAACTGGACGACAGCGCCCCGGCTGCCCCGGCTAGACTTGTAAGAAGACATAAATTCCGACTTGCGACGTCGGGGATGGCATTTGGGCGCAGCGTCCAAACCGGCGATATTGCCGGGAGTACAGGGGTTGTGAGCGTGGCTGAGGGCACGGAGCGCAGGCACGGGCGGAGCACGTTGGCAGGCCTGGAGATGGACGGGTCGCTGGCGGATCTGGAGGTTCCGGGCCCGGTGGGGCAGGCTACCTTTGTCGACGGCAAGGTGCTGCCCCCGCCAGGCGCGATGACCTCCCCGGTGGCGCCAGCGCGCCCGCCGGGATCGTTGGGAGCCTGGTGGGAGCAGTGGGGCCTGGCGGTTGGGGCCGGGCTCTGCTGGGTCTTCCTGGCCCTGGCGTTGATGCTTCCTCGGGTCGCGACGGTGGAGCCGTGGGTCGCCGTTGCGCTCTACGTCGCTGCCTATATCGCGGGCGGGACTACGGCCACCGTCAACGCGCTGCGCCTGTTCATCACGGAACGCACCATCAGCATCGATCTGCTCATGATCACCGCTGCGGCCGGGGCCGCGTACCTGGGGCACTGGGAGGAAGGCGCCATCCTCCTCGGCCTCTTCTCCACCTCCGGGGCCCTGGAGCACTACGCGCTGGGCCGCACCGAGCGCGCGGTGAAAGCCCTGATGGATCTCTCGCCGGCAGTGGCGACGGTGATTGAGGAGGGGACCGAGCGCGTGACCCCGGTGGAGCAGGTGCGGCTGGGCGACACCGTCCTGGTGCGCCCGGGCGAGCGGGTCTCCGTGGATGGTCGGGTGCTCGCCGGCGCGACCTCAGTCGACCAGGCCGCCATCACCGGGGAAAGCGTGCCCGTGGCCAAGGGCGTGGGGGACGCCGTGTTCGCCGGGACCATCAATGGCCACGGCGCCATCCACGTCCGCGTGGATCGGCTGCATCAGGAGAGCACGCTCGCGAAAATCGTGCAGTTCGTGGCGCAGGCGCAGGCGCAGAAGAGCGCCACGCAGCGCTTCACCGACCGTTTCGAAGGCGCGTACGCCATCGGCGTTATCCTCTTCGCGCTGCTGGTGGGCGCCATCCCGATCCTGTTCCTGCACGAGCCCGCAGACGCTGCCATCTACCGGGCTATCACCCTGCTGGTGGTGGCCTCACCCTGCGCTCTGGTGATCTCCACCCCGGCGGCCACGCTCTCCGCCCTGGCCAACGCCGCGCGCAACGGCGTGCTCTTCAAGGGGAGCGCGGACCTGGAGAACATTGGCGAAACGCGGATCGTGGCTCTCGACAAGACCGGCACCCTCACCCACGGTAAGCCGGCCCTGACGAACGTCGAGCCGCTGGGGGTGTGGGACGCGCGGACGCTGCTGCAACTGGCCGCCAGCGCCGAGCACTTTTCCGAGCACCACATGGCGCGGGCCATGGTGGACGGCGCAGTGGAGCGACAGATCCCGCTGCTGCCAGCCACCAGGTTCGTCGCCATGCCGGGCAAGGGGATCACCGCCGAGGTCGCGGGGCAGGAGGTGCTGGTGGGCAACGCCATGCTCTTCGCCGACGCCGGGGTGGCGGCGCCGGCCGCTGCCAACCGGCTGGCGGACGAGCTGCGGGACGCTGGCCGCACGGCGGTCTTTGCGGGCAACCGGCAGGGCGTGCAGGGGGTGTTGGCGGTGGCCGACACGCTGCGCCCGGACGCGGCGGCGGCGATCCGGGAGTTAAAGGCCCTGGGCATCTCGCGCATCGTGGTGCTGACCGGGGATCACCAGCGGCTGGCCGACGCCATCTGCGCCGAGCTGGACGTGGACGAGGTGCGCGGCGACATGCTGCCGGAGGACAAGCTGCGCTACATCGAGGCCCTGGAGCAGGAGGGGCGGGTGACCATGGTTGGCGACGGCGTGAACGACGCCCCGGCCCTGGCCATTGCCACCGTGGGCGTGGCGATGGGCGGCGCGGGCGCCGACGTGGCCCTGGAGACGGCGGACGTGGTGCTGATGGGCGACGACCTGGGCAAGGTGCCGTACGCCATCGCGCTCAGCCGGCGCACGCGGCGCACCATCCGCCAGAACCTGGCCTTCGCGCTGACGGTGATTGCGGTGCTGGTGGTCGCCACCCTGACGCGCGGCATCCCGCTGCCGCTCGGCGTCATCGGGCACGAGGGGAGCACCATCATCGTGGTCCTGCTCGGCCTCCGCCTGCTGGTCTGGAAACCCGCTGCCCGCCAGCCTGTCACCGCCGCATGACCGAAACGCAATTCACTTTCCGGAGTCTGAACACGCCGCTGTCGTAATGACAGCGGCGATGTCGGAATGGCGGGCGGGGTGTGGATAAGTGTGGATAAGTCGGAAAATCCGCATGGTTACTTGCAATCTCAGGGCCAATAGGCAGTTTACAAATTGGTTGACGGTAGCAAGAACCCGCTTCCATCGCGTTCGTGTGAGGATGGACCTTATATCAAAGTCACTCAATGAGTCGGCAGCTTCACCGTGTCAGAGAGGGGTTTGCCTCGAAGTCGATGCTCCGGGATAATCTGGACACATTGCACTTGGTGACATAGGGAGAGGAAATGGGGGCGAATCGGGAACTTGACCGTGCCGGTTGGTTTGGGTCCGTAGACGACTTTCTTCGGAATGACATTCAGCGTTGGGAAGACGCACTACGAGACTTCCACCTTGTTCGATTTCACGAAGCTGCCTCTACCCAGCAGGTAACTGCATGGAGAAACTCT
>JAWKPJ010000034.1:0-3120 GCA_041390745.1 Thermomicrobiales bacterium | reverse complement strand
TGTCGCGGGTAGAGCCGGGATCACCTGGTGCTGCGTTCCCCTGGGGGCGGTTGTTCCCCAACCCGTGGGACTTCTCAGCGGAGAGCGTTCACCCCGGCCCCAGGGCCCATGCGCGAGTGGCCTGCATGCGCTGATGCGGCGGGAAGCTGGGCAACGCGGCCCACAGGCGCCCGGATCAGGTCCCGGTCGCGAGTGTCGTTGATCGTCCCCTGGCGCACTTCAGGCCGCGCAAGTTGGGAGGGGCCTCGTTCCCCGCCCCACCGCTTCGAGACGCCATTGCCCGGCGCCGGCAGGGGAGACGTGCTTCCGCAGCTCCGGCCGGGATGACACGTCAAGGCGGGCAGATCCCTCACCCCGTCGCGGCCAGGACCACGAGGTGCTGGGCCTGTGGCTTGCCGCATCAACCCGCAAATGCAGCCAGCCGCTGCGCGGGAGAGGGGAGCGCGGCGGTCCGTGGCGCCTGCGGGATCGCGTTCGGGGTCAGACCCCCGGAAACCCCGTGGAAGCTCGTGGAAACCCGTGGTTTCCCGAGGTGACGTGGCCACCCCGCAGCCTCAGGATGGAGCGGCACGGTGGGGCGGCGCCTCGCGCCGCCTGATCGCGCCCCTGGACCGACCGCCGCTTCGCCGGAGAAAAGACGCCGCATGGACGCACGCCAGTTCGACACCCTGACCCGGGTCATCTCGTTTCCCGGTTCGCGCCGCTGCCTGCTGGCGCTGCTGGCCACGATCCCCCTCGTCGCCGGCCTGGCCGCCATCCTCGCCCCGGAGGACGCCGAGGCCAGGGACCGCCGCCGCCGCCGCAAGCAGCGCCACAAGCAACGCAAGGGCAAGCGCAAGGGGAAGCGGAAAGCGAAGCAGGGCTGCAAGCCGCAGGGCAAGGGGAAGGTCTGCGCCGGTCGCTGTGGCGCGGTCAAGAACCGGGACACCTGCGGCAAGACGGTCGACTGCGGGTCGTGCGATTGCACCCCCGCCTGTGGGGAGTGCTTCACCTGCCAGGGAGCAGCCGGTGCGCCGGGCACGTGCGTGCCGCAGCCCGGCGCTCCCTGCGGCGCAGCGACCTGCGAGAGCGGTACGCTGCAGCCGCCGGGCAGCTGCGACGGCAGCGGGGTCTGCCAGCCCGCCGACCCGGTCTCCTGCGCGCCCTACACCCGGTGTGAGGGCAACGCCTGCGCCACGACGTGCTCCGGTGATGAGGACTGCGTGGCCGGCTCCTTCTGCAACGGGTCCGGCCAGTGTGTGGGCGACCACCCGAACGGGGAGGGCTGTACCCACGGCGGGCAGTGCGCATCCGGCCACTGTGTGGATGAGGTCTGCTGCGACAGTGCCTGCGACGGCGCCTGCCAGGCCTGCAACCTGGGTCCCACTGTGGGGACGTGCACGACCGAGCCCGAAGGCACGAGCTGCGGCGGCGGCAACATCTGCTGCGCGGGCGCCTGCCAGGCGTGCTGCGACAGCAGCACGTGCTCCGGAACCACCCCGCTGTGCGTGAGTGGCCAGTGCAAGGCGTGCTCCGAGAACCCCGCCGCTTGCCCGGCCAACACCTGTTGCGATACCGGCAGCGGGACGTGCGCGGCGGCGTGCCCCGGCACGACCCCCATCTGCGTCAGTCATGTCTGCACCGCCTGCTCGGCATCGCACCCCTGCCCAGGCGGGTGCTGTGCCGCTGACGGCTCGTGCCAGCAGGGCGAGAGCGGCTCGGCCTGTGGGGCGGTCGGCGGGACCTGCGATGTCTGCGAGACCACGGAGGCCTGCACCAGCCGCCTATGCGTCCCGAAGCCCTGCGGCCAGGGCGGCGTGTGCCTTGCCTTTGTTACATCGTTACTCCGAGCAGGCGACTTCGGCGGGTTGCTCGCAGGCGATGCCATCTGCCAGGGGCTGGCTGATGGCGCGGCGTTGGAAGGAACCTACAAGGCCTGGCTCGCCGACAGCGTCGCCTCACCCAGCACCCGGTTCGTGCAGTCCACCGGGCCTTACCGGCGCGTGGATGGCGTCACCATCGCCAACAACTGGGCGGACCTCACGGACGGCAACCTGCTCGCCGCGATCAACATTACGGAGACCGGGCAGACCGCTCCCAGCGACGACTACCGCTTTGCCTGGTCCGGTGTCAATACAGATGGCACAGCGGTGGGCGGGAACACGAACTGCAACGGTTGGACGAGCAACGCGTCGGGCTCATTAGGCGCCATTGGGTTCATTGATCAGACAGGTTGGCCGTGGTCACAGCCAGACGGCGCGGCGTGTGGTCACTACTACCGTCTCTACTGTTTCCAGCAAAGCTGACGACGAAGCAACGGCGCTGGCTCCGGGATCGCCCCGGCGCCCCCCCGCCATGAGTCCCGACATCGCTGCCTGCGCCACCGGTGCAACGGCCCGCCGTCGCGCATCGATGAACCCGGCGACCCGCTGGCCCTGGCCCAGGGCGCAGGCTGCCGTTGGGCTGGATTCCCCTCCCCGGCGGCGGCTCTGGCGACGCGGCCTGGGCAGCGATATCGCCGGAGAGGAGGGTGGCTGGTCCTCAGGTGGCATCGGCCTGCGACAGCGTGTGCGAGGCGACGTACTTCGGGCAGCCATTGAGACTTGGGGCGACGTCGCCGTCCGGGTCATCCATTTGCGGCCAGGCTGCGGAAGACTCCTGGTAGGTGCGGCGGCCAAAGAGGTAGACATCGGCCGCCCGCGCCCAGGCCGTGATCTGGGCGATGAAGGCGTCATCGAGGAAGGGCACGAGCCAGCCACCGGGGGTGAAGCCGTCACTGCGGTCTTCATCCGGGGAACCGGGCCCCTGCGAGATGCCATCCAGGGTCACGAACTCCATCAGCACCAGTTTCACGGCAGCGTTTCTCCTTCCGGCAGGGGTATCCCGGCCGGTCGTTGCTGCGCGCTCGCAGCCGCTATCGATACGTGTCTGTTCCGGGGCAGCCATGGCCATTTGTTGGCGCCTGCCCAGCCACCTACCCGTGTCTCGAGCTTGCCGAGAGACCTCGGTCGCAGATTCGCGCCGACGAGGTCTCTCGACTACGCTCGAGACACGAGGGGGAATGCCACGAAGGGGGGATGCTCCGCGTTATGGCTCCTGCGGCTCGACCAGCGCCGCCAGGTGCTCGATCACCGTGCCCCA
>JAWKPJ010000033.1:0-3467 GCA_041390745.1 Thermomicrobiales bacterium | reverse complement strand
CGCCCGTGTCAATTCAGTTTTTGACACGGGCGACGACTACGTTGGACACTGCGCGTGAAACGCATCGCGCTGCCCACAGGCGCCGCCGGATGTGGTCCGGTGTTCACGGTAGCCACGTTCTGGCGACGCTCATCCTCCTTGACATTAGCGGGTTCGCCATGACTCCTCCCATCCCCGTCGTGTTGACGCCCGAGCAGCGGGCCGAGTGCCGTCGCCTGCTTGAATCGACAACTGCCACGTCCTACCGGAGGCAGCGTGCGCTCATCCTGCTCCTCGCGGAGCGGCGACCGGGTGAACGGGGTCCCAGCAACGAGGTGATTGCCCGGTTGGCGGACGTGAATCGCCGCACCGTGACCCGGGTGCGCAGCACGTTCCTGCACAACGGGTTTGCCCAGACCCTGCAGGGTCGATCACCCGCCCACCTGGACGCCCGCAAGTTGACGCCTGACCAGGAAAGGCGGCTGCTGGCGCTCCTGAACACCGCCCCGCCGGCCGGGCGTGAACGCTGGACGGTGCGTGCGCTGGCGAGCGCTGCGAGCGAGCTGGAGGGTATGCCCGTTATCAGCCGCGAACTCGTGCGGCGTCTTCTGAAGCGCTCCACGCCTGGCGTCGGGGAAGATCATCTCCTGGACGCCCCGGTCGATGCCACCGGGGTCAGGCCCGGCGAGTAGCAGCCCGCGCGACAGGGCAGGCAAGACCGCACCGGGCTTCGTGCTCCGGGCGATACACTGACGGGCATACCGTCCCGGTTGTTCTGCGCCGCGTGGAGCACCGGAATCGCCTTGCAGCCTGGAGATGCCGAACCATGACGCACCCGACCTTGTTGCCGGCCGGCGCTGGCGCCGCCAGCCGTGCGGCGCTGCTGCGAGAGACCGCCGAGCGCGCGATTCACTACCTGGACAGCCTGGATGCGCGGCCGGTGGCGGCCCCGGAGGCCGCCCGCCAGCAGCTTGCCGAACTGAACATCCCGCTGCCAGACGGGCCGGCCGACCCGGAGGCGGTCCTGGCATTGCTCGACACGATTGGGTCGCCGGCCACGACGGCAACGGTGGGCGGGCGCTACTTCGGGTTCGTGACAGGCGGCACGTTGCCCGCCGCGCTGGCCGCGAACTGGCTGGCCGGGACGTGGGATCAGAACGGCGGTCTGTCGGTGATGAGCCCCGTTGGTGCGGCGCTGGAGGAGATCGCCCGCCGCTGGCTGCTGGAGGCGCTTGGGTTCCCGCCGGAAACGGCGGCCGGCTTCGTCACGGGTGGGACCATGGCCAACTTCACGGCGTTGGCCGCCGCCCGGCATGCCGTACTGGCGCGCGCGGGTTGGGATGTGGAAGCTGACGGACTCTTCGGCGCGCCGCCGGTGACGGTGGTGGTGGGAGATGAGGTGCACGTTTCAGCGCTGAAAGCGCTTTCACTGCTGGGCTTCGGCCGGGACCGGGTGACGCGCGTGCCGGTTGATGGGCAGGGGCGCCTGCGCGCAGATGCGTTGCCCCCGCTCGCCGGTCCCACGATTGTCTGCACCCAGGCAGGCAACGTGAACACTGGCGCGATCGACCCGGTCGGGGAAATCTGCGCCGGGGCGCATGAGGCCGGGGCGTGGGTCCACGTCGATGGCGCGTTCGGGCTGTGGGCGGCAGCTGCGCCCACCCGCGCCCACCTGCTGCGGGGCGTCGATGCCGCCGACTCCTGGGCGCTTGACGCCCACAAATGGCTGAACGTGCCCTACGACAGCGGCGTGGCGCTGGTGCGGGATCCAGCGGCTCTGAGCGCGGCCATGACCCTGTCTGCCGCCTACCTCCAGGCGGGGGCGACGCGCGAGCCGTATCACTTCACGCCGGAGATGTCTCGCCGGGCGCGAGGCATCGAGATCTGGGCGGCGTTGCTCTCGCTGGGCCGGTCTGGCCTGGCCGACCTGATCGAGCGCACCTGCCGCCACGCAGCCCGCTTCGCTGATGGGCTGCGTGCCGCCGGCTACGAAGTCCTGAACGAGGTTTCGCTGAACCAGGTGATGGTGCGCTTCGGCGACGATGACACGACGCGTCGAGTGATGGCCGGCATCCAGCAGGATGGGACGTGCTGGTGTGGCGGCACGGTCTGGCAGGGGAGGGCTGCCATGCGCATCAGCGTCTCGTCGTGGGCAACCACCGACGACGATGTCGAACGCAGCCTGGCGGCGATGCTGCGCGTGGCCGCATTCGCGAAATAGGGAAGACCGCGCGATAGCGCGGGCATCGCTGCCTCCGGGAGGCTGGAAGGGCGTTGGTCGGGCGGCGCAGCGGTGAATGTGGCCGCCGTGGCAGGATCGGTGGGGAAGAGCGAGTTGATGCCGATTTCCCACGAGGAAGATGTGGCGGCGCTTTCTGCCACCAGAGCCAGGCCAGGCTGTCTGAGGCGGTTCTGCTGACGCCACTCGGGCAGGAGATCGCCGACGGGCCGGCCGCAGCAAGTGCGTCAAGGGGACAACGAGATGCTGCCGGGTGCTGCAGGAGCGTTGACCCCCTCTGAAACCGACGCCACGCCGTGTGGGCCACACGGCGTGAGGCAGGTCGTGGCTTCGGGCGGACCACTGCCACCATCCTGACGCGCCCGGACCCATCGCCATTGACCGCTCTTTCTCGCCCTGGACCGAGAGTAATGCCGCACGCTGGCAGGAACTCATCGCCCAGACCTTCACCGAGGACATCGCCTACCCCACGCCGCAGTCCGCGGTGCACGGGCACGGGCGCATCGTGACCCATGGCGAAGGAACTGGGCGAACACCTGCCCGGACGCCGGCGCCTGCGCGCCCGGGACATCGGCGCCCACAATGACCGGGCGCGTGGGCCGGGAGGTGGTTCTGCTCAAGGGCGCCGTGCGCTTCGCGGACGGCGTGAACGTCTGCGAGTTCGCCCTGGGCGGCCGCCACAGCGCGATCACCGGCTTCACCGACTTCCTGGCACACCCGCAGGGCGCGCACGCGGAGGAGTGATTCGCGGCTGGCTGGTTGCGGGCCAGGCGTGGGAGCGCCCGGTCCGTTCACCTCGGTGAACTGGAAGCACCGCTATTTCCACCCGCAACTCCGGGCCTTGCCACGGCCGGTCAGCGTTGCCCTTGCCGCTGCCCACGCTCAGGTTTGTCGTGGCCGGGAGCCGCTGTAACCCCCACGCGGAGGCGCAGGTGAGGGAGGTCCAGGGTGCGCCGGGGCCAGCTCGCCAGAGCAGGCCGCCCGGGCCCAGGCCGGGATGGAGCAGGAGGTGCAGGTGGAAGGGCGCGCCGGCAGGCATCGCGGGGCCGGTCCAGAGGTGCGGGCTGCGCCCGACCTGCGGGGCGAGCAGCACGCTCAGGCGCTGCTCCGGGCCGACAAGGCCGAGCCAGAGCGGCGGCAGCCAGGCGTCGTCGTTCCAGGCGCAAAGGATTGTCTGCGACCCGGAAGGTGAGGGAGTCGTGATGCCGGAGACCTCCAGCCAGACGGGCGCTTCGGCAAAGCGCGGTGA
>JAWKPJ010000032.1:0-3573 GCA_041390745.1 Thermomicrobiales bacterium | reverse complement strand
TACGCTGTAGGGTGAGGGCTATTGCGGCGCAGCCAGACACGAGAAAGCCCATTCACACCAGGCATCTTCGGCGTCGCTCGCGGCACGGGCGTGGGCACCACGCGACCATCTCCGCTGCAATCCGTTTTGAACGCCTGGGAGCGCTAACCTGGCTACCGCCCCATCGCCGCCACCAGCAGGTCGCGGCCGATGGGCAGCGCGACTTGCCCGCCGCCGCCGCCCGCCTCCACGATCACCGCCACCGCATAGCGCGGGGGCTCGCCGGGCAGACCGATGAAGCCGATGAACCAGGCGTGGGGAATCTCGCCGGCGGTTTCCGCCGTGCCGGTCTTGCCGCCGATGGCGTAGCCGGGCACGTACGCGCCGCCAAGGGCGCCGAACTCGACCGCGTTCTGCATCAGGGCGGCGGTCTGTTGCGCGACTTCGCGATCCAGGGGCCGTCGCCAGGTCTGCGGTGAGACGGTGCGCAGCGTCTCGCCATCGGGCGCGGCGATGCGCTGCACCAGGTAGGGGCGCATCACTTCGCCCTCGTTCGCCACCCCGGCTGCCACCAGCGCCATCTGCAGCGGCGTCACCAGCAATTCCCCCTGCCCGAACGCCGTTTCCGCGACGGCCAGGTCGTTCTCCAGGAATCCGGGCGTCACGGAGACACGGCTCGGCTCCGAGGGGAGGTCAAAGGGGATGGTGCTCTCCCAGCCCCAACTCGTTGCGGCGTCCGCCAACGCCGGGCCGCCGAGTTGCAGCCCGATCTGCGCGAAGACGACGTTCAGGGACCAGGAAAAGGCGTCGCGCAGGCTCCACTCGGTCACGCTGTCGTCCGGGCGGTTCGCCTCGACCAGCGCGTGGCCGTCAATCGTGATGCTGCCGGCATCCTCGTAGACCGTGTCCGCTGTGGCAAGGCCGCGCTGGATCGCCGCCGAGGCGGTGACGGTCTTGAAGGTGGAGCCGGGCGCGTAGAGGCCAGATGTCGCGCGCTGCACCAGCGGGGTGCGGGGATCGGTGGTTAGCGTGGTCCAGGCGGCCTGCGCGGCGGCGCGGTCGGCGTCCGTCAGAGCCGTCAGCGCGTTGGCGTCGAATGTCGGGTTGGAGGCGAGCACCAAAACTGCCCCGGTCTGCACATCGAGCAGCACCACCGCCCCCGGCCGGCTGCCGAGCGCTTCGTGCGCCTGCTGCTGGAGCGCAGCATCCAGCGTCAGGTGCAGGTCGTTGCCCTGCGGCGGGAGCCCTTTCAGGGTCTGCAGCGCCTGCCAGAAGGGGTTGCCCCCGGCGTCGCCGAGCAGAACATCATCCCAGGAGGCCTCCAGGCCCGTGGCGCCGTAGAGCCGCGGCGAGAAGTAGCCCGTCACATCCGCCGTGTCTGGCGTGAGGTACTGGCGCGCGTAGACACCGTCCCGGGCCACTGAATCAGCCAGCACGACGCCGTTGCGGTCAAGGATGGCGCCGCGTGGCACGCGCAGGGCGGCGTCAGCCAGCAGCGGGTTGCTGACCACGGCCCCCGTTGCGGGGTCCACACCCACCCGGTGGCTGATCACATCGCTCATCACGACCTGAATGCGCAGCAACTGCACCGCGCAGAGGGTCATGACCGTCAGGAAGATGGCGACCATGCGCAGCGTGGCGCGGTTCAACTGCGGCATCCGCGGGGGAAGCGTTGGCCAGAGCGCCAGCGCGAGCGGCAACGCGCTCAGCCAGAGCAAGGCGATCCACTGCGCGTCGGTAATGGCATCCTGCGCGGCCAACCCCAGCCCGGCCAGCAGCAGAAAGAGCGTGCCGCCTACGCGCTGCCGGCCTCCTGGCGAAAAGAGCGTGGCCGGCTGACCGGATTCACGAGGAGTGGGGAGCGCACGTCGCGTAGGCCGCATGGCTGGAGTCTACTGTGTGAAACAGCCGCCAGCGGCCTCCGGAACAACGTCCTGTCCGCGCCGTGCCCGGCTGATCGGGCCAGCGGGCTGGCAGCGCCGGGGCTATGATCCGCGGGTCATGCGACCGGCGCCCGGCAAACTGCGGGCCGGGAGAGGAAACGCTCAACGATGGTCTGGCTCGCGGTCTGGGGATTGGCAGTCGTACTCAACTCCGTGCCCGCCTTCATGCCGCCGACCTGGGCGGTCCTCACCGACTTCCACCTCTACCACGCGCTCCCGATTGTCCCGCTGGCGATTGTCGGCGTGCCGGGCTCCACGGCGGGCCGGGCCCTGCTCGCCCTGGGCAGCCGCGCCTTTGGGGCCAGATTCGTGCCTGCGTCCTGGCGCGCGAACATCGAAGGGCTCGTTGAGACACTTCAGGGTCAGCCCACGCTGGCGAATTCCACGCTGCTTCTGTTCACCCTGGGGCCGTTGCCGAGCAATCAGTTGTTCATCGCCGCCGGCCTGGCGCGAGCGCCCCTGGCGCCGATGCTCCTGGTCTTTGGCGTCGCCCGCTGCGTCAGTTATGTCCTCTGGGTGAGCGCAGCCAACTCCGTCGACCGTTCCCTGCGCGAGGCGCCTGGCCCGCGCACAGGCCGTTGGCAGGTGGTTGTGGTCCAACTTGCGCGGTTTGCCCTGCTCTTTCTCTCTTGCGCATCGACTGGCGCCATGTTCCGGGAGCGCGGTGGCTGGCGCCGTCGAGGCGCGCCCCGGCTGTGACGACCCAGGGCCGGGAACCCCGCGCCCGGCAGCAACCCTGGAGAACCAACTGCGTGAGCAGTTAATCTGGCTCAACCGGCCGGAAACGAGAAGCGCCGCCGGACAGCAACCGCCTGGAGGTCCGGTCGAGCGTCCGGATGCGCGATGCTGATGAGCAGCTCGGCCCGGCGACGGAGGGACTGCGCTCGCAGATCGACAGCGCCATACTCGGTGACGACATGCTGCACGTGACCCCGGGTCGTGACGACTCCGCCTCCCGGGGTCAGGGTGGGGACAATCCGGGAGATGGCTCCGCCTCGCGCGGTAGAGGGCAGCGCGATGATTGCCTTGCCCTGGGGCGCCCGGCTTGCACCCTGCACAAAGTCCATCTGCCCACCGATGCCGCGGTAGATTCGTTCCCCAACGGAATCGGCCACTACCTGGCCCGTCAGGTCAATCTCAATCGCTGAGTTGATCGACGTCATCCGTTCAATCTGGCGGATTTCTCGCGGATCATTGACGATGTCCGACCCGTGGAACTCGACAAACGGGTTGCCGTCGACAAAGTCGTAAAGCCGTTGACTGCCCAACGCGAACGACGTCACAATGCGGCCGCGCCACGTCGTCTTGAACCGGTTGGTGACAACGCCAGCCTCGGCAAGCGCCAGCAGCCCGTCAGAAAACATCTCGGTGTGAATACCAGGATCTTCCCGCCCTCCGAGACAGCCAGGAACCGCATCAGGAATGGCTCCGATGCCCAACTGCAGCGTTGCCCGATTCTCCACCAGCGCCGCCACGTGCTCGCCAATCTGCCGTTCCACCTGGCCAATTGCTGCGGGAACAATGGTGGGGAGCGGGCGGTCAGCTTCGACAATAGCCGCGAAGCGGCTGACGTGGACAGCCGAGTTGCCGAGTGTGCGCGGCGCCTGCGGGTTCACAAGAGCTATCACCGTCGGAGCGCAGTCCACAGCTG
>JAWKPJ010000031.1:0-5412 GCA_041390745.1 Thermomicrobiales bacterium | reverse complement strand
AAGTTCATCCAGACCCATGCGCGCGAGGTCGTCAACCTCGACCTGTAAATTCACGAACCCGGTTTGTGAGAGGGCGCAGTTGCTTCGGCGGCAGCGCCCTCCGTCGTTCGCGGCCGTTCCAGCCTGCGTAAACCCCAGATTCCACTGTCAACATGCACCCCTGTATGATGAGCTTCGCCTTGGGGAGTGTGCTGCGATGGACTTGCTTGAGCGCGAACAGCATCTTGACCAGCTTGAGGAGCACCTCCGCCAGGCGGCTGCCGGTCACGGGCGGGTCGTGTTCGTCGCCGGTGAGGCCGGGGTGGGCAAGACGACCCTCGTTGATGCCTTTCGGCGGTGGATCGCGGACCAGGCAGACATTGGCCGGTTCTCGTGCGATGGCCTCTCGACACCCGGCCCGCTCGGGCCGATTCGCGACCTTGCGGCTGCGCTCGGCTTCCCCAGTGAGCCACAGGTCTTTGGCGGTGAGGCGCGCGAGGAACTCTTTCGCGCCATCCTGGCCGTCCTCAGTTCCCGGCAGAAGCCGATGGTTCTCATCGGCGAAGACGCGCACTGGGCCGATGGCGCGTCACTCGAGTTTGTGCGCTTCCTGGGCCGGCGAGTTGGCGATCTCCCGATCCTCGTCGTCATCACCTACCGCGACGATGAGTTGGGGAACCATCATCCGCTGCGCGTGATCGTGGGCGATCTGGCCACGGCGCCAGACGTGTATCGCACCACCGTGCAGCCGTTGTCGGTCGATGCCGTTCGCCGCATGTCAGCGGGCAGCGAGCGTGACCCCGCTGCCCTGCATCGTCTCACCGGCGGCAATCCGTTCTTCGTGACCGAGGTATTGGCCGCCGATGGAGAGCGCGTGCCGTCGACGGTGGGAGACGCGGTCCGCGCCCGCGCCGTCCGCCTCTCGCCGGAGGCGCGGGCGGTGCTCGAACTGGCGGCGGTCATTGGCGTCACGATCGATCTCGACCTGTTGCAGCGCGTGGCCGGCCCGGTCCTTGATGAGACCGACGAATGCCTCGCCCGTGGCTTGCTGCACGGCATCGATGACGCGCTTATCTTTCGTCATGCCCTCGCCCGCGAGGCGATCCTGGCGTCCATCACGTTGCCCCGTCGCCGGCTGCTGCATGCGCGCATCCTGGCAGCCCTGCGCGAGGAGCCGCCAGGTGGGCGCAAACTGGAACTCCTGGCCCACCATGCCGAGGCGGCCGGGGATCGGCAAGCAGTCCTGGAGTTCGCGATTCCCGCTGCGGAGCAAGCCGCCGCGATGTTCGCGCACCATGAAGCCGCCGCCCAATTTGCCCGTGCCCTGCGCTTCGGCGATGCGTTGCCACCCGAGGAGCGAGCCCGCCTGTTCGAGGGACGTTCGGCCGCCTGCCACCTGAGCGACCAGGGTGAGGAGGCAATTGCGGCGCGCCGGGAGGCGCTGCGCATCTGGCGTAGTCTCGGCGATCCGCTAAAGGAGGGGGACAACCTCCGCTGGCTGTCACGGCTCTTCTGGTATGCCGGCCTCGGGGCTGAGGCTGAGGAGGCGGCGAATGCGGCGCTCGCCGTGCTGGAGCCGCTGCCGCCCGGGCCGGAGTTGGCGATGGCCTACAGCCATCTCGCCCAGATGCGCATGCTCGCCGATGACCTCGACGGAACGCTCCAGTGGGGCCAGCGCGCCATCGAGTTGGCCGAGCGCCTGGGCGAGACCGAGACGCTCATCCACGCACTGGCGAACGTCGGCACGGCGCGGCAGAACGCCGGGGATGCCGGTGGAGCTGAGGATCTGACCCGCAGCCTGCAACTTGCCCGCAGTGGCGGGTTCATCGATCATGCCGCACGCGCGATGTCGAACCTGGCCTGGGATTGCCTGTGGTCCCTACGGCTGGACGAGGCGAATCGTTGGCTGGAAGCGGCGATCGATTTTGCGAATGAGCATGACCTGGACTTCTACCGCTGGTACTTCCTGGCGACGCAAGCCACCGTTCGCGCGCGCCAGGGCGCGTGGGATGCGGCCGAGGAAGAGATTCTCGCGCTCCTCCGGCAACCGGCGCTATCGCCGCTGACGCAGATCGTGGCTTTGACGACGCTGGGGCAGGTCTACCCGCCGGGGCAACCCGACGCGGCGGCCACGCTCGATAAAGCCCTGGCCCTGGCCGAACGCACCGGTCAGGTATTCGGGTGCTGCCCATCCGGATGGCGCGTGCTGAGGCGGCGCTCCTCTGGCGACACATCGCGCGGCCAGCGAAGAGGCGCTCACGGTGCGCACCTTCACAGCGCCACGGCGGGGGTGCCCTGGCAAAGGGCGAGTTGACCTCGCTGCTCTTGGCAAGCGGGTGAGCGAGACGTCCCGCTTGACGCCTTGACGGTAGGCGAGCCCTACGCGCTGCAGTTCGCGGGTGAGTTTGTTGCCGCTGCCGGCCGGATTTCGGCTGCTCTACGAAGCAGCACGCGCCCTGGCCGCCAGTGAGGACCCCGACCTGGTGAGCCGCGCCATCGCCAGCTTCGAGGCCATCGGCGCGCGGCCGGCGACTTCAACCAGGCCATTCAGGCACCTGCGGTCGCTCGGCGTGAGCGACCTACCCACAATCCGGCGCGGCCCACAACTGGCAACCCGCGCTAACCCGGCTAAGCTGACCCGGCGCGAAGCAGAAGGGCCGCGCTGCTGGCGGAAGGGCTGTGCAACACGCAAATCGCCGAACGCCTGTACTCACGCCAAAGACCGTCAGCCACCACGTCTCGGCCATCTACGCCAAGCTGGGAGTCGAGACCCGCACCGAAGCGGCGCTCGCCGCAACCCGACTTGGGGTGGTCGCTTCCTGATTTGGGATACACCCAGCAGAAAAAGTCAGGCACTCACTGATGTGACTTCGACGCACAGCGGCGTAGTCTCGTCGTCGTGGACAGCAACGTTCGCACGACACAGAAAGAGTGAGTTCAGTGATGACAAAGACCATCGCGCACCTGGTCGCAGAGGCGAAGGCGCAGATCGAAACCTCACCGGCGGAGGGCTGCCGAAATGACAGCGGGAGCGCGCGTTGCTTATCGACCTGCGTGAGCCAGAGCGCGTAGAGCACGGCGTGATCCCCGCAGCCGTTCATGCCCCGCGCGGCATGCTGGAGTTCTACGCCGATCCCACCAGCGCCTACCACCGGGCAGAGTTCGACCCGGCGCGCCGCACCATCCTCTACTGCGCGTCTGGCGGTCGCTCGGCCCTGGCCGCAGCCACCATCCAGGACCTTGGTTACACCCACGTCGCCCACCTGAATGGCGGCCTCAAGGCCTGGCGCGAAGCCGGATACCGCGTCGAGCAGGACGCCTAGCAACGCCATTCGCCTGACGTACACGCTCACCGGCGACAGCCGCGTCCCTTGTCTCGCAGGAGACCGATGGAGCCGAGCCGGGAGAACCCCACGCCCAGGCGTTGCCAGAGAAGGATGATTCACGGAATGGATAGCACACGGTTTGACGCACTTGTGCAGGCACTCGTCGAATCGCGCCGCTCGCTGCTTGCTGGCGGCCTCACGTTCGGCCTTGGACAGATTGGCGTGTCGCCGATCGAGGCGAAGAGCCGAAAGCGCAAGCGCAAGAAGAAACCGAAAAGGGCCAGCCCGAATACATATGGCTGCCTTGACGTCGGAGATCCCTGCCAGACCCCCGACGAGTGTTGCTCCGGGGTGTGCGACGGATCGAAGGGGAAGCGCACCTGCCGCGCTCACGACACGGGAACGTGCAAGCAGGATGGCCAACTGGCGCCGTGCAACAACCGCACTAACTGTGGCTGCTTCAGGACGACGGGCGGCTACGACATGTGCTCAGAGCTTTTTCCACCCAGCGACTGCGCAGATTGCCGGCGTGACGCTGATTGCGAAGCCTTGGGTTTCCCGCAAGGCTCGGCCTGCGTCCCCTTTGACTGCGAGAGTGGTTTCGCCTGCATGGTCCCATGCGGGAAGGCGCCGCCGGCGCCTCAATCGTGATGCGGCCACAGCGTCGCATCAGGGCCGCGTGATCGCGCGGCAGGAGATTCAGATTGGACAGTTCTCGGTTTGACACTTTTACCCGATCCCTGGCGGGATCGCGGCGCTCGCTCCTGGGTGGAACGTTGGCGCTGGCATCAGCCCTGGTCGGTCAATCATCGATTGACGCGAAGAAGTAACGGAAGCGCAAGAAAATCAAGAAAGTTCCTCGTACCCCGCCGGCGACACCGAACGCGTTCGGGTGCCTGAATGTGGGTGATCCCTGCACCGGGCCAGGTGAATGCTGCTCCGGCCTCTGTGACGGGCCGCAAGGCGGGCGTACCTGTCGGGCGCACCACACCGGCGACTGCCCGGCAGGCATTGAGATGGAGGGGTGCGGAGGCGCCGAAGTCCCGTGCTCCCACGGCAACGACGACAATGGGGTCTGTAGCACAACGACCGGGAATGCGGGATATTGCCTGCTCGCCGCAGATTGCTACCCCTGCAAGACCGACCTCGACTGCCAGCGCGCGAACGGCGGGTTCTTCGGGCCGACTGCGGCCTGCATCACCTGCACGGTTTGCGACCAAACCGGTGGCACCGCCTGCGCATTGGCCTACCTGCCTGGTCCCGCGAGGCGGGGAGAGACAGATTGATCCTGCACGCCTTGCCAATTGACGTCAGCGCCAGCCCTCGAAGGCGGTAACGCAACCGGCGCCGAGCGCCGGCACCACCCAGATCACCACCGGCATTCATTCGTTGCCCGGCGGAGCAGGTCGCTCCGCCCGTGACACACCGTGCCATTTTGAGGAGAATCATGAACCTGGAACAGATCACCACGTCGTTGCAAACCCGTCCGTCCCGTCGCAATGCGCTGCGCGCATTGGTGGGTTCAGCGCTTGGCCTTGCCGTCGTCCGGCTGCCGGAAGATGGCGAGGCCAGGAAGCGAAAGAAGCGGAAGAAGTCGAAGAAGCAGCCGAGCGCGCAAACGTGCGTGCCCGGCACATCCCTGGGCATCGTCAAGGTGCCAGCCACCGGCGCCAAGGTCAGCACGCCTGCCCTGGCTGCGGGTCAGCGCTACCGGCTGCAGGCGAACGGCTACTGGAATACCAACGCCTCCTACGGCGCCGACGCATTCGCGTCCTTCAAGTTTGCCAACTCCAGCGACATCGCCACCACGTACCAGGGGGTGCGCATCGGGCTTGCCGTCGATGGCGGCAGCCCGGATGCGTGGGGCAGCTACCACATCACCCACAACTACGAGCGCGAGATCACCGGCAAGGGCGCGCCCCTGACCCTGCATTACACCGACCCCGTCACCAGTGACAACAGTGGTTCGCTCACCGTCGACGTCATCTGCGCCTGATCCCGCGCCGCGACCTCTCCCGCTACGGCGGGGGAGGTCGCCCGGTGTGAAAGGATCCAATGCGCGCCAGGACCAGGGAGGACTCATGAGCCAGATTCGTTTTCACGACGT
>JAWKPJ010000030.1:0-5774 GCA_041390745.1 Thermomicrobiales bacterium | reverse complement strand
GTAGCCGTGCGCCGAAGTGGCGTTGTCCCGAGCGACGTTGTTGAGGTCAAGACCTCACTCTCCCGGGTAGTCGGATGGATACGAGGTCTCTCGACACGTAGTAATCCCGATTCGGGTTGTGCGCGGCGACCCTGGTGCTCGCCTCCGCATTTACCTGACCGTAGTCAGCCAACTGACGGCGCCGGTTCTCATTGGCGCCTCAGTTGCCCGCACCACGACGACGCCCGGATCGCCCGGATTCACTACAGCGCCTGCTGCTGGTCCGGGTCGCGTTGCGGAGGTTGCCTGCCACGCTGCTGGACCGGCGAGGCCATGGGCGGCATTGTCATCAGTGACAATGGTTGATACCCTGCGCGCGGCTTGCATTGGCGCCAGCCACCGCGATAGAGATTTCGAAGGAGACACCATGTCCACGTGTCGCTCCGCATCCGGGAAGGCGTCCCGCCGTTCAGTCCTGAAGGCTTCTGTCATTGCCGGCGCTGGCATGACGCTGATCACCCCGTTCGGGTGGACCGCGAAGGCGCAGGATGACGGCTACACCATCGCCTTCATTCAGGGCGTGATCGGCGACAACTTCTACATCACGATGGATTGTGGCGCGCGCGCCAAGGCCGAGGCGCTGGGCAACGTCACGATCGATACGCAGGGGCCGGAGCGTTTCGACCAGACCTTGCAGACGCCGATCCTGAACGCCGTCGTGCAGAGCAAGCCGGACGCTATCATGATGGCTCCGAATGACGCCAAGGGCATGATCGCGCCAATCCAGGCCGCTATCGATGCCGGCATTCCGGTGCTGTGCGTGGACACGACTATCGACTCCGACATCCAGTTGGGCGATGTTGCCACGGACAATGTCGAGGGCGGGCGCCTGGCCGCTCGTGGTTTGGCGGAGCAGATCGGCGGCAAGGGCAAGGTCTTTGTCGTCAATGTCAAGCCGGGCATCTCCACAACGGACTTGCGAGAACAGGGCTTCCGCGAGGCGATCGAGCAGGAGTTCCCGGACATCGAGTACCTGGGTCAGGAGTACTGTGACAACGACTCCAACATTGCGGCCCAGATCGTCTCTGCTCGCCTGCAGTCGGACCCGGATCTCTCCGGCATTTTCGGCACCAACCTCTTTGCGGCGCAGGGCGCTGCGGCAGCACTGCGGCAGCAGAATCTGCAGGGCACGGTCAAGATGGTTGGCTTCGACGCCGGGCCAACCCAGGTTCAGGATCTCAAGAGCGAAACCGTCGACCTGTTGATTGCGCAGCATCCGGGCGACATCGGCGAAATTGCGGTTGGGCTCCTGGCTGAGTACCTGGCCAGCGGCGTGGCTCCGGACCCCAAGGAACTGGTGACGGGCTCCACAATTGTCACGCGCGACAACATCGATGATCCGGAAGTGGCGCGCTACCTGTATGTCGCCGATTGTGGATCGTACCAACTGGCGAACGCCGAGCCGTTGCCACAGGCGGGCGCATCGTCTGAGGCGGAGGCCACGCCAGGCGCCTGATACGCGCCCCCAGCGAGTTGCAGCCCTTGCGCGGAAGCAATTCCGCGCAGGGGCTTGACATGCGCGAAGCAATGCGGTATGATGATCGTTCGCCGTTGGGTCAATGATCAGGCGGCAGGCGAATCTTCGAATACCGGTAGCCGGGCGGGGCGTGCTGGAACGATCAATTGCGAAACCTGGTCGCACGGGAGGGGCAAGCTATGTCCTCCCGTTTTGGCGTGTCAGGGAGGGAAAGAACGCGCAAGAGCAATTGCGTGTGTCGTGGCCAGTGTAGCCCGCACGATCGAGGATTTGGAAAGCTGAATGGCGTGCCGTCTCCCAACCTGCGAAGGAGTATCTGACTGTGGCATTAACCAGGATTGAAGCAAACGGTATCGAGACGGCAACTCGCAACGGATTGCAAACCGTACTTTCGAATACAGGGATTGACCGTCGCTCGTTCTCGCGCATCCCGACGGTCTGGGAAATGCCAGACCTCGTTCAGGTTCAGATCGAATCCTTTGAGTGGTTCAAGCAGGAGGGCCTGCGGGAACTGCTGGAGGAGATCTCGCCGATTTCCGATCACAACAAGAAGATGGAACTCACCTTCGGGGAGTATCGCTTCGAAGAGCCGTGGCGCCGGCTCCCCGAAGACCTCCAGGAGCAGGGCAAGAACGACCCGCGCATCGTTGAGCAGTTCTGCCGTGAGCGGGACATCACGTACTCGTCGCCGCTGCGCATCAAGGCGAAGCTGCGCGTCGTCAATACGGAAACGGGCGAGATCCGCGAAATTGGCGCGGGCGATGACGAGGATTCCGAGATTTTCATCGGCGATTTCCCGATGATGACCACGGATGGCACGTTCATCATCAACGGCGCTGAGCGTGTGGTGGTCTCGCAGTTGGTGCGCTCGCCGGGTGTCTACTTCGACCGCACGACGGACCCGACCACCGGCAAGCAGGTGGCCACTGCCAAGCTGATTCCGAATCGCGGCGCCTGGCTGGAGTTCGAGACATCCAACCGGGACGTCATGTCGGTCAAGGTTGACCGCAAGCGCAAGATGCCGGTCACCATCCTGTTGCGCGCCATCGGCATGACCGATGAGGAACTGGCTGAAGCACTCGCCGATGTCGACACCAACCCGGACCGCCCGTTCCTGCGCACGACCTTGGAGAAGGACCCCACCAAGGCGAAGGACGATGCGCTCATCGAGCTGTATCGCCGCCTGCGCCCGGGTGACCCCCCGACGCGCGACAACGCGACGGCAATGCTGGAGAACCTGTTCTTCAACGACCGCCGCTACGACCTCGCACGAGTCGGCCGTTACAAGTTGAACGAACGCCTGCATGGCGACAAGCCGGCTGGCGGGCGGCCTGGCAGCCGCATCCTGACCAGGGAGGATCTCGTCGAGATAATTCGCGAGATGATCCGGCTCAGCAATGGCCTGAGCGAGCCAGACGACATCGACCACCTCGGCAACCGCCGTATTCGTGCGGTCGGCGAGCTCATCCAGATGCATGTGCGCACCGGCTTCCAGCGCCTGGAGCGCGGTATCCGCGAGCGGATGACCATCCAGGATCCGGAGACGGTGACCCCGAAGGCGCTTATCAGCACGACGCGGCCGGTGATGGCGGCGGTGCGCGAGTTCTTCGGCGGCAGCCAGTTGTCGCAGTTCATGGATCAGACCAACCCACTGGCCGAATTGACCCACAAGCGGCGTCTGTCGGCGCTGGGTCCGGGTGGTCTCAGCCGGGATCGCGCCGGGTTCGACGTGCGCGACGTTCACCCGTCGCACTATGGACGCATCTGCCCGATCGAGACCCCGGAGGGTCCGAACATCGGCCTCATTGGCTCGTTGGCCACCTACGGCAAGATCAACCAGTACGGTTTCATCGAGACGCCGTACCGGCGGGTAATTGCGCAGTTGGTTGTTGAAGATCCAGTGCTCCCGCTGGAGGGGCAGATTCTGCGTGACGACGCCGTCAACCCGGAGACGGGTGAGGTCGTCGCCAAGGCAGGAAAACGCCTGGATGACGCTGCAATCGCGGCAATCAAGGCAGCGAAGATCCGGACAGTCCACATCAAGCCGGTGGCGTCGGAAATCATCGACTACCTGTCGGCGGATCGCGAAGAGCAGGTGATGATTGCGCAGGCGAACACCCCGCTTGACGCGGAGAATCGTCTGATTCCGGAGCAGGTTGTGGTGCGCATTGGCGGCGGTCACCGGTTCCCGGTGGTGCCGTCGCAACAGGTCTCCTACATGGATGTCTCGCCGAAGCAGGTTGTTTCGGTGGGTACAGCCCTGATCCCGTTCCTGGAGCACGACGACGCCAACCGCGCCCTGATGGGCGCCAACATGCAGAAGCAGGCGGTGCCGCTGCTGAAGCCGCAGGCTCCCGTGGTCGGCACCGGCGTGGAGCACCAGGCCGCGCGAGACTCTGGCCAGGTGCTGGTGGCCGCCCAGAATGGCGTGGTCCACTCGGTCAACGGTCGGCAGATCGTGGTTGTGGACGATGATGGCAATGTCCACGAGTACAACCTGCGGAAGTTCGTGCGCTCGAACCAGGATACCTGCATCAACCATCGCCCCAGCGTGCAGCGGGGCGACCGGGTTTACCCGGGCAAGATCATCGCTGACTCCTCCTCGACGGAAAATGGCGAGTTGGCGCTGGGGCAGAACGTGCTTGTGGCGTTCATGCCGTGGGAAGGCGGCAACTTCGAGGACGCCATTCTGCTGAGTGAGCGACTGGTCCGCGACGACGTTTACACCTCGATCCACATCGAGAAATATGAGACGGAAGCGCGCGACACCAAGCTTGGCCCCGAAGAGATCACGCGGGACATCCCGAATGTTGGCGAGGAGAGCCTGGCCGACCTTGACGAAAACGGTGTGATCCGCATTGGCGCTGAGGTTCGCCCGAACGACATTCTGGTCGGCAAGGTGACCCCGCGCGGTGAGACTGAGCTGAGCGCCGAGGAACGCCTGCTGCGCGCGATTTTCGGTGAGAAGGCGCGTGAGGTGAAGGACACCTCGCTGCGTGTGCCACACGGCGTGCATGGCAAGGTGATCGACGTCCGGACGTTCCGACGGGACGATGATTCCGACCATGAGCTGCCGGCGGGCGTCAACGAGATGGTGCGCGTCAGCATCGCCCAGAAGCGGAAGATTTCCGAGGGCGACAAGATGGCGGGCCGACACGGCAACAAGGGCGTGATCTCGCGCATCATCCCGATCGAGGATATGCCGTTCCTGCCGGATGGCACGCCGGTCGACATCATCCTCAACCCAATCGGTGTGCCGTCGCGCATGAACCTGGGTCAGGTGCTGGAGACCCACCTTGGCTGGGCCGCCCAGAAGCTGGGCTTCCGGGTGGCAACGCCCGTGTTCGATGGTGCGCAGGAACAGGAGATCCGCGACCTGTTGGTGGAGGCGGGCCTGCCGGAAGACGGCAAGGTTGATCTCTACGACGGTCGTACGGGTGAGAAGTTTGACCGCCCGGTAACGGTTGGCGTCATCTATATGCTGAAGCTTGCCCACCTGGTGGAGGACAAGATCCACGCCCGGTCGACTGGCCCGTACTCGCTAGTCACCCAGCAGCCGCTGGGTGGAAAGGCGCAGTTCGGCGGTCAGCGCTTCGGCGAGATGGAAGTGTGGGCCTTGTACGCCTACGGCGCAGCGTACACCCTGCAGGAAATGCTGACCGTGAAGTCCGACGACACGGTCGGCCGCGTGAAGACGTACGAGTCGATCGTGAAGGGTGACGAGATCACCGGCGCCGGCGTGCCGGAATCCTTCAAGGTGCTGGTGAAAGAACTGCGCTCCCTTGGCCTCTCGATCGACGTCATCAACGAGGACGAGCAGACGGTCGAGTTCGCGGAGGACACCTCGCGCGATCTGCTCTCGAATCTTGACCGGATTAACCTCAGCGGTTACGAGAAGACCGCCGACTAACTAAGTGAAACCCTATTCGTCGCTGGCCCGCTCGGTATCGCAGCCGAGCGGGATCCGGTCACCCCGGAGGGGCAATGTCTACAAGTGATACTGACCTGTCGATGCTTTCCATAAATACCGCTCTGGCGCCAACACCTTCGTTCGACCGGGGTCCGCGCGGCCCGCGCGACGGCTTTGCCCGTGGGGACCGCAACGACCGCAGCCGGGTGCTGGACGTCAACAACTTCGATGCCATCCGCATCAGCCTCGCCTCGCCGGAGGCCATTCGTTCGTGGTCATACGGCGAGGTTACCAAGCCGGAGACGATCAACTACCGCACGCTGAAGCCGGAGCACGGTGGGCTCTTCT
>JAWKPJ010000029.1:0-12163 GCA_041390745.1 Thermomicrobiales bacterium | reverse complement strand
GGGACGTTGATGCACAAGGTTTCCCACGTGAGTTCCCGTCGCACCCTGCTTGGCGCAACCGCTGCGACGCTGGCGGCGCTGGCAACGACACGGCTACCCGTTGCCGGGCGGGCGGCGACGGCTCAGGAGGCGCTGGCGTCGTCGCTGGTGATCGATCTGACTGCCGAGCCTGCCACACTCGATCCAGCGCTGACGTATGACATCGACGGTTGGTCGGTTGTGCACTCTGTCTATGACGCTCCGGTTCAACTTGGCCCGGGCGGCGTCCTGCAAATGGTCGCGGCCGAATCCCTGGAACAGATTGATCCACTTACCTGGGAACTAAAGCTCAAGCCAGGCCTCACTTTTCACAACGGCGAACCGCTTGAATCATCGTCAGTGACGTTTTCTGTCGCGCACATGCAGAACCCGGAAACAGCTTCGCAGGTCGCCGGAAACTTCGCGGTCGTCGAATCGGTGGAGGAGGTGGACGACCTGACCGCGCGATTGCACCTCTCGGCTCCCGCGCCCTGGCTCCCGTCCCAACTTGCGCCGTGGATCGCGCTGCTGCCGCCCGCGTACGCGGCTGACCCGGCGAACGACTTTGCGCTCAACCCGGTTGGCACTGGCCCGTATGTCTTCAAGGGGTGGGAGCGCGGCTCCAGCATCGCCCTGGAACGCAACCCCGAGTACTTTGGCGGTGATGCCAAGGGTGCTCCTATTGCGGAGGCGGTGACGTTTCGCTTCGTGCAGGATGGCACGACCCGCGTGGCGGACCTGCTTTCAGGTACGAGCCAGATCATCGGCGGCGTGCCTCTCGACCAGGCGCCAGAGGTGGAGGCATCGGCCACCATGCAGGCGGCGCCTGTCGCCGGGTGCGCGTTTGTGCGCGTCCCGAATGATGTTGAACCGTTCACTGACCCGCGCGTGCGCCAGGCCCTCAACCATGCCGTGGATGTGGAAGGCATCATCGCCAGCCTGCTGGGGGGCTATGGGCAACGCCTCGCGAACTTCTTCGTTCCGAACGGCATGGGCTTCAACGCTGACCTCGCGCCCTACGCCTACGACCCCGAGTTGGCAAAGAGCTTGCTGGCAGACGCTGGCTACCCGGACGGGTTCCAGACGTCGATGGCGATCAGTACGCTTGACCGCATTGATCTGGGTCAGGCGATAGCAGGCCAGTTGGCAGCTGTGGGAATTCAGACTGAGCTGCAAACGGTGGAAATCGCCACCTTCAATGGTCAATGGAAGGATCCTGAGGCAGCTCCGTTGCGCCTGGTCAGTTGGCGCCCGGTTATCGATCCCTACACGCTGCTGTCTCTGCTGGTCTCAAGCAGTGGCTTCCTTTCCCGCTACGACGATCCTGAAGCACAGACGCTGATCGACGCCGCGGCAGTGGAGCCGGACACGGCAAAGCGTGTGGCGCTCTATGAGCAACTTGGCGACGTGCTGTTCGAGTCGCCGGCTGGAATCTACCTGTGGAACCGCACGGCGTTCTATGGTTCGGCAACGGACACGCCTGCCTGGACGCAGCGTCCGGACGAGTGGCTGTTGCCGCTGCTCGCAGATGCCACTGAAGGTTGATCTCCTCGATGTCGGGTCTCCTGAAAACTGATCCTGAAGCGCCTGTGGCCATCGGCGCCGGTGTGGCGCCTGGCGATCTCGCCTTTGTGCGAGACCGCCGGGTTGGCCACCTGGCAACTGCGGACGCGTCTGGCACGCCTGCGGTGGTCCCGGTCTGCTACGCAGTCCTCGATGTCAACGGCATGCCTGCGGTCGCCATCGCCATTGATGAGAAGCCGAAAGGCAATCCCCGCGCGCTGCAGCGGGTGCGCAACATCCTGGCGCGGCCCGAGGTCTCGCTGATTGTCGATGACTACAGCGAGGACTGGCGCAGTCTGGCGTGGGTCCTGGTTCGGGGTGAGGCGCGGCTGGTGGAGCCGGGTGAGGCAGAGCACAACCGTGCTCTGGCGGCGGTGCGCGCCAAGTACCAGCAATACGCGCATATGCGCCTGGAACAGCTTCCCGTAATCTTGATCGAGCGATTGACAACGACGTCCTGGCTGGGCAGTGGGGCTGTAGAAGGTATCGCCGAAGTTCGCCCGGGGCGCGACGAGTTTGCGGAACTCGTGCGAGGGCGGCGCTCGGTGCGGGCCTTCTCCAGCCGCCCGGTCGCGCGGCCAGTCATCGAGGAGGCGATTGCTGCTGCCGGGTGGGCTCCGTCACCTCACGGGCGGCAGCCGTGGCGTTTCGTGGTGGTGGAGTCGCCGGCGCGCCGGCTTGCGCTCGCCGACGCCACGGCTGCGACCTGGCAGGAACAATTGAGCCTTGATGGGCAGGAGGCAGCAATCATCGCCTCGCGGTTGGCCAGGAGCCGGGATCGCCTGATCCGCGCACCGGTCCTGATCATTCCCTGCCTCTACCTGTCCGACGTCGATGTTTACCCGGATGCCGACCGGCAGGCAGCCGAAGAACTGATGGCCGTTCAGAGTTTGGGCTCGGCGATCCAGAACCTTCTGCTGGCGCTTTATGCGTCTGGCGTGGACGCCGGCTGGATGTGCGCGCCGCTCTTCTGCCCGGAGATCGTGCAGGCAACGCTGGGCCTGAGCGCCGCGCTGCAGCCGCACGCGCTCATACCAGTGGGCTATGCGGCTGCCGACCCCGTGCGGCGCCCCCGGCGTTCGGTAGATGAATTGATCGTGGACTGGCAGTAGCGGCGCCGCGAGGTCAGCCCAGGACAGAAGCATCCCGAGCCTGCCGAGCTTCCTCGCCCGCCAGAGCGGCTCGGAGAAGGGCCGGCCCACACAGCAACTTCTCGTATCTCGAGCGAAGTCGAGAGACTTCGCTCGAGACACGTGGTGGGCGCGGCGCCCGTATCGCCCCGGCAGCCCGATGGCGCCGGCCGAGTCTGGCGACGTCGTTCGACACGCTTTGATCAACACGACGTTGCCCTGCGGATCAGGCGCTGGTCTCGCGGTACATGTCCGAGAAGTTGTACGAGCTGAGGTAGATGGGGTTCGGGACGAAACCCTTGATATCGCTGCGAAGCACCGTGTACCAGAGAATCTGCCCGTAAAAGATGGCTGGCGGGTCTTGCTCGGTCAGGATGTTCTGGATCTCCTTCATCCATACGTTCAGCTCTTCTTCGGTCTGGAAATTCTGGGAGAGGTCCATCAACTCCGAGAAGCGCTCATTGACCCACCAGCCGCCGTTTGATACTCCCGCGCCGTCCTTCGGCGAGAAGTTCGGGTCCAACTGATTCCACGGATCGTTGTAGTCCGGCCACCAGCCCCAGCCGCCGAAGAACATGGGCCGTTCGTCGGCGGGGGAATCACCGTAGACAGCATCGACGATGGCGGAGCGGTCCACCTCAACCAACTCCAGGTTGAAGCCCATCGCCTGCACATTGGCCTGGAAAAGCTGCGCAATGACGCGCTCCACAGCATCGCCGGACTGGAACATGTAGTCGAAGGTATCCCCCTCGTTGAACCCGGCCGAGAGGATTAGCTCTTTCCCCTTGTCGAGGTCGGTTTGGTACAGAAACACATCGGGGTCGTGGCCGATGACGGTTGAGGGCACGGGTCCGGAACGCTGGAGCAGGCCACGGTAGGCGCTGTCGATAACATCGTCGTAGGGGAAGGCGTAGGAGAATCCCTGCCTCGCCGCCGGCGTGAGCAGGCGTGGGGCGTTCATGATCACCCAGTAGACCGCTGTCGAAGGATATGTCTCGACGACGATATCCGGGTTTGACTTCATCGCGTCCACGTCGTCTGGGGTCAGATTTTGCGCCAGTGCGTCTGCGTTGCCGTTCTCCAGGAGTTGCCGCCGGGTGGCGACCTCCTCCACGATACGGACGATGATCGTGCTGAAGTGTGGCCGGTCCCAGCCGCCGTGGTAGTCGTCGAACTTCTGGAGGATGACCTGTTCGCTGGGGGAGTTCTCGGCCAGCATGTAAGGGCCGGTGCCGGAGGCGTTGACAAGGAACCACTCGTGCGCCCAGGGATCCTCGTCGGTCTTGTGCTCCTCAACCATGCGCGGATTGACGACGAGCGGCCCGTACTCGGAAGCCATCGCCGGCAGGAAGAGTGGCGACGGGCGATCAAGCGTAAAGCTGACCGTAGTGGAATCCACGACAGCCATTTGTTCCGGAGTCGACATGAAACGCTTGAGGACCATGACCGGGCCCATGTCCAGAAGCAGGAAGCGGGTAAAGGAGTCCACAACTGCCTGAGCATCGCACGGAGACCCGTCATGGAACACCGCGCCTTCCGGGAGCTTGAACGTCACCGTCAGGCCATCCTCGCTCGTCTCCCAGGATTCCGCCAGCATCGGGGCGATCTCGTCGGTCGCGCTGCCCTTGTACTTGACCAGCATTTCGTAGAGGCCCATGAACAGGGACGACGACAGATTGTCGTAGGCGGTGTGAGGGTCGATGTCCGGTGCGCTGCCATCTCGCACAATGTTGAAGGTTCCCGTATCCAGGCTCTGCATAGTGCGCGGCTGGGCAGCCAGCAGGCGGTCGTCTTCGCCGGTTGTCGCTCCCGCAGGCGTTGCCAGCCACAACTCGGTGAGCACCGGTGTCGCGATGCCAAGCTGCAGTCCTCGCGAAAGGACCGTCCGCCGGTTCAGCCTGCCCTGCTGTGCGTCACTGAAGAACCGGGTAAGGCGTGACGTTTGCACGAAGCACCTCCTGCACGCTGGCCGCTATCTCGCGCGAACTCTCAGGTTGTTGTGTTCTCCTGGAACAATATAGCCTTCAGCAGATGCGGGTGGCTTGGTCAATCTGCCTACTTCACGCCGCACCAGTTGAGCATGAACGCCCCGAGCACCTTGGCGGTGGGTACGAGAGAGGTGACATCCAGCCACTCATCAGCCCCATGCGCGTTCATGCCCACCGTGCCGTAGCAGGCGCTCGGAATGCCCCGGAAGTTGTAGTAGCGGATGTCGTTGATGCCGGTGCTGCCGACCGGCTCCAGCGGCGCGCCAGTCAAGTGTTCGTGCCAGCTATCCAGCATCCGCACCACGGGGGCGTCCATCGAGATCTCGGAGCCTGCGCTTTGGAAGCCGTCCCAGGCGATGACTGGAGGGTGCTCCTCAAACCAGGGATCGCCAGCAACTGCGCCAGCGACCGCCGCCGTGATCGCTTGCCGGGTCTCCGCCACAGTCTGGCCAGGGTAGCAGCTCAGGCGGCAATGCAGCTCGCACGCGCCAGGCACGGTGCTAGGCCAGTCGCCGCCGTGGATTACGCCGATGTTCAGATTGATCGGGTGGTTGAGCCCAGCGAACGCCGGGTGGGTTTGCTCATTGAGCTTCGCATCGAGATCCTGCAGCGCCTGCATGATCGGGATTGACTTCGTGATGGCGTTGACACCTTGCCATGCCTGCATGGCATGCCAGGATTTGCCGGTGACCGCGATGCGGAACCAGAGGACGCCGACGTGGGCGTTTGTGAGACGGCCGCCTGTTGGCTCGGTGATAATGCACGCGTCGGCGTCGTCCCGCAGCGAGGCGGCCAGCGCGCCGTTGCCGGTACACTCTTCCTCGATCACGCTGTGAATGAACAGGTCGCCCCGGAGCTCAATACCCGCATCGCGCAGCAGACGGGGCAGCATGATATTCAGCGCATCGCCGCTCTTCATATCGTGTGCGCCGCGACCGTACATGCGGCCCTCGACAATCGTGGCCTGCCACGGATCGTACGACCAGGCCTCGACCGGCTCCGGAGATACGACATCGACGTGCCCGTTGAAAACGAGTGACTTCCCGCCGCCACCCGTGCCCGCGAGCCTGGCAGTCACATTTGGGCGTCCGGCAAAGGGCACGCCGCTGTCACCGGCGTTTGCCAGATCCCGGATCGCGTCCTCCAGATCCCAGACATCTACCTCCAGCCCGGATTGGCGCAGGTGGTCTGCCACGTACTCCTGGACAGCCGCTTCCTCACCGAGTGGGCTGGGATGCTCGACCAGGTCGGCGACAGTCTGGATGATCTGGTCTTTCTGACGGTCGATTTCCGCCCAGAGGCGTTCGATGGCCGGGGTGACGGTGACACGCATCACTGCTGCTCCATGTGACCTGACGACGAGTTCCGGGCGTCATACTACTGCCGCATTGCTACCCGCCGCGTGTGCGGGACCGGGCCATGCGAAGGCGCGCCGGAGATTGTCGTTGCGCGTCGGCGAGGAAAGGGGAACTCACGCTCAATGCCAATGCCGACTGCCCGGCTTGCGCAGCTCCGGGATGAGGCCGCGGCCATTGGCCTGCTGCGAACCGACCAGGTCTCAATTCCGGGTACGCTCGCGAGCTACGAGATCACGCGTCCGGCAGACTTCGACGGCTTGCTGGACGCGGCCGCCGCCGACCCCCAGCAGAACCTGCCGTACTGGGCTGAACTCTGGCCAGGCGGCGTTGCGCTCGCGGCGGAACTTCTCCAGGCGTCAGGCTCACTGGCCGGCACGCGGGCGTTGGAACTCGGGTGCGGGCTGGGCGTCACCGCCACTGCCGCCATGCAACGGGGCATCTCGCTCATCGTGACCGACTACTCGCCGGAATCACTCTCGCTTTGCCTCTTGAATGCGGCGCACAACGCCGGACGGTCGCCGGTTGCGCGCCAGATGAACTGGCGTGAGCCAGACGCAGCCTTCCTCCAGGACGCAGGCGAGGGAATCCCACTCGTCCTGGCTGCCGACGTCCTGTATGAGGCGCGAGACGTGGAGCCGTTGCGGCAACTAACCGAGCGCATTGTTGCGCCGGGTGGCGCGTTGTGGCTGGCGGAGCCCGGCAGGGCGCCTGCCCGGCGTTTCGTGGATGCCATGACCACGGCCGGTTGGAGCGACGCCGTATCACGCTGCGCCGGGCCGTGGCCGGACCCGGAGGACAACGCAAAAGGCGTCATCGTGCAAGTCCACCGCCTGACGCGGGGCTGACGGGAAACCCGTCAGCCCCGCGCACAAGAGAGCTACTCGCCGGTCTCATCCACCAGCACGTCGTTGTCAACTACCACCGTCTGGCTCTGCTCGCGCATGAACTGCTGAACGTAATAGGGACCGAGGCCGCCCTTGCCGGTGCTGCCGGAGGCCTTCCAGCCGGCGAACGACTGGCAACCCGGCCACGCGCCGGTTGTCGAGCCACCCTTGCGATTGGCGTAGACCACGCCTGCCTCGATGTTGTCGAAGAAGGCGTCGATCTCGCCCTGGTCCTCGCTGAAGATGCCAGCAGTCAGGCCGTACTCGGTGTCGTTCGCGTGCTGCAGCGCTTCGTCGAGGTCCTTGACCGGTCCCACCACCACCAGTGGGAGGAAGAGTTCCTTCCTGAACAGTTCGTGGTCGAGGGGCAGCCCGTCGATCACGGTGGGGGCAACGTACGGCCCACCGTCGTAGATGCCGCCGGACAACCGCTCACCGCCAGCGCGGACATGGCCACTCGCGGCCGAAGCGACAGCGGAGTCGAAACGTTGCACGGCTTTCTCGTCGATGACCGGGCCCAGGTAGGCGTCGCGATCCGTCGGGTCTCCCACCACCAGTTCGCCGGCGCGCTTCGCGAGGCGGGAGACGAATTCCTCGTAAACCGGCTCCTCGACGTAGACACGGGAACAGGCACTGCACTTCTGGCCAGCGAAGCCGAACGCGGACCGTGCGACGCCCTCGACGGCCTTGTCGAGGTCCGCCCTGGCCGTGACGATGGTCGGGTTCTTGCCGCCAAGCTCTGTGATGCAGGGCTTCGGGAAATCAGTTGAGAACTCCTTGTAGAGGTCCCAGCCGACCGCCTTTGAGCCGGTGAAGATGACGCCGTCTACATCCGGGTGATGCGTCAGTGGGCTGCCGACCGCTTCCCCGGAGCCAGTCACATAGTTGAAGACGCCAGCGGGCATGCCGGCGTCGGTGTAGATGCGGGCAATTTCGTAGCCGGAGAGCGGCGTGGCCGAGGCGGGCTTGTAGACGACGGTATTGCCCGCCAGCAAGGCGCCGGAGGACATGCCGATGCTAAGCGCATGCGGGAAGTTGAAGGGAGCCAGCACGGCCCAGACGCCGAACGGCTTGAGGACCGAACGGTTGCGCTCGCCGGGGTCGATCGTGCCCAACTGGCGCACGAAACCCTCGTGCTGTTCCATTTGCCGCGTGTACTCGTCCAGCATGTCGGCGGCTTCTTCGACCTCGCCGATGGCCTCGACGCGGTTCTTGCCCGCCTCCATGATCAGGATCGAGGCGAGGTCGAACTTGCGCTCGCGGATCAGTTCGGCGGCGCGGCGAATGATCGCCACGCGCTCCTGCCACGGCATTTTCGACCAGATTGGGTAGGCCGCCTTTGCCGCTGCAACAGCGTCGTTGACGTCGTCCTCCGACCCGGCCACGAACTGGCCAACGACGATCTTACGGTCGATAGGAGAGCGCACTTCGAACGTCTCGGCTCCAGCGCGCTCCTCGCCGTTGATGAGTATGGGGTGCGCCTGCCCGAGGTTCGCCTTGACGCGCACCAGGGCTTCGTCAAAGGCGCCGTGCATTGCCGCAACCTGCTCCGGGGTCGAGGTGTAAGTAATCTTTTCGACGACTGCCATGAATCTCCTCCTGCGGGCTCCAGCGAGACCTACGTGTACTGGCCGAGAATCTGGACCAGCTCAACCAGGTTCCCGAACGGATCGCGTACGAACAGGCGCGGCCGGTTGCCAATAACTTCCGGTTCGCGCATCTCGTACCCACGGTCGTGGAGCCGGCTGCGGAACCCTTCAAGGTCATCGACTTCCAGACAGAGGTGCTGTTGCGCCGAGTTGGGCCCCATGTTCGTCTCCTGGAAGACGTGAACCTCATCCCCGGCGTCGTTTGCCGCAAACCAGACCACGGTCAGGTGCTTGAGGCCGGTCGGCTTTGGAATCTCAGGCATCCCCAGCGCTTCGCCATAGAAGGCCCGGGCCTGGTCGTCGCCGCCGGGCGGCATGGGGACACTCGTGTGCTGCAAACGCTTGACGGAAGGCATCCTGGCTTCTCCTGTACGCGATCGCGTCGTCTACCCTGCTCGCGCGTATTTCCGCACAGAGCGCGGGCCGTGTCGAGTTGTTCCCGGCTGCATGGCAGAATGCGCGTGTCCCGGAGAGCGGCAACCACGCCCGGATCGTAACCTGACCAGTTGAGGAGGCACCCCATTTGGCGACTCACCATGCGTTTCCGAACCTGGAGGTCAGTGCACACCCACTGGTTCGCCACAAGATTCGCCTCCTTGCGGACAGGCGCACGGAACCCAAGCTGTTCCGGGAGTTGACCAAGGAACTGACTGCCCTCCTGGTGTATGAGGCCACCCGCAGTCTGCCGACGCGCGAGGTCTCGTTCGAGACGCCGCTGGAAGAGACAACCGGGCTCGAGGTCGCAAGCCGGATTGGGCTGGTGCCCATTCTCCGGGCCGGGCTCGGCATGACCGACGCCGCCCTCGTCATCCTGCCCGGGGCGGATGTCTGGCACCTGGGGCTGCGCCGCGACGAAGAAACCCACAAGCCGGAGAGTTACTACAACCGCTTGCCCGACATCTGCCCGGACGACCTTGTCATCGTTCTGGACCCGATGCTGGCCACAGGCGGCTCTGCGACCGCCGCCATCGCCACGCTCAAGGCCTGGGGCGCGCCGCAGGTCATCTTTGTCGGGCTGATCGCCGCGCCAGAGGGCGTCCGGCGGCTCCTGCAGGATCACCCCGATGTGCCTGTCCACGTCGCCCGGCTCGACCGGCAGCTGGACGAAAATGCCTACATCCGGCCTGGCCTCGGTGACGCTGGCGACCGCATGTTTGGGACCGAGCCGTCGAACTGGCGTTAGCGCCGGCGCTTTTGCCAGGTCATGCGCAGGTGCGGAATGCCGCGCACATCGTACAGTGGGCCGGAAGGCGTGAAACCGAGCCGCAGGTAGAATGATTCAGCGTGCGCCTGTGCGGCCAGCACGACCTGGTGGGCGCCAGCTTTCTCTGCTTCGTGGAGCAGGTACTCCATCACCTCATGCCCAATGCCATTGCCGCGCCATTCGGGGAGCGTGGCGACCCAGGCTACGAGCGCTGGCCCACCCGTCAGCGGCGAGAGCGTCAGCCGCCCGGTGCCGGCCGGAACCAGCCCTGCCTCCGTCATGACCCGCGCGAGAGCGATGATGCTGCGGGTGTCGTCCGGGTCGGAGACGCGCAGATCCGAGACGTGCTGTTCGTCGGCAAAGACTCGCCGGATCGCGAGCGCCGCGTCATGTCGGCAGGCGTGCGCGTGCGCGCCACGCGAATGTCGATTCTGCTGCCAGTCCGGTGGCCGTGGCCGCTTGCCAGCGTGCCATGATTACTCAGCTGGTGGAGCGTGGCCATCATGGTTTCGCGCCTGCCTGCACGGGCGTTTACCCCAGCCCGGGCTGCCTCAAGCCAGATGCGGACCCCGGCCAGTTGCGCTGCTGATCGGTTCGGGGCGACTCCGCCAGCCACATCGCGGGAGGACAGGCTCTCCATCGCCGTCAGCGGAGGCCGCTCGGTTGCGAACACCGGATGTACAGCTGCCCACTCTGCGTCAGAGAGGTCGCTGAACGTCTTGCCGGCGGCGATGCAATCGGCCACCAGTTTCCCGGTGATCGCATGTGCCTCGCGAAAGGGCACGCCGCGCCGCGCCAGCAAGTCTGCGGCGTCGGTGGCAAGCGAGAAATCGGCGATGGCCGCTTCCGCCATGCGTTGCGCCTGCCACGTGCCGGTGCGGATCATCGGCGGCAGCACGTCCAGCGTCGCCAGCACCGTGTCCACCGAATCAAACAGGGCTTCCTTGTCCTCCTGGAAATCCTTGTTGAAGGTCATTGGCGTGCCCTTCATCGTGGTCAGAAGAGCGACGAGATTCCCGTAAACGCGGCCTGTTTTCCCGCGTGCCAGTTCAGCGATGTCCGCATTCTTCTTCTGCGGCATGATCGAACTGCCGGTCGAGAAGGCGTCAGAGAGAATGAGGAAGCGGAACTCGGCGGATGTCCAGAGAATAACCTCCTCGGAAAGACGCGAGATGTGCATTGCGATCACGGCGCATGCGTACAGCGTGTCCAGGATGAAGTCCCGGTCGCTGACAGCGTCCATGCTGTTCGCGCTCACGCTCTCGAACCCCAGGTCGGCACGGGTCGCCTCGCGGTCGATGGGGTAGGTGACGCCCGCCAGGGCGCCCGCGCCGAGGGCCATCACGTTCGTGCGGCGGAGGGCATCCGAGAGGCGGTCGTAATCGCGTTGCAACATCGCGACATAGGCGAGCAGGTGATGGGCAAGGGAGACGGGTTGCGCCCGTTGCAAGTGGGTGTACCCAGGCATCGGCATGTTTGGGTGCGCGGCAGCCGTGTCGGTGAGCGCATCCGCGAGGTCAAGTACGCCGTCCATCAGCGCCAGCAGGGCGCCCCGGGTCCAGAGCCGGACATCGTTGATGACCTGGTCATTGCGGGAGCGGCCCGTGTGCAAGCGGCCAGCTACCGCGCCGGTGATCTCGCGCAGGCGGCGCTCGACACCCGTGTGAACATCCTCATCGGCGATGGTGAGGCGAAAGTCGCCGGCCTCGTATTCGGCCAACACCTGCCACAAGCCGCGCTCCAGTTCGGCTGCATCTTCGGCGCTGATGATCCCCTGCTGGCCAAGCATGCGAGCGTGCGCGATAGAACCGCGGATGTCCTCACGGATGAAGCGCACGTCAAAGGAGACCGATGCGTTGTACGCCTCCAGACGACGATCCGGCGGCTCCGAGAATCGGCCGCCCCACGCCTTCGCCGTGCCCACATGCTCTGACACGCAATGCTCCCGCAAACACTCGCTGCGACTCGCCCGAACCCCATGCCCGGAAGTTGCGAGAATAGCACCGGCCTGCGGCAGACGCTGGCCCGGAAGGAGGACAGATTCGTGGTCACACTGGTGACAGGGGGTAACGGCTGGGTTCCCAGCCATGTCATTCGCAGGCTGGCCCGCGCGGGCGAAACAGTCGTCAGCTACGACGTCATGGAGCCGGACGCGTACCTCCGGGAGTTCCTAGGCGAGGACGCTGCGAACATCATCTTCGAAACGGGCGATGTCACCGACCGGGCGAGACTGCACGAAACCGCCCACCGGCACGATGTGACCAGCATCGTCAGCGCGGCGGCCATTACGCCGCGCGTGGACCGCGAGCAGCGAGAGCCAACCCGGATCATCGACGTCAACCTTGGCGGCGTTGTGAACGCCCTGGAAG
>JAWKPJ010000028.1:0-25819 GCA_041390745.1 Thermomicrobiales bacterium | reverse complement strand
TGAATCAGCTCAAGGCAACCTGGCAGGCCGCCCTGGCGGACGACAACCCATGAGTGCGAGTCTGGAAGACCCACACATTGTCCCAATGGCGCGCAGCAGGCCGCGTGCGCTGGTGCTGCGCGCACCCGGCACTAACTGTGATCGGGAGACGGTTCACGCGCTGGAGATAGCGGGCGGGGCGGCCGAGGCGGTGCATATGGAGCGCGTGTTGGCTGGCGGCGTCGCCATCGACGACTACGCGCTCATTGTATTGCCGGGCGGGTTCGCGTTTGGGGACCACCTCGGCGCTGGCGCGCTCTGGGCAAACAGCCTGGCAGCGCTTGGCGAACCGTTGCACCGTTTCGTCGAATCCGGCAGACCGGTCCTCGGCATCTGCAATGGATTTCAGGCATTGACCCGGCTCGGTTTGCTTACCGGTGGCGCCCTTGCCCCCAACTTGTCTGGCCACTACGAGTGCCGCTGGGTCTGGCTCGAGAAACCCTCACCGGTCACCACGCCCTTCCTCGAAGGCATTGAGCGCATGTCGCTGCCGGTTGGGCACGGTGAGGGGCGATTCGTGGCCGAGAGTGACGACGTCCTTGCCGCAAAACAGGCATCGGGTGAAGTTGCGCTCGTGTATCGGGACGCCAGCGGAAAACCAGGGGGCTACCCAGTCAACCCCAATGGATCGCAGGGGGCAGTCGCCGGCCTGACCAACGCAGCCGGAAACGTTCTCGGGCTGATGCCGCATCCCGACCGCAACGCAGCCCCTGGCCTTGCGCCAGCGGGGCGGCAAGACGCCGACGGTCTGCGACTATTTGCGAACGCTGTACGCATGGCGAAGGGGTAGAGCGCATGTCTACCTACGCGGACGCCGGAGTTGACCTGGACA
This sequence comes from Thermomicrobiales bacterium, assembly GCA_041390745.1. Lineage (GTDB taxonomy): Bacteria > Chloroflexota > Chloroflexia > Thermomicrobiales > UBA6265 > JACCXM01. The sequence continues at coordinate 24,948 of JAWKPJ010000028.1, read as the reverse complement.
GCGCTCGGCAGACCACGAGGCGTATTGGTGAGATCGTCGCAACGTCCAGGGGACCGGGTGTCCTTGCCGATGTCGGAGCCTTCGGAGGCATGTACCGGCTGAGCGCAGCCGGGGAGTTCCGCGACCCTGTGCTGGTGGCGTCCACAGACGGCATAGGCACCAAGGTCAAGGTGGCCGCGGCGCTCGGGAGATACGAAAACCTGGGCGCCGATATCGTGAACCACTGCGTGAATGACATTGCCGTGCAAGGCGCGCGCCCGCTCTTCTTTCTCGATTACCTCGCATTGCACCATGCTGACCCGGAAATCGTGACGACACTCGTTGGCAGTGTCGCAGCCGCCTGCACCGCTGCCGGTTGCGCGCTGCTGGGCGGCGAAACTGCCGAAATGCCGGATGTTTACGCGGAGGGCGAGTTCGACCTCGCCGGGACCATTGTCGGCGTTCTGGAGCGGGACGCGATAGGCGCCAATGGCGAGCCCCAGGCAGGCGACATCGTGCTGGGGCTGCCCTCTGACGGGCTTCACACGAATGGTTACAGCCTGGTTCGCCGGGTGCTGCCGTTTGAGACGTGGCAGGAGTATGACGCCAGCCTGGGAATGACGGTCGGGGAGGCGCTCCTCGTGCCGCATCGCTCCTACCTCCTCGAGATCAAGGCCCTGAGTGGAACTGGCGCACGCTGCTTCGCGCATATCACCGGCGGCGGCCTGCCGGAGAACGTGGAGCGGATTGTGCCGGACGGCCTGTCAGCAATCATTGACACGGCCTCCTGGGAACCGTTGCCAATTTTTGGACGTCTTGCACATGATGGGGCGATCTCCGCCAGCGAGATGTTCCGCGTCTTCAACATGGGAATCGGCCTGGTAGCGATCGTGCCAGCCGAGGCGCTCGCAGCCGCGCAAAGTGCTGTCCCCACGGCGATCATCATCGGGCAGATTGAAGCGCGAGACGGACGCGAGGCGGTGACCTTGCGAGGCGTTGCGTAGAACCGGGCGTGAGTGACGGTGAAGAGTAGCGGGGTGGCGATGCGCGGAGAACAACTGGCGGAAGGCAAGACGAAGATCATCTACGCGGACGCAGAGGATCCGGCGCAGGCGATCATCTTCAGCAAGGACGATATCACCGCTGGCGATGGCGCACGGCGCAACACCCTCCCGGGGAAGGGCGCGCTCAGTGGCCGGACGACGGCCAACGTTTTCAAGCTCCTGGCTGCCGCCGGTATCCCGACGCACTTCGTCGCTGCGCCCGCTGACGATGAGATGGTCGTTCGCCGCTGCGACATGATTCCGCTCGAGGTTGTGATGCGGCGCATTGCGACTGGGTCGTATCTCAAGCGCAACGCAGTGACAGAGGGCACGCGGTTTGACCCCACCGTGGTCGAGACGTTCTTCAAGGACGATGCGAATCACGACCCGCTGGTGGACGCCGCCTGGATCACCGAACACGCCATCGCCACTCCAGCCGAAGTCGAGCAGCTTGCTGCCATTGGCCGGGAGGTTTTTTCAGCCATCGAGAAGGCGTGGGCCGAGCAGGACGTACAGCTCGTCGATCTCAAGATCGAGTTCGGTCGCGATGTGGATGGCAACCTGCTGGTCGCAGATGTGATTGACAACGACTCCTGGCGTATCTGGCCCGGTGGCCGCAAGGAGGACATGCTGGACAAGCAGGTCTACCGTGATACGACTGAGGTCACCGATGAAGCTCTGCGAGGCGTGCTGGCGAAGTACAAGCAAGTTGCCGCGTTGACCGATGCTTTCGCGACACCCACCTGGCATATCAGCGCCGAGGACCGCGAGCACAAGCCGAAAGAAGCGTGTGGCGTCTTCGGCATCTGGGGTGAGGACACTGACGTCGCGCGCACTACGCTCATTGGCCTCATGGCGCTCCAGCACCGTGGCCAGGAGAGTGCAGGAGTGGCGGTGCTGGATGACCGCCGCATTCGCGTGCAAACTGGCATGGGGCGCGTTGACCAGATCTTCCAGCCAGAGGCGGTCGAAGCATTGCACGGAGTGGCCGCCATCGGGCACACCCGCTACTCGACGACTGGCAGTTCCTCCATTCAGAACGCGCAACCTTTCCTCGTCGAAACCGACGGGGACGTGCTGGCGCTCGGCCACAACGGCAACATCGTCAATCCGCTGGAGCTGCGCCGGCTGGTGCGCGAGCGAGGTGTAGAACCAACAACGGGCTCGGACAGCGAGCTTCTTGCGCTTCTGGTCCTGCACGGCCAAGGAACCTGGGAGGAGCGCATCCGGCGCATGATGGAGCTTGCCTCCGGCGCCTATTCGCTCGCCATTCTCACCCCTGATGCCCTGTTTGCGGTGCGCGATCCGCATGGCTTCCGTCCGCTCTGCCTCGGCTGGCGCGACGGCCACTGGCTGATCGCGTCGGAAAGCTGCGCGTTGGATACCGTTGGCGCGGACCTGGTGCGCGACGTGCAGCCGGGAGAAATTCTGCGGCTGGACCGCAATGGGCTTCGCTCCAACCTGATGCAGGACCCGCCGCGCCCGGCGCTCTGTGTGTTCGAGCAAATCTACTTTGCCAGACCGGACAGCGTTCTGGACGGTCAGACAGCGTTCGAGGCTCGGGTAGCCATGGGCCGCGAACTGGCGAAAGAGCACCCGGCTGAGGCGGACCTCGTGATTGGTGTGCCGGATTCCGGGGTGCCTGCGGCTATTGGCTACGCTCAGGAGATGGGCCTCCCTCTCAGCGAAGCCATGGTCAAGAACCGCTACGTCGGTCGCACCTTTATTCAGCCGGATCAACACTCACGGCAATCGGGCATACGCCTCAAGTTCAATCCGCTGCGCGGCGCGGTCAAGGACAAGCGCGTCGTCATCGTGGACGACAGTGTGGTGCGTGGCAATACCATTCCGCAGATCGTGGACCTACTGCGCCGGGGCGGCGCCACAGCCATCCATTTGCGTATCTCAGCTCCGCCAATCGCGCATCCGTGCCATTTCGGAATCGACATGGGCAAGAAGGAGAGCCTGGTCGCTCACGGTCGCGACCTGGAGGAGATTCGGCAGGAACTGGGCGCCGACACGCTCGGCTACCTGAGTCTCGAAGGTCTTTCCCGCGCTGCCGGGGAGCGCAATCGTTGCTTCGGTTGCCTGACTGGCCGCTACCCGGTCTCCATAGAAACGGCTCAGCAGAAGGACGGACTGGAGAGCGAACAGGCCGGAATCCAGCCGATTCGCCTGCGGGCGCTTGCTTCCGGATGACCAGGCTCCCCGAAAGCTCATTGGGTCTCAGGGTTCTGGTTGTTGGCTCCGGAGGGCGCGAGCACGCGCTTGTCTGGGCCATGGCCAACTCCCCGTCCGTTGGGCGGGTCTGGGCGGCTCCCGGCAACGACGGGATGCTGCCGCTGGCCGAACTCGTGCCCCTCGCTGCGACGGACGTGGCGGGCATTACCGGATGGGCCCGGCAGCACGCCATTGACCTGGTGGTGATTGGCCCGGATGCTGCGGTTGCGGCTGGACTCGCCGATGCCCTCGAAGCGGCCGGCATTCCGGCTTTCGGGCCGTCTCAGTCAGCCTCCGAGCTGGAATGGTCCAAGGCGTTTGCCAAGGCGTTCATGAGCCGCCACGATATTCCTACGGCAAGCTACGCCACGTTTGACGTCATGGCTGACGCACTCGCGTTCGTCGCGCAGTGTCCGCTGCCGCTTGTCGTCAAGGCCGACGGCCTGGCCGCCGGGAAGGGCGTGATCATCTGCGAGACGCGTGAGCAGGCTGCCGCAGCGGTGCGTGACGTCATGCAGGAACGGACCTTTGGAGACGCCGGAAATCGGGTTGTCCTGGAGGAGTACCTGTCGGGCGCCGAACTGAGCGTCTTCGCGCTGGTGGATGGTGAGCGCTATGTCCTCCTGCCGCTGGCTCGCGACTACAAACGCCTGAGCGATGGTGATCAGGGCCCGAACACCGGCGGCATGGGGAGCTACGCCCCGGTTACTGACATCCCGGCGGGCATCCTGGACGAGATTCGCAGCCGTGTCCTGGAGCCAACGGTAGCCGGAATGCGGCATGAGGGTCGTCCCTATCGCGGGGTGCTCTACGTGGGGCTTGATGCTGACGCCGGATGGTCCCAGGGTGCTGGAAACAGACTGCCGCTTCGGTGACCCGGAGACCCATGTGCTGCTGCCATTGCTGGATGAGGATATCGCGCAGTTGCTGTTGCAGTGCGCACAGGGGCAGTTGGTGTCCGACACCGTGGCCGTTCGCAATGCGGCGGCGGTCTGTGTCGTGCTGGCCAGCGCGGGGTATCCCGAGCAGCCGCGCACTGGCGATCTGATCGACGGCATCGCGGCAGCCGAAGAGCGCGGCGCACTCGTTTTCCAGGCTGGCGTCAGGACGGTAGGGGATCGGCTCCTGACAAACGGCGGCCGCGTCCTGGCGACGGTTGGTGTGGCCGCGAACCTGGGGGAAGCACGGGATCTGGCCTATGAGGCGGCCCGAGACATTGCCTACCCGGGGCGGCATCTCCGGCGAGACATCGCGCTGATTGCCGGCCAGTCGTGAAGCGGGTTGTCGTGCTGGCTTCTGGCTCCGGGAGCAACTTGCAGGCGCTCATTGGTGCCGTTCAGTCCGGTGAGCTACAGGCGACAATAGCGGGCGTTATCAGCGACCGGCCGGGCGCGGGGGCGCTGCAGCGGGCAGTGCAGGCGGGCATACCTGCGGTGACAGTTCCGTTGCATGACCGCCGCGACGCCGCGGCGCGGGCGGAGTTCGAGCACCGGTTGGCGGATGAAATTGCCGCGCTCAGGCCAGATCTGGTGGTCCTTGCCGGGTGGATGCTGATTCTGGGTGATCCCGTCCTGGGGCACTACCGAGGGCGGGTGATCAATGTCCATCCGGCGCTTCTTCCCGATGGCCCTGAGGCGGAGGTCGAGAGCTCGCAAGGGCCAGTTCCAGCCCTGCGTGGGGCGCACGCGGTTCGTGACGCGCTGCGCAGGGGCATGCCCCTGACTGGCGCCACGGTTCACATCGTGACGCCGGCCGTTGACACCGGGCCGGTCCTGTTGCGAGAGGAGGTCCCGATTCTGGCGGGTGATGACCAGGAACGCTTGCACAACAGGATCAAACTCGTCGAGCATCAATTGCTGCCACGCGCGGTAGCGTTGGCGCTGGAGAGTCAGGCGGCAGAGGAGAACTCATGGCGAGCGTAGACCCGCAGGTGATCGTGCTGCTTGGCTCCAAGTCGGATGCTGAGCATCGGAACGCCATTACCCAGGCGCTCGACAAGCTGGGGATTACCCACGTGACGCGTATCGCGTCCGCACACAAGGTGACAAGCTACCTCCTGGACCTGCTGAGAGGGTATGAGGAGGACGGCCAACCCCATGTCTTCATTACGGTCGCCGGGCGCTCCAACGCCCTTTCCGGGGTGGTTGATGCCAATTCCCGCCACCCGGTTATCGCGTGCCCGCCGTACGGCGATCGCTTCGGCGGCATGGATCTCCTGTCAACCGTGCGGATGCCGGGTGGCGTTGCGCCGCTGCTCGTGTTGGAGCCTGCGGCAGCGGCCCTGGCAGCGGCCAAGATTCTGGGTATCGGCGCGCCGGCAATCAGCCAGCGAGTTGCAGAACTCCAGGAGCGAACCCGGCAGCAGGCGATCGCAGACGATGAGGCAGCACAGGAATCCTGAGCCAGTCATCTGGCTCGGCTATGCTTGCCCGTCACGCCAACCATGGCGGGCGCTGGATGAGCAGCTCAGGCAAGCATGAGTACGGAGCCAGAAACCCTCTTTCGCAAGATTCTCATTGCCAATCGTGGCGAGATTGCGCTTCGGATCCTGCGCGCCTGCCATGACCTCGGCGTACGCGCCGTGGTCGCCTACAGCGACGTTGATCGTGATTCTCTGGCGGTGCGCCTGGCGGACGAAGCGGTGTGCATTGGCCCGGCGCAGCCAGCGCGCTCGTATAACAACATCCCTGCCATCATCAGCGCGGCGTTGATTACCGGTTGCGATGCGATCCATCCCGGTTACGGCTTCCTTGCCGAGAACCCGTACCTGGCTGAGGTCTGTCAGCAGGTCGGCGTGACCTTTATTGGTCCTCGTCCCGATGTTATCGAGTTGATGGGCAACAAGTCTGCGGCGCGCAAGGTGATGCGCGAGGCAGGTCTGCCGATCGTGCCTGGCAGTGATGGGCCGGTCGCGAGCCTGGGCGAGGCGCGCGCAATTGCTCGCCAGGTCGGATATCCGCTCATCGTCAAGGCTGCTGCGGGCGGCGGTGGGCGCGGCATGCGAGTCGTGCGAGACGAGACAGAGTTGGTGCGCCAGTTGCCGCTGGCGCAGGCTGAGGCAGATGCGGCGTTCGGCAACGATGCGGTCTACCTGGAACGTTATCTGGAACGTCCTCGACACGTCGAGGTGCAGGTGCTGGCGGACCACTTCGGCAACACGCTGGCTATCGGAGAGCGCGATTGCTCGCTTCAGCGCCGCCACCAGAAGCTGATTGAGGAGGCCCCGGCGCCGCGTTTGTCGGAGAAAACTCGCTCTGCCCTCCTCAAGGCGGCAGTGAAGGGCGCCAGGGCTGGCGGCTACACGAATGCGGGTACGCTCGAGTTTCTGGTAGATGCCGATGGCAACTTCTACTTCATGGAGATGAACACGAGAATCCAGGTGGAGCATCCGGTTACCGAGATGGTGAGCCGGATTGACCTGGTGGTGTGGCAAATCCGGATTGCCGCCGGGCAGCGCCTGACGCTGAACGACAGGGATCTGGCGCCGCAGGGGCACGCCATAGAGTGCCGGATTACGGCGGAAAACGCAGCCCTGGACTTTGCGCCAGGTGTCGGGAGCGTCGAAATGTTTGTGGCGCCGGGTGGCCCGGGCGTACGGGTAGATTCCCATCTCTACGCTGGCTACAGCGTTCCACCCTACTACGACTCGCTGCTGGGCAAGATCATTGTCTGGGGCCGTGACCGGGATGAGGCAATTGCCCGCATGGATCGGGCGCTGGCAGAGACGGTGATTACGGGCGTGCCGCAAACGGCATCGTTCTTACGGCGCGTGATCGCAGATGAGGCGTTTCGCGAGTCGGAACTGGACACAGGGTTTCTGGCCAGAAACATCGACCGCTTGCTACAGGATGAGCGTGACGTGCAATTCCCTGAACACGAGGAGGCGCAGGCGTGACTGCCGAGGGGCAAGGCAAGAAATCCTCCCGGAAGTCATCCGGTGACACGACGGGCGCCGCAGAGCGCGCGGTCCTGCGGCGCCAGGGCCGCATGTTGGCGCTGCAGGTGCTTTACGAACTGGACTTGACCAACCACGACGCTGAAGAGGCCATGGGACGAGCCTTCGCCGAACATGACCCGGTGGCGGTGAGCGTCCAGAAGCAGGTGCGTCAGTTGGTCAGCGGCGTCCTGGCGCATCGTGAACTGCTTGATCCGGTTATTGCCGAGGCTGCGCCGGCGCGGGCGCTGGATGAACAGGCGGCAATTGAGCGCAACGTCCTGCGTTTGGCGGCGTATGAACTCCTGTACGACCCTCGGGTGCCGCCGCGGGTATCGATCAACGAGGCGGTGGAACTGGCGAAGCGCTTTGGCGGAGAGAATTCCGGCAAGTTTACGAACGGCGTGCTGCGGACCATCTACGAGCGGCGAGAGAAGGAGCGGGCCGCTGCGAAAGCCGGGTGATGGGCGGGTGGATGGCCGGCGCCGGTGCGAACGTGTATCATCGCGGCGGTCAGTCTTGTCAGCAGAAGGGTGGCTTGTGCCTTACTCTGCTGATGGTGTGAACGTAACGGAGCATGAGGCCTGAGGGAAGGGTCTCTGACTTGACCAGGCGCCGGCAGTGTGCGGCGCGGGATGGGGAGGATCGAGCGTGGCGACAACATTTGAGCGTGTGCAGGCGATCGTCGCTGAGCGGCTCGGGGTTGATGAGGACAAGGTCACCATGGACGCGGAGTTCATCGGTGATTTGAATGCGGATTCGCTCGATCTTGTTGAAGTGATCATGGCGATGGAGCAGGAATTCGACGTCGAAATCAAGGACGAAGACGCCGAGAATATTCGCTCTGTTGCCGACGCCGTGCAGTACATCGACGAGCACGGCGGATAGAGTTGGGTCTGTCGCTACTCGCGGCGGACCGCGTGAACAGTCAAATGACGCACTCGCCATGGCATTGTCAACGCGTCATTTGCCGGTAGCCACTATCCGCCGGCTCCATCCGGGAGCAAATCGCGAATGGCCCGAGCATTGAAACCATCTGCCTTGAAGAAACTCGCGATTCCTGGCAAGTTGCCGTCGAGGTTGCCAGCGATACCGCGGCTGCCCAATCCTGACGAGCCTGATGTGTTCGAGGAGATGACACTCCTTGAGCACATGGAGGAGTTGCGGGATCGCATCGTCAAGTGCGTCATCGCGGTCGCGGTCGCGTTCATTGCGGGCATTTTCCTGGCGGAACCGCTGTTGCGGCGCATTCAGGCCGAGGCAAACGCTGAGACGGGCCTGGACGTCGTTAGCCCGACCGACCCGATTACGCTGTTCTTCAAGATCGCGCTGTACATAGCCATCGGCCTCGCTTTGCCGATCATCCTGTGGCAGGTGATCGGCTTCCTGGTGCCGGGTCTGACCAGAAAAGAGAAGCGGCTTCTCTACCTGTCGCTACCCTTCGTCGCCTTACTCTTCCTGGGCGGAGCGGCGTATGGTTTCTTCTTCGCGGCGCCGCGGGCTCTCACGTTCCTCTCCGGCTTCATGAGCGATATCTACGAGTGGTCGCCGGAAGGGAACCAGATCGTCACGTTCTACCTGACGCTGATGATCGGCCTCGGCCTGGCCGTCCAGTTGCCGGTCATCATGTTTCTGCTCGCCAAACTCGGTCTCGCGAGCCCTCAGAAGATGCGGGGCTTCCGCAAGTACGCAATTCTGATTCTGCTGATTGTTTCCGCAGTGATCACGCCATCAACCGACCCGTTCAACATGGCGATTGTGGCGGTTCCGCTACTGGTGTTGTACGAAGCAGGCATCATTATCTCGATGCTCTTCGCAAAACGGCCGGTTGAAGTGGCCAAGGCCTAGTACAACCCAGAGCTGAATGTGCGGCGTGTCAGCATCTGACACGCCGCGCTGCATTTCCGGAGGTTTCGTCGTTGGCGGTTGAGATTGGGCTCCTTATCTTATTGATCGTGTTGAATGGCGTTTTCGCGATGTCAGAGTTGGCGATTGCCTCAGCGCGCCGAACGCGGCTACAGCAATGGGCCGCCGATGGCAATGCGGGCGCCGCCGCGGCCCTGAAGCTCGCGGACGAGCCAAATCAGTTTCTGGCGACGGTCCAGATCGGCATTACGCTGATTGGCATCGTGACAGGCTTCTTTGGCGGCTCTGCGCTTTCTGCGCCAGTGGCACTGCAACTCAGCCGCGTTCCGGCGCTGGCCCCGTACAGTGAGGCGATTGCCGTCCTGCTCGTGGTCGGTCTGGTCACCTACCTCTCCCTCGTCGTGGGGGAGCTGGTGCCGAAGCGTCTCGCGTTGCAAAGTCCTGAACGACTGGCGGCCATTGTGGCGCCGCCCATGACGGTGCTCTCGCGGGTGGCGTCGCCCATCGTGCGGTTGCTAGGCGTGTCGTCAGAAGCCATTCTGCGGGTACTCGGAGTACGACAGGCTGAGGATGTGCCGGTCACTGAGGAGGAGATTGCCATTCTGCTGCAGGAGGGCACCGCTGCCGGCGTCTTTACGCCAGGGGAGCACGAACTGCTGGAGGGGGTGTTTGATCTCGGCGACCGCGATGTGCGAGACCTGATGACGCCGCGCTACCGGGTGGTGGCGCTCGATCTGAACGCACCGATGGACGAAAACCTGCACAAGATGGCCGGCTCTCCCCACCACCTGTTCCCCGTCTACGAAGGGGATCTGGATAGACTCGTCGGCCTGGTTCCGGTCAAGAAACTCTGGGCCGCCAGCCTGAGCGGTGAGGAAATCGACTTGCGCGGGCTGGCGGAGCCTGCGTTGATTCTGCCGGAGTCGATGCCCGCCCTGGATGCCGTCAAGCGCTTTCAGGGACGCCCCAACACGGCCGCCATGGTGGTGGATGAGTACGGTGGCGTGCAGGGTCTACTTTCCCTCCATGATCTGGTGGAGGCAATCACCGGTGAGCTTGGAGAGACTCCCAGGAACACCGGTGAGGCCGTGCAGCGAGCGGACGGTTCCTGGCTGCTGGATGGCGCGCTGTCCGTCCACGAGGTGAGGGATCTGCTGCAATCAGGACCGTTGCCCGGCGAGGAATCCGGCGATTTCGAGACGCTTGGCGGTTTCCTGATGGCATCGCTCGGCCGCATTCCCGACGTGGGCGACACTGTTGAGTGGGATAGCCGGATCTTCGAAGTGGTTGACATGGATGGCCGGCGCATCGATCGGGTGCTGGTCTCCGGGCAGGCCGAGGGCGCCTAGCCCGGATTATTCATGAACACCCTGGTGCGCGGCGAGCAGATGCCAAAGCGGCTCACCAGGATGGCTGGAGGCCAGGCGCAGATGGACGCGGGTGGCGAGTTGCCGCACGCGTCCTCCGATCTTGAGCAGGCGCAGGCGCAACGTCTCCAGGGTCAGCCGCTCGGCTCCGGCAGCGACCAGCCACTGGCGCAGGGTATGGAGCAGCGTGTAGGCGGCGGCATGCAGCAGCAGTCGGACCTGGTTGGCGAGGAAGCGGTGGCACGACAGGCGGTCCGCGAAGCAGGCGCGCTTCAGGTCCTTGATCCAGTTCTCGGTCTCCCCCCGGTCCACGTAGTGGTCATAGAGTGTCTCGGGATCCTCCGCCCGGGTGGTGACCACGCAGCGGATGTTGGGGCCCGGGGCCAGGATCTCCGCCTTGATCACCACCCGGCGGGGATGCTCCCAGGTGCCGGCCTGATAGGTGGTCTCGTCCACCAGCCGCACCTTGCTGCCACCGGCCTGCGTGGATGCGGCCTGGGCGGTCGCCGCGAGTGGCGCGGCCATGGCCAGCAGCCGGACGTTCGTCACGAGCCCGATGGTGTAGGCGATCCCCTCGGCCTCACACCAGGCATAGATGACCGGCTTGGCGAAGCCCGCGTCCGCTCGCACCGTGATGGCCACCCCCGGCCACTGCGCTCGCAGCCGCGCCACGATGCGCTGCAGGACCGCAAGAGCCCCATGCCCGGCGTGGACCGTCCCCGGCCGCAGCACCGCCGTGATGAGCTGGCCGGTCTCGCCATCGAAGACCAGCAAGGGGTGATACATGTGCTGGCCGTAGTAGCCGTGATAGGCATGCCCCTCCTGCTCGCCATGGGTGGGGTCGTCCGTACTGTCCAGATCGAGCAGGATGTGGGTCGGGATGCCGCCGCGCGCTCGCTCCCGCAGATAGACCGTGCCCAACGCCTCGGCCAATCGGTAGCAGTCCCGAGCGGAGAAGCGGTTCTCGAAGCGGGAGAGGGTCGGTTGGCTGGCCAGATCCGGATCGCTCTCGGGCAGGCGGCCACAGACCAGCTTCAAGAGCGGATCGCCGCGCAAGGTGTCCGCATCGTTCTGATCCGCGTAGCCGGCGGTGATCTGGTAGAGGCGCTGCCGCACCACCGCCAGCCGCGAGTGCTGGCAGCGGCGGCGCGGCTCCGGGACGGCGGCAGCCAGGGTCTCGCTCAGGGCGAGCGCCGCATCCGCCTCGGCGACCTGACACCAGCCACCATCACTGGTGAGCCGGCCGCCCTGGAAATCGACGGTGAGCGGGAGGGCGACTGGCGGGGCAAAGGTAAGTGGGGCTGTGGCAGACTGGGCCATGCGGGGCATCTCCTGGCGTCGGGTGAGTCAGCACCATCTCGATACCAGACGGATGCCCCGTTGTCACGTTCGTGAATAATCCGGGCTAGGATTCCGGGTCGAATCGACCGAGAATCAGGCAGGCATTCTGGCCGCCCAGCCCGAAGGAATGCTTGGCTACGACGTCAATTGCCGCCGGCCGTGCTTCGCCATGCACGACATCCAGGCCGATAGCTTCGTCCGGGTTCTGGAAGTTGAGCGTGGGCGGAATCACCTGGTCAGAGATACTGCGCACCGCCGCAATGGTCTCCAACGCGCCAGATGCGCCCATGCAGTGCCCCAGCGCACCCTTCACCGAGGTGACGGGAATGCTCTCTGCGCGTTCCCCGTAGACGAGGCGGATAGCATTCGATTCTGCCAGGTCGCCGGCCGAGGTGGATGCAGCGTGGGCGTTGATGTGATCGACACTTGCAGGATCGACGCCAGCGTCGCGCAGGGCATCGTTCATGGCCCGCGCGCCGCCTGAACCATCGGGCAGGGGTGCGATAGGGTGGTGGGCGTCGTTTGACGTTGCGAAGCCCAGGACCTCGGCGTAGATGCGCGCGCCCCGGTTCAGTGCGTGCTCCAGATCCTCCAGCACCAGCATCGCCGCGCCTTCGCCGAGGACGAAGCCCGCGCGCGTGGCATCGAAGGGCCGGCTTGCCTCATGCGGCGCGTTGTTGCGGTCGGTAACCAGCGCCCGCATGACCGCGAATCCGGCTGCGTACATGGGGTGGTGGGTCGATTCCGTGGCGCCGCCGATCATCACAGGCGCGCGGCCATCGCGCACCTCTTCGAACGCTTCGCCAATAGCCTGTGCGCCTGTTGCGCAGGCGGTGGTCAGTGTCAGGCTGGGGCCACCCATCTTGAAGCGGGCCTGGATGCCGTACCCTGCGAGGTTGTGCGGAAAGGAAACATGCAGGTGCGTCGGCACGCCGCGCACCCCGCGCGCCTTGTAGGATTCCCAGGCGCTCAGGAAGTCGTCGTGCACGCCAGCGCCGCAGGTGCCAATAACCGCGCCGCCGTTCGCAAGTTCTGGCAAAGGCTCCAGCGTTTCCGCATCGACCAGCCCGGCATCGATGAGCGCTTCTCCAGCCGCTTCGATTGCCATACGGGCAAAGCGCGACGTATTGCGTAGCGTCTTTGTATCCAGAAAGCGGTTTGGGACATCCTCGTCGCTGACATCACCCCGGATGGTGCTGCTGATAATGCCGGGATCCAGGTTTTCCGCCGTGCGGATTCCCGACTTGCCCGCGAGCAGGCTCTCCCAGAGCGTGCCTGCGCCGTTCCCCAGCGAGGAGATTGCGCCGAGGCCGGTGACTACGACTCGCCGCTGTGCCCGCGGCTGCTTGCGTTCAAAGGATGTCATGCTCAATCTCGCGTGGTCCTACTCGGTCATCGGCAACGGTTCGCCGCTGTGCATGAAAGCTACGGTCTGGTCAAAATCCACGATACCCGCGTCTGAGCCGAGGCCGGTAATGACGAGCCCTGCTGCGGCCGTGCCCAGCCGGGCGCAATCGACGAGGTCCCAGCCCCGGAGCAACCCGGCAATAAAGCCGGCGCAGTAGGCATCGCCGCAGCCAGTTGAATCAACGACGGTCGCCCGCAGCGCCGGCACACGAAGCTCTTCGATAACGCCGCTGTCATTGCGCCAGGCAAGGCTGCTACCGTCGGCTCCCATCTTGAAGACGGTCATTTTCACGCCGAGGTCCAGGAAGAACGCGATGACGTCCAGCCGGTCCTCAAGGCCGCTGATCATCCGCGCCTCTTCCAGACCGGGCATGAAGTAATCGACGTAGGGGAGGGCGGGTTGCAGGACCTGGAGCAAATCTGGCCGGTCGATAGCAATCAGGTCAAGCGTCACCGGCACGCCGTTGTCCTGGGCGTGCTTGAGGATGCGCGCCGTTGGCTCTCCATCAAGTTGCGGCATCAGGTAGACGCCGCCAAAGTGCAGGTGCCTGGCGCGGGCGATGGCATCGAGGTCGATGTCGTCCTCGGTCAGCGCGGCATTGGCGCCCAGAACGTGCAGCGCCGGGCGCTCGCCATTGGGGCGGATGGGCAACATGGTCGCCGAGGTCTGCACGCCAGCCTTCCGCACCAGGCCACTGGTATTGATGCCGTAGCGCTCCATCGTATCCACAATGAAGTTGCCGCCGGCGTCCTCACCGATAGCGCCCATGGCCAGGACGTCGAGGCCCAGCTTGGCCATATCCACGCTGGCGCCGGCCGCCGTGCCTGCTACCGTCAGCCGGATCTCTTCCAGCAGGTCCACATCCTGCCTGGGTGGAATACGGGTAACCGGGCGGCCCAGAATGTCGAGAATATGTATCCCGAGGCTGACAACCTCGGCCATATGGGAGTCCTTTCTGCAAAACAGTCCACTGCGATGTGGACCGGGACGCAATGATGGTCGTTGCCCGGTCACTTCTGCAAGCGCGGAGGTGGCGGACTACTTGCCCAGATACCCGGCCAGGCCCGATTCGAATGTGGCGATGAAACCTTCGACTGTCCAGCACGCCCGGCCAACCAGAAGGCCGTCCACATTCGGCAGTGCGGTAAAGGCGCCTGCATTCTTCGGATCGACGCTGCCGCCGTAGAGCACTGGCACGTTTGTCCCGGCGTCGCCGAAGCGTTCGCTGAGCGCCGCCCGAACGGTCGCCGCAACTGGCTCGACATCATCCGGCGTGGCGGGGACGCCACCAGCGCCGATCGACCAGACCGGCTCATAGGCAATGTTGACCCGATCGAGTTGCTCTGGTTCAACGCCATGCAGCCCGATCTTTAGTTGGCGCAGAATCGTTTCATTGCTGACGCCATAGCCGCGCTCCTCGGCAGTTTCGCCGATCCCGAACAGAATGCGCAGCCCGGCATCCAGGACGGCGCGCACCTTCCGGTTGAGATCAACATCCTTTTCCTGGAAAATCTGCCGCCGCTCGGCATGGCCCAGCAGCACGATATCGATGCCCAGGTCCTGCAACATGCGAAGCGAGATCTCGCCGGTAAACGCGCCGTCAGGCTGGAAGTACACGTTTTGCGCGCCGATCCAGAGATTGGCCGGGCCGCCCCTGGCTGCCTGGGTCACGGCGTCAAGTGAGGTGAACGGCGGAAAAATGAAGACGCGGGCCTCCGCTGGAATGGTGATGCTGGCGGCAAGCTGCCGATAAAACGCCGCCGATTCCGGCGGCGTCTGGTTCATCTTGAAGTTGGTCCCAAACACATACGGGCGCGTCACGTGGCGGTCTCCGGTACTGGTACGGCATACAGGGCGGCCGCAATCCGGTTTCCGCCCTCATCGAACACGGCAACTCGGTCGAGCGGCAACTCGACGTGCACCGGCCCGGAAGATGGTAACCGTTCGCCGACCGACGGCGCGACCTTTGCTTTCAGCGTAGTGCTGGTCCCGGGGACCTCCAGCGCGACCAGGTACTGCCCGCCAATCTGGATGCTCTTGCGGCGCAGCTCAACGGGCACGCTGCCCTGGGCGGGTTTGGCCAGGACGTGAATGTTCTCTGGCCTGATCCCGATGGTGACGTTTCCATCCGGCAGCCCCTCGCCCTTGACCGCAATCGGCCCAGGAAAAAGGTCGGAACGAAGAAACCCCGCTCCGCTCTCCTGCGAGAGGCGCGCGTCGAAGAACACCATGCCCGGATTGCCCAGGAACCAGCCGCCAAAGCGGTCGTTTGGCCGGTTGTACAGGTCACGCGGCGGCGCACATTGCACGATGCGGCCATCTTGCATCAGCGCAATCTGATCGGCCAGCGTCATCGCTTCGGTCTGATCGTGCGTGACATAGACGATCGTTTGACTGAGCGAGCGGGTCAACTCCTTCAACGAACGCTTCAGTTGCAGCTTGGAGTTGGCGTCCACGTTGGTGATCGGCTCGTCGAAAAGGATAATCTCCGGCTGCCGCGCCACTTCTCGCGCGACCGAGACCTTCTGCCGCGTGCCGTTGTCCAGTTTGGAGACGTCCTGATCGGCGCTGGAGCCGAGTCCCATGAGTTCAACTGCCGCGTCGACGCGTTGTTTCCGCTCCTGCTTCGACAACTTCATGGACTGCAGTGGCAATTCGATGTTCCGATAGACACTGATGCCGCGATACACCACGGGGTACTGGAACACCATGCCAATATCGCGCTTGCTCGGTGAGAGTCGTGAGACGTTGCGCTCCCCGAAGAAGACTTCGCCAGTCGTCTGCTGTTCGAGCCCGGCAATGATGCGCATCAGCGTGGTCTTGCCGCATCCTGACGGCCCGAGGAGGCAGGTGACCTGGCCATTCGGGAAGGTGAAGTTCACGTCATCCAGCGCACGCAGTGAACCAAAGGTCTTCGTCAGGTTCTGAACGCGAATTTCAGCCATGGTGCGCACCCGCCTCTGCCCGGATGGCTGCAGCGGCCGCGCCGTGCGCGCCGCGGCCCAGAGCGCCGCCCGTGTCAGCGGCGAAGATTGTCAGGTGGTGAGGGAAGACCGAGAGGGTAACGTTCTCGTGCAGGTCATCTCCACGGTGATGGTCGCGATCCACCATCGTCAGGGACACGCCCTGCGCCTGCAGGTAGACGATGTCCTCCCCTCCCAGGTCCTCCCGGAGCACAACGCTTGCGGAGGCGTGCAGCGGACCTGCGTCGTCCCCGACATCGCCCAGGCGATGGGAGAGGTGAATGCGCTCGGGGCGCAAGCCAACATACACCTGCCGGGGCGCATGCGGCACGCCAATGTCAGCGGGGAAACTGAAGAGTGGTGTGGTGCACCAGTACTGGGCGCCACGACGCTCCAGAGCGCCACGCAGGAAGTTGGCGGGTGGGAAGCCGACTAGCGCCATCGTGTGCGCGTGTTGCGGTGTGCGGTACAGCGCCTCGGGCTGGTTCGTTTCGATGATCTGGCCTTCCGAGAGAACCGCCATGCGGTCGGCCAGGGTCATGGCCTCAATAACGTCAGAGGTCACATACAGGACGCTCGCTCCCGTTGCAGTTTTCAGGCCGCGCAGGTCATCAACCAGTTGCTCCCGCAACTTGAAGTCCAGGCCGGCCAGTGGGTCATCGAGCACAAAGAAGTCAGTGCGTTTGGCGATGCCGCGCGCAATCGCCACGCGCTGCTTCTGGCCACCGCTGAGCTGGTCGGGCGACTTTTCGAGGTGCTCCTCAATCTTCAGCATTGCGGCGGCATTGGCGACCACCTCGCGCGATTCGGACGCGGGCACCCCGGCGAGATCGAGCGGGTAGGAGATGTTCTTGCGCACCGAGAGGTGAGGGTAGAGGGCGAACGACTGCGGCACATAGCCGATGTTGCGGTCCGCCGGGGCAACGGACGTAATGTCCTCGCCTCGCAGCAGAATACGCCCGCTGGTGGCGTGTTCCAGCCCGGTCAGGATCCGCATCAGGACCGACTTGCCCGAGGCCGGCGGCCCGTAGATTACCGTCAGCTCACCGGCGTTGGCCGTGAGGTCTACCCCACTGAGCACTGGCACATTACCGTACGACTTGCTGATCTGCTCGAACTGCAGAATGGGAGTTTCGCTCTCGCTCATCGCTTCGCCTGCCCAAGTTGTATCAGGTTCGGGGTGATGTTGATGCTGATGATGATCAGGGCCGCCATGATGGCCCAGGTCAGGAGCAGCAAGCCCATGGACTTCACGAACCCGGTCGCCGGCGGGATATTGCCAAACGCAATCTGCAGAAATGCCGCGAGCACCAGCACTGGCAACCCGATCTGGTACAGCGGCTTGCTTCCCTGCTGCAGAATCAGCACGAAACTGGCGAACATCACGACGATCAGGATGGCCTGAAATGTGGCCGCGAAGGGGAGCGCCCTGCGTACATATTCAACCGGGATTTCCCCTGGCCGCACCAGACCGGGCAGCCCGGCGATAACCCGCCCGTCGCGTGATGACGTTTCGATCTCCGGGTTGTCTGTCCAGACGTCGGAAACGCCTTCGCGGGATGGATCCGCCATACTCTAGACCTCGCCTCGCACGGTGCCGAACGTCATGCCGACCAGGAGATACTTCTGGAAAATGTAGATGGCAATAATCGGCGGCAACATATAGATGAGTGACGTGGCGGCAATAAACGACCAGTCAGTCATGCCGCCTTGCTTCACGCCCGTGGCCAGCAGGACAGGAATCATGGTGCTGCCCTGGCCGCCCAGAATGTAGTTGAAGAGAAACTCGTTCCAGACAAAGAGGATGTTGAAGATAAAGGCGGCCACCAGGCCCGGCTTTACCTGCGGCAACACGACCCGGAACATGGTGTGCAGGCGGGAGCCGCCGTTGATAAGCGCCGTCTCGTCGTACCGCATGGAGACGCCGTCCAGGAATCCCTTCAGAATCCAGAGTGAAAAGGGAATGCTGAACATGGCGTAGAACAGGATCATACCGTGGACGGTCTTGGACCACCCAAGCACGTTGTACAGGAGGAAGATCGGAATGACCACAGCCGAGGCGGGCACCATGCGCGTACTGAGCAGCAGGAACATGATGAAGTTGGTGCCGGTGGGCCGGTACCGCGAGAAGGAGTAGGCCGCGAGGAAGGAGACAACCAGGGCAATCAGCACCGAGCCAATGCTGAGGATGAAGCTCATCTTGAGATACTCGAGAAAGTTGGGCCCGGTCACCACTCGCACGATGTTGTCCATCGTCGGGCGGAAGAGAAAGACGGGTTGCGGCGAGACGATCTCGCCGACGGTCTTGAAAGCGGACAGGAAGATCCAGAGCACGGGCGAAAAGAACGCCAGCGCAATCAGCCAGAGGAGGGTGTGGTAAAGGCGTTGCCGCCAGGGGTTCTGGGTCATTTCAGTTGGGCCCGTGTCTCGCGATAGCTCAGGACATACAGGTAGATCGAGGCGAAGGCGATGGCCACCAGCAGGGTGATGATGGCGAGCGCAGAGGCATCGCCCATCTGGAAGGCCTCAAACCCGGTGCGATAAAGGGACAGCCCGACAAACTCCGTCGTGTTGCCTGGGCCGCCGTTGGTCATCAGGTACGGCAAGTCGGTGGTCTTGAACGCATCGATGGTGCGCAGCAGGATGCCGAGCATAAGGATGAACTTGCCGTTGGGCAGGATGATGTACCAGATGCGCTTCAACCACGGAATCTGGTCGATTTCCGCTGCCTCCAACTCAGCCTTGGGTACGGAACCCAGCGCCGCGAGGGTCATCAGGATCATGAAGGGCGTCCACATCCAGATGTCTACGGCGATCGTGGCGCCGAACGCAAGGTCCTTGTTGCCCAGGAAATCAAATCGCTGACCAATGAGGAGCTGCGTGAAGAAGTTGGCGATGCCGAAGATTGGGTCATAGATCAGGCGAAAGAAGGTGCCGACGGCGACCGGCGGCAGAACCATGGGTGTAAAGAGCAGCGTGAGCGCCAGACGCCGACCGGGCAACTTGCCGCTGCCCCAGAAGAGGAAGCCCAGCAACATGCCCAGGAGCGTCGCGCCGCCCACGGTAAGCACCATGAAGGAGAGGGTGCGCCCCAGGAGGCCCCACACCTCGGTCGATTTCCAGATATCAATGAAGTTTTCGAACCCGACATAACTCGGCGGCCGCGCCGCAGTCAGCTTGTACCGGTAAAAGCTGACACCCAGAAGCCACAACAGCGGCACCACGTTCCAGACGATAAAGAAGATCAGGATCGGAACCAGGAGCAGTGTCGGGAAGAACCGATTCTCGTCCAGCGCGCGTGCCCACGGCATGCGTTTGCGCGCCGTCTGCCGGGCGGTGGCCATCTGGTTGTCAACAGGAAGCGTCGTCTGTGCCATCCTGGCTCCGATGCCATGGACATCTGGCGCCCTCGCTCCGGAGAGGACGAGTGCGCCAGATGTCAGGTGCTGGCCGGCCTGGCAGCCGGCGCCAGCGCTAGATGCTGATGTCGTTGCACGCTTCGGACGCCTCGATGTCCGAGCGCCCGGCGTCGTAGAGGATCTCCTGCTGCTTGCAGGCGGTGTAGTCCATGGCCAGCTTGGCGTCTGGCACCACATCCGTGAGGAAGCCGTTCCACGCCTCCTGCTGCACCGCCAGCATTTCGGCGTAGTTGGGATCGTGCCAGAAGTCCTGCGAGCGGTTCTCCCGGATCATGTACTTGAAGGCCGGGAACTGCGGCTGCATGGCATCGAAGTCGGGATCCTCGAGCACATCCACCATGGTCGGGTTGCCGCCGCGCCTGGCGAACTCAAGCTGGGTGTCCTTCTGGTACCAGAACTTCATGTAGTCGATGGCCACCTGCTGGTGATCCTCGTCATTGAAGGCGTTGATCACCCACGGCTGGCCACCAAGCGTGTAGATGCGCTTCAGGCTGTCGTCGTCCTGCCTGAAACCCGGGGGAGGCGTGATCAGCACCATTTCGGGCTTGACGGGACGCGTGTCGTCCGCAACCGTGCCGATGGCTTCGCCAGCGACCTGATTCATCATCTGAACGCCGAGGGCAGACCACTGCAGACAGGTTGCCACGGTGCCGGCGGTGAAGACATCCACCTCTTCGGCGATTCCGTAGTTCGTGGCGCCTGGGGGCGCGTACTGCAGGAACTTCTTGTTCCACTCAAGGCCAGCAATGTTGACCTCTGAGTTCAGAATGCCCTCAACCTGACCAGTGGCGGGGTCCCAGGTCTGGCCGCCGTTGGACCACATGAACGGATAGGCGTAGCAAGAAACGAAGTCGTAGACCTTCGACCACTGGAACGCCGTGCCAAACAGGTTGTCATCCGGGCGGGTGAAGTGCTTGCAGACGCGCTCGTAGCGGTCCATATCCACTTCAAGCCATTCATCGTAGGTCTGCGGCAGGTCTTCGCCATCGTTCGCCGCCTTGTAGGCGTCGCGCTCGGCCTGGTCGCTCATCAGATCCTGGCGGACGAAGAGCGCAATGGTGTCGCCTTCCTGTGGGAAGCCGTAGATGTTGTCGGAGCCATCCGGGTAGATGCGGTAGCCAATAGCGGCCGCTTCCTCGAACTTGATGTCAAGGTCCGGGTTCTCCGCGATGATGTCATTCAGGCGGACGATCCAGCCCGGCTCCGCGAGGGCGCCCAGCCACTGGCTGTCGGAGATAATGATGTTGTACTGCGCGGAACCAGACTGCAGGGAAGTGGCTGCCTTCTGGAAGAGGGACTCGAACGGCGCTTCTTCAAAAGCGAAATTGACATCGTAACCGTAGGTTTCCTTGGCAAACGGCTTGAACAGCTCGTTCGCCATGTCCACCCCCAGGCGGCTGGGAGGCCAACCGGCGATGCCAAGGATCGTCATGTCGATGGTCTTGCCTGCCAGCGGGCTATCCTGCGCCGCGGCGGCGGCCGGCTTGTAGGCGCTGATCAGGCCAGCGAGCGCCGTAGCGCTCAGGCCGAGGGCCATGCCTCGCACCATAAGCTGCCGCCGGCTCATGCCACGCTCCGTGGCACTTCGCAGGAGATCCGCCTGGACTCGGGAAATGTCGCGTGGTGTCACTCACTGACTCCTTTCGCGAGCGCCTGGCCTACCATGCCGGCGCTCCCGCAGCACCGCCAACCGTGGCGGCACGTCTGCCTGATCGAGTACTCAGCACCCGGCGTTGCCAGGGCGATTCGACGTTGAATCGCTGCAAGTCATGGGCATTCCCGCAGGCGCACCAGCGCCCTGTGAGTTGCGCCCAAAACGCACAGGTGTCTCAACTCGACGGACAGCACTACGCTAGCAAACTGCAAGAAATCTCGTCAAGCAGCCAGTTGATACTAACTCCCGAAGATGGCGCGACCGATGCGAACCAGCGTGGCGCCCTCGGCAATGGCAACCGGGTAGTCATTGCTCATGCCCATGGAGAGCACCGGCAGCGGGACATCGGCGAACTGCTCCTGCAAGCGGTCTCGCAGCTCGCGCAGGCCACGGAAGACGGGGCGGACCTCCTCCGGGTCGCTTACCAGCGGCGCCATGGTCATGAAGCCCTGTGGCTGCAGCCAGGGCGAGGCCGTGAGGGCGGCCAGAAGACTATGAGCCTCGTCAGGCGCGCACCCAGCCTTCTGCGCCTCTCCGGCAACGTTGACCTGCACCAGGACCGGCAGGCGCTTCTCGATGCGCGCGGCTTCCTTTTCCAGCGCGGCGATCAGGGAGGGCCGGTCAACGGTTTCGATGACATCGAAGAGCCCAACGGCCGGGCGCGCCTTGTTTGTTTGCAAGTGTCCGATCAGGTGCAGGTCGCATCCCGGGGCGAGGGGAACCTCAAACTTGCGCAGGGCGTCCTGCACACGGTTTTCGGCGAAGTGACGCAGTCCGAGTGCAATCGCTGCGTCCACCGCCTCACGCGGGGCCGTCTTGCAAACCGTGATGATCGTGATGGAGTTTGGGTCACGACCGCTCGCGGCGGCCGCCTCCGCCACCTGACGCTGCACCGTTGCCGTGCGTTCGGCCAGACCCATCACCGCTGTACTCACCCGCCCTCGCCTCCCTCAGCGCCACTCGATCGTCACGAATCCTGAATGGTAATCAGTGCGCCAAAACGGCCTGTGGACGCACCCTGGCCGCGATGGGAGAACCAGCGCTCGCCGTTGGCATCGCACCGGGTACAAACCGCGTTGACCTCAATGCGCTCTTGCGGCACGCCTGCTCTGCGCAGGAGCCAGGCGTTGGCATGCTCCAGCGAGAAGCGCGCTGGTTCGCGCTGGCTCACGGCCACGGGCCACGCCACGCCGGCAATCGCCCGCCACGCGTCGATCACTTCAGCGCCGACGGTGTAGCAGCACCCGCCGATGGCCGGTCCAACGCTCACAAACAGATCTTGCGGTCGTGTCCCGAAGGCTTGCGCCATCGCCGTCACGGTCTGCCCCGCGACATCGGCAACGGTTCCGCGCCAACCCGCGTGGGCGACGCCCACTGCCGGGCCGCGCGTTTCGGATCCCGGATCAACAAAAAGCAGCGCCTGGCAGTCGGCGTGCAGCGTCATCAGGATGACGCCAGGTTCGTTCGTGATGAGGGCATCGCCCAGACCAATCTGGTTCGAGCCTGGCTTCGCGCCGCGGCCAGCATCCTCGCGGCGCACGCGGTGGACCACCGCGCCGTGGATCTGCCCAAGCGTCACCAGGCGTTCGGCGTCCAGACCCGCCAGGCCGCACCAGTGCTTACGCATGGCCCAGGCGTCGTCCCTGTCGCGAGGCGCGCTGTAACCAATGTTGCCATCCGCCTGGCCAAGTCCGGGTGCGCGCCCAGTCACGGCATGCCGAATCCCTGGCAAACTGGACAGAAGTTCGCTCGTCCAGATTGCCGGGCCCGCCGCTGCGTGCTGCCTGGTCATGGTGTTCCGCCCGTTATCTCGCGCGCCGCGTCCAGGATCATGGTGTCGATAACCAGTTCGACCGGAGCGTGGTCATCGGTAAACACGAGTCCACCGGGCTCAATCTCTCGGGCATTTCCACTCTCGGCGATCCATTGGCTGACCCTGCGCACGGGAGAGTCCGCAGGGAGCGTCTCCACGTGTGCGGCCAGAGAGGCAACCGACAGGGGTGAATCGCTGGCGACAAGTATCGTGTTGTTGTAACGCCCCACATCGATAGCGACCACGTACGGGAAGACATCGCGCAATGTGGTTGCCAGGGCATCGACCAGCCGGAAGTCCGTCTGCGTGCGGCCCGCGTTGATGACGGCGACTCCATCGGGCCGCAGGTGGGACTGAACCTCCTGGAAGAACTCGCGCGTCGTCAACTGGAAGGGAATATACGGTTGGCGGTAGGCGTCGATGCCGATGAGGTCGAACTCGTCGTGAGACGTTCGCAGCGCGTAGCGTCCGTCTTCCACTTGTACCGTGAGGTTTGCCAGGTCATCGAGCCCGAAGTAGCTGCGGGCCACTTCGACGATGTTCGGATCGATCTCGACTCCCGTAATCGGGATGGGGCCGTACGCCGCAGTAAGTTGCCGCGCGGTGGTGCCGCCTGCCAACCCAATGATGAGTGCGTCCCGCGGAGCCGGGTTGACCGCATCTGTGACCAGGAGGGGCGCCGCCATGAAATAGTCCCAGGGACCGCCTGTCAACAATTGCTCCGGGTCATAAATGGAATGCACCGCGCGGCCCTCGTTCAGAATCAGCTCGCGCGCCCCATTTTCGTCGACCACCTGAATGTAGTTGTAGGCCGACTCCTCTTCATGCAGAAGCGAGCCCCGATCTGCCGGGCGGATACCCCCGGACGCGGCCAGCGTCACCGCCGGAACTGCCAGCGCAATCACGGCCAGGATCGCCGCAGTCGCCCGTGAGCGCAGGATCAGGAGTCCGGCGAGCGCGGGCAACAAGAGCAACAGGCTCAGGGTAACCAGCGTGGCTGTCGCCCCGAGCCACGGGATGAGCAGCAAGACCGGCAGAAAGCTCCCGGCGATGGACCCCAGCGTAGAAAGTGCGTAGAGGGAACCCGCAGTGTTGCCGGCGGAATCGACGTCGACCAGCCGCAAGCGGATGGCGAAGGGTGAGACGAAACCCAACAGCGTGACCGGCATGGCCAGCAGGAGGAGCGTGCCTGCCAGTGAACCGTAGAAAGCGCCGGCATCGAGCGCACTGAAGGCCTCCAGCGACCCCAACAGGAGCGGCCTGGCTGCGAGCGGTATTGCCGCGACGGCAATTGCCGCGACGGCCATGACAATGTAGAGGAGGGATGCGCGCGGCCAGCGATCCGCCGCGCGGCCGCCGATGGCGTACCCAAGCGCCAGGAAAGTCAGGGTGAGGCCGATGAGGGATGCCCAGATGAACGTGGAACTGCCAAAGTACGGGGCGATGAGGCGGCTCATGGTGAGCTCGACCCCGATCGACGCGAAGCCGCCAACGAAGACGAGCAACCGCAGCAAGGGTGCGGACTGTGACGGGCGCCGGGTCACCGGGGGCGACGTTTGCACGTGCTGGCCACGCGAGTCGTTATCCTGAAGTTGCAAACGCTGAGACCGCCTTTCCGCATCCCTGCGAGTATAGTGCCCCGAACGGCCCCGCCTGCTGTGCCGAACGTGGGCACGTTTGCGAAACCAGTGCCATTGACAAGGCGTTGGAAGAGGCAAGCGCCGCGCATTAGGACCGTGGCGGCTTGACATCGACGCTCCGGCGTGTAGGCTAGGAAGTGGCCGCATGCCATGGGGTGGATGAGATGCGGCGTGGACCCCAGGACGGGTAGACCGTCTCTGCACTCGCGGCGGGGGACACCGATGAGAGGGGAGGACTCAGTCCAATGAAGAGCAAGCTGTTTTCTGGGCTCGCAATCGCTGCGATTGCGTCGACGGCGCT
>JAWKPJ010000027.1:0-29941 GCA_041390745.1 Thermomicrobiales bacterium | reverse complement strand
ACCGCCTCGGCCGCCCCGCCCGCTATCTCCAGCGCGTGAACCGTCTCCCGATCACAGTTGGTGCCGGGTGCGCGCAGCACCAGCGCACGTGGCCTGCTGCGCGCCATTGGGACAATGTGTGGGTCTTCCAGACTCGCACTCATGGGTTGTCTTCCGCCAGGGTGGCCTGCCAGGTTGCCTTGAGCTGATTCACCGGGATCGCCACGATCGCCTGACCCGTTGCGTGGATGGAAAGCAGACTGTCGACCGTTACCTCACCAATGCGAGCAAATGGAACCTGTCCCAACCCGGCCTCGAATGCCGGTGCGTCACCCGGGGCAACTTCGACCAGGAAACGCGTGGGCGACTCAGAGAAGAGCAGCGTGCCCGCATCGAGTTCGCCTGCTGCTGCCGGCGCCTGATCCAGGTTCACGTTCACGCCCAGATTTCCGGCAAGGGCCATCTCGGCCAGAGCAACGGCCAATCCCCCGTCGCTGAGATCATGCACAGACTGAGCCAGCCGGCTGCGGACGACCGCATGCACCGCCCGCAGCACGTCCCGTCCGCGCTCCAGATCCACCTGTGGCGCCTGCCCTCCGCGAGCGCCTGTCAGGCGCGCGGCGAGCGATCCACCAAGGTCCCTGCCAGTGACGCCGACCAGATACAACGCATTGCCGGGCTGCTTGAGAAACATCGAAGTTGTCGCAGCGAGGTCCGGGACGATGCCAATCGCCGAGATGAGCAGGGTGCCAGGAATAGCCTGCGACTCCCCGTCCGCCAGGCGGTACTCGTTGTAGAGCGAATCCTTTCCCGAAATGAACGGCACGCCATAGGCAACTGCCGCGTCGTGGCAACCCTGTGAGGCACGGACCAGTCCGCCCAGGCGGTCCGGCAACATCGGGTTCCCCCAGCAGAAATTATCCAGAATGGCCGTTTGCTCTGGGTCGGCTCCCACCGCAACGACGTTGCGTAGCGCCTCGTCTACGGCAAGAAGCGCCATTGCGTAGGGATCGATCTCGCCGTACCACGGGTTGATGCCGCATCCGATTGCGACGCCTTTCCTGGACGTCACAATCGGGCGCAGCACTGCTGCATCAGCTGGGCCCGCGTCGTCTGGCCCCACAAAGGGTTTGCCAACGGTACGCCCCTGCACTTCGTGGTCGTAGCGGCGGACGATGGTCTCCCTGGATGCGACGTTGGCATCGGCAAGCACGCGGGTGAACAGGTCGCTGAGATCGGCGCCCTGCGGCATCGGGGCCAATTGATCCGAAGCTGGCGGCGGCTCCCATGTGCTTTCCAAAGACCGCAACGGCATGCCATCGTGCAGAAACGCGCCGTCCAGTTCTGCCACGATCTGGCCCTGGTAGCGAACACGCAGCTTGCCGTCTCCGGTGAACGCGCCCAGAGCGGTGGCCTCGACGCCCTCGCCCGCGAACACCTCCTGCAGGGCCTCCCAATTCCCCGGCGGCACGGCGAATACAAGCCGCTCCTGCGCCTCGGAGAGCCAGATCTCCCACGGCCGCAGGCCGTCGTACTTCAGCGGAACTCGCGCCAGTTCCACGTCGGCGCCGAGTTCGCTGGCCATCTCTCCGACGGCAGAGGAAAGACCGCCCGCGCCGCAGTCCGTGACAGCGCTGTACAGGCCACGATCCCGGGCCACCGGCAGCGCATCGGCCAGGCGCTTCTCGACAATGGGGTCGCCGATCTGAACCACACTGCCGAGTTCCGCGTGAACATCGCCCAGCACGTCCGATGAGAAAGTGGCGCCGTGAATGCCATCGCGGCCGGCCCGCCCCCCGGCGACAACGACCAGGTCCCCGGCGTTGGGCTGAGTCGGGCGGCGGCCACGCGGGGCCAGACCGACCGTGCCGCAGAAGACTAGCGGGTTGGCAACGTAACCAGGATCAAAGAGCGTAGCCCCGTTGACCGTCGGGATGCCCATCTTGTTCCCGTAATCAGCGATGCCCGCCACAACGCCCGCGTAGACCTCGGCCGGCGGCAACGTGCCCGGGGGCAGATCATCCCCTTCGGCGTCGAGCGGCCCGAAGCAGAGAACGTCGGTATTCGCAATCGGCTCCGCCGATACCCCGAGCACATCGCGCACGACGCCGCCGACGCCAGTGTTTGCCCCACCAAACGGCTCAATCGCACTGGGATGATTGTGGGTTTCGACCTTGAACGAGATCTCGTTCTCGTCGTCGAATGCAATGACCCCCGCGTTGTCCTTGAAGGCGGAGAGCACCCATGGCCGGGCTACCTGCGCGGTAGCCGAAGAGATGTAGGTCTTTAGCAGCCCGCGAATCTCCACCGGCTCAGCGTTGGGCTCCCGGTGGGTAATCGTCGCCTTGAAGGTGCGGTGCGCGCAGTGCTCAGACCAGGTCTGCGCGATGGTTTCCAGTTCGACATCCGTCGGATCACGGCCAAGTTCGGCGAAGTAATCGCGAATCGCTTCAAGATCACTCAGCGGGAGGGAGAGGAGACGCGACTTGCTGAGATCGAGTAGCGCCTGCCCGCTGAGGAGTCGTATCGGCACGGTCTCAACCGTGGGATCAGGCGCTGCGGCGGGCATAAACGCGCCTGACCACCAGGCGGGAGGCATCGCCTCGACGCTGCGGCGCCAGGCGACTTTCTCGACGACCTCGTGAGTCAGCTTCCTGGCTGCCTGCGCCACGGTGTCGGCGGCGAGTCCGCTGTCGATGAAGTATCGATGCCCTGCGCGTGCCCGCACGCCGGGGAAGCCAGCCCGGTGCAATGCGCTGGCCAGGCTCTCGCCTTCCGCGTCTGTCACGCCGGGATGCGGAAGGACCTCGATCACCCAGAGTGCATCGTGGTCGGGATCAGCGCCGTCGCGGGCAGTCGCGAGCACCGGATTGACGCAAAGGAACGTGGCAAATTGCTCAAGTTCCGGGGATCGAGGCGCCTGAAGCAGGTAGAGGGCACTGTGGCGGACCTGTGGCGATTCGACGCCAAGCCCGGTCAGGATATGGCGCAGGGACCGAGCGTGAGGCTCGACCTCCTGCTCGTTCGGCACAATTTCCAGCGCCCAAACCGCGTCGGCGGACATTTCCCCTCACAAGCGCAGGGCCACCGGGCCAGGCTTCACAATCCAGAGTCGCCGACTGGCGCACCGTTCAAGCAGCGAAGCGGTCACCCGATGTCGCGTTCAGCCTAGGTGAAAACCGAACGCGACGCAACACTCGGGAAACGATTGCTGGTCCAAATAGTCCCGGATTCTGCTCGCCTGGCCTATGGCATGAACAGGCCGCCATCGACGGTCAGCGTGTGGCCGGTAATGAACCCCGCGTCTGGGCCGACCAGGAATGCGACCGCGCCTGCCACATCCTCCGGCGCGCCAAAGCGCCCAAGCGGCGTGCGTTCGAGCAACATCTTCTTCATGTCGTCCGAAAGCTCGTCGGTCAATCGCGTGGCAATGAAACCGGGCGCTATGGCATTGACCGTGATCCCGCGGGATCCGATCTCCTTGGCGAGCGACTTGGTAAACCCGATCATGCCGGCCTTGGCTGCCGCGTAGTTCGCCTGCCCCACGTTGCCCATCTGACCCACCACTGAGGAAATGTTCACGATGCGGCCAGAGCGCTGGCGGAGCATGGGCCGAACGGCAGCCCTGGACACGAGGAACGTGCCCTTGAGGTTCGTCGTCAGGACGGCGTCCCAGTCGTCCTCACTCATGCGCATGATCAATGTGTCGCGGGTGATGCCGGCGTTGTTGACGACGACATCCAGCCCACCGAGCTGCTGCATGGCGGTCTCGATCGTCGCGCCCGCCCCGTCTGCGGTGGCCACGTCGGCTGCCAAGACTTCGACACGGCGACCACTGTCCGCCAGTTCAGCGGCGGCGGCCTCAGCGACCGCCGCGTCGTCGCGGTACGTCAGAAGCACGTCATAGCCATCCCGCGCCAGCCGCCTGGCGACCGCCAGCCCGATTCCGCGCGTGCCGCCCGTGATCACCGCCACGCCGGTGCGCCCGCTCTCGCTCATGCCCCTCCCCTGTTCACGCCGCACGTAGCCCGGCGTCTGGTTATGTCAGCAATTTCTCGGCTGTGTCGATCATTGCGCCCGGCGTGGCGCGAGCCAGCAGCCCGGCCAGCACCTTGCCGGGCCCGATCTCGATGTAGCGCGTCACCCCCTCGCGGGAGAGCGTGCGGACAACATCCACCCACCGCACCGAGCCGCAGATCTGGTTGATCAGTTCCTGCCGGACCTCGTCCGTTTCAGCCAGGATCGCCGCATCGACGTTCGCAACCAGCGGCACATCGGGCGGTGTCATGGGTACGGCCATCAGGTACGGGCGCATGCCTTCCTCTGCGCCCTTCATGAGCGTGGAGTGGAACGCCGCGCTGACAGGCAGCAGAATGGCGCGCCTGGCGCCGCGCTCCTTCGCCAATGCCATCGCGTTTTCAATGGCATCGCGCCGCCCGGAGATCGTTGTCTGGTCAGGAGCGTTGAAATTCGCAACATCAACGCCGGCCTCGCTGGCCACGGCTGCGACGGAATCAGGATCTATGCCCAGGATGGCGGCCATTGCGCCGGCCCCGTGCTCCTGCATGAGTTCGCCGCGCCGCCGGACCAATTGCAAGCCGTCCTCCAGCGACAGCGCGCCAGCAGCAACCAGTGCCGAGTACTCGCCAAGGCTGTGACCCGCCACATAGTCCGCATCTGGCAACAACCCACGCTTTTTGAGGGCGATCAGGTAGGCAATGCTCGTCAGCAAAATGGCTGGCTGCTGGACCGGGGTCTGCTGCAGCGTTTCGTCTGGCCCGCCAAAGATGATGTCACTCAGCGAGAAGCCAAGCACAGCGTCGGCCTGCTCATAGAGCGCGGCGATGTCCGCGTCTGCGGCGGCCAGCTCCTGCCCCATCCCAACTCGCTGGGAACCTTGTCCCGGGAAAACCCAGGCAACCTTGCCCGGCGTATCAGCCATGTTGCCCAACTCCTGCCAGTACCGGCTGAGCCCGGCACGCGTCGTCCCTGCAAACTCCGGCTACGCCCCAGCGCACCACGCCGGCAGCCCAGGCCAGACCGCCCCCGAACGCAACCAGCACTACGTTGTCGCCTTCGTGCAGCATGCCGGCATCGGCCGCCTCGGCAATAGCAATTGGGATGGAGGCCGCCGAGGTATTGCCATAGCGGTCGAGGTTGATCCAGACCTTCTCTGCGGGCAGCGCGAGCCTACGCGCCGCTGCGTCGATGATGCGCTGGTTGGCCTGGTGAGGGATGAGCACGTCGATGTCGTCGAACGTCAGGTTGGCCTTCGCCACTGCTTCCGCTGCGGAGTCTCCCATCACGCGCACAGCAAAGCGGAACACCTCGTTGCCGTTCATCTGCAGATAGGGCCGGTACTCCGGAAAAAGCTCCGCCGACTCCGGCACGAATGCGCCCCAGCCAGGGATGTACAGGTGTTTGTATCCACCACCGTCCGCGCCAACGACCGTCGAGAGCAGGCCCCGCGCCTCGGACGTTGCCTCCAGCACGACGGCCCCGGCCCCATCGCCGAAGAGGATGCACGTTGAGCGGTCGGTGTAATCCACAAAGCGGGTCAGCGTATCCGCGCCGATAACCAGGACGCGCTCATGCAGGCCCGATTGCACCATGTGTGAGCCGACAGCCAGCGCGTAGACAAACCCGGCGCAGGCCGCCCCTAGGTCGAACGCCCCTGCAGACCCGCCGAGTTCCCCTTGCACCAGGCACGCCTGAGAGACCAGGAACTGATCCGGGGTGCAGGTTGCCACAATGATGAGATCAATGTCGTCGGGCGTCAGTTCAGCCCGGGCCAGCGCCTGGCGCGCGGCTGCGACGGAGAGCGAAGTTGTGCTGTCGTTTGGCCCAACGATGCGCCGTTCCTTGATACCGGTGCGGCTGGTAATCCACTCGTCGGTGGTTTCGACCATTTGCTCCAGGTCGGCGTTGCTCAGGATCCGGTCGGGTACGGCCATACCCCAACCGGTGATCGCCGCATTGCGCATCATCGTTCCTTGCAGTGAGGCAGACCGCAGGACACTAATGGTCGGCGGTACCCGCGCGGGTGGCAGATGTTGCGGGAGTGTGTCCCGAAACGCCTGCTGCGCGCAATGCTACAGGGCAGACGCTGCCGCCTGCCCTGCTGCCAGAGTACGTTTGAAAGCGGACCTACTCAGCGCGCCGGCGGCGCTGCTCGATAACGAACACCTGGCGACCACGGTAGTACCCGCAGGCCGGGCAGACGTGATGCACCACATGCGGCTGACCGCAGGTATTGCAATCCACGAGAACCGGAACGTTCTTCAGGTGGTCGTGCCGGCGCCGGTTGCCCTGGCGGTGGCGGGTGACTCGTTGCTTTGGCAGTGCGCCCATAGTTAACCCTTTCTGTCCTTGCAGCGCCACCCGGCGCCGGTTTGGTCGAAACTACTTTGCGTCCTCTTTCAGCAGGCTTGCCAAAGCTGCGAACCGATCATCGACCGCAGCATCTTCGCCCACTTCCAGCACATCTGGCCCCGGGCACTCCAGCCCGCACGTGGGCCGCATCGGCAGCGAGACCAGAATTTCCTGCCTCAATGGCTCGGCCACGTCAAGTTCGTGATTCTCGTCGATGAAGAACTGGTCTCCCTCTTCGTCGATCTCGACTCCAAGGCCAAGCCCCGTGCGCACATCGACGGTCTGGCGGAACTCCTCATCGAATGAGACGTCAAACGGTTGATCATACTCTCGCAGGCAACCGACGCACATCAATGGCGCGACGCCCGTCGCCTCAACGGTAACCATCACACCGTCACGCAAACGCGTCAGCAACACCGTGCCGCCAACATTGCGTGCGACAACCTCGCCATCCGCAACCAGTGTCTCCAGGTGCAGCGCAAAGTCGCGGGTGTCCCCGACCTGTCCCTTGAGCAGTCCGGAAACGTTGATCGCTGTTTCGTTGCGCAGTTCCTGCGGACCACCTGTGGTCGCCATGCCAGGAGGTTCCCAATTTCACCGCGAGACACAAAAAGTCGCGCCGGGGTATCCGGCACAACCGGGAGAGTGTATCAAGCCTGCGACCGCGCCGTCAACGACAGGCGACTTCCCCACAGGCGCGCAGGCTAGTCATGCGCCGACGTGCCGCTTCGCCTGGTCGAGCGAGGCAGAGCTGGTGCGCAACGCTTCCAGCACCACCGTCAGGCTGTCCTGAACTGCCGCCTCAACATCAGAGAGCTGCTTGAGCGCGTATTCATCGATCTGGCCCATGGTGCGCCGCTTCTCCTGCTCCACCTGGCGCAGGAACTCCTCACCGCGCTGCCGCGCCTCGTTCAGCACGCCCTGCTCGGAGACGATGTACTCAGCCTGGCTGCGGGCGTGGTCAAGAATCTTGGCTGCCTCCTGCTGCGCGGCGTTGATGATGTCAGCGCGGTCATCCACGACACGCTGCGCATCGCGAATCTCGCGGGGCACCGCCGAGCGCACCTGGTGCAGCAACACGAGGATCTCTTCTTCCTCCACCATCACCATGTTGCTGAAGGGAACCTTGCGTCCCTCTCTGACCAACTCCTCGATCTGCTCCAGGAGCACGAGCACATCGTCGTCTCGATTATCGCCTTCGTAGGCGAATGGGTCGGTCTGGTTCTGGTCAGGCATTCCTGTCCTCCGTGCGGGGAGACGCCGCCGCTTGCCGGGTGCTGCTAGACACGCGCCGCCAACTTCGCGGCCAGTGCTTGCTGCACCACGGTCGGCACCAGTGCATCCACGTCGCCTCCCAATGCTGCCACCTCCCGGATCAGGCTGGAACTGATAAAGGAGTGACCGGACGAAGTCATCAGGCAGACGACTTCGATCTCCGGAGCAAGGTGGGCGTTCATGTGCGCCAACTTGAACTCGTATTCGAAATCAGAAACCGCGCGCAGCCCACGCACGATAACCCCTGCGTCCTGGGAACGCGCGTAATCTACGGTCAAACCTGAAAAACTGTCAACGACGATGTTGGTCTCCGGCAGGGCGCTCAGAACCTGCTGGGCGAGCGCCATGCGTTCGAGCGGGGTAAAGAACGCCCCGGACTTCTCACTCCCTTCGTAGACCGCCAGCACAACCTCGTCGAAGAGCCGGGCGGCTCTTCGCGCCACATCCACGTGGCCGAGCGTAATCGGGTCAAAGCTTCCCGGGTAGATGGCGCGTCGTGGGTTCATGCGTCTCCTGCATCCGGCGCGGCCTCCGCCGGTTCCAGATCGTCTGCCTCGTAGATGGAAAAGCAACTGTCGCCGTGACAGCGTTCTTTCAGGCGCGTCAACTTGCCCGCCTGCTCCGGCAGGGTCACGCGCGGCGAGTGCCCGATCACCAGCACGGTGGCCGATTCTACCAACGGCGACGCGCCCACCCGCACCAACATCTGCGCAAGATCGGGATCGGCATACGGGGGATCCATAATGATCAGGTCGTAGGGCCTCATGGCCGGATCGCGCTCCGCTCGCGCCACGAATGTCGCAACCGACTCCTGGTGGACGCGCGCCACGTCGTCGTACCTGGTATGGGCGATGTTGGCCCGCACCACTGCCGCCGCCGCCGCGTTTTGCTCGACGAAGTCCGCGCTCCCGGCGCCCCGGGACAGCGCTTCGATCCCGATGCCGCCGGTTCCCGCGTAGAGATCGAGCACGCGCTCGGGCTCGACGCCAAGCGAGGCCAGCATCGAAAAGACGGCGCCCTTGATCTTGTCCGCCATGGGCCGGGTAAACCGCCCTGCCGGACCCTTTAACTGGAACCCGCGTCGATCTCCGGCAATGACTCGCACCGCGTCTCCTCACTGCATGCCACGCGGGATAGTATGCGAAACACGGCGGACGAGACGGCCACGACAGCAATGCGCCAGAAACACGAACCCGGCCTCTCTGGGCCGGGCACGTGCGGGAAGGGGAAGGGGTGGAACGCTTGCGCGTTCCCTGGGTTTTGGGGGAGGGCGCATAGTTCAGGGGATTGCGCTCTCTGCTGTGGTCTACGTCGGCCTTTCCAAACCGGATTCACGGTTCTCGCCGTCTGGTCCCGGAACAACCTCTCCGGTCAGGGAATCAATCCAGTTCCTGCGCAAGCCATCGTAGTAGCAGGGCATGTTCAGCGGCGCTGCCGGCGCAATAACGGTCGGCTGCTCTCGCCGGGTGATTCCGATGCGCCGTGTGGCCGGAATGAACCAGACACTGAACTCAACTTCCTCGATCTCGTCGAGGACGCGCCCCACCAGCCACCAGTCACCTCGCGCAGGGCGCGGCGGCAGCGTGAGCGCGGTGACGCGCTCGGCAACCGCGCTCCCGGTCATGTGGGCGAGGTCAGGGTTGCTCCGGTGCTTCGCCCGGACGCTCGCCAACGCCTTGGCAACCGCGTCGGTGCACACATCGGACGCCGGGCCTGACTGTAGATCGTGCATTGCGGACCTCCCGGCAGTCAGCTTCAGACCGCCCTCGCTGGTGGCCCCTACTGGTCGGCACTCCAGTGCTCCGGGACGGAATAGATCATATGTTCTATCACTGAAGGCCGTCAAGCTTGTATCGCGCCGTAACTCGACGCCCTGCCGCCAGGCGCCGTCAACATCTCTCCGGGTGCTCTTCACAGCATCTCCACATTTCGCACCTACGCTGGAGTCAACAACGAGGCGTCGCTGCGCCGGAGGGAGGTCAACAGTGGATAACGACATGCGAATGGTGATCGCGACAGGCGGCAGGAGCACCGAGCGCTTCCTGCCTGCGAGCCGGGCTCCGCGCGAGGCTGATGATCGCGCCACCCTGATCCGAGCGATCCTGGAATCGCGTCTCGCGCTGGAAGCAACAATCGCGGCGTCAACCGAAGCGGTGCAGCGCGCCCGCACCGTCAGTGCACAGCTCGACGCCCGGCTGGCGGAAGTCAGGCAGTCGGCGTCGGCGGAACCAGGTCCGGACAACCTGGCGATACTCAGCCCGCGCGAAAAGGAGGTTCTGGCGCTGGTTGCGGCCGGGCACACCAACAAGGCGATCGCGGACGCACTCTACCTTTCACCGAACACGATCAAGACCCACGTTTCGTCGCTGCTGAACAAGCTGCAGGCCGGAACGCGCGTGCAGCTTGCGGTGATTGCAGCCCAGCTCATGCCGCTCAACGCATGAAACCCGTGGGTCTGCGTCAGGCGGCCATACGGAGTCATGTTCGGGCGAAGTCGGCTACCATCCGGAGCAAACGACCAATTCTCGCAAATGTCGGCTGCCTCGCCCGCCGCAGGATTCAGCATGGATTGCACCTGGTTCGACACGCTGACGCGAGCGATTTCCACGCCTGGATCGCGACGCCGGGTAGTGGGCCTGCCACTTGGATTACTGGGGGTCAGTGGCTTTGCCCTTGCCTCCGACGATGCGGCAGAGGCCGGCCGGCGACGCAGGCGCAAGGCGCGTCACCGGCGGCGGCGTGACCGCGCCTGTAAACCCAAGTCGCGAAAGGCCATCTGTACCGGGAAGTGTGGCACGGTCAAGAATCGGCGGACGTGTGGCCGCCGCGTGAACTGCGGACGCTGCCCAACCGACCTTGGCTGCCCCGAGTGCCCGGCTGGCCAGGTATGCCGGAATGGCGGGTGCCTCTCCTGCACCGTGACGTGCGCCAGCAACCAGACCCCGCAGGAATGCGGCGTAGCCCTGCAAGCCGCGTTGAGCGACACAAGCATGTCTATTGTCACGATTTGCCCCGGCACGTATGTGGGGAACTTCACGATCAGCCGCGGCATGGTTGTCGCCGGGGCGGGTCAGGGCGTTGACCCGGCAGCCAACACCATTCTGAGCGCAAACCAGCAGGGCCGCGTCCTCCTGCTGGAGGGCACTGCGGGCGACGTGACGCTTGAGAAGTTGCGGCTCACCGGCGGAATGCTTTCGAACGACTATGGCGCAGGTATCGTCAGCATGGGCGCCGGGCTGAACATGACGAACTGCGCTGTCACGGCCAATGAGGGTAGCAACGTGTCCGGCGTCGGCATCTACAGTCAATCCTCCTTGCAAATGACGGGTTGCCTGGTCAGCGAGAACGCCTGCACGAGTGGTGGCGCGGCCCTGGCCGGCGGCATCTACGCGCAGGGCCTCACAACCCTGACCGATTGTGAGATCACCGGCAACACCACAACCGGCGACGCTGGCGGGCTCCTGGTGGCCGCAGGGCTCACCACGCTGGCTGGCCAGTCGACCATCAGTGAGAACACTGCCGCCGGTGGCGGCGGCATCGTGGTGGCAAGTGGCGCAAGCCTGACCATTGAGGCGAGTTGCCAGGTCACACACAACACCGCGACCGAGCTCTACGGCGGGATCGCGAACGAGGGTGTCGTGACCCTGCAGGGCAACGCGCCCGCGACAATCGTTGTCAATAACTGCCCGGATAACTGCCTCAACGTACCCGGATGTAGTAACGCGCAGGTCGATTGTCCGGATTGACAGCGAGACGGTTGCGAGCCAGGTCAGGGCGTCATCGACACCGAACCTGGCCCGCCGAAATACGAACCGGCCTCGCTACACCTGAACCGGCAGCGCGGTCAGCGCGCGCATGAATGTGCCATCGCGCCAGGCAAGCGTATCGCGCGGGACCGCCAGCTCCAGGTTCGGGAAACGATTCAGCAGTTCGGTGAACGCGACCTCTGCCTCCAGGCGGGCGAGCGTTGCACCCAGGCAAGCGTGGATACCCGTGCCGAAGGCCAGGTGCCGGTTCGGTTCCCGCGAAATGTCAAAGACCTCAGGGTCAGGAAACCGCTCGGGATCGTGATTGGCCGAGGCCAGAACCGCCATCATTTGCTGGCCGCGCTTGAGTTGCGCGCCGGCGAATTCGGTGTCCTCGCACACCCAGCGGGTCAGGCCCACCTCGACTGGACCATAGAACCGCAGCATCTCTTCGATTGCGCTCTTGAGCAGTGCCGGGTCCTCCCGCAGGCGCTGCCGCTGATCGGGGTGCTCGAAGAGCAAGAGGGCGCCATTCGCGATGAGATTGACTGTTGTTTCGTGTCCCGCCACGATCAGCAGGAACATCATGGAGATCAGCTCTTCTTCACTGAGCTTGTCGCCATCGGCCTCGGCCTGCACCAGCCCACTCAGCAGGTCATCTCCCGGAGACTCCCGCTTCCTGACAGCCAGCTGTCGTAGATAGCTTGAGAACTCCTGGAGTAGATCGATGTGCTCCTGGCTCTGTGGCTGGCCCGGCACAAACGCAACTGATGCCTGCGACCAGACGCGGAAGCGGTCGTAATCCTCCTCGGGAATGCCAAGCATCTCGGCGATGACCGTGAGCGGCAGCGGGTACGAAAAATCATCAATGAGATCGAACTGTCGCTTGCCGGACCGGACCCTGGCGTCAACCTCGTCGAGGAGGGCACGGGCGATGCTCCGCACGCGGTCGCGGAGCCCTTCGATGTATCGGGGCGTGAAAGGAATCGCGACAAGCCGCCGCAACCGCGAGTGGTCTGGCGGGTCGATCGAGAGCAGAATGCGCCCGAAGAGTTGATCCAGATCGAGCAACTGGCTCGCCTGCTCCTCGGTCATGCCCGCAAGATACTGGGCACGCATACCCTCGAGTTCAGCCTCGGCATATGCGCTGGCGATGTCGTTCCCGAAGCGGCCGTGCTCCTTCATCATCACGGTCGCGTCGTTGTAGCGCAGCACCAACCAGAGTGTCTGGTCATTTGGCAGCGGCACGGCCAGGACCGGATCGGAGTCGCGGAGTTCCGCATAGGACGCGAAGGCGTGATCCTTGAAACTGGCGCTGAAGATATCGATGCCAGTTTGTGTCTCCATAAGCATGTGCTCCTGCAACGTCGAACATGTCAAGTGACAACCAGAAACTTGCGCAAATGGTGCATCCTTGTGCCCGCAGATTGCGACCGAATGGTCCTCGCTATTGACGGATACTCTTGCGCTTCTATATGATGCGGTCAGGTGTCTACCATGCCTGCGCGTGGCGCAATTGATTGCTGCTGACATGCAGATGGAAGTCACCTTCAGGTGGGTTCCGCCTGGTTATCACGCGGCAGCCTGGTACGGGGTCCGTCGGCCCACGATCAGGCGTTCATGCTGGTGATGACCACGGCCCCCGGGATTAGGGGCTCGGGGGAAGCGTACACGGCGTGTGTGGCGCCGATGGTCGTTCCACTTGCGCCGTGTGGCGAAGGGGAGGAGTACAGGGGAATGAAGCTCTCGCGGTTCATCATGGGTTCGGCGGTTGCCGTCTCTCTCGTTGGTGCTGGCCTTCTGGCGTCGCCAGTTGCCGCTCAGGACGAGTGCGGCGTGTTCATCTCCGGCGGCGAGGTCATGAACTCCACGTCGATCAGCATCTCCGCTGATGCTGGCACCAGCATTTCTGACGCCAGCGCCGGCAGCAACAACGCTGCCACCACCAGCGGTGGGCACGGCGGCGACGGCGCCATCGACACCGCATCCGCCGGCAATGGCGGCGTGGCCACCTCGGCCGCGAATGGTGGTGCGATCTCGACTGGCCTCATCAACTCCGGCGGCAACGTTGGCAACGCGATTGTGGTCGGCAACACCGACTGCGGCGTTGGCGCTTGGGAAGCCCCGGCTGAAGAGGCTGTCTACGAGGAGCCGGCTGCG
Source organism: Thermomicrobiales bacterium (assembly GCA_041390745.1). Taxonomy (GTDB): domain Bacteria; phylum Chloroflexota; class Chloroflexia; order Thermomicrobiales; family UBA6265; genus JACCXM01. The sequence continues at coordinate 16,409 of JAWKPJ010000027.1, read as the reverse complement.
GAAGCCGAAGTCGTTGCCCTGCCGGAGACCGGCGTGGGTGGCGTTGATGTCAGCAGCATTCTGGCCGTGGCTGGCGCCCTTGGCGCCGCCGGCGCGTCCTTCGGGCTGCGCCGCCGCTAATCTACAGGCCGGCGCGGCGGCGACGTCGCGCCGGAAACGTATTGATCAACGCACCGGGCGGGGCCTCGAACTGAGGCCCCGCTCATGTTTGGTGCGGGTCATCCTCCAGCCAGGTCCGGATGCTGGCGTAACCGAGGCGTTTCTGCCGCCGGTGGGAAGCTGTTCGCTTCGCCAACTCACGCGTCACGATCTGGTGGCAAGGCACGCACAGCGTGCGCATGTTCTCCAGCGTGCACTCTCCTCCACCTTCACTGACCGGCTTGATGTGGTCGGCATCCCAGTAGCTTTTTCGGCTGAAGAACCACCGGTAGCACTGCCGAAACGCTTCTCGCTCGCGCCGCTCAGGCGCGGTGCGGGCCATCTTGACACGATCCCACTCCTCAGCCAGCACCTTGCCCAGCACCGCTGTGTCCACGCCACAGAGGGCGCACACCCCCTTGTCCCGTTGATAGACACGACGCCGCATGAGCGCGGGGTTGTTGCGGACCGCCCAATCATCGGCGCAGGCGGCGCTGCAAAAGGTGCGCCGCCTGGCCGGAACCTCGACGCCACAGTTTCGGCAAAGCGCGCGCCCGCCCGGGCCACGCGGGAGTTTCGCTGGGTCAACACGTCCTGCACGTGGGCTGACACGGTGGGTGCTCATGGCGCGGGGAGCCTCGACTAGACGGCCTTCTCTGGCGCCGCCCGATCCCAAAACGCCGTGAAGCGCGTCAGGAGTCCGGCGTGGTGCGGAGCGGACAGATCCGGATCCTGCGCCAGAATACTCTCCGCTGCCCGCCGGGCGCGCTCCAGCAGCCGGGTGTCAAAGCCGCCATCGAGCCATGACATTTCTGGTAGCCCACTTTGGCGGGTGCCGATGAAATCCCCGGGGCCGCGCAGCTCCAGGTCCCGCTCCGCAAGCTGGAATCCGTCATCACTTTCGACCATGGTCTCCAGACGGGCCTCCCCATCGGCGCTGGCGTTCTCAGCCAGCAGCAGGCAATACGACTGCGCTGACCCACGACCAACCCGCCCACGAAACTGATGCAATTGCGCCAGTCCGAACCGGTCTGCCCCCTCGATAATCATGACCGTGGCGTTGGGGATGTCGATGCCCACTTCGATGACTGAAGTTGAGACCAGAAGATCAGCTTCCCGGTTGCGAAACCCCTCCATGATGGCGTCCTTTTCGCGCGCCTTCATGCGCCCGTGGAGGACCGCAACGCGCAGATCAGGAAACACGTCGGTCTGGAGGCGGTGGGCTTCTTCAACCGCCGCCCTGGCCTCAATCACCTCAGATGCTTCGACCAGTGGGCAGATCACGAAGACCTGGCGCCCCTCTGCCACCTGTTCTCGCACCAGGTCATAGGCAATGCTGCGTTCCACCCCGAGGTAGCGCTCGGTAATGATCGGGGTCCGCCCGGGCGGACGCTCCGCAAGCACTGAAACATCGAGATCCCCGTGCAAGACCATGTTCAGCGTGCGGGGAATCGGCGTGGCGGTCATCCCCAGCTGATGCGGCAGCATGCCATCCACCCCGCCCGAAAGGGAGGCGCGCTGCCGCACGCCAAACCGATGCTGTTCGTCCACGATGGAGAGCGCCTGCCGGGGCAGCACGACGCCATCCTGGATCAGCGCGTGCGTGCCGATCAGGACGTCGACCTCCCCTCCGGCAACCTGGGCCAGCAACGCCTTGCGCTCGCGGCCCTTCGTTGCTCCGGTGAGCAACGCCACGGTTGGGCGATCAGACTCGGGCAGACCCTCGTACAGACGTGTGATCCCCGCCAGGTGCTGCTCGGCCAGCAACTCGGTTGGCGCCATCAGCGCCGCCTGGTAGCCCTGCCCAACAACGGACAGCATCGCGCCTGCGGCGACCGCCGTCTTCCCGGAGCCCACATCGCCCTGCAGGAGGCGCGCCATCGGGATGTCCCGGCCCAGATCACCGAAAATCTCGCCGAGCGCAGATTTCTGGGCATGCGTCAGCGTGAAAGGCAACGTCGCCTGCCAGCGGTTGATCAGGTCCAGATTCGTGACGATCGGCGCTCCAGTAAACGCGTGGCGCTCCAGTTTGCGCCGGACCAGGCCAAGTTGCAGCAGCAGCAGGTCATCGAACGCCAGCCGCAGCCGCGCGCGCCTGAGCTGGGCCTCGCTGTCCGGATAGTGGACCTGGGCAATCGCGTCGCTGAGCGGTGGGAGGGGACCAGCAACGGCGCCATCACCACCAACTGGCTCCAGGAGCGCCGACGGCAGATAGTCCTCGACGCTGCCCAGTGCGGCTTCCAGCGCCTGCCTGGTGAAGTTGCGCATCGATTTCTGCGCCAGGCCGGCGGTCAGCGGATAGACGGGGACAATGCGCCCGGTGGAGACATTGTCGCCGCCTGCGGCTCGCTCCCACTCCGGGCCAGTAAAGGAGAGCGGGCCCGGGCCCTGCTCCAGGGCGCCGCTGACGATGATTTCCTCACCGACGTGCATGGCGCTCGCCAGGTACTGGTTGAACCAGGTCACCCGCATCCAACCTGATTGATCCGCCAGTTTGATGACAACGCGCGGCGCCCCCGGACCGCGATGAACCTGGAGGTCCGTGATGCGACCCCGCACGGTGACATCCTCGCCCGGTCGCAGCGTCAGCGCCTTGCCAATCTGGATCGTGCGGGAGTAGTCGATATAGCGGCGCGGCGCAAGGCGTAGTAGATCACCCACCGTTTCGACCCCGAGCTTCGCCAGCTTCTTGCTGGTCGCCCCGCCAGCCCCCCGGAGCGCGGTCACTGGCGCATCCGGCGTGAGCGGTGCAATTTGCGCCGCGACCCGGATTGGGCGGCTTGCCGGCGCCTCGGCGCGCTCCAGCGGCGTGCTCCGAGGTGGAGCAGACCCGGGGCGCGCGTTCTCGCCGGGGCCAGATTTTTGGGCTGCCGGCCGTTCGCTCGCAGCGGGCCGCCGGACCGGTGCAGGACGTGGCAACCGAGGAGCGAGTCTCTTGAGGCGATCAGCAATACCAGCCAGCGTTGCGCGCCGCTGCTCGACAGAAAGGTCGCCGTAGCGCTCGAGATCGGCCACGATACCGTGGAGTTCCGCCGCTTCGGCAGGCGGCAGCGTCTGGATCAGCCGGCGCACGCTTTTTAGCGCCACCTGATAGGTGGACCGCGCGTTACAACCATCCCGCCATTCCCGGCGCAGCAGCTCCACAGCTGCCTCGACGCGCTCTCGCGCGTCACCGATGTCCGGCGTTCCCTGCTCCGGGTTGAAGTCGTCCTGGGTCACTCGGTATCACATGTTTGGGGCGAACAGTAGACGTTCAAGTCTAGCCGCGCCTGGTCCCCAACTGACATAGACCGTCTCGCCGGAAACATGGTATGGTTCAGGGTCGCGCGAAGGTTGATGCCTTGCCACGTGGGAAATTTCCCGGATACTCGTGGTGTCGCGTTTTGATCGTGCCTACGCATACTGCGCATATCGTGGAGGAATTTCACAGTGGCCGGCAAGTGTGACGTCTGCGGCAAGACTACCCAGTTCGGCCGCAACGTGAGCTTTTCCAAGCGCCGCACGAACCGCATGTTCAAGCCGAACGTGCAGTCCCGTGTGGTGGTTATCAATGGTGTATCCCGGCGGATGAACGTGTGCACAGGCTGCCTGCGCACCCAGGCCAAATCTGCCTGACCTTGACTGCCGCCAGAGGATCTGGCGGTGTGACCCCCGGGTGTCTGCATCCGGGGGTCGTTCTTTTTCTCCCCCCGGAGCTTCGGGTTTGCGTCACTGCCTGCCGCATGGCGCGTCCACAAGGGATCTGGAACGTGCCGCCTCGCCGCAAGAATGTCAAATCCAGTACCAGGATACTCCCGGCGCGTCCCGGCGACATTGCCGAGACGACCATCGAACGGATTGTCCCCGGCGGCCTGGGCCTTGGGTATGGCGGTGGCCGCACGCTCTTCGTCTCCCGGGCTGCGGTCGGGGATGTGCTCAAGGTCCACATTGACCGAGACCAGGGCCGGGTGGCGCACGCGTCGATTGTCGAAATCCTCACGCCTGGCCCGAATCGCATCGAACCACCGTACCCTCGGCTGGCAGACTGCGGCGCTGACTTTCAGCACCTGACGTATGACGCCCAGCTTGCGGCCAGGCAGGCAATCGTTGCGGACTGCCTGAAACGGATCGCCGGTATCGAACTGCTGGAACCAGTCCCCATCATTCCCTCGCCCGACCAGTGGCGCTACCGGGTGCGTGCCGAATGGCGCCTTGACCCCCGGGCGGACGTGCTTGGCTACCTAAAGCATGGCAGCCATGATGTCGTGGATATCCCCTACGACCCACTTGTGTTGCCGGCGTTGGGTGAAGTTTATGAGGACCTGCGGCTGCGACTGACTAATGGCGAACTCCCGGACGGGCTGAGGGAGATCCGATGTGCCGCCGGTGACAACGGCGTTTCGTTGGCGCCGTCGTTCAATGGCCAACCCTCGCAGGTCGTGACCCTGGAAGTCGCAGGCGAGACATACGCGTTTGACGCGAATTGCTTCTTCCAGGCCAACCTGTGTGTGCTCGACATGCTTGTCGAAGAGGCGCTGAAATACGCGCCGCGACCCGGCGACGTGCTCTCGCCCGCCACCCGCAAGGCCCTTGATCTGTACTGCGGGGTCGGTCTCTTTACCCTGCCGCTCGCGCGCCGCTTCGAGCAGACAATCGGGGTGGAAGCGCAGGCCGAAGCAGCCGGCTACGCCAGGCTGAATGCGGACGCTGCCGGGCTGAACAACGTTCGCATTGAGACTGATTCCGTAGAACGCTGGCTGGAAAACGCCTATCGCACGCACGGCCGCGTGCCGTTCGTGCTGCTTGATCCACCGCGGACGGGCCTGCCCACGCCGGCCATGCATGGCCTGCTGCGGCTGCGGCCACAACGTATTGCGTACGTTTCGTGCGACCCGGCCACCCTGGCGCGAGACATCAGGGTGTTGGTTGGCTCCGGCTACGAGTTGCTCGATCTTGCCGCGATCGACATGTTCCCACAAACGCACCATGTCGAGACCGTTGCCCACCTCGCACGGGTCGGCTAGGTCCAGGGATCGTCGCCCTCTGGCATCAACCCGCCAAACCGGCCCGCTTCTCCCCGGTCAGCCTCGGCCAGGCTGACCAATCGCGACAGGAATGCGTCTATGCCAGCGTCTGGCTGGTGAAAGCGGAAGCGTCCCAGTTCGTAGAGTACGCGCTGATCCGGGGTGAAATCTTCTCCCGTTCCGGCCAATCGCTGCAAATCGCGCAATCGCTGGTCGTCCGCAGGCAGTGCTAGCACAAATGCCCCGAACTCCTGAAGCGCATGGGCCGTACGCAGATTGCGTTCATCCCGGTCGTACTCCTCCGCCTTGCGCCGCCGCCACTGTGCGGTCGCGTCGCAGAAGGAAGCCAACGAGCGCTGAAATGCTGAGGGCTCAGGCATGGTGACAGCCGTGATTGTGCGGACAACACCAGCCATTGGTCACGTAGCTGTCAGAATAGCTGTGCGGCTGAAACCGGCAATGTTGACGCACTTGTTACAATCCTCTCTACCCGCGAGTTCGTCAAGGACGAGCGCATGTGCATACCAAGCGGGTCCATAGCGCACCGACCTGCGCAGCCCGGGTCACCCCGGGTGAGGAGTAAAGCATCGTGGCGTACGTAATCGCCCAACCGTGTATCGGCGTCAAGGATCAGAGTTGCGTCGAGGTTTGCCCCGTCGATTGCATCCACTCAACGGACGATGCCGACCAGTTCTTTATCAATCCTGATGAGTGCATTGACTGCGGCGTGTGCGCCGAAGTCTGCCCGGTCGAGGCGATCTTCTTTGAAGATGATCTGCCGGAACAGTGGGCTCAGTACCGCGCGATCAACGCCGAGTTCTACCAGAACCAGTAGACGCGCCGGACTCGCTCGCCGCTCACAGCCTCACAACGCTGTGAGCGGCGTTTTGGTCTGCATTGCATGAGCCGCCGGTTCGCAGAAATTGCCCCACTGGGTATGGGCGTGGCAGGCCAGTTGTAGATCAGTCGCGGCTTCGCGGCCCGGAAAAATCTTGACGCAGGTCAGGGGCGTGCTCCCGGCGGCGTACGTCGGCCGCCGACCCCTGTTGGATGCGCAAGGCATCGCGCCCACAGGCGAAAGCGCCATGACCGGCGGGGCCACTGCCTTCGCCACGATCAACGTCCCCCGGTCTGTCCCGGCGCAGCCTGGGATGCCAATGCTGCTGCGGCTTGAACCCTGGCGGCCATCAATCTCGAGAACCTGACCCTGCCCGGCTCAATAGACGCGCCGCAGCGTAGCCCCGTCAGGCAGGGGGTAAGCGAGCTTGCCATATCACGCCATCCGCGATCCAGAAAACCGTTCCAGTGAGTTCGTCGATAGCGACTTCATCAACATTTGCCAGCGCATTCCCGGATTCTGCATCCTCGGGCGTCAGTAACTGGGTGGCATTACCAGCCTGGTCCACGCGAAGAATGCGGCCCTGGTTGCCGCCGATGACCGTGTCGCCGTCCACCAGGTATCGCTGGGAAGCGAGCGGAGCCTGCGCGAGAGAGCGGGTGGCGCCAAGGCGGGGCGTCACGAATGGCGTGACCGTCGTTTCTGGCTGCCCTCGGGAAAAGGTCAGGAGACGCCCATCCTGCGCCAGGAGATGGATCTTGCCGTCGATAACAAAGTCGGTCACCTGGAGCAAGTCCGGGTTGAGCGCGCTGGTCGCCCACACTTCGGACTGGGGCCCTGCTGACGTATCGAAGAAGCGGACGAGGTCACCCTCCCAGGACACCGCGTACGCGGCATCTCCCCAGGAAACAATGGGCAATGACCTGCTGATGCCGCCGACCTCCTCAATCGCCATGGGGCGCCGCTGCCAGACTCCCTGACTGTCGCGAACATACGTAGCCTCGCCATCGCTGGCGATGACCGCGCCGCCGTCAATTGAGACGCTGCGCAACTTCCCGGCCCGCGTGCCGCCAACATCCGTTCCTTGCGCCAGCAGCAGGAGCAGCCGCTTCTCCTCGGGGTGGAGTTCGTACAGATCACCCGCCGCGACATACAGCGTGTCGCCACTGAGCGCCAGGCGCACCGGCGCGTCGGACGCCGCACCTGGCACCGAGCCAAGCATGCGTACGTCCTGCAGGCGGCGGATGTTCCAGGCATTGTCCCGCACGGCTGAAAGAGCGCGGGCATACTGGTACACGAGTGAGGGATCCGCTCCAGAGGCGCGCGCATCGTCAAGCGCCTGCTCGGCCTGCGTCACCATGGAGGTTGCCACGAGCGGGTTTGCCGCAGCGTCTTGCAACGACCGGTCTACTTCGGCCAGCGCGGCCTGGGCTCGGGCCTCGCGCCCGTGCTGGAAATTCACGGTGGCGCCAGCGCCACCCGCAACCATCAGCAGCGCGACGGAGATGGCCAGCACGCGTGCTGGAACGTGCACCACCGGCCCTCGCGGTAAGTTGGCGCGCACTTCCACTGGAATGCCGCCGGCCTCGCGGTAGCGCCGCACACTTTGGGCTCCCGGTGCAGCCTGTATTCGTCGTCGTGCCTTGTCGTCCAGAACTGACGCAGGCCGGGGGCGAGACAAACGCTCTGCCGCGCCAATCATTGCATCACGCGCTACAACGCTCCGTGGTGCACGCACATCGTCCGCACCGCTGAGACCACCAACCTCGCCGGGCGCAGCCCCCCGAGCCTTTGACCTCCTCGTGAACATCGGTTGCGAAGCGCCGAGGCGAGTAACCGAAGCCACTACTGCAAAGGAGCTGACTATGCCTTTCCGCACCATCAGGCGTTCCAGGCGGTCCACCGAGCCTTCGAGATCATCTGTCACAAGCGATGCGTCGTAGAGCGCATCGAGCGACTCGCTGTTTCGGGAGAGTTCATGTCCAACAGAGGTCGCGCAAAGGGCGATGAGATCACCGGGCGCAGCGTCCGATTGAAAAATCTGCGGGGCGGGATCGTCCGCGAGGCCCAGCGGCAAACTCTCCGGAATAATGGCGTCCGGAACGTAGTCTCCCCGCCAGGAGGCAAGGTCGGGGAATGCGTACACGCGCTGATCCTGGATCAGGATCGCCTGGGCCGGGGCCGCCTGGCCCACAAAGATCTCGCGCCCCTGCAGCGCGACAGCGGTGACGCCGGCACAGATACGGCGCTCCCACCTGCCCGTCGTGATTGCCCGGTTTTCCGCGAGCAGGGCATCGTTGGCGGCTGCAAAGGCCGCAAGCAATGCATCCGCCGCCGGACCCGGAGTCCCAGCGAAGGCCTGATGCAGCGTCCGCAGCGCGACGCCCGCCAACTCAAGCCCGCGCGCCGAATACTCACCCGGCTCAACGCACGCCAACAGCAGACGCCCCCAGCGGTCTGGCGTCTGATCGATATAGACAATCCCGTCCGGATCGGCGGCCTCGCCGTCAATCAGGGCGAACCCGGCAGCGGCAACGCTGGGGCGGCGCATGGGTGTCACCCGCCCGGCGTGTCCGGGCCTGAGATGGTGTCAAGGATTGGCGAAACGTTGGCGGGAGTTTCGACCGTGATCCTTGCGGGACTTACGTATCCTGCTGCGGTGCCGGCCATTGTACCGGCCACAAGTACGTACGTCTACACCATGTCCTGGCGCGGCGCCGGGAGTTTATCGCGACGTGCAGACCAGCTCTCTGACGCGAGCTAGAGCGGTGGGAGCGTTGTCTCCCGGAAGACGGCGTCTCCAGCGCCCTCGCTGCCCTCAGAGGGCGGGGGTATCACGCTTTCCTCCGGCGCCGGCTCCGACGTGCGTGTGATCTCGACGCGCCGTGGCGACTCCGCAGTGCGGCGGGGAGCTGGCTCGATCGGCCCCAGGTTGATCAGCAGGTCGTCAGCTCGGCGGGCAACCGAGGCGCCGCGCGGACCCATACGCCGCGCCGCCGCAGAGGCTTCCTGAAGCATCTGCCCTCCCTCAACCCGAGCGCCTTGCCCGATCAGCAACTGGCCAAGCCCGATGGCCGCATTGGCCTCTGCCGCAGCGTCTCCCGCCGCCCGCGCCTGACCGAGCGCCTTGCGGAAGGTTGTTTGGGCGCCGGAGTCGTTCAGTTGCATTTGGGCTGCTGCCTGCGCGGCCAGGGCCTGTGCAGCCAGGGCTGGTTGCCCGACCGCCTCGGCCAGAGCAACGCCATTGGCAAAGTGATCCAGGGCGACGCTGGTGTCGCCCCGCGCCATGTTCAGGCGGCCCAGACGAAGGCGAATGCGCGTTTCCGTAAGGCGGTCGCTCCCGCCGGCAGCCAATTGCAGCGCCTGATCGCCGAACGCGATAGCCGCCGGGAGCTGCCCGGTTTCGGCAGCCAGGACGGAGAGCAGATTGAGCACGTCTATCTGTTCTTCGGTCTGACCGAGGCGTCGATTCAGTGAATACGCGTTGGCGTAGCACTCCTTGGCCCGCGCCGTTTGCCCTCCCGCCGCGTAGATGCGCCCAAGCTGGGTGAGCACGCTCGCCTGCAACGCCAGATCTTCTACCCGCTGCGCCGCACCCAGCGCGTCGTTCAGCGCTCGCATCGCCTCCTGCGGCTGCTCGAAGCGCCAGAGCGCCTGGCCAAGGGTGGCCAACCATCGTGCCTCGTGCCGGCGGTCCCGCGCCGCCCGCGCAAGATCCAACGCCCTCATCAGGTTTTCCAGGCTCTCAGAGCGGCGGCCAGCCCGCGCGTACGCCATGCCAATACCGCCGAGGGCTCGTTGCTCCAACGTGACATCACCAGCCGAGGCCGCCAGTTGCAGCGCGTGGTTGAACGCCTCCAGAGCACCCGAGATCTCATCCAGGTCCAGCAACGAGGTTCCGGAGCGAATCGACCAGTCGGCAGCAGCGCCACGATTACCGCGCCGATCCTCCAGTTGTGAGAGCTCACGCTCGTGGTTGGCGGCCGCCGCGATGCGGCCTCGACCCTGCTCGATCTCGGCGAGCGCAGTCAGGCAGCGTGCTTCCATTGCCAGGTCGCCGATCTGGCGGCTGACGAGCAGGCCTTCCTCCAACTGTGCTACAGCCTCGGCGGTCTTGCCGTTGCGCCGAAGCGTCTCAGCCAGGCTGATCACAATGCGGCTCTGCAAACCCAGATCTGCCGTACGTCGCGCGGCCTCAGAGGCCTGTCGTTGCAGCGCAGCCATTGTTTCCAGGTCGGTGTTGCGCGGGAGCATCTCGATCTGTCGCACGAGTGCTTCGGCGATGCCGTGCTGGTAGTCGAGCCGCTGGGCGCCACGCCCGGCGCGCCGGAAGAGCGCCTGAGACTCAGACCGCTCACCTTCCTTGCGCAGCAGGTCGCCGAGCGCAATGGCCGCGTTGACTTCCGCGATGTCGTCGTATTCCTCATCACCCAGGGCAAGTTGCTGGACCAGGAGGCTCCGGGCTCGTTCGGTGTCGCCGGAATCCATGGCGCGCATGCCTAGCCGGCTCAACGCGGCGCGGCCACCCTCAACATACCCGGCGCGCTGGGCGATGCCATACGCCTCCCGCAGCAGGCGATCTCGCTCGTGGCTCGGATCATCCCCGGGCAGCAAGGTGTCAAGGCGGAGCGAGGCATCGACGATCTGGTCATCAAAGCCCTTGGCCCTGGCGGCAGCCAGCGTCAGGCGCGCCAGCACCACGGCGTACTCGCGATCCTCGTCCGCCTGCTCCTCAATGACGATATCGAGCCCCTCGAAATCGTCTGCGTCAAGCCGATCCAGAACACGCGGGTCGCGGATCTCCGCCAGCCCGGACTGCACCGAGCGCTGGCGGTCAGTCACCTCCCGCGCGATGTACAACACGGTATCCCCGGCGCTCTCACGCCGCCGAAATCCCATCCAATCTCGTAGCGACGTCACCAGGGCTGCTCCATCGCGAGCGTTTCCGCCAAAGCATCCGGGGCAATGTTTCCCCCGGACACGACGATTCCGACCTTCTTCCCCGCCAGTTCATTTCGCATGTTGTGCGCCGCCGCCAATGCCGCGGCTCCTGCACCTTCGGCCAACGTGCGCGTAGTCTCCAGAAGCGTCAGGATGCTCCGCCGCATGTCCTGATCGGACACAAGCCGGAAATCATCCAGCCGTCGCCAGAGAATCTGTGCCGGCAGGCTGAATGCCACTCGTGTTGCGAGCCCCTCCGCGAACGTATCGACACGATCCATTTGTTTCAGTTGGCCACTACGCCAACTCTCGTACACCGCAGGCGCGCCGGCCGCCTGCACACCGATGATCCGGAGATCCGGCTTCAGATCCTTCCCGGCCAGGCATGCGCCTGCAAGACCCGAACCGCCGCCGGCAGGCACGATGAGGCAATCGAGGTCCGGGACGGCTTCGAGTATCTCTACGGTATACGTCGCGACCCCTGCAATCAGACGCCAATCGTTGGCGCTGGAGATGAACACGGCGCCTTTTTCCGCTGCGTCCTCTGCAGCTGCGACCCTCGCCGCATCGAAATCAGCACCGTACAGGCGAACCTCCGCGCCCAGGCTACGCATGGCGCCAACCTTGAGTGCATTGGCGTTTTCCGGCGCCCAGATGGTGGCGGGTACGCCCAAATCTCGAGCGGCATAGGCAACCGCCTGGCCGTGATTCCCCGTTGAAGCCGTCACCACTCCGCGCACCCGCTCGTCCGGTGTGAGCTGGCTCATCAGGAAGAGGCCGCCCCGCACCTTGAAGGCGCCGATAGGTTGCAGGTTCTCGCACTTTACGAAGGCCGAGAACCCGAGCCGAGCATCCAGCGACGAACTCGTGAGCAACGGCGTCGGTTGCAGGTAGGTCGCAATGACCTCGCGTGCCTGCAAGACATCAGCCATTGTTGGTATCCGCACTCCGGAAAGCTCATCGCGTTCCGGGAGCTCCGTGCGGCCTTGCGAATTGGTTGCAGGTGTAGCCAAGTGGCCTTCCCCCAAAGTACGGTACCCTCCCGAGGCGCCGTCAGACCGCGAATACGCGGTTTCCCCTCACAACCATCCTAACACCGGGCACAATGGCGCCGATGTCACAGCCCGGGCAGGTGTACGTACACTTTTCATGGTTGCGACGGGCCAGTTTTGCCTTGCGGGCACAGGTTTGCCACGGGAGAACGCAGAGGAGCAGGAATGACTCGCGGGACAAACGGCGGATTTCGCACGATGCTCGACGACGCCCATGACGCAAATGGCAGCCTGCTCTGCGTGGGCCTGGATCCGGAACCTGGCCGATTGCCAGGGCCGCTGCGCAACGAGTCCGATATCACCCGCGCCATCGTGGCGTTCAACGCTGGTGTCATCGAGGCCACAGCTGATCTCGTATACGCCTACAAGCCCAATCTGGCGTTCTACATGGCGCACGGCGTCCCCGGCCTGCAGGCGCTGGCGGAAACGCGTCGCCTGATCCCGAGGCACATTCCGGCGCTACTGGATGCCAAGGTCGGGGATCTGGCCAACACCTCTCTCGCCTACGCGGCTGGCTACTTCGATGCGTGGGACTTCGATGCGATCACGGTCAACCCCTATATGGGTGAGGACTCTCTGGCTCCGTACCTCAGCCGGGGCGACCGGGGCATCTTTGTGCTCTGCAAGACGAGCAACCCTGGTTCTGGTGATCTCCAGGATATTCAGGTAGAAGCCGGGTCCGGTAGCCAGCCGCTCTATCTCACCGTCGCTGACCGCGTTGCGGAGTGGGCCGACCGCTGGCCCGCCACGCTCGGCCTGGTCGTCGGTTCGACCTGGCCGGAGCGCCTCGCGGACATCCGGCTGCGGTGCCCTTCCCAGCCGATACTCCTGCCCGGGATTGGGGCGCAGGGAGGCGACGTCGCCGGGTCGCTCCGGGTCGGGCTTGATGCCTCTGGAGCCGGCTTGCTGCTCTCTGCCTCACGCTCGGTCATTTTTGCGGGAGAGAACGCCGGCGCGAACTGGATTCCGGAAGTGCGGCGAGCAGCCCTGCAGCTCCGTGACGAGATCAACGCCGCGCGCCCGGTGACCGCCTGATTTGGGTTCTGCTTGCATGCGCCGGGGCAAGGCACCATCATGCGCGGCACATGTGATGATCCCGCTGCATGAGGAGTGTTCCCTTGGCTGCAACCGGCGCGCGTTTCCCTACTACTGTTCAGGATCTGAACCCGCTTTTTCGCTCGGGCATCCTGGCCGCCACCGGTAATCCGGCGGTCGCCAACGTCGTCAAGCAATACGGGATGCGGCTGGGCGCATCCCGCTTTGTGGCTGGCGAATCATTCGACGAGGCTGTCCGGGTCTTGCGTGATCTCAACCAGAAGGGCTTCCGGACCAACACGACGCTGCTGGGGGAAGGCGTACAGGACGAAGCGACAGTGCGTACGGTCGTCGATGAGTACAAGCGCGACCTGGACCGCATCGCCCAGGAAAACCTGACGACCAATATTGCCCTCAAGTTGACGCAACTCGGGCTCAATCTGGACCCGACGCTTGCCTACCGCAACGTTTCAGAAATCGTGAGCCACGCAGCGGACCGGGGGAACTTCATCCGGATTGACATGGAGGATTCGCCGCTTGTCGATGACACGCTGCGCATCTACCAGCGCCTGCGCGCCGACGGTCACGAGAACGTCGGCACGGTTCTGCAGTCGTATCTCTACCGCACGCCTGACGATCTCAAAACGCTGGAGCCACTCCACCCCAATCTCCGCCTGGTCAAGGGGGCCTACCTCGAACCAGCAACGGTCGCGTATCCCGAGAAGTCCGACGTGGACCGCGCCTATGTTGACCTCGCCGAGCGAATGCTCACGAACAACCCGTTCACTGCGATCGCGACGCATGACGAGCGCATCATCGATCATGTGCGGGGGTACGCCGCCCGGCACGGCTACGGCAATGATCACTACGAGATTCAGATGCTTTACGGGGTCCGGCCCCAGTACCAGCTCGACCTGGCTCGAACCGGCCAGCGCATCCTGATCGCGGCCCCGTATGGCCCGCAGTGGTACATGTACCTGATGCGCCGCCTGGCTGAGCGTCCAGCGAACGTCATCTGGTTTGCCACCAACCTGGTGAAGCGCTAGTCCCAATCCATCGGGCACGCCAGCCCGTTTTTGGTTCGCCTGCCAGGTGGGTGCTACCATCGGCAGGAGGAGAGCGCACCCTGCGGACGACACATCCATGATCAGCACACTGGCGGTCAGCCCATCCGAGATTGCCCGGAGCGGGGCGTCTGCGGGAGCGCCTGAAATGCAGATGGCGCCGGTCGTCGCGTTTGCCAACCAGAAAGGCGGGGTTGGCAAGACCACCTCCACCGTGAATACGGCCGTCTCGCTGGCTCGCCGTGGCCACCGCACGCTGCTCATCGATGCTGACCCCCAGGGCAACGCAACTTCGTCGCTCGGGGTGGACAAGTTTGCCGTCCGGACGTCTGTTTACGACGTTCTGGTCGAAGGGCTTTCCATTGCTGACGCCGTCATGCCGTCGGCCAGGCAAGACCTGGATCTGGTCGCCTCGACGCCGACGCTGGTGGGCGCGGAACTCGAACTGGTGGAAGCCTCCGGCCGGGAGAGCCGGTTGCGCGCGGCCCTGCAGCCGGTGTTGAGTCACTACGACGTTGTGTTGATTGATTGCCCGCCCTCGTTGGGCCTCCTGACGGTCAACGCGCTCACCGCAGCCCACTCGGTGGTCGTGCCTATTCAATGCGAGTTCCTCGCACTGGAAGGGCTCGGCCAGCTGATGACTACGGTGGATCTCGTGAAACGCGGTTTGAATCCGCCGCTCGACGTGACGGGCGTGCTCATGACCATGTTCGACGCGCGCACCCGGCTTTCCGCGCATGTGGTGGAGGAAGTGCGCCGCTATTTCCCGCACCGAATGTTTGGTACGGTCGTTCCGCGTTCAGTGCGCCTGGCGGAGGCGCCGTCATATGGCCAGGCCATCGTGGAATACGATCCCACCTCTCGTGGCGCGGAGGCGTACGAAGCCTTCGTCACGGAGTTGGGCGCCCGGCTCCATCTACCAGATCGTCAAACACGCACTGACCCCACAGAGGAGGAGCGCATCGCATGACCGTTACCGAGCCCAGAACCTACGCTATCGCTGGCATCGAACCAAACACGTGGGACGACGCCTCTCCGCTTGCCAGCATCCAGACGAATTCCGGCAAGTTCGCCGGGCTGGGCCTCACCTTTGACGATGTCCTTCTGGTCCCGGCCGAGTCAGATGTGCTGCCGGCCTCAGCCAACACGTCTACCCGCCTGACCGCCAACATCGCACTCGCCATTCCCGTCCTGTCTGCCGCCATGGACACCGTCACCGAAGCACGCATGGCCATCGCGCTGGCGCGCGAGGGAGGCCTTGGCATCATTCACCGTAACCTTTCAATCGAAGATCAGGTGGTGGAGGCCGACAAGGTCAAGCGCTCCGAATCCGGCATGATTGTGGAGCCGGTCACGCTTCCTGCCGATGCGCTCGTTCGCGACGCACTGGCCCTGATGGAGCGCTACCACATCTCCGGCGTTCCGATTACGGACGACGCCGGCCACCTGGTTGGCATCCTCACCAATCGCGACCTGCGCTTTGTCGAAAACGTGGACCAACCTGTCAGCTCGGTCATGACAAGCGAGAACCTCATCACCGCGCCGACCGGCACCACCCTGCACGATGCCCAGACCATTCTGCACAAGCACCGGGTCGAGAAACTGCCAGTCGTGGACGAACGAGGCATCCTGACAGGGCTCATCACGGTCAAGGACATCCAGAAGCGTATCCAGTACCCGAACGCGACCAAGGACGCTCAAGGACGGCTCAGGGTCGGGGCAGCGGTCGGTGTTGGCGCGGATGCCGACGAGCGGGCACAGGCGCTGGTGGAGGCCGGCGTCGATGTACTGGTGGTCGACACCGCTCACGGCCACTCGCGCTCGGTCCTGCAGACGGTTGAGCGCATCAAGCGCACATACGGCGTCGACATCATCGCCGGCAACGTGGCGACGGGCGCCGCCACTACGGCCCTCATCGAGGCTGGCGCGGATGCCGTCAAGGTAGGCGTTGGTCCCGGCTCGATCTGCACGACGCGAGTGGTGGCCGGTGTTGGTGTGCCCCAGGTCACCGCCGTGCTCGACTGCGCGGCTGCCGCCAGCCGCCACGGCATCCCGGTTATTGCCGACGGCGGCATTCAGTACAGCGGCGACATCGCCAAGGCTATTGCCGCAGGAGCCGACGCGGTCATGCTTGGTTCGTTGCTGGCGGGTGTTGATGAAAGCCCAGGGGAAGTCGTCCTGTACCAGGGGGAGCGCTTCAAGGAGTATCGCGGCATGGGCTCTATCGGCGCCATGAAGGCCCGCTCCTACTCGAAGGATCGCTACTTCCAGGAGGGAGTCGGCAACATCCAGAAGCTGGTGCCAGAGGGGATCGAAGGGCGCGTAGCCTACAAGGGAC
>JAWKPJ010000026.1:0-57236 GCA_041390745.1 Thermomicrobiales bacterium | reverse complement strand
CGGCGCAAACCCCAGACGGTCGATGGCGCCAGGTCCCAGGTTCTGGACCAGGACGTCGGACTGGCTGATGAGCCGCTCCAGCACGTCGCGCGCGGCCGGCTGCTTCATGTCGAGGGTGAGCGACCGCTTGCCCCGGTTCAGCCAGACAAAATAGGAGGACATCCCCCGGACCGTTGTGTCGTAGCGCCGGGCGAAATCACCGCCGCCGGGGCGCTCGATCTTGATCACCTCTGCGCCCAGATCCGCCAGATGCCGGGTGCACAGTGGCCCGGCTACCGCCTGCTCCAGCGCCAGGACGCGCAGGCCGGTGAGGGGACCTGTTGGGGCGAAGGGTGGACTCGACATTGGTGGCAGGACTCCTGAAACGTTCTAGACAGGCGTCTGGATTTGTGGAACAAGGTCCGTGACCGCGTGAACCAGCGCATCGACATCATTCTGACTGTTGTAGCCCTGGATGGAGACGCGCAACATGGGCGCCCCATCGATGACGGCGACCGGTATTTCAATCCGGTAGTCGTCGTAGAGTCGCTGCTTGAGCGCGACCGGGTCGGTGTCAGCCGGGACCGGGATTGTGGCCATCTGCCGAAACCAGCCATAGTCTCCGGATGCTTCCGGGCAGATTTGAGGCAGGCCAGAAAACGACGCGAGGCGGTTGCGCGCGTCAACGACCAGGTCGTAGCAACGCTCGCGCACGGCGTCCCAGTTGTGCGATTCCAGGAACTCGACGGCACTCGGCGCGGCGAGGTAGGCCGCAAGATCGCGCGTGCCCTGCATCTGGTTGCGCGAGATAAAGACGCTGTCGGGTCGGTACTGTTCTCGTCCGTCGACCCAGCCCCACGACACAATCGGCGACTCGGTCCAGCTGTGATGCTGCGGCGCCGCGTACAGGAAGCCGCACCCTTTCGGCGCACAGGTCCACTTGTGGAAGGTGCCGGCGTAGAAGTCGGCGCCCAACTCATGCAAATTGACGGGAACCTGGCCGGGAGCGTGCGCGCCATCGACGATGCTGAGAAGCCCCATGTCGTGGGCGCGCCGCGTAATCTCCTCAACCGGCAAGCGCAGGGCCGTACCGGATGTGATGTGCGAAACGAAGATTGCGCGAGTGCGTGGCGTGACCTCCGCAAAGATGGCCTCAACGACCGCCTGCGGATCTGTCACTGGCAAGGGTATGTGCGCCCGCACGTAGCGTGCGCCCTGCCTGGCGGTGAACCACTCCCAGGTGCGTTCGCACGCGCCGTACTCGAGGTCGGTGCCCAGAATCTCATCACCGGGCTCCAGGCGGAGTGACCGTGCGACGACGTTCACCCCTGTCGTGGGATTCGGGTTGAACGCCAGTTCGTCGGCATCGCAGCCGACGTAGGCAGCCATCTTTGCCCGCGCTTCGTCCAGCAGGCGGTCCGCATGGCGGCCAAGGAACGCAACCGGCTGCCGCTCCAGCTCCCGCTGCCAGCGTTGGTACTCGCTGAAAACAGGCTCTGGCGTGGCTCCGAAGGAGCCGTGGTTCAGGAAGACAACGTCGGGATCGAGCAGGAACTCCGCGCGGAGGGCTTCCGGCGACGGTGCGGTTGACACGAGTGACACATGGTCCTCCGCGCGTGAAACAGCGTCGAGCCCGGCACGCTGCCGGGCTCGGACGGTCAAACAGACAGGTCAGGAATCTCCACGTCCTGCGGGCGCATCCGCGCCGATGTAGAGTTCGGCAGGAACCGTACTCATAGCGGTGTATCCAGGCCAGTGCAGGCTGGTGATGCCATTGACATCGGGCTCAATGAACTCGCCCTTTACCCACGGCTTGATCAACTGAACTGGCGTTTCGTGGTAGATGAAGACCCCGGGCACGTCTTCAACCAGGATGCGCTCCGCATCCTGGAACATCTTCGTGCGCTCGGCCGGGTCGCCAATGAAGGACGCTCCATCCTTCACCAGCTTGTCAAATTCCTCATTCGACCAGGAGTGGCGGCCACCCGAGAGCCAGACACCCAGCATGTTTGACGGGTCGAGGTAGTCCATCCCGTATGACACAAACCCCAACGGAATCTCCGTTGGTTTCTTGGTCAGGGCATCCATGAAGGTGGCCTGATCGACATCCTGGACCTCGACCTGGATGCCCAGGTTCTCCCGGAGCATGGCTGCCGCCGCCTGCGAAATCGACTTCACGAGCGGGGTTGGGCTGCGCACTTGCATCACCTGTGGCGGGAAGGCGCCGGGATCTTCGAACCCTGCCGCAGCCAGCAGCTCCTTTGCCTTGTCCGGATCGAAGTTCTGGATGGACGACAGCTCTTCGCCATTGGCCGCCGGGAACCCTGGCGCCAGCCACGAGTACGCCGGCACGCCCGCCGGGCCTAGAATCTGCGCCTTGAGTGCATCGCGGTCAATTGCGTGGCTGAACGCCTGGCGCACTTCAAGCTGATCGAAGGGCGGCGTGTTCACGTCAAAGAACAGGTAGTAAGTGCGGAAGTCTCCGACCGAGGAATAGATCTGCTCCGGGAAATCTGACTGCGCGATGATCAGGTCAGCCGGCGCGGGGTACTGCATATAGTCGATTTCGTTGTTCTGGTACATGATGAAGTAGGTGGCAGGGTCCGCCAGTCTCACCACGGCCTTCTCGACGGGGACAACCAGATTCCCCGTGTAGTCGGGGTTCTTCTCGAAGGTCACCTTCTGGTCGATCAACCATTCGGTGAGCTTGAACGGCCCGGAAGTGACGGAGGTCTCCGGCGTCGAGTTGTAGAGCGGGCCATGCGCCTCCAGCGCGGCGGCCGAGAGGGTATTGGAGTAGAGGAGCATTGCCGGCAGATAGGGTGCGGGCGCCTCGGTCTCGATTATCAGCTCGTGCTCGTTCTCGCCGACTCTGACACCGAGTTCCTCCAGCGGAATCTCGCCGGCGATGGCCTCGTTCCAGCCCTTGATGACGCCCTGGAAGTACCAGGTGAAATCCCAGGCGTGGGCCGGATCCGCGCCGTAGCGGAAAGTGGCAACCCAGTCGTTCGCCGTCACCGGGTTGCCGTCGCTCCACATCAGGTCCGGGTCGAGCTTGAACGTCCAGACAGTGCCCTCGTCATTGCTGCTCCACTCCAGGGCGCCGGCCGGACCAATCTCGAAGTTGCGATCCAACCGCACCAGCGGTTCAGAGAGAATGTCGAAAGCCGCCTCGGACAGGCGTTCGTACACCGACTCGTAGAAGTCAGGCGTCTTGTCTGTCTGGACGTTGGCGACCATCACAAAAACTTGCTGGTCGGCCGGGGCCGCGTCGTCGGGCAGCGCCGCGTCCTGCGCTGCACGGACAGCCCCCGGCATGCGCCCCGATATCGCCAGCGTCCCGGCGAGGCCGAGGGCGCCGCCAAGCAGGGAGCGCCGGCGCATCGCCTGGCCGAGCAGGTTCATGCGGGAGGAAACCTCACCACTGTCTGGCCTGTGATCACGAGACATGCACATCCTCCTCAAAGCACTCGTTCCTCCCGCTCCGCAACGCTGCGGGCGGGCGTCGACCGCGGCCTAGTTCAGGCGCGGGTCAAGCGCATCACGCAGCCCGTCGCCGACAAAGGTGAACCCGAGCATGGCCAGGGCAATCGCCAGTGTCGGGAAGAACCCGAGATACCAGTAAACACGAATGTACTGTGCGCTATCCGCCACCATCTTGCCCAGGCTCGGCGTCGGCTCATTGATCCCGATTCCGAGGAAGCTGAGACCGGCCTCGGCGAAGATCGCAGTCGGGATAGCCAGTGTAATGACCACGATCAAGGGAGCAATGGCGTTCGGCAGCATGTGGCGAATGGCAATCTGCCACTCAGGTACACCGAGGCTGCGAGCGGCCTGGACAAACTCCTGCTCGCGCAAGCTGAACAACTGCGAACGGGTGAGGCGGCAAATCGTCACCCAGGTGGTCACCCCGATAGCCAGAATGATGTTGCGGATGCCGCCGCCGGTGACGGAGACGAGGAACATGGCAAAGAGGATACCCGGAAATGCCACCATGACCTCAACGATGCGCATCACGACAAAATCGACCCAGCCGCCGCGCAGCCCGGCCGCCAGCCCAAGCGGGATGCCGATGGCGCACGCGATGCCGACCGCCGCGAACCCGACGATGAGCGATGTGCGCGTGCCAAACATCACACGCGTCAGGACGTTGCGGCCAATGCCATCAGTGCCGAAGGGATAGGCGCTGCTGGGGAACTGATTGGCGGCCATGACATCTGCGGTGTCGATGGACGTCGGAGCGATGACCGGCGCGAGGATCGCGATGGCAATGAGGAACAGCGTGATGACCATTCCGACGACCGCAAGTTTTTGCCGCAGGAAGCGCCGGAGCGCGCGGCGGCTGTTGGACACACGCCGTGCGGATTCCAACTCCGGGGTGAGCACCGGGGAGCCGAGGGTTGCGGACTCGAGGCTGGGCTGTGAGGAGAGGTTGGCGCCCATGACTATCGCAACCTGATACGCGGATCGAGCAGCGTGTAGAGCAGGTCGGTTGCCAGGTAGGTGATGCCCCACACCACGGCCACCAGAAGCACCAGCGCCAGGATCATAGGGTAGTCGCGGGTCAACGTGGACGTGACGAAGAACCGACCAAGGCCGGGCACCCGGAAGATTTGCTCGATGAAGATTGAGCCGGTCAGGATATTCGGGATCTCGGGAATCATCACGGTGACAAAGGGAATGAGCGCATTGCGCGCCACATGCCAGGTCATGACTCTACGGCTGGAGAGCCCCTTGGCGCGAGCGGTGCGCACGTGGTCGGCGCCCATCGTTTCCAGGAGACTCACCCGTGTGTATCGCGCAACCAGGGAGGTGGGCAGCAGCGAGTAGGCAATAACCGGCAGGATGAGGTGCTGGGGCGTGCCCCAGCCCCCCGAGGGGAGCCAGTCGAGGCTGACGCTGAAGACCAGAATGAGCCAGATCGCAACCACAAAGTTGGGCAACACCATGCCCAGCGTTGATCCAAAGGTAATGAAATAGTCCACCCAGGTGTTGCGTCTCAACGCCGCCAGCAGTCCGAGGGCGATGCCGAGCGGGTAGGAAATCAGGAGTGTTAGCGCGCCAATGCGCAAGGTGATCGGCCAGGTCTGCTTGATCAGGTCAACGACGGTCTGGGTCGGGCTCTGAAACGGCACGCCGAAGTCACCGTGGAGCACGTTCCAGACGTACTTGCTGTATTGCACGATGAGCGGCTGGTCGAAGCCGTACTTGGCGGCGCGCGCGATGCGCGTTGCTTCGGGGAGCTGACGCTCTCCGGCCGCAAACGGGTCGCCCGGCACCGCGCGGGTCATGAAAAATGTGATGAGGGAGACGGCGAAGAGCACGAAAACGAGACCCAGCAGCCGCCCCAGGATGTACCGAGCCACGGCGCTCCCCACTCACCAATCTTGAGCCTTGCGCCGGGTAGACTACCAGAATCGACTGCGGGCGCTGATTGACGCACGGGAGAACTGCGGCATGGCCACCACTGCAACCCCTGGCACCATTACCCTGCGTGGCGCGTGCCCGCACGATTGCCCGGATACCTGCGCCACGCTGGTCGAGGTCCAGGATGGCCGGGCGGTGGGGTTTCGGGGCGATCCGGCGCACCCTGTTACGCAGGGCTGGCTCTGCGCAAAGGTTCGCCCCTACCTCCAGCGAGTCTACGCGCCAGACCGCCTGCAATACCCCCTGCGGCGCATTGGCGAGAAGGGCGGCGGCCAGTGGGAGCGAATCACCTGGGAGGAGGCCCTGGCCGAGATTGCCGGGCGATGGCGGGCAATCATCGCTGAGTCAGGTGGGGCTGCGATTCTGCCGTACTCCTTCAGCGGTACGCTTGGTCTGCTCCAGGGGACTGTGGCCGCTTCGCGCCTTTGGGGAAAGATGGGCGCGACAGGACTGAACGGAAGCCTGTGCGGTGACGCTGCGATGGCGGCGGTGGTTGCAACCACCGGTGCGGGTTGGGCCCCGGACCCCGCTGATCTTGTCCACGCAAAGCTCATCATCATCTGGGGACACAATCCCGCCAGTACGTCTCCCCACTATGTGCCCTTCCTGCGTGATGCGCAGCGGGCGGGCGCTTACGTTGTCGTCATTGATCCGCGCCGCACGACGACTGCGCGGTCGGCCAACGAGCACCTGCGGCCTCGGCCGGCGACCGATGGCGCGCTCGCCCTTGGCCTTATGCATGTGCTTTTCCGGGATGGGCTGCACGATGAGGCGTGGCTACGCGAGCACTCCGTGGGCTGGGAGGCTTTGCGAGAGCGCGCCTGGGAGTATCCCCCCGAGCGCGTGGCTGCCATCACCAGCATTCCGGCCGAGCAGATCGAGGCGTTGGCTACCCGCTACGGCGAGACAAAGCCCGCCATGCTCAAGTTCACCGACGGCATCCAGCGCCACGGGAATGGCGGGCAGACCTGCCGCGCCCTGAGTTGCCTGCCGGCCGTGGTGGGGCAGATCGGGGTGCGCGGCGGGGGGCTGACGTACTCGACGTCCGGCTACGTGCAGTGGGACCGCGAGGCGGTCAGCCACGCCAGCGAGTGTCCGCCGACGCCGCGTTTCGTGAACTTCAACCGGCTCGGAGCGGCCCTTACCGGCGAAGTCAGCGACCCGCCCATTCGCTCCCTGTATGTGTTCGCCGCGAACCCTGTGGCGGCGAACCCGAATTCTTCGCTCGTCATCGAAGGGATGATGCGCCAGGACCTGTTCACGGTGGTCCACGAGCAATTCATGACTGATACCGCAATGCTTGCGGATATTGTGCTGCCCGCCACGACACAACTGGAACAGACCGACCTGCACAAGGCGTACGGGCATCGCAACCTTCAGTACAACCGCGCCGCCATTGCACCGCTCGCGGAAGCCAGGAGCAACTGGGAGGTGAGTTGTCTCCTCGCGCAGGCGATGGGCTTTGACGAGCCGTGGCTGCACCAGACTCCGGAAGAGGTATTGCACGAGATCGTCGAGGCTTCCCGCGAGGCTAACTCGACGCTGAACGGGATTACGCTGCAGCAGTTGCAGGAGCGAGGCACGGTTCCCTACGCGCTTGCGGACGACCATGTTCCGTTCGCCGATGGCGTCTTTCCCACGCCCTCCGGCAAGGTGGAGCTTTTCTGCGCGCGGATGATCGACGAAGGGCTTGATCCGCTTCCCGATTACCAACCGCCAGCCGAATTCGCTAATGGTCCTGGACTGGATGACGCCGGTCAGCCTGCGCTGGTGATGCTATCCGGAGCGTCCCACCATTTTGTGTCTTCAAGCATGGCGAACCAGCCTTCGCTGGTCGCCAAAGAGGGCACGCCGTTTATCGAACTCAATCCTGTGGATGCAGCCGCACGCGGCATTGTGCATGGTGAGGAGGTTGTGGTCTCCAACCGGCGGGGCTGGTGCACGTTGCGCGCCGTGGTCACCGAGGATGTGATTCCCGGCGTGGCAGTGTCGCCCAAGGGACGCTGGGCCTCGCTGTCGCCGGATGGCCGCAATGTAAACCGGCTGACCTCGGACGCCGTGGCCGACCTGGCCGGGCAGAGCACTTACCACTCGAACCTGGTCCACGTGCGGCCGGTGGCTGTCTCGCAGGGTTCAGGCGATCATGTGGGCGTCAGAATGCTGGCGACCGTCGCGGACTGACGCGGCTACCAAAGAAGCTCGAATACTGAGGGGCCGGTGTCAGCGAAACCGTGACCGCTGCCCTTCTTCGATCTGGCGGAGTTCCCCGATGACGGGTCACGGCGAATCGGCCTGGGGATTACCCCGTTCGGCGTCGCGCTCTTTGATCTCATGGCGCTGCCAGCGTTGTTCGTCAGGCAGCAGCCCTCGCGCAACGTCATTGCGGCGCCGCCACTCGTGATCGTCGGGATTCTCTCGCCGTCTACGGTGTCCTCAATACGCCGAGCCTTGATGGCGTTGCCTGCGCGCCCTGGCATTCCCAAGACTCGGATGGTCGATCCATTTGCGCCAACGTGCAATGTCTTACAGCGGTGTGCGGAGAGGTTGGGCAGCCGGGAATCCCCTCGTGTCTCGACTGTGCCAGAGACACGCGGTGTTGTCTGGAAGGTCAGGTCTCTTGCAGTACGCCGTCGGGTATGAAGAGCGCGCCTGTAGCCCGGCTGCGGGAGGGGAATCCGGGTGCGTTCGGTCCCGATGCTTTTCCGGACTGGCTGTCGAGAGAGACACGCTGCTCGCCTGAGCTGGCACTTCGGGTGACTCAGGCGACAATGGAGCCAGGGCCCACATGCTGGGTCATCGTGCTGTCGCGTGGTACCCAAAGTGCTGCAGGAGGTCGCTGAAACGTGCGGCAACCTGCTGCTGCATTTCCGGGGCGAGGTCCTCGCGCCATCGGCCGATCGAGGCGGCGGGAGTGCGGGATGAGCCGTGCCCCTGGAGTTCAGGGGCGTCTGCGGCGGCGAGCAGGTGCGAGATGGCTGCGGGCGACGCATCGAGGCTGAGGCGGTCCAGTACGCCGGCGAGGACAGCGCCTGGCTGCCGGACGAGATCCTCGTAGCGGACCAGGCTCCCGGGTTCGCCGCGATCCTGCCAGGCAGAGAGCAAGACCGTGAAGTTCTGGCGGAGGTAGTCCAGCCAGGCCTCATCGCTGTCGACCCGGTCGCGTCCAAAGTCGCCCGAGCCCTTCTTCTCGTTGTACGCGAGCATCGAGGCAATCATGTCGCGGAAGTCGCGCACCAGGAAGAGTTCGCGAGCACCGGGGTAGAGGTCACGAAGCAAGCGTGGAAAAAGATCGGGAAAATGCTTCTCCGCGTAGTAGATCAGCGGCGCGGCGTGCCGGTCCTGCGCAGCGGCGGTCTCCAGATACCAGTCGTCGATGCTCCGCTGGCAGAACGTGACCAGGTCAGTCAGGTAGGTTGAGCCAGACCATGCCTCTACGTCCGGAGCGGCGTTGAACTCCGACGAGAAGAAGGGGTTGCCGCCGGCTGCGCGTGGATCCTCATGGAACTGCATCGCGGCGCCGATCTGCGTGCGCCCGTCTGCGGGAGTGCCAAGGACACGGAGGGCATGCAGCCAGTACTTACTGCCCCGGATCTCATACGGCGGCCGGTCGTACACGATGACCTGTGGATGGGCGGCCAGCATCCGCATGAGCAGGGTGGTCCCGGTTCGGCCAAACGAGTTGACGATCAGTGGTTGCAGGCGGGGCTCGTAGCCAGCGCTCAGGCGCCGGCGCTCTCCGTTGACAGACGCGACGTTGACGATGGCGCCATCCGCGAGGTGCACGCGCAGCCCGAACTCGAAGGAGCGGTGCAGGATCACGGTGTCGACGAGCAGCGAGAAGCCGCAGTGGGCTGCCCACGGTTCCGCTGGAAACCGGGCGATGACGTCAGGCGTCGCTGCGTTGGGCATGCCTGACGCCAGGAGATGCCCATGCACCACGGCCTCGATTCGCTGGACAGGTCCGGATGCGGCGCGGACGTGCCCGGTAACGCGGATTGCCGCCGACCGGCTCGTGCCGCCGGAGACTGAGCGCCGTGACACACGTCTCCAGAATGCCCGCGCCGCCGCCGGGAAGCGTGTGTATGGCGAGGTTCGAAATCAGCGGCAGCATGCCTTCGCGGCCAGCGTATCCTCGAGAAGCGTATCGGAGTGGGACGCGCAATCAGCCATCGTTGCACGGAGCGTGGAAGAGTCCGAGTTGCTGGGGATCATCGGCGGCCACGCAGGATCCCAGAAACAGGTCGACAGATCGACCCGTATTGTTCGAGGAACGGGACACCCTCATCTTCGAGGCGCCCTGCCATGACTTCCGGATGCCCAAAGGCCCAGCCACCGCTGAGCCGGCCATCGCGATCAACGACCCGGTGACAGGGAGTCGTGAGCCCTCCAGGGACGGCGTTCAGCGCCCAGCCGACTTCGCGCGCCCCGCGCGGATGGCCGACGCGCGAGCAATGGCTCCGTAGGTGGTGGCGCGCCCCGACGGGATGCGAGCCACGATTTCATCGACTTGCTCTTTGAATGGCGCGTCGCCCTGGCATGTCTGGCGAAAGGGTGGGTGTCCCGTCCATGGCCCGATGGTAGCATCCTTGGCAGGAGGGTCGTTCATTCCCATGCCTATGGACTCCGTCTGTGTGTTCTGCGGGTCGCGCAATGGCAACGATCCCGCGTTTCTGGAGGCTGCGCGCGCAACCGGGGCAGCCATCGCCAGGCGCGGCTGGCGGCTCGTGTACGGCGGAGGCAACGTCGGACTCATGGGCGCCCTGGCCGACGCGGCGATCGACGAAGGCGGTGAGGTGATCGGCGTCATGCCGCGCGCCTTACTGGATCGCGAGATTGTGCATCCGCGCGTCACGCGCACCCATGTCGTCACCAGCATGCATCGCCGCAAGGCGTTGATGTCGAACCTTGCGGACGGCTTCCTGACACTCCCGGGAGGGTTCGGTACGCTGGAGGAGTTCTTCGAGACGCTGACCTGGGCGCAACTCGGCCTGCACCGCAAGCCATGCGCGCTTCTGGATGTGGCCGGCTTCTGGGAGCCGCTGGTGGCGATGCTCCATGCGTCTGCCAATGATGGATTTGTCTCACCCTCTCACCTGGAGTTGATCCTGACCGGGCAGGATATTGACGACGTGCTGGACCGTATGGCGGCATATCAGGCGCCGGTCAAGGCGTGAGCTGGGTGAGCCGGAACCGGGGTTCTGGCTCGCTCGTATACTTGGCAGAATCACTGAGTCGTTGCCCACCCGGACCGGGGCATCCACCGAGGCCAGCGCATGCGCAAGTTCCTGACAAAGATTTTTGGGGACCCCAATGAGGCGTCCCTCAAGCCATTCCTGAAGATTCCCGAGCAGGTGGCGGCGCACGAGCCGCATATGTCGTCGCTCACCGATCTCCAACTGCGTGAATTGACGAACGAGCTGCGAGATCGGCTCGAAGACGGCGAGACGCTCGATGACCTGTTGCCCGAGTCTTTCGCGGCGACGCGCGAAGCCGGGCTGCGGACGCTGAATCAGCGCCACTTCGATGTTCAGTTGCTGGGCGGCGCGGTGCTGCACAGCGGGCGCATCGCCGAGATGCGCACCGGCGAGGGCAAGACGCTCACCGCAACGCTCCCGGTTGCGCTGAACGCGCTCACCGGCGGCGGGGTGCACGTCGTCACGGTCAATGACTACCTGGCCAAGCGTGACACGCAGTGGATGGGCCAGGTGTACGATGCGCTCGGCCTGTCGGTCGCCTGTATTCAGCACGAATCCGCGTTTCTCTATGACCGCGACTGGACCGGGGACGACGAGCGGCTCGTTCGCCTGCGCCCCGTGACCCGGGCCGAAGCGTACGCAGCGGATATCACGTACGGCACCAACAATGAATTTGGGTTTGATTACCTGCGCGACAACATGGTTCCCACTGCGGACCGCATGGTGCAGCGGGAACTGGTCTACGCAATTGTCGATGAGGTGGACAACATCCTGATCGACGAGGCGCGAACACCGCTCATCATCTCCGGGCAGGCCGAGCAGGCAACTGACCGGTACTACCAGTTCGCGCAAATCGTGAAGCAACTCAAGGACAAGCGCGACTTTGAAGTCGATCACAAGCACCGCACAGTGGCGCTGACAGAAGAGGGCATCGACCGCGTTGAGCAGTTGATGCAGTTGCCGCCTGGCGAAAGCATTTACGACGAGCGCTACATTGAACTGACGCACTATCTGGAGCAGGCACTTAAGGCGCAAGTTACGTTCACGCGCGACAAGGATTACATCGTCCGCGACGGCGAAGTGATTATTGTGGACGAGTTCACTGGCCGCATGATGGAGGGACGCCGTTACTCCGAAGGCCTGCACCAGGCGATCGAAGCCAAGGAAGGCGTACGGGTGCGTCGCCAGAATGTGACGCTGGCCACGATTACCTTCCAGAACTACTTTCGCATGTACGAGAAGCTGGCTGGCATGACCGGTACGGCAAAAACGGAAGCCGAGGAGTTCCGGCGCATCTACTCGCTGGATGTGGTGTCGATTCCCACGAACATGCCCATGATCCGCGCAGATCACGGCGACCTGGTTTTCAAGAACGAGCGCGGCAAGTTCAACGCCGTAATCGGCGACATCAAGGAGAAGCGGGACCAGGGGCGTCCGGTCCTTGTTGGCACCACGTCAATCGAAACATCCGAGCGACTCTCGGAAGAACTGAAGCGGCAGGGTATTCCGCACCAGGTGCTCAACGCCAAGCAACACGAGCGGGAAGCTGCCATCGTGGCCGAAGCGGGCGAGGCCAGGGCGGTGACGATTGCCACCAACATGGCGGGGCGCGGTACCGACATCAAGCTCGGGCCCGGCGTGCGGGAGGCCGGTGGCCTGCACATCATCGGCACCGAGCGGCATGAGGCGCGCCGTATCGACAACCAGTTGCGTGGCCGCGCCGGCCGCCAGGGCGACCCTGGCTCGTCGCAGTTCTATGTTTCCCTCGAAGATGACCTTATGAAGCGGTTTGGCTCCGACCGCATTTCCAAGATGATGGAACGCCTCGGCATGGAAGAGGATGTGCCCATCGAACACAGCGTCATTACGAAGTCGATCGAAAACGCCCAGGTCAAGGTCGAAGGGCATAACTTTGACCTTCGCAAGCATGTTGTCCAGTACGACGACATCATGAACATGCACCGCGAGGTGGTGTACGCCGATCGCAAACGGCTCGTCCAGGGAGAAGATATTCAGGAACGCGTCTGGGACATGGTCGAGCGGGAGATCGAGAAGATTGTCGACGCCAATATGGGCGACGGCAAAGACCTGGAACGCTACGACGACCGGATCTTCGAAACATACAAGGGTCTCGTACCGATGACCGAAGTCACGCAGGACGACATCGCGTCGTTCGAGCGTAACGATCTCGTCGATTTCCTGATCGAGGATGCAGAGTCAGGCTACGATCAGGTGGAGGAGCGGTTCGGTCCCGAGATCATGCGGCGCGTCGAGCGCCACGTCATGCTGACGGTGATCGACAAGTTGTGGGTTGCGCACCTGACGGAGATGGATGAATTGCGCGAGGGTGTGGGCCTGCAGGCGTACGCCCAGAAGGATCCGCTGGTCGTCTACAAGACGCAGGGCTATGACTTTTTCCAGCAACTGTTGGCCAATATTCAGCATGATGTTGTGCACACCATCTTCCGGGTGCAGCCAGCGGTAGCGCAGCAACCGGTGCGCACGCAGGTCACCGACGAGTCTGATCAGGCGCCTGCCGCGCCGGGTGAGCAAGGCGGGAACGGAAACGGGAACATGCCGGCGCCGCGCAAGTCGCGGAAGGTCGGTGCAAACGAACCTTGCCCGTGTGGCAGCGGAAAGAAGTACAAGCACTGCCACGGCGCTCCAGTCCGCACCGCGCTCGTGTAGCTCGTTGCCAACAGGCACACGTGCGGGACGCAGGAACCCATTGAGTTCCTGCGTCTGCGTTCGCCGGGTGGAAGGTTCGTGATGGTGCGCTGCGGCGACCCGGCTGAATCTCCTCGACGGCGCCGGCTGATTGTCTGCAGCGGCCTGATGGCGTTGGCCACTGCAGTTGGCCTGGATGCCCGCGACCTTGATGCGAAGCGGAAGCGACGAAAGCACAAGAAGAAGCGGAAGCAGCGGCACGACGAAGGCGGGAACAGCGGCAGTGGCGGCCAGGTCTGCAGCAGCGGATGCGCGTATTCTGTCTGCGGCGTGGCGCCGGCGGCCTGCCCCATCCTGCCGGCCACCAACATCTGGAACCGGCGCATCGACGGCGAGCCGGTCGAAGCGCGGTCGGCTCAGTACGTTGCGAGCATCGGTGCGGGGGTAGGCCTTCACCCCGACTTTGGCAGCGGGCTGTACGAGGGGAAGCCATTCGGCATCCCGTTCGTGCGCGT
Organism: Thermomicrobiales bacterium; assembly: GCA_041390745.1. GTDB lineage: Bacteria > Chloroflexota > Chloroflexia > Thermomicrobiales > UBA6265 > JACCXM01. The sequence goes on along the minus strand of JAWKPJ010000026.1, from coordinate 43,453 downwards.
GCCACGAGGGCAGCCGTCTGTCAGGGTCGTCTTCACTGGCGCGCCGGGCGAGAGTGACCCTGGCCCGTACCCGATCCCTGCGGACGCGCCGGTCGAGAATGGTTCCTGCAGCAACGGTGACCGCCACGTCATCGTGGTGCAGGAGGGCTCCTGCAGGCTCTACGAACTGTACGACGCGCGGCAGCAGGGCGACGGCTCCTGGCAGGCGTAATCGGGCGCGGTATTCGATCTCGCTTCCAATGCGTTGCGGCCGATGAACTGGACATCCGCTGACGCGGCGGGGCTACCGATCCTGCCAGGGCTGGTGCGGTTTGAGGAGATTCTCGCCGGGCGTATCGATCACGCGCTGCGGTTCACGGCGGCGCGCACGAGGAATGCGTATGTTTGGCCAGCGCGGCGCCAGGCGGGTTCAACCGCTGCCCCCGATGTCCCACCAATGGGCCAGCGCTTCCGACTCAAGGCGAGCGTCGATGTTTCAGCCTACTCTCCGACTAATCAGATCATCCTGCGGGCGCTGAAGACCTACGGCATGATTCTGGCCGAGAACGGCAGTAACTGGTTTCTCTCCGGTACGCCGGATGATCGCTGGGACAACGACGACCTGCACAAGCTCCAGACCGGCATTCGCGGCAGTGACTTCGAGGCAGTCGATACGTCATTGCTCATGATCGACGATCATTCAGGCGAAGCCAGCTCAGAGATCTGATGCAGGCGAATCCCTCTGGCCCCGGATGTTTTCGAGCGCCCGTTCGATCCCGGCGGCAGCGCGCTCGTAAGCCACAATGAGCGCCAGGATCGAACCGGTCTGCGCGGTGAGGGCGGTCAGCGTGTCCAGATCGCGCGGGCGCTCCTGAGCTGATTCGGCCGCAGCACGCAGCTCGGCTAGCGCTTCGCCTTCCAGTGCGGCGGGTCGCGTGAGCGAGATCTCGAGATCGCTGGCCAACTCTGCGCTGGCAACGGGCGACTCGCCCGTCAAGCTATCGATAACATCGCGCAGCTCGGTCATGAGGGCGCGGGCCCGCTGGCGCAGTTCCTGATCGTGGCTCGCATTGGATGCAGTCAGTCCCGGATCGACGTCGTCAGTCACCTCAAACTCGATGTCGTCGTCCGATGCCGTGTCTATGGCCGCTGGGGCGGCTTGCTGTGCCTGGCGTGGCGCACCGAGCGCCGTGGCTGCGACTTCAGCCCAGGTGACCTCCGAGAGGTCGCTTGACGATGCCGAATCCACCGGCGGGGCTGGCCAGCCGCCTCGCTCCTCGGTGGAGCGAGCCCATGGGGAGGCCGTTGCCTGCAAGCCGGGCGCAGGCCAGCCGGAAATGACCGGGTCAGCGATGTCGCCGGGCTCAGGGCTGGGCTCCGAAGGCGCCTGCGGAACAGGGGCGTTCACTATCTCATCGGTGGCAAAGCGGTGACCGCACGTCGTGCAGAAGCGCGCACTGTTGCGTCGTTGTTCGCCACAAACGGGACAGGCTTCCATCAACTCAATCCTCTCGGTTCTGGCTCGTTCGCGCTTGCAGTCGTGCGCGTGCATGGTACATCTCCACCGTGAATCGCCTCGGGCGGCGTCCGGGGTGGTCGGTGGCGGGCCACGCTGCGACAATCCACCGGTGCATTGCGGCGAGACCGCGTAACGCTGGCGGCGGCCAGATGACAGCGAAGGAGCACCCGAGGGTGAGCGATCTACTAGACGAGAAGACGCTAAGCAAGGCCCGCCACGTTGAGCCGGGCACAGCCGGATTGCTCACAGTAAGGGCCGGGGAGTTTCTCCAGATTCAGACGATTGAGGGCAAGCAGGTTGCTGATTTCGTTGCGTTCGTTGCGGGCAACACGGCTGAGTTTGTCTCGACCGCTCATACCCGCGTGGCCAACATGAACATCGTGCCGCAGATGGGCATGAGCCTTTACACGAATCTGCGGCAGCCCATCTTCGAGGTTACTGAAGACACGGTAGGCCGGCATGACATGCTGGTCGCCGCCTGTGACCGTGCCCGCTACGAGGCGTTGGACGCGCCAGGCCATGCCAACTGCCGGCAGGCGCTGACAGAAGCACTGGGGGAGTATGAAGTGGGGTACGACCGGATGCCGGACCCCATCAACTGGTTCATGAACGTCGCTATCAAGCAGAAGGGCGAGTTGGACGTGCGGGCGCCGCTGGCTGAGGCCGGCGACTACGTCCTGCTGAAGGCATTGCGCGACGCAGTCGTGGCGGTGTCTGCCTGTCCGCAGGATCTGAACGACACCAACGGCGGCAAACCCACTGCCCTGCGGTTGGCGGTGTACCGTGACGAGCCTCTTCCTCCCGGCATTGTGGCGCCCGCCGGCGGGGCCGCCGCTGGGTTGGCGGCAGCGGCAGGCGACGAAGCCCTCGAAGCACTGGAAGCCGGGCCGGAGACGGAGGAACCTGTCGCCATCGAGGCCGTGGAAGAAGACGGGATGCCAGAGCCGAACCCGGTGCTGGTACAGGAGGCGGTGGTGGCTGTTGCGGATGCGCCGGAAGCTGCCGTCGTCGTTGAGGCGGAATCCCCTGCAGAGGCCGATGTGGTTGTTGAGGCAGAATCAGACAAGAAGGCGTAACCAGGGTTATCGTTTCGGCTGCTAACAGACCGCGTTGAACGTGAGAAGCGCCGACGGCCGGTCGGTAACGGTCATCGGCGCTTCACGCGCTGAGGGGTGCGGTGTTCGGCGGGCCTTCGCGCCCGACCGTGACCCAGTTCGCGCTGGTTTCCCATTGGGCGGGCCAGCGACCTGAACCTCGGCGGCATCGCCTTGGGGCGCGACTGCCGATCCGTTGCCCGCGGCGTAGCCAGAGGCCAGCGCGAGCCAACGTTCGTCCGACCGTCCTGGAAGCTGACCGGACGAGTTCCCGGGTGAACATCCCCCACGGGATCGAGAGGAGAACCGCAGGCAGGGATGCGAGGCGGATTTCCTTTCCCTGCCCCCATGGTCTGGGCCGCTCCACCTCAGTTTGCACACCGTAGCGGACAGATCGTCGTACGTCAACTCCCCTTGTATGTCGCGCCATCAATAAGTGACCAGAATCTTTCACCAATAGTTTTTTCATGTTCATCGGCGCCGTAGGCGGCCAGCGCCTCACTGATGCCGTCCCGGTCTGGATCAACGCCGACGTACTGGCGGAAAATCGTGTCCAGTTGCGACGGGTAGCTCAGGATGGCGTCGAGCCGGGCATCCCAGTGCGCGCCGGCTGGCGCCTTGCCCCGCAGACGCCAGCCGCCGCTGCGGGCAATATCGGCCAGGCGGCGCTCCCGGGCGCCTGCCCGCAGGGCATACGGAATGTCCTCGTAGAACCAGACCTCCCAGCCAGCCCTCGCGAGCGACGCGGCGGCGGTGAACGCCAGTTGGTGATCGACGTGGTTGCCGATGCCCAGCGGGGCGTAGATACGCACCTCCGGGGTTGGCGTTCCGGGCAGGCCGAGCGCAGAGACGATTTCGCCGGGCAGGCCCTGATCCGCTGCCGCTGGCGTGCTGAACAGGTCGTCGTCAGACAGGTAGATGTGGCCCCGGTAGATCGCGTCGTGGAAGGGAAGTAACCGCACGTTCGCGCCGATGGCGCGGGCGGCTTGCTCCTCCTCGGCACGGCGGCGGGCGATAACGTCGCTGGCTGCGAGGCCCCAGCCTGCGTGCATGGCGCTTGCGAACGGTGACAGCGTGGTGTCCGGATCCGGTTCGGACCCAAACAGGATGATCGTTTCGGGCCGCCGCCCGAGGGTCGCCAGCCGGTGAACGGTTGAACCGGCGGAGAGCGCAATGTCGTCGTAGTGGGGAGAGAGGAACAGGTGCTCCGCAGGGCAACCAAGCAGCATCGTCCGTGATGAGCGGCGTTTCCATGAACGTGATCGCCTCCGCATAGAAAACCCGGAACGTCAGGTTGGCAGGCGGGGCGTGGCGCGGACCCGATCATCTCCGCTGCGGCGGGTAAGCTTGAGGCGGTCCATATGCTCCAGCGCTGCCTGAGCATACTTGCGGCTCGCGCCAAAGTGATCGCGGAACTGTGCCATCGTAATGGTACCGTGCGTGTCGATGTAGGCAAGCGTTTCGCGGACGATGTTTGCCCAGGCCTCAGCACTGTAGGCTACGCTGTCAGTGGCGCGGACGATCTCCTGATTGTGCGCCAGCGCAGCCACCGACTCGGGGTCAATGCCGAAATCCACGGCAGATGGCGGCGCGTGGGGGGTTGCGTGCAGGGCGGCCAACCAGCGGTCCGCGAGTTGCCGGCGCACAGGATCCAGCGATATCCGGAATGCCGGGGAGCGCAGCGTGGCGCCGTCATCGATCAGCATTTCCCTTGCTGCGCTCGCCGCCACAAGGGTGTCGAAAACGCGCGGCGACGCGATTCCGAGTTGGCGGCGCGCGACTTCCCTGGGCACGCCAGGGCGGAGCGGGTTGGCCGCGTGGAACTGCGCGAGGACATCGCCGAGGGAGATGGCCCAGCCCTCCCACCAGGACCGGCTCACCAGGATGGTGTCCTGTCCTCGTGCGCCGGCCAGCCTCTGGACTGCCTCGCTGTCGAGCAGGGCGTCAACGGCTGATTGCGTAATATCGGGGGCAAGCCCGGGAACCGCCTTCGCCAAGAGACGCGCCTCCACGGGACCAGCGGAAAGCGCCTGCAGAATCAACTCTGGCGGTGATCCGGTCGCGAGGGTCTCAAGCGCCCGTATCGTTTCCGCATGGAAGCGCCGGTGACGCTGCGGTTGAGGATCGACAACCTCGCCGCCGCCAATGGTTTCGCTGGGGGAGGCGCGACGCACGATGAAGCGATCGCTCTTCAACACGGCAATGGGCGCGCTGACGCGAAACTGCACCCAGCCCGTTTGGCCCGGTTCGAGGACGTCGCAGTCCAGCAGAGTGACACGCGCCGACGCCTCTGAGGCGCCAGTGAAGAGATCAACCTCGGCGTTCTGCTTCAGGGCAACCGGTGAGGAGGCGAGGAGATGCAACCGGGCATCGACGCGCTGCGTTGGGGCCATCAGCCCCGGAGGGGCCAGGACCTGCCCGCGCGAGATTTCCTGGGTTGAGATTCCGGCCAGGTTTACCGCGACGCGGCTTCCGGGCTGAGCCTCACTCACGCTTTTCTGATGGCTCTGCAGGCCGCGTACCCGGAGGATGCGGTGCTCAGGATAGAGCCTGACCTCATCACCAGTGCGCAAGGGCCCACCGCTGAGGGTGCCGGTGACCACCGCCCCGAAGCCAGAGACCGAAAAGACGCGGTCGATGGGCAGTCGCGGCATGCCGAGACTGGCGGAAGTGGCGATAGCGCCGAGGACGCTTTCGAGTGCTTGCACGAGATCAGGTAGGCCGTCGCCCGTCATCGCAGCCACGGGAATGATGGGCGCCTCCTGAAGCAGCGACCCGGACAGGATCTCCCGCACCTCCTCGGCAACATATCCCAACCAGTCGGGATCGACCACGTCGCTCTTCGTCAGGGCCACGATGCCGGTTGAAACGTCGAGCAGGTCCAGGATGGCAAGATGCTCAAGCGTTTGCGGCATGGGGCCTTCGTCGGCAGCAATGACTACCAGGGCGGCGTCAATGCCGCCGACGCCGGCCAGCATGTTCTTGATGAATCGCTCGTGACCCGGCACATCGATGAAGCTGACCGGTTGTCCGTTTGGGAGCGTGAGCCAGGCAAAGCCCAGGTCGATCGTCATTGCCCGCGCCTTCTCTTCGGCGAGACGGTCCGGGTCGATCCCGGTCAGCGCGTGGACGAGCGTTGATTTCCCGTGGTCCACGTGTCCGGCCGTGCCGACGACAAAGGGGCGTCGGGGAGTGATCAGGCTCACGCGAAGTACGGGAGGATCATGCGGTGGCCGATGCGCGCAGAAGACTGGCGTCGAACCAGCCGCCGCCGACCATGTGGGCCTGGCCCGAGACGATGATTGGCCCGACGCGGTTTTCGGTCAGGGCCACGCTGGCGAGCAACTCGCTGGGGCGTCCAAGTTCGGCGCCTTGCTTGATGGTGATCTCCTGTCCCCAGTCGATAAGTCCATGACGAGCCAGATGCAAGGCGAGGGGACCGGCAGCTGAGCCGGTAGCTGCGTCTTCAGGCACGCCGGCGGCCGGGGCGAACATCCGGGTCTTCCAACAGTCGCCAGACCCGGCTGCCACATTAAAGCCAACCAGCGCGGCATCCAGGGTTCCGGTGAGCGACGTGAGGGCCTGAAGATCGGGCCTGAGCGCAGCAACTTGTTCGGGCGTGTTCAGGACGACAAACACGTGTGAGACGCCGTTGGTGTAGACCATGACCGGCAGTTCCGAACGAGGTGCGCCTATAGCAGCCAGAATGGCCTCGGCATTCGGAGCAGTGGCCACGGTCGGGATCGGCTGATGCATGGAGCCGCGAAACGCGCCGCCTGAGCCCTGTTCAACGAAGACCACGATCACGCCGCGGCCCGTCTGAAGCCGGATCTGTGTCCGACCAGTACGGCTGGCGCAGGTGATTGCTGCGCCAAGCGCGGGGTGGCCGGCAAACGGAACCTCGCTCGCCGGAGTGAATATCCGCATGGCGGCATCGGAGTCGTCGCTGCCAGCGGTGAGATAGACGGTTTCGGAGAAGCCGATTTCCCGGGCGAGAACCTGGAGCAGATGCTCCGGGATGTCTCCCGCATCCTCGAAGACCGCCAACTGGTTGCCTGCCAGCGGGCGGTTGGAGAACACATCGAGGATGCGGTAGCTCCACCGGTCCATGCGCGCAGTTTACCAACTACGCATGCTGCGCAATAGCCTGTTCATTTCCGTTTGCGACGCCCGTCAACAACAGTGAGTGCAACATCCGGCCTGAGTCAATGATTGTCGCAAGTTCGGTGGTGGTGATGGTTTGTGACGCATCACAGGCAGCGCCATCCGGATTTGGCAATGCTTCAATGATCAACCCGTCCGCGCCTGCCGTGAGTCCCGCCAGGGCCATGCGACCGACGAGCGAGCGGCGGCCGGTGCCGTGGCTCGGATCGACAATGATTGGCAGATGGGAGAGTTCCCTGATGAGGGGGACGGCGGTGAGATCGAGCGTGAAGCGCGTCGCGGGATCAAAACCGCGAATGCCGCGTTCGCAGAGGACCACGTTCGGGTTACCGTGCGCCATGACGTACTCGGCGCTCATCAACCATTCCTCGACAGTGGCTGAGAAGCCGCGCTTCAGAAGGACTGGCCGGTTCGCCTGGCCCAACTTGCGCAGGAGCGGGAAGTTCGCCATGTTGCGGGCGCCTAGTTGCAGCATGTCAGCGTAGTGGGCGACCAGCTCCACCTGATCCGGTTCCATGACCTCGGTGACCACTGGCAGCCCGGTTGCCTCGCGCGCTTCGGCCAGGAAGCGAAGGCCATCCTCGCCGAGCCCCTGGAACGAGTAAGGGGAGGTGCGTGGTTTGTAGGCGCCTCCCCGCAGCATATCGGCCCCGGCGGCTTTCGTGGCGATCGCCGCTTCGAGCAGCGCTTCCCGTGTTTCGATGACGCAGGGTCCAGCCATCACTACCGGGCGGCCGCCGCCAATTCGGACGTTGCCAACCTTGACGATGGTCGGTGAGTGAGGGCGAGCCTCGCGGCTGGCCAGCATGTAGGGCCGGTGCTTCTCCTGGATGGCGCCGACGCCGGGCAGGCCGGCCACGGAGACCGGGCCGGTAATGCCAATTACCGTGCCGCCATGGCCGTTGTCGAGGGTGCGAGCTTCGTGGCCGGCGGCGGCGGCAGCCTGCAGGATGGCGTTGATGGTGGACGCCGGGGCGTCCCCGGCCAGGGTGATAATCATGTTCCGCTCCCTCATTACGATTGTCCGCTGTCACGGGCGACAGCCGACAGACAACAAAAAACCGAGGCCCTTGCCTCGGTTCCCCCGGCGCTGCGTTGTTGGACTTCCGGACGTTTAGCGACTTGCCGCCTCTCGCCCCGCCAGCAGCGCCGGGGGAACGTACCCATAAAAGTAGGCGTAGCTAAACCAACGGACGGCAGCAGGCCCGTGGTTCTTCGCGTACTGGGTTGGCGTTCCGGCGCTTCTGTGCATAGCGGCACCGTAGCGAAGCCGCGGGCATCTGTCAAGCCAGTTGGCCTGCGCTGTGGTGTCGCCGTTCCGGGTGGCGTGGCACAATGTGCGCAGAGACTGGCGAGACATTCTGGAGTTTCCTCGTGAACGTGCTTGAAGGTCTGCAGATCATTCGCCAGCGCCTGGTAGAGAACGACGCCCAACCGGCGACGCTTGCGCTCGTCGAGGCTATCGCGCAACGCGCCGCCCTGCCGGCCGCTCAGTCCGCTTCTTCTCAGTCGCTGTTGCAACTCGTGCGCATGCTGGAACGCACCCCGGTTGCGACCAGGGACATCGCGGTCTACAACGATCTCCTGAAACTGGAGGACGAGTTGGCCGCAGCCAGCCAGCGCGTCATGGAACAGCGGGCAGCCGAAGAGGCGAGGCCGACTCCGAAGTCGAAGAAACACTACAGGGAACTGAAAGAGCGAGAGCAGAAGCAATCTCAGCGATAGGGATCAAGTGAAGGGAGTCGTAGAGATGGCGCCAGTGCTTGTTGAGGAAACCGAGGTTCTGGACCCGGCGGCGCTGATTCCCCGGGTGGTCGGCCGCTATTCGCCGTTGCACGTCGATCACGGCAAGGGCATCTACGTGTGGGATGTCAACGGCGAGCGTTACGCGGACTTCACGTCCGGAATCGCCGTCGTCAATGCCGGCCATTGCCACCCGCGCGTGGTGGAAGCTATCCGGGATCAGGCCGGGCGCATCATTCATGCGCAGGCAAATATCCTTGCGCATTCGCCCATGATGCGTGCGGCGAAGATGCTCACGGAGACGTTGCCGGCGAACCTGAATCAGGTCTTCTGGACGAACAGCGGCGCTGAGGCGACGGAAGGCGCATTGAAGCTGGCGAAGATTGCAACAGGTCGGCCTGCGATCATTGCCTTCAGGCACGGGTTTCATGGTCGAACGCACGCGGCTATGGCGGTCACATCTTCCCGCGCCAAGGTGCGCGGCCACTACGAGCCGCTGTTGCCCAGCGTCTACTTTGCGCCCTTCCCGTATCTCTTCCGCAGTCCGTACAAGGGCGCGCCAGAGGATGCGGACCTCTACTACTTCGCAGAACTGGAATCCCTGTTCGAGCACATGGTGATGCCGGACGACGTCGCCGCCATCCTGATTGAAACGGTGGTGGGCGAGGGCGGCTACCTCTTCCCCACGACGCGCTGGCTGAAGATGGTGCGGGATCTCTGTGACCGGCACGGGATCATGTTGATCCTGGACGAGGTGCAGAGCGGTATGGGCCGCACCGGCAAGATGTGGGCGTTCGAGCACTTTGATGTGGTCCCGGACATCATGACGGCGGCCAAGGGTCTCGGTTCCGGCATGCCCGTGGCGGCGGTTGTTTCGGAAAAGGCGCACATGGACAAGTGGGCGCCGGGCTCCCATGGCGGCACCTACGGCGGCAACGCTGTCGCGACCTCGGCGGTGGTTGCCACCCTTGAGGTGATGCGCGACGAAGATCTGCCAGGCAACTCGGCGCGTATGGGCGAGATCCTGATGGCAGGCTTGCGCGAGATCCAGGCCGACTACCCGGTGATCGGGGACGTGCGCGGCATGGGCCTGATGGTGGCGACGGAGTTCGTGAAGCCGGATGGCTCACCGAACCCGGAGGCCGTCAAGCGCGTCGTGGCGAGCGCGTTCAACGACAAGACACTGCTCATCACCTGCGGCACGCAGGATCAGGGGATCCGCATCGTGCCGCCGCTCGTTGTCAATGAGGAGCAGATCAACGAGTTTCTTGATGTGTATCGGCGGGCCGTCGCAAGCGCCTAGCGGACGAGGCGCCGGGGGAGACGTTGGCCGTCTCCCCCGGCTGTCTATACTGATCTGCTTCATCGTTGATGGTTTGAGGTTCTGAGACGACATGAGTGCTACAGCAAGTTTTCTGGATACTCTGCGAGATATTGAGCGCAGGTTTGACGATCTGGAGCAGCAGCTTGCCGATCCGGAGGTGGCCAGCGACCCCCAGCGGCTGCAGGAGATCGGGCGTGAGCGCGCCGAGATTGAGGACGTAGTCGGCGCGTTCCGCGAATTGCGTGACACCGAGCAGGCGATTTCCGACGCGGAGATCCTGGCAGCAGACCCCGAAATGGCGGAACTTGCGGCGGAAGAGTTGACCTCGCTCCGAGCCCAGGAAGAGGCCTTGCACAGCCGCATTCGCACGCTGTTGGTGCCGAAAGACCCAAATGATGAGAAGGATGTCATTGTGGAGGTCCGGGCCGGCACTGGCGGCGATGAGGCCGCGCTCTTTGCCTCGGATCTTTTCCGCATGTATACCCGGTACGCCGAGCGCAACCGCTGGAAGGCCGAGATCCTCTCCGCGACGGAAACTGACGGCGGAGGGTTCCGCGAAGTGATTTTCGGCGTCCACGGCAAGGGGGCGTACAGCCACCTGCGCTACGAGAGCGGCGTCCACCGCGTGCAGCGCGTGCCGGCTACCGAGCGGCAGGGGCGCATTCACACATCGACCGCGAGCGTAGCCGTGCTTCCGGAAGCTGAGGATGTCGATATCCAGATTGCAGACAATGAAATCCGTGTCGATGTCTATCGTTCTTCCGGGAACGGCGGCCAGAGCGTAAACACGACGGACTCCGCAGTGCGCCTGACCCACCTGCCGACCGGGATCGTGGTGACGTGCCAGGACGAAAAGTCGCAACTCAAGAACAAGACCAAGGCCATGACGGTGCTGCGCTCGCGCCTGCTCGACATGGAGCAGCAGCGGCAGGCGCAGGAGCGTGGCGACGCGCGCCGCTCGCAGATTGGCAGCGGGGAGCGATCGGAGAAGGTACGCACGTACAACTTTCCGCAGGACCGCATTACGGATCACCGCATCAATCTCAGCCTGAGCAATATTCCCGGCGTGCTGGACGGGCAGATTGACCCGTTCGTGAACGAGTTGCGGACAGCGGACGAAGCCGATCGCTTGCGGGAAGCAGGGCTCGAGGCGAGCGCCTAGCACCGGATGCCAGCGCCACGCTGAGCCACCTGCGATGCGGCAGGTTGGTCAAATCACTGTGCTATCGTTGCGCGAGTTCACGTCGCGATCTGTCGAATAGCGCGTTCCTCCTGGAGGTTGGTGGCATGGTCGATGCACCCGCTGCACCTCGGCAGCGCCCTGTCCCGGTCTCGCCTGTCAGTGCGCACGAAGTCGCCAACGTTCGTCAGCCGACGCTGGAAGCCTTCGTGCTGCCGCCACGGGTCTACCACGACCAGGAGGTGCTCGATTATGAGCAGGAGGCCTGGTTCGCCGGCGGGTGGGTGGCAATCGGCCGCGAAGAGGACGCGCAGGTTCCCGGCCAGTACTTCCTGGCGCCGGTAGCAGGCGAGAGCATGATTATCGTGCGCGGCAACGACGGCGAGTTGCGAGCGTTCTACAACGTCTGCCGCCACCGTGGCGCCCGGATACTGGAGAATCCCTCAGGCTCGGCGCCGCGCATTCAGTGTCCGTATCACGCCTGGGTCTACGACCTGGAGGGCCGGCTAAAGCAACCGAGGCACACCGAACTGCTGGTCGATTTCGACCCGGCGGAGTGGGGGCTTGTTCCGGCGCGCGTCGAGGTCTGGCAGGGCATCGTGTTTATCGACCTGTCGGGAGAAGCGCCGCCACTGCAGGAGTTCCTGGGCGACATCGTCACCGAGTTCGCGCGGTTTGACCTTGGCGCGCTGCGGCGAGTCCGCCGCATTGATTACGACGTGAAGGCCAACTGGAAGGCTCTGGTGGAGAACTTCCAGGAATGTTATCACTGCCCCGGCGTTCACCCGCAACTCAACCGCATTACGCCGTACAACTCGGGCCAGTATCTGCCTTCGGACGGCGCATCGATGAACAGCTTCATGGACGTCCTCCCGCAGTTCGAGACGCTATCGATGACGGGAGATGCCGACGGGCGAGAGCCAATGCCGGGCATGACAGAGGAAGATCACAAGCGCATCTACTACTCGGTGGTGTGGCCAAACATGCTCTACAGCCTGCACCCGGACTACCTGATGTTGCATTTCATCACCCCGCTCGAGCCAGGGCGAACACACGTGCGCTGCGAGTGGTATTTCGAACCGCGCGAGATCGAGAAACCGGATTTCAACCCCGGCGAAGCGATCGAGTTCTGGGATCTCACGAATCGCCAGGACTGGTGGGTTTGTGAACTCCAGCAGCAAGGGACGAAGTCGCGAGCGTTCACGCAAGGCCGCTACTCTTCCATGGAGAGCAGCGTCCATGGTTTTGACCTGATGGCGGCAGACCGCTACGCGGCGGATGGCGTCGTCACGCCGCAGCGACGCGTGAGCAAGCAGGAGAGCACGCGAGGCGTGGTAGAACGCGCCCAGCGCGTGGCGCAGGGGCGAGCTGCGGACTGACTCGCTACGTGTGGAGCTTGCCGAGAGACCTCGTTGGCAATGTTGCCTGGACGAGGCCTCTCGTACGATTCAGGACGACATCAGTCGCGGCTGCTGATCAATCGCTGCCGGTCGCGGCAAAGATGTCGCGGCCAGCACAAAGGTGCGCCCGATGGCCGGTTGCCAGACGGCGATAGACGTGCAGCACGTCCGCCGCGAGGGCCGACCAGTCGTATCGCTCGACGGAGGGGCGTGCTGCGCGGGACATGTCGGCTCGCAGCCTATGGTCCCCGAGTACCGCTGACAAGCCGTCGGCGAGCGCCTGGGAAGACCGGGGCTTGACCAGCAAACCGCTCACGCCTTCGTCGATTGTGAAGCGAAGCCCGCCTGCCCGAGAGGCGACAACGGGGGCGCCGCAGGCCAGCGCCTCGACGGCGACCAGGCCGAAGGACTCATAGCGCGAGGGCACGGCTACGACATCTGCAGCCGAATAGGCGACCGGTAGCTGATTCTGCGGCCAGGAGCCCAGGAGGCGAAAGTGCGGGTTTAGCCCGCGCTCGCGAATCTCTGCCGCCACCGTCGCCAGTGGACCGATCGGATCACCAGCATCGTCCAGATCGCCGCCGACGATGACAAACACGGGCGGCCTGGCGAGTTGCCCTTGCTGGATGATGAGCCCGGCAGCGTCCACCAGAGTGTCGATGCCCTTGATAGGGTCGATACGACCGACAAAAAGGACTGCCAGATCGTCCTCGTGCAATTGAAGTTGTGCGCGTGCGGCAGCGCGTGGCTGCGGTTGAAAGAGTTTCAGATCAACACCCGGCGGAATGGTGCAAACCTTCTCGGCGGGGACACCCATGCGCCAGATAAGGTCGGCGCGCTCGTCCGGGTTTGCGGCAATAAGGCCATCTGCGAGGGTGAGTAACTGCTTCTCGATGCGAAGGCGTAGGTCGGTCTCCTGGTCCTGCGCGCCGGCGACGGCGTTCTTCATGTGGGCTGTGGTGTGAAACATCTGGACGAATGGCGTGTTCCAGTAGCGGCGCACCAGGTCGGCAACCCAGCCAGAAAGCCAATAGTGCGCGTGGACGACATCGTAGCGGGTACCGGCGCGCAGGGAATAAAGCGCCATTTCCTCGGCGAATTCGGGCAGATAGGGGAAGAGGTCGTTCTTGCTGATGTCGGCTGCCGGGCCCGCAGCAATGGCGACGACATTGACGCCAGGCACGATTTCGCGCACCTCTGGCGTATCGGGATCGGTGCGGCGGGTGAAGATATCGACGGGCAAGCCCTGTGCCGCGAGGTGGGTGGCGAGTTCCCGAATGTAGACGTTCATGCCGCCGGCGTCCTTGCCGCCAAGGGTGGCCAGCGGCGACGTGTGGACCGAAATCTGGGCGGCGCGGCGCAGCGGGGTATCGGTGTCGTAGCCGAAGACCGCCGGCCCACTGTACGGGGCGAGCGTCACGAAGTTGAGCCTTTCACTGGCGCCAGTGCCTGACGCCGATACTTCTTCGCACGAATGACCGTTGCCAGTAGCGCGAACAACGCTGCACAGCCTGCCGATCATAGCAGTAGCAGTGCAACGCGGGTTTTGTGCCAGCCGTTCCCTAGGCGCCCTTCGGGACCAGCAGGCCGACCGAGCCATCCTTGCGGCGGTAGATGACGCTGGGGATATCCTCCGCCGAGTAGTGGAAGAGAAAGAAATCGTGGCCGAGGAGCTCCATTTGCTCAATGGCTTCGTCAATGTCCATTGGCTTGACATCAAAGCGCTTGGTGCGCACGAGGCTCCCGACTTCAGGCGATTCGTCGTCGTCGAGCGTGTCAGCATCGTCCGGTGCGGGCTCGGGCGCCACGCGAATCGAGGCGGTGCCGGGCGCCTTGCGGTTGCGCCGCTTGCCGCTGACGCGCTGCACCTGGCGCTCCAGTTTTTCGAATGCCTGGTCAATGGCTACGATCGGTTCGGCTGCGCGTTCTTCGGCGCGGATCACATCCCGGCCGGCGCGGATCGTTATCTGGGCGGCGGTGCTTTCGGGGCCGCCCCGACTGTGGAGTGCGCGAAGTTCAAGCTTGGCATCGACGACGCGGTCAACAAGGCGGTCCAGCCGTGTTGCACGACGGGTCACGTACTCGCGAAGATCTTCGGTGACGGGGACGCCATTACCGCGAACCTGAAAGTCCACCTGCTGGCTCCTTCCTGGAAAGGGATACTCCGAACCGGGGACAGCGCTGTCCCGGCGCACACTGGGAGTTCGCCTGGGGATTCTCGGCGATTCCGGTGCCCGCGGAGGGACTCGAACCCCCGACGCCCACCTTAGGACGGTGGCGCTCTATCCGCTGAGCTACACGGGCATGCAGCACCAGTTGCCTGACGGTGATCGTAGCACAGGGATGGCGACGGCCCGCGAACTTTGAAGCCAATCGGCGTCTGTGTTATGCTCCCGTGGTTGCTCGGGGAGTAGCGCAGCCCGGTTAGCGCGCAGCGTTCGGGACGCTGAGGTCGGAGGTTCAAATCCTCTCTCCCCGACCAGGAACGGGAGCGGCCATAGCCGCTCCCGTTTTGTATCTCCTGAGTGGGAATTCAGGATGACCCAGCCGATGGCGCCGCGCCGCAAGGCAACGGACAGCAGCGAAGGGAATCCCCTCCGGCAGATTCCGCCGGTTACCGAACTGTGTGTTGCCGTGGCTGCACGCGGCGTCACGATTGCCGTGCCGTTGTGCACCGAACTGGTTCGGCGTGAGCTCGACGTTGTGCGCACCGAAATCCTCGAAGGCGCATCCCTCAGCCGGGAGACGATCACCGAGCGCGTGGTCGCTGCTGTGCTGGCGTTGCAGCGGCCTCGCCTGGGGCGCGTCATCAACGCGACCGGGGTCATTGTTCACACCAACCTGGGGCGGGCTCCCGTAAGTTCGGCGACAGCACAGGCCATGGCCAGCGCCGCCGCCAGCGCCGTACCTCTGGAGATCGATGCCGAGACCAATCGTCGCGGCGGGCGCATGAGCGAAGTCACGGCGCTGTTGCAGGTGTTGGCGGGAGCAGAGGCAGCGCTGGTGGTGAACAACGGCGCCGCCGCAGTGCTCCTCGTGCTTTCGGCTCTTGCAAGTGGGCGCGAGGTGATTGTTTCCCGGGGCGAGGCAATCGAGATCGGCGGTGGGTTTCGCATTCCTGACGTGTTGCGGCAATCCGGCGCGCGCCTGATCGAGGTGGGAACAACTAACCGGACCTATGTGCTGGACTATGCAGCCGCCACCACGGGTGAGACCGCTGCCTACCTGAAGGTGCATCCCAGCAACTATCGCCTGGCCGGGTTCACCCATTCCCCGTCCACGGCGGAACTGGCGGCGTTGGCCCGAGACCGCAACGTTCCGCTCCTGGAGGACCTCGGGAGCGGCGCGATCCTGGAGACCACCGGGTTTGGGCTGGCGTCGGAGCCAACCATGCGCGAGGTGGTGGCCTCCGGAGTCGATCTGGCGATGGCGAGCGGGGACAAGCTCCTGGGTGGGCCGCAGGCAGGCATCATCTTTGGCCGTGCCGACCTGGTGCAAACGGTTGAGCGCCACCCGCTTGCGCGTGCGGTGCGGGCGGACAAGGTCGCGCTGGCGGGTGTAGCGGCGACGCTTCGCCACTATGTGCGGGGCGACGCGGTTGCGCAGGTTCCGGTCTGGCGGATGATTTCGGCCAGTCCAGAGACGCTGCGAAAGCGGGGCGTTGCCCTCGTCTCGACGCTTGGGCGGCAGGGTGTACCTGCTGAAGTCGTGGAGACACAGGCCAGCGTGGGGGGAGGTTCATTGCCAGGCGAGACGCTGGCGAGTTGGGCAGTGGCTTTGAAGCCCGCGCCGGGCAGCAGTGTCGACGCGCTGGCCCAGCGCCTGCGTGTTGGGCTCGCGTTGGAGGCCGTTCCTGGCGTATTCGGACGGATCGACGAGGGGCGAGTGATGCTTGACCTGCGGACCGTCCTCCCCGAGGATGACGCGGCATTGGCCGACGCCGTTGCCAGCGCCTGTCAGCGGGCTTGCTGACCCAGCTTGCACTGGCGCCGGGGCGCGCATACGAACCGCCGGGTACAAACATCAGGAATACCAACTGGCGCGGGTAGGGTAGGTTGGCAGAGTATTGTGGGCTATGCATCAGGTTCAGCCCGGCGTCACTCGACACGCGTGAGGGGACGACGCCTCGTGACTGAGCGCCCGGAAACGGGGTCCTTCGACTTCGCTCAGGACGACACATGGGGCTGGACGACACATGGGTGGTGGCCACCTCGCGTACGTCTGCCGAGGCCGGACACGGCGCGACCTCGCGCCCCGGGCGATTCGCCATCCCGGCGTCACCCAGGAGCGGACCGGTCACACCGCCTGCGGGCGATCCTTGTCGCGAGTGTCGCGAAAGTAAGGGCTTTTTTCCGGATAGAACGTGCGATGCTGGGCCGACAGGGTGGAGAGCTGGGCGATAAGCGACGAGAGGCCTTCGATGTCCTCCGCATGCTCAGCCTCGGCAATGCTGCGCTGAAGCTGCCGCATGAGGGCGTCGAAGCGGTCGCGGCCGAGGCGGATCATGGCGCGGCGCGCATCGCGCTCGATCTGCGCGGGAAACTGGGCCGGAGCTTGCTCCAATGTCGCCAGGAGGACTTCCGCGTGGTCTGCCACCAGGTCATCCAACCCGGCGACGATCAGTTCCGGGCTGAGCTCCAGGGGCACCGTCGGGTCCTGCAGCACGCGCAGGAGTTCCCGGTTGCGGGTGTCGGTCAGGTCATTTTCCGAAACGAGCGGGAGAACCCCCGCCGTGTAGGTGCGGTGCTTCAGCAGAAGCGCCAGCAGGTGATCCTCATGCGAGGTGCGGATAGCCGCCAGTGAGGGCGTTTCACTGCGTGAGGAGCGGGGCCCGGTAGACCTGATCGCCGCGCGCCGAATCTCACGCAAGACACTGCTCTCGGGTAGCTGCAGCTTGCGCGCGACGAGGCTGGCGTAGTGCGCCTGAACGACCTGATCGCCGGCGGCTTCAAGGAGCGGCACCAGTTTGCGAATAGCCGCTGACTTGGCGGCCGCATCCCCGAGGTCCACGCCAGCCAGGGCGGCTTCCACGTAAAAGTCGAGGAATGGCAGGGCGCTGGCAACCACGTTCGGCCAGGATTCCGGGTCGCGCCGGATCAATTCGTCAGGGTCTTTGCCTTCGGGCAACTGCACGATGGAGATGTGTGTCTTGAAGCGACGCTGCCAGAGGATCATCGTGTCAGCGCCAGGGCGGCTGGCGCGTTCGACGCCGATGGGCGTCAGTTCACGGTCCAGCGCGGCGGGCAGCATTTCCAGCGAGCGGATCGTGGCGCCCTGGCCAGCGGCGTCGGCATCGAGCGCCAGGACGATGTTGCGGCTGAGCCGCTTGACCAGCCCAACTTGCTGCTCGGTGATTGCGGTGCCCATGCAGGCGACCACGTTGGCGTAGCCGAACTGATGGGCGGTGAGGGCGTCCATATATCCCTCGACGACGACGACCTTGTCGTTCGTGCGGATCGCATCTTCGGCAAGATCCAGGCCGAACAGGAGCGTGCTCTTGTCGAAGATGGAGGACTGTGCGGAGTTCAGGTACTTCGGCTGATGATCGCCGAGCGCCCGGCCGCCAAAGCCGACGGTGCGGCCCTCTCGCGTACGGATCGGGAAGAGCAGGCGGTTCCAGAAGCGATCTCGCACGCGGCCGTCGTCGCGGCGGTGCAGCACGCCAGCCTCGATCGCCATTTCAGTGTCGATGCCGCGTTGTTGGAGATATCGGTAGAGAGCATCACCGTCGGGCGCGAACCCCAACCCAAAGCGCTCGGCGACAACCGCGTCGATACCGCGCTTCTCGATCACCTCACGGCCCGGAGCGCCAGCCCCGGTGTTGCGCAGAACGTTGCGGTAATACTCTGCCGCGAGTTCGTTGATCTCGACGAGGCGGTTGCGGTGAGCATCGACCTCTGGCGCGACGGTTGGGGTCGTGCTGAGTTCAACGCCGGCGCGGCGGGCCAGCTCCTGGAGCGCCTCCCGGAACTCGACGTGTTCCACGCCCATGTAAAACGTGAAGGCATCTCCGCCCTTGCCGCAGCCGAAGCAATGGAAGTTTCCGGAGTCCGGGAACACGATGAAGGAGGGGGTTTTCTCCTGATGGAAGGGACAGAGGCCCTTGTAGGAGCGCCCGGTCTTCTTCAGTTGCACGTACTGCGAGATGAGTTCGACGATTTCTGTCCGCTCGCGCACTTCCGCAACGGCATCTCGGGCCATTTGCGCATTGCCCTCCGGGTGCTGAAATGACTGGCTGGCGGGGAGAACGGGAGTGTACCGTGCCCGGGGCAGGCGCGCGGCTACTCCAGCACGTCCATCGCCGCCAGGCTGGCCAGGAGGCGCTTGGGGCCATGGCGCACGAACTCGACGGCAACCTCCTGATCCCCGCTGCGCTCGCTGGTTTCGGTGACAAACCCTTCGCCAAACTTGGGGTGAAAGACTTTCTGACCGGTGCTGTAGACGACAGCGGGCGCGGGAGGCGGAGCGGGCGGGCGGCCGGCGCCGATGGCTGTGCCGTCGCTCCGGGCGCGGTCGCGCAGGCTGGAGCGCGCGCCCGTGCGCTCCCCGGAGCGGCGGCTGAGCGTGCGCAGGAGGTGATCGGGGATAGCGGCGATGAAGCGGGACGGGACCGAATAGCCAATACGGCCGTACGTCGCGCGCTGGCTCGCGTGAGTCAGGTAGAGGAGGCGCTCGGCGCGGGTCATGCCCACGTAGAAGAGGCGACGCTCCTCTTCCAGTTCCTCCGGCTTGAAGTGTTCATTCTCGACGGCGCGGCTGATCGGGAGCAGTCCTTCCTCGACGCCGGTCAGGAACACAGCCGGGTACTCCAGGCCCTTGGCGGAGTGCAGCGTGATAAGCGTGACCCGGCCCCGCTCGTCTTCCTCCAGGCTGTCGACGTCCGCGACCAGGGCGACGCGCTCCAGGTACTGTGGCAGCGTCCGGGCCGCGGGTTCGTCGCCGAGGCGCTCGAGTTCCGAGCGTAATTCCAGCACGTTGGCCCAACGCTCGAGGTCTTCGTCTTCGGTGCGGTCGAAGGTGTTGGCGTAGCCTGTGCGGTCCAGAATGGCGTCGAAGAGGGCGGTCAATGAAGAGTCCTCAGCAAGGTGACGCAGATCAGCAATTACGGCGCCAACCTTACGGGCGGCGGCCTGCCCGGTCCCGGTGAGTGATGGCGCCGAGAGCGCGTCGCTGCGCCCGGCCACCGCCAGGAAGCCGTCGAGCATCGGGCGGTGCTCCTCGACAGCCCAGGCCCGGATCGTCTCCATGGCGCGCGGCCCGAGGCCCTTGCCGATGGGCAGGTTGCCGACCACGCGCTCAAGCGCCACGGCGTCCGCCGGGTTGTGCAGCAGTCGCAGCGCAGCGAGGACGTCCTTGACCTCCTTGCGCTCGTAGAAGCGGACGCCGCCGATCACCTGGTAGGGGATGCCGCGCAGACGCAGCGCTTCCTCCAGCGCCCGGCTCTGGGCGGTGGTGCGATACATGATGGCGATGTCCTGGTAGGGGATGCGCTGCAGTTCGCTGAGCCGGCGAATCTCGTCGGCCACAAACATCGCCTCGTGACCCTGGTCGCTCAGTTCCCGCAGGACAATCGCCTCGCCGTCCGGATTGTCGGTGCGCAGGCGGCGGTCGATGCGTGAGACGTTCTCGCGGATGACGCGATCGGCGGCTTCGACAATTCGCGCGGTGGAGCGATAGTTCGTTTCCAGGTGGATTTGCCGGGCGTCGGGGTAATCCTTCTCAAAGTCGAGGATATTGCGGATGTCGGCTTGCCGCCAGCCATAGATGGACTGGTCCGGATCGCCGACCACGAAGAGATTGCGCCAGCGCTCGGCGAGCGCCGAGACGAGTACGTACTGAACCCGGTTGGTGTCCTGGTACTCATCGACCAGGATGTGCTGGAACCGCTCCTGGTAGCGCTCCAGGAGCTGCGGAGCTGCCTCGAACAGGTAGATCGGCTGGGCCAGTAGATCATCGAAGTCGAGGGCGTTGGCCCGTCGGAGGAGCTTCTCGTACTCGGCGTAGGCGCGGGAGATGACCTCCTCGTCGTGGGTCTCCGCCATGTTGCGCGCCTCGCCGGGCAGGATCAACTGGCTCTTGTGGGCGGAGATGCGCCCAAGAACCCGGCGCGGTTGGTACATCTTGGGGTCGATGCCGAGCGTTGTCATCGCTGACTTCACGATGTCGGCCTGGTCGCCGCTGTCGTAGATCGTAAAGTTCGGCAGGATGTTCAGCCGGTCAGCGACAACGCCCGGGTTTTCACGCAGCAGCCGCGCGCCAAAGGAGTGGAAGGTGCCCATCACCAGGCCTTCGACGGCCCGGCCTCCGCGCAGTGCCTCAATGCGCGTGCGCATTTCGCGGGCGGCCTTGTTGGTGAAGGTGACGGCCAGAATGCGCTCGCCCGGGATCTGGGCCACTTCCATCAGGTAGGCGATGCGGTGCGTGAGGACGCGGGTCTTTCCGGAGCCAGGCCCCGCCACGACCAGCACCGGGCCGTTGATTGCCAGCACGGCGGCGCGCTGCTCGGCGTTCAGCCCCTGCAAGAGCTCGGAGGCAATTGGTGATTGGGTGTCCATCGTGTCCAAGGGTGAGGGGTCGCTCCACGGAACGTGATTCCGGCGAACCCGGAACCGCCTGAGTCTAGCACCGGGGTTCCGGCCCGCCTGCGCGTTGACGCGCATCCGGACTTCGGGTACCTTTGGTTCTCGCCACGCCGACGTAGCTCAGCGGCAGAGCAAAGGACTCATAAGCCTTTGGCCGGTGGTTCGATTCCACCCGTCGGCACCAACCTCCTGTGACCCACTACACACCGCCTCAGTTTCCACTCGCAACCCGGGGTGCGCACCAGCCATGACGGGCCGGAGTGGCGCAGCGACAGGTCTCGAGCAACGGCTCCTGGCGCGCTTTCGGGATGCTGGCATCCCGTGTGACGCGCCACTGGTCGTCGCGTATTCCGGTGGTCCGGATTCACTCGCGCTCGCCGCTGCGCTCACTCACCTGCGGGCAGTGGACGGTCTGCCGTTACTCCTTGTTCACATCGATCATCGCCTGCGGGATACCTCGGGGAGCGACGCAACAGCGGCGGCTGAGCTGGGCCGAGGGCTTGGCCTTGACGTCGTGGTGCGGCGCGTGCCGGTGGCGCCGCGTGAAGCACACCCGAAGCTGGGAGTGGAGGAGGCGGCCAGGCGGGAGCGCTACCGCCTGCTGGCGGACGAGGCGGATCGTGTTGGCGCCAGCCATGTCGCGACGGGCCACCACCGCGAGGACCAGGCGGAGACTGTCTTGCTGCACCTGTTGCGGGGCAGCGGGCTGCGTGGCGCCTCGGGAATGGCGGAAGTGGCGCCATTGCCGCTCGGCGTTCGACACGACATATCCCGTGAAGAGGCCAGGCGTGACGTACGGCTCTGGCGACCGTTCCTCAGTGAACCACGAGCGGAGATCCTCGCGTACCTGGATCGACGCCGACTGACGCCGATTCACGATCCTTCGAATGAGGACCTTGCGTTGCGCCGCAATGCGCTGCGTCACCGTGCACTCCCTGAACTCGAAGCCGTGTTTCCTGGAGCTGCCGCCGCGCTGGCGCGATTTGCCGCGCTCGCTGCCGAGGAGGATGGGTACCTGGTCGAGGCGGCAGAGCGTGCGCTGCCCTTGCTGCTCGATCAGGCACAGCGTATGCGGCTCGGCGCGCTGTGTACCGAGCCGCGAGCATTGCAGCGGCGGATTGTGCGCCGCTGGTTGGTGGACGCCACCGGGGAAACGGCAATCGGCGCCGAGCGTGTGGAGGCCGTGCTGCGGTGGGCTGGTTCCGCCGTCGTCACGGGACATATCGAGTTGCCGGGCGGTTGGTGGGTGCGGCGGAGCGGAGAATGGCTGATAGTTGAGCGTACAAACCGCAGACGCGATGGGGAGAAAGGGAGCCGATGACGTACACCGAACCGCGCGCAACTGGAGTTGCCCGCATCCTGATCGACGAGGATGTGATCCGGTTGCGGATCGCCGAGATTGCGCGGGAACTGGACGACGAGTATCACGAGCGTGCGCCGCTGCTGGTGGGAGTCCTGAATGGGGCGATCACCTTCATGACGGACCTCATGCGCGCGATGACTGTGCCGCTCGAGGTTGATTTCATGGCGGTGTCCTCGTATGGCGCAGCCACGCAGAGTTCCGGTGTGGTGCGTATCCTGAAAGACCTTGACCAGGAGATCGAAGGGCGGCGCGTGATCGTGGTCGAGGATATTGTCGACAGTGGATTGACACTGCAGTATCTGCTGGACAACCTGCAGCGGCGCAATCCGGAGGATATCGCGGTCGTGGCGCTGCTGAAGAAAGACAAGCCAGACGCGATCCAGGTCCAGGTGGACAAGGTCGGATTCACGATTCCGGATGAGTTCGTGATCGGCTTTGGCCTCGATTACGCAGGGAAGTATCGCAATTTGCCCTATGTTGCGGTGCTCGATCCCAGTGTCTACGCCGGGGAATAGATAGACGCAGGGCCAGTGATATACTCGCCCGGCGCGGCGCCATCCCACTGATTCTGCTGGAACCGCGCGGGAGACCCTTTGTTCATGCCTGATCAGCGCTGGATTCGCAGCAGCCTTGTCTGGATCGTTCTCATCGTCGCACTCCTGGCCATGTGGGCCACGTTCATCGGCACCGACGCGGCGCCCACCCCCCGGAGTATTGGCCAGGTCGCGCAGGAAGTGCGCGACGGCAAAGTGCAAACGCTCGTTCAGTCTGATGGCAGCCGCGAGGTGCGGGTCAAGTACGCCCAGGAGGCGGGACGCCGGGACGCCGTAACGACGATCCCGGCGGAAACGGATCTGCTGACGGTTCTCAAGACGTACGGCGTCGATCCGTCGTCGCTGCCGCCGGGCATGATCGAGTTCCAGCCCGCGAGTAGCTGGGGCGCCTGGCTGAGTACGCTCTCGTTTATCCTGCCAACGCTCTTCCTGGTCGGCATCTTCATCTTCATGATGAGGCAGTCGCAGGGTTCCAACAATCAGGCGATGTCCTTTGGCAAGAGCCGGGCGCGCCTGTTCACGGCGAACCGGCCAACGGTTACCTTCCCGGACGTGGCCGGAGTTGAGGAAGCCAAGGAAGAGTTGGCTGAGGTTGTTGAGTTCCTGAAGTACCCGGAGAAGTTCGCGGCGCTCGGGGCGCGCATTCCCCGTGGCGTCCTGCTGGTGGGTCCGCCAGGAACTGGCAAGACCCTGCTGTCTCGCGCGGTGGCCGGCGAGGCCGGGGTGCCCTTTTTCAGCATTTCCGGCTCAGAGTTCGTCGAAATGTTTGTCGGGGTCGGGGCCAGCCGCGTGCGCGATCTTTTCGAGCAAGCGAAGCGTAATGCACCCTGCATCGTGTTCATTGATGAGATTGACGCGGTGGGGCGGCAACGAGGCGCTGGACTCGGGGGCAGCCACGATGAGCGGGAGCAGACCCTCAACCAGATCCTGGTGGAAATGGACGGGTTTGACTCATCGACGAACGTTATCGTCATCGCCGCCACGAACCGTCCCGATGTCCTTGACCCTGCGCTGCTGCGTCCCGGCCGCTTTGACCGGCAGGTCATTCTGGACCGGCCGGACATCCAGGGACGGATCGCTATTCTCGATGTCCACGTCCGGGGCAAGCCGCTGGAAGAAGATGTCTCGATTGAGGGGCTGGCGCGCCAAACACCAGGGTTTTCGGGAGCCGACCTGGAGAATCTGGTCAACGAGGCGGCGATCCTGGCCGCGCGACGCAACCGCAAGACCGTGAGCCGCGATGAACTAACCGAGGCCATTGATCGAGTCATCGCGGGGCCGCAGCGAAAAAGCCGCGTCATCTCCGAGCGCGAGCGGATCATGACCGCCTACCACGAGGCCGGGCACGCGCTGGTGGCGCGGATGCTGCCAAACGCGGACCCGGTGCGCAAGGTGAGCATTGTGGCGCGCGGCATGATGGGCGGCTACACGCGAGTGGTGCCGGATGAAGACCGCCTGTTCAAGACGAAGGCTCAGTTCGAGGATGAGCTTGCGGTCTATATGGCGGGCCACGTTGCGGAACAACTGGTGTTCGAGGAGCAGTCGACCGGCGCGGCGAACGACATTGACCGCGCGACGGGCATGGCGCGGCGCATGGTGACCGAGTTCGGGATGAGCCGGACGCTGGGCCCCCGGGCCTTCGGGAAGAAAGACGAGCTTGTTTTCCTGGGCCGTGAGATCAGCGAGCAGCGCAACTACAGCGAGGAAGTGGCGTACCAGATTGACCAGGAGATCCGGGAACTGATTGACGCTGCCCATCAACAGGCGCGTGCGGTGGTTGAAGCGAATGGCGACAAGCTGAAGGCGATTGCTGACTTGTTGCTGGCCGAGGAAACGATTGAGGGGGAGCAACTGGAAGCGCTCTTTGAGCAGCCGCGCCCTCGCCCGAGGTTGGTGGGGCCGTCTACGGGCCAGGAGACGCCGGCGCCTCCGGCAGCACCCACGACGGCTGATACAGCACAACCACGCAGCGATTGGGACCGCCCGCCGGGCATGGGCCACTTGCGGCCGCAACCAGCCGGGTAACGGGGGAGGCAATCATCAGGCACACACGAACGGGTCCGCACAAAGGCGGACCCGTTCTGCATGTCTCGGGTGGAGGCGGGGGGATTCGAACCCCCGACCTCTACAGTGCGATTGTAGCGCTCTCCCAGCTGAGCTACGCCCCCACGAGGTATCGACAGTATAGGGATCGGTTTGCGTTGGCGTCAAAGTATGGTGGCCGGTGGCGCATCAGTTTGGCGGGAGGTTGGAATGCGGCCAGGACGGGAGCTTGCTTATTGATCGCTCGCGCGATGGTGGCATATACTTGGCTGGCCTCGCGGGGGTAACTCAGTTGGTAGAGTACCTGCTTCCCAAGCAGGCTGTCGCGGGTTCGAGTCCCGTCCCCCGCTCCACGAGTTCCGTATGACCAGGCAACATGCAAGCGGGAGGGTGTCAACCCTCCCGCTTGCATGTTGCCTGTTTCCCGACAGTCAGGCAGTCTCGGGCACCCGGATTCACGCAATGGCAATGGGCACTGTGATCGCCATCGCACGTGCGTGCTCCGCTGCCGCCATCACCTGCAACCCGCTGGCGCGGCTGCCCCCCGATACGATTGCTCCTGGCTGCGGCCAGACTGGAGTTGCCGGCGCTCGCGGCAGTAGCAGGGAATCGCCGCGTTGCACGACGGCTTGGGGCGGGGATAATGGCGAAATCAGATTGGCGGGTTGCCCTGGCTGTGCGCGCAGGACAGGGTGGAGCCCGGATGGACGAGGAGGATACGATGCCCAACCGCTTTCTCTCACCAGACACCATGCCCGCGCCCTTTGGGTACTCCCACGTCGTCGAATCCACCGGCACGCGAACCGTCCACGTCGCCGGCCAGGTGCCGTTCAACGCCCGGAATGAGCTTGTGGGCGAAGGCGATTTCCAGGCGCAGGTGAGGCAGGCGTTCGAGAATGCGCGGCTGGCCCTGGAAGCGGTTGACATGACCTTCAACGACGTGGTGAAGCTGCAGTTCTTCCTCACCGACATCGCCAATCTGCCCCTGGTTCGCGGCATCCGGGATGAATACATCAACACGGACCAGCCGCCGGCCAGCACCTCGGTGCAGGTTGTGGCACTTTTCCGGCCGGAGGTCATGTTCGAGATGGACGTAGTCGCTATCGCGTAGCGCTTGCCCTGTCAGGTCGGCCGGCGAGCCCAACGGCGTAACTTCCGATGGCTACGGCGGTCACATCTTCCAGAATTGCGATGACCGGATCCGGGAGCCTCGTCGCGGCGACCAGGCCTGCCCGTACATCGTGCCCGGCGTAGGACCCTGCCAGTGCGCCACATGCGCCGAGCACCCAGCCGGATAGTGGCCGGAGTCCGCCGTCGTTCATCAGCAGTGCCCCGGCAAGGCCGCCAAGGCCAGCGCGTAGCACAAGCGAACCGGGCCTGAGGCGGCTCGGCGTGAAGGGCAATTTGTCGATCACGAGCTCGCCCGCCGTACTGGCCAGCAGAAGCGCCGTTACTCCTGGAGAAGTCAGGCGATCTGACACGGATTGCTCACCTCGCCCCTGCTGATGGGCGGCAAGGCAAAGCATCGCCAGCGGAAGCTGCGACCGCATCCCGGCCACAACGCCGAGTGCAACCGCCCGCAACAGCACATCGTCAGTGCGTGGCACGTTGGCTCCTCCAGTTCTTGCGTTCATTCCGCGTGCGCTCCGTGTCCCGGCGCCCTGGACTATCCTACGCTCCAGCGCAGCGTGGCCCAAAGTGATGCGCAGCAGGCGGGCCAGCACTGGCGAGAAGAAACCCATGAAGCGTCATTGGGTGCTGCGAACAGGAATCGCGCTGATGGCGGGGCTGGCATTCGCCGGCACAACCGCGAGTGCTCAGGGTGACCTCAACTGCGGCGACTTCAGGAATCAGGCGGAAGCCCAGGCAT
Source organism: Thermomicrobiales bacterium (assembly GCA_041390745.1). GTDB lineage: Bacteria > Chloroflexota > Chloroflexia > Thermomicrobiales > UBA6265 > JACCXM01. The sequence goes on along the minus strand of JAWKPJ010000026.1, from coordinate 16,638 downwards.
CCCTGAACGAGAGCTATCCGGACGACCCCAACCGGCTGGACGCCGACAAGGACTGGGTCGCCTGCGAGGATTTTTTCGGCCTGACCGACGAGGAGGCGGCGCGCGTCATACCCGCGGACCGGGTCAACGGCGCCGGGCAGTCCAGGCCTGAACCAACTCGTGCACCGGCGCCGCCGGCTGATGACGCCGCGCCCACCCCGGCTGCACTGCCCGCAGCGCCCGGCGGTACGAGCTCGCGCGTGGACCCGCCACTCGACCTGATGGCCCAGGTCGCGTCGTGCGAAGTGGTAACGGTCTCCTCGCGAAGCATTGCAGCGGCCGGCTGTCCGGGAGTCGGCGTTATTCTCTTGCGGCCACCCGCGGGAACGCCGCGCATGCGTTCTCAGGTCATCATTCGGCCTGGCGCGGCCCTCGCCAGGCCGACCCAGCGCACCGCCACCGCCGCGCAAACGGCGGTACTCCGCCCTTCCAGCGCGAAGCACGACCGTGATCACCGGGAGCATTCGCGCAAGAAGCGTGACAAGAGAACGGACCGCCCAACCAAACGCAACCAGTGACCTCAGCGCACGCCGTGAGGGCCCGCTGCCACCGTCGTTAGTCCGCGGCGGAGTAGGCCTGAGCCGTTGGCTGCACCGCGAACTTGCCGCGCGGCAGCGGCGGCATGTTGGCTTCCGAGGCCAGGGCATTGAGAGCCTGCACCGTTCGGCGATGCCGTGGTGTACGTCCGCCTGACTCCCAGAGCGACACGGTGTGGTTCGACGCCCCAATGCGTGCCGCCAGCTCGGTCTGGGTCAGCTTCAGGTGATGCCGAAGCGTGCGTACCCACGTGCTTGGCGTATCACTCCACTCGGGCGGCGCGGGATTGCGCTCCAGAGTGATCGTGATGCGGACACCATCCTGCGCGGCCATTTGCAGGGTCGCGAAGGCGGCGGCGAGTTCGGCAGGATCTTGTGACCGGATGTCGAGTCGCATGCGGCTCCCTCTCGGTGAATCGGCATCTACAGCCTGGCGCACGGCGCCGTCGCTGGAAAGATGGAAGCCTGGAAACCCCAGACGGAGACCAGACAATTTCCAGGCGCGCGCATGATACCAGATATCCGATTGAAGTAGTCGGATATACGGGATCAGCCAATCAGGACGTCGATTACCGGATGGTGGAGGGGAGGATGTGCATCTGGTTCCGGTACTTGGCCACCGTGCGGCGGGCAATGTGGATACCGTGATCGAGCAGCCGGTCGCTGATCTGAGCGTCACTGAGCGCGCGTCCGGCAGCGGCTTCCTCGCTGATGATCTGCTGGATGACGTGCTTAATGCTGAGGGACGCCGCGAAAAGGTCGCTCATCGGGATCACTTTGCGGGAAGGTAGCATGACGAACTTCCCGGAGACCGCGCGGCTGCAGGTTGATTCGTGCACGCCGAGGGCGTTGGCTACCTCGCTGCGAGTGAGCGGGCGCAATGCGCGGGCATCGCCACAGATGTAGGCCTCCTGGTACTGGCAGACGTATTCGGCCACCCGCATCAGCGTCTGCCGACGCTGCCGTACTGCCCAGATGAACTGTTGTGCCCGGCTGACCTGTGTTCGCGCGTGGGAAACGGCATCAGCGTCTGCAGCTACGGTGGCCGGGGTATTGCCGTCGCGTCTGGCGATGGAACGGTAGAACGCCTCCGTCCGGAGCCGATCGTAGATCGCGTTCGGGACTTCGATGGACAGCCCGTCACCATCAACACTCACCACGACATCGGGCACGATGTGCCCGCCTGTTGAAGGCGATGTCCAGGTCATGGATTCCTGCGACTGGAGCGGGTGTGGGGTGAGTTGGTCGCGAATGAACGCGTGGGCGGCTTCGACTTCCTCAACCGTTGTGTTCAGCACTCGAGCAATGCGGCTGAATCGTTTGGCGCCCAGCGCGTCGAGGTGGTCGCGCAAGATGGCTTCGACTGACGCCGGTACGGGATGCCCCTCACGCTGCAGAAATTGCACTTGCAGGAGGAGGGACTCCTGCAATGAGCGGGCTGCAACGCCAGGAGGAGACATCTCCTGAATGAGGAGGAGGACGACCTCAACGTCCTCTGGTTCGGCGTTGACCTGCTCGGCGATTTCATCCAGCCCGATGGTCAGGAACCCCCGGTCGTCCAGCGCGTCGATGATGATGTAGGCCATGGCTCGCTGGGCATCGCCGGCGAGTGACGCCAGCGTGGCTTCAAGAATCTGGTCTCGCACGTCCATGGCGCTGGCAATGAACGTCATCGGGTCGAAATCCGGGTCAGCGGATGACGCCGGGCGGTACTCGGCGTCCGATCGAGGCGGGAGGTCATCAGCGCGGCTCGCAACGGTGGTGTCCGCTGTACCGGGGCGGCACGATTGGCATGTTTCGCCAGTCGTGCGGCGGCCACAAACCGGGCACACCTGGCAGTCTTCAAGTTCCAGAGCGGGGTTTTCGTCGAGCGCGTCGAGGATTGTTGCTTCGAGTTCTGTCTGGGAAAGACTCAGGATGTGGTTCGCCTGCATGAGGAGCGGCGAGAACCCCTGATGGAACTCTGCCGCTTGCTCCATGCCCGTGGTCATGGTCTGCATGTACTCAAGCCCGCCTCAAGAAACCGTGCTCGGAATGCCTGTACAGCAGATTAGCAAGAATCATGCCAACGCAACGTACACGCGCTACAGGCGACTACAGGGGATCGGGCGAGGCCGAGACGGTTCCGGCACCACGGACGCGGACTCCCGGGCGGGAACCGGGAGGAGAAGCCGGTGAGGCGCACCGGCGAGGGGGAGTTTGGCAGGGCGGCCCGGAAATTGCGTGCGCACCCTGGAGAGGCGAAATCGATGAAGACGTTGAGGAGCCCGCGAGTAATGGTCCTTACCTTGATCCGCGCGTCTGGCCCCTGGCTGTCCAGGCCCCTGCCTGGGCGGCGACGGAAGCCCGTGCTGCGAATCCAGCCCGCAACACGGTGTCGTGTTTGCAAGGACTGTGCCACTCACCTCAGGTCACCGGGAAGAAGCGGACGATGGTAGATTCGCCGGTGTACCGGCTGAACGCAGCAGCGTGGCGGCAATTGGAGGCAATGTGCCACATCGTATCTTGATCGCAGACGATAGTGATGCTATCCGCGACGTTCTGAGCGAAGCGCTACAGGACGAAGGGTATGACGTCAGTGAGGTGGCCTCTGGCGATGCCGTCATCGAGGCGTTCGGGGCGGGCAACGGGCCAGCGCCAGACCTGGCGCTCATGGATATTCGCATGCCGGGCAAGGACGGCCTGGAAGTGCTCCGCACCCTGCGGTCATCGCGGGAAAGCGAGTTGCCAATCATCGTCATGACAGCGTTCGGATCCGCCTCCACAGCAATCGAAGCCATGAAGCTCGGCGCCTTCGACTACATCGCCAAACCATTTGAGCTGGACGAAGTGACGTTGGCCGTGGAGCGCTTTTTCGAACGCCGCGATCTCAGTGACCGCGTTGTGCGCATGATGGCCGAGAGCAACAAGGACGAAATCCTCATCGGCGACAGCCCCGCCATGCAGGATATCTACAAGACGGTTGGCCGCGTGGCCAGATCCGACGCCACCGTCCTGGTGCTGGGCGAAACCGGCACGGGCAAGGAACTGGTGGCAACCGTTATGCACCGGAACTCGACGTACTCGGCTGGTCCCCTGATCAAGGTCAACTGCGCGTCCCTGCCAGAGACGCTCCTGGAGAGTGAGCTGTTCGGGCACGAGAAGGGCGCGTTTACCGGGGCAGTCGCTCAGCGCAAGGGGCGCTTTGAGTTGGCCAACAAAGGCACCATCTTCCTGGACGAGATTGGCGAAACGACGCTCTCGACGCAGAAGAAACTGCTTCGGGTGTTGCAGGAGCGTGAGTTCGAACGTGTCGGCGGCGCCAATACGATCAAGATCGACACGCGCGTCATCGCCGCCACGAACAAGGATCTCACCCGTGAGATCGAGGCCGGTCATTTCCGGGAGGACCTCTTCTACCGGCTTAACGTCATCGCCATCAACCTCCCGCCACTGCGTGAGCGACACTCGGATATCCCGCTCCTGGTCGAGCACTTCGTGAACAAGCACCGCTATGGGCGCGGGGCGGCGCCCGCGCGCATCAGCCAGGAGGCGATGTCGCGGCTAATGAGCCACGACTGGCCGGGCAATGTGCGGGAACTGGAGAACACTATCGAGCGCGCGGTCATTATGGCGCGGGGTGGGGTGATCGCTGCGGACCACATCACGTTCCCTGGCCAGGACACCCGGCGCACGGTTCTCGACGTCGCGCAGGCGCTTTCCGATGGCGTGCCGCTCACGGCGTTCCTGCGGGAAGCGGAAACTCGTTACGTACGGGAGGCGCTGCGGCAGGCGGGGGGCAGCGTTTCAGTGGCAGCCGGGCTCATGGGGACGGACGCGGCAGAGGCGCAACGGCGCGTTGACGAGTCGTTGGATGGGTAGACGCAGGTCAGGACCATCAGTCAGGCGAGGGCGCGACAGGTGGCACGGGACGTGCTTTGGATTCGTCGGGCGCACTCGCACTACGAGTCCGGCCGGCGCGTGCAAGGTGAGTTGCGGTGGTCGGTAGGCAGGGTATACGAGGCATGGTTCTGGTCGTCGATGACGATGAGGGTGTGAGAGCGGTGATGGCCACCGCGCTGGAAGACGACGGTTGGTTGGTCGCAACAGCAGCCAACGGCCGGGTGGCGCTCAGCCATCTCTCGGACTCGACACCGGCTGCCATCATTCTGGATCTGCGGATGCCGGTCATGGATGGGCTCACGTTTGCCGAGCACTACCGGCAGTATCCAGAGCCGCGCGCCCCGCTCATCCTGATTTCCGCAACCGTGACGCCGTCAGCCGTCGCGCAAACCGGTGCGGTAACTGGCCTGCGCAAGCCGATCGACCTCAATGACTTGTTGAACACTGTCCAACGATATGCCGTGGACCAGAGCGCCCAGGCGCATGGCCTCAATGAGTTCCGCACCACCCGGCAGCCGTGAGCGCCATGACCGTGCAGGCTGAGGTCAGCTGCTCGATATCGACGTACTCGTCGGGACCATGGGCCTGGGCGATTCGCCCGGGCCCGAAGATGACGCCGGGAATGCCTCGCTCGGCGTACCACGCCAGCTCCGAGGCAGCCTGAAACGCCTCGATACGAGCAGACACCCCTGTTGCCGCGAGGCTCTGTGAGACTGCCGTGACAAACGGATGATCGACAGGTGTCTCTGCTGGTGGGAAATAGATGTCCCGCAGTTTCCAGGTCAGGCGCGGCGGGTGGACTCGCAGCCACGGGTCCAGCCGGCAGACATCGGCGACGTAGCCCTCGATTTCCTCTTGGATGCCTGCCAGCGTTTCACCCGGCAGAAACCAGATGTTGTATTCCAGCGAGCAATAGTCTGGCGACGTGCCTGGATTGGAGATGCTGCGAAGTTGGCCGTCGTGCCCGCCGCCAGGCCCACCGGCAACCATGCCTGGCATGATGCTGTTGAAGCCAGGCGGGAGGAGCGGGTGCTGCCGCAGGTTTCCCCATTGGCGCTCCAGGTCCTGCAACGCGGTCGCAAGACGGATGCCCTTTTCGATCGCGTTTACTCCTGCAGACGCGCCGTGCCCACCTGCGTGGATACTTCGGTAGCGGTTGCCGGCGTGGCTCTCACGCCCTTCGATCTCAATACGCAAGTGGACGAGTCCCCCTTCCACCGGCAACACGGCCAGGTCCGTGGGCTCCGCCACCAGCGCGGCATCCACCGGTGGCACGCGCTTCAGGAGTTCGCGCAGGCTCCGCCCCACCACCTCTTCGTCGGCGTCGATGTGCAGCCAGAGGTCGCCAGCCAACCGCACATCGACTTCACGCAAGACCCAGGCTGCCATGAGTGCGCAGGCCACGCCGCCCTTCATATCGGCCGCGCCACGCCCCCACAGCTTGCCGTCTGTAACCTCACCAGCCCAGGGATCGTGGGACCACGCCGCGCGATCGCCACCTGGGACGACATCGATATGGCCGTTGAAGGCCAACGACCGGCCATCGCCGAAACCCGGCAGGCGAGCGGCCACCACCGGGTAACGCGGGGGCTGTTGCCACCGCTCCACCGTGAACCCAAGGTCGTCAAGCCAGTTGGCGACGATGTCCTGGCAACGCAGTGCTTCGCTCTCGAACTCCGGATTGTTGAGGGACTGGCTGTCCGAGCGGCAGCCAATCAGATTCTGCGTTAGCGAGATCAGGCGGTCAACATTCGCCTCGACCGCAGCCGCAATGGTCGCCGCCTGCGCCTGGTCCCGCTCGCCGTTTGTGGCCGGCATGGTGTACCTCCGTCGCGTCATCAGGCCCGGGACAGGGCCTGGTTGCCACCGTCAGCGCCGAAGAGGTGCGCCCGCCGCATGTCCAGCTCCAGCAGGACCGGGTCGCCTGGTGTCACGGGCAGGCGCGGTTCGGCGCGCGCCGTGAAGGCCACGTCGTTCGCCACGGCGCTCACGAACAGGTCCGAGCCGACTGGCTCCACCAGGGAGACCGTGGCAGGCAAGAGAAGATGGTCTGCTCTGGCGTCGCCAGCCTGCAAGAGGACCCGGATGTTCTCGGGGCGAATGCCAAGGGCTGCGTCTCGCGACGTCGCTTTGAGCGCCTGAGACACGAGTCCTCCGGAGAGGGGGAGCGCCAGGTCGCCAGTCCTGAGGGACGCGCCGTCGTTCGTCCGGTGCAGCGTGCCGGCGTGCAGGTTGATGCGAGGGCTGCCAAGGAAAGCGGCAACAAACGTATTGGCGGGTGAATCGTACACCTGCTGTGGCGGACCAACCTGCTGCATGACCCCGCCGCGCATAACGACGATGCGGTCGCCCATGGTCATTGCCTCGATCTGGTCGTGCGTGACATAGATCGTTGTGCGCTGCAGGCGTGCATGGAGTCGCATCAGTTCTTCGCGCGTTTGCACGCGCAATTGGGCGTCCAGGTTGGAGAGCGGCTCGTCCATCAGGAAGACGGCGGGCTCGCGCACAATGGCGCGGCCCAACGCCACGCGCTGCCGCTGCCCGCCCGAGAGTTGCTCGGGGCGGCGCTGCAACAAGGTTTCCAGACCCAGGGCCTGGGCTGCCTGCGCCACCCGGGACGCGATTTCGGCCTTGCTGACCCCCGTCATTTTCAGGGGGAACGCGATGTTCTCCTGGACGGTCATGTGCGGGTAGAGCGCGTAATTCTGGAAGACCATGGCGACGTTGCGGTCGCCCGGTTTCACGTAGTTGACCAGTTTGCCATCGATGTAGATTTCGCCGTTCGTAACCTCTTCCAGGCCGGCGATCATCTTGAGCAGGGTGCTCTTGCCACAGCCCGACGGGCCGAGCAACACCAGGAACTCGTGGTCAGGGATGGTCAGTGAGACGGCATCGACCGCAGCCGAACCGCCAGCGTAGTGCTTGCTGACCTGGATCAGGGAGACCTCGCCCACGGTATCTATTCCTTGAGAGCGCCGGCGATCGAGCCAGCAATGAAGTAGCGCTGCAGGAAGATGAACACGAGCACCAGCGGCAGCATCGAGAGCACCGCGCCCGCCGAGAGAACGCCCCAATCGACCGAGAAGAGCGCGCGCAGGCTCTGTACGCCGACAGTGAGTGTGAACATTTCCTGCCTGGTGCCAATCACCAGTGGCCACAGATAGCTGGTCCACTGGTTCATGAAGAGGAAGACCCCGAGCACCACCAGCCCAGGGCGCATCAGCGGCAGGATGACGCGCGTGAAAATCTGCCAGTCAGAGCAGCCATCGAGCCGGGCGGCGTTTTCCAGGTCGCCAGGCAGGGACTCGATGAACTGGCGCATCATGAAGATGCCGATTGGGTTTGCCAGCGCCGGCAGGATCAACCCGAGGTAGGTGTTGGTCAGCTTCAGGTCACGCACAATGATAAAGAGCGGGATGAGTGTCGCCGCGAACGGCACCATCAGGGTCATCAGGACGACGAGGAAGAGGGCATCCTTGCCAGGAAAGGTCATCTTGGCGAAGGCGTAGCCAGCCATGCTGTCGATAACAACCTTGATCAGCGTGACCGATGTCGCCACGATCAGGGAGTTCATCGTCCAGCGCAGGAACGGGTAGTCGGTCAGGAGTGACCGGTAGTTGTCGAGCGTCGGTTGGGCCGGAATCCACTCGGGAGGGTAGGAAAAGAGCGCGACGGAGTTCTTGAGTGAGGACGAGATGACGTAGAGAAACGGCAGCATCGAGACGGCGACGGCAAGAAAGAGGATGCCGTAAATCGCGATCAGGTAGAGCGAGCGGCCGCGGCGCGGCGACGCTTGTCCACCCGGTGTGGAGCTGAGTTCGGGGAACTCCGTCTGTACGGCCACGGCGTTTCCTCTAGGTTCGCCGCCGGAGCAGCCGAATCTCGATCAGGGTCAGGAACAGAATAAACAGGAGCAGGACGAAGCTGAGCGCGGCTGCGAAGCCGGTCTTGTCGTTGAACTGGAACATGGCCTTGTAGATGTACCAGACCACCGTGGCGCTGGCGTTGGAAGGTCCGCCGTCGGTGAGGATGCTGACGGAATCAAAGAGTTGCAGATTCCAGATGGTGGCCATGACAACGGCAAAGAAGAAGGTTGGCCGCATGAGGGGCAGGGTGATGTGGCGGAACTGCTGCCAGCCGTTTGCCCCGTCTATCGTCGCCGCCTGGTAGAGCTCCGGCGGCAGCGCGAGCAACGCCGCCAGGAAGAGGAGCGTCCAGAAGCCCACTCCACGCCAGACTTCGAGCATGGCAATGGTTGGCATGACAAGCGAGGTGTTGCCCAGCCAGTTCTGCGGCGGGATGCCGACCCAGCCGAGCATGATGTTCAGCGCGCCAAAGTCGCGCTGCACCACGAAAAGCCAGATCAACGCCGCCGTCACCATCGGCGTGAGCGTGGGCAGGTAGAAGAGCGAGCGGAACGGGCCGCTGCCGCGTGGCGCGCGCTGCAGGCAAAGCGCCAGGACCATGCCGATTACAAAGACCGACGGGATGGCCAGCAGGCAATAGTAGACAGTGTTCCAGATGGTGGTGCGGACGAGCGGGTCGGTCCAGGCCTTCTGCCAGTTCTGCAGGCCGACAAACGTGGCCGGGGTGATGATGCCGCCATTGTGGAACGTCAGGTAGAGCAGGAAGAGAATCGGAAAGACCAGGAACGCCAGAAAGAAAACCGCATTCGGCAGCAGGAAGGCGTAGCCCACCAGGGCCCGGCGCCGCGCCTGCTGGCGCCGCAGCCGCGCGTGCTCTGCCTCCGAAAGCCGCATCTGGGTAATTGGCGCAGGTGCGGCGTCCCCCATGGGGGACGCCGCAAGGGTCTCAGGAACCAAGGAGCCCCGTCACGATCTCGCCGGCCTTGACCATGGCGTCTGCGCCGCTCTGCTCGCCGCGGTAGGCGCGCTCCACCTCAGGCCAGAGGTTGGTCAGCATTTCGTAGTAGTTGTCGGCAATCTGGATGCCCTGGACCTTGGGCACGTATTCCTCCTGCACCTTCTGCAGGAGCGAGCTTGTGTAATCCGGGCTGGAGTCGATGCGGACCGTTGAAAGCCCGATCTGGGCCGCGTACGGATTGATCACATCGGCGCTGGTCCACCACTTGACCAACTCCCAGGCGGCTTCCTTGTTCGGGCTCTTTTCGGAGATGGTCGCGTAGCCGAAGTTCCCCATCGTTGTCTGTTTGCCGCCCTCCGTGGTGGCGGGCGCCTGGGCTACGCCGAGCCCAAATGAGACCGGCTTGTCGACTTGCCAGACCACCGCCTGCGGGAACTCGTCGTGCAGGATAGCAATGCGCCCCGCCTCAAACAGGGCCTTGGAGCCGTTCCAGTCGTAGGCTCCCGCCTCAGGGGCGACCTTGTGCACCAGGCGCATGTCGGCCAGGTACTGCGTGCCCGCCGCGCCCTTGGGATCAAGGTTCTGCGCGGTCAGGTCTGGCGTCATGACGTCAGCATCATCGTTGTGGATGTATGGCAGCCAGTCCCAGTGGGCGTAATTGGGGAAGGAATCGCGGAACTGGAAGCCCCAGACCTGATCGGTGGTGAGCGCCTTTGCCGCCTCAACCAGGCCCTCGCGCGTGGTCGGGAACTCGGTGATGCCAGCCGCCTCAAGCAAGTCTTCGTTATAGAAGATGCCGAAGGCGGCGCCCAGCGCACCGACCCCATACGTGCCGCCGTCAAAGTTGGTGACGTCCCAGGTGAACGGTGCGATGCCCGCCTTGTCGGCTGCGAAAGACTCCGCATCGACGAAGTCTGTGATATTGGCGACCTGCCCGGCGTTGACAAACTTGGCGAGCACCAGATCCACCAGGTACACCACGTCAGCCGGTTCAGAGGCGTAGCCCGCCGTCAGTTCGGCGTCCATCGTCTCCCACTTGAAGAAGGTCGGGTTGAGGGCAATATCGGGATGGGCTGCTTCAAAATCGGCCTTCATCTGCTCCCAGAACCTGGCGTCGTCCGGGTGGTGCGGACCCTTGATAACGGTGACCGTTGCCTCGGCCTGGCGTTGCCATCGGCTGCGCTGCGGCGTTGGAGCCGGCGCCGCGACAGCGGTGGCGATCTTGCCAGCAAACGCAGCCGAGACGCCAGCGGCGGTCGCGCGGAGCAAGAATTCACGCCTGTTGATGAACCCATGCCTGAAATCGACGATTGCTTCGTCCCGCAAGCGCTTGCGGTCCGCGAGACTGAGAACTCGCTTGCTCATGCCACCTGCTCCTTCTGTGTGCGTCGCTGATCATGCGGCACGGGCCAGGAGTGCACGATGCGGCCCCCATCTCCCGATGCGCCGGTTTGCAGCCGTGTGTGCGCATTCTGCCACTTGCTGATCAATCTCTCAGGAGTCTATGGTGAGCCTCACAGGCTGTCAATCGTACGGAGCGCCAGTCGCACCGCTGGGCGAGACATGTTCGTGTCGCGAACGGAGTAGACGCAGGAATGGGCAACAGCGCCGCGGGCGTACTTGTTGGGATCGATACCGGTGGAACCTTCACTGATCTGGTTGCATTTGACCCCGAGAGCGGGGAACTGCGTACCTCCAAGACGCCCTCGGTGCCATCGGAGCCGGGCCGTGCGTTGACGAACGCCATCGCCGCTGCAGATCTCCGGCCAGGTCACATCGCCAGCCTGGTGCATGGCACCACAGTCGGCACGAATGCCCTGATCGAACGGACTGGCGCACGCGTGTTGCTGCTCGCAACAGCTGGCCACGAGGACATTCCCTACATCCAGCGTATCAACCGCAAGTCGCTCTATGACCTGCGCTGGGAAAAACCGAGGCCGTTGCTGGTTTCGCGTCGCGACAGCCTGGGTGTGCCCGAGCGGCTCAATTCCGCAGGGGGCGTGGTTCGCCCACTCGACGTCGAAGCGGTGCGCGCCCACTGCCGCGCTGTGAAGCATGAACCAATCGAAGCGGTCGCGATTTCGCTGCTCTTTTCCTACGTCAACCCGGACCATGAGCAGCAGGTACGGCAGATCGTGGCCGAGGAATTGCCTGGGTTGCCGGTTTCGGTGTCGCACGAGGTGGCCCCGATCTGGCGCGAATACGAGCGCACCTCGACCACGCTGGCTGACGCCTACCTCAAGCCGCTGATGGACCGCTACGTGGCGAGCCTGGACGAAAAGCTGCGTGATGCTGGCCTGACCACTCCGTGGGCGATCATGAAGTCTAACGGTGGCGCCATGCGCGCCGGGGCAGCGGCGGACAGCCCGATCCAGACGGCGCAATCGGGGCCAGCTGGCGGGATGCTGGTGGCGCGGGCGCTCGGCGTGCAGGCGGGACTGCCCGACCTGCTGACGCTTGACATGGGTGGCACCAGCGCCGATGTCGGCATGATTCTGGCTGGCGAACTGCGCCACACCACGGAGTACGAAATCGAGTGGGGGGTTCCCGCCGCAATTCCGCTGATCGACATCAAGTCGATTGGCGCGGGCGGCGGCAGTATCGCCTGGATCGATGCGGGCGGCTTCCTGCGGGTTGGTCCGGAGAGCGCCCGGGCCCGGCCCGGGCCAGCCTGCTACGGCCACGGCGGGACGCGCCCGACCGTCACCGACGCAAATCTGGTGCTCGGCCGTCTGGATCCCGGCTACTTCCTGGGCGGGCGCATGGCGCTGCGCCGGGACCTCGCTGAGGCGGCTCTGGCGACCCTGGCGCACGACGCCGGGATGAGCGTCATCGACCTCGCATCCGCGATCGTCGAGATCGCGAACGAAAACATGGCCAGCGCCATCAAAATGGTTTCGCTGGAGCGTGGGTACGATCCACGCCGTTTCGCGCTCTTCGCCTTCGGCGGGGCTGGCCCGCTCCACGCGGCGGCGGTTGCGCGATCGTTGCGGATTCCTCAGGTCCTGGTGCCCATGTACCCTGGCAATGCCTCGGCGCTGGGGATGTTGCTGGCCGATCTGCGCGTGGACAAGGTCTGGACCAAGGCGTTCCGCTCCAGCCGCGTTGACGCCGAACTCGTCGCGCAACAGTTCGCGGCGATTCGCGCAGCAGCGGAAGCCGAGTTGGCCAGCGAGGGGTTCACCGGCGAACCTGACGTGGCATACGCCATCAGCATGCGCTACGCGGGGCAGAATTACGAGCACCACGTCCCCATTGCGGCCGGTGCTATCGATGCCGCTGCCTTGCGTGAGGCATTCGCATCCTTCGAGCAGATTCACGCTGAGCGGTACGGATACGCCATCGCGGGCGAGGAAATCGAGCTGGTCGCGTTTCACGTGACCGTATCCGGACAGCGGGAAACGCCGGGGCTCCGCGCGTCGCTGGGATCAGAGATCGACGTTTCGCCGCCGTCTCGGCCAGTCCACTTCCGGGGTCTGGGAGACGTGCCGGCAGCAATCTACCGGCGATACGATCTGCCAGCGGGTTCGCAACTCGACGGACCCTGCGTGATCGAGGAGCCAGGGTCCACCACGCTGGTGGAACCGGGTATGCGTGTAACTGTGCTGCCAGATGGTCAGTTGCTCATCGACACCGAAACCAGCGAACGAGGGAATGCATGAGCGCGCCAGCCGCAATCGACCCGGTCACCCTGACGGTCATCGACAACTACCTCACCTCGACTTGCCGCGATATGGGCGTCACCATGATGAAGACGAGTTACTCGCCAATCTTCAACGAGTCGCTTGACTTCTCGTGCGTCATCTTCGATCCGCAGGGGCAGATGTTGGCGCAGGCCGAGTTCTGCCCGTCGCAGATTGGCACCATCAAGTTCACCGTGACCTGGACGCTGGATGAACTGGGCCTCGATGCGTTCGAGCCCGGGGATGTCGTCATCCACAATGACCCATACCGGGGTTCAGGCCACGTGCCTGAGCACATGGTGCTCAAGCCCGTCTTCTTCGAGGGCGAGTTGTTCGGATTTGTGGCCAACGTGGCGCACATGTCGGAGCCAGGCGCCAAGACACCTGGGGGACTGTCCGGAGACGCCACGGAGGTGTTCCAGGAAGGGCTGCTCCTGCCGCCGGTGAAGATCCGCAAGCGGGGTGTTGATGACAACGATATCTGGAAGATCATTCTGGCCAACCATCGTACCCCAAAGGTGACCTACGGCGATTTCCGCGCGATGATGGCCTCGCTCGACCTGGCGGAAGAGCGCCTGCACGAGTTGCTGGCAACCTACGGCGCGGACCTGGTCCGCCGCTCCTGCCAGGAGTTGATCACCATCTCGGAGCGGCGCATGCGCGCGGAGATTGCCGCTATCCCGAACGGCGTCTACAGCTTCGAGGATGTCATTGAGGACGACGGGATCTCTGACACGTCGTATCCGATGCGGCTGCGGCTGACCGTTACCGACGACGAGGTGATTGCCGATTTCACCGGCTCAGCGACGCAGGCCGTGGGGCCGGTCAACGCTATCTATGCAGTAACGGCGTCTGCCGTCTACAACGCCGTCTTGCACCTGACCGACCCAACGATCCCCCGCAATGAGGGATGCTATCGCCCGATCACGGTGATCGCGCCCCCTGGCACCATCGTGAACTGCGAGTTTCCGGCGCCTGTGGCTGGCGGCAACACGGAGACCAGCCCACGTATTACTGACATGGTTTTTGGCGCGCTGCAGCACGCGATTCCGGACAAGATCGTGGCGGCCTGCGGAGGCACATCGTCGCCGTTCCTGTTTGGCGGAACCGATCCTCGCAGTGGCGATCTTTACGCGCACTTCCACTTTGAAGGTGTCGGTTGGGGCGGCCGGCAGGGGCTTGACGGCAACAACATGGTGGTCACGATCAACGGCAACTGTCGCAACACGCCTGTGGAGGTCTTCGAGACACGGTACCCCTCGTTCCTGATCGAGTCGTACCGCCTGCTGCCGGACTCCGGAGGCCCGGGCGAGTTCCGGGGTGGGCTCGGTGGTGAGCGTTTGCTGACCGTGACGGAGGAGGTGACTGTCAGCGCGTTGCTCAACCGCATGTTGGCGGACCCGTGGGGGGTCCTGGAGGGCGAGAACGGTCAGCGCGGCGGCATCTGGGTCAAACGCGCTGGCCAGTCTGAGTGGCAAACGTTCGTCGCGGCGTACGGGACCATGTCACCGTCCAAGTTCTCGGGCATCCGGTTGCATCCCGGTGACCAGGTCAAGCTGGTGATGCCCGGCGGCGGAGGTTACGGCGATCCCCTCAAGCGGGACCGCGCGATGGTGGAGCGGGATATCCGCGAGGGGTTTATCACGATGAGGCAGGCTGCTGCGGCCTATGGGTACAACGGTGAATGAGAACGCCGGCCGCTGGGTCGAGCCGGAAGTGAACTACGTCGATCCGGAGCGGCGAAGCTGCGGCTACTGTGGGCGGCCGATTGCGCGACGGTATTGGGAGGCGCAAGCAGCAGGAGGCGAAACGGCTGCGTACTGCTCGCCTGAACACGCGGCGCGAAACGCAACATATCCCATTGATCAAGAGATGCCGCCACGACGCACAGACGCCGAAGAGGCTTCAGGGTGAGTACCGTACTGAGCGTGGGAGGCTGCGTGGCACGGCGCAAGACGTGCCGACGCCCCGGGCGGGGCCGGGGCGTCGCGGGATGGGTGGTCCGGTTTTGCGGACCGGATTGCTGACCGGGAGGGAAGGGGAACCGGTCATCAACACCACAATAATGGCTGCCGGTGACCTCGTGGCAAAGACCCGTTTGGACCTCGCCACGGGACCATTCGTACTGACTTTCTTGCCAGTGCGGATCGTGGAACAATGCAACTGATTGCGTGGGTCTGGAGCGAGGCGTCCAGGCAGTGTAAAGGAGTGCTCTGTGGGTGTCTATGAGCGGCTGGGAGTCCGTCCGGTCATCAATGCGGACGCCACGCTGACGCGTCTTGGTGGCTCCCTGATGGCGCCCGAGATCTCAGATGCCATGCGCGAAGCAGCCGGAAGTTTCGTGGACATGCACGAGGCTTCAGGGCAGTGGGCAGGCGCATCGCGGAACTCACCAACAATGAGGCTGCGTACGTCACGGCAGGGGCTGCCGCTGGCCTCGTGCTGGCAACGCTGGCCTCGATGAACGGAGGCGATCTGCTGACGATCGCACGCCAAATCGAGGGTGGCGCCGCCCCAAGGGATGAGGTCATTATCCAGCGCGTGCACCGCATCCCCTACGACCCGGCTATCACGTTGGCCGGGGGCAGGATCGTCGAAGTGGGGAATCGGCTGCAGACGTTCGCCTGGGAACTGGAGGCCGCGTTCACGCCACGTACGGCGATGGTCTTCTACGTGGCCGGCGAGCACCTGGCCTTCGGGGCCCTGCCGCTGGAGGATGTGATCCGGATTGCTCACGCGCATGGCGTGCCGGTGGTGGTGGATGCCGCCGCCCAGTTGCCGCCCACGGAAAACCTGTGGCGGTTCACCCGCGACCTCGGGGCGGACCTGACGGTGTTCTCTGGCGGCAAGGACTTTCACGGGCCGCAGGCCAGCGGGCTGGTGGTGGGTACGCAGCGGATGATCGACGCCATTACCGCCAATGGCTCACCCAACCAGCGACTGGCGCGCCCAATGAAGGTTGGCAAGGAGGAGATGGTTGGCCTTCTGACTGCCATCGAGCGGTATGTGCAGGTTGACTGGCGGGCGCGGGTGGAGGCCTACGAGGCGATCGTCGCGCACTGGGTTGATCGCCTGAACGGTGTGCCCGGCCTTACCGCCGAGCGCGTGTTCCCGAACGAAGCTGGCCAGCCAACTCCACGCTGCCGCGTCCGCTTCGATCCCGGGTTGGACCTGAGTGCGGCTGACGTCGTCAAACAGCTCTGGGATGGCGACCCGCGTATCGCTGTTGCCGTGGATGGCAACGATGCTATCACCTTCACGCCGGAGCTTCTGCGCGAAGGCGAGGGGAATATCCTGCTCGGGCGCATTGTATCCCTGGCTTCAACGCTCGTGGCGGCGGACTAGCGCGGGGCGGCGCGAACGATAACGCCGTACCGGGCCAGAGTTTCGTGTTTCGGACCCTGCAGCAGACCTCGTTCAGGTTTTTTGAGCCGAACGAGGTCTCCGGGCTGTGCGTGAGACACGCGCAGCGTTGCGTAGCGGCAGGGTACAGCGGCGTGCGCCGCTCGGGCCGGATGTAATGCGTGCCGCAAGCACCTTTTCTGCTCCGTCCCGTGAGCACGAGCAGGCCAGGTTCACCTTGTGCTTTTCTCAAGGCGGCACGAAACACGATGTGGCGGACATACGTCGCAGCCGGTCTGAGGCAGCCGCGTCGCTCTAGGATTCCGGGTCGA
>JAWKPJ010000025.1:0-59548 GCA_041390745.1 Thermomicrobiales bacterium | reverse complement strand
GAGGGGTTGGGGGTGAGGGCTCTTCAGCGCACAACGACCCGCGAGATTCCTTTCACGCCAGGCCGGCGATGGCCGCGATGTGCGCGGGGCGCGTCCCGCAGCAGCCGCCGATCACCGTGGCGCCTGCCTGCCGCCAGGCGGCGGCGTGCGCCAGGTACGCGGCGGGATCGAGGTCGGCGCGGAGGCCGAGCAGGCCGTCGCCAGGCTCGCTGCCATCCAGGGTCCAGGTTTCGGGCACTGGCGTGAAGGTGTTGGCGTAGCCGCCAACATACGGCGCGCCCGTCGCCAGCAGCGCGGGCAGCGCGGCGGTGATCGCCTCGGGGGCGCAGCAGTTCGCCAGGAAGCCGGCGATGGGGAGCCCGGCGAGCGCCTGCGCGGCCTGGGCAATCGTTTCGCCGCTGCGCAGCCGGCCGGAGCGGTCCTCGTGCAGGGTGTAGGCAACCCAGACGGGTTTGCCGGTTGCGCAGGCTGCGCTGGCGGCGGCGAAGGCTTCGGCCGCGCTGGACATCGTTTCGCAGAGGAACAGATCGACGTACGGGGCCAGGATCTCGGCCTGCTCGCGGTAAAGAGGCGCGGCCTGCTCGAAGGGCCAGACGCGGTCGGGCCGGTAGCTGCCGTTGAGCGGGGGCAGGGATCCGGCGATCCAGACCGCGTGCGGGGCGGCGTCGCGCGCCTCCACGGCCAACTGGCCGGCAAGTTCGTTGAGCTCGCGCAGGCGGTGCGCCACCCCCTCGCGGGCGAGCTCGTGGCGGATGACGCCGTACGTGTTGGTGGTGATGACTTGCGCCCCGGCGGCGATGTAGTCGGCGTGGACCGCGCGCACTACCTCCGGCGCGACGAGCAGCGCGTTGGCCGACCAGATGGTGGAGAGGATGTCGACGCCGCGGAAGCGCAGTTCGCGGCCCATGCCGCCATCGAGAATCACCGGCGCCGGCGGGAGTGGGGTCGTGGGCATTGCCATCAGGTTTTCCGCATGTTGCGGATGACGCGGGGCGTGCCAACGAGGCTGACGCCGAGGGTGAGTTCGAGGTCGCTGCGCGTGACCCGCCGCACGCCAATGGCGTCGCGAATCGCCCGGCGCAGCTCGGGATCCTGCACGTCCATGACGGCGATCCACTCTTCGGCATCGTGGGTTTCGCGTGCCTGGGCGCGGAGTTGCTGCCGGCTCAGCTTGCGGGGTGGGTCGCCCTGGTCGTCCATGATCGTCTCCTCAGGTCACGTCGCGCGCCGCGTGGTGGTCACGGTTTGGCTGCCCGATGATGGCCGCAGGCCACGCCACGCAGCGGCGTGAACCCCGGCGCCGTCTCGACCGTGTATCGTACGGATGCTGCCATGGTCTCGCGATACGCTCAAGACCCAGCGAGCGACGCGGTCACCGCCGTGACGGCTGAGTGTAATCCCCGGCCGGCGCGAATGCGCGATGTCTCTCGCCCGCCGCGCCGGTGGCCCGCTTTGTTTTCGCCGGGACTGCGTTATGGTCGGCCCGCTTCGCCTGGTGCTCCCCGATTCGGCCTACCGCGAGAGTGTGCTGGCAGGCCTGCGCGAGTTTCAGGCCGAGCCCCGCTTCGCCAGTCTCGACGTGTCCGCAATCGCCGCCGATTTCCCCGCCTACGTCGCGGCGCAGCGCGCCCGCGCCGATGCCGCCGGCCTCTCGCCGGGCCAGATCCCGGAGACGGTGCTCTGGCTGATGGACGGCGAGGCGTTCATCGGCCGCCTGTCGATCCGCACCACGCGCGACGAGGCCCTGCTCCGAACCATCGGCAACATTGGTTACATGATTCGCCCCTCCAGACGCCGGATGGGCTACGGCACGGCGATCCTCGCCCTGGCCCTGCCCGCGGCGCAGGCGCTCGGGCTGACGCGCGTGCTGGTGACCTGCGACGAAGACAATAGCGCTTCGCGCAAGATCATCGAGCGCAATGGCGGCCGCCTGGAGGGCGCCACTCCCTCCCGCAACGCGCCCGGCCTCACCCTGCGCTTCTGGATTGACCTCGCGTGATCCAGGCGTGGCGCCTCATGCCGCAGGCATCTCGATTCTCGAGCCCGCCTGGGGGCCAGCCTGCCCGTCTGGCTGGCCCCAGGTTGCCTGGTCCCACGGCGCCGTTACCGGGCGCCCCACGGCATGGGCGAGGGGCTGTCGAGCGGCGCTGCGGCCGGCGAGCGGAATGATTGGGCGCTGCGCTTCGTCACCACGGGCTGCCCGGCGCTGCGCGCGGAGCGGCTCGGGCGACTGCGCTCAGGCGGCGCCGCGTACTCGGCGGGTACGGCGATGGGGCAGCCGGCGTGCTGCACAAAGTCGCCCTGCACCGGCGAGGGCTTCGCCTCGGGTCGCCCATTGACCAGCAGATCCTTGAAGCGGAGGGGGAGGCTGACCGCTTCCGGATCATACGGGTACGGCGCGCGGTCCATGAGCTGCATGTGCAGGTGCGGCCCCGCGCTGAACCCCGAGTTGCCCACCCGGGCGATGAATTGCCCGGCCTTGACCTGCTCGCCGAGCGCCACGGCCACGCTGCCCTGCCGGAAATGCCCCATCAGCAGAAACTCGTGCGGCGCCGTTTGCAGGACGATGAAATTGCCCGGCGTCGTGGTGTCGGGGATACCGGACACGTTGTCGGGCACGTCATTGGCCAGGTCGGTGACGATGCCCGCGGTGGGCGAGAAGACCGGCTGTTCCCAGGCCCAGTAGTCCGCATTCGCCGTGGCGTCGGTCTGGTAGCCGCCCCCCTCGTTCCAGATGAGGAGGTCACAGGCGTGCCGCGAAGCCGGGTCGGTTGCATGATGATTCTCGTATTGCCGCGGGCCGCCGGCGGTTACCCACCAGACGCCGTTGAACGGGAGCCGGAGGACGGTTTTGGCCGACAGTCCCGGAGGATCTGGCGGCACGGGCCAGTCGGGCACGAAGTCGAGGCCGATCACCATGCCCTGGGCGTCGATGAAGAAACTGAAGACCATGTGCGCGCTGCCCCAGCCGACGAGAGCAGAGTACAGGGTGCCGTATGGCCCGGGAATGATGCGCTCCTCCCCGGATGGCGCCGTGGCGAGTGGGCGGCTCTCGCTGACCGAGATGTCGGTGATGGGGATATCCTCGAGAACGCCAAGCACATCGAGCGTGCCCGTCAGTTCGCCGCCAACCGTGGTGAAGGTGACGACGATATCGAACGGCGATTGAAAGATGGAGCCGGTCGGGTCGTAGATGATGCCCTCCCACCGGCCCTCGAGCGTTCGCTCCGTTCCCGGCGGCAGCGGGTCCACCGCGACGATCTGGAAGGAAAACGTGAAGACCTGGGTGAAGTAGCCCGCGATGACATCGCCATCGAAATAGCCGTCGAACGTGCCGATGCTGGAAGGCACCTCGAAGTGGACCCGGTTGTGCTGGAGCCGGGCGGAAAAATCCGCCAGGTCTTGCGGCGAGATCAGGCTCTGGAGTTCGGCCGAGAACTGGTCGTGGAGTTCCTCGAAGCGCTCGTGCACGAGGTTGGCGACGGCGTCCGGGCCGGTGGGCAGCGCCAGGGCGCAACCGTCCGCGTAGTCGTCTGCGACCTCGGCGTAGCGGGCGACCACCACCTCGGTGTCTGCGGTTGGGCAGCGGCCGGGATCGGGCACGCACCGGTGGCCCTGGCAGACTTCTCCGGCCTGGCAGTCTCGATCCGCGGCGCACGGCCTGGCCTGGCACCGGCGGCGGCACCGGCGGCGCGCCGGCTTCCGATGCTTCTTGCGGCAGCGTTGCTGGCAATTCCCGGCGTCGCTGTCTGATCTCCGGCGTTTCTGGCGCTTCCGCTTCGGTTTCGCCCCGGCGGCGTCGAGCGCTACGGCCAGCGGCATGACTGCCCCGGCCAGCAACGCTGCTGCGGCGCGGCGCGTGCGGCGTGCGCCCAAGGTGCGTGTCAGTTGGTCGAGTGGTGAGCTTTCCACGCCATTACCCTCCTGATTCGCTCCAGTCGATGCCATTCTGGCGGCCGGCCGGGCGCGGCGCATCCGTGAAAATACGTATTTTTTTGTGGAAGGCGGTCTCGTCGCCGGGCGCCGCACGCATGCGATGTGAGCCGCCGGGGCCGGCCGGCTGCGTGACACTTTGGCGCAAGTTTGCGTCGTTAGAGAAGAGAGCGTTGGCGAGATATCCAGGGGCGCGCGATGGGTCAGCCTCGCACAATGCGCGGGCCATCAGGCACAGGGTCAGAGCCCCTGCCGGATGAGGCGACGCTTGTCGCGGCGGCCAAGCACGATCTACGCGCCTTCACCCCGCTTTATCGCCACTATGTGCCGCAGATCTACGCGTACTGCCTGGCCCGCCTGGGCTCGCACGAAGCCGCGGAGGATGCCACGAGCCGCACCTTTGAACGGGCGCTGCATCGCCTGGCCTCGTGCCGCGAGGAGGCGTTTCGTGGCTGGCTCTTCACCATCGCCATGCATGTCGTCGCGGATCACTACCGGAGCCGCTGGCCGCCCGCATCGCTGGCGCCGCTGGAACTGGCCGGCACGGTCCCCGAGCCGGACCACCTGGTGGAAGAGGTCGTTGTGGCGAATGAGGCGGCAAACCAGTTGTACCGGTGGCTGCAGACCCTGCCCCCCGATCAGCGGCGGGTGCTTGAACTGCGGGCCGCCGGGTTGCGCGGGGGAGAAATCGCCGCGCTGCTCGGGCGTAGTCACGCGGCTGTCCGCATGCTGCAACTGCGCGCCGTGCGCCACCTGCGGGGCGTCATGGCGCAGGACGCCCCGCAAGGACGGCGAACATGACCGGGCAGCCGGGTGGCGATGAGCGGGACGCTGCGGCGCTTGATCGCTTCTGGGATCAGGTGGTGAGTGGCGGCGCCGCGCAGAACCCGGCGGTCGATCCGGGCGATGCCCGTGTGGTGGAGGCTCTCCACCGCCAGGCGCAGCGGCAGCGCCCCGATCCGCGATTCGTGGCACGGTTGGAGGGTCAACTGATGGCGAGTCCCGCGCGTTCCCTGGCGCCTGCAGATCTGCGCTCCCGCCTGTCCGTGAAGAACGGGCGCATTTCGCCCCTGGCGCGGGTTGAGGCCGTTGCCGCACCCCCTGTCCGCAGGGGCCAGCAGGCCCTCTCGCGCCTGGCCACCGCGGCGTTGCTGCTGCTGGCCGTGGGCCTGGGCGCGCTGGCCTTCCAGCGGTCACCCTCGGGCCGGGAGGGTGCGGGCCTGGCGTCGATCCCGGCCGTGGTGCTCGACAGCGCGACGCCGGCGCCGGACCTCGCCGGGCAAACCCGGACGCTCCTTGCGACGGTGATACCCGCCGAACGCCTGCCAGCCGGCGGTTTCCGCGATATCGTGCTCAATCGCCTGGCCCTGGCCCCGGGCGCCGTGGCCCCGGTCGCCGCTGATGTCCAGGCGTGCTGCCCCGGCCCGCAGATGACGCATGTGCTTGCCGGGGAACTGACGCTGCGGGTCGATGGTCCGGTGCAGATCGTGCGGGGCGGAACTGCTGGCGCGGCAGCGAAACCGGCCCCGCCCGGGGACGATGTGGTCCTGCACGCCGGAGACACCGCCATCATGGACTTTACCTGGCCCGCCACGTACCGCAATGCGGGGACCACGCCGGTAGACCTCGTGAGCGCCGGGCTGTATGGCGGAATGCTGCCCGGCCCGTGGGCGGAAGGCCTGGAACTCCTTGATGGGAACGAGGAGATTCCGCAGCCCCCGCTGCCGCCAGGGGCCGCCGATGTCCGGCTGGCCGAGTTTACCTTGCCGCCTGGCGGAAGGGTCCCCGCGCCACCGCCCGGCTCCGTCGTGCTCGAGGTTGGAGCCGCCGGGGATGCCAGCATCGGCAAGCTGGCAGACGGTGGGTTGCGCAACATCGGGCCGAAGACCGAGCACATCTATGTCCTTACGGTCACGCCGGCCCCCGCCGTGACCGCGACGCCGGCCGCATGACCGGCGCGTTCCCCGTTTTTGCGCTCACGTCGACCACCAGGGGGGTGGTCCGGCGCGTTACCCCAGGGAGGAGGAGCAGGCTCATGACGCACGCTGCAGACCGCACCGGGACGAAGCTGAACCGCCGCACCGCGCTGGGCGGCCTCGGCGCCGCAGTCGCGCTGGGGGGTCGACAGGGGAGCCCTGCGCTGGCCGAGGCCGGCGGCGACCTGGCCACCCACCCCCTGGCCGGTACGTGGGCCGTGATGACGGACGCCGGGCTTGTGCCGCAGACGCACCACGCTGACGGCTCGTTCATCGCCGCGTTCCCACCGAACTACGTCGATCCCGCCACGGGCCTCACCTTCCAGGGCGCTGGCCTCGGGCAATGGGAGCGCACCGGCGAGCGCAGTGGCCGCTTCACTTTTCTGCAGGTGCTGGCCGACCCCGCCGGGGCGTACGCGGGCACGTTCCAGTTGTCGGCGAGCATCGAGGCGAGCGAGGATGGCCGCGCCTGGTTCAGCACGGACTCTCCCCGCATCGTCGTGCGAGACCCCGGCAATACGGTGGTCTTCGACCAGGTGGTTCCCCTTGGCCCGCCCGTGACGGCCACCCGCATCAGCGCCACTCCGGACGCCTTCGTGATGCCGGAGGTTCGCCCGGCGCCCGCAACCCCGGTGAGTTAGGCGCGGCTCGCGCCGGGCTGCGCCCGGGACGGGGCGGACCAGGCGCACGACGAGGGCTGACGCCAAAGAACCCTCAGCCCAACCCCGCTCCCGCGCGCCGGGAGTGGGGCTCGCGACGGTGGATGCGGCGTCCGTCGTCAGGGTGTTGACGCCCGAGGTCAGCACCCTGGCTGCCGTCCGGGTCTTTGCGTCCGCGCGGCAGGCGGGGGTTCTCCAGCGCGCCTGCCCGTGGCACGATGGGTGTCGGACAAGATCGCGCGGCGCCGCGCGAAACACGGGAGTTTGCCGGGTAGATCCGGTCTGTGGCAATCCGCCTAGGCGCCGTTGTGCAGCGCCGTGCATCGCTGCTTGCCCTTCTTCAGGCACTTTTTGCGCGCGTGCTTCGACTGCCGCTTGCGCTTGCACCCCTTCCTGACCGAGCGGTTACAGCACTGCGTGGCCGTTTCGCCCGATTTACAGGCCAGCCCGAAACTGACGCACGTCCCGTCGAGGCACTGGAACGGGGCGTCGCAGGCGTCGCCCGCGCAGCAGATGTCGCCGTTGCCGCCGCAGGACTGGCAGGCGCCGGGGTCGCCGGCGCAGGCCAGGTTCGGGCCACAGGCGGCAAGGTTGCAGCAGATCTGGGCTGCGCCGCCACAGGGCGGCACGCAGTACCCGCCCAGACACGCCAGGCCCTCGGCACAGGCTTCGCCGGCGCAGCAGACCTGCCCGGTCGCGCCGCAGGCCGGCTGGCAGGTTTCGCCCTGGCACGCCAGCCCACCCTGGCAGGGGTCGCCGCTGGCGCAGCACGCCTGGTTCACCGCGCCGCAGGCAGGCCTGTCTGCCACGCAGACGGCGGCCTGGCAGGTCAGGCCCTCCAGGCAGACCTCGTTGGCGCAGCACGCCTGGGCCGCCGCGCCACAGGCCGGGCTGGCGACGCAGCGCCGCGCGGCGCCGGGGCCGGTGGGTTCGCAGGAGCCAGCGCAGCAGAACTGGGCGCCGTCGCAGGCGTACCCCGCCGGGCGACAGCGCTGCTTGCCGGGCGGCAGGATGGTCGGGCTCTCGGCGGTCACCCGGTCCCGCCGGTTGGACCCGGCCTGCTGACGATCACGCGGCTTCCGTTGGTGTTTCGCACCGGCGGTGCTGGAGGGCAGCACCGCGCCGGCCGCGGCGGCCGCCGCCC
Organism: Thermomicrobiales bacterium; assembly: GCA_041390745.1. GTDB lineage: Bacteria > Chloroflexota > Chloroflexia > Thermomicrobiales > UBA6265 > JACCXM01. The sequence continues at coordinate 51,836 of JAWKPJ010000025.1, read as the reverse complement.
CGAACACCCCGCGCAGCAGGCGCCCGCGCGTGAGCGGCGCCGCGCCCAACCGCTTGCTGACCGCATCGAACAGGTTGTCATCCATGCGGTGTTCCCTCGCGGATCGCCGGGGCGGTCTTGCTCCCGACCGTGGAGGAGCGAGAATGCCCGGATGATTGCACACTGAAGCGTGAAGAACGCTGCACGATAGTATCATGAAGAACGAAATGGATTGAATGATCGACATAGGAATTTATGAAGATGGCGTTTTCATAATGCGATAACACGCTGGGGGTTGTGGCGTCAGCGTGGGCTCACGCGCGATTGAAGCAGCCCGCCGGCACGGTCCATGGGGCGCTGACGACGGCTACTGGCGGTGAGCCGCTCGTGCGCCGGGCGGCTGGCCCTCGCGCCGCTGGCTGCGCACGCCCGCCCGGCTGCCCGGCCCCGCCACGCTGCCGGGCGGATCGCGGTGCTCCCGGCAGGCCGGCGCGTTCCAGTGCGGCAGGAGCCCTGCGCGTGCTCTCGCAGGGCAACGATCTGGCGAGGTCGCCCGTCATTCACCTGGCGAGCGGGCAGGCCGGAGGAACGCGAGGCGCGGGCAAGGCAACCGGGGAGGGCAGGCCCTCCCCGGTGCAAGCCGCATGACCCTGGCCCGGCGCATCAGCGCAGCCGGGCGGGTCCACCGGCAGGGCGCGTGGCGCCTACTTGCAGGTGTTGTTGTTACTGCACTTCAGGTTGTTGCAACAGTCGTTGTTCTTCTTGCAGTTGTCGCCCTTCTTCTTGCAGGTATTGCTGTTGGCGTCCTTTTTGCACGTTCCATTCTTGCACCGCAGGTTGTTGCAGCATTCATTGCTGTTCTTGCAGTTCTTCCCCTTTCCCTTGCAGTCATCATCGTTGTTGTTGTCTTTCTTGCAGGTTCCGTTCTTGCAGCGCAGGTTGTTGCAGCAATCATTGTTCTTGCTGCAGCTGTCGCCCTTGTCCTTGCACTTTTCGCCGCTGACCCCGGCCAGCACGCCGCGGCTGCGGCTTGCCAGTAGCCCGCCACTGATCCCGGCGGCCAGCAACGTGAGCGCATCGCGCCGGGATGCGCTGCCGAACCGGCGCGTCCACTGGTCAAATGGTTGAGATTCCACGGCCGGACCTCCTCTGCGTATGGCGGGCGCTGGTTGGGCTGCTCACGAGCGCAGGCGCCCCGCCGGTGTACGTTGTCCCACCCCGCGCCCTCAACCAGGAGACGGCCTGCGGGCAAACGGCTGCCAACTGTACGTCCGGGAGGGCGCCGGCGGCGCTATCGGCAGCCGGAACGGGCACGAACGTGAGACGTGGCGCGATGCGCGCATGGCCAGGGCCGTGGGGCCGGTCGTGTGGGCCGCCAGCGCGAACGGTGTTGGGGCGCTGTTCTCCGTTGGCGCTTGACGATTGATCGGCAGCCGTCCACCGCCTGCGCCAGGAACGCCTTGCGGGATGAGATCGCTGGCAACCCCGGCTCGACACGGTAGCCAGCGGCGGGCCGGTGACCAGTCAGGCGAGCCAGTCCAGGAGCCGGCCCACCCAGTACGTGACGCCCGCGCCCATCGCTGACCGCGTCGGATCCTCCAGCCCTGGCAGCATGTGTTGATAGCTGATGGCCTGATGCACCATGCCGATCGGTTCGGCCAACGCGGCGGACCGGGCCAGAGTCTCCGCCGTCGCCACGCCCTGCCACTCTGCCAGGTAGGCCGCGCGCAATCGCTCACGGGAGCCGGGGGCAGCGTCCAGTACGTCGGATTCGTCCAGAAAGGTCACCAGATCGAGAAATGGGGGAGCGACGCAGGCGTCGGTCCAGTCGAAGTACACGGCGAGCCCGTCCCGGAGGCCGATATTGCCGGCGTGGAAATCCCCGTGCACCAGGGTGTCCGGGAGGTCGAGGTTGGCAGCCTCGTCGAGCAGCGCCCGAAGGGCGGGAATGGCGGCGTGGAGGCGGTTGCGGGACGCCGGATCGAGGCAGGCCAACGCCGCGTCGTCCGTCGCGAGGTCATCGAGCTGCGCCGCAAGCCGGCTCAGGCGCCGATCGAGGCAGCCGATGCGGAGCAGTTCGTCCGTCTTGCCGGCATATGCGCGCTGGTGGCGCGCGTGGGCGCGGAGCGCCGCTTCCCAGGCACCGAGATCATCCGAGGTGGCGAGGGCGGGGCCAGCGTCCGGCAGCAGCATCCAGCCGCGTTGAGGGTCGGTAACGACCGGGTTCGGCACATGGCCGGGGAAACGTTCCGCGAGGCCAGCCAGCAACGACGCCTCATTGGCGAAGAGGAATGAGCGGTCAGCGGTCGCCGCTGTGCCCGAAGTGTCGCGGTGTGCCGCCGCCTTGAAGTAGTAGGCGCCGGTTGGCGTCTCGTACCGCCACACCGTCGAGAGCCCCCAGGTGCGCACCTGCTCGGGCGGCTGGCTCGGGGGGGCGCCGGCGGCGTGCAGCGCGGTGGCGGCCCAGGTTTCGGCCTCCGCGAACCAGCCGCGCTCGGCCCACGGTCGCCTGGCCAGTGGTGGGGGCGCATCAAGCTCACGGAGGGCGGTCTCGAGAAGCTCCCGGTGAGGATCATCTGGCAGGTCGGCTGGGGCGAGGTCGCGGATCGGGAGCCAGCGGCCGTGGTGCGGCAGCACTGCCGGATGCGGCTGCAACAGGTAGGAAATCCACTGCTGCCGCGCGTCGGGATCTGACTGCCACGCCAGGCACCGGAGCACGACGGCATCGAGGCGCCAACGCTCCTGGACCGCCTGGAGCACCGGCGCGACGTCCGGGAACCAGACGGGCGAGTCGAGCTCGAACCGCAAGGCGGGCCCCGCTGCGTCAGGAACCCACACGGCGGGCTCTGCCGGGTGGACGAGCGCAGCCGTAATGTGGATGTGCCAGGGGGCCAGCTCGGCCATACGGGACAGTCTCCCCTCAGCGGACGACGATAGCGCCTGGTGTGCCCGATTTCGCCCGGCGTTGTGTGCGCCCGGCGCAGGCGACCGTCGCCTCCTCACGATTGCGCCGGTCAATCGTCCCTGAAAACGGCCGTTCTCGCCAATTGCCGCGCCCGACCTTACAGCGTATTGCAAAAGACCTGACCTGCCAGGCAACAAACCCGTGTCTCGAGCGCCGTCGAGAGACCTCGTTCACCGGCGCTCGCGACGAGGTCTCTCGACTGCGCTCGAGACACGAGGATTCCTGGCGCCCCAACTTCTTTGCACACCGATGTAACCCCGACGCACACCGCACGACGCCAACAGACTGGTCTGCGCGTCATGCCGATGGTCCGGCATGCGGGCTGTCTGCCACTGCCTCTCGCCAGCCGCGTCCGCCAGTACAGCCGGTCCAGGCGCGCCGCCAGCGCCGCGCTCACCAGCATGTCATGATGCCATTGCCGCCGCCTGGCTGGCCGTCGTTGCCGCTGGCAGCGGCGAGCCCCGTCGGCTTGGGGCTGTTCGCGCCGGGCTGCCAGGTGAGGTTCAGGCGTGCGCTGGCTGCGGCAACTCGCTGACCGGCGCGGCGTTGGCGGCGACGAAGGGGGTGCGGGGCCAGGTCCAGGCGTCCCGGAGGATGAGCGCGAGGATGGCGACTTCGCGGCCGGTGGAGCGGCCGTGGAAGGAAAGCCAGGTTTAGCCCAGCGCGTTGAAGATCGAGACGGGGATGTAGCGTGCGGCCACGACGAGGTTCACGGCCCGGTTTGCCCGGGCGGGCAGAACCATGGAGAGCAGGATCATGACGCTCGGGATCGCGATGAGGGTGAGGAAGAGGGTCAACGTTGTCTCGCTGATCTCGAACACATAGACGGCGCCGGCGAGGATGTCTTCGATGACGCCGGGCTTGTACCGGTGGAAGTAGTCAACGTAGATAGAGAGGAGCATGAAACTGGTCCAGGCTGCGGCGAGCCTGGCCTGTACCGGGACGCGCGGATCTTGCAGGGTCCCTGCGCTGGTGGTGTTCGTGGTCATGGTCATGGTCTTGCTCCTTTGCGCGATGATGCACCGGGTGTTCAGCCGGGGCGGCTCCCCCCGCCTGGGTGCGGTGCGGGCGCCGTTGGGTCGCCGCCTGTGGCTCAGACGGTGATGACGACCTTCCCCCGGGTATGGCCGGCTCCGACGTAGCGGAAGGCCTCGGCCGCCTGGCTCAGCGGGTAGGTGCGGTCGATGACCGGCGTGAGATGCCCCGCCTCGAACAGGCCGGCCAGGTCAAGCAGGTTCTGGCGCTTCTCGACCGAGAGGAACGGCCGCAGTGTCTGGCGGGTGAACAGCGACCACACATGCGCCCTGGCTATCCGGGCGAGAGGTCCGATGACGCGGCCGCCTCGCCCGCTGTTCGGGATGAGGACGCCGGTGGGTGTCAGCGCGCGCCGCACCGCCGAAAGGGGCTGTGCTTCCACGTTGTCCAGGATGGCGTCGTAGCGCAGCCCGGTGCGGGTGAAGTCGGTTTGTGTGTAGTCGATAACGTGGTCGGCGCCCAGCAGCCGGACCCGATCGACGTTCCGGGTGCTGCACACCCCGGTCACCTCGGCTCCCAGCGCCCTGGCGATCTGGACGGCGAAGCTTCCCACACCGCCAGCGGCGCCGGTGATCAGCACGGTTTGCCCCGGCTGCACGTGCGCGATGTCTCGCAGCGCCTGCAGCGCGGTGAGGCCGGACGTGGGCGCCGCTGCGGCCTGGGCCGTGGAGAGGTTGGCGGGGATGCGCACGAGTTGGCCCGCCGGGACGCACGCGTACTGGGCGAGCGTTCCGGTGGTGCTCCAGCCGAACACCGCATCGCCCTGCTGCAAGCCGGCGACGTTCTTGCCGACGGCCGCCACCACCCCGGCCAGGTCTCTGCCCGGGATGGCCTGGCGCGGCCGGCGCAAACCGAACGCCAGCCGCACGACATACGGCTCGCCGGTCATGAGGAAGTAGTCGCCGGGGTGAACGGCTGCGGCGCCCACCCGGACGAGCACGTCGTCATCACCGGCTATCGGCTTTGGGACCGCCGTGTACTCGAGCACGTCGGGTTGGCCGTAGCGGCGTTGAGCGATGGCCATCATCATGGATGCCCGGGTCGCGCCGGCAAGCCCGGCTGCGCCGGCGTCCTCGTCCATCAGACGTCGTGCTGTGTTCATCACGATTCCTTTTTCATCGATGCAGACCGTCCGCACCCCACGCCGCCTGACCGTCATCGCTGATTTCGCGCGGGGGCTGGTGGCGCGGGCTTACGCGACCTCGACGATCCGGGTCATCCCGAGCATGACGTGCGGAACCCCGTTCACGGGATCGGGAATGAAGCAGAACGCCACGTAGGCGCCGGGAGTCAGATCGGCGGCGTACCACGCCGTGACGCCTGCGGCCTGCGTGCCATGAACAAAGGCGATGGTGAGATCCTCAACGCGCACCCCACCGGCCGCGGCCGGGCCTCCATAGCGGGCGATGACGGCGGCGAGGGCATCATCCGCCGCTGTGCCCTCGGGGACACGAGCCATGGTGAAGAAGTGCGGCTCCTGGCCGGCATTGGCGATCTCGATCACCTGCGGTCCTGCGGCAAGCGGCGAGGGGACGACGAACGCATACTCGGCCATCTTGATCTGCATGTCGGCGTTCACGGCCGGCGCATCGGCTGGCGCGTCGCCAGTGACGGTCACCGGTACGGGAGGCTGCGGGGCGCCGGGAGACTCGCTCCAGAGAACCCACTCGCCGGCGGTCAGGTCGATGACGGCCGACGCGGTCTCCCCCGGAAGCGCATAGGGACCGCCGGGAAGCGCGACCTCGTAGAGCCAGGGAGGCGGCGCCAGGGCGCTTTCATCCGCAACGGGCGGGGCGGCTGCCCCGTCAGCGGCCTGCGGCGCCGCAGCGGGCGCCGCCACCCGGGCGATAAAGGCCGCAAAAGCCTCCGCCGTCAGTTCCTCAGAGAGCCGCAGGAAGTTGACGCCGGAAGATACCGGCCCCTCGGCAGGCGCGAGCGCATTGGTCACCGTGAGGACGTAGCGCCCGGCGGCGAGCTCTGCGGGAACGCCCTCGAAGGCGGTTTCCGTAATGGTGACGGCGATCTCAGGCAGCGCCAGATCGGCGAAGGGATGGCGAGCTCCCGCAGCAGGACTGGCATCCTGCGCGAGAGCCGGCACGAGGCCGCTGCCGAGCAGCGACACCAGCGCGACCATGAGCGCGAACAAACGAAGACGTGGGTGATGCATGCGGGCCTCTCTTCTCCGGGTCTTTCGCAGAGACTGTTCTGAACTCCAGCGGATTGCACGAGACCTGACCTGCCAGGCGACAATTCCGTGTCTCGAGCGCAGCCGGGAGACCTCGTCGCGAGCGCCGGTGAACGAGGTCTCTCGACGAGCTCGAGACACGAGGGGATTCCCGGCGGCCTAACGTCTCTGCAGACCGCGGTAATGCTCTGAAGTCCGTGCTGGCGTTACGCCGCGTCGGGCATCGGCGCGGCGAGAAAGGGCTCGATCAGCGCCACCACTTGATGGGCGCCTTCGAAGACGATCGTGCCGTGCGTGATGCCGGGGAGGATGGCGAGTTGGGAGTTGGGGAGACCAGCGCTATCGCCGTCCACGCCGCCGCCGAGGAGGCGGAAGAGCTGCATCTCGTGCTCGGGGCGGACGGCGTCGGAATCGCCGATGATCAGGAGCGCCGGCGCCGTGATTGACTGAATGTCCTCTTCGGGCCAGGCATACTCTGTGCCGAAGAACGCCTTGATCTTCTCGACCAGCAGCGGGAAGTTCTCCGGGTTCGGCGCGTGGCGCAGGTACGCGTCCTCCCACGGCGTCCCGGCGAAGAAGTCCGGGGTCAACTGCTGGATGCCTGCGAGGAGCTCCGGGTACTCGCCGTCGTAGCGATACTTGCCGGAGATGGGGACCAGCTTGCGCACCCGCTCGGGGTGTCGAATCGCCACTTGCAGCGCGGTGTCGGCGCCCATGCTGTAGCCAACGATATCGGCCTGGGCAATGGCGAGATGCTCCATCAACGCCGCAACGTCGTCGGCCATCTGCTCGTAGCTGAAGGGGCGGTCGATATCGGCGGTGTGGCCGTGACCCTGCTGCTCAACGGCGATGACCTGATGGTTCTCGGCCAGGGTGGTCAGGATCGGCCCCCACAGGTCGATCGCGCCAAAGGCGCCATGGAGCAGGACCAGCGGCTCACCGCTCCCGTGGATTTCGTAGTACATCTGCAGCCCGTTGACGGGAGCGTAGCCAGATTGCGGGCTTGTTTCCGCCGTGGGCATTGCGGCGCCCGCGTCCGCCTGGGCGTCAGTGGGGTCATGGTCGGGCCTGGCCGCTGCCCCCTGGCCCCGGACGAGACTACCCGCCCCGCCGAGCGCGAGGGCGCTCAGTCCCAGGAGGGCGCCGCGCCGCGTTGTGCGCGTGGCTACGGTTCCGGCAAGATCGTCCATGCGTTCGCTCATGACGTTGTCCTCTCTTGAACTCTGGTCCGTGCGTGCTGATCGATGACGCCATCAATCGCCAGGTTCCCGCTGGCGGAGCCTCCTCGTCAGGTGTCCCGCTGTTTCGTACACCGTACTTCGTACACTGTACCTCGTACGCCGTACTATGCTCGTACGGTGTACTATTTGTCAAGGGGTTGTCCAGAAACGGAGCACGCATGGCCGCGAAGGGTGATCGAGTTGCCGCTGAGGTCTCGCTGAGCAAGGAGCGCGTGGTGACCGAGGCCATCCGGCTTGCCGACAGCGAGGGGGTCGACAAGCTCAGCATGCGCCGGCTGGCCACCGAGCTCGGCGCCGGCGTGATGTCGCTGTACTACTACGTGGCCAACAAGGATGAACTGCTCGACGCCATGATCGACGTCGTGTTCGACGAGATCGAGCTCGCGGCCGACCCGGCGGATTGGCAGGCGGCCATGCGCCAGCGCGCGGTGTCCGCCCGGCGGGTCCTCGCGCGCCACCCCTGGGCGATCACCCTGATGGAATCGCGGACCGCCCCGGGCCCGGCGAATCTTCGCCACCACGAAGCGGTCGCCCGCCTGCGCCAGGCCGGCTTCCGTGGAGATGGCGACCCACGCCAACTGGCTGCTCGACAGCTACGTCTACGGCCACGTGCTCCAGGAAGCCAGCCTCCTTCGACAGCCGAGGAGTTCGCCGGCATCGGGGAGGAGGTGTTTGTGCCACAACTACCCCCCGACCAGTACCCCTACCTGAACGAAGCCGCCGCAACGCTCATCGCCGCTGGCTACGACCCCGCCGACGAGCTCGCGTTCGGCCTCGACCTGACTGGCGCGCTCGACGCGCTGGTCGCCGCGCCCTGAAGCGACGTGCCATCACCCGCTTCCCGCGCCACCCTCTCCCGCCAGTCGATCTTGTCCAGCCGCGCCGTCAGCGCCGCGCTGATCAGCAGGTCATCGCCCCCGGTTCGCCGGCACGCTCCAGCGCAGCAGCCGCCCCGGCCCCGGCAGGACCTCGTAGGTGCAGGCCGCCAGTTGATGCCGGTAGATCCGCGTCAGTTCCTCCCCGTCGTCGGCGTACTCCTGAGCCGCCCGCCATCGATGAGGCCCACAGTAGTCCCAGCCGAGCTTCCGACTTCGACGCCCCGCTGAACACGAACGGCCTCATAATCACCCGCCGTGGCTCCGCGCGAGAGCGCGTCACCGAGAAACGACGCCAACCCGGCCGACCCCCGTCGCGTCCACCACCAGCGCCGACATGCCCCACACGTGGCGCACCAGGTCCAGCAGCTGCGCGTGCAGCGCCGTGTGCCGGACCCCGTCCACGCCATCCGGTCCACCACCCGGTACGCCGGCAGTTCGCGGCCCCGCGCATCGACCTCCACCACCGTCAGCGCTGTACTCGTCCCGGCGGCTCGCGTTATCGAAGTTGCCCGGCCCGCGCCCGCTTCTTCTTCGCCGGCCACGTCCAGCAGCCCCGGCGTAGCGCTGGCCCGGCTCGGCCCGGTGGAGACGCGGTGATCCTCCTGCAGCTGCGCGATCCGCTGCGGCGGGAAGAGCCCGCCCTCGCCGTCGAGGACCTCGAGCTCGTACTCGGTCCGGATGAAGGGATGCTGCGGCCCGAACTGCTCAATCCGCGCCCGCACCCGCTCCCCGTAGGCCGGCAACTCCTCTGACACCACCCCCCACGGCGCCTTGTAGACGCGTTGCACGCCGTCGCGCGCTTCCATTTCCGCCAGGTGCGCCATCTGGCGGTGCAGCAGCCCGTTCCTGTCCCAGACGGTGCCCAGGAAGACTGTCGTGGCGTTCGTGCTCGCCGCCATCGGGTCAAACCGCGCGTCCCAGATGGCGGGGTCGATATCCTGCGCCTCGTTCGCCACCAGCAGCAGCGAGGCCGTCTGCCCGCGCGGGTTGGCGCTCTCCGCGGCGCTGAGGAAGCGCGCCGAGGCCTGCCCCACCTCCACGATGTACCCCTCGCGCTGCCGCACCCGCCCCACCGACAACGGCGACTGCTTCAGCCGGCTCACCAGCGCCTGGGTCATCGCCGGCGCGGCCAGCACCACGTTGCCGCCGCGGCGCTGGCAGCGCGTCAGCAGCCAGGCCACCAGCTGCGCCAGCGTCTCATCCTTGCCCGCCTGCCGGCTGAAGACCACCGCGAACTGCCGGCCCAGGCCGTGCACCACACTCTCGGCGATGGCCCGCGCCGGCAGCAGCTGGTAGCCGCGCAGCCGCTGCTGCGGCAGCAGCACCCGCGAGTAGTCGCCCACGTCGCGCAGCAGTGGCCGCAGCGCGTCCGCCAGCCGCCCCGGCTCACCCGTCGCCAGCGGCACCGCTACACCCCTTCGAGCACCAGGTGCACCACCGACTCGCCCCAGCGTTCGGCATCGCGCGGCCGCGCCAGCGTCTCCTCGATCTCCGCAATCCGCACCGTCGTGCTGCGCCGCGGCGGCGCATCTTTGTACGGGTGATTCCCCGGCAGCAGCGCCGCCAGCCCCGCCTGCCAGGCCAGGTACCCCTCCAGCCGCTGCCGCTCGAAGGTCGTCGCCGCCCCCTTCAGGATGATCAGCCCGAACAGCTCCCCGTCCAGCCAGCGGTCCCCGCCCCCGACCCCCGCCCCAATCGTGAGCGACCCCGCCGGCACGCCCGAGCCGGTCGAGCCCGTCACCGGCGTGCCCCCGTCCACCGCGAGCGCACTGCCCGCCCCGGCGTGAATGCCGGAGACGATGTGCCACTGCCCGAAGGCGTGCGCGTTCAGGTTGAACAGCGCCGAGCCGGAACTGATCGCCACGTCGTCGTCCAGGTCGGTCAGCAGCAGCCCCGCCCCGTTCCCCCACGTCATCAGCGCCTGACTCGCCGCCCCCGGCTTCCACAGCGCCACCTGCGTGAAGGGCTGCGCGGTGATGCCGAGGTGGGAGGCGATCGTCAGCCAGTCGTCCCCGCCAAAGCGCACCACCGGTCTGCCGTTCACCTGCGCCGTGCGGTACTGCGGCTGATTGGCCGCCGTCGCCTGCGTGGCCATCGGCCCCGCCCCGGCCGCATCGGGCCAGGCCGAGAGCGCATCGCCGTCCAGCAGCCCGCTCAGCTGGTCCGCCTGCAGCCACAGCACCCGCCCCGCCTGCAGCGCCGGCGTCCACCACCCCGCGTCCGCCTCCACAAACGGCACATCGGCCCCCGCGTCCCACAGGTCCCACAGCGCGCGGCGCTGCGCCTGCCCGCTGCGCGGGTCAACATTGCCGTCCCGCCGCAGCGCCCCGTCCTGCACCTTCGCGTCGAACTCCCACGTCGCCCGCCGCACCCGCGCCGCCGGCGGCCGCTCCACCTCCGCCCACACGCTGGTCAGAACGGTGTTACGCTGCCTCGTCGTGGAGCTGGTGTGGGCCGGCCAAGAGTTAATCGCACTTGCTGGTGATTAGTTAGAGAGGCACTTATCCCTGTCCATCTTGGCGTGCGGAAACCTCAGGACGGAACCATCAGCGGTCCGAGCAACTAAAGAATGCAGCGAGAGGGGGTGAGCCGGCTGGCCCGCCTCCTCACCGCCTCCACCCTGTGAATACCCAGCCCTCGCAATCAGCCGCGCTGGTATGCCGCACGGATGAACTCCTGCGCGCGCTGCATGTCGTCAGCGCTATCCACGAAGATGCGGAGGAGATGGTTGCTCCGCTTCTCCACGAAACCTGGCTCGGCTGGCACGGGATCATCTGGAGCGCTAGGAACGTCGATCACCATGCGATTCTTGGTTGGCTGGAAGAAGAAGTAGGCGAAGGTCTTAAGGTGTCGGTAGGCCCGATACTGCGGTACTGTGCGCTCCTCGATGTCGTCACCGAGGGCCATGGCAAAGGCGCGCAGCGTGTCATTCCAAGCCAGGACTTCGGCCGAGCACTTGTCAAAGCCGTTCGGCACCACCGCATCCTCATCTGCTTCTTTGGCGGGAGACGGCTCGATCGGTGCTGCGTCTGAGCGCGGTCTTCCGCGAGCTTCAGGAACCGTCGTCTGGTGCCCGACCAACTCCAGGAGCATGAGATCGTCGCCGTAGCAGCGGTACCGCACCAGGTCGATGTTCTGTGGGATCTGCTGGATGGCGTGCAGGTCGTACTTGGTGAAGTTGGCGGCGACGCAGATCAGTCTCGGGTAGCGCCACTCGACCTCGCTGGCGACTTTCGCGCCCAGCCTCTCCATGACCAGGAGCTTGAACTCCGCCCGGTGCTCCATCAACCAGTTCAGGTAGAACAACCCCTGGTTGATGACGTTCTCGTTGACCGCGCGCTTGTACTCCACGATCACCGGGCAGTTCATCTCGTCAATACCCAGGGTGTCGATGCGTCCGCCGTGGGACTTGGTGGTGGAGAATTCCGAGGCGAGGAACCGCACGCCCAGGAACTCATCAAGGTTGCGCTCGACGAGGGTCTGCAGGGACTTCTCTATTGCCATCGAGCCCCCAGGGATCGCCTGGACGGTCGAGTTCGTCAGTCGAAAAAGCTTGATGTCTGACATCGCGTTCCCCTGCCCGCGTCCAAATCGGTGATGTGCGCAGTATGAGAGGGAACGGCCGCGATGTCGCGCCAGAGCATTGGAATGTTCTATTACTCAGAGCGTCGGGCCGATCAGGCTCCGATGGACCGATAAGGATGCCAAGGCGGCCTAGAGCCAGGCCGAGCAACACCAAGTCGAGGGGATGGGCGGGCCAACAGGTCCGCCCATCTTCGTGCCTAGGTTGGCATCCAACGATTCATCTCCTCCTCCCGCGCCCGGATCAGGCAGCGATACCGTTGAACATCCTCCGAGCTAGGTACCGGTACGGCGGACCCGCTGAGATACTCACCCTCGACAGCCCGGAGTTCTGCGTCATGGTTTGCACGCCAGGCATCCACCTCCGCGCGCAACGGGTCCCACTCTCTGACTCGAATCCGCGCCTCCGGCCTGACCAGAATGAGGGTGAGCGGCAGCAGGTGCACGATCGAGAACAGGCCCGTGTTGAATCCCGCCAGACAGAGGTCGCGCTGGTAGGTTCCGCCGATGGAGTGAAAGAAACTGTCCTCGGTCGCGGTCTGTCTCAGGCCGACGCCTGACGGGTGACTCCCCTTGGACATCAGGCGCCACCTTGCATACACCTCATCAAGGAGCGCGACGAGCTCCGATCCCTTGATGCCCGGATTCGCCTTCAGCGTCTGGCACATCATCCGCATGCCAGGCGGATCGGTCTGCGCGCTCATGCCGCCCGGCTTCTCACGCCACCGCCGGGCCTCGTCGGGCCTCGAAGCGGGCGTAGACGCACTGACGAAGGTCTCGAGCATGCGTGCCGGGTCACAAAAGGCGACGTCGCTGTAGTAGCCTCGAGAGCAGGTTCCAGCGCGGACTTCATCGACGTCACCGAGAGGCCGAGGAGCCTCATCTGCAGACCCTCGCCGGCCAGCCCGGCGGCGGTGGCTTCGCCCTCGATGGTCCACTCCCCGACCATGGCAAGACGAAACAGCGTCAGCGCCCGGTACCAGAGCGCGACGGCGTCGGTGTGCTGGCCGAGGGCGTGGAGCCTCTGGTTGCGCTCCTGCTTCTCCAGCTCGTAGTAGCCCTCGACCACGTGCTTCGGCCCCCAGAGGAGCGGCTCCTGGTCTGGCCTCGGCTCCCAGTCTGATGCCGGCGTCAGGCTAGTTCATTCCTTCCCGGTGTTCACGGCGTTGAGCCACAGGGCCATCGCGCCCTTGGCGACCTTAGCCGAGTCGATGCCGTCCAGGGGGCCGCAGAGGTCCGGGACTCTCCGCCAACCGTTGCCTACGCCCAGCTCGGTCTTGGCGCGCACCCAGGTGGCAGGAGGCTTGCCGATCTCGAAGCCGAACAGGAGGTACAGCTCGCTGCTTCGCATATAACCGTCAGCCGGGTCTGTCACATAGATGGAGAGCGAGTCCTTGCCGTCCCGGATCTCCACGTCCCGGTCTCGCCCAGGCGCAGTAAGGGCGACTTTGACCTCCTCCAGCCCCGGCCTGACTACATCCGCCAGGAAGGAGTCCATCTGCTCCTGCTGACTCTCCTTTAGGGCTTTCTCGTGGTCACGCCTCTGCTGCTCGTCTGCGCGCCGTTGGGCCTTGGCGGCCAGGGCCTCGTTGATCTCGTCGTCCCAGTTGGGCATGTCAGTCGCTCCTTTACGCCGCGTCGTCCCCGAGCCAAGCGTCAAGAATCGCGTCCCTGATGGAGTCTGCCGAGGTGAAGCTGGCGAGCGGCCCGGTCAGCGAGGGAAGCGGTCTGCCCCGCGCCTCGTCATCCCGCTTGACCAGCGTCTTGAGTTGGAGGACTTGGCGCTCGGAGTTCACTGTGAACGACAGGGACAGCTCGGGCGGAACCGCGCGGCCGGTCTGAGGGTCGCGGACGTCGAAGGTCCCGTGCATGATGGCGCGAACGCTGGTGGGCACCTTGAAGCTTTTGATGTCCGCGTACTTGGGGACGAGCCAGTTTCGCGCCTGGATCATGCCCAGGACGAGGACATCCTCCTTCCACCTGGCCGTCTCCACCTGCAGCTCATATGGCCGATGCCGCGCGTCTGCCGCGCTCTGGGCCATCCGCGCCTGCTGATCCTGGATCTTCTGCCGGATCCTCTCCTGGCGCTCGTCGTCGCTTATCCCGATTGCCGTCGTAGACATGGCCGCGCCACTCCTCGGGGCCATTGCCCCTGTCACCCACTGCCGGCTACCGTGGGCGAGGAGTGTCCGTACACTCTCGGCATCGAGGGGCATGCTACTCGTAACGGCGCAACATGTCAATGGGTGGGGCATGCGTCTTCAATGGGATACCAGATATTGTGTTGTTGTGTCCCGGGAGGGGAGCCCGCGTTGACGGCAGGGCCCCGTCCGGCTGCCTGGATCGGGCGGCGGGGCGATCTTTGGGGACCGGAGCGGGGCAAGGACAACCCGGGAGGTCGATGGGGTTTACACAGTAGGGGTCTGCGAGGGGGCTAGCCCCCTCGCATCATGCCTATAGTCACCGAAAGTTGACAAAAGTATCTCTATTGAAGAATCCGTAGTATGATTGGCACATCGATGCGAGGGAGCTCCCGGAGACAAGGGAGGGCCGCGAGGTCGCTGATCGCACCGAGCCCCAAGAATCGCGGGGCCCACTACGCCGGACCACCGCGGGCGTATCGCTTCTTTCAGACGGAAGGAGGGATACGCCCTTTGTGTATCTCGGCACCTGACTCACTCACACCTGAAGAGCTCCAGGGCATCGCCGAGCGGGAATTCAAGCTGCGGGCGCCGGCGAATCATCGAGACGCTGAAGGGCCGGCCACTGGCCGAGGCTCACAAGCAGGAGATCGCTGGGCGCGGCGCAGGCCATGGGTGTCACCGGAGGCGAAGGGAACTCCTGCAAGAAACGATCAGCAAGACCTTCGCCAGGAAGCGTGCTGAAAAGCGGCCTGGCAAGCAGTAACGGCAGATGCTTTACAAGAATGAGAGAGCCTTGCGTCACGACTCGCAAGGCCTCACACCACGTGACTTCGTGACAGGAACCAATATGAATACTACTACGCTGGGGGGTGAGAACCCAGCGCGAACTGAACCCTCTGCCGAGCAGCTACGAATGCTGACGGAGGGCAGCGGGATCGCCCCGGATCTGATCGCCAGCGAGGGCATCAGGGGCGTCTGGACGAAGGGTGACCTGAAGGCCGAGGGCTTTCACGAGGACCAATGGCAAGACGCGGGGATCCTGTTTCCGCGCCGCCGGCCTGGCAGCCCTGAGGTCGTCGGGCACACATACCGGCCAGACGTCTGCCTGGACAACAGGAAGTACCAGACAGCAGCCGGGTCCGCGAACATCCTGGACACGCCCCTGGCAGCGCAGCCGTTCGTGGATGACCCCAACGTTCCCCTGATGGTGACTGAGGGCATCAAGAAGGCCCTCGCCTACGTCTCGAGGGGCGGCAAGGCCGTCGTCAGCGTGTCGGGCGTCTACGGGTGGCGCGGGACGAACAGCAAGGGCGGCAAGGTCGCGCTCCCCGACTGGGAGAACGTCGCCCTGCATGGCCGGACAGTCTACGTCGCCTTCGACTCTGACGCCTGGCGCAACCCGCACATCAAGCAGGCGATGGCGCGCCTCGCGCGATTCCTGGAGTCGAAGGGTGCCCGCGTCCTTTGCGTCAGATTCGAGGACGCGCCGGACGGCTCCAAGGTCGGCATGGATGACTTCCTGCTGACCCACACTGTCCAGGAGATGTACGCCCTCGCGACGCCTCTGGTCGATGATCGGCCGCGCATAAACGCCACGAGCGCAAACGTCGTGGAATTGGTCGACACCGCTATTCAGGCCGTCATTGACACCGGCTTCGTCTACCGCCAAGGCGGACAGATCGTGATGGTCGAGGAGGCAGGCGAGGGGCAGGCCGAAGCGTTCCCCGTGAACGAGCACCTCATGGTCTACATTCTTGGCGCGTGCGTGAACTGCGTCAGACCGGTGCAGGTCCCGGGGCCGAGCGGCCCGACGTGGATCGAGGTGTCTGTCGCGCCACCGCTGGCGCTGGCGAAGCTGGTCCTCAGCCGGCAAGCAGCGTTCCCGCTTCTGCAGCGGATCGTGCGCACGCCGGTCGTGAGTCCCAGTGGACGTATCCTCCGAGAGTCCGGGTACGACGCAGAGACACGCCTGTACCTGGACCTCATCAGCCGGTGCAACGTGCCAGATCACCCAACCCACGAGGACGTGACCGCGGCCGTCGGGCTCATCATGCAGGGGCTGAACAGTTTTCCACTGGACAGCGCTGCCAGCCTGGCCCACGCGTTCGTCTTGATGGCAGAGCCCTTCGTCCGCCCGCTGATCGCCGGCCCCACCCCGCTCCACCTGGTGGAGTCGCCAACGCAGGGGAGCGGGAAGGGCAAACTCGTCTCGCTCACCCAGCGACCATCGCTCCGGGGACCGGTGACGGAGATGTCTGTGCCGACCTCGGACGAGGAGATGGGCAAGCTGATCACCACGAAAGCACGTGAGGGCGCGAGCGTATTCCTGCTGGACAACCTGAAAGACGTCCTGGCGTCAGCTGCGCTCGCTCAAGGGTTGACCTCCGGCATGACGTCGGGTCGCATCCTGGGCGTGACCCAATCATTCACGAGTCGCATCACGTGGGTCTGGATCGTCACGGCGAACAACCCCGCGCTCGATCACGACATCGCGCGCCGCACGGTGCGCACGCGACTCGAGCCAAACGTCGAGGAGCCGTGGCGCCTCCCACCTGATGCCTTCCCCATCCCGAACATCGACCGGTGGGCCGTCGAGAACGAGGGTCGGCTCACCGATGCCGTGCTCACCATCGTGCAGTCCTGGGTACGCGCTGGTATGCCACGGGGGAAGGAGCGGCTCGGCAGCTTCGAAGAGTGGGCGGCAGTGATGGGCGGCATCCTGGCGCACGCGGGCATCGATGGCTTCCTCGGCAACCTCGACGAGCTGTACGACGCCGCGAACACGGAGCGAGATACCTGGCGAACACTTGTTACTGCGTGGTGGGACGCGTTCGGGGACGAGGCTGTCGCAGTCACCAAGTTGTACGAATTGGCGGTCGCGCGGGAACTCGACCTCCCAGTTTCCGGAAAGGACGAGGCGGCGCGGCGTCGGTCCCTCGGACTGCGGCTCAATCAGCAGAAGGGGCGAATCTACCAGGACTTGCGCATCACCAGTCCGGGAAAGGTGGCTGGCGGTGCCAAGGCATGGAAGCTCGTCCCTATCGGAAATCCCCCTCCTCGAGACTCCAGTGACAGGAGTGACAGGAGTGACAGGTCAGCCTTACGGCCTATGGAGACCGAAGAAAAGCAGGAGGGGCAATCTCCTGTCATGCCTGTCACCCCTGTCACTGATTCACCCAGCCGGCGGACTACCGCGTTCGACCGCTTTACAGATGCCGTGCCGGTATGACCGTTTCACTGCACAGACAGGAGCCTCCAATGCTTGACCGCCTGCGCCGCCGACTCCCCGCGTCCGCGTCCTTCACCCTGACCCGCCCCGCGCCCCAGGCCTACACGATCCGGGAGATCGTGATCGAGCAGCTCGTCCCGGTTCGCCCCCCGACTCCCGTGGGCTGGGCAGACTCCAGGGCCCGAAGGAAGGGCCGCCCCCAGCCATCGGAACTGGCCTGGCTGCGCTGGATGGTCGTGCATAAGCCGAGCCGCCAGTTCTTCGTCCGGATTGGCGAGCTGGCAGCCAACGCCGGGTACGCCGAGGAGCGGAACGTGGGCGCCCACGACCCCAACCTACCCCACGGCCAGGTCGTCGTCGCGTTCTGGAGCGAGGACGAAGTGGCCACCATCTACGGCAATGGTGTGACCTACGAGGCCGCGTACATCGACGCCATGACCCAGATCTACGGATGGGATGAGGAGGATGCTAAGTGGCCGCGTTGACCCCGCAGCAGTGGCAGGCCGTGTTCACGTTTCTTGGCGACCCGCAGGTGATGACGCGCAAGCTGGCGCTGACACTCCTGGACGAGTTGCCCGGGGACCCCGAGGGCTTGACTCGAGCGCAGGCCTTGGCCGCCGTGGAGAAACCGTGCACGAACGCCTTTCTCACCGACAACGGCTTCGTCCGGGTGATGAATCCAGGCGTCCACTCCGGCGCCTGGTTGGTCGGGGCCACGTACGCCCCGGTGTTCGTGAGGGGCGACCTGCCTGATGACGAGCGGATGGCGGCAGCCGAGTCGTTCGTCCGGTCGTTGAGGGTCGAGAAGTCGCGGGGAGGGAGGTCGCCAGCCGCCCCCTCAGTGGACCCGAGAGACCCGGCAGACCAGGTGATGTGCGACGAGGTCGCGGCGAGTCGGGCGCGCAAATACGGCTTCGAGCTACAGGGGCTGGTCGACCCCCGTGACCTCGATCCCGCCCAGGTCGTGACGCTGCCCACGCCCGAGGACGTGTACTGGGTGGCGTTCCGCTCACTGAATCCGGGTGACACCCGCATCTTCCTGGCCGATGGCCGCACGGTTGGCAGGGCCATGCGGCGCGGTGTGGACCTGATCGCCATGGCCGCCAGGATCGAGAAGGAGCAGGCCCACTCAGGCTCCGAGCCCTACGCCCTGACGGACCGCCACCTGCCGCTCCGGAGACCGGCGTGACCCTCGACCTCACTCTGCGCGACGAGAGGCCGTCAGAGGTTCTGCGTGGTCGAGGCGGCATTCTCGGGCAAGAGTTGGCTCTCGGTGGCCCGAGTGAGGCCGAGCGCATGGCTGGTCAGGCCCGACCTAGAGAGGAGATGACGAGATGACCCAGAACGCGCAGAGCGCGCAGCCCGGACGCTCCCCGTGTCAAGGCGTGTCTGCCTCCGGCAAGCCGTGCACGCGCACTGTTGCCGAGGGACTGACCTTCTGCCACGGCCACGACCCGGCGCGGGCGCAGGATCGCTCCCGCTGGGGCTCCAACGGCGGCAGGGCCAGCGCAACGGACGCGCGCGTCATCAAGGCCGTGGCTCGGGTCACCCGGCTCGATACCGACGTGGTGCGACCTGGTGACCTCCCCGGCGTGCGAGACCTGGTGCATCGATCCATGACCGACCTGCTGGCTGGCAAGATCGACGCCCCCACGGCGGGGGCCCTGGCGAACCTCGCCAAGACCTACCAGATCCTCGACGCCGCCGTGAAGGATGAGGAACTCACCAAGGAGTTGACCGAGTTGAAGGCCCTGGCCGAAGAGCGGGGCGCGGCATGACAGCCAGGCGCGCGACCCTGCGACGTGAGATCGCCCAGGTCAAGGCCGCCCTGGCTGCCAAGACGGTCCGACCGACGGACGCGGGGTTGCGCCGCGCCCTCGGCATGGTCTTCGACCCCTGGCAGACCGAAGTTTTGGAGTCCGAGCACCGGCAGTTGCTCCTGAACGCGAGCCGCCAGAGTGGTAAATCGACTGTCTCCGCATATTGCGCGTTCCGCGAGGCGTTGACGGTTCCAGGGTCGACCACCCTGATCGTCAGCCCCACGGAACGCCAGTCGCAGTTGATGTTCAAGACTGTCATGAAGATGTATCGCAAGACGGGCCGCTTGGTTCCCTCTCGCGTGGAGAACCAGCTGTCCCTTGAGTTGATGACGGGCAGCCAGATCGTCGCCCTGCCCGGTGATCCCGACAATATCCGTGGGTACTCGAACGTTTCACTTCTCCTGATAGATGAAGCCAGCCGTGTACCGGATGCCGTCGTCGCGGCGGTGAGGCCGATGCTCGCCGTGGCCGGGGGCCGCCTGATCGCCCTGTCCACTCCCAACGGCAAGCAGGGCTGGTGGTACGAAGCCTGGATAGATACCACCTCGGACTGGGCGCGTTGGGAGGTCCCAGCCACGGAATGCCCACGCATCTCGCCGAAGTTCCTGGCGGAGGAGAAGCTGATCCTGCCTCGCATCTTCTACGAGGCCGAGTACTTCTGCCGGTTCGTTGAGCCCACCGATGCTGCCTTCGCATGTGAAGGCATTCGGCGAGCCATGACTGGCGTCGTCCCATTAACTGCCCAGAGAGGAGCCGCCCTGATGGCGCCGTACAGCCGTTGACTGGATGTCGGAATTGACCCGGCTCCAGGCGGTTCTGATTACACGGCCATGGTCGTGACGGAGCGCGTCCTGCCGCCCGGAAGCCCGCCAGTACGCGTGATCGGTGACCGCTACCGGGGCCGGCTGGCCCCAGAGATCATCCGACCCGTGGCCTAGAGCTGTGGCAGGAGCTGAATTTCCGGTAGAGGCGGATGAAGCGAAGCCAGCTGCTGCGCCACGCCCGTCGAGGCCAGGTTCAGCCGCCGTGGACGCCTGCAGGCGTCGGCCCTTCGGCGATGCCCGCTGGTTTGACGCCGGGTTCACCCGTTCTCGATTCTCATCCACGGCAGCAACGCCGTCACACCCTGGACGAGGACACCGCTCCACATCGGCGCGATCTGGCCGGCGTCATGGCCTGCTGCTGGTACGCGCCGAGCTGACCATCGCCGAGGGCTGCCGGAGACGCGGGTGCTGCGCGCCGAGCTAGAGAACTTCAAGGTCAAAGATCAACCTGCGCGGCTGACTCTACGCCGCTGGTACGAGCGAGAAGTGGCGAGACGGCGAGCACGACGACCTCGTCCTGGCGCTGGCCATCGCGTGCTGGATCAGCGGGGTTTGACGTGGAGGATCGAACTTCATCGCCGACGACGTGCTGAAGGCGTTCGTCTGGACGCATGAGCGGATGACGCTCGCGGCTAAAGAGGCATCGAGTAGCCCGACACGCCGCCAGGAGGTTCCTCGCGGCGCGAGGATGACACGGGAGGATAGACACGTGAGCAGCTATTTGAGCCTGAGGCACTGTCGCAGGTCTACGCCGGACTTCGCGCGAACGACGAGCACGCCAGGAGCACGGCTCCGCCGCCGCCCAGGGCCGCCGCCGCCGAGCGCCAGGGCGTACAGGGAACGCCAGGCCGAGGTGGGCGCGGACAACCAGCGCCTGGACGAGCGCGAGCGGGCGCGCCAGGCCGAGGTCGAGCAGGAGGTCCGGGAGCGCCGGGAGGCGGAGCAGAAGGAGGCCGAAGCCCAGCTGAGGGCGCAGCTGCGGGCCGCGTTCTTGGCGGAACCGGCAGCCACTGAGCAGGACTTCACCGCCGCCTATCCGCGCCTGCGGCAGGAGCACCTGGAGCGGGAGGCGCAGCGCAAGGGGAGCGCGTTTGATCGCGAGATGGTGATGGCGCGCGAGCGTCACCCGTTCTTCTAGCCGCCACGCGGGGCGATCCCGCGACAGAACCAGAGAGGAGAAACCAGCATGACGAGTCTCAAGGAGGCCCGGGGCCAGGTCCTGGCTGAGGCGATCATCCAGTGGGAAGAGCAGCTGCGGAACCCGCTGATGACGGCGCGCCCGTCAACCATCGCGACGGGGCTGGCGCGCCTGCACCCGTGCGTCGGCCTGACGGCGGGCGAGATCCAGGCGCACCTCGACCACTACACCATCATCCGCCAGGAGTATTTCGCTGCCTACCCCGACGGCGCGCTCCAGCGGCTGTGGGACAGCTTCGCGGACATCAGGGACCTGTACGAGGAAGCCCGCTACCACGCGTGCGCCGCCGGCCTGGGGACCGGCAACATCCGCGCCCGCGACGCGGTGGTGTCCGTCATCGAGCACGGCACCAGCGTGACGGTCGAGATCGCGGACCTAGGCAAGGGGCCGCAGATCCTGACGGCCTGACGCCGGGATGGGGAGAGGTCTCGCGCCTCTCCCGCACCGGGCATGACAAGGAGCAGCCGTGTGCCAGCTGACCGCCATCTACGTGCTCGCCACGCCCGAGGCACCGGAGACGACACCCAAGGTCGCCGCGTGCCGCAAGGTCTGTGAGTCTCAAGGGTGGCCCATCGGCAGGACGATCCGGGAGCGCGACACCGCCAGGCCGAAGCTCGCGGGACTGGCCGCCGCTGCGGAGCGGGGCGAGATGGCACGCGTCGTGTTTTTCGACTGGGACGCGATGGCGGCGGGACCCGGGATCGAGGACTGGCACGCTTGCGTGTACAGGATTCATCGCGCCGGGGTCAGGGTGAGCCTGGCCACGGCCTAGCTACCCAGCCCTCTCACCGTCGCCCCAGGGACCGCCAATCGGCGGCGTCACCGCCCCAGCTCTGCAAGTCTGACCGGGTGTTCGATGCAGGGGGTTACAGCCTGCTGCCTATGGCCGAAGACGCCTTTTTATTCGATTGATACGGAGGAGAGATATGACCTGATGCGTGGTCTATTGTCGGGTCAGCACGCAAGCACAGGAGGACCGGGACGAAACACGGACTCACTGGGATAGCCTGCAGAGCGTGGGCGAAGGCACGAGGCATCCATGACGTGCTCGTCCAACGCGAGGGTCTGGTCGGGAGCCGATCACGATCGCCGGAGCTCCAGTGCCGCCCTCGGCGAACTGCTTGAGGTGACGTCTTCCTGGCCTTCGCGCTCGACCGCCTGAGCCGGTCTCAGGTCGATATCGCGATCATCCTCGACAAGATCATGTCGGCGAGCGCGACGCTCCAGCTCGTGACGGAGGACTTCGAGACATCTGCCGTTGGCCGGTTCCTCCTCAGCGCCAGGGCGTTCGCCGCTGAGATCGAGCACGAGAAGATTCTGGAGCGCACGACCCGAGGTAGGCAGGCCAAGATGCGCGGCAACCCCGACCAAGGCGTCGCGCCGCGCCCACTCGGGAGCCAGTTGGTGCCATTCGGCCTGCGGTGGGTGGAGGAGTACGAGACAAGGCGCAACATGACCCGCGCGATGCGACGCCGGTTCGAGCCGGACCCGGAGACCGTCGAGGTCCTGCGCGCCGTCTTCCGCTGGTATGACGAGGGCAAGTCGCTGCGCAGTATCACCAAGCGGCTCGACGGCGACGGGGTCAAGCCGCCCGGGTTCAATCGCTCTGGCACGCCTCACTGGCACGCGATGACGCTCCGGCGGATCCTGGCGAACCAGAACTATGTCGGCGTCGGCTACGCTAACTGGTGGGACGGTCGGAAGGGGCGAACTAAGAGCGTCCGACCTCAGGAGGAGTGGGTTAGGCTCCCTGATGGTACGTACCCGGAGGTGATCGACGACGCGCTCTTCGCCCGGGTGCAAGAGCGACTGCAGCGCAACAAGACTGAGTGCGCTCCTGGCAACCGCAACCCAGAGATCGGGCTCCTGCGTCGCGGGATCGGCGTCTGCGGATACTGCGGACGCGGCCTAAACATCGCGCTGAACAAGGGCAAAGCCTACTACCGCTGCGCGCCGGAGAACCGGGACCGACACGGCTGCGGATGCTTCGCCATGCCGGTCGCCCGCCTCGACGACGAGGTCTGGCGGTTCGTCAGCAACGTGTTCACTCGTCCGGGTGCTCTCGAGGCCAAGCTGTTCGGTGAGCCGACCCCCGATCCGACCGGTGTCGCCTTGCCTCTCGCGAAAGCGGAGGTGCAGAGGCTGACCAAAGAGAAGGACCGGATTCATCGGCGCCTACGAGCCACGGATGATGACGCGCTGGCCGCGTCGTACGAGGGCGAGCTCAAGAGCGTCCTGGCTGAGATCCGTGCGGCTGAGGCCAGGTGCCAGTCGCTGGTCGCGGAGCACGACGCGTGGCGAATCGCCCAGGAGCAGAGAGCCCGCGTGCTGGACGACGTGGCGAGCCTTCGGCTTGAGCTTGACGGCCTGGACTTCCACGGGCAGCGCAACTTGCTGCTGCGCATCAGAGCGAAGGTTGAGCTGTTCCGCGAGAAGGACGCCGATCCGCGCTGGCGCATCACAACGGGGTTCGTGGTTGGTCGGAACTACTCCTACGCGAGCAACAAGCCGCTGGTCGAGAGCCCGTTCGGCACGCCAGCGCCGCTGACGATCGTGCTGGGCGACGATGACCTGGGAGACATGACGGCTGAGGAGCAACAGCAGAGGATCGAGGCCGAGGAGCGAGCCGCCAACGTGTATCTCCAGTCAGCACCGGCGCCCAGTCGCTCACGCTGCTCCAGCTCACCCGCAATTGCAGGTAGCGCGCCCCCACCGAGGCCTCCCACGCCGAGGTCAGGTCCAGCCCCCGCGTGCCCACCAGCGTCGTGTTCAGGCTCGCCGCCGTCTGCCAGCTCACCCCGCAGTCGGTCGAGTACTCCAGGCTCACCGTCACCCCGTCCGCACTCGCCGGGTTGCCGCGCTGGGCCGGGCTCGCGAAGCTGGCCCCGATCTGCAACCACTGCTTGACCACCGAGGCGTCCCCGGCATCGAGCAGCGGCGAGACCCACTGCCCGCTCGCCGGGTAGCTCGCCACGCTCGCCGACCGCCACGCCAGGCGGTAGAGGTCATACGAGGGCGCGCCGTCCCGGAACACGATCACATCCCGGGTTCCCGCGCCCCCCACCGCCCCCGGCCACAGCATCCCCGGCGTCTCGCGGCTGGCCATGCGCCACCACCCGTCGCCGTTGTAGCCCCACAGCTCCCAGGCCGCCCCCAGCCGGCTGCGCACCGCTGCCAGCAGCCAGTCGCCGCTCACACACCCCCCGTAGCAGGCCACCCCCTCCGGCCCGTGCTTGCGCCAGGCGTCCGAGCCGTTCCACTCCGCCACCCGCCCCCCGAGCCACGTGAACAGGCGGCCCCGGTACGCCGCCATGAACGTGAAGTCGCTGTCGCCCACGTACTGCCCGTGGCTCATCAGCGGCTCCGGGTCCTGCGTCCAGGCCGGCGCCTTGCTCGTGTCCGCCGTCACCGCCGCATCGTCGGCCTCGCCCGGGTAGTTGCGCCCGCTTACCCGGTACAGGCTCTGCCGCGTCGCCACGATCACCGCCCCGCCGAAGTTGCCCATCCCCACAATCGGCGCATCCAGAAAGTACTGGTACGTCTCCGCGTTCCCGTTCCACTTCACCCCGGAGATGCGCAGCTCTTCGTTCTGCCCCGCCAGCCGCGGCGCGTAGACCAGGCTGCCGCCGTACCCGGCCCCCACCTGCCCCCGCTCCCCCGCCCGCCAGACCGTCAGCGCGTGGCTGCCCGTGTTGAACTTGCGGATCTCCTGCCCCGTGCTCAGCAACACCAGCAGGTCGTCCTGGTAGTAGGCCAGCCCGCTGATCACATAACCTGCGCCGAGGTCCGCGACCTGCGTCAGCGCCGACCACGTGCCGCTGCTCAACAGCGCCGTCTGGTAGATGCGCCGCCCGATGCCGACAAACACCGCCCCCGCCGCCGTCGCGCAGTGCGCGCGCTGCGTCAGCGAGGGCACGTCGGCCATGCTGTCGCCGAAGGTGCTGACCTGCGGCCACGGCTCCACCCCGGCCCCGTCGAACACCGGCCCCACCCCCACGCCGTCCCAACTCCGGTCGGCCAGTTCCCCCTCGCCCTGCGTCGCGTTGCGCTGCCCGGCAAAGCGGTTGATCACCAGCCGCTCCGTGACCCCGCCCCGCCCGCTCTCCTTGTTGCGCTTGCGGTACGTCCCCGGCACGATGCTCAACTGCACCTCGCCAAGGATCGCGTCCTGCGCCGGACCTGGAACTTGCGTCATGCGGACCCCCTTCTGGTTCGTGAGTTGGTTGGGTACGCCGGGAATGGCGTGGCGCTCGCTGCCGAGGCGGCGCAGCACCACGCGTCGTGCCCCGGGTTTGCCGAGCGAGCTCGTCGCTGCAGCCGGCGCAGGAGACCCGGCGTCACCAGCGGCAATGCTCCGCTGGGGCGCCTACCCTCAGGCGTCGTCCTGGATACCCCGGCTACGGGGAGTCGTCAGGAATGGCGGTGAGCCGGGAGAACGAGATGCTGAGCCCGCAGGCTCAGTGGTGCGTCAGCGGGGAAGTGACGGGTGCGCCACCCCACACCGCCGGTCATGCTGAGCCCGCAGGCGAAGCAGCTCGGCCCAACCGGTTCCCGCTCCACCGCCCACCCCCGCGTGTCGTCTCGATCGCCCACCCTCGCGTGTCGTCTCGACCGGCGTGGAAAGACCTCGGCCTGCCCCACCCCGTGGTCCCGATGCCTGCCCCCGAGCAGTGCGACAGCCTCGGACCTCGGGGGTTGGGCACGAGATCCTTCGACTTCGCTCAGGATGACACCTGAGGGTGGGCGGCTGTCTCGATACGTCGCGGGTGGGAAGGCCCGGGATCACGCGAGCGTGGGTGGGGGAGCGGGTTGATCGACTTGACCCTTCCCGGCTGACGCACCACGCAGAATGACAGATGGGAGAGGCGCGGCCCCCTGACAACTTCCTGCTGCCGCAGTACTGAGCGACATCGAAGGATGTTGCCCCCGGCCGGCACGTTCGCGGTCTCATCCACCCTTGCCTGTCATCCCGAGCCTGCCTTTCCCTGTCATCCCGAGCCCGCAGGCGAGGGGTCTCGTCGGTCTCCTGTCCTCGCACCTGACCCGCCACCGGCCTACCGTTCCCTCAAGGTGTCATCCCGAGCGAAGTCGAGGGATCGCGGCCTGGCGCAGCGCCGGGCAACGATGCCTGCACGAGAACGTCGCCGCACGCTCGTGATGGGTAAACGAGATCCTTCGCCTGCGGGCTCAGGATGACAGGGTAGGGCGGACGCTGCGGCGATCCGGTGCGGCCGGGAGACGAGATCCCTCGCCTGCGGGCTCGGGATGACAAGGAAGGTGGGTTCGGGGCGGCAGGGCAGGGCGGATGACGCCGCGAACGTGCCGGCCGGGCACGAGATCCCTCGACTACGCTCGGGACGACACCTGGAGGTGGCCGGTGACTGCGGGCCGGTGCGGCCGGGAGACGAGATCCCTCGACTACGCTCGGGACGACACGCGGGTGGCCGGTAAGCTCAATCCGGTGCGGTTGGGCACGAGGTCCCTCGACTGCGCTCAGGACGACACGTGTGGGGGTGCGCCACTCCGGACCTGGGCGGTTGCTGGCGAACGAGGCCTTGCGACACGCGTCAGATACGACGCCTGAAGATGAACGCCACCCCAGGCCACCCCTCGTCCGAACCCGCTCCCCCTCACCCCTTCGTCCTCCTGCACCCCCTGAGGGCGCAGCCCGACACCCCCTGAGCGCCGCAGCGCGACGCCCCCAGGGTCTACAGGCCGGTGTGCAAGAAGTTGGGCCGCCGGGAATCCCCTCGATGTCTCGAGCGGAGTCGAGCCTCGTTCACCGCCTGCGCAGATCGACGGCGCTCGAGACGCTTGTGCCTGCGGAGGTCTTGCAATACGCTGTGGCGGCGCCTCACCTGCGAGTACAAGCCCGACGCCGCCAGGCCGTACACAATGGACGTCAGCAGCCAGGTCGCCCAGCCGCCGACGCGTGCGTCTGCCTGCAACGCGACCAGCCCCAGGATGAGCGCGCTGCAGGCGATGGAGGCCAGCCCCGCCCAGGCTGTGGGCAGGCCCAGCCGCTTCGCCAGTTCCACCAGCGCCGGCACGATGATGACCAGCGGTACGCCAACGATGAGCAGATCAGCCGGCATAATCCATCTCCTTCAGCAGACCCCGGAAGGTCGCCAGGTAGCGGTCGGGCGTTGTGCCGTTCGGCGCCGGCGCCGGGAACCAGCGCCGCATGGCGGCATCCAGATCGCCGCCGGTTTCTTCCAATAAACAGGCGATAATCGCCGCGCCCCGCCGCAGGTTCTCCGCCGGCAGCAGCGGGTCCAGGTCCGGGCGCACGTGGGCGTAGAGACGCGGCTTGAACTGCATCATGCCCACGCTTGGCCCATCCTGCGGGTAGGCGTCCCAGATCGTAAGCACCTCGCCGTTGCGCTCGTGCGTGAACTGCGTCTCCATCATCGCCACGGCCGCGATAATCCGGGCGTCTATCCGCGCCTCCCGCGCGGCGACGTTCACCTCGTGCGCCCAGCCCGCCGCCGCGCTCCAGTCGACCGGGAACGGCCCACCGTTCCACTGGTTGCGGGTGATGATCGGCCCGGCCAGCAACGGCAGCGTGCGTCGCCGGGGTGCGCGGGAGCGCTGCTGGCGTGGCCGGGGCGGGGTCTCGCTCAGGCCGGGCTCCTCCGTCGCCCGGAGCAGGTCGAAGATGCGCCGCGCCCCGATCAGGCGCGGGCCGTACCAGCCCTCGAAGGGCCGGCTGATGATTACGCCCGCCGCCTCGTTCGCGGCGTGGATCATCTCGCTGTCGCCCAGGTAGAGCCCCACGTGCGAGGCGCGGTTGCCGAACACGGTCACGCCCATGCTGTCGAAGAAGAGCAGATCACCCGCGCGCAGATCGTCACCGGGCACGGGTACGCCCCAGGCGTTGAACTGGTGATGGCTGGAACGCAGTTCGTAGTCCAGCGGCCCGAGGATCGGCTGCGCTGCCCACCAGGTGAGCCCACTGCAATCGAAGGTCTCCGGCCCCGCCGTGGCCAGGACATAGGGCGCGCCGAGCTTGCTCCGCGCCCGCGCGATAGCCTGCGCCGCCTGTTCACCGGTTGCAGCCGGAGCGTGCGGGGCGCGGCGAACCCTGTTGCGCCTACGGTGTGTCTTCATCTGCGGCTCCCGTCTGCGGCGACGAGGGGCGGCGTGCTCGTAGCTCCCTGGCCGTGTGCGTGTCTTTCCCCTGGAGTTCCCCGGGCGCCTCGTGCCCGCCATCGTCAGCGGCGTTTGCCGCCAGGCGCCGCGCCTCGGTCACGATGCGCGCCAGTTCAGCGTCGGGGTCCTCCTCGCCCAGATCCGCCGCGACCGAGCGGCGCGAGCGCACCCCGGCGTTGACGAGTTGCACGCCGATGCGCGCCTCTGCCTCGCGGTCGTTCGGCAGAATCGGCGGCCAGATGGGGATGGTCCGCCGCAGGCCGCCAACGGGCGCCCCGCCAAAGCGCTCCATGAGATCGAGCAGCATGGCGTTGCGGCGGCGGTAGAGCGAGGCCAACCCGCGCCGCTTGCGCTTGACCTTCTGCACCAGCGGCTGCAACTCCACCTGCAGCGCCGCCCCGGCAATGGCGCGGCCAGACTCCCCGAAGGCGGTGCGCGGGGTTTCCGCCAGGTCATGCAGCGCCGTGC
This sequence comes from Thermomicrobiales bacterium, assembly GCA_041390745.1. Taxonomy (GTDB): domain Bacteria; phylum Chloroflexota; class Chloroflexia; order Thermomicrobiales; family UBA6265; genus JACCXM01. The sequence goes on along the minus strand of JAWKPJ010000025.1, from coordinate 23,136 downwards.
GGAGCTCATCGAGGTAGGCGACGTGCTGCTCGACCCCGCCGTCCTTGAGCAGGTTCAGCAGGTACGCCCTGGCGCCCTCGGGCAACTCCCACCGGGCGCCCGGCCCGACCGTGATCCCCTCGGCGCTATCGACGTTCTCCAGCACGGTGATGGGCCACCCCGCCAGGTCCAGAATGTCGGCCAGGGCGCTCACCCGCGTGTTGATCTGCCGGCAGACATCCATCAGGTCATCGAGGTCACTCTCGCCCCAGAACTGCGCGCCCCCGGCGTTGTTTGGCAGCACCAGGTAGGGCAACCAGCCGTAGGGGTTTGCCTCGTCCCGCGCCGTCTGCCCGGCGACGGTCACGGTCCAGCGCTCCGCCGTCCAGTCCTCGACGACCGGGTAGAGGCGGTCTGGCGTCAGCGCGCCAGGGGCCGCCCAGCCCAGCGCGGCTATGGTCTGCCCCGGCAACTGGTAATGCTGGGCGAAGCGGTAGGCCTCGGTCGGGGTATCGGGGCTCCACCAGGCGAGCAGCGTGGCCGGGTCCACCGCCGCCAGGCGGGGCCGCCCGGCCGCCACATCCCACGTGACCTTGATGACCCCGTCGCCGAGCACGGCGCTGTCGATCGCCAGCGCGAAATCAAGCCGGTCGGCATCCAGCTCGGCCAGCAGCTCCGCGAGCAAGGTCTCGACGCGGTTCGCCTGCGCCTCGGCCGCCTGCCGCCGCGCCCGTAGCAGACCGGGCAGGTCTGCGGCTGCCGCCGGCTCCGCATGGGGCCCGGCCAGCTCAGCCAGTTCGGCCAGCGCGGGCGCCGGCGCCGTGAACCCGACGCTATCCGGCAGCGCGTAGGAGACCACCTTGCGCACCAGCGCCCGCGCGTAATTGACAGTCAGTTGCGCCTGCCGCCGGCGCGGCCGCCCCAGCCACTGGCCGCCCTCGTAGAACTCCCGCCGTTCCTTGTACCGCGCCAACCGGCCCCGATCCCGCTCGAACGGGTCCACTCGCCACCTCCTTTCGAGGGGGAGTCGCTTCGCTTTGGGGGAGACGGCCTGCGGGCCTTGGGGAATACGGGAGTAAGGAGCACAACCGGGCATCGCAGACGCGCCTTTTCGTTCCTTATTCCCATATTCCCTGAGCGAAGCGACTCCCCCTGAGCGCGTGAGCGCGTCTCCCCCTCCGCCGTTAGGCGGCGGTGATGCCGCCCAGCCGCGCCACTGCCAGCTCGCTGAACACCGCCAGGCCCGCGTACCACTTGATGCGGTGGCGCGTCGCGTCCCTGGTCTCCAGCTCGCCGATCTCCTCGACGGCGATGTTTCCGTTCTCGATGCCCATCACGCCCTCCGGCCCGAACCTGATCGGGTAGATGGAGGAGCAGACGGCGCCGCTGGAGCCGCGCACCTCGGTGTCCGGCTGGTTTTCGTCCACGATGATCGGGATGCCGTCGTAATAGAGCGCCCGCCGCCCGAAGTCGGTCCGGTCCGTCTCCAGCAGGTTGCCGGAAGACCGGCGCAGCGCCGAGAGCTTGCGGCGGCTTCGCTTGCTCATCAGCAGCGCGTCCGGCCGCCCCGGCTTGACCTTGTCGATGACTTCATCCATCAGGTCCAGCGTCAGGGGGCCGCCATTGGCGCCGACGTAGATCGTCTGCCCGGCCGGTACGGCCTTGCCGATCCCGTCGAAACTCTTCGTGTCGACAGCGCTGTCCCCGGTGATGAAGGCCGCGTTGTACTTGTAGGCCACCGCCCTGGCGCGGCTGGCGATGACCTCGGCCTCGATGTCGTTGGGGTCGGCGTAGGTGGCCTGCAGGAAGTTGTCGACATCGGCGTCGCCGCCGATGATCTTCAGCGCCGCCGTCACCTGCGTGAAGGTGGGCGTGGCTTCCGTCCAGGTGTCGCCCACGTCGTAGAAGCTCGCCGCCGGCAGCGTGGCCTCGCGGTTGTAGGTCAGCGTGGTCCCGGTGATCTGCATGAACGGCAGAATCTCCAGGATCATCGACTCGGTGATGATCGTCTCGATCACGCCGCGCAGCAGCATGTCCTGCGTCAGCTTCGCCGCTTCGGTCTTGGTCATGGCCATGGTGCGACTCCTTCCATTGGGGGTGTTGCTTCGCTCAGGGGGGCGCCGCCTTGCTCAGGCGGTGAAGGGGTGAGGCGGGAAGGGCGACAACCGCTCGCTCTCCTTCACCCCTGAGGGCGTTAGCCCGATACCCCCCGCGCGCGCAGCGCGGCGCCCCCTGCGGCGCGGCGCGCTGCCAGGGCCCGCGCAATCTTCGTCACCGGCGAGAGGGCCGCCGGGTCCACCGCCGAACGTGTCCCGCCTGCCGGCACCGTGGGCGGGATTGGCGCGGCGGGGGTGGCCGCCCCGGCCGCCCCGAGCACCCGCTCGGCGATCTCCTGGTAGGCGCGGCGCGCCGGCTCGATGGAGGCCAGCAGCTCATCCAGCGAGGACCCCTGCACCAGGTCTGGCGCCACATCCGGGTGGGCCTGCAGCACCAGGTCCCGCACCCGGTCCAACTCGGTCGCGCCTCCTGCTGCGTCTCCCGCCGCTCCAGTCATGTCCGTCACTCCGGCTCCCCTCCTGCGCATCCGTCCTCGCGCTGCCCACGAGCGCCTCCTGCCGTCATCGTGCGCCCGGCCAACTGCTGGCGGGCAATCCGCGCCGGGCGGCGGCCGCGGTGGTGCGTGCACGTGAACCGCCACACGGAAGGCTCGCGCGCTGTCTCGCATCGTCCATCCTCCAGGGTCACCGTGATCTGCCAGAGTCCGTGACAACAGCAGGGGCCGCGACACGTCGTGGCGTCGTCCACCCTCATATGTCACCCTGAGGCTGGAGGAAGCTCGTTCCCGGCCAACGTGGAACGCGGCGTCAGCTCCCCGGCAGGTGTCCTGCCGACCCAGGGAGGAATCTCGTGCAGCAACCAACGCGCAAGGCGGTCACCGCCTCCCCGGGCGGCGCAGCGCAACACCCCTGGCGAAGCGCTTCCCCTGAGCGCCTGAGCGCGCCTCCCCCTGAGGTCCCCCGGCTGCTCCCCTACGCCGTGAGGCGCAGCGCCACATCCACCACCACCGCCCCGGCCACCAGCCAGAGCATTGCGTTCACCCGGCTCTTGACCTCGCTCAGGTCTGCCGCCAGGTCGCTCACCATCTGCCGCGTCAGCGCCTCGTGCGCGCTCCTTGGGGCCAGGTCAAGCGCTGCTGGCTCCCCGGCGGCGCGCAGTCCGTCAATTGCCCGCCGCAGCCGCGCCGCCCGCGCGTCCCGCCCGTGCTGCCGCATCAGCCCACCCCACTTCCTGCTTCCAGCTCTGCCAGGATCGTCGTCAGCGCGTCCGTGAGCCCTTCGGCAAGCTGCCCGGTGATTGCCCGTTGCGCCCGCGCCGCCTGGATACTCACCGCCGCCACCCGCGAAACCGCCTTTGCCAGCGTCACCGGGTCTTCCTCTTCCACCAGCAGCCGCGCCATCACGATGCGCAGCACCGCCAGTTCATCCGTCACCCCGCCGTCAGCCGCCGCCTGAGCCATCAGGTCGCCCAGGCGCTCCCCAAAGAGCCCCCGGTAATCCCCCGCCTCCAGCCGCTGGCGGAAGGTTGCCGCCGCCGCTTGCCGCCGCTCCACGGCCTCCAGTTCGATTTCGCTGGCCTGTTCGGCCCGCGCCGAACGCGGGTCGTCCACACGCCCCCCGTGCGCCGCCTCCCGGCCCAGCCAGGCGTGGGCCGGGCAGTACCCCCGGCGGCTCCAGGTCACGGTCGAACAGCCGGGCGCCTGGCAGCGAACCCGCTTCCTGGGGGAGCGCGTCACGCCCACCCCGGGATCCTGCGTCGCCATCTCCCCCTCCTGGTCATCGTGCGGGACGGAACCGGTCGCGCAACGCCGCGCCTGCCCGGCGTTGTTGGGGCGAGCAGCCGCGCCCCACCAGGCGCTTACCCCGCCCCATCCACCTGGAGAAAGCCCGCGCGCGGCCGCCGCCGCCGCGCCGCCAGCAACGTGGCAGCTTCATCGCGCGCGGCGTCGGCGCTGGCCTGCATCGCCTGGGCTGCGGTGGCATCCCCGCGCTTGCCGCGCTCCACCGCCCGCTGGCCGAGCGCCAGCGCCGCCGCCAGCGCCACGATGACCGGCTCATCACCGGCCACGATGGGCTGCGGATCGAGGTCGTTGCCGGTCAGCTCGCGCCCGGCGGCGTAGTCGATGCTCCACGGCCCCAGGTCATCAGGCCCGGCGGCCGCCCGCCGCAGGCGCAAGGTCGCGCCCCACGCGCTCCAGCCCTGGGCCGTGCGCCGGCGCTGCGCCGGAACGCCGTCAGGCACATGGCCGTCGCTGCGCGGCACGGTGGCCCCGGCGGCATCGCGCACGGCGACGATTGCCTCAGCGGCCACCCCGGCTGGCAGCGTGACGGCGAGGTCGCCGGCCGCCACCGCTGCCGTCGTGGCCGTGGCCTGGGCGGGGACCTGGACGCCGTACTGGCGCACCGCCTCGCCCAGCCACGCGTTCAGCGCCGCATCGCTCCACAGCGGCGCGCTGCCGGTGTCCTCCAGGCGCTCGCGCAGGGAGGTTCGCAGCTCCAGTCGGGTGGTCATGTGCGGCCCCTTGCGTGATGGAGATAGAACAAATGTTCGCTTCCTGTTCAGCGTAGCGGAGGGTTGGTGCGTAACGCAAGGCACACAGGAGGAGGAGCATCACGCTGTAACAGATTGATGACTGAAATAATTTCCTTGCAGTGGTGATAATGCCGATTGGGCGAAGGATCATTGGTTTCCCACGGCCGGCGCCCCACTATCTCGGCGTTCTTTTGCCCGGGACCGGTTGCGGATTCGTGACCGGGCGCCCCGGCGTGCGATAGCGTGCGGAACCTGGCCGGGCTTTCGCTTCCGGTGCGGCGATCGACACGCCATCGACCCCGCCGAACCCGCCGGCGTGGGCCGCGCACCATGCCCGAATGAGCCTGGGATGGCCATGGGGACGGGAGAGCTGCCCCTGAGACACGCATGGCGCTGGCAGCGGCTGATCCACCAGGTTGCAACAGCGCCAGGGAGCGAAGCCGTGTTGGGACAGGCGCACAGGCGACTTCCCGAGTGCCGGTGCGCCCGGGTGCTTGCCCCTCAGGCCGAGTGGGCGTAGGCCAGCGGCCACTGCTTGCCGCTGGTGCTTGCGCTCTCTGCGCCGCCGGCCGCTGCCGGAAGTCAACCGAGGATTCGTCCATACGCACGCACGTTCTCAGCGGCGCATCGTGGCGCAAGGTGTCATAACGTGCCAGCGAACCGCGCACGGACCTGGCGCACCTCGTCAGCATGACGATGCCGCCGTCGGGCTTCGTTGGGGATCCGCCCGACGCTCCGCCATGATGCAGGAGCAATGACCATCCCGGGCCTGCCTTTCGTGTCCCGAGCGGAACCGGGAGACTTCGGGCAGGGCGCTCCCGCGATGACGTGTCTCGAGTGGGGCCGAGGCCGCCAGCGTGCGTTCAAGGCCTCGGCTGTTGATGGCGACTCTAGTTGATGGCCGCCAGGTTGTCGTAACCGCCGGAGGCATCGGCAATCGCGCCGCCGCCGTCCACGGAGACCCCGATCTCGGCGCTGTTGGTGGCGGTGCCCCCGCGTACGTACACGCCGCCGTAGTACGTGTTGCCGACCCCGATGCTGTTGCCCACGTTGTCGCCGGTGTTCACATCGCCAATCGTCACCGAGCCGCCGTCGGCGGAGGCGCCCGCCAGCCCCCCGTTCCCGGCCGCCGCAATATCGACCCAGATGTCGCGCGTGTGCGCCGCCGCGGTCATCGGTCCCAGAAACGCCACGAACGCTGCTCCGATCAGCAACCCCTGCGTGAGCCGCTTCATGCCCAAGGTCCACCTTCCTGCAACATTGCTTTGTGTCCACGGTATCGTGCGGATTGGCCCACACTCTAGCAAATCGCGTGGCGCTTCGACAGGGGCGGGCCGAGCCAGGTCATCGTTGCTTGCGACGGCAGCGTGCCCCATGCCTGTTGTCCTGCGCCTGTCGAGGCCGCCTGGCGCCACAGCCAGCGTGCAACGGGTTCGCGCCCGGGCGTCCCCGCGCCCCGGCTCCGTTCCCGAGGCGTGGGCGCGGGGCGGCTCGCCGGGCGCGGGAACCCACCCGTGACGGGGTTGCCGGAATCTGGCGTCCGCACGCTGTTGGCAGCACACCCGTCCGGCTCCGCGAACCCTTCTGCGGTCCCCGTACCGGGCCCGGCGTTGGCGGGAGGGTGCGTGCTGCGCGCCGAACGCTGCCCGGCTTCCGCCAGCAAGCCGCGCCTGCGGACGATCTGGCGCCAGACGCGCGTGATCCCGGTCCGGCCCGTCCCGTGCGTGACAAACGGGGCGTCCGCGCCGGACCGTCCGCCTCGGCAGCGCACCGTTCGAGCGCGAAGCGCAGGAGATCGCGGAGAACCGGCGCAGGGTTCAGGCGTTGCCGTGGCTGAAGCGCGGCCGCACTCACCCAACATCAGCATCCTGGCTGCGGGGCACTCCGGCCGTGCGGGAGGCGCCGCCCGGGCCGGGGCAGGCGCGCTTCGGCGTCGCCGCCCGGCAACCTGGCGACCGTGGTTCTACTATTCCCGCCAGTGCTGACATCGCACGGGGAGTTCCGCTACGCCCGGCGACGAGCGCGGCGCCGCAACCGGGGCCACAGTCATGACGATGACGCAGGTTTCGCGGCCCAGGGCCAACCAGTTTCGCGCACATTGGTCGCCAGCTACGCCGTGCGTGGCGCCGCTGGCCCGCCGGGAACCCCGCGCCCCGGCAGGCGCGCCGCGCGCCACGCGGCAGCCTGAGCGGCCCCGGTGAGCACCGCAGGCGGCGCCGGGCAACCGTGGCGGGGCCTCGCCCGCCAGATCGGGCAGGCGTTCGGGGTTATCGCGGCGGTGGTGGTGGCGCTCGCGGCGGTCGACCCGGTCCTCAACGTCGTCTACACCATCCGGCCCGATCTCCGTCCCGAAGGCCTGCCCATTGTGCGCAGCGTCACCCTGGGCGAGCCCGTGCTCGAAGAACGCGGCGTCCCCTGTCACGATGGCGCAAGGTGCAATCGCATCGGCTTTGACATTGAGTTCCAGGGGTACCAGCGGGACCAGGTCGAGATCGCCTGGGCCGCCTTCGACCCGGTGACCCTGCGGCGGGTGGATCTCGCCGCTACCGGCGCCCCACCGCCCGGCCAGGACAAGGTTGCCTCCATCGCGCGCGCCGAGGCCGCCACCGACCGCGCCAGCCACACCATCGATGTCCCGATCCCCCGGGCTGGCGCGTGCATCTTCGTGCGAATCTCGCTCTACGACCTGGGGGCCGACGCCCTGCGCGGCGCCCGCCTGGATACGGCGGATACCCCGCCTTTCCACACGCACGATCCTCGCGTATCGTGCCCCGTAACTGGCGAAGCGACATCTCCTCCCTGATCGTCCGGCTACGTCGGAGGGTGCGCACATGCTTCCCTGGCTCGTCAGATGGCCCTCGTGGCAGCCGTGCTCCGCAGCGTGCTGGCGCGCGCTGGCGGCGTTGGCGGCGCTGGTGTTCGTGCTGGGGCAGCAGGCTGCTGCCGGGCAGGCGCTCGCGGACGTTGCGTCCCCGGCTCCCCAGGGCCCTGCGCCCCCCATTGCGCCCTGCGCCCAGCCATCGCCAGCGGCGCCCAGCGTCGCCGAGGCTGCCGGGCGCCTCCTGGCGGGCGCCCCGCCGGGGCTCACGGTTGTTCCGCTCGCCGTTGGCCCGGCCAGCCTGCCCCTGGCGGCTCCCGGCAGCCTCCAGTTAAGCCAGGTCACCCTGCCGCCGGGCGCCGGCGCCGACACCCGCAGCGCCAGCGGCCCCATCCTGTTCTATGTGGAAGCCGGAACCATCACGTTCTTCGCCAGTGGCGTGGCGCTCCCCGCAGCCGCCGGCGACACGATCACCGTCGCCACAGATGAGTACTACACGCTGGAGAACACCAGCCTTGCGACGGCCTCGCTCCTGCAGTTGGGCGTGACGCCAGACAGCACCGGCGATGTGCGCGTCGCCGTGTTCGATTCGCCCCGGGAGCCCGAGCCGGTGGCGGCGCCAAACCAGCCGGTATCCCGGCTCCTGGTTCGTACCGCCATCGCCCCGCTGCCCACGAGTGACGCGTGGCTCGTGCTGGCCTGCGTGACGCTGCCAGCGCCTGGCCTGGCCATCACCGGGGTGCAGCATCCTGGCCCGGCCGGCCTGTGGGTCGAAGCCGGGCCGCTCGGTATCCTGCCCGGCCAGACCGCGCCCACCGGCAGTTGCGTGGTTTTCGCGCCCCAGGCCCCGCATGACCTGCGTTCACTTGCGAGCAGCGCGACGGCGCTGCTCTTCGCGGTCATTCCCGAGGGCAGCCCGTTGTGGTCCGGCGACCCGGCGGCTGCACCCGGCGCCCCGCTCCTGGATGATCTGGTCTGCGGCGAACCGGGCCGCGCTGATTGAGGCGGCTCCGCCTCCGGGCTGCCAGTCACCGCGGGGCAATCGCGGTGGCTATCAGCTCTGGAGACCGCAGATCGTCGCACACCGGGGGGTCGCGGAGACTGTGCAGTAGCTGTACGGCGCGGAGGCGGCGCAATCCGCGTTTGCGTTGCAGACGGTGGTGTTCGCGATGCCGCAGTACACCCCCGGCCCGGCGGGACCATCGAGCGGAATCTGGCTGCTGCACCCTGTCTGCGCCAGGCATTGGCTGCAACTCGGGCAGGTCACAGTCTGGCCACAGAGCGACAGGCTCCCGCCGCACAGGCTGGAGCAGTCGGGCAGCGTCACCGTCGCCTGGATCGCGGCGCACGCCCCGCCATCGCACCACTCGCCGCCGGGGCAGGGGCCGCCGCACGTGTGCTGCAGGGTGTCATCAGGCACGCAGGCGCCGCTGTCGCACACCTGGCAAGCCGGGCACGCCTTGCAGGTCCCATCGCCCTGGCAACACGCCGTCGGCGGGCACGGGTTGGTCGCGGAGCAGACCGAACACACGCCGTCGACGCAGACCGGCGTGGGGTTGGCGCAGGTGCCGGCCGAACAGGCGCAGGCGCCATCCGCCTGGCAGACCTGCCCCGCGCGGCCGCAGGGCTCGCCGGCCTGCTCGGGGTCGGGCACGCACGCGCCGGGGGTGTTCGGGCCGCCCTGGCAGATGAAGCACTCGTCGCACGGCGCCGGGCAGGCGCAGGAGCCGCAGTCCACGGTCTTGCCGCAGGTCTGGCGGGACTTCACCGGCCCGCACCGCCCGGCGCAGACCTTCCCCTTGCCGCGCGGCCGGCAGCCGTGCTTCCTCTTCCGATTGCCCTTGCGCCGCTTGTGGCGCAGCTTGCGGCGGCGACGCCGGTCCTTGGCGGCGCCCTGTTCGGGAGCGAGCCACCCCGCAAGGCCGCCGAGCAGGGGGAACACTGCGAGCACCCCAAGCGCGCGGCGGCGGGTATCCGGGAGGGAGAGAACACGGGACAGGGCATCGAAGGCGCTTGCGTCCATGCAGGTCTCCAGCGGTCACACAGCACACCACGCCCGCGAAGGGTGGTGGCGCGCAGCATGACGGCCTGGCCGGCTGGCGCCTACCAGTGGAGACACGGGAATTTCTACGGGAAACGCCGGGCCTGGCCGGACACCAGACCGCGCAGGCGTCCGCGCGGTCGCCCGGCATCCGGAACCCGGCGCCCAGGCGCCGGGTTCCGGGCGTGCCCCGGTGACGCCGCTACGCGCACCCCGAGCACTGGTTCGCTGGCGGCGTGTTGTTGCGTACGTTCGCCAGGCCGATGGTGTTCAGCGTGCCGGTATTGAGGATGCCGCTGCCGTTGCCGCTCGACGCCGAGTTGCGCTTGATGTCGGTGGGCTGGTTGAACGTCACCGTGCCGGCGTTGTAGATGCCCCCACCGCCGCCGCCGCCGTCGGTCGCCGCGTTGCCGGTCACCTCGTTGCCGGCGTTGAACACCAGGGTTGCCGGGGATGCAAAGGCATCGGTGTTGATAATGCCGCCCCCGGTGCCGGCGGTGTTGTCGGCAATCAGCGTCCGGGTCAGGGTGACGGCGCCGCCATTGTTGTTGATGCCGCCGCCGCCGCCGCTGGTCAGGTTGTCGGTGATCTCGCAGTCGGTGAACGTGGCGGCGCCCGTGGTGTACACCCCGCCGCCCAGGTTCGCTGTATTCCCCTTGATGGTGCAGTCCCTCAGGTCAACCGTGCCGTCATTCAGGACGCCTCCGCCGGCATAGGCGCTGCCGCCCGTGAGGCGCAGCCCGCGCAGGGTCACCGTCGTCGCGGTGGCAATCTTCGCGGCGGATATCGCACCCCCGTTCAGGATGGTGTTGCTGGCGCTGCTGGCGCCGTCTCCCGCGCCGATCAGCGTCAGGTTTCGGGCGATGGTCACCCCACCGTACGTGCCGGGGCAGACGTAGAGGGTGGCGCTGGCCGAGCCATCGATGGCGGCCTGGACATCCGTGTAGGCGCAGCCGCTCGCGCAGACATCGCACCCCTTGCAGGCGCCGTCCACGCACAACTTGCCCGTCGTGCAGGGCCGGTCCGCCGCGCACTCGGGCGGCGTGGGCGGGGTCGGGCCGCACGCGCCGCGCGTAGCGCCCTGGCGCAGCCGCTTCTTCAGTTGCTTCTTCTTCACCTGCAGGGTTTGCCCATCCTGGCAGATCGTGACCTTCTTCTTGTGCTTCCTGGCCAGCGCCGGCGCGCCCGCCAGCGCCAGCACCCCGGCGCCCAGCGGCATGACCGCCAGGCGGGTCAGCACGCCGCGCCGCGAGCCACGGGTGACCAGGGAACGGGTCAGGTGATCGAAGGACCTGGTGTCCACGACACTATCTCCCGGCACACCGGGGCAGCCGGGGCGACCCGGTGGGCCTGCGTTGCCGCATCGTTGCGCATGCACTCGCGGCCTGCAGCCGACGCTACCCCACGGTGTGTCGCATGTGACCCCCGGGAGATACTGGATCATGTGCTGGTTTCGCGGACATTGCGGACACGCGCGCCGTCCGCCAGGGTTGAGCCTGCCCCGGAACGTGCGCGCGGCGGCCAGCAACCACCGCGGAGAGCGCCGTGGGATACGCCCCCATGCCTGACGACGAGGCCACCTTGCTGATCTGGGACGGCGCATGCGGCTTCTGCCGCAACGCGCTGTGCTGGCTGCTGCAGCGCGACCACGCCGCGCGCATCGAGGCCGTGCCCTACCAGGCCCTCCCCGCGCCGCCCATGACCCCCGCCTTCCGCCGCCAGGCCGAGCGCGCCGTCCAGGTCATCACCCCCGAGGGGCAGCAGCTTTCGGGCGGGCGGGCGGTGCTCTACGTGCTGCAGCAGGTGGGCTGGCGCCCCGTGCTCGTGCGGGTCGCATCCCACCGCCCCGTCCTCTGGGCCGTGGAACTGGGCTACCGGCTCATCGCGCGCAACCGCGCCTTCTTCGGCCGCTTCCTGTTCCGGAGCAGCGGGCAGGCAGCGTGCCGCCCGGGGACTCCCCCGGGTGATGCGGCGTGGAGCCCGCGCTGCCGCTGAGGCCACGCCGGCACTCGTTCAGAACGGGCAGGTCCGCGCGCACGTGTTGCGATTGCTGCAGTAGGTGAAGGCGCCCGCGCCCGCGCAATCGGCGCTTGTGGAGCACCGGAAGGAGTTGCTCCCCTGGCTGCAATAGGAGCCCAGGCCGGCTGGTCCATCCGGCAGCACGTTGGAGAACAAGCAGCCGGTCTGCGCGCGACATTCACTGCACCCAGGGCACGTCACCGTCTGCCCGCAGACCTCCGTCGAGCCACTGCAGAGGCTTTGGCAATCGGGAATCGTCACCGTCGCCTGGATCGAGGCACACGCGCCGGCATGGCACCACTCGCCGCTCGGACAGGGGCTGGCGCAACGGTGCTGCAGGCTGGCATCGGCCACGCACAGCCCGGCACTGCCGGTCTGGCAAACAGGGCAGGTCGCCACGCACGATCCATCCGCCTGGCAATACTGGCCCGCCGGGCAGAGCCGCGTCGCGGAACAGGCCTCGCACTCCCCGGCGACGCAGACTGGCGCGGTGGCAGGACACGCCACCGCGCAATCGCCGCAGTGGCCGGGGTCAGTTTGCAGATCGAAGCAGCCGGCAGCGCAGCAGATATCATCGCCGGTACACGCCGCATTCCCATTGCCGGTGCAGACGCAATCGTGATCCACACAATCGGGCGCACCCGGCTCAGCAAGGCAGCCGTCAGCGTCGCAGCACACCCCCTCGTAGCATGAGCCCGCGCAGCAGACGCCGCCCATGCCGGCAGCGGCGCACTCGTTGCTCGTAGCGCACGCTGCGCACGTCCCACCCGCGCAAATCGGCGTCGGGTTGGCGCAACTGCCCGTGTCGCAGGCACAGGCGCCGTCACCCAGGCAGACCTGGCCATCGTTGCCGCACGCTTCGCCCACCTGCGCGGGGTCGGGCACACACGCGCCGGGGGTGTTCGGGCCACCCTGGCAGGTCAGGCACTCCCCACACGGGGTTGGGCAGTCGCACGAGCCGCAATCCACGGTCTTGCCGCAAGTCTGGCGGTTCGTGATCGGCCCGCAGGTCCCGGCGCAGGTCTTCGCCACGCTCTGCGGTTTGCAGGCGCGCTTGCGGCGCTGGCGTTGGCCTTTGGCCTTCGCCTTGTCGCGCCGCGTCTTGTGGCGGCCCTTGCGGCGGCGGCGGCGATCTTTGGCCTCGCTCGCCTCCGGGTCAACCCAGCCGAGCAGCGGCAGGGTGGCCAGTAGCCCCAGCAGGCGGCGGCGGGTTCCCGGAACGGACAGCGCGCGCGAGAGATGATCGAAGGCAGCGGCATCCACGGCACACCCTCATGGCAACGGCGAGCCAACGCACAACGCGAGGAGTCGCCAACATAGGCCACGGTTTCTGGGCGCACCCCAGCAGAACCTGCTGGTTTTTCCGGCGAGAACCGGTTGCGGACGGTCCGCCCTGTCCGCGCCTGGCCCTGGGCAGGCGTGGCGGCAGCGTGATCGTGAACGGGGTGTGGTCGCGTGCGTTCGGGCGGCGGGTGACGCTGAACAGCGCCTCGCTCACACGCTCGTCGGGCCGGGCGATACGTCGCCAGGATCACGCCGCCTGCCGTGTGCGAGGCATCGACGAGTCGCAGCGGGGAAGCCTTGGCGGCGGACCGAACAAGGTCTGCCCGCAGCCGAGCACAACCGGGTGCATCATCAGGAAGACCTCATCAATGAGCCCTTACAGCGTCGTGCAAAAGACCTGACCTGCCAGGCAACAAGCCCGTGTCTCGAGCGCCGGTGAACGAGGTCTCTCGACTCCGCTCGAGACACGAGGGGATTCCCGGCGGCTGAACGTCTTTGCAATGCGCTGTAGCGGTACGTTGTTGGCAGGCAACAAGGCCCGGGATTTCGTCGATCATCGCCCCGATCATGATCAGGATTCTTCACATTCGTGGCGCGAACTGCGAGCGTTGCAAGAACAGCATCAGCACCCGACGCTGCGGCTGACCGCTGTCAACAAAGTACCGGTAGGGGAGCCGCGACCGGATCAGTTGTCCGCTGCCCATGATGACCAGGTTCCCGCCGGGTTGCGCCGCAGGGCAGCGACGGCGGCCGGCCCATCGCCGCTGAGCAGCGTCGAGTTCGGCCAGGGCAGATCGGCAGCGGGGTTGGAGGAGGCAACGTACGTGTGCACCTGGTTCAGCGGCGCCTTGAATGGCCCGCCCGCCGCGTTCCAGGAGCGAGGCAAGCCCTCAGAGGTGCGGCGGCCAGAGAGCCAGGAGCATGCCGGGCCGGTTGTGCTCGCCCATGGCCGCGCCCAGCGCCGGGTCGTGATCGTTCTGGGCCCAGCCGCCGTGCCGGAAGCCGCCACGCGTGTCCTCATCAGGGCGGCCCGGCCCCTGCATGACCCCATCAAGGCTGACGTGGTTCACCGCCACTCGCAGCGCGCCCTCTGTGCGCCGTGGCCGCCCAACCGGCCCCCTCACCGTATCGTCACCGCGCGGGCAAACAGGCGCGGCGCCCAGCCGGCGCACCACCGGCCCGGCTGCGGCAGGGCCGGTGGCCGTCGCTTGCGCCTGAGCGAACTGCCTTCCCCGGTGGGACGGCGCAAGCTACAGGAACGTGACCTCCCCGGAGGCCATGTCGTAGTACGCGCCGGCAATCGTCACCGAGCCGTCCGCGATCACCGGAGCCAGGTCCGGCTCGGCCGTGCGCAACTGCTCCACGCCCAGCGTCACATTGGCGCGGATCGCGTTGTCCAGCCGATCGCCCGCGTCCCCCCGCACGTCCTGCACCGCCGGGGCGATCGCCTCGGCGAAGCGGTAGGCAAAGCCCGGAATCGGATCGCCATCGAGCGCCGCGATGGCGGCGGACACCGCGCCGCAGTGGGAGTGCCCCATCACCACGATGAGCGGCGCCTGCAGCACCGCCACGCCATAGGTGATGCTGCTGCGGGCGGCCTCGTCGATGACCTGGCCCGCCGTGCGCACCACGAACAACTCCCCGATGGTCTGATCGAAGATCAGTTCCGGCGGCACCCGCGAGTCAGCGCAGCTCACGATCACCGCAAACGGCGACTGCCCGCCAGCGGTCGCCTCGCGGTCGGCCGCCAGGTCATCGAACGCGGTCAGCTCCCCGGCCACGTAGCGCTTGTTGCCATCCATGAGCCGCTGCATGCCGTCCGCTGCCGCCGGAACCGGCGTGCCGTTGTCATCGGACCTGGCGGCAGCGCCCTGGGTGAGCCAGCGCGAGGCGCCCCACGCCAGGGGGATACTGGCCAGCCCGGCCACAAAGCGCCGTCGGCTGCGGGAAACAGGGTCTGGAGTGAAGCCCACGCGCCCGATCCTTTCGCGATCAAGCCACGACTGCACGCCGCACGGTCGCGAACGTTCGCCGCATCATAGCGCGTCGCCGCGCGTCGTCTCGCGGTTCGCGCGGCGGTCGCGTGCGAGCCTCACGCGGCGGCTGCGGCCTCGCGGTCGCGCTCACGTCTCACCGCGAACGACGCCGCAGGCGCGCAACCGCCGCAGGCCAGGTGAGCATCCGTCGCCCACCGGCTGGCCGGGCGCCATGCCTCCAGCCCGCGCTGCTGCCGCCCGGCGCCCCGGCCACGGGCGCAGCGAAACGGGGCGGCGTGGCGCGCCACGCCGCCCCGGGAGTGCGTGCCAGACCAGCAGAGGCCCTGCCCTGGTCCGCATCATCACCGGCGGCCGCTAGCTCCCCGGCTGGCACTTCGGCGGATTGACAAACTCCGAGCAGAAACCCTGGCAACACTGCGCCGTGTTCTCACAGGTTTCATTGTTGAACCCAAAGCAGACCTCCTCGCGGCATGTGCAGGCGGAGTTCTCCCCAACCGTCACGCACACACACTTGCCGGATGCGCAGGCCAGCGGCGTATCCGGGTTGCAGATGTCGCCCGGCTGCAGCGTGCCGTTGACGCAGACATCAGGCGCGCCATCCTGGCAGATCTGCCCCGGCTGACAGCAGACCTTGCCGCAGCCTGTGCCGCCAGTCTTGCAGCGGCAGCGACCGCCCTGGCACTTGGCGCCGCCGCAGCACTTCTGCTTCTTGCCTTGCTTCGTCTTGCACTTCTTGCCCGGCGCCTTGCACGCCGCCTCGGCGTCCTCAGCCCCGAATCGCCCCAGGACCAGGGCGCCCACCCCGGAGCCGGCCACGAGCTGGAGCACGCTTCGCCGCGTGCCGCTTCCCCACGCGCGAGCCAGCGTATCGAACCGGGATTCTTCCATCGTTGTCTCCTTGCAACACACCATCGGCCGCACCGTCAACACGATGCCCGGGCAGCATGGGGGGAGGCCATTACCGCGGCATTACCGCTGGCGCGGCAGCCCTGTGCGGCCGGGCGTTGCGACGGGGTCCGGCAGGGCCTGGCTGCGCCGCCGGGAGCGGCGCAGCAATTGACGAGGCAGCAGGTGGAGGGCAGCACGACAGCGACGCGCCGCCGAACGCACAGGTCAGCGCGGGCTCGTTCCCGAGCCGCCGCCGCGTCGTGCGGACGCAGCCCCGCCTTGATCCTTTGGCGGGGCTCTCAACGGCGGCCGCCTCGTCATCGCCGCCGGGCGGCCCTTCTGCGGCCAGCTGATCGCCCACGACCGCGTGGCCGACCGCTCCCGGCCCGCGCCCCGGCTGCTTCGGCCGCGCGGCCTCCTGCCGCGTGCCCGGGATGCCGCCTGGCGTAACCAGGCGGCGCGTGTTGCCCGCCTACGACCCGTACGACAACTGCGGGTACCAGTCGCTGCCACGCCCTTCCGGCGTCCAGTCCAGGATGTTCCAGAGCGGCGTCGGGTCGGGCGCCAGGTGCGGATCAAAGCCGGGGTCTGCTGTTTCCTCCCCGCCTTCCGGCGCCCAGAACAGCCGCGCCTGGTCGCCGTCGCGCTGCCAGACCAGCACCATCGCCCCTTCGTCGCCATGGCTGAGGCCGCGGTAGTCGATGGCGAAGGCATCGCCCACCGTCTGGTAAAAACGCAGGTGCGTCCAGCCGCGCTCCCGCGCGAACGCCAGTTGCCGCGCCACCGGCGAGCGCCCCACAATCGCCAGCGCAATGCGCTGCTCGATATCCGGCGCGGGGATATCCAGCGAGCCGACGAACGACGTACACATCGGGCAGGGGCGCTCGCGCTCCGGGCCATACATCCAGAAGTAGGTGAAGAGCGTGTCGTGCTCACCGAACAGGTCGAGCAGGCGCAGCTCGTTCCCCTGCGCATCGAGGAAGCGGTAGTCCTGCGCCACCGGCCCCGGCGGCAACGCCCGGCGCTGCGCGGCCACGCGCTGAATCTGGCGGCGCAGCGCGATCTCTTCGGCCAGCAGTTTCTGCCGCGCCTGGCGGTACGCGGCGCTCTCGTTCGGCCACGGCTGGCTGCCCAGCGCGGCCAGGTCCTCGGCGGTGGCGAGTGGCTGTCGCTCGGTCATGGGTTGCTCCTTCGCGATGCTGCCGGGCGCAAGCGCACCCGGCCCGGCGACGGTGTCGCCTCCAGGCGCACCGGGCGAGAACGCTCGCTTCGCGCCGGGGGCGGCGACACCTGATTGTCGAGTAGCCAGCGTGAACTTCGACACGGGTCGCGCCCGGCGCCGTCGCCCGGCAGCTCTCAGCCAGACCGCATCGCCCGGCGGCGCGTGGCGCCGAGCGTCAGCCGTGGGCCGCCAACGTCATCGTGCGTGCGGTGTCAGCCGCAGCCCTTTCCATTGGGGCATGGCCTGCCGGCCGCAGCCGTGCGGTTGCTGTCGGGCCGGCATCAGCGGCTTGCCGTGGGCAACAGGACGCCCGTGCAAGCCGCCCGGCGCCTCCGCGTCCCCGCCGGGCCAGGCCCGCCGCCAGCGCCGGGTGTTCCAGCCACGAGGCGCGAGACAGGGCAGCGAAGGCTGACGGATTCATGCGCCCCCTCCAGGCTGTGGCCACACCTGCCTGCACCCGGCGCGCCCGGTTTCCCCGCGCGCCCCGGCCTGATACAGTGCGTCGCAGGTTCTTGCACCGCGCACCGTGGCGCGCAATCACGTTCAGCGAGAGGACTCAGCCAATGGCCAACACCTGGGCGCCCTGCCTGGCGCTTTCCTGTCTCCTCGGCATCGGCAGCGGCCTGCCGGCGGCTGCCGCGCAGGATGCCACGCCCACGCCCGCGCGCACCCCCGTCGTCATCGACAGCGACATGATCTCCGACGACTGGATGGCGACGCTCTACGTTCTCAACAACCCGCAGTTCGACGTCAAGGCCATCACCGTCACTGGCGCGGGCTTCGCCGACTGCGAGGCCGGCGTGCGGGCGGCGCTCGGCATCCTCGCGCTCACCGGCCACACCGGCGTCCCGGTCAGTTGCGGCTCAGAAGATCCGCTGGTTGGCACGAACGCGCCGCCCGCCGACTGGATGACGACCATCGAGACGGTGGAGGCGCTCGGTCTGCCGGAGGGCGGCGAGGCAGCGGAAGCAGACGCCGTCGCGCTCTTCACCTCCACCATCCAGGAGGCTGATGGCCCCGTCACCGTGCTGGCCCTCGGCCCGCTCACTAACATCGCCTCGGCGCTGGAGGCCACCCCGGCCCTGGTGGACGACATCGCGATGATGTACGTGATGGGCGGCGCGGTCGATGTCGATGGCTCCTTCGTCAGCGACGCCAACACCAGCGCCGAGTGGAACATCTACAGCGATCCGCACGCGGCGCGGCTCGTCTTCGAATCCGGCGTGCCGATCACGCTGGTTCCGCTGGACGCCACCAACGAGGCGCCGGTCACCCCGGAATTCGTGGCGCGGCTGGAAGCGGAGAAAGCCACCCCCGCCGCCGAGTTTGTCGCCACCCTGCTGGAGAACAACGCCGAGTCGATCGCGTCGGGCAGCTACTACTTCTGGGATCCGTTGGCAGCAGTGGTGCTGGGCGACCCCGGCCTGGTCACGCTCACCCCGCGCAACGTGACGGTGGTCGATAGCCCCGGCGACCCGGAAGATGGCCGCACGAAGCCGGTCAGCGACGGCCCGGAGATTCTTGTTGCCACCGCGCCCGACGGCGAGGCCCTGGAAGCCGCCCTGCTGGAGGCGTGGAACCGGTAGATCGCTCGCGCCGAAACCCCGTTCCCGGCGCGTGGCTGCGTGGGGGAGGTGGTGCAGAGTACCTCCCGCGCACCGTGCCTCGGCGCCCTGTTCCAGCCGCGATGCCGCAGCCAGCCCTCCGGCTCCCGCGCACCGGCTGGCCAGGGAAGCGCCATCATGCGCTCCCTGGCGTGAGCGGGCCCCGCCGGGTTGCCGGAGTTGTCGGTTGGGTCAGAAGATACGACGCCCGCGCTTCATTGATCAAACATCGGGCCGTCCATCTCTTTCCTCCTGTAATCGTGGGCGTGCTGCGCCTCGGACCAGCGTGTGCAACCTGTCGCCCTGCCCGAACTGCGTGCCTGGCCTCGTGCGCTGCTCAGCGGCAGCTTCGCGCGATCTGCGGCCTGGAAGCTGCCCCTCCCGGCAGCCCGGCGTCACGAGGTTGCGCCCGCCCTGGCGCGGGCAATCCGGTCAATACGCGCGCCGGCCACCGGGTCCTCCGGCTCAGGGTGTCGCGCCGCCACGCGGCGGCCAAACGGCGCGTTCGCGATCAGGTAGCATGAACGACACTTTAGGCCAAACGGGCGAGGCGCGCATCTGCCGCCTGCCTGGCGCGGCTGAGGAAGGCAAGGCAACATCTGGCCTGGTGGCCCGGCCCTGGGGTAGCCGCATCGTCACGGCTACGCCCCGCCGCGACCCGGGCGGGGCCGCCATTGCGGCCACGAGCAGGGGGATTGTCGATGAGGCGCCAGGCGCACGCGCGTCGCGTCGCACACCGTGGGGGTCTTGCAGCCAGAAGGGGCCACAGTGCATAGCGGTTGCGCAGCCGGGCCGCTCGCCGGGAATGCCCCCGGCCCCCTCGCGCAAGCCCCCGGCGCGGTTGCGTGGCTGATGCACGGCAGCCCCGTCGCCATCGCCGTCACCACGGCGGCCGACGGCTGCATCCTTGAAGCCAACGACGCCTTCCTGCACCTCACGCAGTTTGACCGGCCCGAGGTGATCGGCCGCACCACGCGCGATCTGGGCATCTGGAGCGATCCCGGCCAGCGCGCAGCCATGACGGCCGCGCTCGCCGGGGGCGCCGCCCTGCGTGATTTCGCGCAGGATCTCGTCACCCGCACCGGGGAGGTGCGCCACGTCCTGGCGTCCATTGCCCCGGTCACGCTCGACGACACGCCCTGCCTGCTCGCCCACCTCGTCGATGTCACCGAGCGCCGGCGCCTGGAAGAGCGCCTGAACGCCCGCGAGCAGCGGTTTCACGCCATTTTCGACAATACCTTCCAGTTCACGGGCCTCCTGTCCACGACGGGCATCCTGCTCGAGGCCAACCAGCCCGTGCTCGACTTCGCCGGGCTGACGCGCGAGGAGGTGATCGGGCTCCCCTTCTGGAATCTCCCCTGGTGGACCCAATCGCCACAAACTCAGGATCGGTTGCGGGCGGTGGTGCGCCAGGCTGCCCAGGGCGCGTTTATCCGCTACGAGGCCGAGATTCGCGGCAGCCACGGCAAGGTCGCCCGGATCGACTTCTCGCTCAAGCCCCTGCGGGACGACGCCGGGCAGGTTGCCTACCTGATCCCGGAGGGGCGCGACATCACGGAGCTGCGCCGGATTGAAGAGGCCCTGCGCGCAAGTGAAGAGCGCTTCCGCAACGCCTTCGAGCTTTCCCCCATCGGCATCGCCCTCGTCGGGCTGGATGGCCGCTGGCTGGAGGTCAACCGCGCCCTCTGCGACCTGCTCGGGTACACCCGGGCCGAGCTCCAGGAGCTGACCTTCCAGGACATCACCCACCCCGAAGATCTCGAGGCCGACCTGGCCCTGACCCGGCAACTCCACGCCGGCGAAATTGCGTCGTACCAGCTGGAAAAACGCTACATTCGCAAGGACGGCGACACGATCTGGGTGCTCCTGACCAGCTCCCTGATGCACGCGGCCGATGGGACGGCTGCCTGCTCCCTCGCCCAGGTGCTGGATATCACCGCCCGCAAGCGCGCGGAGCAGGAAACCGCCCGCGCCCTGGCGCTGCAACAGGCGGCCAACACCGAGCTCCAGCGCCTGCGGCAGGCAGAGCGCAACTTCCTCTCGGTCTTCACCCACGATTTCCGCACCCCGCTCACCAGTATCCTGGGCTACAGCGAAGTGATGCAGGAGCACCCGGAACTGGCCGGGCAATCCGGAGAGTTCGCGGCCATCATCGCGGACAATGCCCGGCGGCTGAACCGCATGGTGGATGATCTCCTCGATCTCGACCGCCTCGAAGCCGGGCGCACGCCGATCCGGCGGCAACCGGTGGACCTCGGCAGCGTACTGAGCGAGGTGGCAACCGCTTTCCACCCCCGCCACGCCACCCACCCGGTCTCGCTGGAGATCGCGCCCGATCTGCCGTACCTCACGGGAGACCGCGACGCCCTGCTCCGCGCCGTCTCGAACCTCGTCGACAATGCCGTCAAGTATTCCCCGGCCGGCAGCCCGATCACCCTCGCCGCCCGCCGCGTCGATGACGCCCTCCAGGTCGACGTGCGAGATTACGGCCTGGGCATCCCCGCCAGCGACCTCGAGACGATCTTCGACCGCTACGCCCGCGTCGATTCAGCCGCCACGCAGCGCATCCGTGGCTCGGGCCTGGGGCTGGCCATCGTGCGCGAGATCATCGAGGCGCATGGTGGCCGCGTCTGGGCCGAAAGCACCCCCGAGGCCGGCTCCACCTTCCACATCACCCTGCCCCTCCCGGTCATCGAGAGCCCGCGCCCCGGTCGCCCCGGCCGCGCCCTCCCTCCGCCGCCGTAACGCCCGCCCCAACCGCCGCCGCCGCCGCACGGCGCTGCGCGTTGGCGCCCCCGTGATGGGGGAGCGAACTCCTGCGCCGGGCGACGGGTGACGCCCGCAGAGCGAGCGCGGCGGCCCGCTGCGGTCAGGCAGCGCGGCCTGCGCCAAACGCGGCCGGGCGAGAGCAGCTCACAGCGGTGCGCAAAGAAGTTGGGCCGCCGAGTTCCCCTCGTGTCTCGAGCGCCGTCAGGCGACCTCGTCGCGAGCGCCGGTGAACGAGGTCTCTCGACTGCGCTCGAGACACGGGTTTGTTGTCTGGCAGGTCAGGTCTTTTGCAATACGCTGCACTTGGGAACCACGCTCAGTGCGCGGGTTCCTCCGGCGTGATGATGAACCGGCAGCGGGGGATCTCCGGCTCGCATGCCTGGCGCACCGGCGCGCCGACCAGATCGCTCAGCAGCGCTTCCGCCATCAGGCAGGTTGCCGGGTGGCCTGCCACCACCGCCGCCAGGGGGCAGCGGCAGCCCGCAATCACCGCGCCCGCTGGGGCAGCCTCCACCGTCGCCAGCCCGCCCAGCGCGGCCAACACCTCCACCGCCTGCCCGGCGCGCTCCGGCAAGGTCCCGGTGGCGGGTGGGTAGGCGCTCGCCAACCGCCGCCCAACCTCCCGCAGGGCGTCGTCGAGCGATTCGGCCGTCAGGTGCTCGCCCAGCACATCCAGCAGCACGCTCAGGATCGCGCCGTACGCCTTGGGGAAAAGCTGCTCCGCGTCCGCGGTGATTGCGTACGTGTAGGCCGGTTTGCCGCCCCCCCGGCGCACCCCTGCCTGCACCACCAGGCCGTCGCGCTCCAGCCCGGCCAGGTGCGCGCGCACCGCGTTGTCCGTCAGGCCCAGCGTGGTGGCCAGCTCATCGACCGTGGCGAGGCCCTGCCGCAGCAGGATCACGACCTGCCCGCGTGTGCTGGCCAGGAAGCGGGCATTCGCTTGCGATGACATCGGCGCGTTCTCCTCGTTTCCGGCAACGGTACGCGCTGTGGTCTCGCTAATCAACTATGTCCAATAAGATATTGACAAAATGGGTATTTGCGTTACGCTGACGACACCTCGGCGCCCGGCGGTGGGCGCCTGCGGAGAACTCCGGCGTGGATCGCCGAAAGGAGGACGTCGTGAACCACAGTGGACGTCGTTGGACCCCGATCCTGGCGGCAGCAGGGCTCTGTGTTGCGGGCGCGTTTGGCGCCGCTGCCCAGGAGGCCACCCCGGCCACGGCCGCGATCGCGCACCCTGTGCATATTCACCTCGGCAGTTGCGACAATCTCGATCCCAACCCGACCTACGTGCTCACCGACATCACCGCGCCCGCCGGCGCTGCCGCCGAAAGCAGCGGCCCGGCCGCCACCCCGGTCGAGGAGAGCGTCACCACGGTCGATGCCACGCTGGCTGACCTGCGTACCGGTGGGTACGCCATCAACGCCCACGAGAGCGTGGAGAACATCGGGACCTACATTGCCTGTGGCAACCTGACCAGCGCCGCCACTGGCGACACGCTGGCGGTCGGGCTCGGGGAGTTGAACGACTCCGGGTACACCGGCATCGCCGTGCTGACCGCCAACGGCGACCAGACCGATGTCCACCTCTACCTCGCCCAGGGCCTGGCGGGCGGCGCGGCCACGCCGGCGGCAGGCAGCATGGCGGATATGCCCGGCATGGCGAGCCCGGATGCAGCGGCGGACGCCGTGCAGGTGGACATCAAGGATCTGGCCTTCACCCCGGCCCGGATCACGGTGCCCGTGGGCGGCACGGTGACCTGGACGAACGACGACATGGTTTCGCACACCGCCACGGCGAAGGACCGCGCCGTGCTGCAATCCGGCACGCTGGCGCCGGGGGCAACCTTCAGCCAGACCTTCGCCACGCCCGGCACGTTCGATTACTTCTGTGAGTTCCACGCCAACATGAAGGGCGAGAT
>JAWKPJ010000024.1:0-64994 GCA_041390745.1 Thermomicrobiales bacterium | reverse complement strand
CGACATCGTTCGCAAAGTTCGCCCCGATCTGGAGCAGCAGCGCCACCGCTATCGCTGCGAGCCCGACCAGGAAATCGAAACCGCCTTCTGCCAGGGCGGCTGCAGAACCGACAACGACCGGGGAAAGCGCGGCCGGCAGGGTCCTGGGCCGGGCGGCCAGCAACCAGGCGTTGATGGTCGGAACTGCGGGCGAAGGCGCTGCGTTAGCCATGCGGCGATGGTACCCGCTCCTCGAGCCGGATACGTAGGCCGAGTGAGTGCGAGGCGTGGAAAATCTGTTCGGATCTGCGTATACTCGCTTTGTTCGGGGATGTTTGGTTTCGACAGGGTCGTTTGTCAGGTACGTGCGTGTCGAGGCGCCCGGAGCCTCGTAAAAACGGGCAACCAAGAGATGCGAACGCTCCTCTTGCTTACGCTGCCTAAGTCACTGACCTCTAGGTAGCGCGTCTGTCCGGTCCTCCGCCTTCCGGGACCGGGGACAGGCGTCACCAAGGAAGGCTGCGGTGACTCAGTTCGCCAGAGCGCGGTCACCAAAGGCAGTCTGGCTCACTGGAGTGGTATCCCGTCGGTAGGAGATCGCTTCAGCACACAAAATGCCGACTACACACGTAGGATCTTGCCGGCTGGCGGTTCTGGACGGGGGTTCGACTCCCCCCATCTCCACCGGATGAGGGCGTTCCCGGGCGGAACGCCCTTCTTCATTCGCTCAGCACCACGGTGTCCTCACGTACTTCCAATGTCACAATTTCCAGGCCGTTGACAAGCGTGCGGTGGACTGGGCACTTGTGCGCAATCTCCAGGATGCGCATGCGCTGCTCGTCACTCAGTGGCCCGGCGAAGCTGATCTCCTGTGTAATGCGCTCAGTTCGGGTGCGGCCCGTGACCGGGTCACCGCTGATAATGCGCTCGAACGTGCCGTGAACAGACGCGCTGTCAATCTGCCATCCCTTGCGCCGCGCGTAGAGGATCATGGTCAGCACGGTGCAGTGACCCACCGATGCGAGCAGGAGTTCATACGGGCTGGGACCCGCTCCGTCGCCGCCGCTGCCCACTGGCTCATCGCCGGTCAGGGTCGTGACGGACGTTTCAATTCTGGTCTGATACGCCGTGCCAGCTACATAGCTGGTCGTCACTGAAGCCACGAAGTTTGCACCCCTCGTTGAAGCGTCGCGCCGGAGTCATGTGCGAGAGAGTTTTGGCCGGAACACCCAGCGCTGGCAAACTCTGCCCTGGCCAAGGTGCTCCCGGACGATCTCACGCACAGCCTCAGCGTCGATGCCGTTGTAGAAGACCGGCCCCGGGTAGACGTTGAGGGATGGGCCGTACTCGCAACGGTTGCGGCACGTTGTTGCCAGGAGTTCAACCTCTCCGGCTAGCCCGGCCTCGGCGATGGCGGCCTCCAGCTTCGGCCAAAGTTGTCTGCTGCCACGCTCGCTGCAGTTGGGTCCGAAGCAGAGATGCACCCGGTGCCGTGCACCGGCCGGCTCACCGAAGCGGTCAGTCACCGGTACCCACGCCGGCCAGCGCGGCCGCCTCGATTGCAGCCCGAATCAACTGATAGTCGCCTTCGCCGATCTCGTGCACGTTACCCTGGAAAGCAAGCGTCCAGTTCTTTGCCGGCCACTTGGCGGCGTACTGCATCTGCCGGGCCAGCGGCTCGGCCGGGATGGCGTTTTCCAGGCCCAGGATGACATCGGGAGAAATCCTGACACGGAACGGGTAATCCTCTGCCGCCTTCTTCGGATCGCTGGAGTCCCAGATAGCCTCGTGGCTCTCGAAATACGGGGACTCAATCGTCACGATGCCGGCAAAGGCTTTTTGTCCGGTGATGTAGTAGACAATCTTGTCGCCAGGCTTCATGCGCTCGGCCTTCTTGCGGTGGCGCGACTTCAGACCCTGAATCGTGAAGCCATGCTCGGCCGTCTTCTCGAAGTTGCCTGGCGATCCAACGACAATCCAGTACCCTGCGCCATGTCCTGCATCTGTCATGTCTGGTGGTTACTCCTCGCGCCCGCCCGGGCGCGTACACGGGGCGTAACCCAGTATGTCACGCGCGCCGAAGCGTTCGGAAGGATGAACGCGCTACCATAACGCGAAAGAGCGCTCGCATCATTCCTGTGGGAGCAATGTGGTGAACCGTGACCAACTTGTTGAGAGGCTGAAGGCCATTGTTGGTCCTGGCGCGGTCTTTTCACGGCCAGCCGACTTGCTGGTGTACGAGTACGACGGCAGCGTGGATGGAGCCGTCGAGACAGCCGCTCCCACAGCCGTCGTACTCCCGGGAAATACGGCCGAAGTTGCGGAAGTGGTGCGCCTGGCGCGCGCCGCCAATCTGCCGGTCGTGGCGCGTGGCGCGGGCACCGGGCTATCTGGCGGGGCTGTGCCGCAAAACGGCGGCATCATCATCGCCCTCACCCGGATGAACTCGGTCATCGAAATTGACCGGGAGGATCGCACAGCGCTGGTCGAGCCTGGCGTCATCAACCTCGAACTCTCCGAGCAAACACTGCCGCTGGGCTATTTCTTCGCGCCCGACCCTTCCAGCCAGCGCGCCTGCACGATCGGGGGCAACGTCGCCGAGAACTCCGGCGGGCCGCACTGCCTCAAGTACGGCGTGACGTCCAATCACATTCTGGGTCTGGAGGTCGTGCTGCCGGACGGCAGCATTGTCTGGACCGGCGGCCGTTCGCCCGGCACAGCGGGCTACGACCTGACCGGCGCGATGGTCGGCTCTGAAGGCATGCTCGGTATCGTCACCAGAGCGCTGGTGCGGCTGACCCCGACTCCCGACGTGACGCTCGTGCTGTTGGCCGCGTTCCCCGACATCGAGACCGCCTCGCAGGCAACATCCCAGATTATCGCGGCCGGGATTGTGCCCGCAGCGTTGGAGATGATGGACAACCTGACCATCCAGGCGGTCGAGCCGGCCTACCACGCCGGCTACCCGATGGACGCAGGCGCAGTCCTCCTGATCGAAATCGACGGCATCGAGGATGATGTGCTCAGCACCGGTGAGGAGATCGCAGGCATCTGCCACACGGCGGGCGCAACCGAAGTGCGCAGCGCCACGGAAAAGGACGAGCGCGATCTGCTCTGGAAGGGGCGCAAGATGGCGCTCGCCGCCATGGGTCGCCTCTCCCCCAACTATTACCTGCACGATACCGTCGTGCCGCGCTCCAAGCTCCCGGCAACGCTCAAGCGGGTGGAAGAGATCTCGCAGGATTTCGACCTGCCAATTGCCAACGTCTTCCACGCTGGTGACGGCAATTTGCACCCCCTGATGCTCTTTGACCGTCGCAAGCCAGGTGACACCGAGCGCGTGTTGCTGGCCAGCAAGGAGATCATCTCCTACTGTGTGGAGGTTGGCGGGGCGCTTTCTGGTGAGCACGGGATCGGCACCGAGAAGCGCGGCTACATGACACTTGTGTACACCGCCGACGACCTGGCCGCGATGGCCGGACTTAAGAACAGCTTCGATCCCTCAGGCCTCTTCAACCCGGAGAAGGTTTTCCCGAAGGGCTATATGTGCGGCGAGGTTCGCGCACTCCGCATGCAGGCGATGGCGCAGAAGCACGGTATTTATGCACTCTGATTTCCTGATTCCACAGACCATCGATGGCGTTGCGGTTGGCGAGCACGTCGTGCCGCAAACTGCCGAGGAAACTGCGGCGATCCTGGCGGATGCCTCGCGCCTTGGGCAAGCGGTTATCCCCGTCGGCGGGGGCACCAGCCTGGCCCTCGGCAACCCGCCACGCGGGGCCGATCTCGCGCTCTCGACGCGGGCCCTGTCGCAGGTGATCGACTATGAGCCTACCGACCTGGTCCTCTCGGTCGGGGCAGGCGCCCGATTTGGAGATGTGCAGGCGGTCCTGGGCGAACACGGCCAGCGGCTACCGCTCGACCCGGCCGGCGGGAACGACGCCACGATCGGCGGCCTGATCGCCACGGCGCGCTGGGGTCCGCTCCGCCACAGTGCCGGCACGCTGCGGGATCTGTTGATTGGTATTGCGGTCGCCCACCCCAGCGGAACCGTGTCCAAAGCCGGCGGCATGGTCGTGAAGAATGTCACTGGGTACGACATGCCGCGCCTGTACCACGGGTCACTTGGGACGCTGGGCGTGATCACCTCAGCGAACTTCAAGGTGCTGCCGCGCCCCCGTGCCGAAGCAACGCTGGTCACCGAGTACGCCTCGAGCGCTGAAGCGTTTGAGACGGCGACGCGGATACGCGACAGTGGGGGACCTGTGGTCGCTGCGCTGGAAATCGACGATGGCAACCACTGGTTGCTTGCGACCCGTATCGAAGGGCGGGATCGTACGGTGCGCGCCATCGCCGAGCGTCTGGCGGGGCTGGCAGGGCCAGGTCTCGCACTGGAACAGGACGAAAGTGCCGCGTGGTGGCAACGCTACGTCGCCAGCCTCGATCCGGCCACCGCTCACGAAAACGTCACGATACGCTTCGGTATTCGGCCCCGGGCGACGAGCGCCCTGGTTGAGGGGCTGGCGCCGGTGCTGGCTGCATTGAACACCAGGGTGACAGCGCTGGGCGCAACCCCAGCCGTCGGTTCCGTGCTGGTGCGGCTTGAGGTGCGCGATGGCAGCGCGGCGCGCCTGGCCGAGGTGCAGCGCGTGGCCGTGGACCTGGCCGAATCCGCCACAATTCTCGCTGCGCCGCCTGGCTGGAAGCAGGGACTCGATGTCTGGGGCGCGTCGCCTGCAGGCCTGGTGGTCATGACGGAAATCCGCGAGCAATTCGACCCCAGGCGGACGTTGAACCCTGGGCGTTTCGCCGGATTTCTGTAACCCGTTCACGCAACGCGATAATCGCGTCCAGAAGATGATCGCTGATCCTGGAATGGAGCTTTCATGGTCGTGGCAGAACCCGCTGATGCCAACCTGATCCGCCTTGGCGGATTCTCCGGAACGGACGTGCCCGAGGACGACCTGCTGCACGATTGCGTCCACTGCGGGATGTGCCTCTCCTCTTGCCCCACTTACCGTATCACTGGCCAGGAAATGTCGTCCCCTCGCGGCCGCCTCTGGCTGATGAAGGCTGTGGCCGAGGAGCGACTCGATCTGCTGGACCCGCTCTTCGATGAGCAGATGTACCAGTGCCTGAACTGCCGGGCCTGCGAGGCGGTATGCCCTTCCGGCGTGCAGTACGGGCCGCTGGTTGAGGCGTCACGCGCGCAACTGGAGCAGCATCGTCCGCGCCCGGCGCAGGTCAGGCTCGCGCGGAAGATCGGCATGGAGTGGCTCTTCAGTGACGCACGGCGCTTGCGTGCGGTCGTTGCCTTCCTTCGCCTCTCCGAGCGGACCGGCATGACCGCGCTGGTGCGCAAGACCGGAATCCTCAGCAAGCTTGGAATGGCCGACCTGGAGGCTCTGACGCCGCAGATATCGCGCAAGGCGCTCATTCCAGGTAATGAGCGCTGGGAGGCAGACCCTGCGGATGGCGAGAGGCGGCAGGCGCACCTGTTCAACGGCTGTGTCATGGGGACAGTCTTTGCGAACACGAACCGCGCCGCGGCCCGAGTGGTCGCGCACAATGGCGCGGATATCGACGTGCCTGTCGGTCAGCAATGCTGCGGCGCACTGCATGTCCACGCGGGCATGATGGCAGAGGCTCGCACGCTGGCGCGGCAGAATATTGAGGCGTTCGAGCGGTCCGGAGATGAGGCGATCCTGACAACCGCCGCCGGGTGTGGCGCAGCGCTGAAGGAGTATGGTCATCTCCTCAAGGACGACCCGGCCTACGCTGAGCGAGCAAAGCGCTTCAGTGCCCGGGTGCGGGACGTTACGGAGTATCTGGCCGCACACCCGTTGAAGCCGCCCACGAAGCGTATCGAGCGGACAGTGACGTATCAGGAACCTTGCCATCTGGCCCACGCGCAGCGCATTAGCAAGCAGCCACGCGACCTGATGCGCGCGATTCCGGGACTGAACCTGGTGGAGATGAAGGAATCGTCCCTGTGCTGCGGCAGCGCCGGGATCTACAACATCATCCGCGAGGAAATGGCCAACGAACTGGGTGACCGCAAGGCATTGCACATTATGGAGACGCCCGCGGCGGAGGTGATCACGGCAAATCCGGGCTGCCACATGCAGGTGCGAGCCTCACTGCGCCGAAACGGCAGCGAGGCCCGCGTGCGGCACATCGTGGAACTGTTGGACGAGTCGTACGGCGGCGCGAAAACGCGGCGCTCGATCATCGGCGGGCGTTGAGTCGCACGCCACATCCTCGTGTCGCCTCCCGAGACCCGAGGATGCGCAGAAGACCCCGCCTCCTGCGAGCCGTCAATGCCGTCACGAGGCGTGCAGAAGCGCCTCCAAACGGTCGATGTCGGCGCGCACGACGTCCAGGCCGGCGCGCCAGAACTGCGGCGCGCGCAAGTCAATGCCGAAGCGCTCTGCCAGGTCAACAGCGGTGGCGTTGCCGGTATCTCGCAGCAGCGCATCGTATCTTGTTGGGAACCCGGCCGGATCGCGCCGAGCCTCTGCGAACAACCCGAGGCCGAAGAGCAGTCCAAACAGGTACGGAAAGTTGTAGAACGACTGCTCTGGCCGGTAGTAGTGCCCCTTGACGGCCCACATGTAGGGGTGACGGGCGTCGCGATCCAGGCCGTCGCCGTACGTCCCTTCCTGCGCCTCAAGCATCAACGTGCAGAACTCGTCGGCAGAGAGCTCGCGTGTCTGGCGCTGTTCGCAGACAGCCTGCTCGAAGTCAAAGCGGCTGATGATATCGACCACGATCTGCGCGCTGCCCTGCAGTGACTGCTCCAGGATGTAGGTTTGCTCGGAAACACTGGCGTCCTCCAGCGCCGCCTCCTTGATGATCGTTTCGCAAAACGTACTGGCCGTCTCGGCCAGGCACATCGGCGTCGAGTGCAAAAGGGACTTGAGGCCATCCTGAGTCAGATTGTGATAGGCGTGTCCTAACTCGTGCGCCAACGTCGAGACACCGTCGTAGCCTTCCGAAAAGTTCTGCAGAATCCGCGAGTTCGGGCCACCGACCCACATACAGTAGGCGCCCCCCGCCTTGCCTGCACGCGGCTCGGCGTCGATCCAGTTTTCTGTGACCGCGCGACGGGCCAGTTCACCCATGCGCGGCATGAAGGCGGTGAAACGCTCCTCGATGAATGACGTGGCGTGCGCCCAGGTCCAGACGCGATCCGGAGCGCCCACCGGTGCAAACAGGTCGTACCACGCCAGCGCCGGGAGCCCGAGAGCTTCGGCCTTGAGCCGGAAATAGCGGCGAAAATCGGGGAAGGATAACCGCGCTTCGCCGAGCAACGCATCAAGTACTTCACGGTCAATGGCATTTGCAAACAGCGCCTCGTCCAGAGGCCCCTTCCACCTGCGCCGCTGCGCCAGCGTGACGACCTCTCCCTTGACGCCATTGAGCGCCGCCGCCAGGGGCAACGCGTTCTCGCGCCAGGCATCCAACTCCGCCTGCCAGGCCCGAGCACGAACGGGGCGGTCTGCATGATGCGCCAGATTGCGCACCTCGCTCATTGGGAGGCGTTCTCTCCCCTGCTCGCCTTCGATGTTAACCAGGATCTGGGAACTCAGGTTGCCATGCAGACGCCCCCAGGCGCTGCCAGCCGCCGGGCCGAGGTCAGCGGCGAGCGCCTCCTCGACCGGGCTCATGAGGTGGACTGACCGGGCTACGGCGCGGCGCAGGTAAA
The DNA here is from genome assembly GCA_041390745.1 of Thermomicrobiales bacterium. Taxonomy (GTDB): domain Bacteria; phylum Chloroflexota; class Chloroflexia; order Thermomicrobiales; family UBA6265; genus JACCXM01. The sequence continues at coordinate 57,307 of JAWKPJ010000024.1, read as the reverse complement.
AGGCGTGCTCCTGGGCGGACGGAGACCCGTCAAGCAGGGCTTCCACATCTTGCCCGGCCAACCAGGCGTCAAGGCGGGTCAGCGCCTTGCCCAGGGAGACACTCCGGGCCTGCAGTTCGCTGAAGCGCGACTGCGCCTGATCATCACGCGAGTTGGTGGTGATGAGACCATACAGGTACGCCCAGAGCACCTCCTGCCGCCCGGAGACATCGTTGATTCGGTCGAGTGCTTCGTGCAGTGCTTCCTGAGGGTCGGCAGGTGCATCGTCGGCGCCTGTCAGCACCAGGTCGAGGTCTGCCAGGTCGTCCAGCAGGGCCGAGAATGCCTTGGCAAATGCCGGCGAAGCAAGGTCGGGAAAGATCGGCGTAAGATCCCAGCGCGGAAGCGCGGCGCGGTCCGTGGTGGCACGTGCGGTCATCGTGAATTCCATCTCCAACAGCGGTTCGTACGAGTTGCGGTAGCGTAGGACAGTGGGAGCAAGCATGTCTGGCGATGCATCACCGGAGATCACGGCGGATCAGGTCATGGACCTCCTCGGGATGAAACCGCTCAGCTTCGAAGGCGGCTACTTTGCCGAGACCCACCGGGCCGGAGTGCTCGCGCCAGAGCAGGTGCCCTGGGCGCCAGGTGGCCCCCGGTCGCTGAAAACAGCGATCTATTACCTGCTGACCCCGGACACCATGTCTGCCATGCATCTACTACCCGGCGACGAGGTCTTCCACCATTACCTGGGAGACCCTGTAGCACAGTTGCAGCTCTTTCCAGACGGGACAGGGAGGATGGTCAGGATCGGCGGCAATCTGCCGGCCGGCGAGCGGCCGCAAGTGATCGTACCGGGCGGCGTCTGGCAGGGCGCGTTGCTGGAACCAGGGCGTTTCGGCTTCGCCCTGATGGGGACCACGATGTCGCCGGGTTTTGACCACCGTGACTTCCAGCTGGGGAGCCTCCGTACCCTGAGCCAGCGCTATCCCGAGTGGGAGAATGAGATCGCGGCCCGGCTGCCGTCAAGGACTTGACAGCGGCGCCGTCATTCCGTAGATTTCGGTCAACAACTCAAGAGTGCATCCTTATCGAGAGGGGTGGAGGGATTCGGCCCTGTGAAGCCCGGCAGCCTGCGTCACGAGCGCAAGGTGCCAAATCCGGCAGAGCGATCTGCGAGATAAGGGTAGGCGTTCACGCTACCCCTGCCTCGGCGGGGGTTTGTCTTTCTGGAGACCTTCCGGGTGGCAGTGATCTGCATTGATCGCTACACGATCTGGAGGATGCGTGGAGAACGTACTCCCGGGATGATGGGTGCAGAAGAGTGGCAGGGGATGGCTTGCCCGAACCCTTCCGTTGTCAGATTCAGGGTTGGCGCCCTCAGGAGTACGTCGTCAATGAGTGAAGAACGCCAGATTCGACAGACCATCGAAGCCACCGAGAGCCGCTCGCGGCTCCGCGTCGTGCGCCACCACGCCAGCGAGATCGACAGCCTGGAGTCGCCACAGCACTCGATGAATCTCGGTCATCTCGACCTGGAACTGGGAGGCAACCTGCAGCAGGTCACCCTTGCCTACCGCACCTGGGGCACGCTCAACGAGCGCGGCGACAACGCCGTCATCGTGCTGCACGCCCTCACCGGCAACAGCTCTGCCGGTGGCCCGGGCGGCTGGTGGGAACCGCTTATTGGGCCCGGCCGCGCGCTGAACACGGATCACGCCTTCGTGATCTGTTCCAATATTCTTGGTGGCTGCCAGGGCAGCACGGGGCCTGCTTCGCACGACCAGCTGACGGGGCGCGCACTCGGCATGCGCTTTCCCCTCGTGACGATTGGCGACATGGTCAACGCGCAGCGGCTACTGCTGGAGCGCCTGGGGGTGACCCGGGTGGTCGCTGTCGGCGGCTCTATCGGTGGGTTTCAGGCGCTGGAATGGGCGACACGACACGCGGATATGGTCAGCGGCGTCGTGCCAGTGGCAGCCACCGGCGCGCTGGACTCCCAGGGGATTGCCATCAATGAGATCGGACGCCGGGCCATCATGGCCGATCCTGATTGGCGCGGTGGCGCGTATGAGGCCGAGGGCGTGTTCCCGTCAAGCGGTATGGCGATTGCGCGCATGGCCGGGATGGTGACCTACCACTCGAAAGAAAGCATGGACTTGCGATTCGGCCGCAATCTGGCCACCCGCCCGGTGCTCTACCCGGCTTTTGGCCCGACGTTCGATGTGGAAGGGTATCTGCACTATCACGGCGAAGCGCTCGTCAAGCGGTTCGATGCCAACAGCTATCTCTACCTGACCCGCGCCATGGATCTGTACGACGTGGGCCGCAACGGCGGCGAGGAACACTGGCTACGCAAGATCGACGTCCCGGTGCACCTGGTCGGTATCCGCTCCGACTGGCTCTTCCCTCCGGAGGCGGTCCGCGCTCTCGGTGAGCGGCTGCGGGCGCTTGGCAAGACCGTGTCCTACACCGAGCTGGATTCCCCCCACGGGCACGACGCATTCCTGAAAGAATGGGACCAAATGACAGATGCCATCGGGGGCTTTGTCACGGACCGCATTGCCCTGCGCTCATGACCACGCTGCTGGCCTGCAAGCGCCCGCCACGGGGCGCCAAAGATGTCATGCGTGACGCGGCCCCGGCCGCGCCCTGACGCCTCGATTTCGTCACTTCACCCAATGTGCAAGGCGCCTGTGGAACCTGACTGCAGGCCGAAGTTCAGGAGGATTCATCGTGTCCGCAACTGCTGTGACAAACCCGGGTTTTGAGACGCTGGCCCTTCACGCCGGCCAGGAGGTTGATCCCACGACCAACTCCCGAGCTGTCCCGATCTATCAGACGACGTCCTACGTCTTCAACGACACCGACCACGCCGCCAATCTCTTCGGCCTGCGCGAGTTCGGCAACATCTACACCCGCATCATGAACCCCACGACGGACGTACTCGAAAAGCGTATTGCGGCACTCGAAGGCGGGGTGATGGGGCTCGCGCTGGCGTCCGGGCAGGCTGCAGAGACGCTGGCTGTCCTCAACATAGCTGAAGCTGGCGACGAAATCGTCTCCACCACCAGTCTCTACGGGGGCACCTACAACCTGTTCAAGCACACCTTGCCCAAGCTCGGCATTACGGTCCACTTCGCCGACCCGAACCCGGAGGCCGTCGCCGCCGCGATTACGCCCAAGACGAAGCTGGTGTACTCGGAGACACTCGGCAACCCGGACCTGCTCACGCTGGACCTGCAGGCCGTTGCTGACATCGCCCACAGCCACCGCATCCCCCTGGTCATTGACAATACGTTCGCCAGTCCGTACCTGGTGCGTCCGCTCGATCACGGGGCGGATATCGTCGTGGAGTCCCTGACCAAGTTCATCGGCGGTCACGGCACCTCCATCGGCGGCATCATTGTCGATGGCGGCAAGTTCGACTGGAAGGCCTCCGGCAAGTTCCCCGGCTTTACCGAGCCGGACGACAGCTACCACGGCCTCGTCTACACGGATGTCTTCACGAAGGAGAACTTTGGGGCGGATATCTCCTACATCATCAAGGCTCGCGTCCAGGGTTTGCGAGACACTGGCGCGGCGCTGAGCCCGTTCAACTCGTTTCTCTTCCTGCAAGGCGTCGAGACACTGCCACTGCGCATGGAGCGCCACAGCCAGAATGCCATGGCCATTGCCCGCTACCTGAGCGAGCACCCGAAGGTGAGCTGGGTGAACTACCCCGGCCTGCCCGGACATCCTGCGTACGAGCGGGCCACCAGGTACTTCCGCAACGGCCTGTATGGCGCCATCCTGGGATTCGGCATCAAGGGCGGTCTCGAAGGCGGCCGCAAGTTCATCGAGAACACGAAACTCTTCTCACACCTGGCGAACGTGGGCGATGCGAAGTCGCTGGTCATTCACCCGGCAACCACGACGCACTCGCAGCTTACGGAAGCCCAGCAGCTCACCACTGGCGTGACGCCAGACTACATCCGCCTCTCGGTTGGATTGGAGACGGTCAGCGACCTGATCGAGGATCTGGACCAGGCCCTCGCCCAATCCTGATCCCGTTTCAAGGCGTCTCAAACGGGTGAGCCGAGATCTCGGCTCACCCGTTTTCGCACCCGGCAGCGGATCGCTGCCAGCTGGCGTGTTCCGATTCCCTGTCGTTGTCTGAAAGCCTCGACGCACGCGCCAAACACCTGCGGGCTGGTCTTCCCCGGCTCAAACGGCCCATTCAGCGTATTGCAAAGACCTGACCTGCCAGGCAACAAGCCCGTGTCTCGAGCGGAGTCGAGAGACCTCGTTCACCGGCACTCGCGACGAGGTCTCTCGACTCCGCTCAGACACGAAGATTCCTGGCGGCCCACCTTCTTTGCACACCGCTGTAGACCAACGGCAGGAGCACGCGAGCAATGCTGACGAATCAGCGAACATGCCGCGACATCCCTGAGTGACCTGACCGGGCAGGGATTCACCGTTACGTTGGTGAGGGGTGCAGAGATAGCGTTCGGGGCGGGATCATCTCCTGCCATGCCAGGCAGAGCGTACGCCGCTGCCGACCTGAGCATGTCTCGCCGCGATCGAGCCGCGCGGGCTGCGGTCCCACGCTGCCGGGTGTCATCAGCAATCGTGCAGGCAGCGCCGGACGAGGGATGGCCGCGAGTTGCATCTCAACAAGACTACTTCACCCCGACAGGCGCTTTCGCAACCTCTCTCCAGGCTCACGGAGACCCCTCGCGCTGGACAGCACGCACGCTGACAGTCGCGGGTTTCCCCCTTCTTTGTCGGGGCTCTCCGGGAGTTGCTGGCGCCTTTCAGGCGCGCTCACTTGCGTTTGCGGCGAATGCAAGACCAGGTGCGAACACGTGGTCAGTCAGCGTTGCGCCAGCCTGAAACGTGGCAGTGGGGCTCAGCGACAGGGATCAGATGGGTCAGGTCCGGGCCTGACCCGAGGCCGCAGCCATCGAGCCGTCTGCGGCAACCTGGTGGGGCTTCGAGTCAGCGGCAGGTTCTATCCATTCCCCCCGGAACCACTGGCGTTGCCAGGGGATGGCTGTTCGATTCTTGTGCTGGGAAAAATCGACCAGGTACAGGGGGATACCATAGCGACTGCGCGGATCGATGCCGACGACAGTGCCAGTTGCGCCATCGAACTTCGCCTCGGGCCAGGTGGTATAGAGCACGCTAACACCCACGACGCCACGCTTGTTCACGCCTCTGGGCATTCTTACGCGTACGACATCGCCGAAATCAAACGTGTTCATCTTCCCTCCGGGCCCCGTCCAGTCCTGAGTGCGAGTATAGCGAAGTGCGGACTCACTCAGGCGCCCCGCGCTGGCTGTTCCGCTGACCATACGTCCTCGTACAACTCAGCGAGTTGAGCCTGCGTGACTAGCGGCAGCCGGTCAAGCAACTCTTGCTGATCTGAAGGAAGGCGCACCCGCAATCTCCAGAGGCGCTGCGCGTCTGCACGCTCAAGATCGACCGATTCACGGGGCGGCGCGCTCCACTGTGTGCAGAATGTCGCCAGGCCAGCTGCGTCCAGCTCCCGGAGACGCTGTCCGACGAACACCAGCCCCTCTTCGTGGGTGCGCAGGCCGCGCTCTCCACCGCGTGGGAGCGCCACCAGGCTGGTGCTGGCCGCAGCACGACCCGGCGCAGGCAGGCCCCCGGTGCGTCGTGCGCCGCCGCCCCGCGTCAGGAGAACGCCGGAGAAGATGACAGCAATACCGACCGACATGGCCAGGTAGAGGTACTCTGGTCTCCCAAGACGCGCCAGCGTGCCACCTGAGGCGACCATGAGCGTGCCAACGGCAATGAGCAGACAGCCCGCGGCCCGCCGCCGCAACTCCGGCTTGCCGCGCATGGCCCAGGCCGAGTACAACGCGCCCCCGGCCAGGACCGCGGTGCCGCCAGCGTTGAGCGCCACGGCCAAAGCGACCAGGAGTGGACCACGCTCGATGGCGTGCCATCCCTCCGACTGCAAGCGCTGCTGGTCAATCGGTGCGGACCAGACAATGGTTGCGGCAAGTGCAGCGACGAGGAGTGCGAGCCCGGTCGTGAACGTTGGCATTCTCCCCGGGAGCAAGAGATAGAGTTCGCCCAGGGCCAGCACGCCGACGACGAGTACCGCCCCACAGAGGTAGTACACGCGCGCCAGCGTTGCGTTCCAGCCGAGCGTCGCGCCGAGGACCTCGGCGCCAGCCGCAATGGCGAACACGATGAACGCCAGGGCCCAGGTGATACGCTCCGGTCTTGGCCGGGAGACGGCATCCCTCACCAGACTGGCGGCACAGAGCGCCGCAACGAGGGCTACGAAAGCAGGGAAGGCGATCACAGTCGCGCCATAACGGGCAAAATCAACACGGTCAGAGTTTACCAAGAAAGGTCGGGGGCAATGCTCTTCATGGTCGTCGAACGGTTCAAGCCAGGCGCCGTGCCGTCCGTTTACCAGCGGCTGAAGGACCAGGGGCGGTCGATGCCCGACGGCCTGACGTACCAGGCAAGCTGGATTTCAGCGGATCTCGCCCGGTGCTTCCAGGTGATGGAGTGCGACGATGTTGCCCTGCTTCAGGAATGGGTTCTGAACTGGGGCGAGTTGATGGAGATCGAGATCGTCCCGGTCACGCCCTCAGTGGTCATGCGTGAGGTTGTACAGCCGTTTCTCACCTGATAGACAGACCGGAAAGACCAGGCCAGCGCCAGATAGACGCACAGTCGTTCGTGAGGGCCGGGAGTCAGGGCCGGCTTGCTCCCGTCATGCCTCCGGGGTTCGTGATCTCTGCGTGCCTCTCTGGCCAGTGTGGCAACTCGCTAGGGCTGGCCAGTCCGGCCCAGGCGATGGCTACCATCGCTGGGCGCCCCAGGCAGGATTCGAACCTGCGACCTGCCGCTTAGAAGGCGGATGCTCTGTCCCCTGAGCTACTGGAGCCTGACGCAAGTATAGAACGCCGACTCCAGCCTGCTCGCTCACGTGTCGAGACCCAACCGCGGCTCGGCTGGCGCCAGTTCGTCCTGGGCCGGAGTGATCTCGTGCTGTTCCTGTTCGCGCCGTAATGCGGCCACGAGCATAGCCCGGCAACGCTCTCCGCGCAGGACGCCGCGGTCGCAATCGTAGAACGTCCGCGCGAGGCGCATGGCCATCCCGATGCGGCCCAACTGAATGAGGAGAAAAATGGTGAAGTACCGGTAGACAACGTTGATAAGCCCACGGTCCTGATAGCGGCGGGCGCTGGTGTGCAAACGCGGGTGCTGCAGGTAGCTCACCGTGCCAAACTTCGACAGCCGTCGCGCGATCATGGTGTCTTCGCCGTAGAACTGGAAGGCCTGATCCACTCCACCCGCCGCTCTGAGCGCATCGGTACGGAGGGCCATTGTCGATCCGATCAGGATACCGGGCCGCCCCAGCGCGAGCAGGACAGCGTTGGCGATTGGGCAGAGAAATCCGCGAAAAATCCCGTTTCCGAGGTGGTCGACGAGTCGCCCATCGTGAAAGTAAAACGCCGGAGAGAAGGCCACCAGCCGGGGCCGGCGTTGAAACTCGGCGAAGGCGGCGCACGCCCAACCGGCCGGCACGAGCGTGTCGGCATCGACGAATACCAGGACCGGGGCGTGGGCCGCCACCAGCCCGGCCTGCCGGGCGTGCGCCAGCCCCGGCCGTGGTTCAGGCACGACACGTGCTCCGTGCGCCGCAGCGATGGCGGCTGTGGCATCATCCGAGCCGTTATCCACCACAATGACTTCAATACGGACGCAGCCGCCTTGTCGCATCAGCGCATCGACACACGCGCCAATCCCGGCCGCCTCATTGCGGGCCGGAACCACGAAGGAGATGTCGGGCGGAAAGCTACTCACGTCCGTTTCTCAGCCTTGCCGGCACGCCAGCCCTATCGACGTTTACCAATCCAGTTCAATTGGCGCCGGAGCCAGCGGCAATCTCGGCAACGGCGTCCGCCAGGCCACGCACCTCAGCTTCGCTGTTCCACCAGCTCACCGAGGCCCGGGCCGAGACGACACACGGCGCGTACTCAACGAAGCGGATAGTGTAACCACGGTCATAGAGCGCTTCTGATACGTGCCGCGGGTGCATGCCCGCGACGTTGAAGTTCACCATCCCGGCCATGGCGTTCTCCGGCGTGACCACATCGACGCCGGGAATGCCAGAAAGCAGGTTTCGGAACAACGCCCCCATTTCAGCGATGCGCGCGTAGGCCCAGTCCATCCCGACCTCGTCACGCAGCCAGGTGAGTGTGGCCGCCTGCGCTGCAATCACGGGCCCGGTGAATTCGCCAGACTCGTAGCGGTGCGCCGTCGCCGGTGGCATAAAGAAGCCGCTCAAATCTGCCTGGCCATAGCGAGCGTACGTCGGCAGGATGTCAGCGAAGCAATCGTAGCGGACGTACAACAGCCCGGTCCCTTCGGGGCCACACAGCCACTTCTGGCCCGCCATGGCGTAGGCATCGACGCCGAGGTCGTGCAGGTTCAGCGGCACCTGCCCCGCAGATTGCGCCGCGTCCACAATCACCATCAGCTCGTGCTGCCGGGCCAGCTCACAAATCTCGCGGAGCGGAGCCACCTGCCCGGTGGACCACAGCACATGCGAGAGGGCGATGACGCGCGTGCTGGCGGTAATGGCGCGTTCGATGTTGTCCAGAAACTCCGACGCATCGTGGCTGGCCGGGACAACGCGGTTGACGATACCGCTGCGCCGCGCCAGCAGCGCCAGGGGGTTCAACAAGCCGGGGTGCTCCTCAGCGGTGGTGATCACTTCGTCGCCGGCGGACCAGGCGATCCCCATCAGGGCGATGTTCAGCCCCTCGCCCGCGCTGTGGGTCAGTGCGAACTCCCGGGCGTCGGCCCCGAACATGCCGGCCGCAATCTCGACTACGGAGCGATTTCGTTCGCCAGCCCGCTCGTACCCGCCAGGGACAATGCGCCCCAGTTCAAAGTCAGCCTGCAGAAGCGCCTGCGCCGCTTCCACCCCGACGCTCGGCATAGGACCGAACGTTCCTGCGTTGAAGTACCCCGTCGCCTGCAGCGCGGGCATCTGCGCACGCAGTACTTCCAGCTTGCTGGCCGCCACCGTTGCCGACATCAATCCTCTCCCCATTGAGGCTGCGCTACAGCGCGCAAGCCACGCTCCAAATCTCTGACGATATCCGAGATATCCTCAATGCCAACCGAAAGCCGCAGCAGGCCGTCGCTGATCCCGAGGCGGCGCCGGGTTTCCACAGGAACCCAACGGTGCGACGACATGGCGGGGTAAAGCACGAGACTGTGCACGTCGCCCAGCGTTGTCGCCACCTTGACCAGCCGCAGCGCGTTCAGGAAGCGGAAGACATCAGCCTGGCTTGCCGCCGCCAACTCGAACGCCACCATGCCTCCCCGGTTGCCGCCGAGAAACACGTGGTCCGTGTGATGTCCGCCGGGATAGTAGACGGCAGAAACGCCCGGTTGGTCCGCCAACCATCTGGCGACCTGCCGCGCATTCTCCCCGTGCTGTCGCATTCTCAACGCAAGCGTACGGATACCGCGCAGCGTCAGCCACGACTCAAAGGGTCCGGGAGTCGCGCCGAGCAAGTTGCCCAGATCCCGCAGCCCGGCGGCTCGCTCAGTGGTGGTCGCGACCACTCCACCAGTCACGTCGCCATGCCCGGCGAGATATTTGGTCGATGAGTGAAGCACGGTGTCCGCGCCATGATGTGCTGGCTGCACCAGGCAGGGGCTGGCGAAGGTGTTGTCCACCGCCACCCTGGCGCCGGCGGCGTGCGCCAGTCTCACAATGGCCGGGATATCTGCGACGCGCAACAGCGGGTTCGAGATGGTTTCGAGAAAGACGAGGCGAGCCGGTCTCTCCAGAAGCGCCCGCTCCACGGCCTGGAGATCCTGCATATCGACAAAACTGGTGGAGATGCCCAGCGACGGTAGCAGCCCGGTGAGCATGGTGTATGTCGCGCCGTAGACATCCGGGGAGGCCAGAATATGGTCCCCGGCGCGGGCATCGAGCAGCAGCGCGGCGTGGATCGCCGCCATGCCGGACCCGAAGGCAACGGCATCGCCAGTTGCCTCAAGATCCGCGACTGCCTCCTCCAGGGCCCGCGTGGTCGGATTTCCCCAGCGCGAATAGACGAAGCCGCCCTGCTCTTTGGCGATGACAGCTTCCAGCTCTTCCGCGCTGTCGTACACAAACGCGGTCGCCGGGTAGATCGGCGGCGTGGTGGAGTTCCCCGCCTGTGGCGCACGGTGGCCACCTGCGTGAACCGCGCGGGTCGCCATCCCCTGCTGCTGCGATGCAGGCGATGGTGCATCGTGAAACGTCAAGCAAATGCTCCTGACCAGCCGCCCTGGTGCTATGTTCCGGTGGGGCAGTCTATGGGTCATTTGCCGGGCCGTCAATGCCGATCGTCAGCAAGCGTGCCCAGAGTGAGCGAGGAAACCAGTGGCCAACGCAACGGAGAACACGTTTTTGGGTGCGCTGCTCGGGATGGCCATCGGTGACGCGCTTGGTGCACCGCTGATCGGCCTGGGCAGCGAGGAGATCGCCGCGAGGTTCGGCCGAGTCGACTCGTACCTGCCACTTGTCGACCCTGACACCGGCGAGACACATCGCGGCGAGTTCACGGACGAATCCGAGATCGCGCTTTGCCTCGTCGAGTCCATGACGGCGAACGGCGGGCGCATCGATCCCGAAACAGCCGGCATGCGGATGGTGCACCTGGCGGCCGGGGCATCCCGGCACTGGCTGCAGCCCGCCACCGCCTCGGCGCTGGATCGCGCGGGCGAAACGCTCGATTTCACGCTGCCACTCTCACAGAGCCAGGCGCCAGCAACGGGAGATGTTGCCTCGCGGGGGGTTCCCATCGGACTGATACACGCCGTTGGCCGCTTTGACCCGGCACGACTTCATGCCGACGCCCTGACTGCGGCGCAACTCACCGACGGCTCGCCCGCCTCCGCCGAAGCCATTGCCGGTGTCGCCTACCTGACATGGCTCGCTGCCACCGGCGTGCCCGCGCGTGCGCTCGCCCGGCAGGCGGCGGACTTCCTGGGGTCCGGTGCGGTAGCCATCGGCCTGTCTCGACTGGACGCGATGCTCAACAGCGGGTCGATGGTCGAGATCACGGCCGCTTTCGGAAGCAGCATCACGGCGGATGCCGTGATCCCCACAGCCATCGCTGCCACCGTGTACGGAGACCGGTTCGAAGATGCCGTGTTCGCCGCAGTCCACGCTGGCGGCGCAACAGACACGCGCGGCGCGTTGGCTGGCGCGCTGGCTGGCGCGCGCGACGGCGCGGCAGGTATCCCGCAGGCCCTGATCGACGGCCTGGAGGGTCGCATCTACCTCTCGCTCGCCGCACCGTGGTTCTACAAGGCGGCCCGGCAACGATCGGGGCAATTGCTCGACCTGCGGCCGGTACATGGGCCGCGGCCCAGCATGCCGCCGCGCCAGTAGCAGGCGCCGCGGCCTGCGGGCTGTCGCGTACGTGTTTCGCGACCTCGTCCAGGCCGCAGCAACCGAGGTCGCGCGACAGGTTCGAGATTCAGGTTGGGAGCTCCACCCACCTGGCAGGTCGCTCGCGGATTCTCCGCTTGCTCCAGATTTCAGGCAATCTCTGGGAGGTCCAGACCCAGAAAGTGCGCCCGGACCTCGTCACTGACAGGGAGCCCGCGCGGCCCGAACGCGAAGAAGGCCCCGTAGCCGTTGCGCCAGCGGTCGGCGTCCCGGGCGCGGTCTGCGCGGGCGCGCGCCGCGTCAGCGGCGGGTCCGGTGTCGGTGTCGAGCGGGCCCGTCCATTCCCCGAAGGCTCGCATGGGGTCATACCAGGTGGGTCGTCGCCGGGCGAATTCCTCGATGGCGGCCTGCCAGTCGTCGTTGTCCCGCAAGAGGCCCGACAGGTCCTGCACATCGATCAGCGCCAGGCCGGAGCCGGAGCCGAGGGCGGGATCGTTCGCACCGGCTGCGTCGCCGACCAAAACCACGCCTTCGCCGGCAATGCGGTCAGGATAGATATCGACGCCAGGGAAGAACGCAACTGGTCCCAGCGGCTGCACATCCTCTATGGCGCCCGCTGGAAACGCCTCGGCGCAGTGAGCGAGGTAGGCCGCGAAGCCACCAGGACGCAGCGTATCGGCGGTCTCCGGAGAGCAGATGAGGTACAGCCTGGCGCTTTCGCCTCCGTGGCGGAAGACCATTACCTTGCCGCCAGCGATGCGGCCCATGTGCCCCGTGTCGGCGTCCAGCCCGAGCCCCGCGACCAGGCAACCACCGAGCATGTGGTGCGTGGGCGCGTGCGTCGTGCCCGCGCCGATAGCCCGCCGCAGGCCAGATTCGCGGCCATCTGCGCCGATCACCAGCCGGGGCGTGAGCGTCTGGTCCTCGCCAGCCTGCGCCACGGTGACCGCCGGGGGGTTGCCAGGGACCACGGCAACGGCGCGCGCAGGCCGCAGCACGGTCGCGCCGGCTTCGCGGGCGGCGTCGAGCAGAGTCTCCTGGAGTTGTGGCAGGTTGACTCCCCACAGCACGTCCGGCGTAGGGATATCCCGGCCCCAGGTGATCCGGTCGGTGGGGACGCCGCCTTCGTAAACCTGCCAGTCGGGCAGTGGCCGCGCGCCACCTGCCGGCAGCAGATGGTGGATACCCAGTTCCTGCGCGATTGCCGCGCCCCACGGAAACATGGAATCGCCCCGGATACGGTCTCGAAAGACCGTCTCACGCTCGACGAGTGTGACGCTCGCCCCGGTGCGCGCGAGGACGATGGCCATTGCGGCGCCGGCAACGCCGCCGCCAACAATGACGAGATCAGGGTTGGACTCAGCCATGAACGAGACTAGCGACCCTTCTTGTGGTTCTGCTTGCGCTTCTTGCGCCGTTGCGCGTCCTGCTGTTTCTTCTTGCGCTTCCTGCGGTTGTTGGTGGGCTCACTCGCGTCGTTTGGCCCCACATACGTGTCATTGCACCGGATAGTGTACGAGCGGCTCACAGACTCACTGCCAAACGATGCCCGTACTATCCAGCCGTGTTCTGATGACACTGTTTTGCAGATGCGTGAGGTAGACCAAGAGTACTGATCATTGTCAACTTTTCCATCCCCGCGACCGGAGACGAGCCCAATAGAGCCTCCAGGACTCAATGTATTCTTGAGTGACTCCGAAGACTGCATCGATGTGGTCAGGTCGGTATCAGCACCATCGAATGAACGCACATACCTAAGTGTCGCTGTGATGTCACTGAGATTGCTGACCGTCAACTCCTCGTACGGTTTGCCCTCCGAATCATCAGGCATGGACACGAAGAACTCGAGCTCCGGCCCTGCAGCCAGAATCGCAGCCTCTTCCGCGTCCTCACGCCGCGTCTTGCGGGCGGTCGCCTTGGTGGTACGCCGGGACTGGATCTTGTTGCGCCGCGTACTGCGGCGGGACCGCCGCTCCTGCAACTTCGCCTGGCGCTCGGCCCTGGGGTCGGTCGTGGTCGTGGTGGTTGTACCGGTGGTGGTCGAGGTCGTCGTGGTGGACGATGGCGAATCCACCGTCCCTGATCTCTGTGCCGACTCACTGAATGGCGAAACGAGCGACGTGCCGCTGGCCATGGTGCCGCCACTGCCGCCTGAAACACACACGCCATAGTTCGTGTTGATGGCCGAGGTAACGCAGGTCAGGCCATCGCAGCACCCGGCCAGCATGGTGCAGACCTTACCCGCGCTGCCACACGAAGGCGGGCCGAGCTGCGCGGCGCGACCGCGCTGCAACCACAACGCGGGCACGGCGGCGAGCGCAGCCAACGCTTGCCGGCGCGTTGGGCCAGAACCGAACGTTCGTGTCAGGAGATCAAACTTTTCGGCGTCCATGCCCGTTTCCTCGCGACAATGCCAGAAACGTGATGCCAACGGGTAAGACGCAGTATACGCCGCTCCACGTGTCGCAACTGTCAAGGAGTTGGCACGTTCGTTCCGTTGGCGAGCGCCGAATGACCCTTCGGGAGCCTAGAACATGGCAATCTGTGACGGGGGCGGCTCATCCGCCTTCGCCTCCGCCTCGCGCGCTGCCTCGGCGTCAGCCAGGATACGGGGCAGCTTCGCAAAATCTTCCAGGATCGTGGCCTTCAGCGCCTGCTGGTGCAGGGCCGCCGCCGGGTGGTACATCGGCACGATCAGGCGCTTGCCTTCCCTCTTTGGCTGACCGTGAATGCGTGAAATACGCTCGCCGGGGAACCACTTCGCCATCGAAAAGCGTCCGAGCGTGACGATCACATCCGGGTCGAGAGCGTCAATCTGGCGCTGCAGGTACGGCGCGCAAGCTGCAATCTCGTCCGGAAGCGGGTCCCGGTTGCCCGGGGGGCGGCATTTCACCACGTTGGTGATAAAGACCTCACTCCGCTTGAGTCCGGCGGCGCCCAGCAACTCCTCCAGGAACTTGCCTGCTGCGCCAACAAACGGGCGTCCCTGCTGGTCCTCATTCCAACCAGGCGCTTCTCCGATGAGCATGATGCGGGCATTGGCCGGCCCCTCGCCCGGCACCGCATTCGTGCGCGTACGATGAAGCTCACACCTGGTGCAAACGCGAATCTCGTCTGCGATTTCGTTCAGCAATGCTTCCTTCTGTTGCACCGATGACGCCACGTTTCCCACCAATCCACTCGCTCCCGAGGTTTTCTTTCACTGTCGCGGACCCTTCTCGCCTGAGCGTAGCAAAGTGATTCACGTTCCGGGCGCGCCGACATCACCCGCTGGTTCCGCCAATGCGTCATCCCACTCCACCGGAGCCGCGTCACGCGCCTTGCGCCACAGGTCGGCATCCAGATCGTCGTTTGACAGCGCGAGAGCGCGAGCTGCCAAATCTGCCCAATTGGGATTCTGGCGATCATCCAGGTGAATGAGCGCCGGGAACCCCTCATGACGCGCCAACCAGGAGCTGAGAATGTGCAGGTCATCGACCGAATCATGGTCCAGCGGACGCAGGCCGGCGGCGCGGAACCGGCCCCAGGAAGTCGCCAGCCGCTCGGCCAGGTCCGCAGCTCCGGTTGGCCCAGAAGTCCGCACCTGGGCCCACACGCGCCCCTGCACCAGCAGCATGACCTCCCGGCTGCCTGGCTCCGGCGAGCGTGTGACCAGCAAACCCCAGTGAGTCTCTGTCGACTCCCGCAGACGGCGCTGGACAGCTGTCAGCGAGAGTGAGGCGTTGAGGTCACGGCGCAGGCGACCGGCGCGCTCGAAATCCAGCGCCGCCGCGGCATGCTCCAGCCCCTGCCAGAGCATGTCGTGCAGCGCGTCATCCTGGCCATCAACATAGGCCACGACCTGCCGCACAAGGGCCATGTACTCGTCCCGGTTGGCTCGGCCAACGCACGGTCCCAAACACTGCCCGATATCCAGTTGAATGCAGGGCGAGCCATACGAGCGCGCGTCGCGGAACGAGCGAGTGCAGGTACGCAGCGGCACGACGCGATTGATGAGCTCAACCGACTTTCGGGCAGTCGCGGCGCTGCGGAACGGACCGAAGTAGAGGGCGCCGTCTTCCTTACGCGCCTTCGCCAGGCTGACGCGTGGCCAGGGATTCGCGACATCCACCCGGATGAACGGGTACTGCTCGTGTGAGCGTAGCGCGGTGTTGTACCGGGGCTGGTAGCGTCGGATAAGTTGCGATTCAAGCAGGAGCGCTTCGATCTCCGAACCGACTACTACCGTCTCTATGCGCTTCAGCGCCTCGATCAGGCCTTCCATCTTCCGGGTGTAGCCAAGCGGCTGCGAGAAATACGAGCCGACGCGATCCCGCAGGTTTTTCGCCTTTCCCACGTAAACGACGCGATCCGTGGCGTCCCGGAAGAGGTAGACCCCCGGCGCCTTCGGCACGTCGGCCAGCATCGAACGGTCGGCAATCGCGCTCGCGCGGGGCATGCGCTCCTTCGGGCGGCGGGTGGCAGACCGCGAGATCGGCTTCAGTTCATCCAGTGTCGCAAAGCCTGCGTCGGCCGCCTGGCGCAGGAGCGCGCACGCAACCAAACCCGTGACGCGAGCATCGGAGCCAGCGCGGTGCCGGTTCCGCGAATGTCCGGGGATCGCCAGCCGCTGGGCGACCGCGTTGAGGGTCGGCTTTCGCAATCCGGGCATGAGCCGCGTGGCCAGAGAGAGCGTGCAAAGGTGCTCGTTGACCACCGGTTCGCGGCCTGTACGCTTCAGCTCCTCGTTCAGGAATGCGATGTCAAACGCAACGTTGTGGCCGACGATAACCGCGCCGGCCAGGCGTTCCAGGACGGCGTCCGCGACTTCCGCAAAGGCCGGTGCATCGTCCAGCCGCTCGTCGTCTATGCCGGTGAGCCTGGTGATGTAGGCCGGCACCCGGCGGCCGGGTTGGCAAAGCGACTCCCACTGCTCGACGATCTGCCCGTGCGCCACCCGCACCAGCGCGATCTCGATGACGCGTTGCCGGCTCGCCTGGAGACCTGTGGTCTCGACATCCAGCACCACAAACTCGTCCAGTGGAGAGGTTGAATCACTGTGCTGATTTGCGAGAAACCAGGAGCCGTCTGACCGCAACGTCAGGTTATCGTGTGACGCCAGGACACTACGGAGGAGCGGCCGCCAGAGGGCAGGCGAGCCAGAAGTGCCAAAGACATGCGAAATCAGCAGGTCTTCACTGGCCCGCCCGCCGTGCCCGACAACGAACGCCTCGGCGCGCTCCACCAGGCTGGCAAACGGCGCGACGCCGGTAGTCAGGACAACGTCGGCAGCGGAGCCATCCCCGCCGGTATCGAAGGTGTCAGTCATCGCAATGCGGGCAGTACATACGCGTCATCCCGGAGACGTCGCCGGCCTGTGGTACCCTCGGGTGTACGGACACCCGCCCGGCAGTGTACCCGGAAGGCGAACGCCTGTACTATTGCACAACAGGAGCCGAGTGACATGCCGGAAAGCGCGATGCCTGAATCTGACGCGGAGCAACGCGCTGACCGTCTCCGTTCCATCATTGAAAAGTTCAATTATGACTATCACGTCCTCGATCAGCCCACTGCGACTGACGCCGAGTACGATGCCTACATGCTTGAGTTGCGGGCGCTGGAGGCGGCACATCCGGAGCTGATTACGCCAGACTCGCCCACACAACGGGTCGGCGCGACCGCCATGAGAGCTTCACCCGAGTCCGGCACCCTGTTCCCCTGCTGTCCCTGAGCAATGTGTACAACCGGGACGAGCTGGACGCGTGGAACGCCCGCCTGACCCGCATCCTGCCCAACACCAGCTTCCAGTACATGACCGAAGCCAAGATCGACGGGCTGGCCGTCGCGCTTACCTACCACGATGGCAGTTTCCGGCGCGGCTCCACGCGTGGGGATGGCGTCTTCGGCGAAGACATCACCCTCAACCTGCGGACTGTGCGCAACATTCCGCTGCGCTTGCGGAAGCCGTCAACTGGCGACCTGCCAACCGAGATCGAGGTGCGCGGCGAGGTCTACATGCGCCGCGCTGATTTCGAGGCGCTGAATACGCGGATTGAATCGGCGGGAGGCAAACCCTACATGAACCCCGCAACGGCGCCGCGGGGTCGCTGCGGCAACTCGATCCCGGCATTACCGCCCAGCGCCCCTTGCGTCTCTTCGCCTACGGCATCGGGTACTCGCACGGGGGTCCGCAGGTCTCCACACAGGATGGGGCGCTGCGACTGCTGCGCGAGCTCGGCTTCGAGACATCGCCCGATGCCAGGCTCTGCGACAGCATCGAGGACGTCTGGGCACGCTGCGAGTTCTGGCAGGCTCGCCGGAATGACTTGCCGTTCGAGATTGATGGCGTCGTTATCAAGGTCAACGAGTTCCGCAATCAGGAAGAACTCGGCTTCGCGGCACGGGAGCCGCGCTGGGCCACAGCCTACAAGTTTCCGGCGACGCAGGTGACCACGCGCATCCGGGACATCATCGTCAGCGTGGGACGAAACGGGACGCTCACCCCCATCGCCATCCTCGACCCGGTCAACATCGGCGGGGTTATGGTGAGTCGAGCCTCGTTGCACAACGAGGATGAGATCGCGCGCAAGGATATCCGCGTGGGCGACACCGTTGTCGTCCAGCGTGCGGGGGATGTGATTCCCCAGGTTACCCAGGTCATTACCGAGCGCCGCACCGGCGAGGAAACGCCATTTGTCATGCCAGAGCGCTGCCCGGTCTGCGGAGCCGAAACACACCGCGCCGAGGGTGAGGCTGCTCGCTTCTGCCCGAGCTCCGTGTGCCCGGCCCAGCTCAAGCGCCACGTCGAGCATTTTGTGGCGCGCGGCACGATGGATATCAGCGGCCTGGGGACGAAGCTTGGGGACCGCTTTGTGGATCTCGGCTGGGTCAAGGATCTTGGGGATATCTATCACCTGCCCTGGGACGAGGTTACGCAACTTGAGGGTATGGGCGAACTCAGCGCCACGAACCTGAGGGCCGCCATCGAGGCCAGCAAGCAGCGACCGCTGGAACGACTGATCTTTGCGCTGGGCATCCCGTTCGTCGGCGAGCGCTCCTCGCGCCTGTTGGCTGACCGGTTCCACTCGCTGGACGCGCTGATGGCAGCCGACGTGGCGACCCTCGAGAGCGTGCCCGGCATCGGGCCAGTCCAGGCCCAGGGCGTTTACGATTTCCTGCAGAATCCGGCCAACCAGCAGGTCATCGCGAAGCTCCGCCACGCGGGCGTTCGCATGGCCGATGAGGGCGCCGGTGAGGGTCCTGCCTCTGGGCCGCTGGCGGGCAAGACGGTTGTGATCACCGGTCGTTTCTCCGGAATGTCGCGCGTGGAAGCAGAGACGGCCCTGCGCCGCGCCGGGGCAAACGTGGCCGGCTCCGTCTCTCGGAAGACGGCAGCCGTATTCGCCGGTGCGGACGCCGGCAGCAAGGAGGCGCGCGCACGCGAACTGGGCGTGCCTGTGCTCGATGAGGCGCAACTGATTGCCGTCTTGGCCGGAGCGCCGCTACCTGGAGACAAGGACGGAGCATCGTGAGCGGCTACAGCTACCCATCACGGGAAGGCGACCCGGTGCACACCGTGCGCACCATTGGCCGCCTGGCCCAGATGATCATCGAGCTGCGCGATGAATACGTGCAGCGCCCCCGGGTCGATCTCCTCGTGCAGATTGACCAGCGCATGACCGACCTGGAAGCACTCCATGACGAACTCAGGGTGCGGATGGAGCACGCCCACGAAGGGCACGGCTAGGCGTTGCCGGCGCCCGGGGTCGTTCCCGGCTTGACCAGCGGTATCCCCTGAGCGCAGAGCGGGCAAGCCTGCGGCTCCCACGTCGCAATCTGCATCTTCGCCAGGGCGTGCAACGGGACGCCGAAATCAACGGCGTCGCCACTGCGGTCCACCAGGATCCCGACGCCAACGACTTCGACCGGCTGCTTCTTCAGCGCGTCAAGCGTTTCACGCACAGACCCGCCAGTGGTCAGGATGTCATCGACAACCAGG
Source organism: Thermomicrobiales bacterium (assembly GCA_041390745.1). Taxonomy (GTDB): domain Bacteria; phylum Chloroflexota; class Chloroflexia; order Thermomicrobiales; family UBA6265; genus JACCXM01. Next base: position 37,913 of record JAWKPJ010000024.1, on the reverse strand, counting down.
ACACGGCTGCCCGGGTCGAAAGTCGTCCCTCGCCGAAACTCGCGCCCGGCGCCTTCGCCGCTGCGTTCCGCGTAGGCGGCGGCTACGCCGAGTTGACGCGCGACCTCGAACGCGAGGATGATGCCTCCAGTCGTGGGACCGGCGACGACGTCAACGTTGCTGCCCCGAAATGCGTCCGCGAATCCTTCGCAGGCGCGGGAGGTTGCCGCTGGCAGGCGCAAAAGGTCGAATTTCTCGACGTAGCGATCGCTGTGGCGGCCTGACGAGAGCAGAAAGTGCCCTTCCTTCAGCGCGCCGGACGTGCGCAAGTTCTCCAGGACATCGCTCTCGACCGTCATCTCCCCTCCAGTGATGTGCTACACGAAGAAGAACGCAATTCCCAGCATGAGGTAGAGCCCAAGCAACTGCGCGCCTTCAAGCCAATTGGATTCGCCATCTACCGAAATCATTGCCGCAATCAGGGATGCGCCAACGAGGGCTGCCAGTTCGTACTGGTTGAACACCAGCGTCATCGGCGTGCCCAGCAACACGCTCACGCCGATCAGCACCGGAGTCACGAAAAGCGCGATTTGCAGTCCGGAACCAATAGCAATCCCCAGGCTAAGGTCCATCTTGTTCTGGTAGGCCATCTGTACGGCCACGATATGCTCGGCAATGTTGCCCACCAGCGGCACGAGCATCACACCAATAAACAGCTCCGACAGCCCCCACGCCTCTGCGACCGGCTCGATGGAGCCAACCAGCGCCTCGCTCATGAACACCACCCCGATCGTGCTGGCGGCCATCAGGCCAACCGCGACTGGCAGGGAGAGGCCAGGCTTGCCGGGATGCGGCTCATCGTGGGGTGTTGATTCGGCGGTAAGTGTATAGAAGATGTAGAGCACATAGACAACGATCAGGACGACGGCCATGCCGTCGCTGATCCACTGGACATGCTCCAGGTCGGTCGTCTGGCCCTGGTAACTACTGTGCGCGAAGACGGCCGGCATGGTCAGCGCCACAACGGCCAGGATCATCATGGTGGCGTTCGCACCAGCGGATCGCGCGTCAAACGTCTGGACGCCATGCTTGAGGCCGCCAACCAGCAGCGATGCGCCCAGCACGACAAGGACGTTGCCAATGATGGAACCTGCAATCGAGGCCTTGACGACCCCGAAGAGTCCCGCCCGCAGCGCCATGATGGTGATAATAAGTTCGGCGGCATTGCCAAGCGTCGCATTCAGCAGCGAACCAATTTTCGGGCCGGTGTAGTGCGCCGCATCTTCGGTGGCCTTGCCGAGCAGGCCCGCCAGGGGGACAAGCGCCAGCGAAGAAGCCACAAAGACCGCCGTCTCCCCACCGATGTGCGACCACTTCAGGAAGAACGTGATCGGCGCCAGCAGCAGGAGCGGCAGCAGGTATTTCACGTTTCGACCACCATCGCCGTCGTCACGCCAGCCCGAAAGCCGGGATTCGCGATGCCTACAACTTGCGCGAGAGACGGGAACCCCTCGTGCGCAAGCCAGGTGCCCAGCTCGTCAATGAGCCGGATTGGCAGCCCGGGATCGACGAAAACGGCTGTGCCAATCTGAATGGCGCTGGCGCCCGCCATGAAGAACTCCAGGGCATCGTTCAGGCTCATGATGCCGCCCATGCCGATCACAGGCACTTCAACGGCAGCGGCAACCTGGTAGACCATGCGCACCGCGATTGGCTTGATCGCCGGACCAGAGAGTCCCCCGGTCTGGTTCGCCAGGAGCGGCTTGCGCCGCCGCACGTCAATTGCCATGCCGACAAGCGTGTTTACCAAGGAAATGGCGTCTGCACCGGCGGACTCCGCCGCCTGCGCCACGGAGACGATGTCAGTCGCTCCTGGGCTCAACTTGACGATAACGGGCAAAGTGGTCGCGTTCCGCACGGCACGCGTCACGTCGGCGGTCATGTCCGGGTCCCACCCGAAGCAATAGCCGCCGCGCGCGATGTTCGGGCACGACACATTCACTTCCAGCGCCGCAACGCCCGGCGTCTCGTCCAGCGTGCGCGCCATCTCAGCGTAGTCTCCGACCGACTCGGCTGAAATATTGACAATAGCCGGAACGTCCCACGTCTCCCACATTGGCGGGTACTTGCGCACGAAGTCGCGGATACCCGGGTTTTGCAGGCCAATGGCGTTGAGCATCCCGGCCGGAGTCTCCAGGATACGCGGCATGGCGTTGCCTGAACGCTTTTCCGGGGTGATGCCCTTGCTGACAAAGGCGCCCAGGCGCTGCACGTCAATAACGCTGGCGTATTCCTCGCCGTACCCGAAGCAGCCAGAGGCCGGGATCACCGGGTTTCGCAAGACCAGCTCGCGGGGGTTGCGCGGCGCGAGGTCAACGCTCAGGTCGATGGTCATCGCTGAATCGCTCACAGGATCACCAGGTCATCAAGATCGAACACCGGGCCCTGGACACACGATGCAATCATGCCGCGCCGCGTTTCCACGACGCAGCCCAGGCAAGCTCCCAGCCCGCAGGCCATCCCCCGCTCGACCGACACCTGCACCGGCGGTTTGCGATTCACCCGTTGCGGGTTCACGACCTCGCGCAACGTCCGGTACATTGGCTCCGGGCCACAGGCGAAGATCTGGTCCGCCCAGGTCACGTAACCGGCAACTACATCCGTGGCCAGGCCATGGTGCCCGCGGCTGCCGTCGTCGGTCGCTGCCAGGAACTCGACGCCCAGCGGCAACTCTACCGGGGCAAGCAACCCCTCCTCGTTCGCCGCACCCATGACAAATACCACATCGAGCCCTCTTGCCGTCGCCTCGTCGGCCAGCATCACGAGCGGCGCAACGCCGACCCCACCCGCCAGCATAACCAGCCGCTGTGCTCGCTCGTTGACGGTGAAGCTGTTGCCCAACGGACCCAGGAGCCCGATCACCTCACCGGGCTTGCGGTCCGCGAGCCAGGCGCTTCCCCGGCCGAAGGGGCGCACCAGGAACGTGAGCGTGCTCGCAGCCTGATCGACTCGAAAGACCGAATATGGCCGCCGCAGCAATGGATCCAGTGAGGTCGGGAACCGGCAGATGATGTTAAAGAACTGGCCTGGCAGGAGGCGCTGGACAACAGACGACGGCGCAGTTACGGAAACCAGCAGGGCATCGCCCATAATCGGTTCAACCGAAACAATCGTTCCGTCGAACTCGCGGTTGCTGCCCGTGCTTGATTGCGTCGCCAGTTGCTGAACCACCTGAACCTCGTCACGCGTGCTAGTAGCCGGTACCGCTCTGCCGGTACTCAGGATAGGGTTGCACACTGTAGACAGCATCGCTCTTTGACATCGCCGCGACGATGGTGCGTGCCGTGTCAATTGATGTTATACAGGGAACGCCGCGTTCCACCGCTGCGCGGCGAATCTCCAGGCCGTCCAGGATCTCCTTGTCCGCCGGGCCAGGCGTGTTGATCACACAGTCCACCGTGCGGTCCAGGATGACATCGAGCGTGTCCGGATGCCCCCGCCCAATACGCCGCGTCACCATCTGCACCGGCATGCCGTGGCGCTCGATCAGCGCGGCTGTGCCTTCGGAAGCGTACAGTTTGTGTCCCATGCGAACGAGCTGCCGGATCATCTCGACGGAATCCGCCTTATCCTCATCAGCAAGGGTAATGAGGATTGAGCCGTGGTGCGGAATCGCGAGGCCCGCTGCCACGAGTGCCTTGTAGAAGGCGGCCTCGAAGTTGCGGTCGATGCCCATCACCTCGCCAGTGGACTTCATCTCCGGACCGAGGTGAACATCGACGCCGCGCAGCTTTGCCATTGAGAAGACGGGCGCCTTGACCGCGACCAGCGGCTGCCGGGGCCACAGCCCGCCTTCGTACCCCTGCTCTTTGAGTGAGCGGCCGAGCATGATCCCGGTGGAGAGTTCCACCATGGGCACCCCGGTCGCCTTGCTCAGGAAGGGGACCGTCCGTGAGGCGCGCGGGTTGACCTCCAGCACATAGATGCGCCCGGCGTGGATGACAAACTGGATATTGATCAGGCCACGTGCGTTCAACCCGAGAGCGATGCGCGTGGTGTAGTCGACGATGGTATCGACTTCGGCCGGAAACAGGTTGATGGCCGGATAGACTGCGAACGAGTCGCCGGAGTGCACCCCCGCCCGCTCGATGTGCTCCATGATGCCGGGGATCAGGACCCGTTCGCCATCCGCGATGGCATCAACCTCGACCTCGCGGCCGACCAGATACTTGTCGATCAGGACCGGGTGCTCCGGCCGCAAATCAACGGCGTTTCGGATGTAGCGCGCCAGTTGGTCTTGCCCGTAGACAACTTCCATCGCCCGCCCGCCGAGCACGTAGGAAGGCCGGACCAGCACCGGGTAGCCGATGCGGCTGGCGATGGCGCGAGCGTCGTTGAGAGACGTGACCGCGGCGCCTGGAGGCTGTGGAATCCCGAGACCGCGCAGGAAGCCCTCGAAGCGGTGGCGATCTTCAGCCAGGTCGATGGCGTCGAGCTGGCTGCCCAGAATCGGCGCCCCGAACTCCGTCAGCGGCTTGGCCAGGTTGATCGCAGTCTGCCCGCCGAACTGCACGATAACCGGCACGTCGCTGCCAATCTCGTCGCTGTTCGACTCGTGACGCAAGATCTCAGAAACACTCTCGGTATCCAGCGGTTCGAAATAGAGACGGTCCGAGGCGTCAAAGTCGGTGGAGACGGTTTCCGGGTTGGAGTTGATCATGATGGAGGCCACGCCGCCGTCCTGCAGGGCGCTGGCCGCCTGAACTGCCGAGTAGTCGAACTCGATCCCCTGGCCGATGCGAATCGGGCCGGACCCGATCACCACTGCGCGCTCGCGCCCAATGGGCAGCGCCTCGTCCTCGGTCTCGTAGGTCGAATAGAAGTACGGCGTGGCAGCGGCGAACTCACCGGCGCAGGTGTCCACCATCTTGTAGACCGGGAACATGCCGGCCTCTTCGCGCAGCGCGCGCACAGCCGCCGCGTTGCTCCCGGCCAGCCGGCCGATGGTTTCGTCGCTGTAACCTGCCCGCTTGGCCTGCCAGAGCAGGTCCAGTGTAGTCTCCTCACTCTGGAGCTGCTTTTCCAGTTCCACCAGGCCGCGCAGCTTGTAGAGGAACCAGTTGTCGATCTTGCTCAGGCCGTGCAGCTTTTCAACAGCAACCCCACGCCGGAGCGCGGCCGTAACCGCCCACAGCCGGAGATCATTGGGCCGCTGCACGAGCTCAAGGATGGTGTCTTGCGACCAGGTCGGATCCTCCCAGAGCAGATCCCTGGCGCCGGACTCCAGTGAACGCACGGCCTTCTGCAGCGCGCCTTCAAAGGACCGGTCGATGGCCATCACCTCGCCGGTGGCCTTCATCTGGGTGCCGATGGTGCGCTCGGCGCGGCTGAACTTGTCGAACGGCCAGCGAGGAATCTTCACGACCGCATAGTCGAGCGCCGGCTCGAACGCAGCTGTAGTTTTCTGAGTGACGGGGTTGACCAGTTCGTGTAGCCGTCGCCCGATCGCGATCTTGGCCGCCATGCGAGCAATGGGATACCCGGTCGCCTTCGAGGCCAGCGCGGACGACCGGCTGACGCGCGGGTTAACCTCGATGACCGCGTAATTCATCGAGTGCGGATCAAGCGCGAACTGCACGTTGCACCCGCCTTCGATGCCCAGCGCGTCGATAATGCGCAGAGCCGAAGTCCGGAGCATCTGGTATTCGTCGTCCGAAAGGGTCTGTGATGGCGCAACGACGATGCTGTCGCCGGTGTGCACCCCCATCGGGTCGAAGTTCTCCATGTTGCAGATGGTGATGCAGGTGCCGCCTGCATCACGCATCACCTCGTACTCAATTTCTTTCCACCCGGCAAGCGAACGCTCCAGCAACACCTGGTGAATCGGGCTGGCGTTGAGACCGCTGGATACGATGCTCTCCAGTTCGGCGGGCGTGGTCGCCACCCCGCCGCCGGTGCCGCCAAGGGTGTAGGCCGGGCGAATGACCAGTGGCAGCGGCACGCGCCTGGCGAACTCCAGCGCCTGATCGAGCGAGGTGATGATCTCGCTGTCCACGACCGGTTCGCCCAACTCGAGCAGCAAATCCCGGAAAAGTGCACGGTCCTCGGCCTGCTGGATGGCGGCGAGCGGCGTACCGAGCAACCGCACCCCGTAGCGGTCCAGGATGCCGCGCTCGGCGACCGCGACCGCCAGGTTCAGGCCCGTTTGGCCGCCAAGCGTGGGCAGCAGTCCCTCTGGCCGCTCGCGCTGGATGACGCGGCGCACGACCTCTGGCGTCAGCGGTTCGATGTACACGGCGTCTGCAACATCTTCGTCGGTCATGATCGTGGCAGGATTGGAGTTCACCAGGATGGTGCGAATCCCCTCCTCCCGCAGGGCGCGACACGCCTGCGTGCCGGCGTAGTCAAACTCTGCTGCCTGGCCGATCACAATCGGGCCGGAGCCCAGGACCAGCACGCTCTCGGGTCGCTGAACGTCTGTCACCTGGCGGCTCCGTTCTCGGCGATAGTGCTCAGGAACTCGTCGAAGAGATGGTCGTTGTCCAGTGGACCGGGCGAGGATTCCGGGTGGAACTGTACGGTGAAGACTGGAAGCTCGCGGTGCGACAGGCCCTCAACCGAGCCATCGTTCAGGTTGATCAGCCGAACCTCCCACCCGGCGTCTTGCGGGACCGTGCTGGCATCGACCTCGTAGCCGTGATTTTGTGAGGTAATGGTCACCAGGCCGGTTTTCAGATCCTGGACAGAATGGTTGCCGCCCCGGTGCCCGAACTTCAGCTTGCGCGTATCGGCGCCAATGGAGCGCGCCAGCAGTTGGTGCCCGAGGCATATGCCGAAGTACGGAATCCCCCGCTCGACAAGTCCCGAAACAACCGCTTGCCCCTCGTCGAGAAAGGCCGGGTCACCCGGCCCGGGCGACACCACGACGCCATCGGGCTGCAGGGCTTCAATCTCCGCGAGCGACGTGCCAAACGGCACGATGGTGACCCGTGCGCCACGCTTCGTGAGTGACCGGACGATATTGCGCTTCACGCCACAGTCCACAACCACCACATGCGGGCCCGCTGCCGGAATCTCCTCGCGCTCCGGGTTGGCGACCACTTCCACCGCGTCGTACTCGCCCGGCAGCGGCGCGGCCTGGGCCCGGGCGACGAGTTCTTCATCGCTCAGGCTACAGGCGTTGTGCACCAGGACGGCGCGCATGTCGCCGGCCTCCCGGATGTGGAGCGTGAGAGCACGGGTATCGACCCCGGCGATGCCCGGAATCCCGTGGCCCTTCAGGAAATCGTCAATGGTCCCGGTCGAGCCGTCGTGGCTGGGCAACGCACACGCCTCCCGCACGACAAGGCCGGAGATCCACGGACGCCGGGATTCGCTCTGGTCCGGGAGGATGCCGTAGTTGCCGATCAACGGGTAGGTCATGCACACAATCTGCCCCTGGAACGAGGGGTCCGTGCAGACTTCCTGATAACCGACCATGGTGGTGGTGAAGACCACCTCGCCTGCCGCATCGGTACCGGCGCCAAAGCCGGTTCCCCTGAATACGCGGCCATCCGCCAGTGCCAGGGCAGCATCTGCCGGTGGTGCATAGCGCTTGCGCGGCGCAGGGGCTGCCCTGAAAGCATCACCAGTCACGGTGCCGTACATCTCCTTGCACGAAGGTCAACTTCGTCTTGCCTTGCAACTCAAGACCGACCAGGGGGCTATTGGTGCTGCGTGAGAGCAGCATCTCCCGCTGTGGCGTCCAACGCTCGCCTGGGTCGAAGACCGTCACGTCCGCAATCGAACCCGGGCGCAGGGTTCCGCCCGGCAAACGCCACAGCCTGGCCGGACGCGTGCTGATGGCGGCCACAATCTCGTTCAGGCTCAACATCCCGGCATGGTAGAGCGCCATCAGGCTCGGCAGCGCAAACTCGCTCCCGCTGAGGCCGAATGCGGCCGCCTGCAACGTCCTGCCTTGCTTCTCGCTCGCCGCGTGCGGCGCGTGGTCGGTCGAAATGACCTCAAACTCCCCGGCCTGGAGAGCCGCCAGGAGGGCTGCTGCGTCCGAAGGCGGCCGGAGCGGCGGGTTGACCTTGGTGTCCGGGTCAGCCGGCGCGCCACCCACGCGAGGGCCGTCAACCAGCTCCAGCGTGCGGCTGCCGCCCACCCACGCATCGCTCATCACGAGGTGATGCGGCATCACCTCGGCAGTCACCTTGACGCCCGCGCGGCGAGCACGAACAATTTCGGAGATCCCCTTGCCAGTCGAAACGTGACAGGCATGGAGCCAGCCACCAGTGGTTGCGGCGAGCGCCAGATCCCGCTCGATGAAGATTTCCTCTGCGGCCGCCGGAATGCCCTTGACACCGAGCCGGGCGGACACGTCCCCCTCGTGCATGGCGCCGCCGATCAGGTTCGGATCCTCGCAGTGCACCATGACCGGTACGCCAAGCCTTGCTGAGGCACGCAGTGCCTCGGCCATGATGCCGGAGTCAGCGGTGGATTCGCCGTCGTCTGAAAAGCCAACGGCGCCGGCCCGAGCAAGCGCCTCATAGTCCGCTGGCCGCAGGCCGCGCCGCCCTTCGCTGATCGTGGCGATCGGGTGGACACGAACGGCGGCATCGCGCGCACTGCGTCGTTGGAGTTCTTCGATGACCGCCACAGAGTCGAGCGCAGGCTGCGTATTGGGCATACAGAAGACCGTGGTGAACCCACCTGCCGCTGCCGCCTGCGTGCCGGTCCCGATGGTTTCCTTCCACTCCTGGCCGGGCTCTCGCAGGTGGACGTGGACATCGACCCAGCCGGGCGTAACGACCAGGCCGTCTACATCGAGGATGGTTTCCGCGCCTTCGGGCTGAAGTTTTCCGATGGCGGCAACGTGGCCGTTGCGTAGCCTGAGGTCGGCGCGGCCATCCAATCCCAGCGAGGGATCGACGACGTGACCACCGCGAAGCAGGATTGCGCCCGTCATTGCGCCACCGGCCATGCAGAAAAAAACCGCCTCGCGGCCCCTTGCGGTCCGGGAGGCGGCGTTGCCGCCAAACATGGTTTGATGATGTGCGCCACTCGGTCCCTCATCCAGCCGATCCGGGCAAGTCTAGCGTTCTCCCGCCATCTCGTCAATGCGTGCGCGCCTCGCGTTCTGCCACAATGCGCGCTGCATCGTCTCATAGCGAGGAGCACTGCGAGGTCATGGAAGTTACGGTTCTTGGAGGTAGCGCGGCCGGCGCCAGCCCTGGTCAGGGGTGCAGCGGCTACCTGGTCGAGCAGGGCGGCGTCCGGGTTGTGCTGGACCTTGGCCCCGGCACATTCCCGGAACTGCGGCGACATGTGGATTTCCGCACGCTGGATGCCGTGGTGATCTCCCATTTGCATCTGGACCATATGCTCGATCTTTTCACGCTCCGCTACGCGCTGGCCTACAACCCAATCCCGGCGCCCGCCCCGATCCCGGTCTTGGTTCCGCCTGGCGGAAAGCAGTTCCTGTTCGACGCAGCGCGGGTCTTTGCCGGGAAAGATGGCGCAGACTCGTTCTACGACGTAATGGTCATCCGCGAGTACGACCCGTCCGCGACCCTGCAACTCGGGCCGTTCACGCTGCAGTTCCGGCCGACCGTCCATTTCGTTCCCTGCTGGGCCATCCGCCTCTCATCCGCGCAGGATGGCGACCTGTTCTACACCGCTGACACAGGACCATCAGCCGATCTCCTGCCGTTGGCGCTGGGCGCCGACCTGGTGATCTCCGAAGGCGCCGCATCCCCGGAAACCGAGATGCCCGTTGCCTCCCGGGGGCACCTGACTCCTGTTGAAGCCGGGCGTCTCGCGCGCGATGCCGGCGCCCAGGTCCTCCTCCTGACGCACCTGTGGGCGGAAAACGACCCGCTCAAGGCCGCCCGGGAAGCCGAAGCAGCCTTCGGCGGCCCGGTCGTGCTCGCCACGCGTGGCGCCCGGGTGAGCGTTCCCCGGCGAGATTGAGCATGGCCCCGAGACGGTGCTAGACTCCGGCGCATATCCGGCCAGTTTGACGCTATGTGCCGCCGGATAGTCGCCCCGGGAAACTGCCGTTATGTCCCGCCGACCGCTCAACGCCCTGATTACCGTTGCCTTCTCGACACGTGGCGCGCTCATGCCTGCCTGGATGAGCCAACACCTGGCTGCCGACGCTGGCTTGAGCGCGCTTGACCAGGACGCCAGTTCTGCAGTGGCCGCGTGGCTCGTCAGCCGCACCGGACATCGTGACGCCTACGTGCCAACCGCCAGTCTGTGGCTACCCATCGGCATGGCATCGTCCGAGCGCAGCCGCCGGCTGGTGCGGCAGGTAAGCGAGCGCCAGGGTGACGAGATGCCCAGTCTGGTGCTGCTGGCATCATCGCTCCAGTACAGGGATCTTGGCCGGCAGGTGGTGGAGCTCCAGGGAACTGCCGCAACCCGGCTCCTGATCGGGGTGAACACATCCCAACTCCGCGGCGGCAGGCCTCACCTCGTGCAGCTTGGCGCGCTCCGCCACTTCGCTGAAGAATGGGATCTCGGGGTGGCCCTGGATCTGACTGGCCATCTGGATCCGACATGGGAAGCAGAAGCCGCGGTCACTCGACTGGGCAAGCGTCTGCAACTGCTGCGGGTCCGAGACACCTCGCCGTCGCGGACCGCCGTCGGCCTTGATCGCGTGGCGTGCCGCGCCCTGCACGCGGCGCTTGATCGCGAGAGCCCACTCGTGGTAGCGGTGGCTTCCTCTCGAATCAGCCCGCTCCCCGCCACACCTCGCGTGGTCGCCGTGAATGTGCGCCGAGCGGCGGACTACATCATCGAGCGAAGCATGTTGCACATCAGCGCGCTCCGTGAGGATCTGGACCACTTTGAGCAGAGCCGCTCATCTCGTGGGGCGTAACTGACCCGCATCGCGCTTGTTGGTGACGCCGCTCCTGTTCCGCTCCCTGCGAGCGAGCATCGGATCTGAGAACGGCGGGTCGTCGGCTCTCGTCAGGCCCTGTCAACGCTCCGTTCGTTTGCCATGCTCGAGAAACTGCGGTCCAGCGTACATGCCTCCGGACCAGTTGGGTTGACGTGGTCTCCCGGCACAGCTGGGGAACGACGCAGGAATGACATGCATCCCATGCGTCGACCATCTTGCTGGCCAGCCTGACGTTCGTCAGCCCGGAATACCTACCGCGGTGTGCAAAGAAGTTGGGCCGCCGGGAATCCCCTCGTGTCTCGAGCGCAGTCGAGAGATCTCGTCGCGAGGGCCGGTGAACGAGGTCTCTCGACGAGCTCGAGACACGGGCTTGTCGCCTGGCAGGTCAGGTCTTTTGCAATACGCTGTACTGGTCAAACCAACGCTCGCGTGGGCCGCGTGCAGCCTCAGCGCCAGCCTCCCGGCACGCACAATCACGACATCGGCGACGTGGGCGGCGAAACTCGCTTCTCGGCACGTGTCCCATTGGAACCCCGCCAAAGCACGAGGTTCTTGCGGCATTCACGTTTTCACACAACACAGAATCCCCTCGGCTGCAGGCAACCGAGGGGACTCTGGCTCAGGTACGCAGGCTTGCCTAGCGCTTGGTGTACTGAGGCGCCTTGCGCGCGCGCTTCAGACCGACCTTCTTGCGCTCCTTGACCCGAGCGTCACGCGTCAGCATCTTGGCGCGCTTCAGCGCCGGGCGCAGATCGCCGTCGAACTTGATGAGAGCTCGTGCGATGCCGTGGCGGATGGCGCCCGCCTGGCCGGAGACGCCGCCGCCAACCACGCGCACCGTGATATCAAAGCGCTCCTGGGTACCGGTCAGGGCCAGCGGGCCGCGCAACGACTGCTGGTGGATGAGACGGCCACCAAAGTAGTCGGTCGCTGGCTTACCGTTGACCGTGATCTTGCCCGACCCCGGATAGAGCCGGACGCGGGCAACGGCAGTCTTGCGCCGCCCCACGCTCCAGATGTAACCCGCGTCCGTCATGTCTTCCAATCTCCTGCAATCTGTGCGTTCGAATACGGTTACAGCGGCAGTGCTTCTGGCTTCTGCTGTGCGTGCGGGTGCTCAGAGCCCACGTAGACCTTGAGCTTCCGCAACTGCTGCTCACCCAGCACATTCCTGGGAAGCATGCCGCGCACCGCGCCTTCAATGATCCGTTCCGGATGCGTAGCGCGCACTTGCTTCAGGTTCTGACGGCGCAACCCGCCGGGGTACCCCGAGTGGCGGAAGTATTCCTTCTGGATTTCCTTCTTGCCCGTTACGGCGACCTTCTCGGCATTAACGACAATGACATAGTCACCCATGTCCATATGCGGAGAGTAGGTCGGCTTCGTCTTGCCACGCAGGGTAGCCGCGATAACCGACGCCAGACGACCCAGCGTCTGCCCCTCTGCGTCAACGATGTACCAACGCTTCCCGGTCCGGGTATCCGCCAGCTTTGGCGACCATGTGCGCCGTTCCATAACCAGACTCCTCAACCAAACTGCCGGGCGGCCCCGCCCGGGACGCCACTACTCATCAACCAGTGCGTCGCCGGGATACCCGACGCGCCAGAGCGTCAAACCATGGGCAGGCGCAACCTCTGGCCCCTGCCGCCGATCTTTGGCGGCCAGCATCTCGCCAATCCAGGCCGGCTCTCGCCGCCCCTGCCCGACTTCGACCAGCGCGCCGGCAATGTTCCGCACCATGCGGGGCAGGAACCCATCCGCAGCGATCCGAAACTCGAGCGCCGCAACGCCAATATCCCGGCCCGGTCCCGGCCAGATCTCATGCGTCCGCACGTCGCACCGGAGCAACGTCCGGATTGTTCCACGCGGCCGGCTTGAGCGCTCGGACCACGGAACACCTTCACCGCCTCCCGCGAACGACGCAAAATCGTGCGTCCCCAGGAGGCTCGCTGCCGCCTCGTTCATACGGGCTGCGTCGCCGCCATCCCGCAAGAGCCAGGCGTATCGTCCCAGAAAGGGACTCATCGCCCCAGGCGCAATCCAGTATCGGTACTCGCGCCAGACCGCGTCGAAACGCGGGTTGAAAGCCGGACTGCTTACCGTGACCTGCCGTGCCGCGACATCAGCTGGCAATCGGGCCGCAAGCGCCCGCTCCAACTCGCCCGCCGTGGCCCGCCACTCCGGAAACTCCACCGCTACGACCTGCCCAAAGGCATGGACTCCCCGGTCTGTCCGCCCGGCGAAGTTCGTCGCGGCGTTTACGCTGCCCAGGCGCCGCAACGCGGCTTCCAGTTCACCTTGCACGGTGCGCTGGCCCGGCTGAATCTGCGAACCGGCGAACGCCGTCCCATCGTAGGAAAGCGTCAGCCGGTAGCTGGGCATCGTGACAGGTCTAGGCCTCGATGAACTCGATCAACGCCTGCGGCGCGGCGTCGCCGTGGCGCTGACCCAGCTTCGAAATTCGGAGGTAGCCGCCGGGCTGCTCCTCGAAGCGTGGCGCGATCACTTCGAACAGCTTCGTCGTCGCCTTCTCGTTGTCGATCTTCGACATCACCAGCTTCCGGTGGTGCAGCGAATCCTCGCGAGCGATGGTGACCAGCTTCTCAACGATCGGGCGCAACGTCTTGGCCTTGGCCTCCGTCGTGGTGATGCGCTCGTCATTGATCATGGAAATGGTCAACTGCCGCAGCAGCGCCTGCCGCTGGGCCGGGTTTCGGCCGAACTTGCGGCCAGCCTTGCGGTGCCTCATGACGGATTCTCCTCATTGCTGCCCGCGCCGCGCAGCAACGCGACGGCCTCGGCCATATCCTCATCTGTTGCGGAAAGCAAATCCGCGTCGAAATCGTCCGGGCTCTCGTCTTCGAGGTCGAGGCCATCCAGGTATCCGGAGCTGGCAATCCCGACATCGCCCTCCGGCAGGTACCCAAACTCAGCCAGCTTCTCCCGCAGTTCGGTCAGCGAGCGCGGCCCGAAGTTGCGGATCGAGAGGAGCTGATCCGGCTCGATAGTCAGCACCTGTCCCACCCGTTCAATCTGGCGGCTGCGCAGTGCGTTCAGGACACGCGGGGAGAGTCCGAGATCGACAAGTGGTTTGTTCAGGATCTCATCCGGGATCGCGAGACCAGAGCCGCTCTCCTCGCTCTCCTGCCGTTGGTCGAGAGCGGCAAAGACCTCCGCCTGCCGCGCCAGGATGCGCGCCGACTCAGCGAGCGCATCGTCCGGCTCAATCGTGCCGTCGGTCAGCACCTCAATGATTAGCCGATCAAAGTCTGTGGCGGGCCCGACCCGGGTGTGCTCGACGACAAAGTTCACACGCTCAATTGGCGTGTAGATCGCGTCAATCGGAATCTCGCCAATGGCGTAAGACTCCTGGAGTTCGGCCGCCTTGTAGCCGCGATCCTGGGTAATCCAGATATCCATGTCGATCACGCCATCGGCGGCATCGATGGTTGCGATGACCTGCTCCGGGTTGATGACATCGACCTCGGCCGGCCACACCACATCACCGGCGGTCACCACGCGCTCAGCGGTTGCATCGCCACGCACATACAGGTGGGCGCGGGCGTCGCCTGTGAGATCCATGTTCCGCTTCAGTCGAATTCGCTTCAGGTTGAGGACAATCTCGGTGACATCCTCGCGCACACCCGGGATCGTGGAAAACTCATGCCAGACGTTATCGAGCCGGATGCGGGAAATCGCCGCACCCTCCAATGAACGGAGCAGGATACGGCGCAGCGCGTTGCCGAGCGTGGTGCCGTAGCCCGGCTCCATCGGTTCCGCCTTGTAACGGCCATAGTTCAGACCCGTCTCGACCGTCTCAATATGAAACTGTGGTCGCTCCAACAAGATGCCTTGCCTCCATGCCTGCGGTATCGCACCCTGTCCTCATGACGAGCATGAAAGAACCACTGTCGGACGGGGGCGATGGGAACGTACGCCGGGCTCGGCCCGGCGCGGAACTGCTGCTGGCGCATACGCCAGCCCGAACTAGACGCGGCGGCGCTTCGGCGGTCGGCAACCATTGAACGGGATTGGCGTCGTGTCGGTGATCGAGATCACCTGCACGCCAGACGACTGCAAGGAGCGGATCGCCATCTCGCGCCCAGAGCCCGGACCTTTCACAAACACGTCTACCTGGCGCAGGCCATGCTCCATAGCCTTGCGCGCGGCGGCCTCGGCCGTCACCTGTGCGGCGTAGGGGGTGCTCTTGCGGCTTCCCTTGAAGCCGTTTGCACCCGCGCTCGACCAGGAGATGACGTTGCCTGCCGGGTCGGTCATCGTGATGATGGTGTTGTTGAATGTCGCCTGCACGTAGGCCTTGCCGCGAGGAATATTCTTCCGGTCTCGGCGCCGAATGCGTGTCTTGCCCTTCCCGGCTCGTCGCTTGTCCGCCATTGTTCTGTACGTCCTCCATCGAGGTGCGCGGAGCCGCCACCATGCGCCCCGCGCGACGGCTTACTTCTTCTTGCGTCCACCCACTGCCCGGCGAGGTCCACGCCGCGTGCGGGCGTTAGTCCGCGTCCGTTGACCGCGAACCGGCAGCCCACGACGGTGGCGCAGGCCGCGATAGCATCCAATATCCATCAGGCGCTTGATGTTCATCGCGATTTCGCGACGAAGATCGCCCTCGACTCGCATCTCCTTATCGACGATCTCGCGCAGGCGATTTACTTCATCGTCAGTAAGTTCACGCACGCGGGTGTCGGGATTGATACCGGTCCGCTGCAGCAGCACCTGGCTGGTATGCAGCCCGATCCCGTAGATGTAGGGCAATGCTGCCTCGACCCGCTTGTCGCGAGGAAGATCGACGCCCGCAATTCTTGCCACGTTGAGACCTCTCCTGTACTCGCTCGCAGGCGATTAGCCCTGCCGCTGCTTATGCCGCGGATTGACGCAAATGACGCGTATCACACCGTGGCGACGGATGATCTTGCACTTGTCGCAGCGGCGTGTCACCGATGCAGCTACCTTCATGATCTGTCCCTATCTCGGTTCCGCCGTCCCAGTTCCCCAGAATAGCGGTCAACAACCATTGGCAAACACACGAATAACGCACGCTCGCGCGTGCGCTGAACGCGTCATTCTAGCACGGGCACGAGCCGCTGCGTCAACACGCGCCCTCCCTCGGGCGTCACGGCAACCGTGTGCTCGAAGTGCGTCGATAGCGAACCATCCCTGGTTTTGACAGTCCAGCCATCCCGCATGGTCTTCGTGTCCTCGCTGCCGTTCGTCAACATGGGCTCGATGGCCAGCGTCAATCCGGTGCGCATGATCACGCCCCGATCAGGCGAACCCACATTGGGAACGTGCGGGTCCTCGTGCATGGCGCGGCCAATGCCATGGCCACCGTGTCTTTCACGATGCCGCGGCCGGTGGCCGCGCATAGGCCTCCACTGCGTGGCCAATGGCCCGGACGATTGCCATCATCGCGGCGGCGGCGACGCACGGTAAGCAGTGCCTCCTCGGTCTGCTGCATCAGCAACTCGGCCTCCGGGGATCCCACCGGCGTGGTCTCAGGTACCGTTCACGAGTCACCGTTGAAGCCATCGAGGAATCCCCCGATATCAACGGAAATGATACAGCCAATGGTTCAGCTCTGCGTTGCCGGAATCCATATGCACGATTTCATCGTTGACCGAGTGCAGATGTGGCGGATATCCGTGGTACCAGGAACGAGGATTTCGCGCCGCGCTCCTTGATGATATCCCGCGCGATGTCATCGAGTTCCCTGGTCGTCACGCCCGGCTGAACAGCGGGCTCAATACGGGAATGGATGTAGGCGACGAGCTGGCCCGCCGCCTCCATCTTCTGAATCTCGGCTTCGTTCTTGATGGTCATCATGCCAGGGGGTCCCTGACCGCTGCCGCCGTCCGCTCCATGATGGCCGACACAACGGCGTCCGTCACCTCATCAATCGACCGATCACCGTCGATTCGCGTGACCAGGCCACGTTCTGCGTAGCGTTCCACCAGCGGCGCTGTCTCCAGCTCGTAGAGGTCGAGGCGCTTGGCCACGGCCTCAGGCGTGTCATCCGCACGCTGGATCAACTCACCGCCATCGACATCACACAGTCCCGGCCGCTGAGGAGGGTCCGACATCACGTTGTAGACGCGCCCGCATACCGAGCAGACGCGCCGTCCTGACAGGCGCTCGATCAGCGCCTCGCGCGGCACGTCGATGGCGATGGCAACGGTGACTGCCTCCCCGCGGCGAGCCAGCATGTCATCCAGCGCCTGAGCCTGCGCCGCAGTGCGCGGGAAGCCGTCGTACAGGGCTCCCGCCAGTTCGGCGTGCGGTCCCTGCCCGGCCTGGTTGCTCAGCCGCTCCTCAACGAGCGCGACCGTGATGTCGTCCGGAACCAACTCGCCCCGGTCGTAGATCGCCTTGATCCGCTTGCCGAGCTCAGTTTCACCTTTGATCGCCGAGCGAAAGAGCTCACCTGTGGCAATCGAGGCCAGGTTCAACCGGGCGCGCACCCGCTCGCTTTGGGTGCCCTTTCCGGAACCTTGCGGGCCAAGCAGAATGATGTGTGCCGTCACCGTAGAAACTTCCTCAGAGCGCAGATCCTGGGCGAATGCCGCCAGGGTGGCCAGGCTCAGCTACTTGATGAATCCCTCGTAGTTGCGCATCACGAGCTGCGCTTCCAGTTGTCGCATGGTGTCGATGGCAACACCGACCACGATAAGCAGGGACGTGGCGCCGAGGAGCAGGGAGTTCACACCGGTGATCTCCGACGCAATGAAGGGCATGATGGCGACAACGCCCAGGAAAAGTGCGCCAATCAGGGTGATGCGGTTCAGCACCTTCATCAGATACTTGTCCGTGTTCTTTCCGGGCCGCACCCCTGGGATGAAGGCGCCTTGCCGCTGCAGATTCTCGGAGATCTTCTGCTGCTGGAAAATGACCATCGTGTAGAAGTAGGTAAACGCGACCACCAGCAGGAAGTACAGGATGTTGTACTGAATCGTGTCCGGGGCCAGCAGGACCGCCATCTCCGTGGCAATGGCGCGCAGGGTCGGGTTGCTGGACGTGGACAGGAACTGCGCGATCATCCCCGGGAAGACCAGGATGCTGACGGCAAAGATCAACGGGATCATGCCCGCCGAGTTCACCTTCAGCGGAATAAAGGTCGTGTTTCCGCCATACATTCGGCCCGAACGGACCCGTTTGGCATGATGCACCGGGATGCGCCGTTGCCCTTCGTTTATCAGAACAATGCCGACGATAGTGACCAATCCGATGATCAGGAAAAGGATCGAACCGACAACGTTGCTCCCGAGCGATCCCCCCGTGACCAGTGATGCAACAGCGCCCGGCAGCGAGGCTACGATGCCGCCGAAGATGATGATCGAGACGCCGTTGCCAATGCCGAACTCGGTGATTAGCTCACCCATCCAGACCAGCAACATCGTGCCGGCGGTCATGGTGATGAGCGTCGTGATCGTGGAGATCGTCGACTGCGTGGAATAGAACCCGAAGTTCTCGATCAGCGGGCGCCCATCTGGCCCCATCTGCCGGGCGAACAGCGTGCCCTGGCCGTAGCCCTGAAGCAGCGCGAGCGGAATGGTCAGCCAGTGGGTGTACTGGTTGATCTTGTTGCGCCCGCCCTGCCCCTCGTTGGACAACTCGTTCAGCGAGGGGATGATGGGCGTCATGAGTTGCATGATGATCGTAGCGGTAATGTAGGGATACACCCCGAGCGCCACAATCGAGAAGTTCTGGAGGCTGCTCCCGGAGAACAGGTTCAGGATTCCCAGCAGGGCGTTGTTATTGATGAACTCCTGCAGCCCCTCACGGTTCACTCCTGGCAGCGGAATCGACGCCATGAACCGGAAGATCACGAGCATGCCGAGCACAAACAGAATGCGCCGGCGCAGGTCTGGAATCTTGAAGGCTGTAAAGAGCGCCTGAACCACGAACTAGGCCTCCTGGCTCGCTGCGCCAGCCAGCGCCTCGCGCCGGGAAACGCCGCCCACCTTGCCGACACGCGCCTTCTTCATCTCGCTGTTCAGCGGCAGGCGTCGCGTGCGTGGCTTGGCCGTCACCCAATCATCGG
Organism: Thermomicrobiales bacterium; assembly: GCA_041390745.1. GTDB lineage: Bacteria > Chloroflexota > Chloroflexia > Thermomicrobiales > UBA6265 > JACCXM01. Next base: position 18,984 of record JAWKPJ010000024.1, on the reverse strand, counting down.
TGCGGGTCAACTCGGAGACGGAACCACCTTGCGCTTCGATAGCGCCCTTCGCGGCCTCCGAGAAGGCATGCGCATGCACAACCAGCGGCGCGGCGAGCTCGCCGCCCCCGAGAATCTTGACCGGGAACTCAAGGCCGCGGGTGATGCCCGCAGCAAAAAGCACTTCCGGGGTGATTGGTCCGTCCACTGCCAGGTCGGCCAGGCGATCGAGATTGACCACCTCCCACGGGGTGCGGTGGATATTCGTGAAGCCGCGCTTGTACGGCAGCCGCTTCTGAATCGGGAGCTGGCCGCCTTCGAACCCGCGCCGGATACCCTTTCCGGCCCGGGCCTTCTGGCCCTTGGTGCCCCGGCCGGCGGTCTTGCCCTTACCGGAGCCGTGGCCGCGCCCGACGCGCTTGCGGTCAGGATTTGCCCCTGGCGAGCGCAGATCGTCGAGTGTCAATGGCATGGTGTCTTCCCTTTCGTCCGGCTACTACCCGGACGGGAGTTGCTACTTCGTGGCCGCTGCGGCGTCGCCACTCAGCTCTTCCACCTTCAACAGGTGGCTGATGCTGTTGACCATGCCGCGAATCGACGGGTTGTCCGGGCGCACCACAACCGAGTTCAACCTACGCAAGCCCAGTGCCTGCACAGTGCGCCCCTGCACCGCCGGACGCCCGATGGTGCTTCGTACCAGCGTAATCCGGAGTTGTCCGGTTCCCTGCTCGCTCATGCGTTGCTTGTTCCTCCGCGCGGTGCGCGGCGGCGGCCACGCGGTGCGCCACCACCCGGCCCGAACTCAGGCTCGGCCACCACTACCGGCGCTGGGTGAACCACGGGCTCACGACGCCGAATCGTCAATTCCTTGCGACGGCGCTGAGCGATGGTATCTGGCGACTCCAACTGCTCAAGGGCTTTCAGCGTGGCGCGCACAACGTTCACCGGATTGTTGCTACCCAGCGATTTCGTCAGGACGTCCTTGATACCCGCAGCCTCGACGACGGCGCGCACGCCGCCACCGGCGATAACGCCCGTGCCCGGGGCGGCCGGCTTGAGCATCACGCGAGCCGCGCCGAACGAGGTCTCCACCTGGTGCGGGATCGTCGTCCCTTCCAACGGGACGTTGATCAGCGACTTTTTCGCGGCCTCGACGCCCTTGCGAATTGAATCGGGCACCTCGTTGGCCTTGCCCAGGCCAGCGCCGACCCGGCCCCGGCCGTCGCCAACAACGACGATGGAGCCGAAACTGAAGCGGCGGCCTCCGCGCACCACCTTGGCGACGCGGTTGATCTGGACGACGCGCTCCTCGAACTCGTTGCCGCCGTCATCATCCGAGCGGCGGCGCGGCCCGCGCTCTCCCTGATTACGATCCATCCGTTACTCCCTTTGGCGCTGCCTGCGGCGCGCGATGCCTGCGTGCTAGAACGTGAGCCCCGAGGCGCGCGCACCCTCGGCCACCGCCTTGACGCGACCGTGGTAGAGATACCCTCCGCGATCAAAGACAATCGCGTCGATACCGGCTGCCCTGGCGCGCTCCCCGATGACCTCTCCAACCACCCGGGCGCGGTCGCTCTTCTTGGCGTCTGCTCCGGCGCGCTCGCGCACTTCCGGCTCCAGATCGCTGGCGGCCAGGATAGTGTGGCCGCGGTCGTCATCGATGACCTGCGCGTAAATGTGTGCCGACGAACGAAAAACGTTCAACCGGGGCCGGGCCTGGGTTCCGGACACCTTGGCCCGTACCCGCACGTGACGCCGCTGGCGCTTGGTCAGCGGCTTGCGAAACTTGCGACGCATACGTTCATGCTCCTCAAACGAGGCGAGCGGCAACCCGCCCGGCGCTCGCTACTTCGCCTTTCCGGCCTTGCCGGCCTTCCGCCGCACCTGCTCACCCGCGTAGCGGATGCCCTTGCCCTTGTATGGTTCAGGCGGACGCACGCGGCGAATGCGAGCCGCTTCCTCGCCGACAAGCTGTTTGTCGATACCCACTACTGACAGTCGGGTGTTGCCATCCAGTGTGTAACTCACACCGTCTGGCGGCGTCATGCGCACCGGATGCGAGAACCCCACAGAGAGCACCAGGATCTTGCCGTCCAACGCAGCGCGGTAACCGACGCCCTGAATTTCCAGATCTCGCTTGTAGCCGTCGGTCACCCCAACAACCATGTTGCTGAGCAGGGTGCGGGTCAGCCCGTGCAGCGAGCGGTTCTCGCGCTCATTGTCCGGGCGCTGAACCAGGACCGTGCCGTTCTCCCGGGTGAGCTTCATATTCGGGCTGAACGCCTGGGTCAGCGTCCCTTTCGGGCCCTTGACCGTGACGGCATTCCCGTCAGCAATTTCAATTTCCACGCCATTCGGCACCGATATGGGCCGATTACCAATTCGAGACATCGCTCATTCTCCCGCGATCTGCATCGACAATGCGTCACGCCAACCGTCAATTAGAAGACGGTGCAGAGCACCTCGCCGCCGATCCCGCGTCGCCGGGCCTCGAAGCCGGTCATCACGCCCTGTGGCGTGCTGACGACGGCGATGCCCAGCCCGCTGCGCACGCGGGGAATGTCGTCCTTGCCTGCGTAGACGCGCAGGCCCGGCTTGCTGACCCGCTTGATCTCCCGGATGGCCGACTTCTTGTCGGCGCCGTAGCGTAGTTTGACCACCAGCTTGTCCTGCGGCCGCTGCTCCACCACGTTGTAGCCGGCGATATAGCCTTCCTGTTCCAGGATCTTCGCAATCGCCACCAAGATCTTGGTCGACGGCATGGTGGTCTCCAGTTGCCGGGCCATTCCTGCGTTGCGAATGCGGGTCAGCATATCGCTGATTGGATCATTGACACTCATGCGTTCCTAACTCCTCAGTCCTCGCGCCTCTCCGTCCCGCTCTGATGCGCGTTTACCAACTGGACTTCGTCACGCCCGGGAGGCGACCAACGGAGGCGAGTTCACGGAAGCAAATGCGGCACACCCCAAACTTGCGCATGTATGCCCGGCTTCGTCCACACGTCTTGCAGCGATTCACCTGGCGTGTCTGAAACTTCGCCGGCTTCTCTGCCTTCACAATCTTGCTCTTCTTCGCCATTCAGAATTCCTCCGCGCGTTCGCCGCGCGCTAGCTTGCTCGTTCCGTCCGGGCGAACGGCATGCCCAGCAGGGCCAGGAGCCGCCGCCCCTCTTCATCATTCCTGGCGCTGGTGACGAAGCTCATCTCCAGACCGCGCGACTTGTCGATGCGATCGAAATCGATCTCGGGGAACGCGATCTGTTCTGACAGACCAATCGTGTAGTTGCCCCGGCCATCGAACGAATTGGGCGAAACGCCCCGGAAGTCCCGGATGCGCGGCAGCGTGAGGCTGACGAACCGGTCCAGGAACTCATACATGCGAGGGCCCCGCAACGTGACCATCGCGCCGATTGGCATGCCAGCGCGCAGCTTGAACGCGGCGATCGACTTCTTGGCCTTCGTCACCACTGGCTTTTGGCCGGTGATGGCGGTCAGGTCGCCCACCGCAGCCTCGAGCGACTTGGCGTTGCTGACCGCCTCGCCGAGACCAATGTTGATGACGATCTTCTCAAGCGCCGGAACCTGCATGATGTTGGAGTAGTTGAACTCCTTCATCATTTCCGGAACGACTTCGTTTCGATACTTCTCACGCAGTCGAGCCATCAGCTAGTGCTTCTTTCTCATGTCTGGCGTTCCCGCCTGGTCCGCCGGTTGCCGGCGCTCAGGCCGCCGCTCGATGTGACGACAACTCGTTGGTCTACCCCGCGTCGGGCCGTGGAATATCGGTGTTGCACTTCTTGCAGAAGCGCACATTCTTGCCGTCGGCGCCAGCATGCACGCCCACTCGCGTCGGCTGCTTGCAGGACGGGCACACCAACATCACGTTGGAAACGTGCAGCGGGGCCTCGACCTCGACGATGCCGGCCTGCCGCGCGCGGCCACGCTTGATGTGCTTCTTGACGATGTTCACGCCCTCGATCACCACCCGATCCTTCTCGATCAGGTTGATGCGGACCGTGCCCTGCTGTCCCTTGTTCCGGCCGGAGGTGACCAGCACTGTATCGCCGGATCGAATCTTGCGCATTCCCTCGTGCTCCTGGTTCTTCTGTGGCGGCGGCTAGAGCACTTCAGGCGCGAGCGAAACGATGCGCATGAACTGCTTTTCGCGCAGCTCGCGGCCCACCGGGCCGAAGATGCGCGTTCCACGCGGCGCGCCGGCCTGGTTGATCAGGACCGCCGCGTTGTCATCAAACTTGATGTGGCTGCCATCCGGACGGCCGTACTCCTGCGCCGTGCGCACGATCACCGCCCGCACCACGTCGCCCTTCTTGACCGCCGCGTTCGGCTGGGCCTGCTTGACCGTCGCGATGATCACATCGCCCACGCCACCGTACTTTCGACCGGACCCGCCGAGCACGCGAATGCACAGCAGCTCCCGGGCTCCGCTATTGTCTGCGACCTTCAGCCGCGACTCCTGTTGAATCACCAGGTTGCTCCTGGCCGCTTGCCGCGGCTGCTAGATCTGGATGCCCTGCTCGACAATTTCGCGCACGATCCACCGCTTGCGCCGGGACATTGGGCGCGTCTCCTCAATTCGCACGAGATCGCCCGGTTTGCAGGCGTTTGACTCGTCGTGCGCAAGGAACTTCTTGCTGCGCGTGATGCGCTTGTGATAGAGCGGGTGGCGGCGAACCGAATCCACCGAGACCACGACGGTCTTGTCCATCTTGTCGCTGACGACGCGGCCGACCTTCTCGGTCTTCTGCGCCTTTGTGGGCTTCTCACCCGTAACGTTGTCACTCATAACGCTGTTCCTCGCTCCGGTTGCCAGAGGCTATTCGGCCCCGGCGCCCGCCAGCGACGCCAGTTCCGCTTCAATTTCCCGTTCCGTCTGCACCGTCTTGATGCGGGCAATGTCCTTGCGGATCTGCCCGATCCGGGCGGTGTTCGTCAACTGGCCTACTGCTTGTTGAAAGCGCAGCGTGCGCCACTCGCCCTGCAAATCGGTCAGTTGTTCCGCCAGTTTGGCATCATCCATGGCGCGAATCTCGGCTGGCTTCATGCTGCGCCCTCTTCTGCATCTTCGACAAGCGTCGAGGCCACGCCCACATGCTCGCGCTCGACGAACTTGACGTCCATCGGCATCTTCATGCCTGCGCGGCGCAGAGCTTCCTCCGCTCGCTCACGCGGCACACCAGCCACCTCGAACAGAATGCGGCCTGGGCGCACCACTGCCACCCAGAACTCCGGGTTGCCCTTACCAGACCCCATGCGGGTTTCCGCTGGCTTCTGGGTCACCGGCTTGTCCGGGAAAACGCGAATCCAGACCTTGCCACCGCGCTTCAGGTAGTTGGTGATGGCGCGGCGGGCAGCCTCGATCTGCCGGCTGCTCACCCACGCAGGCTGGGTCGCCTGCAGGCCATACTCCCCGAAGTTGATGTCGGAGCCGCGATAGGCAGCGCCGGTCTTGCGGCCCCGCATCATCTTGCGGTACTTCGTCCGCTTTGGCATCAACATAATGAATGCTCCTGATCCCCATCGGCGCTGGCTGGCGTTCCAGCGCGCCGCCTCCTAGTCGCCGGAAATGGCCGCCAGGTCCGCAGTCAGGGAAGCGGCAGTTGGCTGTGCGCGCTGCGGCAGGACTTCACCCTTGTAGACCCAGACCTTAACCCCAATACGCCCATAGGTCGTGTGGGCGTGCACGACGCCGAAGTCGATATCCGCTCGCAGCGTCGAACGCGGCACGCGGCCATCCATTTCGGTCACGGAGCGGCTCATCTCGGCGCCACCCAGGCGGCCGGAAAGCGTGATTTTCACGCCCTTGGCGCCGCGGCGCATCGCCTGCTGGACGGCATGTTTCATGGCCCGGCGATACGCCACGCGGCGGCCAATCTGCTCAGCGATGCTTTCGGCAATGAGCGTCGCGTCCGTCTCGGGCACCTTGATCTCCTCGATCTTCAGGTGCACCTTCTTGCCGATTTCCTTCTCCAGCATCTGGCGCAGCCGCTCAACATTGGCGCCCTGCTTGCCGATGACGATGCCAGGCTTGGAGGTGTGCAGTGTGACATCGACCTTGTTGGCTGAGCGCTCCAGTTCGACCCGGGAAATGCCCGCCCGGGTCAGTTCGCGCATGATGAGCCGGCGGATGCGCAGGTCCTCATGCAATTGATCGGTGTAGTTGCGCTCCGCAAACCACTTCGATTCCCAGTCAGTGACAATCCCCAGTCGGAAACCAACTGGATTGACTTTACGTCCCATTAGCTCTTCCGCTCCTCTGCCACCACGGTCATGTGCGTGTTGCGGCGCACGATCCGGCCGACACGGCCACGCGCCTTCGCCTTGAAGCGGCGGAAGCTGGGGCCATCATTGGCATAGATTTCCTTGATCCAGAGGAGCTCCGGATCCATATCAAAGTTGTTTTCGGCATTGGCAGCCACGGACACCAACAGCTTGTTGACATCCTTCGCCGTCTTCTGCGGCAGAAAGCCTGTCAGCGCAATGGCGTCCATCACGCGCTTGCCGCGCACCGCATCCACCACAAGTCGCGCCTTCCGCGGGGAGACGCGGACGCCTGTGACGCTTGCTCGTACTTCCATCTCTCTCTCCGTCTCCCCGCGCCGCTAGCGGCGCCCGCGGCGATCGGCGTCCTTGCCGTGCCCGCGGTACGTGCGCGTCGGGGCAAACTCGCCCAGCTTGTGCCCCACCATCTGCTCGGACACGAAGATCGGCACATGGACCTTGCCGTTATGGACGGCCACGGTGTGCCCCACCATGCCGGGGAAAATGGTCGATGCGCGCGCCCAGGTGCGAATGACGCGCCGCTCATTGCCGCGGTTCAGCGCCTCGATCTTCTCGCGCAGCTTGGCGTCGATGTAGGGTCCCTTCTTGGACGACCTCGACACTATGTGCCTCCTCGATTACTTCCGCTTCTTGCTTCGGGAGCGCACGATCATGTCGTCGGTGCGCTTGTTGTTGCGGGTGCGCGCCTGAACGGGCTTGCCCCACTTCGTTTTGGGCTGGCCACCAATCGGCGCCTTGCCCTCGCCACCGCCGTGCGGATGGTCGCGTGGGTTCATCACGGAGCCGCGCACCGTTGGCCGGCGGCCACGGTGACGGTTGCGGCCAGCCTTGCCGATCACGATGTTCTCGTGATCCACGTTCCCAACCTGGCCGAGCGTGGCCATGCAATCAAGGTGAACGAGGCGAACCTCGCCAGACGGCATACGCACCTGGGCGTAGGAATCCGACTTCGCCATGAGCTGTGCCGAGACGCCAGCAGAGCGACAGAGCTGGCCGCCCTTGCCAGGGTAGAGCTCAATGTTGTGAATCTGCGTACCTGTCGGGATGTTGCGCAGCGGCAAGGCATTCCCGGTGCGGATTGGCGCTTCCGGCCCGGCCACCACGGTGTCACCGACGCTGATGCCGACCGGCGCCAGCATATAGCGCTTCTCGCCATCCACGTAGTGCAGGAGCGCAATGCGCGCCGAGCGGTTGGGATCGTATTCAATCGCCGCAATCTTGGCGGGAACCCCGATCTTGTTGCGCTTGAAATCGATGATCCGGTAGAAGCGCTTGTTGCCGCCGCCCCGGTGCCGCGTGGTAATGCGGCCACGGTTGTTCCGGCCAGCGTGCTTCTTCAGTGGCTCGATCAGGCTCTTTTCAGGCTTCTTCTTGGTGATCTCCTCGAAGGTGCTGACGCTCATCGAGCGCCGCCCCGGCGAGGTGGGCTTGTAGATGCGAATGGGCATCGCCGCGTCCTTCCTCAGTCTTCCGGCCTGCTAGACCTGTTCGAAAACGTCAATACGCTGGCCGGGGAAGAGGGTAATCACCGCCTTCTTCCACGAGCGCTCCTGACCGTGAATGCGTCCACTCCCGCGACGAATCGCGCGCGAGCGGCGCGAACCCTTCACGTTCATGGTGTTCACGGCCTTCACGCGCACGTTGAACAGCTTCTCAATGGCCTCGCGCACCTGGATCTTGTTGGCTTCGACCGCCACCTCGAAGGTGTACTGGTCCTGATCCATCAGATCCGTGTTCTTTTCCGTGATCAGCGGCCGGATGATGACCTGGTCAATCGATAGAGCTGGCATCCTAGGACTCCTGCGCCTCTGCCTGGCGCCACGAGCTCGGCTCGCGCTTGTCCTCAGGCAATGCCAGCCACGATTCCACGACGGGAATTGCCTCGCTGGTCACCAACAGGCGATCAAACTTCAGAATATCGCGCACATTCAGGTAGCGCGCATCCACCACCCAGACATTCTCCAGGTTGCCGGACGAGCGGCGAATCGGCTCCACTTTTCCGTCCGTCACGATCAGGAACGAACGGCTCTCAGGCAAAACCTCAAGAATCGCCTTCATCGCCTTGGTGCGAGGCTCAACTTCGGCCAGGCCGTTGATCACGGTGAGCCGCTCGTCCTTCACCTTGGCAGAGAGCGCCGAGCGCACCGCCAGGCGGCGCGCCTTGCGCGGCATGTCCTGCTTGAATGACCGCTGGTGCGGACCAAAGACCGTGCCGCCGCCGATCCACTGTGGGGAGCGAATGGAACCCTGGCGCGCGCGCCCGGTTCCCTTCTGCCGCCACGGCTTCGCCCCGCCGCCCCGGACCTCGCCCCGCGTCTTGGTGTCCCGCGTGCCGAGGCGCGCGTTGGCCAACTGGCGCAGAAGCGCCTGGTGCATGACCGGGATGTTCGGCTCGATGCCCCAGACGGTCTCGTCGAGCTCCGCGGAGCCGACCACCTTCCCCTGGGTATCAAGAACATCAACATTCATCATCGTAACTCCGGAACCGTGAGGAGCGATCCTCAGGGCCATGCGCGCCGTGCAGCGCTACTTCTTCCGCGCCTTCACGGCCCGCTGGACGATGACCACGCCCTCGTTCGGCCCCGGCACTGAACCTTCGATCAACAAGATATTGCGGTCGGCATCTACCCGCAGAACCCGCAGGTTTTGCACGGTGACCCGGTCGTTCCCCATACGGCCCGCCATGCGCAGGCCCTTGAAGACACGGCCCGGTGTGGCGCTGGATCCAATGGACCCTGGCGCGCGAGAACGGTCCGACTGACCATGCGTCCTGGGACCGCCGCTGAACCCGTGGCGCTTCATGCCACCCGCGAAGCCCTTGCCCTTGGAGGTGCCGATCACATCGACCAGCTCGCCCTCGGCAAAGGCATCGGCCTTGATGACCTGTCCCACAGTGAACTGGGAGACATCATCCGCCTTGACCTCGCGCAGCGTGCGAGACATGAATCCGCTCGCCTGGCGATGGCCGCGCTCGGGCCGGTTCAACCGCTTGTCCAGACCAAACCCAAGCTGAATTGCGCTGTAACCGTCTTTTTCGTCTGTCCTGACCTGCGTCACGACGCAAGGGCCAACCTCAACGACCGTGACCGGGTGCGCCAGCCCCGCGTCGTCGAACACCTGGGACATGCCCAGCTTCTTTCCAATGAGCCCGTTAATCATTGGCTCTCTCCTGTCCTCCAGGAGGCGGTGCAGCGCGCAGGCCGCTCCCGCCGCAGAGCGTGACCAGCGCGCGGCCAGCAAGACCAACCGCGCGCCGAAACCACACTTACAACTTGATCTCGATATCCACGCCAGCCGGCAAGTTCAGGCGCATCAGCGAACGAATGGTGTTGCCGCTTGGCTCCAGCACATCGATCAGTCGCTTGTGCGTCCGCACTTCGAACTGTTCCTGGGAATCCTTGTCGATGAACGGCGAGCGGATGACGCAGAACTTCTCAATGCGCGTCGGCAGCGGGATAGGGCCCGCCACCTTGGCGCCAGTCGACTCTGCAGTCTCCACAATCTTGCTCGCGGACTGATCGAGCACCTTGTGGTCATAGGCCTTCAGGCGGATGCGAATCCGCTGACTGGGCTTCCGTGCAACCATGATTGTTCGCTCCTGCCTCTGCCTAGGACCTGCTTCTACTCAGTAATCGAGGTGACGACGCCGGCGCCGACGGTGCGGCCACCCTCGCGGATGGCGAAGCGCAGCCCCTCCTCGATCGCCACCGGGGTGATCAGCTCCACCCCCATCTGGATGTTGTCCCCCGGCATCACCATCTCCACGCCCTCCGGCAAGGTGATCGAGCCGGTCACATCCGTCGTGCGAATGTAGAACTGCGGCCGGTACCCGGGAAAGAACGGCGTGTGCCGTCCCCCCTCTTCCTTGCCCAGCACGTACACCTCGGCCTGGAACTTCGTGTGCGGGTTGATGCTCCCCGGCTTGCTCAGCACCTGCCCCCGCTCCACGTCCGTCCGCTCCACGCCCCGCAGCAGGCAGCCCACGTTGTCCCCCGCCTGCCCCTCGTCCAGCGTCTTCTGGAACATCTCGACGCCGGTGACCACCACCTTGCGCCGCTCGCCCATGCCCACGATCTCGATCTCGTCGCCCGTCTTGACCACGCCGCGCTCAACCCGCCCCGTGACCACGGTGCCTCGCCCCTTGATCCCGAAGACATCCTCGATCGGCATCAAGAACGGCCGGTCAATCGCCCGCTCCGGCGTCGGAATGTAGTCGTCCACCGCCTGCATCAGCTCCAGAATCGGCGCGTACGCCGCCGCCCCCGGATCCGTGCTGCCCTCCTCCAGCGCCGCCAGCGCGCCCCGCGCACCACCGGGATCTCGTCCCCGGAAACTCGTACGCCGAGAGCAGTTCGCGCACTTCCAGCTCGGACCAGCTCCAGCAACTCCTCGTCGTCGAGCATGTCCACCTTGTTCGTAAACACGACCATGCTCGGCACTTCCACCTGCCGCGCCAGCAGGATGCTCCCGCGTCTGCGGCATCGGCCCGTCCGGCGCGCTCACCACCAGAATCGCCCCGTCCATCTGCGCCGCGCCCGTGATCATGTTCTTGATGTAGTCCGCGTGCCCCGGGCAGTCCACGTGCGCGTAGTGCCGCTTGTCCGTCTCGTACTCGACGTGCGCAATCGCAATCGTGATCCCCGCCCCGCTCCTCCGGCGCGTTGTCAATGCTGTCAAAACCGCGCGCCGCCGCCTTCCCCTGCAGCGCCAGCGTCTTCGTGATCGCCGCCGTCAGGCTCGTCTTCCCGTGGTCCACGTGCCCGATCGTCCCCACGTTCAGGTGCGGCTTGTTCCGCTCAAACTTCTGCTTCGCCATTCTGGTCCCGTCTCCTCCAGATCCTGGCGCGGCCACGCAGCCGCACCCCAAACTGCTCGTGTGAACTAGGCCCGTTGCGCCTTGGCCACCATCTCTGCCGCCAGGTTAGCCGGCACCGGAGCATAGTGGTCGAACTGCATGGAGTAGGTTGCCCGGCCCTGTGTGGCGGAACGCAGATCCGTGGCGTAGCCAAACATGGAGGCCAGCGGCACGAAGGCCTTGACCACCTGGGCGCCCGCGCGCATTTCCATGCCCTGAATCTGACCACGGCGCGAGTTCAGGTCTCCAATCACATCGCCCATGAACTCGTCGGGCGTTGTGACCTCGACTTCCATGATTGGCTCAAGGATGTTCGGGCGGCCCTTGCGGACCGCTTCCTTCAGCGCAAGCGAGCCGGCGATCTTGAAGGCCATTTCCGAGGAGTCGACATCGTGAAAGGAGCCATCGACAAGGCGAGCCTTGACATCCACCAGGGGGAAGCCCGCCTGGCCGCCAGTCAGCATCGCCTCCTGGATACCAGCGTTCACCGGCGCGATGTACTCGCGCGGGATTGCGCCGCCGACAATCTTGTCCTCGAACTCGTAGCCCTTGCCCTGCTCCTGCGGCTCGAACTCGACGATCACATGACCGTACTGCCCCTTGCCTCCGGACTGGCGAACATGGCGCCCCTCAACGCGCACCGGCTGGGTGATCGTCTCCTTGTAGGCCACCTGCGGGCGACCAACATTGGCGTCCACGCGGAACTCGCGCATCAGGCGGTCCACGATAACTTCGAGGTGCAACTCACCCATTCCCTCGATGACAGTCTGGGCGGTCTCCTCGTTCGTGCGGAGTCGGAACGTCGGGTCCTCCTCGGCCAGGCGGCCGAGCGCAGCGCCCATCTTGTCCTGGTCCACCCGCGTCTTCGGCTCGATCGAGACCGAGATGACCGGCTCGGGGAAGACGATCGACTCCAGCACCACCGGATTGGCCGGGTCACAGAGCGTATCGCCGGTAAATGTGCTCTTGAGGCCGATGACCGCCGCGATGTCGCCCGCGCTGACCGAAGGAATCTCCTCGCGCGAGTTCGCGTGCATCTGCAGCAGGCGCCCGATGCGCTCGCGATTGTCCTTGGTTGAGTTCAGGGCGTAGCTGCCGCTCTCCAGCGAGCCGGAATACACGCGCAGGAACGCGAGCTTGCCAACATGTGGGTCGGCCGCAATCTTGAAGACCAGCGCCGAGAACGGCTCGCCGGGATCAACGTTGCGAACCAGCTCCTCACCGGTGCGTGGATCAGCGCCGGTAACCGGCGGAACATCGAGCGGCGAAGGCAGGTAGTCCACAATGGCGTTCAGCATGAGCTGCACGCCCTTGTTCTTCAGCGAACTCCCGGTGAGGACCGGAACCAGGCGACCGGCGATCGTCGCCGCACGTAGCGCTGCTTTCAGCTCGTCGACGGAGATCTCGTCCTCTTCCAGATAGCGCATCATCAGGTCTTCATCGGTTTCCGCGATGAGTTCGACCAGCTTGTTCCGCGCTTCTGCCGCTCGCTCCGCGTACTCCGCTGGAACGGCTGTGCGCTCGATGTTCTGGCCCAGATCGTCGTGGAAGACGTGCGCCTCATTGTTCAGCAGGTCGATGATGCCAGCGAAGTCGGCCTCAGCTCCCATGGGCAACTGGATCGGGGCCGGGACTGCCTTGAGGCGATCAACGATCATCTCGATCGTGCGCTCGAAAGACGCGCCCGTGCGGTCCATCTTGTTCACGAAACAGATGCGCGGTACTTCGTACTTGTCGGCCTGGCGCCACACCGTCTCAGACTGCGGCTCCACGCCGGCGACGGCATCGAAGACCACGACCCCGCCGTCCAGCACGCGAAGGAGCGCTCCACTTCGACCGTGAAGTCCACGTGGCCCGGGGTGTCGATAATGTTGATACGGTGCCCCAGCCACGAGCAGGTGGTGGCCGCCGAGGTAATAGTGATACCGCGCTCACGCTCCTGGACCATCCAGTCCATCGTCGCGGCGCCCTCATGCACCTCGCCAGGCTTGTGGATGCGACCCGTGTAGAAGAGGATGCGTTCGGTTGTGGTCGTCTTCCCGGCGTCGATGTGCGCGATGATCCCGATATTCCGGGTCTTCGCCAGCATCGAATCCGCGCCGGTGACAGCAGGTCGAGATGCGGTTGCGCTACTCATTGCGTTCCTTATGCCTGACAGATAGTGCCTGATGGACGGACTGTTCGCCGGCGTGGCCCGACAGGCTGATTGCGCTCAGCCTGCCGACAGCCGCCCTCAGGTGCTAGAAGCGCCCGTAGTGGGAGAAGGCGCGGTTGGCCTCCGCCATGCGGTGGGTATCCTCACGGCGCTTGATGGTCGCGCCGGTATTGTTGAAAGCGTCCAGTAGTTCGTTAGCCAGTTTCTCTTCCATGGACCGGCCGGGCCGATTGCGGGCTGAGGTCAGCAGCCAGCGCATCGCCAGCGACATGCGTCGCGGTCCCTCGATCTGCACCGGCACTCAGCAATGCGGGCGCCGACGCGGCGCGGCTTGACCTCAATCACCGGAGCGGCATTGCCCAGCGCCTGCTCGAACACTTCCATCGGGTGCCGGCCAGTGCGCTCGGCGATGCGGTCCAACGCACCGTAGACAATGCCTTCAGCAGTGCCCTTCTTGCCGCGCTCCATCACCTTGTTGATGAACCGGGCCAGCACTTCACTGTTGAAGCGTGCGTCCGGCGCGGGCACTCTCCGCTCGATCTTGGTCCGACGTGGCATTCCGTTCCCTCGATCATCATCGACCGCCCGAGCGACCATGCATATCCATACGCCGCGAACAGGCGGCACCCCTGAACACACGAAAAAGCGGTGAACGTCTCGCGACGTCCGGCCGCTTCTCGCACCGTGTTCCATCAAATCCGCAACTGCGGATGGCGACCCCACCGCCGGCGGCCGGCGGCAGGCAGAGCCTAGCTCTTCTTTGGCGCCTTGGTCCCGTACTTCGACCGCGCTTGCTTGCGGTTATCAACACCGCGGGCATCCAGCGTGCCTCGTACGATGTGGTACCGCACGCCCGGGAGATCCTTCACCCGACCGCCACGGACCAGCACCACCGAGTGCTCCTGGAGGTTATGCCCTTCGCCCGGAATGTACGCTGTCACTTCCATACTATTGGACAGGCGCACGCGAGCGATCTTGCGCAGTGCCGAATTGGGCTTCTTTGGCGTCATGGTCTTGACCTGGGTGCACACGCCCCGCTTCTGCGGCGACGCAGACCCCGCCCGAAGGCGACCAGCATAGCGACCCAACGCATTATTGGTAAATCCAAGCGCGGGAGCCTTGGTCTTCTTCTTGACGCTCTTACGGCCCTTACGAACCAACTGATTGATCGTCGGCACGATTACTCCTAACCGGACAGGAAGCGTTTCGAAACCGTGCTCTGCCGTTCGTGACAGCTGCGGCGCCGCCTGCCTCGTGAGGAACGAACCTCACATGCGCATCCGCCTTGCGGCGGACACAAGAGGGTAGTTTAGACATCCCCACATGGGATGTCAAGCCAGATTCCACTGGCTGGCACAGGCGATTCCGGTCCGAACGGGACCGGAATCGCCCGCTTCTGGCCCAGCTTTCAGCCGCCAGTTCGTCGAGGTCGATGACCGAGAGTGAGTCTTCCTCGAACTCGGCCTCTGCCTCGGCCTCATCATCATCCAGGACGGCGCGGCTGCCGCCGGGAACCAGACCCTGCGCCATGAGCGCTTCCAGGTCTTCCTCCGACGCGTCCTCGACCTCCTCAGCCTGCCCGTGAGTGCGACGCCGCCCGGCGCGCCCTCCGTGACCGGGCCAGCGCCCAGGCCCGGCTCAACGCCGAACCCGGACCCCGCCGGGATGAGCTTCCCGATGATGACATTCTCCTTCAGGCCGCGCAGGTGATCGACCTTGCCGTTAATGGCGGCTTCGGTCAGGACCCGCGTAGTCTCCTGGAAGGAGGCGGCTGACAGGAACGAATCGGTCTCCAGCGAGGCCTTGGTGATCCCGAGCAGGACGGGCACGGCAGTCGCCGGCTCACCGCCCTGGGCCATGATCTCCTCGTTGATCTGGTTGAACTCGAAGCGGTCGATCCGCTCGTCCTGCAGGTAATCCGTATCGCCCGGGTGCGTGATGCTGACCTTGCGCAGCATCTGGCGGCAGATCACTTCGATGTGCTTGTCGTTGGTGTTCACACCCTGAGAGCGATACACCTTCTGCACTTCGTCGATCATGTAGCGCTGGACTTCCTACGGCCCTGCGTCAACAGCACCTTGTGGGATCCTTCGCGCCGTCGTCAGTTGCTGGCCCGGGTAGACCACATCACCGTCTTCAACGTAGATCTGGTATGTCACCGGCACCGGGTACTCAACCCGCTCTTCTTCTCATTGCGCACGTAGATCGTGCGGTCATCGACGAAGAAGCGGCCATCGATGTTGCTCGTCAGCTTCTGGTCTTCCGGACCAACGGCCATCACCGTCTTGTCCTTGACCACCACGTCGCCATCCGCCAGGGCCACGTCCCAGCCGGACGAAAGCGGGTACACCCGCTGTTCGACATCGGACGAGGTAATCACGAGGTTCCGGCCGGTGTCCGTCGTTTCGATCGTTACCGTTCCCTCGCGGTCAGCCAGGACCGCCACGCCCTTTGGCGCCCGCGCCTCGAACAGCTCCTCGACGCGGGGCAGACCCGACGTGATATCGGCGCGCGCCACACCGCCGGTGTGGAACGTGCGCATGGTGAGCTGCGTGCCCGGTTCGCCAATCGACTGCGCGGCGATGATGCCCACCGCCTCGCCGTGCTCGACGAGCTTGCCACTGGCCAGGTTGCGGCCGTAGCAGAGCGAGCAGACGCCGTGCGTGGCCTCGCAAGTCATGACTGACCGCACGTGGACCCGGTCGACGCCTGAGGCGATGACCTCTCCAACCACGTCTCGCGTGGAACCGTCCGGCAATTCCAACCGGTCGGTCAGCTCCTCGCCGACACCGGCGATGATCTCCCCCGTCTCGGAGTTGACCACCGGGGAGAGCAAAACGCGGCCGAGAATGCGCGAGCGAAAATCCTCGTCCGAAAGCAGGTCGTCACCACGCATGTTGGTGACCACGATGCCCTGGTCGGCGCCACAGTCGTCAATCGTAATGATCACGTCCTGCGACACATCGACCAATCGCCGGGTCAGGTAGCCAGAGTCGGCCGTCCGCAGCGCGGTATCGGCCAGTCCCTTGCGGGCCCCGTGCGTGGAGAGGAAGTACTCCAGCACGGTCAGCCCCTCGCGGAAGTTCGAGCGGATCGGAATGTCGATAATCTCGCCCTTGGGGTCGAGCACCAGACCGCGCATACCCGCCATCTGGCTGATCTGGTTCATGTTTCCCTTCGCGCCAGAGTCGGCCATCATGAAGACCGAATTCTGGCCGCGCAGGCCCTCTTCCACATGCTTCGCGAGATCATCGCGTGTGGTATTCCAGATCAGTTCCAGTTCGCGCAACCGCTCGGAGTCGGTCACCAGTCCACGCCGGTACTGGCGCTCCAACTTGTCGGCCCGCTCGTCGGCATCCTTGAGCAGTTCGTCCTTCTTTTCGGACATCACCACGTCATCGACGGCGATACTCATGCCACCGCGCGTCGAGAACTCGAAGCCGACCTTCTTGATGTCGTTCACAATGCGGGCCGTGCGGTCCGCATCCTGGAAGTAGCGGTACGCATCCGCCACGACGCCACGCAGTTGTTTACGGCCCATCGTGGCGTTGTAGTACTTGCCGATTTCCGGCGGCAGCGCGAGGTTGAAGATAGCGCGGCCGACCGTGGTCGGAATGCGCTTCATCTCTCCACCGTCCCGGTCTGTCCGCACGATGATGTCAGCCTGCAGGTCCACCGCGCCCGCGTCGTAGGCCAGCTTGACCTCCTCAAGGGAGGAGAAGACCTTGCCCCGGCCGCGCGGCTCGGTGCCGGCCGCGATATCCGCCTCGTGATCGCGCTCCGAAGTCAGGTAGTAACAACCGAGCACGATATCCTGCGTCGGGGACACAATCGGCTCGCCGTTGGACGGCGAAAGCAGGTTACGCACCGAAAGCATGCGCGTGCGGGCCTCATCCTGCGCCTTGCGTGAGAGCGGCACGTGTACCGCCATCTGGTCACCGTCGAAGTCAGCGTTGAACGCCGCGCAGACCAGCGGGTGAATCTGAATGGCCGAGCCATCGATCAGCTTCACCTTGAACGCCTGGATACCCAGCCGGTGCAGCGTTGGCGCGCGGTTCAGCAGCACCACATAGTCCTGGATCACTTCCTCCAGGACATCCCACACCTTCGGGTCCACCCGCTCCACGAGGCGCTTGGCGGCCTTGATGTTGTGCGCATGCCCGGCGTCAACCAGGCGCCGCATCACAAATGGCTTGAACAGCTCCAGCGCCATCCGCTTCGGCAGGCCGCACTCGTCCAGCGCCAGGTTCGGCCCGACCACGATCACGGAGCGGCCTGAGTAGTCCACCCGCTTGCCAAGCAGGTTCTGGCGGAAGCGGCCCTGCTTGCCCTTGAGCAAATCAGACAGGCTCTTCAGCTTGTGCTTGCCAGAACCAGAGACCACGCGTCCACGCCGGCCGTTGTCGATCAGCGCGTCCACGGCCTCCTGCAGCATCCGCTTCTCGTTGCGCACGATGATGTCGGGCGCCCCGAGCTCGAGCAGCCGCTTGAGGCGGTTGTTTCGGTTGATCACACGGCGGTAGAGATCGTTCAGGTCAGACGTGGCGAAACGGCCACCATCGAGTTGCACCATCGGGCGAAGTTCCGGCGGCACAACCGGCAGCGCAGTGAAGATCATCCACTCCGGCCGGTTGCCGCTCTTGCGCAGCGCCTCGACCACGCGCAGCCGCTTGGTCGCCTTTTTGCGCTTCACGTCCGAGGTGCTCTGCATCTCGTTACGCAGCTCAATGGCAATCTCATCGAGATCGATGCGATTCACGATGTAGTCGTGGACCGCCTCGGCGCCCATACCGGCGCGGAACACGCCCGGCGGCAGCATCTCGTTGAACTCACGGTACTGCTGCTCCGAAAGGATCTGCAGTTCCTTGAGATCGCTAACGGCCTTGACCGACTCGTCGCGCTCGCGCTCGACTTCACGGATATCCTCGGCCAGTTTCTTCTCGATCTTTTCGCGGCGTTCATCAGCCGTGCTCGAGAGCAGATCCTTCTCGGCGCCGGCAAGCGCTTCACTGCCCGACGTCTCAGCCTCGGCGCCCTGCTCGATTCGCTCTTTCTCGTCCTGGAAAAAGCGCTCCAGCCGGGCCGTGCGGTCCTCGTTGACCGCCTGGTCGGGCTCAACGACGACCTTGCCGCGGAACAGGATGGCATCCGGAGAGGCCTGGTTCATCAGCGCATCGAGCTGCGCCAGCACCTCATCGCGGTCAGCAGTGAGCGTCGCGACCTCGCGCTCGCGGCGCGCAGCAATGTCATCAGAGACGGTCCGCTCACGCTCGCTGAGGGACTCAACGTCACGGCCGACCGTCTCCGAGATTTCATCGAGTTGCGCCTGGGCATCCGCGCGCAACTCTTCCATTTCCGCTTCAGCAATATCCCGGACTTCCTGGATAGCCTCCTCGCGGGCGGCCTCGTCGACCTGGGTGACGAGGTACGACGCGAAATAGAG
Organism: Thermomicrobiales bacterium; assembly: GCA_041390745.1. Taxonomy (GTDB): domain Bacteria; phylum Chloroflexota; class Chloroflexia; order Thermomicrobiales; family UBA6265; genus JACCXM01. Next base: position 253 of record JAWKPJ010000024.1, on the reverse strand, counting down.
CACCCGCTCCAGGTTGCGCGGGGTGATATCGAGCAGCAGCCCAAGACGGCTTGGTGTGCCCTTGACGTACCAGATGTGCGCAACCGGCGCAGCCAGTTCGATGTGGCCCATGCGCTCGCGGCGCACCTTGGCCCGTGTGACTTCCACCCCACATTTGTCACACACCGTACCGGCGTGGCGAATGCGCTTGTACTTGCCGCAGTAGCACTCCCAGTCCTTGGTGGGGCCAAAGATCCGCTCGCAGAAGAGCCCA
>JAWKPJ010000023.1:0-86939 GCA_041390745.1 Thermomicrobiales bacterium | reverse complement strand
CCAGGAAGGCCCCAACACTCCCGGCGCCTGCGTTGTCGATCCGATCCAGCAGGGCGAGACTTGCGGCGAACCCGGGCAGACCTGCCAGGCCGCAGGTGTCTGCGCCTGTGATGACAGCAGTTGCGCGGCTGGCCAACGCTGCCTCGGCGGCGCGTGCATCTGCGATAGCGTAAGTTGCCCCTCCGGGTGCTGCGATGTCACCGGGAATTGCCGCATCGACGACGACGATGCCTGTGGGATCGGCGGTGGTTCCTGCATCCCCTGCTCGGGAACAGGCGTGACCTGCGGAGGAGGTGGGACACCCGGCGTATGCGGCTGTACGCCGAAAACGGCAACCGAGGCGTGCAACGGAGGATGCGGCACGGCCCAGGACGGCTGCGGCGGGTCCGTTGACTGCACAGGTTTGCAGTGCATCCCAACCGAAGGCAATACCGATGATGCCGTCTGTCTGGCAAATGGCCGCTGCTGCGTACCCAGCGGTGGGACGTGCGGGGGCGGAGGCTGTTCAGCCAGCAACTGCTGCAGCGGCGGGTGCAACTGCGTTCCTGGGACCTGCAACTGATCAGCGGCGGCAGGGCCAGCCCCCGCCGTCACCTCCGCATGATCCGCGAAAGGCGGCTGGCCCCACGACAGGCAGCCGCCTTTCGCCCAGATCCAGGCGATGCCAGTCGGGCGGGTTCCCACGTGGCGGAAGAGCGCGCCCTACCCCACTGCCACACCCAGCCGCTGCTCCGCCTCCTGCGCGGCGGCATGGCCTGAGTTGATGGCGCCGGTAATCCAGCCGGGATAGACGGTGGCAATGTCCGCGCCAGCCATGATGATCTGGCCGTGCGGCCTCGCCAGGAGTTCCAGGACGCCGTCCACCACCCACAACGGCGGCTCGCTCATCCAGGCGCCGCGTGACCAGGGGTCGCTTGTCCAATCGTGGCTGATTGCGGCCAGCACGCTGGCCTGAGGCGCGTAGTCGCGCACGGCGGCCTCGATTGCGGGCAGGTTACCCGGGTCCGTGCGCCCGTGCAGCGCGAACCCGACGACCAGTTGCCGGCCCTCTCCCAGGTCGGCCTCCACCTGCATCGAGTGGAACGGCGTCTCCCAGCCGTAGCACATCAGGCCCTGCGGCACGCCGGACGTCACCATCCATGTCTTGCGGACGGTGCAGACATTCCCCTGCTCCACCGCCCGTTGCCGCTCCGGCTCCAGCGGCGGATCGAAAGTGATATCCGGCATGACATTGATCGGTACGGCCAGAATGCAAAGCGGTGCGCGCAACACCCCGTCGGCAGTCTCCACGTCCACACCGTCGATATCCTGCCGGATCGCCGTCACGGGTGTGTTCAGGCGCAGGTCTGCGCGCATGTCCGCCGCCATGGCGGCGGCCAGGGCGGTGGTGCCCTCCTTCAGGACGGTCGTGTCGCTCGCGCCAATGGAATAGACGTCTTCCTTCTGCTCCAGGAGCACCAGCACCGCCAGCATGGGGTGCTCCTCCGGCAACGCCCCGGCCATGGTTGAGGTCCAGGCGTTCAGGTACTCCCGCGCCGCCGGGCCCAGCTCCAGACGGTCCAGCCACTCACTGACCGCCACATCGTGCTGGCGCAGCTCAGCTTGAGAAAGCGACGAGAGGGACCGCGCCGCCTGCCGCATTGCGGCCAGGGCAGCCTCCAGCGCCGGCATCTCCTCCGCCGGGACCGGCGGGTCCTCCCGCACCTCGCCCAGCGTGCGCCAGAGCATCCGGGTGTGGGCCACCGTCGGCTCGAAGGTCATGCCGTAGCGTTCGGCCTCGATGCGGACATCGTGCTGTTTGGACGGATCGAACCAGGTTCCGCCAAGCTCCACGCCCCGCTTCGCGGCGGGGAACTCCTGGAACAAGGTGCGGCCACCCACACGGTCCCGCGCTTCCAGCACGATCACCCTGACCCCACGCTCGCCCAGGTCCCGGGCAGCGGTCAACCCGGCGAAGCCGGCGCCGACGACAATAACATCCGCATCAAAGCTCGTTCCCACGCCGGCGCCCTCCCACAACTCGCCTCACTCCGCAGCCCCGCGCCACGCTGGTTACACCTCCGAGGCATCCCGCCCGGCAATGATTGGCCGTTCACGCGGCGGCAGCGGTGGCGCGGGCGGCAGGTTGGCCACCGGTGCATTGGCCGGGGGAGCCTTGGCCGCTTCACGTGCTGCAGCATCCTTCTCGCGGCGCTCCTTGCGTGTAAGCCGCGCGTTCTCGCCGTAACGCATGGGAGCAGCGGCGAAGCTCCCGATTGCCGCGAACAGCGCGAGGATGCCGAACACGGTCTGCCCGAAGGCCATGAGCACGAATCCGGCCACGAGCAGCACCCCGGAAATGATCCACCAGATGCGAGATGTCCCCAGAAACATATGGCATCCTCTCCTTCCAGGCGGCGCCAGCCTGGTTGAACACTCTGCGCCTAGTCTATCAACCCGGCCACCCCGGCAAGCCTGCCCCGGTTCGTGGACAATGGGGCCACAGGCGACGCACGCGAGGATGCCTGCGGCGGGTTGGGAGAGTTGGGATGCGCGCGGGATTTGGCAAGACGGAACTGAGCCCACCGTTGGGCCTGCAAATGCTGGGCATGCCCGGTTCACCGCGCGGGGAAGGCGTGGTCTGGCCGCTGCATGGCCGGGTGATGGTGCTGGAAGTCAATGACACCCGGGTCGCCCTGGTCAGCCTCGATCTGATCGGGCTGCACAGTGACACCGTAGCCGAGTGGCGCGAGGCCATTTCCCGGCGCAGCAATATCCCTGCTCACCATATCCTGATCGGATGCAGTCACACGCACCGGGCGCCCTCGCCGTACGTCGACGCTACCGACGACCCCGAGCAGTCGACGGCGTTCCTCAACGAGGCGCGGGAGCGCGTGGCGACGGCGGCCGCTGAGGCCGTTGCCAGCCTGCAACCTGCCGAATTGCTGAGCGGCGAGGCGCAGGCGCCTGGCGTCGGGTTCAACCGGCGGCCGATGTACGCGAACGGGGAGGTGGGCACCCACGGCTGGACCTGGCTGCCTGATTTCAGCGGCATGGAGGACACGCCGGACGAAACGGTTCGCCTGCTCATGGCGCGCACGCCGGACGGCGCTCCGCTGGGCGGGGTGATCGACTTCTCGTGCCACCCCACGGCCATGGGCCACGACCCCGTCTACTCCGCAGACTACCCGGGAGCGCTAACCGAGGCCCTGGAGGCGCGGCGCGGAGGCATCTGGGGGTTCCTGCTTGGGGCGGCCGGAGATACGTCGACCCCTGACCCGTCCTCCCACGACGACGAGAGCGGGTTTGGGGTCGCGCACACAACGCGCATGGGCGAGGCGCTGGCGGAGGCCGCAGACCAGGCTATCGCCTCCGCGCGGCACGAGCCGGCGCACGCCATCAGCGTCGCTGCCACGCATGTGGCGGTCAGGCAACGGCTCGCAACGGCAGAGTTGGTGGAACTGGCGCGCTGGTATCTGGAGGAACGCCCGGCGGATCTGGACGAGGTCGCGTTCTCCCGCCAGCTCTCCGGGCACGACTTCACCTTTGCCGACGGCAAGCAGGTCGGCAATGAGCGCCACGCAGTGGAGATGCTGCGCATGTGGGAGTGGCAGCAGGGGCCCAATGCGCAACTGGTCGAGCAGTTGGAGGTGCAGGTGATCGCCATTGGCGACACCGCCATCGTGGCCCTGCCGGGCGAGATCTTCACCGAGTTCGGCCGGCGCATCATTGCGGCTTCGCCTTTCGCCTCCACGATGGTCGTGTCAGTTGCCAACGGCTCCCATGGGGACATCCCGACGCGGGTCGCGTTCTCCCACGGCGGCTACGAGCCGCGCTTCGCGCGACCCAGCCGGTTGGAAGAGGGCGCCGGGGACATGCTCACCGATGCCGCAATAGCGCTCCTCAGGCAACTGGCGGCGTAGGTTCGCCGCCTTACCGGGCAGGGCAAGGTTGTGCTCTGGCGGGCAGCCACGCCTCCGTGCGCTGCTCACCGGTAGCCGCGGGTACGTCCGGCGAGGTGCATTTCGCCAATCGATAGGAGAGAATCCCGCCATTGCCGATGGCTGGAGCGGTGCAATCTGCTCCCGAGAACGAGAGGGAACCCAGCATGAGCGTCCCCTGCACGCACCTCGACCAGATCAGGGATGTCACGCCGAAGACTCCGGACGGCTGCGAGGAGTGCCTGGAGAGCGGCGACACCTGGGTTCACCTGCGCCTCTGCCTGACCTGCGGCCACGTCGGGTGCTGCGATTCCTCGAAGAACAAACACGCCACGAAGCACTTCCACGCCACCGGGCACCCCATCGTGCAGTCGTTCGAGCGGGACGAGGACTGGATCTGGTGCTACATCGATCAGGTGGTGATGGAGCCGTCGGCCTGACTGCCGATCAGCGCCATCCATGACAGATCCTGCACCGCCCGCTCAGCCCGCAGCCGGCGAGACGCCTGACGAGCCAGCAGGGGCCTCGCCTGGGGGGACGACCGAACCCCCATCTGGCGTCACCTTCAGCGTGTCCAAGGTCGTCCGGCTCGGCCAGGAAGCCGCCTTCGATGCGATCCTGGCCCGGCTCGCTATCGCTATGGCGCGCGCGCCTGGCTTCGTTTCCCAACGGACTTTCCGGCCGGTGCGCAACAACCGCACCTACCGCGTGGTCTTCACCTTCGCGTCCGACCCGGCGTTGCAGGCATGGCTTGCTTCGGATGTGCGGCAAGCCTGGCTGGCGGAAATCGAACCGCTGGTCGAGCGGGAATCGACCCTTGCCAACATCAGCGGCACGAGTCAGGAGCGGCCGCTCGCACTGGCGATGACTCCGCTGGAGAGTTTCGTCCGCACCAGTGTCTCTGGCATCGGCTTGCTGCTGCTGGGCACGGTGCTTGCCCTGATCGCCGCCAACTCGCCGTTGGCCGGCGCCTACGAGCGCTTCTGGGAGACAGAGTTCACGATCGGGGTCGTCGATGGCTTCGGGGTGACGGCATCGTTCCGCCACTGGGTCAACGATGGCCTGATGGCGCTCTTCTTCTTCATCGTCGGCCTGGAAATCAAGCGCGAGGTTCTGGTGGGCGAAATGCGCTCCCCACGACAGGCTGCTCTCCCCATCTCGGCGGCGGTCGGTGGGGCAGTTGTCCCGGCGCTCATCTTCCTCGGCCTGAACCTGGGCGGCCCGGCGGCCAACGGCTGGGGTATTCCGATGGCCACCGACACTGCCTTCTCCCTGGGCGTCATCAGCTTGCTCGGCACACGGGTGCGCCCGTTGCTCCTGGTCTTCCTGACGGCCTTCGCCATTGTGGATGACATTCTGGCCGTGCTGGTCATCGCGGTCTTCTACACCGAACAGATCAACTGGATCTGGCTCGGCATCGCCGTGCTGCTGCTCGGGGTGCTGGGCCTCGCCAACTTCGCCGGGTTCCACGGCTGGCCGATCTACGCCTTTGTTGGTCTTGCCGTCTGGTTCGCGGTCTACAAGTCGGGTGTACACGCCACCTTCGCCGGCGTCCTGGTGGCCATGACCGTCCCGGCTCGCTCCTGGATCAACCCCAGCGAGTTCCTGATCCGGGCGCGGCAGGCCATCGCGGATTTCGAGGCCGCCTGCTTCATCGCGCCGTCCATTCTCAGCAATGAGCCACAGCAGCAGGCCACCCAGCAATTGGAGAAGCTCTGCGAAGACGTGGAAACGCCGATGACCCACCTGCAGCACCGGCTAAACCCGTGGGTGGCCTACGGCATCCTGCCCATCTTCGCCTTCGCCAATGCCGGCATCCCACTCCTGCACGGCCTGGGCGAAGCCATCACCAGTCGCGAAACCTGGGGGGTCATTGCTGGTCTGGTCATCGGCAAGCCGCTCGGCATCGTGCTCTTTGCCTGGCTGGCGGTGAAGATCGGCATCGCCATCAAGCCACGCGCCATGGCCTGGAAACATGTGGCCGGCGTTGGCGTCCTCGGCGGCATCGGCTTCACAATCTCCCTCTTCGTCGCTGAGCTCGCCTTTGACGATCGCGCCATCGCCGATACGGCCCGGGTCGGTATTCTCTTCGGGTCTATCACCGCCGGGGTGCTGGGCTACCTGGTGCTCAGGGCAGTCCTGCCGCCACCACGGGAAGAGCGCGCGTAGGCGTTCACCACCTCACCCGGCTGGCCCCTGACTCGTACCTCGCGCAGAGTCGATGACGCTGGTCGTGAGAATGCGCCCGCAGGGGCGTTCGATGGCCCTCAGTGCCGTCAAGCCGTTGACGAAACCTCTCGGCATCATTCGAGACACGGCGGACCGAGCCGTGACGTCCAGTTCGTGTGCACCCCGCGACAGGCGTCTCCCGCACCGGGTCGATTGAGGACCGGGCGAGGGCGGGCGGTAAGGGCCCCGCAGCCACTTCGCCCCGTCAGTCGGCGTTTCACGCCAGGCGTGAGAGACCTCGGTTTACCGCATCCCTGAGTGCGAGCACACGACTGCGCTCAAGACGTCACTGCCCAGGGCCATGGGCTAGAAGAGATCCCCGCCCGACGCAATGTATCTCGCCGGGTTGAGCCGCACTGCCGCTGAGGCGCAGAAGGTTCCGATGTAGTCGATCAGGAAGCCAGCCTCCAGAAGCAGCGGCAGCGCCGGGTGTGGGCCGGGGACGGTGATCTCCAGTCGAGGCGCGCGCGCCTGCGCCCACGTCACGGCAGCCAGCGTGCCCGCGCGAGCCAGCGCCACTGTTCGCCCGCCAACTGGCCCGACGGTCAACGTATCGTCCCGCACGCCACTGACCGAATCGCGCCGCACCACGGCGTACCCAACGCGCTCGACCGCCGCGTCGATCCAGAAGAACGAGGCATCCTGCTCGTCGCGGAAGAACGCAAAGTCCTCCGGCCGCCACCGGCCGCCCAGCGCGGTATCCCACTCCAGGAACGCCGCGTCCAACGGGTCGGCTGGCCGCAGCGAGACTGTGCGCGTGGACGGCAACCGCAGCCGGGCAGCATCGGCGCACAGGTCGAAGTTTGGCCAGCGCGGGGTCATGCCAGCCCGGGTGTAGAGCGCAACGGCCCGCGCGTCTGCCGACGCGAGCGTACAGCGCCGGGAGCCTGCGTCCTGGAAGAGTTCGCGGAGGAGCGCCTTGCCAACCGCTGTGGATTGCAGCGTGGGGTCCACAAAGAGATCGGTCAGGAAGGCAACCCCACCCCGATCCGCGCGGCCGCCGAACCCGACGGGTTGTCCCGCCCGCTCGGCAACCAGCAGCGTTGCCGTCCGCAGCAAATGTCCCAGGATCGGCGGCGGCGCACCGGCCGGCGGCGGACAGAGCGGATCTGGCGCGTCGCTGGCAGCGCGAATCTCCCACAGGCGCGGCAGATCATCGGCGTTCGCCGGGCGGATAACCATGTCGCTGGCGAGCGACGCAGAAGGCGGCATCTTCGATGGCGACCCGGCGCTCAGTCGCGGTCCAGGATCTCCAGCACCGGCGCGAACGCCTCGATGCCGGCGGTGTCATTCTGATTCAGCCAGATCTGGACGCCGCTGTACCCGGTCTCCGCGTACAGGCGCAGGCCTTCCGCCATGTCCTCCGGTGTGCCGGAGAGGGCATCCCAGCCCCGGTCTGGCCCGCTGGGCAGGTCAACCCACACGCCACATGTGCGTGTCAGGGTGGAAGGGTCACGGCCTACGTCGACGCAGGCCGCGTCGATCTTCGCCTGGGAGCGCAGCAGATCCTCGCGCGAATACGGGACCTCGTCCGGGTTCACCGCGTCGAAATCACGATTCCAGATGTCGGCGTAGCGGGCAGACAGGCGCATCATGCGTTCGCCCTTCGAGGACGAGCCAACCAGAATGGGCGGGCCTTCCGGGCGCGGACCGCGCGGCCGCAGTTCGCAATCCCGCACCTGATAGTACGTGCCTTCGCAGGTGTAGCGCCCCTGCCGCAGCAAGTTGCTGGTGATGTCGATCGCCTCGGCAAAGCGGCCCACCCGGTGGTCGAAGGGATAGCCGAACGCATCGAACTCGCGCTGGCACCAGCCCGCGCCCATGCCGAGGATTAGCCGCCCCCCGCTGATCTCATCGCACGTGTCTGCGATCTTGGCCAGCAGCGCGGGGTTGCGGAACGCCGTACAGGTGACCAGCAACCCGATCTCGATGCGCTCCGTCGCGGCGGCCAGCGCCGCCACCAGCGACCAGGCTTCCCACGCCCCTTCCGGCTGCGAGCCCTCGCGCGGGAGATCGATGATCAGGTGATCGGGAATCCAGAGCGAGTCATACCCCAGCGCTTCGCCGCGCCGCGCCATCTCCAGGATGTCAGCCCAGCGCGGCGCGACGCCAGTTTCCGCGTTCTCGGTGGGCATCATCAGGAAACCGACGTCCAGCGGGCGGGCCATGGGCGAGTTCTCCTCAACACGCGCGTACGTTTTGCCTACGCGCATTGAACCGCATTCCGCTGGATTGTGCCGCAGGATACACTCGGGAATTCACCCGAAATCTGCCAGATCTGGAGATGCGGAGTGAGGCGCGCGAAGCAGGGGACCCAGGTCTCCAGGCAATCCCACACGACGCTCATCGCCAGCCGAGGTACGAGAGGCTGAACGAAGAAACAGTCCCGACAAGTCAGGCGCCAGTTCGTCTCCCCGCGACCGAAGGCTCCATCACGTTCGCCCCGCAACAAACGTAATCGTGCCAGCCGGTCCTGTCTGCGGCCCTCACACCCGGCGTACCCCGCGATCCACCAGGTGCTCACGACCGGTTCCAGTGGGGAGCCTTGCTGTTACCGGGCTCCTCGGGACTGTACGTACACTTTATACGGACATCGACTGGCTGTCAATACCCTTGCGGACGAACGTCCGTGATGGCTGCGGGCAAGCCCTGGCTCGCCTCACCAGACCGCGACCCCCACCTCGTACGCAACCGTCTCCCCGACTCCCAGCACGCCGCACGTGCCGGCAGCCACGGCCTCGCGCAGATCCGCCGGGTAGCCGACACCTGCCTCTGGCAGGATCGTCTGCAGGTCTCGCCAGCCCCCGAACGTGGCGAAGGTTGTCACGGCCGTCACGCGCGCCGGGTCAAAGGTAAAGGCGATCCCGTGCGTTGAGCCGTCATCCTGACCCGGCCAGGTGAGTCGGGCGTAGCCCTCCGGCAGTCCGGTGGCATAAAGCATCCACACTTCGCCGCAATCGGCGGCGGGGAGCGTGCTCAGGTCCCGCGCGACGCCATCGACGAGTGCGCCAGCCGGCCAGGTGAATGCGGCGGCGGAGATCCCCCCGGGATCCTCGGCAATGGCCTCGACCGTGGCGGCCGGGAGATGCAGCCGCGTGCCGGGCCGAACCGGCAACGCAGGATGATGCCGCCAGATATACGGGAGTACGGCATCGCCCGTGTTCGTAATCTGCGTCCGCCAGGAGAACTGCGAGCCGTCTCGCGGCAAGGTGATGGTGCGGACCGCCTCGTGCCGGGTGACGAATCCACCCCCGGAGAGGGTCAGTCGCAGTGCATCCGCTTCTTCAGTCACCTGCCACGTCCACGGCTGGCTCCACCACTCACCGTGGTCGGGGAAATCAACGCCCTCGAGCGATACTGCGCGATCGCTCGGAAACAGTTCATCCCAGCCGCCGGCGAACGCATCGTCGTAGCCAGCACCCGGGACAACGGCGTGAGGCAACATGGCCGGGTGATGCCAGAGGATCTCCTCGTCCCGCCCCAGGTTGATGAGCGACCAGAGCCTGCCGCCCAGGTCCGGCAGAAAGGTGAGCCGCAACGAGCTGTTCTCAAGCACGACGCGCCGCAGGCCACGCGAATCCTGTTCCGACCGCCACGCTAGCGTCATTTCAACCTCCTGAACCGGCGCTATCATACGGGCCTGATTCACGATTCGCGCAGGCTGGGGCGGGTGCGCCGCCCCCCGCTGAAAGGGCCCGCATCGGCGTGGTTGCCAACGACTCCGGTTCGTCCGTGGCTCTCCGCAGCCCGGCTGGCGCGACCCGGCCTACGTCGCGCGCCACTCGCTCCTCGCGCCCCGGCGGCATCGTTGGCGGAAACGGCTGGTACGCGTTCGGTTTTCTGCTCCCCAGCGTCATCCTGATCGCCCTGATCTTCATCTACCCTGTGTACAGCCTGGTGCGCATGAGTCTCTTCCAGAGCCTCGGCAGCCTTTCGCTCTACGTCGGGTTTGACAACTACGCCGTGGTGCTGGATGACCCCCTCTTCCGCGCCAGCGTCCGCAACAATCTGGTGCTGATGGTCGCGGTGCCAGTCATGATCGCCGTGGCGCTGGCCCTGGCGCTCCTGCTCTTCGAGCAGCGCAAATCAGCGCCGCTCTTCCGCTTCATTCTCTTCGTGCCGTACATCATCTCGATCACCGTTAGCGGCATTGCCTTTAGCCAGATGCTGACGAAGAACGGCGCGCTTAACCAGATGCTGGAGGCCATTGGCCTTGGGTTCCTGCGGCAGGACTGGCTGGGGGATCCCGGCATCGCGCTGCTTTCGGTCGGCGGGGTCATCGTCTGGCGCGAGGCGGTGCTGGGCATTGTTCTCTTCTCGGCCCGTTTGCTCACCCTGCCGGCGGAGCCACTGGAGGCCGCCATGATGGATGGCGCAAGCCGCTGGCGCGCGCATCGGGATGTCACCATCCCCCAGATGCACGGCATCATCGGTTTCTACGCGATCACCTCCATCATCACCATCGCCGTCTGGACCTTCTCCTACGTTTTCGTGATGACCAACGGCGGTCCCGGCAACGCCACCATGACAGCCGATCTCTACATCTATCAGAACGCCTTCACCGTCTCGCAGATGAACCTGGCCGCAGCCGCCGCCACGCTGGTCCTGCTCGCGGCCGTAGCGGTCGTCCTGGCCGCCGGGCTGCTCGGCCGTCTGGTGCGCCGTGGAGAACCCGCATGAAGGCATCCGTTTCGCGCCGCCTCGGCGGCATTGTGCAGCAGGCGATCCTCGTCCTCGCCTCGCTGGCGGCCCTGTTCCCGCTCTGGTTCATGCTCTGGACCGCGCTGCGTACGCGGGACGACTATTTCCGGTCGCCCCTCGGCTGGCCGCAGGGGATTCACTGGGAGAACTTCGTCACCGCCTTCGAGCAGAACATCGGGCGCTGGGTGCTCAACTCCGCCATTGTTACCGGTGGCTCGGTGCTGCTGGTGACGCTGGTCAGCGTACCCGCCGCCTACGCGTTCGTCCGCCTGCCCTTCCGCGGCTCCGAACTGCTCCTGAGGTTGTTCGTGTTCCTGATGGTGATTCCACCCATCGTCATGCTGCTGCCCCTCTTCGCGCTAATGACGGCGCTGGGCCGGGTCAACCACTTCGACGCCGTAATCCTGGCTTACGCCGGGCTGATGTTCCCCTTCTCCGTGTTCATGATGGTGCGCTACATCGAGGCGATCCCGCACGAACTGTACGAGGCGGCTTTCGTGGAGGGCGCAACGCACCTGCGAATCCTGTGGAGCATCGTCGTGCCGCTGGTCAGCCCTGCCCTCGTCACCCTGGCGATTGTCAATGCGCTTTGGGCCTGGAACGAGCTGCTGATCGCGGTTGTCATGCTTCAGCGTGAGGAATCACGCACCCTGCAGGCGGGGCTGGCGCTGCTCAAGGGCAAGAACACAATGGATATTCCGCTGGTGATGGCGGGAGCGACGATTTCCGCCGTCCCGCTGCTGCTGCTCTACCTGTTTGGGCAGCGCGTCTTTATGCGCGGTCTGCTGGCAGGCGCAGTCAAGGAATAGCGTGTTCGCGCTGCCAACGCCGGCAGCGTTGCGGAGCGAGAAGCGAGGAGGATAGACGCATGCGAAAACGATTCGGCGTGATCGTGGTGCTGGCGCTGCTGGTCGCCAACATGCTGGCGCCGTTCGGCGCCGCGCACGCGCAGGATTTGCCCACCGGCCCGGTGAACATCGAGGTGTGGTGGTGGGGTGAAACGGAAGCGCCCGGCTCCGAGGCCTGGCTGCTGGCCGCCCAGGAGGCGTACGCCGCCGAACACCCAAATGTGACGTTCACGAACAACCTGCTCTCGGTCGATGCCCTGCTGCCCAGCTACGAAGCCGCCGGTCAGGCGCGCTCAGGCCCGACCATCATGTACCTCTGGGGCGGCATCTACACCATGGACGCCGTCTGGAAGGAGTGGATCGTGCCCATCTCCGACCTGGTCGGGATGGACGAGGCCAACCATTACATCAACAAGGAAGAGGCGACCTGGGACGGCAAGGTCTGGTCAGCCGCCTGGTATCTGCAACCCTCCTACCCCATCGTCTTCAGCAAGGAAGCCTTCACGGCCGCCGGGCTCGACCCGGAGAACCCGCCCGCAACGTGGGATGAGTTCCTGGCTGCCTGTGATGCCTTCCAGGAAGCGGATATGCCGCTGATCGGGTTCGGGGCCAAGGATACCTGGGGCGCGGGCCGCTTCCTGCTCGACAGTCTGGCGCAGCAGGTGACCGGCGTCGGCGAGGTGCTGGGCACCGTCACCGGCGACACCAGCTTTGCCGATCCGCAGTACGTCACGTTCTTCCAGCGCTGGCAGGAGATGATCGACCACGGCTGCTTCCCGGATGATGTCGCCTCGCTGGATATGTACAGTGGGCAGCAACTCGTGCCGCAGGGCAAGGCCGGCCTCACCTTCATTGCCGGCAGCGAACTGGCATCTTATGTTGAGAGCATCGGCCCGGACAACACCGGCCTCATGAAGCTGCCGGCCACCGGTGATGGCCCGTTCAAGGACCAACTGGCGTCAACCTCGCAGACGCTGGCCGTCACCTCGTGGGCAACCGACGACCAGAAGGCCGTGGCAGCCGACTTCATCACGTTCCTGCACACGCCGGAGCAACTTGCAGCGTATTTCGCGGCCACGGGTGTGCCGCCCTCCGACGACCGCTTCGACCCGGCACTGATCGAAGACCCGCTCGTGCGCCAGCTCTACGACTGGGGCACCGAGAACCCGGCCCCGCAGTTCGAGAACTTCGTGCCGTTCGACATCTGGTTCAACGGCTTCAACACCGCCCAGGTCCAGATGATCACGGGTGAAATCACCACGCCGGAGGACGGCGCGGCGTTCACCCAGGACGTCGCGGACAAATGGCGTCAGGCGAACCGCCTGCTGCTGGAACGCTACAAGCAGTGGGCCGCCCAGAAGGCCGAAGCAGGCGGGTAGACCGCGGCTTCCGCCGGATACCGCACGCTGAGAAACGGGGCGCGGCTCACGCCACGCCCCGTTCCAGCGTTTCGCCTACCTCCCGGTGCGCGCCAGCGAGCGGAATGCCGCCTGCCGGACTTCCTGCATCCGCCACTCAGTGCGCAGGCTGAGGAGTAAGGCGCTCCAGATCGCCCTGCGCACCGGCGAAGAGCAGAGCGCCACGCGCCGTTCGTGATCGGCTTCGACCAGCAAGTCCTCGTGCCGCCACTTGCTGGCATTCGTCAGTCCGGTGACCGGGTGGTTCAACATGGCCAGCGTTCCTTTCTCGGTGTTTCATCAAGTCGTCCGTGATGTCCTCGTGACCGTGCAACCACCCTATTCCCGGGGGGCGGGGTCGAACAGACACCAGCCCACGTGAGCGCCCACGTCATTGGCACACATGTGGGGGACATGTGGGGTCATCGGGGCGCGTTGCTGCTCACCACCGTGCGAGCCTCAGTCGCGGCGAGCGTCGCCTCGGCCTCCGCGAGGCGCGCCTGACAGGCCGACTCCGGCACGGGCCCCGGGCGTGGGTCCTGGACCGGCGCAGGTCCGATCAGGATGCTGGCTGCCAGGAGCGGCACAAGCAGGGCCGGAGCCAGGCGGCAGATCCAGGATGGAGCCGGTGGTGGGGGCCGAAGTGCGCGAGACCAGAGCGTGAACATCGGGGACTCCGTTGGTGCAGCACGACATCTCCTGCACCCATCCTGGAGCCCGCCGGAACCCGGCGCCATCCGTACTCATACCCGGATTGCTACCTGCTCATTTCACCCGGGGATGTGCTGGCCACATGCGCGATTGCGGCGGCCAGGGGCACTCACTGGCCGAAGATGGCTCCCAACTCCAACGCCTGGAGGCGGCACACCAGGCGCGCAGCGTCCCGCTCTCGTGCCGTCCCGCTGCGGCATCGCCAACAGACAGGCTTCACCCAGTCGGCCTTACGAGACGCACCGGTCGCAGCGTGCCGGTGATCACCGCGTCGCAGCAGGATATCCAGGGTCTGCTGCGCGCCCCGTCGCTATCCCGGCGGTTTGAAGCTGCGCGACTGGCTCTGGCGGAACTGGCTGCCACAGGTTCGGGGGCGTCCTTGCCCGAGGTTGGCGCAGCGGCGGGCAACGGAGCCACTGCGCCCGCGAGGCGACTGTCAGTACGGGTGCCGCACGACCTCGCGCCAGATTACCTCGATGGTGCTGGCGTCCTCGTGCGGCCCGCCGTCCATATCCATGGGCACCCCGGGTTTCGGGAAGGAGAGGTTGTAGTCCAGGTAGGGCATGATCCGGCTCCATGTGGCGGGATGCATGCGCACCACGAAGTGCCGCCAATCCTGTTGGGTCGCCAGCCGCCTGATCAGTGCGTTGAGGCGCTGCGCCCCCTCCACATCCCAGCCGCCCGCCGGGCGACGCACCACGCCCAGCACGTCACCCTCACGCAAATCACTCACGGACCCTGCTCCGCTCCCTGGCTCACCAGCACAGCGAGAGCCTACCCCAGCCAGAATCCCGGCGTGCGCACACCCTCGCGCGTTGGACCGCGTTGACGCACCCGGGATAGTTGCACGGTGACGGCTGGCGCCACAGCGTGGATGCCGGGATCAGGCGCGCGTGCTCACGAGACCGCAACCTGTGGCACATTAGAGACAAGAGGGACGCCGCCGGGAGGTCCGCCAGAGCGAGATTGCGAAGGGCGAGCCTGATAAGACGCAGCCAGAAACTGAAGTTTCCCGGCTGCCTGGAATCTCACCAGCTTCACGCACCGTCTCAGTGGCGGCACGTTTTTCCCCACCTGAAGCTGAACGCCCACCTCACTCGTTGCCCCACGGGCGGCTTTTGTCGCCACAGGCGCGGCCGGTATCCCTCCCCCTGCGCCCGCCGGCCACGCGATGCAACGCGCCGTCACATCTGCCCCTGACCAACGCGCCAGACGGGGCACTCCGCCACGCACGCCCGGCACGTTGCCTCCCACACCGTTCACCGGCGCCTGGACTGCCCCTACACCACTGTCTCGAAGGCGGAAAATCCAGAGGTCCAATTTCTCATGAATACATGGTGATCTGTTCTTGCCGTTTACGTTAGCGTCTCCTATGCTACGCCCGCTCATTTGTGCAGATGTGACACCTGTCACGTCGACGTGTTCAGTAGGAGATGATCATGCGTGCTCCTGTGCTCTCAGGCATTTCCAGGCGTGCCTCACTCCTTTCACTCGGGGCAATCGGCCTTACCGCACTCACGCCGCGCCGTTCGGCCGCGAAGAAGAAGAAAGCAAACTCCCGCTGCAAGAAGCAGATTGCAGAGTGCCGGACATCGTTCGCGCTGGTGTGCAGCGGCGACAATTGCCCGGCTGCCATCGCATGCTGTGACCTCCTGTCCGACTGCAACTTCACCGCGTTCGCTTCGTGCGCACTCGCCGCGACAGACGACTCAGACTCCGTGTGAGAAGCCGCGCCCGACGGTTTGTTACCAGCTGTAAT
This sequence comes from Thermomicrobiales bacterium, assembly GCA_041390745.1. Lineage (GTDB taxonomy): Bacteria > Chloroflexota > Chloroflexia > Thermomicrobiales > UBA6265 > JACCXM01. Next base: position 71,374 of record JAWKPJ010000023.1, on the reverse strand, counting down.
CAGTGGAGTTGAACATGACATCGCAGGATTCCGGTCAGGTTACTCGTCGCACCACCCTGATGACCGCCATCGCAGCGGGGCTCTCTGGCGTCCTTGCCTCGAGCCACACCACCGTCGCGAGTCAGAGCGCTGGCAAGAAAGCGAAAAAGAGGTGCAGAAAGCAGGAGGGGCAGTGCGTCCTGGCGCTATCCACAATCTGCGAGGGTGATCCGGATTGCCAGGCGCTGATCCAGCAGTGTTGCACGTTCACCGCCCACTGCGACATTACGGAGTTCTTCACCTGCATGGCCCAGATGAACTAGCTCTCGCCAGAGCTGCCAACAACTCGTCCATTGCCTCATGAGCGGCCAGTGCCGGCGTCTTTCGCCCACTGGCCGCTCCTTCAAGAACGCCGGTCCCCATGGACAGGGCTCCACTCCCCGCGTGTCGAACGCCAACACCCGCTCCCCTTCCGCGATGCTCTCCTCCCGTTGGGGCGCCACATCCGATGCTTTCCGCCACTATTGTGAAAATACATGATGGAAATGCATGCCACTTCTCTGGTTCTGGTACGAATTGCATAACATCCTCCTCATCGTCCATGATTCACACCTGTCTCGAACACCACGTGTTCTGGAGGTTGTGTGCGACGCTCGACACCGCGTTACGAGATCATCTACTCGCCCCACGCAGACGCCCCTCCGGTCGTGATGTCCGTCGCGACAGACGCCAACGACGCTACCGTCCTCTTTGCCGACGGGTTGCAGCGCTTGCTGAATGATCGTGCCGGTGGTTCGCTGGCGATCCATCGCAAGGCGTCAACCAAGGCCAGGCCTGATGTCATCCTGCGGCAGGAGCTGACTGCTACGTCCACTCTGGCTGTCCCCGCGCCAGGGCGTTGACCCAGGCGCGCTCAAGGGCTCCTTTGATAGACTGCTGGCCAGGATTGGCAACGGAGCCGTAGTCGAGTTCGTGCGCCACACACCGTCGCGGCGGCGCAGGCCAGGCTGCGCTCCATCGCGCAACGAGGCAGACCGCTCCTGTGGCAGCTCCTCCCCTGGCCGGCATTCTGCCGGTCCTCCAAATACCCTTTGCGCCAGCGCAGCCGCTGGACCGCGTTGATGATGATGCGCTGCGGCGCGAGGTGGAGTTCTGCATCCGCTGCGGGGTCCATGGCCTGGTAATTCCCGCGCTGGCCAGCGAGTTCATGGTGCTCACCGACGCCGAGCGCCGGCAGGTCGTTGCCAGCACGGTCGACCAGGCGGCCGGGCGCGTCCCGGTGGTAGCCAATGTCGCGGCTCCCAGCCCGCAGGCGGCGCTGGAGTTCGCCCAACACGCCCGGGAAGCCGGGGCGGCCGCCGTGATGGCCCTGCCGCCCTATGTGCGCAGGCCGACAGTCGATGGCGTCATGGCCTACTACGCGGCTATCGCCGGCGCGGCGCAACTGCCGGTCATCGTGCAGAACGCGCCCCCTCCATTCGGGATCAGCCTGCCGACGCCGGTTGTCTTGCGGTTGGTCGAGGACATCCCGCTCGTGACCTACATCAAGGAAGAGCGGCTGCCGCCAACACGGAACATTGGGGAGGTCATTGCCGGAGCCTCGCCCAAACTCCAGGGCGTCTTCGGGGGCATGGCCGGTATGCATTTGCCCAACGAGTTGGCCCGCGGGGTCATTGGGTCCATGCCCTCAGCTGGCCTCTGCGACGTGCTGGTCGCCATCTTCACCGCCTGGCAGGCGGGCGATACCGCCCGCGCCCGCGCTATCCACCGGCAAGTGCTGCCGCTCCTGGTTCTGGAGATGAGCGCCTGGATGGCCGTCTCCAAGGAGGTGCTCCGCCGCCGCGGCGTCTTCGCCAGCGCCCTGATGCGCGACCCCGAGTTCCTGCCTCTGGACGCCGGCGACCTGGCGGAGATCGACGCGCTCTGGCCGCAGATCGCCTCTCTCCTGGCCTGAAGTGCCGGGCGTTGTCCGGCATGAGCCAGACACGGCGCAATCTCTGCTCCGAGTCACCTGGTCGCGCTTGACACCGTCACCCCGCAGGCACACGTCACACGCGTGCGTCGTGCGGATGGTCACCGGCGGCCGCCAACGGTATCGACTGAGGGAGTTTCACCTCCTCGGCGGGGCAGGCCCAGGCGGCCGCCATCAGCACCCGGCATCGTCTCCGCCTCAACGCGCCCGCTGGCCAGCTTCCACGCAAGCGTATGATCGAGTGGTCTATGGAGAGTGCTCACTGCACGCTGGCGTCACCGCACCATGCGTGCAGATGATTGCCGGCTCTGGGGAGGCGCTCCTCACACCCGGCCTCGGCGTCACGCTGGCAGTGGTCGTGGTCAAACACGACCGCGCCGGAGAGAGCAGGCGCGGTAGCATCATCGCCTGACCCTTCGGCCACGAGCGACAGGACGTTTGATTGCCATGCTGCAGGCGCTGCGATTTCTCTACGACTACAACACCTGGGCGATGCGGCGGGTGTTGGAAGCCGCCGAACGGCTCCGCCTCCAGCAGTTCGTGGCCGGGCAGGATGGCCACGAGGCCATTCGCGACGTACTGGTCCACACCGTCTGGGCCCAGTGGGTCTGGCTGGAACGCTGTCGGGGCGCATCACCGGCAGCGCGTTGGCAGCCCGGCGAGTTCCCCTATGTCGCCACGCTGACTACGCGCTGGCAATCCGTGGATGCATTGACCCACCAGTACCTGGCGGTGCTCACGCCGGAGGACCTGGAGCGCGTCATCGCGTACCGGAACATTGCAGGGAACGCCCGCCGCTACACCGTCTGGCAGGCGCTGCTGCATCAATCCAACCATGCCCAGCAGCATCGCAGCGAAGCTGCGCTGCTCCTGACTCGCGCTGGCAGTTCTCCTGGCAGCCTCGACCTCCTGGTCTTCGAGGATGAACGAGTAGCGCAATCACGCGGGTAGGCCCGGGCCTGTTCGGCGAGGGGGCATCATGCGAGTCGCATGGCATTGGTTCACGCTGGGGTTGCTGATGAGCACGGTGTTCACGGGCCCCGCCTCGTCTCGTGTCGCCGGCCAGGACGCCAGCCCGCCAGCGCCGCCGGCGCCGGCGCTGCTGCCCCTCGATGCGTTCTACGACGCGCCTGCGGACGTTACCGCCGCGCCTGGCACGCTCCTGCGCAGCGAGCCGCTGATGGGACGCACGCTGCCCGCCGGGTCACAGGCGTGGCGGATACAGTACGCCACCACCATGCCCGATGGCGCTCCCGCTGCAGCCGTCGCCACCGTGCTGGCGCCCCTGGCGCCGCCAACCGCGCCAATGCCGGTGATCGCCTGGGATCACGGCACGCTTGGCCTGGTCCAGCGTTGCATGCCCTCGCTGACCACCATCCCCTTCGCAGCCGTTCCCGCCGTACCCCAGGCGCTGGATGCACAGTGGGTGATCGTCGCGCCCGATTACCAGCCGGACGTCAACGGCATCCACCCCTTTCTGATCGGGGAAGGCGAGGCCCGCTCGACCCTGGATGCAGTCCGTGCGGCCCACCAGTTGCCCGGCCTCGCACTCGACCGACGCACCGTTCTCTGGGGCCACTCGCAGGGCGGCCACGCCGCGCTCTGGACGACCATGCTGGCGCCAGACTACGCGCCGGAGGTCACGCTCGCCGGGGCGGTAGCGATTGCTCCGGCGGCTGATCTGCCTGGTCTGTTGGAGATGCACGGTGGCGATGCCGTTGCCGCTGGCATCGGCGCCTATCTCGTGAGCGCCTACAGCGCGTACTACCCCGAGGTCTCGTACGATGCGGCCGTCCGCGCTGCCGCGCACGACACCGGCCGCGATCTGGCCACCCGCTGTCCGCTGGATCCGCAGGATGCCCCGGCAATGGCTGCGCTTATCGAGGGGCTGGGCGGGGAATCTCTCCTGAGCATGCCCCCGGAGCAAGCGCTTGCGGCACGGCTGGTGGAAAACACTCCTCGCGGGCCGTTCTCTGCCCCGGTCGTGATCGCGCAGGGGCTGGGCGACGAGGTCGTCTTCCCGGCCGCCACCGAAGCCTGGGTCGCGGCCCGCTGCGCGGACGGGGCCATGCTGGACTATTGGCCTTTCCCAGGTCAGGATCACCGCAGCATTGTTGCGCAGGGCTCACCTCTGGAAGCGCCGCTGATCGCCTGGACGCAACAGCGATTCGCGGGACAAGCCCCGGCAGGATCGTGCACAACGTCCACGATCAGCAACTGACGTCAGCACGTGCGCGCGGCTGCTACCCAAACCGCACGGCATACGCCGTGACCACCGCCAGGATGACCACCGGGTACACGACGCGCGCGATGCGGTCGAGTTGCGCGACTGCCGCGTAGCGCCGCGCCTTGTACCAGCGATCAATCGTGATATTGACCAGCACGAGCAGCGCAGAGAGCGCAATATACGTATAGAAGCCCCACTCAATGGCCACCGTGTACCCCACGTCTGGCAGGTTGCTGGAAATCGACTGCAGCAGCACTGAGGTGGTGAGGATGGACGTGATGGAGAAGCCGATGCGCGTCGCCGCGCTCTCCGGGGAGAAGAAGAGCGAGATGTAGGTCACCAGCGCCAGCAGCGCGAGCGGCAGCAGGTTCTTGATCAGGAAGGCCCGAACGTCGCGCTCATATGATATCTGGACGTTGTACGTGGAAGCTGAGCGCAATTCCGGAGCGCCTGTACGGGGATCGGGTACTGTGCCGCGCGTGGTCGCCGTGTCCTGTGTGAAGCGTACGCGCGTTGCGATCCAGCTCGGAACCTGGTTGAAGGGCCGCGTCACATCCACACCGCTGGCGAGGCGCTCAGCCTGGGTTTGGCGCAGGTTGGACTGGTCCGGCACGTAGACGACATCGTTCTCGGAGAGCGTCACATTCTGCAGCCCGACGGTCAGGGTGTGCCGGTCCCAGGGATACGGCCGAAAATCCATGGGCTGGCTGAACGTGGAATCGATGCGGTACATCGCGAAGTGTTCGCCATCGACCTCGGAGCGGTCGATGGGCTCAGGCATCGGGGTGTCCGGTTCTTCCGCGTTGATGAAGAAGACATTCTCGGCGTCCTGCTCTCCCTGGTAGCGGAACCACAGGAAGAAATCCGCGTCGAACGTCTGGTTCTGGACATCAATTTCTGACACACTGTTGATGCCGACACCAACGTAGACGACCCGATACTGGCGGAAGTATTCGCCATTCAGGTCAAACACCTGGCCCGTGGCCAGTTCGGCATCAAGATCACCCAGGCTATCCGGATTCGCCGCCCGGTACTGCAGCGGTGCGCTCTGAAGGTCGCCAAGATCGAACACGCCGATCGAGAGCGCCTCTTTCACGCTGCGATCCCGGTTGAAGTTCAGCGGGCCTCCCAGGCCCTGCACGTGTTCTTCCCCGCCGATCAAGCCGGCCAGGGCGCCCTGCACCTGCTCACGCAAGCCGGCGACCGGCGTGTTCGCGGGGTTTGCGCCGTCGAGGGTGTCCAGCGCGTACAGCGCGAGCGCCGTCGCATCGTACGCCTTGGCGCCCAGCCAGTCCGGCATGACGCCATACGCCGCGCGATAGCGCTGGGCAAACTCCAGCGCGTCGCCGCCCAGGCTGTCGTAAAGCAGGGGCGACACCGCGTAGAACCCATCGGTAAAGAACCCTGGTTGCCCCTGCTCTTCGGGTTCGGCAGCGAACATCGCCGCGAAATCATCAAAACCCAGCAACTCGCCGCCAAGCATCGTTGGGTCCAGACCAGCGCGGCCAATGGCCAACAGCAGGGCGTGGGCGTCTGCGGATTGCAGGGCCAGGAAGAGCACCCCGGTGTCGGGATGCTCCCTCAAGCCCTGGACAATACGGTCAATGGATGCGTCGCGGTCGGTGGGGTCGATCTCCCAGCGTTGAAGTAACGCGCCGGCCGTACTGAACTGATTTGCAAAGGCGTTTGCCAACGAGGATTCGTATTCACCCGGCGCCGACACGACGCTGGCGGTCTCTGCCCCCAGGGCGTGCCGCGCGTACTCGGCGGCGAACGCCCCCTCGGTCCGGTTGGTAAAGATGGAACGAAAGACCCACGGCTCACCGTCGCTCAGGGCGTCAGCCGTCGCGGACGGGGAGATAACCGTCAAGCCTGCCGCTTCGTAGGCTGGCGCCGCAGCGGCGGTGGCATCGCTGCTGAGGTGGCCGATCACCAACAGCACATGCTCATCCGCCGCCAGTGACTCGGCAATCTGGCTTGCCCGCGCCGGATCGTTTCCATCATCGAAGCTCTCGACGCGGACCCTGCGTTCACCAATCCCGCCGCGCGCGTTCTGCTCCGACACCGCCAGTTGCACGGCCTGGAGTTGCTCCCGGCCAATGGCAGCGTTCTCCCCGGTCAGCGGCCCGGCGAACGCAATGACGTAATCGTCTGGCGCCGGGGCCCCGCTGTTGCGAACCGTGAGCCACCCGGCTGCCGCCAGCAACACCAGCGCCAGCAGCGGCAGCAGCCAGTGGACACGGCCCAGGGGTGACGGCGCGGCCGCCGGCAGCGGAATATCGGCATCCGTGCCATCGCCAGCGCCAGAGGCACTGCGGCTGGCCTGCGCACGCTGATGCCGCTCCCGAGCCGGGCGCGGCAGGATCGGGAGCGCCGGCGTGCGCACGTCCGCCAGGTCAGGCGGCAGCGGCGGGTGATCGAGTTCGATCAGTTCCGGCGGCACCACCGCCGGGCCGGACGGCAGCAGCACCCGCCGGCGCAGGCCGCTGCTCTCCGGGTTGATCTCCAGCGCCCGGTTCAGGCAGTAGCGTTGCTCGTCCGGGTCGGTCGCCACCGTGGCCAGCCAGAGCCAGGCGCGCTCGTTCTCATGGTCGGCCAGGAGTGCCCGGACGAAGAGCGCACGGGCCTCATCCAGCCGGCCCTCTCGATACGCCACGGCGCCAAGGTTGATGTACCCCGCGGCGGTCGATGTGCTGCTCTCCATTCCGGACTGGAACTCCTTGCCTACAACATTAGATGGTACCCGCCCCAAACTTCTCGTAGATTGGCTTGTAGATCAAGTCCGGACGGAAGGGCATCTCCCGAAAACGAATCCCGGTCGCATCCTCCAGGGCATTGGCCAGCGCCGGCGCGACCGGGTTGATCGGGCATTCGCCCATCCCCTTGGCGCCCAGCGGCCCAATCGCATCATGCGTGTCTGCGAAGAAGATCTCGGTGCGTGGGATATCGGCGTAGGCGGGAATACGGTAGTTGCGAAACGCGGGGTTGACGATCTTCCCGGCGTCATCGAGCACGATGCGTTCGTAGAGTGCCCAGCCAATCCCCTGCGCCACCGCGCCTTCGATCTGCCCGCGCAACTGCATGGGGTTGATAACCGTGCCGGCATCTGCCGCGTGGACGCTCTGCAGAATCTGGATCTCGCCGCTCACCCGGTGCACCGCCAGGCGGAAACCGTGGACATTGAACGCCACGCTGCGCGGCGAGCCGTACGCCTTGCGGGAGAGCCCAAGCTGCACGCCGCGCTCCCGGGCTGCCTGCCACAGATTCGCCAGCGTGCAGCGCCCCTCCCCACAGATCACGCCATCGTTATCCATGCGGCACATGCCTGGCTCGACATCCATCACCTGCGCTGCGAATCCCAGGATGCGGTCCCGCAGCGCCTCAGCCGCCAACGCCACCGCCTTGCCGGCCACGAAGGTGCCGGTACTGGCGAACGCCCCGGTGTCGTAGCCGGTGCGGTCGGTGTCGGACTGGATCATGTGGAAGCGGCTGGCTGTCGTGCCGAGTATCGTCGCTGCAATCTGGATGTGCTGCGTGGTGGTGCCGTTCCCGAACTCGGCGGTGCCGGAGACCAGTTCGTAGGCGCCATCCTCCCGCAGCTCGATGGCCGCGTTGGAGCGATGCTCGGTCGGCGGGGCGGCGTCGTGCATGGCGTAGGCGATCCCCGTGCCCACGAGCCAATCGTCATCATTTGGCGGATTCACGCCGTTGCCGCGAGCCAGCGCGTCGCGGACCAGCTCGACGCATTCGTCAAGACCGTAGCTCCCGATCTCGGTGTCGCTGATCTCCATGCCCAGCGAGAGCATGGGATCGCCAGGCCGGACCACGTTCTTCTGGCGCAGTTCGAACGGGTCCATCTCCAGCGCTCGCGCCAGTTCATCCAGCGCACTCTCGACGGCAAAGATTGTCTGGGTCAGGCCGTAGCCGCGAATTGCGCCGGATGGCACTGTGTTCGTATAGACAGCGTAGGCGTCGATCTTCTTGTTCGGACTGCGGTACAGCCCGATGCACTCGCTGCACGCGTGGTACAGCGTTTCACCCCCGTGATTGCCGTAGGCGCCGGTGTTGGAGACAATGCGCAACTGCATTGCCGTCAGCACACCCTCGTGCGTGGCGCCGAGCTTCACGGTGACCTTCATCGGGTGCCGGTACGTGCTGCCGACGAACTGTTCCTCGCGGGTGAACTCCCACTGCACCGGACGCCCGGTGTCCATGGCCGCCAGTGCGACCAGGTCCTCCGTGAGGACCTCCTGCTTGCCGCCGAAGCCGCCGCCCATGCGCTCGCAGAAAACGCGCACATCGGGCAGCCCCAACTGGAAGAGGTAGGCAATCTTGTCGCGGCAGATAAACGGGGACTGTGAGCTGGTACGGATATTGAGCCGTCCGTGCTCATCGACCCACGCAATCGACCCATGCGTCTCCAGGTGCGCGTGCTGGCCCCGGTGCGTAGCGTACGTGCCCTCGTGGATGACATCAGCGGTGGCGAAGGCCGACTCGACATCGCCGATGTTGCCGTGGACATCGATGAGGATGTTGCGCTCCGGCTGCCGGATGAACGCGTCCACGCCCCTGCTGTGCACGGCCGGCGCGCCTATGCGCATCGCCTCCTCGGGATCGAAGACTGCCGGCAACTCCTCCCACTCAATGACCACCTGGCGGCACGCCTCCTCAGCGGCAGCTTCCGTTTCGGCCACCACCGCCACCATGCGTTGCCCGACAAAACGAGCCACGTTGTCCAGCATGTAGGTGTCGTTGGGATCGACGCGGAAGTCCTCGTGAATCGAGGTGGTGTAGATGCGGCGCGGTACGTCCTCCCAGGTGTACACCCGGTGCACGCCCGGCACGGCCTTCGCCTTGCTGGTGTCGATGGCGAGCACCTTCGCGTGGGCGTACGGCGAGCGCACCACCTTCAGGTGGAGCATCCCCTCCATCGCGGTGTCCATGGTGTAGCGGGCGTGGCCCGTCACAACCAGCGGCCCGGCGGGCGCGCCCACGCCTGTCCCGGCCGAACACCCCGGCGCGTCCTGCTCCACCGTGGCCACGCCGTGGATGGCATCCTCTATGGCGTGGTAGCCGGTGCAGCGGCAGAGGTTTCCCTTCAGGTTCCGCGCCAGGTCGTTCTGGATGTCGTCTTCCGTCAGGCTGGCGGCGGTCATGATCATGCCCGCTGTGCAGAAGCCGCACTGGAACCCCTGCGCGTTCAGGAACTGCTGCTGCATCGGGTGCAGGGCCCCCTCGGAGGCCAGGCCCTCGATCGTGGTGACGTGCTTGCCTGCCGCGCGCATCGCCGGCATCAGACAACTGTGGACCGGCGTGCCCTCGACCCAGACGGTGCAGGCGCCACAGTCTCCCTGGTCGCATCCCTTCTTGACGCCAAAGCAGCCAAGATCGCGCAGGAAGGTGCGCAGGCACTGCCCGGCAAACGGCTCTTCAGAATAGGTCCGTCCGTTGACATGGAAGGTCATGCGGCGCCTCCCGCCAGTTCCGCGCGAATCTGTTCGGCGTAGTGCAGCGACATGTGCTGGCGGTACGCGGGCGAGCCATGCACGTCATCAAACCAGGCGTCATCTGGAATGGCGTCGTTGATCGCCGCCCGCAGTTCGGCAGCGGTCGGGGCCTGCGGAAAGCTCAGTTGCACCGGGCGTGGCGTAGAGGCGCTGATGGTCAGCACAAAGGGTTGGTCCGGCGCGTGCGACGTGCCGATGATCAGCGCGGTCGAGCGTCCGAGATGCGTTAGCGTGGACCGGCGGAACGCAGCGCGGCGCCGCAAGACATCCGCCGGGATATCTATAGCGCGCAGCAGTTCACCCGGTTCCAGGGCAACAACGTGTGGGCCCAGCGTGAAATCGACGGCGGAAATCTGCCGCTCGCTCCCATCCAGTGCGCGCAGGGTGTAGATCGCCTCCAGCGAGGCCGCCATGGATGTCATGGGGCTGGCTGGCAGCGACATGCAGATGTTGCCGCCGACGGTTGCCTCATTCCAGATCTTGAAGGAGGCCAGAAAGGCGCGGCAGCACTCGCCGATCATTGGCGCCGCAAGCCAATCTTCTGGCGCTGCCAGCGCATAGAGTTCCGCAATGCGGCAGGTGGCCGCAATGCGCAGGCCAGCAGCAGAGACTTCCAGCGGTTCCCAACCGAAATCCCGCAGGTCAAACAGCCGGCGAATGCCCACCTGCGGCTCGGAGTAGAGCCAGGTGCCTCCCGCCAGCCAGCTATCGCCCTCTCGCCAGGCAAAGTCCGGCTGCTCGACGGCCCTGGCGCCGCGCAGCTCCTGCACCGTGTTGAGATTCACGGCTATGTCCCTTCAGCGGAGAAATTCGCCCCGCGCGTGCCAGCGCACACACGGCCAGCCACGCAACTCCGTTTGGAGTTCGCGACATCCCTGGAACAGAAAACTATGTCAAATCGAACGACAGACTACACCCGGCCCCGCACGAACGCAAGTCCCAAACCTGGCCAGGAGGGGTCTTGACAATATCCACATTGAAGCTACAAATAGCGGGTAACCAGATTGCTATCGAAATCAAGGTTGGCACGTCATCAGGTGATGCTGCGTCGCGCTCGGGCGACGCTCAGGGGATCGCATGGCCTCAACAGCGTCTGCGGCGCCAGCGTCTGGCGCGTCCACCACCATCATTACCCAGACGCGGGTGCTCCCGGAGCACGAGGAAGAGTTCGCGGCCTGGCAGCAGGCGGCTGGCGCCGCCGTCGCTGCTGCCCCCGGCTTTATCTCTGGCGATGTCTTGCCGCCCTCGCCGCCGGTGCAGCCGGACTGGGTCATCATCCAGCGCTTTGCCAGCAACGCGGCGGCCCAGAGCTGGCTCGGCTCCACCGAACGGGCGCGGCTACTGGAGAAAGTCCGGCCCTGGCTGGTTGGCCACGACGACATCCACCTGGTCGAGAACGCTGCGCAGCCGGACAGCAGCGCCGTCTCCCTGGTGGTCTCGACGCGCGTCGCGCCCGGCAGGGAGGCCGACTTCCGGGCGTGGAACCAGCGCATTAACGCTGCCCAGGCCCACTACCCTGGCTTCCAGGGTTTCAAGATCACGCCCCCGGTGCCCAATGTGCAGGAGGACTGGCTCACTGTCGTCCAGTTCGACAACCAGGACCACCTGAACGCCTGGTTGACCTCGGCTGACCGCAAACGCCTGCTGGACGAGGGCAGGTCGATCTTCACCGAGTCGCACACGCGCACCGTGCGCTCGGCCTTCGGGCAGTGGTTCCCGCTCGAGGGCGCCGCCGGCGCAGCGCCGGTCTGGAAAATGAACATGCTGGTGCTGCTGGGCCTCTATCCCATCGTGTTTCTGTTCGGGTTCTTTGTCGGAACTCCGTTCGTGATGGGAACGTTGGGCCTGCCGTTCTGGCTCTCGCTCTTTATTGGCAACATCGCCAGCGTCATTCTGCTGAATTGGGTGGTGCCCTGGACCAGCGGCCGATTCGCCTGGTGGCTCAAACCAGTTGGGGAAGAGACCTCCCGGCAGACCGTGACGGGCATTGTCGTGCTTGTCGTTCTGTACGCTGCGTTCCTCCTGATCTTTTCGCAGTTCCCATCAGCATTGATCGTCAAATAGCCAGAGCAGCCAGAGGGTTCACGCGCATGTCATCTGCTACACGCCGTCGCGTCCTTGCCGGCAGCCTCGCGGCTGGCGGTTCCCTGCTCGTCGCGGGCGCCACGCGCCTTCCCCACGCCGCCGCCGATGACGCCACCCCCACTGCGGGGCACATGGCTCACGAGAGCGCTGGCACACAGGGGCTGATCCCCGGGCCCTCGCCCTGGGCGCCCGCCGACCTGGTCGAGCCGGAGATCCGGCGCTCGGTCGATGGCGTGTTGGAGACCGAACTGCACGCCCGGTACACCTGGAAGGACGATGGAGGCTACCAACTCTCCATGCGCAGCTACGAGGGCACAATCCCCGGCCCTACCTTGCGGTTGCAGCCGGGAGATACGCTCAAGATCCGGTTTCACAACCAGCTTCCGGCCAACCGGGACGAAGCCCCGCGTGACGAGGCGCTGCCACACCACCTGAACAGCACCAACTTCCATTTCCACGGCGCGCACGTCAGCCCGGAGGGGATTTCCGACAACATCTTCCGCGTCTTCGAACCGGGGCAGAGCTACGACATCGAGTTCGACCTGCCGGAGGATCACCCCAGCGGCGCCTACTGGTACCACCCGCACAACCACGGCAGCGCGGATATCCAGATCGCCAGCGGCATGGCCGGGGTGGTCATCATCGAGGGCGACTACGCGGACGTGCCCGAGATCGCGGCGGCCACCGAGCGTGTCCTGCTCATGAACCAGGTGGTCTTCGATGCGTACCGCCAGGTGGAAGGTTTCGAGACCGTCTTCCCCGAAGGCGCCACTCGCTACCTCACTATCAATGGGCAGCGCGAACCGATCATCCGCCTGCGCCCCGGCGAGGTCCAGCGCTGGCGCATCCTGCACGCGGGCTACCAGGACGACATCCTGATGAGCCTCGATGGCCACACGCTGCTGCCAATCGCGCGGGATGGCATCCGCCTGCCGGAAATCGGCCGCACCGTGGGCATTACCCAGCCCGCCGGTATCAGCGAAGCGCCGCCGGAGGCGATCCTCTTTGCACCGGGGCAGCGGGTGGACGTGCTGGTGCAAGCAGGCGCGCCGGGCGAGTACCTGCTGCAGGCGCTCCCCTACTTCCAGGGCTACGATGCGCCGACCGGCCCGCTGGCCCACGTCATCGTGGAGGGTGAGCCAATGGAGATGGCGCTACCCACCACGCTGCCCCCCTCGCCGTTCGCGGATATCACCGGCGACGAACTGACCGGAGAGCGACAGATCCTCTTCTCACGCCACGCGCCGGAGGTGGACGCCGCCGGGCACTGGCGTGAGTTCGCCTTCCTGGTCGATGGCGAACTCTTCGACATGCATGTGGTCGGTCAGACTGTCGACCTGAACGCCGTGGAGGAATGGACGATCACCAGCAGCGACGAGCACAACGACCATGTCTTCCACATCCACGTCAACCCATTCCAACTCGTCAAGGTGAACGGAGAGCCGGTCGAGCCGATCTGGCTGGATACCGTGATCGTGCCGCGTGGCGGCAGCATCACCTTCCGCACGCGCTTCCTCGATTTCACCGGGAAGTACGTCCTCCATTGCCACATGATGAACCACGAGGAACTGGGCATGATGCAGGTCGTGGAGGTGATCTAGGCGCGGCGCTCCGAACTCGCACCATCACGCGCCTGAGGAGAGACCTCGTCTTGATCGGTGCAGCAGACCGGGCCGGACGAGATCCCTCGACAACGTCGGGACGGCAGCGCTTCGGCCAGGACGGCTGTCTCTCCGTGCCCCGCGAATCAGTCGCCAGCGATACAATCACCGCAGTCGAAGTCTCTGGGCAGATGTCACGCATCAGGAGGGAGCTGGCGTGGGCACGTTTCACCTCTACCAGGACAAGCGCGGCGAGTATCGCTGGCGGTTGCGCTCGCGAAACAGCAAGATCATTGCTGACAGCGGTGAGGGCTATACCCAGAAGGAAGCCTGCGAGCATGGCATCGCCCTGCTCCGGGCCTGGGACGGCGAGGTTGAGATCTACCAGGACAAGGGCGGCGGCCACCGCTGGCGCATTCGCGCGAGCAACGGCGAGATCTTCGGCGACTCCGGCGAGGCGTACTACAGCCGTTCCAACGTCCAGCGCGCCCTGAAAAGCGTCAGGAAAACTGCCCCCGACGCCCTGCTCGTCGAAGACGACGAGGCCTGACCACTTTACCCGATCATTCTGAGCCCGCAGGCGAAGACTCTCGTCGTGCGGGAGCGGGGCAGGACCTTGCCCGTCTGGCGACGTGCGCGACGAGCAGCAGGGACCCTGGGCCGGATCGCGTCATGGCGAACCGGCCCAGCCGTTGTCAGCCCCCGACGCTATGACCCTGCCGGGCGGTAGGTAATCAGGAGCGCCACGGCCTCCTCGTCACCGGAGTTGTGTAGTTCACCCGTCACGCTACCAGGGATGTAGGCCGCGTCCCCGGCAGAAAACGTCGCCATCTCGCCAGCTTCGATGACATCCACGACCGCTGTCGTGCCATCCGCAGCGGGCGTGCCAGTGATGATTGCGGTAATTGCGGCGCCTCGGCTGATGGTCCATGGCGCGTCTTCGACGGTCGCGGTGATCTCACCAGACTCCAGGATCATGACGCCGGCGGCAGGGTCATCGGTCGTGAACGACAGGCTTGCGCCTGGCGCTAGCGTGCCGCGCCCGAACTCCATCTCAACGACGTCCGGCATGGCCACCTCAGGGATGTAGCCCGACGGCAGGTACGTGATGCCCTCCAGGGCCGCCGGAGCAGCGGGGGGAGCCTCCTGCGCCAACGTGTGCGGGCCAGCCAATCCGGCCACACTCCCCACACCCAACAGGGCAAATGCAGCGGCAAGTGCAAAACGACGCATGACCAATCTCTCCTGAAGTGCTGCCAGCGAGCCGGAACACGTCAGGTGCGCCCGGCCAATGCGCACACGGTAGAAGCCAGGCGCAGCCGGGTCTGTCAGAGCCCTGTCTGCCGGATTGCCAAAGCCGCGACACGCCTGGCCGGGAGGCTGCCCGGCCAGGCGTGTCCGCCATCGTCACGTTGCGGCGCGGGGACTACGCGATGTCGTACCGCAACACGGCCCCGATGCCGCCCAGACCGTCCAGCGTGGTAGCCGCCGCCGCGCGCGGGGCTTCGCCGCCCGCGCGCGGCGTTTCAGTGTCAGCGTGGAGCGGCTCCGTAGTCTGGATCAGCTCGACGGTTCCCCCGTTGAGCAGCGCCAGGCGCACCGCCTCGTCCTCCAGCTTCGTCACCCGCAGGTTCGCCACATCGCCCCCCGCCGGGTGCTCGGCAGGAATGTCGCCCAGGCCAAAGAGCGGCAGGGTGTAGTCCGCCCAGCCGGTGGCTGTGAAGTCGTCGTTCATCACCAGCATCTGCACCTGGCCGTTCGCCAGCGCACGCAGCGTGTCGACCGCCCCGGCGATCCCCAATGTCTGCGCGCCGACGTTGTCGGACACTTTTTGCACGGCGTCGGTTTCTTCCTGTCGCTCCGCCGCCTCAATCATCGGGGCCACAGTAGCCGCGATCTCTGTCGGCAGCGGATCCTTGCCCAGCTCGATTCTTCCGAGCACCTTCGGCGTCACGTCCTTGTGCAGGTGCTGCGCGATCGCGGTGGACATCGGCTCGTCATCAGAGAGAATCAGGTAGTCAGGCGGCGTGCTGCTCTCCAGGAACAGGCGGTTGACCTGCTCGGCAACCACCCGCGCAAAGGCTTCCACCCGCTCATTGGCCCGGTTCTGGTACCGCTGCGCATTCAGGCCACCCGTGGCCTGATGGCGAGGGTACCCATCCGACGCGACCCGGATGTTTTCGCTCCAGCCCAACCGCTCGATGACCCAGACGTTGGCTTCCTGCTGATTGGCGTTGACGACGGCGAAGGTTGGGTAATCCTCGGACGCATGCACCAGCGGGCGCAACGCCGGGACGCTCTCCAGGATCAGGGACGGCGTGGGCGCAACATCGAGCGGAATCGCCTCGAAAACCCCCTGCTGGCCATCAGCCACGATAAAGACGCCGTTGACGCTGAGATCGAGGTCGTTATCAACGAACGCCGTGATGCGCGCCAGGTCTGCCGCCAGCGCGTCGAAGGTCTCGCCGCGTGGGCCGTGGCTCTCAACCAGCGCGTGCAGTTCTCGCTGCATCTGCTGCCAGCCCGGGCGGCGTGGCGCGCCAGTTTCGCCTCGCATCGCCCGCTCCTGCGAGCGCTTTGGCGCTGGCGCCGGCAAACGCCCGGGCTCCGATCCGTCAATGGACCAGTCAAAGCTGACGGTCAGGACATGGCCTGACGGCGACGGCGGCAACGCAGCCAACCGGCCCAGCGCGGCCTTCAGGTCAGGCACAACAGGGGATTCCTGTTCAGTGGCGCGAATACTTCGAACCGGATCTGTCGCCACGGTTTGCTCTCCTCTTCCGCGTCCTTGCACACGTCGCGCGGTGGCGCGTTCGGGTCACGCCGCGCTCTCGCCTTCGCCAGTCTCGTGCCCGTCTGGACGCCGCGCCAACCAGTGTGTCTGGCGCTACCAGCGATTGTTCCAGATTTCGCACGTCGCCTGTCACCAGGGCGCTGAACGTGTGTGACTTTGGCATCAAGTATGCATGGCTTCATGACAGCGCCGGAGAAGATCCCCGACGAAGAGGCCCTTCGCTAGAAAGCTGGAAAGTCCATGTCGCCCTGAGCCACCCGAGAACGTCCCCTACCCCACACGTTCCGGATTCAGGAGAGTTGCTTCAATGAACGAAGTTCACCCAGACTCCCCCCAGGAAGCCCCTGAACCTCAACATCGCTTCTCCCGCCGCGGCTTCTTGACCGCCTCCAGCGTCACGCTGGCCTCTACCGGTCTCGCCACTATCGGAGCCGCAGCAGTCCACCCGGCGGCGGCGGCGCCGCCCGCGCAAGCCACACCCGTTGCGGGCGCCATGCCGGACATGGCGAATGCAAGTCAACCTGCCGAATTCTTCAACATGCACGAAGCCGCCACCGTCGATGCGATCGCATCCCGGCTCATGCCAGGTGATGCCGATGATCCGGGAGCGCACGAGGCCGGCGTCGTTTTCTACATTGACCGGACGCTCAGTGGGACGAACCTGGGGTATTCGCTCAAGACGTACACTCAGGGTCCCTATCTGGTCGTTGAAGAGCAGCCCGTGTCGGTGACAGCGGCGAGCCGTAGAGACAACTATGACGTTGTCAACGTTCCGGCCGACCAGGTCTCTCGCTATGGCTATCAGTCCGTACTCCCGCCGCAGGAAATCTACCGGCGCGGACTGGCATTCGTCGATGCCTATGCACAGGATCAGTTCCAGAAGGACTTTGTCGACCTCACCACCGACCAGCAGGACCAGATCCTGACCGACATGGATGAGGACAAGGCGACGGGTTTCGAGGGTCCGGGCGCACGAGCATTCTTCGTGACATTACGCAACGACACCATAGAGGGGATGTTTAGTGACCCCATGTACGGTGGCAACCGGGATCTGGTGGGTTGGAAACTGATCGGCTATCCCGGAGCCCAACGACTCTACACGCCAGACGACATCCTGAACCCGTCCTTCTCTCGCTCCCCGCAGAGCCTGGCCCAATTGATGATGAGCGAAGGCCACTAGGAGGCATTCCGCGATGGCACAGAACAAGAAAGTCGATGTCGTCACCGTCGGCGGCGGCCTGCGTGGCCGGCATCGTGGCGTACCAGTTGACCAAGGCTGGCACGGAGGTCGTTTCACTGGAACAAGGTCCCTGGCTGACCACGGAGAACGACTTTACCCACGACCACGATGAACTTCGCTACAACCAGCGGCGCGCCATGATGGTCGATCTCTCGCAGGAGACCTGGACCTGGCCAAGCCCGAAGGACACCGCCCTGCCCATGCGTCAATATGGCTCGTTCAACCCTCTCACAAGGGCGTCGGTGGGGCGGCAGTGCACTGGGCCACGCAGAGGTGGCGCTTCTACCCGTCCGATTTCGTGTATCGCAGCAACATCATCGAGCGCCTAGGCGCAGACAAGCTGCCGGTTGGCAACCGCATCCAGGACTGGGGCATCACCACGACGAACAGGCCCTACTATGACAAATGGAGATTATGATGTAGGCGTTTCCGGCAAGGCTGGGAACATCAAGGAGAAGATCGAGGGCGGCAATGTCTTCGAGGGGCCACGCGCTCGCGAAATCCCTGCCGACGTCACTGCAGAAATCCATCGTCGCCGGCAAGTTCACGGACGCGGCGAATCAACTCGGGTACCACCCCTTCCCGCAGCCGTCAGCAATACTTTTCCGAGACCTATCCTGATCTGGCTGGCAACATGCGCGGCGCATGCCTCTACTGCGGCTTCTGCACCCGCTATGGCTGTGAGGTGGCGGCCAAGGGGAACTCCCTTGTTGTCCACATGCCGGCTGCGCTGGCCACGGGAAAATACGATATTCGCACGAACTGCTACGTCTTCCGCATTGACACCGACTCCAGTGGGAAAGCCACGGGTGTCTCGTACGGTGACGCGAGCGGGCGAGAGCAGTTCGAGGAAGCAGACATCGTCCTCGTCTCGGCCTATATGTTGATGAATGTGAAGCTCCTTCTGATGTCGCGATCGACCGCGCACGCCGACGGCGTCGGCAATGACCGCTCAGACTTCGGCAAGAATTACACCTATCAACTCGGCGGGGGCGGGTCGAGGTGAGCTATTCGAAGGCGAGCGCCTCAGCCAGTTCATGGGGAATGGGGCGATGAACGCGCTGATTCACGACTTCAACGCCGACAACTTCGACCACTCCGATCTCCGACTTCATTGGCGGTGGCTCGATCGGCTCCGGCGGCAGGGCGAAACCGGTCGGCGTCGGCGGCGTGCCGACCTCGAGTGGCAAGACATGGGGCCAGGGACTGGAAAGACGCCTTGCGCACAAACTGGGACAGTTACGCGGGCATCGGTATTCAGGGCGAGAGCTTGCCATATGACGACCAGTTTGTGGATCTCGATCCCACCTACCGCGATCTTCGGGTTCCCACTGCTCCGGCTGACTGACTGGCATGAGAACGACTACAACCTCATTCGCTATCTGTCACCGAAGATGCGCGAAATCCACAGAACGATGGGGGCAACGAACATCGTGACCCAGAAAGGGATTGAAGCCATGCTCCATCGCGCCGTACCAGAGTACGCACTGTACCGGCGGAGCGTGTGGGAACTGATCCGGGCCACTCGGTCGTGAACAAGCACGGCCAGGTCTGGGACACGCCGAACGTATTCGTGGTGAGGCCTCTCAATTCCCGCGAACGCAGGGAATGAACCCGACCGGCACGGTGGCAGCTACGGCCTACCTGTCCGGTGCGGGATTGTGAATCATTACCTTAAGGACGGGCAAGATCATTTCCTCATCCTGAGGCCGCAACCTGCTGGCGAGCACGGCGTACTCGCCAGCGAGTTCCTTCCCGAGAATCTGGTTCCGCGCAGCCACAATGCAGAGAAGGCACACACGCATAGAATCTCACAGTTGATCGCCACCGGGCAGCCACATCATCCTGGCAGTCGCGGCGCTGGCTCCCGTGATCGCCGCGCTCGATTCACGATCCGGCAAGGCTCAGGAGGCAAGCCCCGCCGCCAGCCCTGCTGCCAGCCCGGTTGCCGCCAGCGACGAGGTCGAAATCGGCGCCTACGACATCCGGTTCGACCCCAAGGAAGTGACGATCAAGGCTGACACGGAGGCCACGATCAAGATCGTGAATCATGGGACAATCGATCACACGTTCGTCATCAGCGACCACAAGAACGAGAATCTTCCGTTCGATGCGATTAAGGTCACGATCCAGCCCGGCAAGACCGAGGACGTCAAGCTGAAGGCCCCGGCGGGCAAGTACTACTTCTTCTGCGACATTCCGGGCCATGAAGCGGCCGGCATGTGGGGCTATGTGATCGCGAAGTAAGGCGGCGCGCCCCCCGCAGACGCGTAGAAACTGCCCGGCGCCTCGTCCTGTGGGGCGCGGCGCCGGGCAGTTGTCGCCCCTGCCAGGCAGTGAGCAGCCCGCTGGCTCTACGTTGCCGCCGTCAACTCCACCGCGCCGCTGATCTCGTGCGGATTCCGGAGCAGGCTCAGGATCGGGCAGGCGTTCTCCATCGCCGCCTGGAGCGTCGCAATCTCCTCGGCGCTCGCCGGCGACTCCACACGCAGGGTGTAGCGGATCTGGCGCGGGTGCACGGTGATATCCGGGTAGCCAGGCTGCCCGGCCCGCGCATCGATCTCGGCGGCCACCGCCACTTCCAGCGCGTCAATCGGCGTCTGGCGATCCGCCGCCTGAATGAGGAACGAATGCGCCAGGCAACTGCCCAGCACGCCCAACTGCAACTCCGGCGCGGTCGGCCCCAGACCGTACCCCGCAAAGTCGGTCGCGCTGTCCGTGATGATCTGGTAGTCCCTGATGCGAATGCGGCGAATCCCGCTCCGCCCTTCCGCGCGCACCGTCGCGGCAATCTGGAGCGGGTCCGGCGCCTTTTCGGCGGCGGCTGCCCGCTTCGCCAACAGCCTCTCCCGCTTCTGGACGAGATACTCGCGCAGGTTGCTCATGGCAGTGCTCCTATTCAGGGGACTCGAATCGGATATGGGCGCCGTGCGCCAGGGCTGGCGACACCGGCGGATGTCCCGGCGTCTCCGTCGCCAGGATGACCTCGTACGGGCCCGCAACATGGTCCTCAATATGACGCCAGAGTTGCTTCGCCGCCACCTCCGGCTCCGCAATATCAATCCACTGCTCGCCCAGCCTGTAGCGACGCACCGCGCGCACGCCCGCAATGGACGCTTCAACGGGCTCTCCTCGACCCCCAACAGTGCGCGGTAGGCCCCGGACGCAGCCGCCAACTCCGGCACGAGCATGACTAGCCCGGCCACGCCGGTGACCCCCGAGCTGTGCTCGGTCGCCGGCGCGGGCGGCACGCGCAACTCCCGCAGGGTGACATCCTCGATCACGAATGGCAGGGGGATGCCCGTCCCCAGGGTCACCGAGCGCCAGGCCAGCGTTTCGCCATCCGGCCGCTGGCGACCGCCGTCTGTTGGGCCCTCGACGGTGAGCCCTCCTGCGCGCAGCCGCTCGGCCTCAGCGCCGAGATCGCTGGAACACAGGGCGAAGTCCACGGCGCCCTCGCCCTTCGCAAAGCGCGGCCACCACTTGTGCGGCTGCTCCCGGTCTGGATCGGCAAAGGCAATCAACTCGAAGTACGCGCCATCAGCAAACGAGATCAGCGAGTTGTGCGTGGCGCCGCCCGTGTGCCAGCCGCCCGGCGTAACAGTGAAGCCAGCCTCGGCGTAGTCCGCCGAGGCCTGCGCCAGATCACGCACGGCGATGACAATGTGATCAATTGACAGTGGCATGACAGACCTCTGGCCTTTCCTGGGCGACGATCAGTGGCGCACCCGGCGCGCCCTCAGCAGCCCTATTGTCTGCCAAGCCGCCGGCGAGCGCCGTGGCTACGTGACCTTCTGCGACTTCGCCATGTCCGCGATGAACGCCTCGAAAATCGGAACGAATTGCCGGTAGGACGGCGCGTAGTTCCGCTGCCAGCGGTAGACCTGCCCATTCGCGACAGACGGCAGTGAACCGATGGTGGGAATGGCGTCCAGCCCGGTTCCAGGGTCCTCGCCACCGGGCAGGAGCTGAAAGAAGACATCGAAGTCGTACTTCTGAAGCTGCTCGGGGCTCAACTCTTCCGTGTACCCCTGGTTTGTGGTGATCTGCAGCGCGTTCAGGCCAAGGTCCTGGTACATGATCGTGTCGGCAAACAGGTTGGGGTCGTAGAAGACGAATTCGTCCGGGCTGGCATAGATGAACGCGGCCACGACATCTGCCCTGTCGGCAAATACCGACCGGGCGTTCTGCGCTGCTGCGTCGAACGCCGCCACGTCAGCGGCAACGCCGGGTGTGCGCACGTCGGCGCCGAGGGCTTCCGCCAGGGCGCGGAACCGCGCCAGGGGCTGCTCGACTGAAACCCCGCCGCCAGTTGCGATGGCCAGGGTGGGAATCTGCTGCTCAAGGAGCAGCACCATCTCATCCGCAACGTTGTAGAGCGTGCCCGGCTCGTCCGGCCAGTACGTCACGTCGACAAAGAGATCAGCCCCCAGCGCGAGTGCGGCCTCCAGGTCAAACGTGTCCCACTCTCCCAGGTACGCCAATGTCGACGGGTCCAGATCCCCGGCCTCCGGCACGCGGTTACCCGAGCCATCCTCGATCTGCCCGACAACGCCCAGGACGTCGATGCCGTAGTCCTTGAGGGCCGAACCTGCCTCGATGGACGAGACAATACGCGTTGGCATGGTGGGCAGCGTCACCGCGATGCCGCGATCATCGGTGAAAACCCACGTACCATCTGGCAACTCCCCCTGGGTTCTGCTTGCCGCCTCAGGCGTTGCCTGCGCCAACGCGCGAACCGGCCCCGAGCAGAGCGTGCCCGCCGCTACTCCAGTCGTTGCCTGCATCAACCTTCGCCGTGTGATCATCGTCCCGGTGGCTCCCTCAGTAACTGCGCGTCCGGTTTTCCCTCGTCAATATCCGACTAATTCCGTCAGATATCAATACTGGACGCATTGTGCACTTCTCGATCATCAATATATGTTCATGCTACGATGCACACGTCGGGCGGTGACCACCCACGCAGCCCGGGCAGGGCGTTCATTCGACGCGTAGCGGCACGCGAGGCACGGGAGTTCTGTGCCAGCAGTCCACAATAAATAGAGGAAGGACCAAACATGCACGATCCGCGACCCAATCGCCGCGCTCTCCTGGCCGGGCTCACTGCCGCTGGCCTCAGCCTGACCCTGCTGCCGCGTCTCGCTGCGGCGCAGGACAGCACCCCGGTTGCCGAGGTTGTGGCCATCGACCACGCCGCCCTGCCCCTGAAGCAGGAAGGCAAGTTGATTGTGCACGCCGACCAGCCACTCTACGAGCCGTGGTTCATTGACAACGACCCGACAAACGGCGAAGGCTTCGAGAGCGCGCTCGTCTACGCCCTGGCGGAGCAGCTCGGCTTTGCCCCGGAGGATGTCGAGTGGGGCTACACCGCCTTCAATGCATCCTACGCTCCTGGCCCGAAGGACTTTGACTTCTACCTGACCGAGGTCTCCATCACCGAGCCCCGCAAGCAGGCAGTCGCCTTCAGCGACGGCTACTACAGCACGCCGTTCGTGATCATTGCGCCGGATGACTCGCCGGTGAAGGAGGCCAGGACGCTGGCAGACCTGCGCCAGTACAAGTTCGGCACGCTGGTCAACTCCTCCTACGCCACCTACATCATGGATGTCATCAAGCCGGAGCAGGAACTCCTCGTCTTCAACACAGATGCCGAGGCCATCCAGGCCCTGGCCAACGGCCAGACCGATGTCAACGTGGAGTCACTCCAGATCGCCATCGAGGTCACCACCGACCAGTTCCCGGATCTGGATATCGTCGGCATCCTGCCGGGCCCCGGCACCGAACTGGGCATGGTCTTTGAGAAGGACAGCACGCTCGTGCCCTTCGTCAACCAGGCGCTGGCCAACCTGAAGGCCAATGGAACCTGGCAGAAGTTGGTTGACGAATGGCTGCCGAAGGACCCCGAGTTCCCGCACATCGCCGAGTAGCGTCGTTGCCGTGAACCTACGCGCTGGCCTGCCGACATGCGGCGTGGCCAGCGTTATCCTTGCGCCAGTGAAGCAGGCTCAGCCGGATCCAGAGGACTTCATGCCCAAACGCCAGATGGTGCTCGATGTCGACGTTGGCATCGATGACGCGGTGATGATGATGGCCATTGCCGCCGAGCCGGACGCCGAGATCGTGGCCATTGGCAGCGCGCACGGGAACTGCAGCGCCGCTGTCGCCGCCCAGAACGCCCTCAAGGTGTTGGAAACGATTGGCCTGGAGCACATTCCGGTAGCCCTGGGCGCCGAAAGCCCGCTGGACCCGCCGCACTCCGCGCCGCAGGTGCATGGGCACGATGGCCTGGCGGATATCGGCCTGCCCGCACCCCGTGGGCGCGTCACCGGCGAGTCCGCTGTCGATCAGTTGCTCCGGCTCTCCCTGGAGCGCCCGGGGGAACTCGATCTCATCGCCGTCGCCACCATGACAAACCTGGGCCTGGCGCTGGAGCGCGACCCCGCCGTACTGAGCCGCTTCCGCACCGTCGCCATTCTGGGCGCGTTCGCGCGGCAGCCACAGCCCGGCGACCCCGTTGCCTTCGATGCCAATATCGCCGGCAGCCCCAGCGCCGCCGAGCAACTTTTCGCCGCCGATGCTCCACTGGTCGTTGTCCCGATCGATACCACCCGCTACTCCGTGCTGACGCCCGAGCACATCGAGCGCATTCGCACCAGCACAACGCCGCAGGGCAAGCTGGCCTGGCAGATCCTGCCCCACTACTTCAACTTCTACCAGCACCGCCTGGATGGCGTCTGGTCGGCGCGCATGCACGATCCGCTCGTGCCGGCAGTCCTCCTGGACCCAACGCTCATCACCGCCAGCGAGCGCAAGCCGTTCTACGTCGAGCCCTGGGAGGGCGCCTGGCGGGCCGTCGGCCGTAGCGGCGACGCCCTTGCCGGGCGGGAGCCACGCCCGGCCGCTGAGGTCATCACCGCTGTCGACCAGTCCCGCTTCCTGGATCGCTTTGTTGACGCATTGACGCTGCCATTGGGGACGTTGACTTGAGGCTCTCATCTGCGACGGTTCTGACGGCCCCCGCCCCCAGCCCCTCTCCCAATGAGCAAGAGCGGCGAGCCGACCCATCGCCCGATG
The DNA here is from genome assembly GCA_041390745.1 of Thermomicrobiales bacterium. Lineage (GTDB taxonomy): Bacteria > Chloroflexota > Chloroflexia > Thermomicrobiales > UBA6265 > JACCXM01. Next base: position 46,895 of record JAWKPJ010000023.1, on the reverse strand, counting down.
ACGGAAATCTGGCGTCATCAGGCCGAACCTGCCCCGGGCAACCGGGTCGAAAAGCCCCGCTCCCGCGCATCAGGAGCGGGGTTGGGGTGAGAGTTCCCGGGGTTGGCATGGCAGCCGACAGCGGTCGGCCGGGGACTGCTCCAGTATGAGCACCCACCCCACCGAACTCTCCCCCGAGCAGCTCGCCGCACTCCTGCGCCCCACGCCCGCCTGGCAGCGGCGCGACGTGCAGCGGTCGGCACTGATCGCGCTGGTCAGCACACTCGTCGTCTTTGGCGGCCTGGCCTACGTCATCAGTGGCTCTACCGGTTGGCAGGTGGTGCAGCAGGCGTTCTTCAGCCCGGAGCACTTCGTTGCGGCCTTCCCCATTGTGCTCAAGGGGTTTTGGCTCAACGTGCGCATCTTCCTCATTGCCGAGCCGATCATCCTGCTCTGGGGCCTCATCCTGGCGATCGTGCGCAGCACCCGCAGCCCCGTGCTCTTTCCGCTCCGCGCGGCGGCCGTCGCCTATGTCGACATCTTTCGTGGGGCGCCGGCCATCCTGGTCATCCTCACGCTCGGCTTCGGCATGCCGGCCCTGCGGCTGCCTGGCGTCCCGAGTTCGCCCATCTTCTGGGGCACGCTCGCCTGCATCCTGACCTCATCGGCTTATCAGTCGGAGACGTTTCGCGCAGGAATAGAGAGCGTGCACGCCAGCCAGCGGGCCGCCGCCCGTTCGCTCGGCCTCAGCAGCACCCAGGCCATGCGCTATGTGGTGCTGCCCCAGGCCATTCGCACCGTCATCCCACCCACCCTGAGCGGCTTCGTGGGGCTGCAGAAGGAGACCGCGCTGATTTCCGTGATCGGGCCGCTGGAGGCCACTCGCCAGGCGCAGATTTACGCGGGCATGACGTTCAACTTCACCAGCTACGTGGTGGCCGGGGTGCTCTTCATCGCCATCACCATTCCCCTGGCCCGCTTCACGGACTACCTGCTGCAGCGTACGGCGCAACGGCGCCAGATGGGCGGTGCGGTGTGAGCAACGCACCACTTGTCCAGATTGAGGGCCTGTACAAGGCCTATGGCCAGCACCTGGTGCTACGGAACATCAACCTGACGGTGGCCAATCATGAGGTCATCTGCCTTATCGGAGCGTCGGGCTGCGGCAAGTCAACGCTGCTGCGCTGCGTCAACCTGCTTGAACCCATCCAGGCCGGGCAGATCATGCTCGACGGCGCCTGTATCACCGGCCCGGGCGTCAATGAGGACCGCGTCCGCCAGGAAGTCGGCATGGTCTTCCAGTCCTTCAACCTCTTTCCGCACATGACCGTGCTGGAGAACATTACGCTGGCCCCGTGCAAGACTCGCGGCGTCGGCCGCCAGCAGGCAGAGCGCGAGGCGCGGGAACTCCTGGCCCGCTTCGGGCTGGAGGAGAAGGCCAACGAGTACCCGGACCGCCTCTCCGGCGGCCAGCAACAGCGTGTCGCCATCATCCGGGCCCTGGCCATGGAGCCCAGGCTGCTGCTGCTGGACGAGGTCACCTCCGCGCTGGACCCGGAGATGGTCGGTGAGGTGCTGGAGATCATCGCCGAGTTGAAAGGGCTGGGCATGACCATGATCCTGGCCACACACCAGATGGGCTTTGCCTACCAGATCGCCGACCGCGTCGCCTTCCTCGACAGTGGCAGCATCGTCGAGATCGGCCCGGCGCGAGAACTGCTCACGCACCCGCGGGAAGCACGCACGCGAGACTTCCTGCAACGCGTCCTCGTCGCCACCCCGGCCGGCGGCGACGACGCCCCGGTCGGTGTATCCGGGGCGACCTGAGCGAGTTCTTCCACCTGTCGTTCCGAGTAGCGCGGCTATGGGGAGTCGCCGGGTTGCTGCGCCTCCCCCAACGGTCACTCTGGGCCCGCAGGCGAGGAAACTCGTTCACCTGGCCGAACGTCTCACCTGACATCAACGCGCAACCGCAGTACGGAGCCTGCGTGCCCGGCATCCCGTCGCCTGGAAGCTGCTGCCAGTTCGGTCACTCCCCTGAATCTGGGCAAGTACATCTCGTCGATAGCTGTTTGCATCCTCACACTTTGTGCATACAGCGTTGCTTTTGTTGCACTCCCGCGCGATTGAGTTGCTTTCCAGTTGCGAGAACGATAGGATGCTCAGACTACCTGTCTGCCAGCGCTACGTTCGGATGGCGTGGTCGCCAAGCGTATAGGAGGAAATGTGTCCCGTTTCGATCACACGTCTCGGTCCTCCGACCTTACCCAGACTGCCCTACACCGCCGCCGCCTGCTGGGTGCTGCGGCCGTCACGGTGCTGGCCAGCGCCGCAACGGGCCTCCGTCGCGCTACGGCGCAGACGCCGCAAGCGACGCCAACGGTATTGACGCCGCTTACGCAGCCGGAGGAGTACGTCAGCGAGAACGGCGTGCTCACCGCCGCGCTGAACGTTACCCGCGAGCCGGTGATGATCGGCGGCGTCGAAGTCATCGGCACTGTTTACAACGGCGCGTACGTCGGCCCAACGCTGCGCGTGCGACCGGGCGAGCGCATCGAACTCACCGTCACGAACCACCTGCCGGAAGTGACGAACATGCACTTCCACGGCATGCATGTTTCGCCATCCGGCATTTCGGACAACGTCTTCATCATGATCGAGCCGGGCGCCACGCAGGACTACGTGCTCGAAATCCCCGAGAACCACCCGACCGGCGCCTTCTGGTATCACACGCACGCCCACCCCTACACCGAGCCGCAGGTGATGGGCGGCCTCGCCGGCCTGCTCATCGTCGATGGCCTGCAGGACCTGCTGCCGGAGGACCTGCGCGACATCGCCGAAACCGCCATCGTGCTCAAGGACTACCAGGCGCAGGATGGCGCGATCCTGCTGGAGAACATTGACAGCAACGCGCCCACCACCCGCACGGTCAACGGGCTGGTCAACCCCGCGATCAGCATCGACTCCGGGGAAACCCAGCTCTGGCGTCTGGCGAACCTGAGCGCGGACATCTACTACGAGGTCCAGCTCGCCGGGCATCAGCTCCACATCATCGGCGAGGATGGCAACCCGGTCTGGCAGGTGAACAGCGTCGATTCAATCCCTATCGCACCGGGCAAGCGCTTCGATGTCCTGGTCCAGGGCGGCGAGCCCGGCATCGTGGAGTTCAAGACCCTGCAGTACGACCAGCAGGGCGATCTCTACCCGGAAACCCTCCTGGCCACCGTCACGGTCAACCCGTCAGACCAGACAGCAGCGGCCCTGCCGGTGAAGCTGGTCGAGCCGAACGACCTGAACGAGAGCGTCGTGGATGTGAGCCGCACGATCACGTTTGCCAAGGACCAGGCCACCGGGCACTTCCTGATCGACGGCAAGATGTTCGACGAGAACCGCATCGATCAGGCCGTGAAGCTGGGTGCACTGGAAGAGTGGACCATCGTCAACAATAACAACCAGCAGCACCCCTTCCACATTCACACCAACGACTTTCAGGTGATCTCGATCAACGACGAGCCGGTCGAGGTCGCCAGCCACGTCGATACGGTCAACCTGCCCGCTGACGGCAAGGTGACCATCCGTATCCCCTTCCTCGATTTCACCGGCAAGTTTGTCTACCACTGCCACATCCTGAACCATGCCGACATGGGGATGATGGCGACGGTGGAAGTCACCGAGTAGCGCCATCGCGGTTCACTGGCAAAGTGGATCAGCCAGGCAATTGCATATTCGTGTGACAGAGGCGGTGGGAATCCCACCGCCTCTGTCACGCGTTGCACCGGGAAATGCGTATTTCTACGAATGCGCGTCCGGCCTGTGCTCCCCAGAATGTCGTCAAGTCACTGACGACCTGCGCTCAGCAGCATGTCGCAGTCACCACGGGAAAGGAGCACGAACATGGAGTCGGACACCTCGATACTACCGCTCGTCTCCGGGTCGCACACCGGCTCAACCCGGCGCTCGCTGCTCTCGCTGCTGGGCGCGGGTGCGCTTGCCGGAAGCCTGACTGGTCTGGCCATGCAGGAGCTCACAGAGGCCAGGAAGAAGAAAAAGGGGAAGAAGCGCAAGCACAAGAACAGGAAGAAGAAGGGTGGCAAGGGTGGCGGTGGCAAGAGCAACTGCACCGGCAGCGTCAACGGCAGTGCACCCGCCTCTGACGAGGACGTGCTCTTGAAGATGATCAACGACTTCCGGCAGCAAAATGGTGGGCTGCCGGCCCTCACCCGCCAGGGACAGCTCGACAGCGCCGCCGTCGCGCACTCGCGGGACATGGTCTCACGCTGCTTCTTCGATCACATCAACCCGGACGGCGCCGATCCTGGCGATCGCATCGCCGCCACCGGGTACCTGGCCAATGCCTGGGCGGAGAACATCTACAAGGGCTCCGGCAACCTGGGTTCAGCCGCAGAGGCGTTCGATGCCTGGCAGAAGAGCGACGGGCACCGCGCAAACATGCTGAACAGTGACGTGACCGACATCGGCATTGGCTCCGCCCTCGACAGCGCCGACTTCATGAACTGGACCAACGTCTTCGGGAGGCGGTCCCCAGGGTAAGCACCGCCCGGTCCGTGCGTTCTCAGCGCGCCTGTGTCGTGGAGTACAGGCGCGCTGTGTCGCGGGAACCGGCGTCAGGAATGCTGCCCCGGCAAGATGGGCTCACTGCACCGGCAAGACCGGAACGAGTGATCCACCCGAGAGAAGGCGAAATGGACACCGCGCTTCGACACCGGCCTGACGACTTCCGGCACTCGCCGCCAGGCGCTGCGCTCCATGGCCGGCACGGCCGGTGCGCTGGCGGTGGCTGGCATCCTCGGCGCAGACGAGGGCGAAGACAAAGAAGCGCAAAAAGGGCAAGGGCAAGAAAGGCGGGGAAGGGGCAGCAGGGCGGCGATTGCTGAACGGCGAGGTGGCGGCGGAAGCACCGGCGGTAATGGCAATGGCGGCGGTGGCGGAACTGGCAGCGGTGACTGGCTGGCGGCCAGGGCCGGCACCACCCAAACTGAAGAAGAAGCTGCTGGGCCTCGTCAACGATTTTCGCGCCCAGAGCGGCCAGCCGGCCCTGGGTCGCGGCGACAAGCAGGATACCGCCGGATCGAATCACTCACGGGAAATGGCGAACCGTGAGTTCTTCTCCCACACCACGCCCGTGGGCGGCACACCGGACCAGCGCATGGCTGTCGCGGGCGACAGCTACCGTTGGTGGGGCAAGTACATCGGTTAGAGCGCTCCCGGCGATGCCTCCACGCCGTCCGCGTTCACCTCGTGGAAATAACGGTTCCGGCCACCGCGCCAACATGCTGAGCGGCCATTTCACCCGGATCGGCATTGGCTGCGCCACCGCTGCCGATGGCCGCTCCTACCGGACCACCACCTCCGGCCAGCCGGCCTGCTCACGAACGCTCGCCACATGGGCGGCGATTTCTGGCAGTCGCCGCCCATGTGGCCTTGCCTCGTCACGGCCCTGGCGTCGGCGTGGGCGTTACCGAAACATCCGGCCCCCGGTAAAACTGCGCCATGAGGCGCAGCAACACCTGTCGCATCAGCGGCTCGAATTGCGCGCGCGGCCCGTACATCGAGTAGTAGGTCACGATGGTGTACGGCATCATGCCCGAATATGCGATTGCGTAGCCCTGGGTGAGCAGTAGCGTCTCATCATCCACGGTCACAACCCGCAGCCATGCGGGACCCTGCGGATTCTGATCCTCGTACGCACAAAGTATCTTGAGACGGGCGCGTTCACCCACCATCCCGAGTTCCGCTACCGTTGCCACCTGCAAGGGGCTCAACATGACCCCCTGCAGCGACCCCGACGCGAACTCGAACCCGGCCGCGCCATCCGCTGAGACCGTGCGTGCCGACACCACGGCCGGCGCCAGGGGCGGCCGCTGCTGCGCGGAGAAAAGTGGCATGCCTTGAGGGCTGAACTCGTAGGCGTAGAGTGTCGCGCCCACCCAGCCCGGCGGCTGCCGGAAGATCACGCCGCCATACGTGTTCGGGTGCAACGTCCAGTCGGTCGGAACGACCAGGTCTGTCAGTTGCACGACCGGATAGCCCAGGACGAACCCAAGGTACAGCTCCACGCCCGGATCGCTCGTGCAGTCTCCCTGCACTGGCGTCGGGATTGGCAACTGTGCCCCGCTCCGCTCCCTGCCGGTCATCAGGCCGACTGCAACGCCACCCACCCCGCCCAGGAATGCGCGGCGGCTCCGTCTCCTCTGTTGAGCAAACCCGGCTGAGCGAGACCGTGAAAGCGATGCGGTGGCTGGCATGGACTGCTCCTATCAGGTGCAAAGCCCGCGACAATCAGCAATGCGACGTCGATGTTCGCATCATATCGCTGCGGATCATTTTTGCCAGCGTTCTGACTCGTTCCAGGCTACAGCTTCCCCGCTCCCCCCATTGCGGCCACTCGCAAGAACCAGGTCAGCCTGGCGTCGCCATGACCCAGCCGGCGCCCAGGCGGTCGTTCGTGGCTCCACCCGAACCGGTGCGGCGTCCTTGCTCTCTCAACTCGTTGCGCACTGCCGCGAGCCCCTGGCACGCCAGCCCCATTCGTGGGGCAGGCGGCAGGTTCCGGCCTCCGCAAGGGGCGCCGGAAGTCGCGCTGCACGCAGAAGCGGAAGAACCCGCAACCGACGCCACAGGTGCGTGCCGATGCCACCTGCCCCGGGCTACAAACGGGTGCGTTTATCCTTGCACCCAAGGGGCTATTGGCCCAGAGCTTAACTGCCGGGCAGACGAGGTTGCTGGTGCGTGCTCAGCCGGAGCTCCAGCACCTTGAAGCAACCAGCGCTACGGGCAATCTCTTTCTGCTTCCTGCGCCGCTCGTGGACGCGTTTCCCGGGCCGAACGCGCTGGCCAGCGCCAGGTGGAAGCATCCACCGTGGCGCTGGGCGTCAACACGGTCTCCTTCACCTTCGCCGACCCGGCGCCGGACAAGGCCGGGGCGTCCTATGCCCTCGTCCTCAGCCGCGATGGCAACGGGAGCATCGCGTGGAGCAGCCTCCCTGACGCGTGCGACGGCCGCTGCTTTGCGACGCAGAACTCTACCGAGCCCCCGAACCTCGCAACGACCGCGACCTGGTCTTCGCCACGTTCGTGCAGGTGTGACCTGCCCCAGGCATCACGCGATAACCAGCAGCACAGTCATGACGCGACTCCAGAGGAATCTCAAGATTGACGTCTCGGGTCCAGAAGGTTCCTCCGGTGCGGCCTGTTCATGGCCGCAAGACCTGCAGGTCGCCGTTGGACTCGACACGCTCTCAACCCATGAGTGCGCAACGCATGGGGCACTTGCCTCTCACTTCGAATGCAAGCGATCAGGAGTAAGGTATTTGTCCATCACCCGCATAAATCTGTCAGCCATCGGCACAACCCAATCGATGAAATCAGCATCGCTATACTCTGCATCTTCGATTGTGGCCGAACCTGGGTAGAAAACCGACACTTGTGATCGCAATCGATGAGGTCTGCCGATATCACCGTGCAAGCGAGCCCAATCGAGCCTTTCACCCAACTCACTTTCGATTTGGCTTCGCCAACGAATGAGGCTATCGAACGTGGACTTGTCGTCGTCATCGTCAAATGTGACTTCAACTCTAAATAGCTCGTCTCGAGTAAAGCCAATGTGATACCCGGCCCTCTTGGGATATGCTGGCGCGCCAATCCGCAGATAGTTGCGCCCCGTGGGAACTGTTTTGATGGGTGTATTCGGAAAGCGCGCGTTGAATTCCTTCCTTACGGCAACGAAGAAATCTATATAGGCATCCTTACGAGTCACGCTGAAAGCTCCGTTCTCCCCACCGATCTTCGTCGACCAGGTTCGTGGCTGCAGGAAACTATGATTACACATAGCGAAGGAAACAGCTCCGGTTGAGCGTGAAACACCTCTTCGTCCTCACCCACCCCGAGGCCGCGCACCACGTCGAGGGGCTTGTCGGCGGCTGGTATGACAGCGCGCTGACGCCGCGCGGTATGGAGCAGGCTGGGCGTATCGCAGTTCGGTTGCGCGAGGCGATCCCCACGGAGGCGCAACCCGAGCTGTACTCCTCCGATCTCCAGCGATGTCTCCAGACAGCACAGGTCATCGCGAAAGCGCTGCAAACACCCATTCACGTCATGCCCGACCTGCGCGAGATCTCGTACGGAGAAGCTGAGGGCAAACCGCAAAGCGTGGCTCGACGCGCGGTTTGTCTTTCCCCGGCAGCGGGAAATGAGACCCGGCTGGACCATCAGTTCGGCGTTGCTGGAGCCGAGACGCGACGCGACATCGCCCAGCGCGTCTACCGGGCGATGGATGTGATCCTTGCCAGCCCGGCGGAGTACCAGATCATCGTCACGCACGGGTTCGCCGCAACGTTCGTGGTTGCCGCCTGGATCGGGATGCCGCTGGAAGCCGCCGGGTTGATCGGGCTCCCGGTCAGCAGTGGCAGCATCAGCACCTTGCGCCAGGAACCACCCTTCCACAACCGGAGCATCGTCACGCTCAACGAGACGTCGCACCTGGCATAGACGCCAGGGGGTCCGGCTCTATTGCCCATGCGAAAGGGCGGCCCCGGCGGGGCCGCCCTTCAGCCTGTTGGTGTACTGGTTGTCGCTACGCGAGGGCGCTCTGGCCGTCCTGCACGCCGTCACCGTCGGTGTCCCAGACCAGGGGATCGGTGGTGGTGGCGAAGAGTTCGTTGCCGTCGGTCAGGCCATCGCCGTCAGAATCCGCGTTGTACGGGTCCGTCCGGTAGATGTTGACCTCGTCCACATCGGCCACGCCGTCCGAGTCGCTGTCCGTCGCGGTTACCGCGTCGGAGGTGTCGGCATCAACCGTGTCCACCGGGGCCGTTGAAAGCGTCTCGCCCACGGGTTCTGGCGAGGTGGGAGTGGTCGTCTCGGCAACTGGCGCACTGGCGGCGCCGTTGTTGTTCACCAGCGGATCGGTCTTGATGCCGAACAACTCCTCGCCATCGGAGATACCGTCGCCGTCGGTGTCCCAGGACAGCGGGTAGGTGCTGTACAGCGTAAACTCGTCGCCATCGGCCACGCCGTCACCGTCGGTGTCGGGATTCGTGGGGTCGAGCCCGGCTTCGGCCTCCAGCGCGTCGGGGTAGTTGTCGGCATCACGGTCGTCGGCTGTCGCCACCGTGCCGGTCACGGAATCGCTCGTTACTTCCTCGACCGGAGCCGCAACCGGCGCCGGAGCGGGCGACGCATTGAGCGAGCCGCTGTTCGACGACCGATGGGTAACACCGTCGCTGCCGGCTGCGTTCGAGGTATTGATGGTCGGCGCAACCATCACTGCGTTACCGGGCGAATAGTTGATGTCGCCGCAACTGATGGTCCAGTTCCCGGGCGTCCCGGTGGTGACGCAATTGCCCGTCGTGTTAATGGAGGCCACGTCCGGCGGCGCCTGCTGCGCCTGTGCTGAAACTGCGCTCCCTGCGATGAGCCCCAAACCCAGTGCAACCGTCGCTATTGCCTTCTTCATGTCCTATCCTCAGCGGGGCTGTAACTGGCGGCGGGCCAGGCAAAATCACTGAACATCTGCTCAGGCTCTCTGTTTGTATGAACGTTCGGGCGGGCTGTTGGGTTTCCTCGCCACCCGGAGAAAATGGCCAGATTTGCGCCAGAATCCGGCGTTTCTCTGGCGAAAGCGCACATCCGGCGCCAGGTCGCCTGAACTTCAGGACCAATGGGGAGGGCTACGGCCAGGTGCAGGCCGCCCAGAGCCCGCTCCAGGTCGATACACAAGGAGTCCCAGACGCGTGAGCCATCAGGAAACGATCGAGAAACCACCCGCACGCACGCGGCTCGGCGTCGAAGCGGAGAACATGGGGCAGCCCGCCCTGAACCCCGGCGTCATCGCGATGGCGCGCGCCAGCGAAGCAGCGGGGGCAGACAGCATCTCCGTGAGCGATCACCTCCTGTCGTTCGCCGCGCCGGCCCGCGAGAGCGCGCCGGACAGTGACGCCATCTGGCTGGAGGCGCTGACCTGCCTGGCGGCCATGGCCAGCGTCACCACGCGGGCAAAGCTCGTCGCCAGCGTCATCATCCTGCCGCAGCGCAACGTGCTCGAACTGATGAAAACTGCCGCGACCATCGATGTCCTGAGCCAGGGGCGGCTGGTGCTCGGCGTCGGCTCCGGGTGGAACGCGCGGGAAATGGCCGCGTTGGGCTACGACTTCGCCACGCGCGGGCAGCGCATGGATGAGATGCTGCACGTCATGCGTAGCGGCCACGGCGCCGCCGTTCCTCCCTACCGTGGCGCGCAACTTGACGTCCCGGACGGCGTACTGATGGCCCCGCCGGCGTGGCCGGGCCACACCGTGCCGCTCTATATCGGTGGCGCGGGCGTGAGCAGGCCGTCGATTCGCCGTGCCCTGGCGTACGGCGACGGCTGGATGCCGTACTCCCCGGCCGGCCAGTACGATGTCCCGGCGCTCCGCCGCACGCTGCAGGAGATGCACGATGCCCGCGCCAGCCTGGGCAGGCCTCGGCTCGATGCCATTTTCAAGCTCAGCGTGTCCGGCCACGCCGATCCGGCGCTCGATTACCAGCCAGCCGAACTGGCGGCCCTGGGGTTCGATGAAATCATCATCCAGGGTGTCTGGGACGCCGGGCTGGAGCCGGGGATTGCGGCGATCAAGCGAGTGCGAGCGACCCTCGATGCGTAGCGCGGGAGAAGACAGGGTGAGCCAGCGGGATGTCATCGGGCTCGGGCACGCAGCACTCGATACCATCGGCCTGACTCCGCGCCTGCCCCACCTCGACGACAATGTCCGGCTGGAAGACCTCACCCGGCAAGGCGGCGGGCCGGTTGCGCAGGCATTGGTCACGCTGGTTCGCCTCGGCGCCACGGCCGGCTTCGTGGGGCGCGTCGGCGACGACGACGCCGGCGCGCTCATTCGGACCGGGCTGGCGGAGGAAGGGGTTGAGGTCACCCATCTCCAAACGGCCCCGGGCGCGAGATCGCTGCAATCCATGATCCTGGTGGACAAGACCACCGGCAAACGCAGCATCTGCGCATTTCGCGGCACCGCCGGGGAGATCGAACTGGATGCCCAGACCCGGAACTACCTCTGTTCCGGTCGCTTCCTGCATCTGGATGGGCATTCTGTGGGATCAGCGGTCATTGCCGCCCGCCAGGCGACCCGCAGCGGAGTCCGCGTGTGCCTGGACGCCGGCGCTGGCACAGACCCCGGCTACTTGTTGCCGCTGATCCGGGAAACCCAGGTGCTGATCGCCGCCGAGCAATTCACCGTGGCTGCTTCCCCCAATGGCACGGTCGTTGCCGGGGCCCGGCGCCTCATGGCGCTGGGCCCCGAAATCGTGGTGGTCACCCAGGGGGAGCGCGGCTCGTCCACGTACACCGCCAGCACCGAGTTTTCCACCGCGCCCTTTCCGGTCGACGTCGTCGACACCACCGGCGCGGGCGATGTCTTCCACGGTGCGTATCTGTACGGCCTGCTGCAGGGCTGGGGCCTTGCGAGCACCGCCGCATTCGCCGGCGCCACCGCTGCGTTGAAATGCACGCAACTCGGGGGACGCGCCGCAATCCCGCGACTCCCGGCCGTGCTCGCCTTCATGGCCGCGCAAGGCCGGCCCCTGACGGCAGCGCCAGCAGCTGGACGGTGATTGCCGGGAAGCGGCCATGCCGAGCCGGGTGGGACACTGCCGACGGCGAGCAGCACCACTGAGTTTCGAGAGTTTTTTCAGATATTGCCGGGTATTGACGGTCGGGGAAGCCGCGCGGATAATCGACCCAGAAGCGCGAAACGGCATTTGCCATCGTCATCCCCACCGGAGTCACGCTACGCACAGCGTCATGCTGTTGCGCAACGCTCTGGCTTCCGTGCCAGAATCCACTCTGGCGTGGAGGCAACGTTTCGACTTCGCGAGAGACCACGGGGGCGGCAGCCTGCACGTTGCTGGTCCTGTGGAGGTTGCGACGCGTTGAGGCGGCGCGCCAGGATGGCGGTAGCCGCCCCTGGGAGGGATGCCAAGCTGCGGATCAGGGCTCTGGCCAGCGCTGGTTGGAGCCGGAAGCATGTCGCGTTGCCTGCCGGCGAAGGAGCCGGTCCAGTCGCAGAAAGAGGAAAGTGATGGCGGACCAGAACCAACTCGCTCTCGCTCAGAAACTGCTAACCGGTCAGATCGGCCGGCGCGACTTCCTCAAGCAAGCCAGCGCCCTGGGTATTTCGGCCGCTGCCGCCAGCCTGTTCCTGCGGGCTGCGCCGCTGGCCGCTGCCCAGGACGCGGAACTGGTCCCACCGGTGGTTGCTGAGCCTGCCACCGGCGAACCTCCCTTTGCGGGCCAGACCGTCACCGTGCTCGTCAACACCGGCGGCGGTGAGAAGGGCTCCATCGAAGGCCCCTTCCACGAAGTTCGTGCAGAGTTCGAGGCCGCGACCGGCGCCACGCTGAACATCGCGGCAGTGCCCTTTGAGGAGCACTTCCCCAAGTTGATTGAAGATGCCGCCAGCGGCACTGGTCAGTACGACACCTCCATCGCCGGCGCGTGGTGGCTGGGTGATCTGGTCGCCGCCGACTTCATCATCAATTACGACGACATGTACGCGGACACCAGTGGCAAGTTCCCGCAGTGGGACTACGACGCCGTGCTGCCCGGCCCGCGCTCGCTGCTGGAGTACGGCGGCAAGAAGTACATGGTCGCCAACGACCATGATGGCCAGGTGCTCTACTACCGGAGCGATCTCTTTGCCGACGCCGAGCACCAGAAGGCCTTCGCCGAAGCCTATGGCTACGATCTGGCCGTGCCCACCACCTGGGATCAGTTCGCGGACATCGCCGAGTACTTCAATGGCAAGGATCTGAACGGTGACGGCGAACCGGACAGCGGCGTTGTCTTGCACCTCAAGGTCGGCCAACAGGGCATGTTCCACTTCATGTCCTTCTCGGCGCCGTTCGTGATTGGTCCGGAGAATCCCAAGCTCTACTGGTTCAATCCGGAGGACATGACCCCCCTGATCAACAGCGCGGGACACCTCGCCGCATTGAACCAACTGATCGAGATCACCAAGTTCGGTCCAGAAGCCATGTTTGGCTGGACGCTGCCGGAAGGCTGGAGCTACTTCCTTGCGGGCCGCGCGGCCATGACCTTCACCTGGGGAGATCTCGGCGCGCTGGCGCAGGAGACCCCGGAGCGGGGCGGCCAGTCCACGGTCCAGGGCAAGACCGGCGCCGGGCCTATCCCCGGCACCCTTGAGTACTTCAACGTCGCCACTGGTGAGACGGTGAAGACCGAAGAGCCGAACATGGTGGGCAACACCACCGGCGGCTCGTGGGCCGGCGTGATCTCCAAGGCGTCCAAGGCCCCGGAGGCCACCTACTTCCTGCTCGCCCTGATGGCGACGAAGCCGAAGTCGATTGTTTACGGCTACCGTGGCTGGGACGGCGTGGACCCGGGCCGCAGCTTCCACTTCCTGCCGCCGAACGGCGACGGCAGCCTGGAGGGATACGAGAGCGCTGGCTGGGATGGAGCCGATGCCCAGGCCTACACCGACGCCTACTTCGAGAACTTCGGGGCAGAGTTGCAGTTCCCGTACCTGCGTATTCCCGGCACCTTCGAGTACTGGCAGGCGCTGGATGTCCGCCTCTCCGAGGCAGTCACCGGCCAAACCACCGCCGAAGACGCCCTCAACGCCCTGGTAGGGGACTTCGAAGCTATTACCGACCGTCTCGGACGCGAGGCGCAGCTCGAGCAATACAAGAGTTCACTGGGGCTGTAAACCAGGCGTGCGGTAAGGAGCCGGTGGGCTCCCCGGCACGGAACAGGGGGAAGCCAGAGCTTCCCCCTGTTCCTCCCCGCACCGAGCGGCTGCGCGCTCCTGCGGTAAAGGCGGAACTCCATGCACGGCGAGGCCATTGTTGACGGCCCGGTAAACGCCCCGGCCACTCCCGAGACTGTCCCCATTGGCGGCAAGCAAGACCGAACCAGGTGGTTCTTCCTCCTGCCAGGCGTTATCTGGATCCTCCTTTTCACGCTCTTCCCCCTCTTCTACGCCATCAACATGAGCCTGCATGCCTACCGGTTCGGCATCCAGGGCGCGTTTGTCGGGCTCGGGAACTTTCAGCGCCTCCTGACGGACAGCGTGCTTCACGAAGACCTGATCACCACCTTTCAGTTCGTGATCGTCGCGGTCGCCATCGAAATGGTGCTGGGCATTGGCCTGGCGTTGCTCTTTAACCGTGAGATGCGGGGGCGCGGCCTCTTGCGCACTCTCGCAACCCTGCCGTTGTTCACGACCCCCGTGGCGCTTGGTTACCTGGGCATCACGCTCTTCTACGAGGAGGGTGGCCCCATCAATTCATTCATCCGCATGCTGGGTGGGCCGCAGATTCCCTGGTTGTCCAGTCCCTTCTGGGCCAAGGGCGCCATCGTCATGCTCGATGTCTGGCAATGGACCCCATTCGTCTTTCTGGTTACGCTCGCGGGCCTGCAGGGCATGTCGCAGGATCTGACCGAAGCCTCGCAGGTTGACGGAGCGCAGGGCTGGCAGACCCTGCTCTACATCGTGATGCCCCTGCTGGCCCCACTCCTTTGGCTGGTGCTGCTCCTGCGCGCCATCGAGGCCTTCAAGGTATTCGACACCGTGGTCACGCTGACTGCCGGGGGGCCAGGCCGCGCCACCGAAGTGATCAGCCGCTACACCTATCTCACCATGCGCAAATTCTCGGACTATGGCTACGCGGCGGCACAGGGCTTTCTGCTGCTGCTGATCGTTTCCATCCTGCTCACCATTCTGTGGGGCCGTATCAAGCACAACTACGAAATGCCCCAATAGCAGCAAGCCTTCACCCGACGCCCGGCGCTCGCTCGAGACAGGCGCCACACCAGATCACACGGCGATTGGAGACACCTCATGGCAAGTGCGGCAGCGACGCCCCCCGTCCCCTACTCCCGGCCTACGAACCCAGGGAGCGTTGCGCGCAAGTACCTCACCCGGCTGCTGATTTTCGTGGTCAGCGTCATCGTCGTGGTCTGGATCGCCTTCCCCTTCTACTGGGCATTTCTGAATTCCATCAAGCCCGCAGTCGATACGTTTGGCGGCAAGTGGATTCCGTGGGTGCAGTTCGAACCGCAACTCGGCACCTGGGTCCGCGTCTGGGATATCCGGGAGGTCCGCCGTGGCCTGCTGACCAGCGCCACAATCGGCTTCGGCGGCGCCACCCTGGCCACCGTGCTCGGCGTGCCTGCCGCCTACGCCATCGCCCGCTTCCGGTTCGGGAAGTCCGGCAACATGCTCCTGACGAACTGGTTTCTCTCACAGCGAATCCTGCCAGCGGTTATCTTCGCACCGCCCATTTTCATCCTGGCCCGCGCCCTGGGGTTGCTCGACACTGTCCTGGCGCTCGTTCTGCTCGCTGGCACCTTCAACATCCCGTTCGTGGTCCTGATCATGAGCCAGATGTTTCGCGATGTTCCGATTGAACTGGAAGAGTCCGCCCAGGTCGACGGCGCCAACCGATGGGAAATCTTCCGCCGCATTGTCCTGCCGCTGGTAGCGCCCGGCGTGGTCGCCAGTTGGTTGATCGTGCTCGCGTTTTCCTGGAACGAGGTTTTCTTCGCGCTGGTCCTCGCTTCCAAGGATGCGATCCCGCTGACCATGTACATCGTCGGGTTGTCGGGCACGCGCGGCGTCGATTTTCCGGCAGCCAGCACCATGGCCCTGCTGATGATCACCCCGCCCACCATCATCGCCCTCACGTGCCAGCGCTTTATCGTGCGCGGCCTCTCCATGGGCGCTGTCAAGGGGTAACTCCAGATACCGCCGCAGGGCTGGCCACCCGGCGCCGGGAGCCAGCCCTACGGCCAATCCGGCTGGGGCACGCTCATGTACTGCCCGAGGCGGTGTATGGAGCCCTCGTACCTCGCGCGGTCCTGCACGAATGCGGCCCAGGCGGCGTCTAGATCAGCCTTGATCGGCGCGCCGGCCTTCGCGAGTTCTGCGCAGGCGGCATCGAACTGCGCCCGCGTTGCGGCGGCCGGCGACCGGTGACGCCGAACTCGCAAGAGCGCGTGATCAGATTGCGCAATGGCCTCCCTGAGCATGTCCGAACCCTCACTCAGGCACCGCTCGGCCTCGGGGTCAGCGGGCAGGTCGATCACCGCGTTTCGCAGGCTGGCAGCGTCAAGCACCATCTGGGCGTCGGCGAGCCACCGCACATGCATGCCTGGCGAATAGACGAGCAGGTAGCCCTCGACCGTCGTAAAGGACGCCTCGGCCTGCACGAACTCCGTCGTCCAGTCCTGCCAGATCGCGGTCATTGCGCCCAGGCCTGGCCCCGCCAGGGCTCGCTCCAGCAACTCCGGCCCGGAGTTCGCCGCGCCCACCTTGACCTCGATTGAACGCACCTGGGACTGCCGCTGGCTGATGGCGCTGTTCATGTTGGCCAGGTAGGCAATCAGCAACGCCACGAAGATCGGGCCGGTGAACGCTTCAGCCAGCGCCAGGGTGGACTGGAACACGTTGCTGGGCAAGCCGCCAAACCCGAGCACCGAGAGCGACGACACGCTGTTGACGTAGGACATGCGGAGGTCGTCATTCGAGATTCCATAGAAAACCAGCGTGTACCCAACCAGGATCTGGACGACGGAGATGGTGATCACGGCCAGCAGGCTGACAGTTACGTAGAGTGCCCAGATCTGCTCGCGGCGCGGCTTCAACACCGGCAGGTTGCCGATGGCGTACATCATCGTGCGCACAGCCCGGAACACCATCCGGGCCAAAGGCGGCGGCGCGGCGTTCCTGACGCTCAAGACCTGTAAGGCCCAGGTAAAGGCCAGCACGATCACGATCACGCCACCCAGCGCCGCCAGGATCCGCAGCAGCATCACGACCCAGGCCTCCCGTAGCCCGCGCGGGCGCCTTCCATTCCGTCAGGCCTTCCGCAAATCAGGCGCGGGCGCATCCAGCAGGGCGATCCTGACCGCATTCCACGCAACCGTGCGCGCGTGCTCGACGGCCGCGCCAGTGGAGCCAAGGATACGCACGGCCACGCCGCACCCGGTCGGCAACTCACTTACCCCCGCCACCGTGCGGCTGGCTGTCTTCGGGTCGGCTGCCAGGGCCGCGCGCAAGAGCGCGGTCAGGTGCCCGGGCGGGCAACGGCGCGAGAAAACACTCAGGAACCCAAAGGCGTCATACGGGCCGAGCAAGGCCGGGTTCGCCGTCGGGCTGATGCCCGGCTGCAGCTTGACGGTATCTGCCGCCAGGAGTCGCCCGTCCAGCGCGTACGCATTCGTCTGGTTCGCGAAGATGTCGTAGGCGTGGCGCTCGCCGTAGGCCACCCGCCCGGCGGTCAACACCTCACCCACGATCACCGTGGCCTCAGGATCGACGTGCAAATCCATGCGCTGGAAGAAGCGCGAGTGCCGGTATGGAATCGTCACGTCCGGCAGGTATTCAACCACGCTGCCGGCTGCGGCGGTGATGTTCACGATCTGGGTGATGTAGTTCGCTTCACACTTGTAGAGTTTGTTCGCCGACTGCGTGGTCACGTGCATCGCGGCGCCCGCATGGCACGTGATGTCCAGCCGGTAGCGGTCGCCTTGCAACATGCCGCCGCCCTGTTGCAGGAGGACCACGAAAGGCATATCGCGCCGGACCGGATCCAGGTAGATCGGCTGGAAGAACTGGAGCGGCGCGCGCTGATAGCGGTGCACGATCCGCGACACGTCGCCGTGCCGCGCCACCTCCAGCTCGATCAGCCCCACCTTGCCCGGCTCTCCCGCGCCGAGGATCGGCACGGGGACGTCGTACTGCCGGAACTCGCGCGGCAGATCCTCCGGCGTCACATAGGCCGGGTCATCCCGGCGGGTTCGCTGCGCCGTCATCATGTCCGGGCGAAGCCGCCAGCCTGCTCAATAAACGCCAGGACTTCGGGCAAGCCTTCCCCGGTCAGGCAGTCGGTCAGGATGTACGGCCCTCCACCCGCGCGGGATTCCTCAGCTCCCCGGCGCATCACGTCCAGGTCGGCCCGCACGTACGGCGCCAGGTCGATCTTGTTGATCACCAGCAGGTCGGAGCGCGCGATGCCCGGTCCCTTCTTCCGCGGGATCTTGTCCCCCTGCGCCACGTCGAGCACGAAGATGAAGACATCAACGAGCGCGGGGCTGAAGGTCAAAGTCAGGTTGTCTCCGCCGCTCTCCACGAAAACGAGATCTCCATCGGGAAACCGCGCGGTGAGCTCCTCCAGCGCAGCCAGGTTCATTGTGGGGTCATCGCGCACGGCGGTGTGCGGGCAGGAGCCGGTCTCCACTCCGACCACCCGCTCGGGATCGAGCACCCCGGCCAGGGCGGCGCGGACATGCTCGGCATCGAGGTTGGTAAAGATGTCGTTGGTGATGATCAGCGGTGAGTGTCCGCGTGCAATCGCCATTGGCGCCAGCGCCTCGATCAGCGCGGTCTTCCCCGATCCCACCGGGCCGCCAACGCCAACCCGGAACGGGGTGCGCCGGCCATTCGTCGTCTGCTCTCCGATCATGGTTCTGGTCTCCCGGCCCGCCGGGCGGGCTATGTGGCGAAGAGCCGGAGCTCCGCCGTTTCGTGGCGCATCGCCATCAGCTCGGCGAGCGGCGCGGAGCCGCCAATCTCGGCGATTGAGCGTGTGAGCGCATCGTCCGTGGCGGCGATCACCACAGGCGCCAGGTCCCGGAGAACACGCTGCGCCTGGCGGTGATCAATCAGGGTCATCCGCAGAGCCGCCCCGGCGCAACTGGCCGCAAACGCATACAGCTCCGCGGTGACCGCCTCCCGAACCGGAATACCGAAGCCAGTCTTCATGATGCCCATCGCCACCGCCTGATTGCCAGGGAGTTCCTCGGCCCGAACCCGTGCCAGGTAGGCTGCCGCCACCTCATCGTCGAAGACATCCCGCGCGATCGCCAGCAGCTGCCGGCCCAGGCGCATCGACGTCTGACGCGGCTCGCGCGCTAGCTTCACCGCCGTCAGGCGGCGGTCAATCTCCGCGATCACGTCCAGGTTCCCCGTGGCGGCAGCCCGGCAGACAAGCGCCAGCGCGACGGCGTCACTCGGCCCAACGCTGGCGCGAATCAGGCCAGCCGCAATCGCCGGCAGCGACCCCGCATCGAGCAACCCGGCCTCGGCGTACGACTCCAGGCCGTGCGAGAGCGTGTAGCCGCCGCTCGGGAAGAACGAATCGGCCAGTTGCAGGCTGCCGAGAAAGGCCTCCGGCGACAGCCGGCCCTCGTCACGGCGTCCTCTACGTCTTGCGTCCCCCCGGGCGCTCAACCGTCCTCCTTGTGCGACAAGCGATCAGGCAGTCGCCTGTTCTTGAGCTCCCTGTGCGCCTACCGCAGCGTGCACAATCCGTGTCGTCCCGAGCTTGTCGAGCGACCTCGTCGTAGTCATGGGGCATGACCGTACGAGATCCCTCGCTTTCGCTCGGGACGACACATCGTCAACTCGCCGCCCTACGCCAGATAGTAGAACTGGGTCAGCGGCAAGCTGGTGGCCGGGTCGATGTGCGCGTACTCGCCGTTGACCGTGACTTTGAAGGTCTCCGGGTCCACCTCGATGTCCGGCGTCTGGTCGTTATAGAGCAAGTCGTACTTGGTCACGTCGCGACAGCGCTTGACCGCCACGGCGCCCGACTTCAGCCCGATCTGCTCGGGCACGCCCCGGTCAATGGCCGCCTGCGACATGAAGTTCACCCGCCCCAACGGGTTCGCCATGCCAAATGCCCCGAACATCGGCCGGTAGTAGACCGGCTGCGGCGTCGGCAACGAGGCGTTCGGATCACCCATCAGCGCCCAGTTGACCTGCCCACCCTTGACGATCAGCCGTGGCTTCGCGCCAAACGCCCACGTCGGCCAGAGGACGATATCGGCCATCTTGCCGACCTCCAGCGACCCAATGGTGTGGGAAACTCCGTGGGTAATCGCCGGGTTGATCGTGACTTTGGCAATGTACCGCTTGATGCGGAAGTTGTCGTTGTCCGGCGAGTCCTCCGGCAGCTTGCCCCGCCGCTCCTTGTTGAGGTGCGCCATTTGCAGCGCGCGGGTGAAGTTCTCCCCGCAGCGCCCCATCGCCTGGGAGTCCGCCGAGATCATGCTGATGACCCCCAGGTCATGCAGCACGGTTTCCGCCGAAATCGTCTCGGCGCGCACCCGGCTCTCGGCGAACGACACATCCTCCGGCACCTTCGGGTTCAGGTGGTGGCAGACCATCACCATGTCGAGCAGTTCGGCAACCGAGTTGACGGTGTAGGGCAGCGTCGGGTTGGTGGAGGATGGCAGCACATTCGGGAGGCCGGCCACCTTGATGACGTCCGGGGCGTGGCCCCCACCCGCGCCTTCCGTGTGGTACGTGTGGATCGTCCGCCCGTTGAAGGCGCTGATCGTGTCCTCAACGAAACCGGACTCATTCAGCGAGTCTGTGTGAACGGCGATCTGCACGTCGTACTCATCGGCCACGGTCAACGCGCAGTCGATCACGGCGGGGGTCGTGCCCCAGTCTTCGTGTACCTTGAGGCCGCAGGTTCCCGCCTCCACCTGCTCAACCAGCGTGTGCGGCAGGCTGCTGTTGCCCTTGCCGAGCAAACCAACGTTGATCGGCAACGCCTCAAAGGCAGCCAACATGCGGTGGATGTTCCACGGCCCGGGCGTGCAAGTGGTGCCGTTGGTGCCGTCGGTTGGCCCCACGCCGCCGCCGATATGGGTCGTGATGCCGTTCGACAGGGCATGGTAGGCCTGCTGGGGCGAGATCATGTGGATGTGCGTGTCGATCCCGCCGGCCGTCGCGATCTGCCCCTCGCCCGAAAGCACCTCCGTGCCAGCGCCCACCAGCATGTCCGGATGTACGCCGGCCATGGTGAAGGGGTTGCCGGCCTTGCCGATCCCCACGATCTTGCCGTCGCGGATGCCGATATCCGCCTTGATGATCCCCTGCACCGCGTCGATCAGGATCACGTTGGTGATCACCAGATCCAGCGTTCCCTGGTCGTGGGTCGCGCCCGGCATGGTGCCCATGCCATCGCGGGCGGTCTTGCCGCCGCCGTAGACCAACTCGTCACCGTAGACGGTGTAGTCCTTCTCAATTTCAGCGATCAGGTTGGTGTCAGCAAGGTGAATCTTGTCGCCCGCCGTCGGGCCATACAGGTCAGCGTACTGGCTGCGCGGAATTGACGGCATTAGTTGCCCCCTCTCGCGGTGTTCGCGGGCGCCGCGCCAACCGAAGCGGCCGGTGTTGGCGGCAGCGGCGGCATGTCCGCCTCCGGGGTGCTCCTGAACCCCAGGGCATTTGCCTTGTCGATCGCCGTCTTCACGTTCCAGACAGCGGTGACGCTGCCCATGGTCAGCCCGTTGAAGCCGACCGCGCGCTTCGAGCCGGCGACTTCGACAAGCTCAACCTCGCGTTCCTGCCCGGGTTCGAAGCGAACCGAGGTGCCCGCCGGGATATTGAGACGCATCCCCATTGCCTGTGGCCGGTCAAACTCCAGCGCCCGGTTGACCTCGAAGAAGTGAAAGTGTGACCCGATCTGGGCGGCGCGGTCGCCGGTGTTCCGCACGAGCAGCGTGACCGTGCGCCGGCCCGCGTTAATGGTGATGGGGTCATCGGCCAGGATGTAGCTTCCAGGAACTGTCATGGCGTTCCTTCTCCCTCGTCGTTGCGCCGCGATCAGGCGATTGGCTGGTGGCACGAGACCAGCTTGGTGCCGTCGGGGAAGGTGGCTTCGATCTGGATCAGCGACATCAGCTCGGGCACGCCCTCCATGACCTGGTCCCGTGTCAGGACTTTGGTCCCAATCTCCATGCAGTCAGAGACGCTCTTGCCATCGCGCGCTCCCTCCAGGATAGCCTCAGAGACCAGCGCGACCGCCTCCGAGTAGTTGAGCCTGGTGCCGCGCGCCATTCGCTTCCGCGCCAGGTCCGCGACCACGTAGACGTAGAGCTTGTCGATTTCCTTCGGGGAAAGATTCATGGCTCCTCCTTGTCGCCGGGCTGCGCCAGTTCGGCACGGCACGCTGCTGCCGGGGGTGTCGCTCCACCGCTATGCCTCACCTCCACGCTCCCACCAGTGGCCCGTGACCCGGTACAGGTTCAGATTACCCTCTGGCGTGGTGGCATCCGCCGGAGGCACCGCGCGTACGCGGTGCAGGAATGGTTTGGCGGCAATGAACAGCCACGTCGTCACCACGAACGGTGCGGTGTAAACATGGCCGCCGTAGGGCGCCACGAACGCGCTCAGCGCCACCGTCACGACCACTGAGGTCGCCCCGGCAATCAGGGCGAGGCAGAAGCTGACCCGGTCCAGGATATAGAACAACCCTCCCAGCGCCATCAGCGTCAACACCGCGTTGTACCCCATCAGGCCCAGCGTCAGCGAGTTGGCATCGACCCCAAGCGCCCAGCCGGCCAGGAGCCCGACCGCACTGCCGACAATGGCCATCACGAAGTCGATGCGGCTGCTGGCCAGGATTCCAAGCAGGAAGATGACCGCCACCGCCACGGAATCCTGGAAGAACACCTGCGAGACACCGTGGAAAAGGCCATCCCGAATGTTCCCCAGGTCGAGGTTTGCCCGCGCGCCAGACGTGACCACCGGCAGCGCGGGCACGCCCGAGTTCGCCCCGGCCTCAAGTTGACCGAGGCCGTATATGCCGAGTGCGAAGAACCAGGTGGTCACCACAAAGGGGGCGGTTAGCGCCGGTGTCTGCCAGGTGGCCAGCACGTTCCCGACGGCTCCGGCCACAATGGCGGACACCACACCGCCGAAGACAACGTACACCGGCAACAAGCTGTTCTCGGCCAGGTAAAAGGCCAGGGCCACGCCAACGAGCGTGCCGTTGTAGCCGTACAGGCCGGCCCGCACGGCCGGGTCGGGAACGCCAATCCAGCGGGCAGCCAGCGTGCTGGCCGCTGTGCCGAGCAGCCCGTAGACCCCAAATGGCCACCCGCCGAGGCAGAGCCCGATCAGGAAGCAGAGCCCGGTAATCGGGCTGTTCTGGAACATCACCTGACCGAAGCCGCGCAGGAGCGTGTCGATGAAGCCCACCACCTGCCCTCTGGCGGCAGCGTGCTTCCACGGCAGAAAGAGCCGAGTCGACAGGTTCATGGCATCACCCCGGCCAATCCAGCCAGCGAGCCGGCCAAACGGGTGCCTACGTCGACCAATGCCGTGCCGCAACCGGTGCGGCGGTGAAATGCCCTGCGCATTTCAGGGTACATGATGTATGATGAGATTGCTAGACATATTCTCAATTCGGGAAGGTTCGCGTGCTGTTCCTGCTGATGAGTGACCTCCCGCTGACCTGAGCATTGGCAATGGGGTCAGCGGGAAACAACGCCGCCCGGCGTTGCCCGCCCTGGACAAAGGGCATTCATCAGCATGGAAATTTCTCCCGTAGCCGGCGGCGAAGCACCCGGTGAGAGCGTCGAGACTCCTTCTGAAATTCAATCATTCCCTTTCCAGCCCCGTCTCCCGTCGCCCCGCGAGCGGGTTGCAGCGGCCGCCGCCGCCCTCGGCCAGGGGTGGGATTTCTCCCACCTGTGGGCGGCTTCCACCATCTCCCAGGTGGGGTCGCAGTTCACCCTGCTCGTCTTTCCGCTCCTGGCGGCAACCGCACTGGATGCGTCACCGGTCGCCGTTGGCGCGCTGGGCGCGGTAGGCGCCCTGCCGCACCTGCTCTTCGGGTTTGTGGCGGGGGCCTGGGTCGACCGGCTCCGGCGCCGGCCCATCCTGATCGCCGCCGATCTCCTGCGCTGCCTGCTGCTCCTGTCGGTCGCCTTTGTGACCGCCAGGGGCACGCTCAGCGTCGCGTTTCTCGTAGGCGCCGCATTCCTGATCGAGTCGGGCACGGTCTTTTTCGACCTCGCCTACGTGGCGTACGTGCCGAGCCTCATGCCGCAGGATCGCCTGGCCGGCGCCAACAGCCGCCTGGAAGCCAGTGCGTCAGCTTCGCAGATCATTGGCCCGGCCGCTGGCGGCGCCGCAATCCGGCTCCTTGGCGCGCCAATCGCGCTCTTGTTCGATGCCGCCTCCTACCTCGCCTCGGCCCTCCTGCTGACGAGAATCCGGACCTGTGAGGAAACCCCGCACCGCTCGGATGAGCGTCACATCATTACGGAAATACGCGACGGGCTCGACTTTCTCTGGTCGAACCGGGTGTTGCGCGGGCTGGCGCTCGCGTACGGCATGGTGAACCTCGGCGGCTACATCTTTCTCGCGGTCTATATCCTGTACATGGTGCGCAATCTCCACCTCGATCCCGGCGCTATCGGCCTGGTCCTCGCGACTGGCGGCGGCGGGGCGCTGGCCGGGGCGGTTGCCGCCGCACCAGCCAGGCGTCGCTGGGGAATTGCCCCGGTCCTCATGGGCTCGCTACTGATGTTCGGCGTGAGCGGGCTGACCGTGCCGTTGGCCGTGCTTTTCCCCACCGTCGCACTGCCCATGATTGTGGCGTCAGAAGTTCTGCAGTGGTTTGCCATCCTGATCTTCGGCGTAAACGCCGTCACCGTGCGCCAGTCGATCACGCCGTCCCGCATGCTGGGCCGCATCAACGGCAGCATGCGGGTGCTGACCTTCGGCATGCGGACAGTAGCCTCCCTGGTCGGCGGCCTGCTCGGGAGCCGCATCGGGCTGCCGGCCACCCTGGTGGTGGGCGCGTTCGGCATGCTTGTCTCGTTCCTGCCGCTGCTGAATGCAGACATCGCCGAACTCGATCAGGAATCCCCAGGGTGACCCTTCGTCCCGACCCGGCGTCGTGCGCCGTTCCGGCGACAGCCAATGCGTCAGCCAGACTGCCGACGGCCCGACCGACCGGAGGCATCCGGGCCATCGACATACGCGGCAAAGCAATGGTGACAGACGCCTACCCGTGGCGAAGGCCATGAACATGGCGGAGAACGCGGCTCCCGAGATGAACGTGCGGCTGCGCGCCGGTCGGCGCGCAGCCGTGAAGAACCGAGACACAACCGACGGGCGGTCATTCGTGCCCTCGTCGCAGCGCTCGACAACGCAGTGGCGCCCGCCCTCACGCAAGCAGGTACCGCAGCGACGCCACACCAGTTTGCCAGCGGATCTGCCGAAGTCGAACGGCTGCGACGCACCCGGGATGAGGTGCGCGACGTGCTGCTCGGCGAACTCCAGGAGCGCGAGCGCGCCGCTGCGGAGTTCGAGCGGTTGGGCTTGCCCGATCGCGCCACGGCCCTGCGCGACGAAGCGGGCGTGGTCGCACGCGATGTTGCTGTTGCTCCTGGCAACCCGGGATGATTTCGGCAGCGGGCGAGCCAGGCGGCGGCGACCCGGCAACCCCGCTCGTGAGCCAATCCCGCCTGCGCACTGGCGCGCTCGCGCCTCACAGAATGAGAGGCCCTACAGCATCCCGGCTGCCCGCGCGACAACGCTCTCGCCCCCTCGCGGCAGGACAAGAGCGCCTCCGCTGATATACGCATGGGTATTGCGGTCACAGCACCAGGGCGCCATGGTGCAAGTCCACCCAGGCTCAGTGCAATGTGTCTTCGCGCCCAACGCAAGGAGAAACGTGCATGACCACTGATGCCTTCGACACGATCACGCGCTCGCGCGGCACGAGCCAGCGCCGCACCCTGCTGGCATCGGGCGCCGCCGGGTTGGCCGCCGCCATGGCCGAGACGTTCACAGCGTCGTCGAAGAAGAACTCCGGCCAGAAGTGCAAGACCAGGATCAGGAAACACTGCGAGCAGCAGTCGGAGTCCTGCTCCGACCAGGTGACGGCTCTTTGCGCGCAGTCAGCCGCCGATCAGGCAGAGTGCTTGAAAATCCTCCTTCCCTGCTGTGACACGTGTGACGTGTCCGTCGGAGTGTTGTGCACTCTCAACGCTTTCCTGACCCCGGCCTGATGCGCGACAAGAGCAGCCGGACATTCGGCATGCTCTGCGGATTCACGGGCTGCCCGCTCCGTTGGGGAGCACGCTCGCGCGGCCTGTTGAGCTTCGACTGTCGAGCGGGATCGCTGCTGGCCGCTGGCTTCACCGGCCAGCACCCGCTTCAGCCTCGCAAGCTCGGCAGGCCTGCGCCTTGCACCTGCGCGTGCAGCAGTTCTTGACCGCAACGGGCGCCGATGTTACGTTCCGGAGACACGAACCGCCCGGGCAATCTCAGCGCAGAAACGGCGTCGGAGACAGCCTGCCCGGGCGTTAGCCTTGTTGCACGCGGGCATCATGTTATGTTGCGGAAAGGTGAAGACATGCCAGGAACGGGAAAGAGCGTCTCACGGCGGCGCCTGGTGCAGATGGGCCTTGGCGGCGCGGGCCTGCTCGCCACGGCGGCGCAGATCCCGGGCGCGACGGTGGTCGCCGCGCAGGACGAGGAGCGCGGCGTCCTCATCATGAGCGGCTCTGGCGCTTCGATGCCGGATAACTTCAACCCGCTCCTGACGGATACGCGCGTCTGGCTCTACGATGGCCTGGTGCGCTTTGATGAACAGATGAACCCAATCCCGGACCTGGCTGAATCGTGGGAAATCTCCGAGGACGGCACGGTCTACACCTTCAAGCTGCGGGACGACGTGGTCTTCCACGACGGCACGCCAATGACGGCGGACGACGTGATCTACACCGCCGAGCTGACCCTCGATGAGACGCTCAACTCGCCGTACCGGGGCAAGTTCATCATCGACGGCGAGCCGGTCGTCTGGGAGAAGATTGACGACCACACGGTACAGGCCACGCTACCCAAGCCGTTCGGCCCGTTCCTGGCCAAGACCTCTCGCGCCGACGAAATCTTCTTCACCATCCTGCCCAGGCACATCCTTGAGACGTGCGAGGACATGACCACCTGCGACTTCAACCTCAATCCGGTCGGCACCGGCCCCTTCAAGTTCGTCGAGTACGTGCCCGGCCAGCGTCTGGTGCTGGAATCGCATGATGCCTACCACCAGGGGATGCCGGGCGTGAAGCAGGTGGTGCGGCTCGCCTACCCCAACGAGCAATCGGCCCTGGCCGCCCTGAAATCCGGCGAGATCGATGTTACCGCGCTGCGGGAGGCGGGCAACGTCAAGGCAGCGGAGGAAGACCCGAACCTGACCGTGCACCGCTACGATTCAAACTGGATCTTCGCGGGGCGCATGAACATGGACAGCCCGGTCCTCAAGGACAAGGCGGTGCGCGAGGCGATCGCCCACGCGGTGGACCGCGAGAACCTGATGAAGGCGGCGGTCTCCCCCACCGCCACCGTGGGCAACTCCCCCATCAGCATCGGCTGGGCCGCCAGCCCGGATGTCCCGGTGTTCGACTACAACCTGGAGACAGCGAAGTCCCTGCTGGAAGAGGCCGGCTGGACAGGCGATGGCATCCGGCAGAAGGATGGGCAGCCGCTGAGCTTCACGCTCACCATCTACCCCGACTACGCCGCGCCCGATATCGCCGCCGGCATGCAGCAGTTCCTGTTGCAGGCCGGGATCGACATGCAGATCAACCAACTCGAGTACGCGACGTTCGAAACCGAGGTCTACGAAAACAAGAACTTCGATATGTACCTCGACTGGCAGGGCTTCGGCGTCGATCCGGATATCGCCTCGCGCTGGCTGACCTCGACGGCCGAAGCAGGCACCTACCTGGCCAACCCCTCCAACTACTCCAACCCCGAGGTCGATGCTGCGCTCAACGCCGCCGCCGTTGCACTGACCCAGGAGGAGCGCGCCCAGCACCTGTGGGAGGCGCAGAACCTGCTCACCGCCGACGTGCCCGCCATCTGGCTCTATCTGTGGCAGGCGCAGATGGCAACCGGCCCCAATGTCGGCGGTCTCAGCCTGCCCGCTTCGACAGCGGACATGGACAACACCGGCATTTTCCGCGAGCCCTGGAAGGTAACCTCGGCGCGCACGTAGAGCGCAACCAGCCAGAGGCGTGTCGTCTCGAGCTTGTCGAGAGACCGAGTCTCGCCTGGCACGGCCCTCACCCCAACCCCTCTCCCGGTGCGCGGGAGAGGGTTGAAGGGGTGAGGGCTTACCACCCCGGGAGTTCGCGTGTACCAGATCCTGCTGCGCCGGATGCTCCTCGTCATTCCGACGCTGCTGATTGTCTCAATCATCTCGTTCGCCATCATGCGGGCTGCGCCGGGCGACCCGGTGCAGATGTACGTGGCGGGCGGGCTCTCCAAGGGCAACCCGGAAGACATCGAGCGCATCCGGCAGAACCTTGGACTGAATGATCCGCTGCCGGTGCAGTATTTGCGCTGGCTGGGCGAGGCCGTCCGGGGCAACCTGGGGTACTCCCTTTCCAGCCAGCGCCCGGTCCTTGATCTCATCGGCGAGCGACTCTTCGCTTCCCTCTCCCTGATGGGCATTTCGCTCGTGCTGGCCATGGGCGTCGGCATCTCCCTTGGCGCGCTCGCGGCGATCAAGCAATACAGCCTCTTCGATTACGTCACGACCACGCTGGCCGTGCTCGGCAATTCGCTGCCCTCCTTCTGGATTGGCATGATCCTGATCTGGCTCTTCGCCGTGCAGTTAGGCTGGCTCCCGACCGGGCAGATGGAAACCTTCAACTCCAAAGATCCTGTCTGGCTCGACCGCCTGAAGCATTACATTCTGCCGGTGTTCGTAACCTCATTCATTAGCCTTATCTACTGGGTGCGCTACCAGCGGGCGAGCATGCTGGAGGTGCTCCACCACGACTACATCCGCACCGCCCGGGCCAAGGGGATATCCGAACGGCGCATCATGCTCTTTCACGCCTGGCGCAATTCCCTGATCCCCATCATCACGCTGCTTGGCTTTTCGGTGGCCAACCTGGTCGCGGGTTCCTATGTGATCGAGGTCGTCTTCTCCTGGCCCGGCATGGCGCAATTCGGCTTCGAAGCGATCCTCAACCGCGACTATCCCGTCATCATGGGCGTTACCCTCTTTTCCTCAATCTTCATCATCGTGGGCAACCTGCTGGCGGACCTGGCCTACATCGTCGTCAACCCACAGGTTGCGGCATCGTCCCGGGGCCGCTAATGGCCACCGCAGTCGCGCTACCCGGCGCACACACGCCGCTCAAGAGCAGCGAGCGGCCGCAGATTCTGCGCGCCTGGGATCTGTTCAGCCGCAACCGGCTGGCCACCGCCGGCCTCGTCTTCCTGCTGATCCTGGGGTGCGCAGCGATCTTCGCGCCCTGGGCGGCCCCCTACGACCCCAACGCCATCAACCTGCTGCCGGACCAGGTGCTGCAACCGCCGAGTTGGGCGCACCCCTTCGGCACGGATGAGCTGGGGCGAGATGGCTTCTCGCGCGCTATCTACGGGGCGCGCATTTCGCTGGCTGTCGGCATCATCGCCAGCCTGGTGGCCGTCTCCCTGGGCGTGCTGGTGGGAGCCACGGCCGGCATGGCGGGCGGCTGGGTCGACTCGTTCCTGATGCGTTCGGTCGATATCCTGCTCTCGGTGCCCCTCTTCTTCCTGATCATGATTTCGCAGATTGTCTTTCCCTCCAGCATCTTTACCATCATGATCATCATCGGCGTGGCAAGCTGGATGGATATCTCCCGCCTGACGCGCGGCGAGTTCCTGGCGCTGCGCTCCTCCGAGTTCGTTTCGGCGGCAAACGTGGTCGGCATGAACCCGTGGCGCATCGCCTGGCGGCACATCCTCCCCAACGCCAGCGGTCCGATCATCGTCGCCGCCACGCTGCGCATCGCCGAGGCCATCATCCTGGAATCGACGCTCAGCTTCATCGGGCTTGGCATTCAACCACCCCACGCCAGCCTTGGCAGCATGTTGCAAAAGGGCCTTACCCGCCTCCTCGATGCGCCCTGGATGGTCTGGTTCCCCGGCTTGCTCATTGCGCTGACTGTGCTCGCCTTCAACTTCGTCGGCGATGGCATCCGCGATGCCCTCGATCCCAAACGGCTCCGCTAACGCGATGCCGCTTCCTGCCTCCCACGCCACACCTGCCACGTCTCGCGCCACAGCTTCGTGTCTCGCGCCACAGCTTCCGTGTCCCGAGACCTCGGTTTGGCCTTGCGCTCCGTGTCGTCTCGAGCTTGTCGAGAGATCTCGTCGGCGTCCACCGTGCACGCCGTAGCACCGCCACCCGGCACAAGGAGTACCAATGTCTGACGCCGCAACCCTCGACCGCGCCCGCGCCCTGCACGAACGCGCCATCATCATCGACGGCCACTGCGACATCCTCATGGCCATCGCCGACCACAAGATGCGCCTCGGCACGCGCGTGGCGTTGCCGCCGCATGAAGGGTGGCAGGCGCCGCTGGGCTGGGCAGAAACGGAGGAAACCCAGCTTTACGACTTCTCCCAACACACTGCCTATTTCCAGACGATGGGGCACTACGACATCCCGCGCTTCAGGGAGGGGGGCCTCACCTCGCAGGCGATGGCCGTCTTCCTCGACAGCGCCCACCTCGACCGGGCGCTGCACCGCACCCTGGAGATGATCTACTGGCTGCAGCGCGAGGCTGAGGAAAACGCCGATTTCGCCCTGGTGCGGTCAGTGGCAGACCTTGAACGCGTCAAGGCGGCGGGCATCACCAGCGGCTTCCTCACCTTCGAGGGGTTCGAGTCGCTCGAATCCGACCTGAAACTGCTCGATGTGTTCTACGACCTTGGCCTGCGCATGGCGAGCCTGACCCACAGCCGCCGCAACTTCTTCGCGGACGGCACGCAGATGGGCGTGCGCACCGCAGGGTTGAGCAAGCCAGGCCAGCAGGCCGTAACCCGCATGAACGAACTCGGCATCGTGATCGACCTGGCGCACCTCAACGTGCCGGGCTGCTGGGAGGTGATCGAGCGCAGCGAGGCCCCGGTGGTCCTCTCCCACTCCAGCCCCAGCAAGTACTTCCCGGACGAGCCCACCCGGAGCCCGCTCTACCCCGACATCGTCACCGATCGCTCCCGCCCGCTCCTGGACGCCATCGCCAACACCGGCGGCCTGGTTGGCATCATTGCCTACCATCAGCCGGACCTGGCGGCGTTCATCGACGACATTGACTATGTGGTGCGCGCAGTCGGTGTCGATCACGTGGGGTTGGGCACCGATTTCTTCGGCATCGAGCGCGCCCCCACAGGCTTCGAAACGATGGCCGAGTTGCCGAACCTGACGCTCGGTCTCGTCGAGCGTGGCTACTCCGACGACGATATCCTGAAGATCCTTGGCGGCAACTACCTGCGCGTCTTCCGCCAGGTCTGGCGCTAGCCCGCCCACCCGTCGTGTCTTGAGCCTGTCGCGAGACCTCGTCCGGCCACACCAGGGGTACGAGGTCGCTCGACTTCGCTTAGGACACAAGGGGTTTCCCTGCGGAACAGTAGTCGGCGGCCACTACACCAGATCCCTGCTGAAATCAGGAGCCGCAGCAGCGCCACGAAGGCGGTATTATGTCGCCCGCCCGGAGTGCGAAGCGTTCTCTCATGGGCAGCTGCCTACAGCCGCGCCAATGAAAGGTCGGACCATGGTCTGGAACCCTGCCGTCAGCGTGCGAGCCATTGCGGGCCGCGCCTCGCGGGTCTCCCGCCGCCACCTCCTGGGCGGGACCATGGCCGCGGCGGGCCTGGCGGCGCTCGGCCTCGGTGCCCACGGCGCCCGCTCAGCCCCGCAGCAGCAGGCGACCCCGGCCACCGGCGTCACCGGCGCACCTCTCACCGAGCCTCCCGTGCTCCGCAGCGCCAACGGCCGGCTGGAGCTTGCCCTGGAAGCGCAGTACGGGCCGGCGACCCTGGGTGGCCGGCCGGTCACCACATTCAGCTACAACGGCATGATCCCCGGTCCCACGCTGCGGCTCCGCGCGGGCGAAACGCTCGCGCCGACGCTCACGAACCGGCTCGATGCCGTGACCAACCTGCACACGCACGGGCTGCATGTTTCCCCCTCGGGCAACAGCGACAACGTCCTCCTGGAGATTGCCCCCGGTGAAACCGTGGACTTCGAGTTCGCCATCCCGACTTCCAGCACATCCGGGCTCTATATCCCCGGCTTCTACTGGTATCACCCGCACATTCACGGCACGACGGCGATTCAGGTCGGGGGCGGCCTGGCCGGCGCGCTGGTCGTCGAGGGCGCACTCGATGAAGCACCAGGCATCGCCGGGCTCCCCGAGCGCATCCTGGTGCTGGGCACGTCGGAGTTCGCGGACGACGGCACGCTCAAGCTCTTCGCCGACATGCTCAATCCATCCGTCTTCGTCAACGGCCAGGCGCAACCCACCATCGCCATCGCCCCGGGCGAGACCCAGCGCTGGCGGATCGTCAACGCCAGCGTCTTCACCTTCCTGGATCTGGCGCTGGAAGGACACCTCCTGCACCAGATCGCCTCGGACGGCAACCCCCTGCGCGCGCTGCGCAGCCTCGAGCATATACTCGTCGCGCCGGGCGAGCGCATCGAAGTCCTGATTCAGGGTGGTCCCGTGGGCAGCTATGCCCTGCGCTCCCTGGCCTGGGGGCAGGACACCGATTTCCAGGCCCAGGATGCGTACCCCATTGCGACGCTGGTCAGCGACGGCCCGGCACAGGAGCCTGCTCCTCTGCCAGACGAGCTTTTTCCGTTTGAGGATCTGCGCCAGGCAGACGTTGACCGCAAGCGGCAGGTGGTGTTCTCGGAGACGCTGGATCCATTCCGCCTCTTTATCGATGGCAAGCAGTTTGACCACGGCCGGGTCGATCAAACCGTCCTCCTTGGCGCGCTGGAGGAGTGGCGGATCATCAACACCAGCCCGGACTGGCACCCGTTCCACATTCACGTCAACGATTTCCAGGTGATCGAGGTCAACGGCGAGCCGTACGAGGCCGACTCCTGGGAGGACACATTTCCCCTCCCGGCCTTCGGCGAGGTCGTCATCCGCTCGCGCTTCCTCGATTTCACCGGCAAGTACGTCTACCACTGCCACATCCTGGACCATGAAGACATGGGCATGATGGGCATCGTCGAGGTCGTCGCTCCCGCCTGACGAGGGCCCAGGCGCCCGGCGAGAACGGCAACCGGGTGCAGGTGCTGGTGGCCGGGGACGTACTCGGCGTTGCGCAGCGCGGTGACGGTGGCGCCCGAGGGCAGCCACTGCGAGGCGCAAGCAAGCCCTGGCGGCAACAACGGCGGGGCCACGGCGCCACCGCTGGAGCTGTGGCCCAGCGCCACGAAGAACAGCCAGGTCGGGAGGATGGCCCGGTTGCCCATCAGCACCGCCATCAGCGAGGCGAAGGACGCCGCCGCCACAAGGAGCAGCGTCAGGATCACCCACCCCTCCGCCACTGGCAGCGCCAACCGCTGAAGCACGGATCCAGCCACCAGCGCCAGAACCAGCGCGCCCGCCGATGCATGCGCAAGCACGAAACCACACCAGCCACGCAACGAGAGCGGCGCGGCGTTGGCCCACACCTGAAACGCGGCCACAAGCCCCAGGATCGTCGTCCCAGGCATCAGGGAGAAGATATCGACGCCGTTCGGATCATTCACGCCCAGCGGGCGCGTATCCACGACGCGGAAGTCCGGGGCGCCCGCCACCTGGGAGACGGCCTGGACCGCCGCTGCGTGCGCGGTCTCATCGCTGACCACCGCAAGAGGGATGCCATGCGGGACCGGGTTGCCGGGGGCCAGCGAGCACGTGGTTGCGAACAGCGCGGCCATCACCATGGCGATGGCTGAAATGAACGTTGCCCGCCGGGGCGCAGACCAGCGTGGCTGCCTGTAGCTGGCGCTGGTTGGCTGTCCCGCAGGCGGAGGGGTGATCTCGAACACAGCGCACTCCCCGGCTCACGTCAACCGGGCCGCGAAATCACGACTTTCTGCACCGCGCGACAGCCTGTTGGTTCTGGCAATATCAGCGTACGATGAAGGCCATCATACGCAGAGCTATCCTGCTCGTTATCCTGCCACCTACTCAGGAGACATGCCGCCATGTCCTGCAACCCGCTCCCCGGAGGGCCAGATGCACCGCTCTCCGAACACTGACCCGGCCGCACGCACGCCTGCCGGACAAGACGATCACCTCGCCCTGCAGCGCCTGGCCGCCATTGTGCACGCTTCGGCCGACGGCATCATCGGCGAAACGATCGACGGCATCATTACCGACTGGAACCCGGCCGCGGAGCGCCTGTACGGCTACACCGCTGAAGAGATACTGGGAAAAAGCCGTACGCTGCTGGTGCCGCCAGAGGATATTCAGAACGTCGCGGAGCGGTTACGCAGACTCAGGCGGGGCGAGAGCATCCAGGGGCTGGAAGCGGTGCGCCGCACCAGAGATGGCCGGCTCATCACGGTCTCCCTGACCATATCTCCGGTCTGGAACGACGATGGCGAGATTGTGTCTACGTCCATCATCGCCCGGGACATTACGGCGCGCATTGCCACCCAGGCTGCACTGGCCACAAGCCTGGAGCTGTTTCGCGTCGCGTTCGCAAACGCCCCGATCGGCATGGTGTTGGCCGATCCTGACGTACAGACGGTTCAGATCAACCCCGCGATGTGCGCCATGCTCGGGTACACCGAAGATGAACTGCTTGCCAGGGATGTGTGGGACTGGACGCACCCGGACGACCGGGACGCCAACCGCGAGGCCCTGGCGCGGGCGCTGGCGGGCGAGTTCAGCGCGTACGAGATGGAAAAACGCTACGTACACCGCGACGGCCACACGGTCTGGGGGTATCTGCGGGGCACCGTCGTCCGTGATGCCGAAGGCGTCCCCCGCTACGTCGTCTCCCAGACCCAGGACATCACTGCGCGCAAGGCCGCCGAGGCCGAGTACACCGCCACCCATGTGCGGATGCAGCAAGTGCTTGAGCGGATTACCGACGGCTTCTACGCCCTGGACCGCAACTGGCGATTTACCTACGTCAACCCCGCGGCAGAGCGCATGTTCGGCCGACCGCAGGCCCAACTCCTGGGCAAGACCCTCTGGGACGTTTTTCCACCCACCGTCACGACGCCGCTCTATCCCGGCTTCCACCAGGCCTTCCGCGATGGTCAGGCAGCCACCATCGAGATGGACTACCCGCCGTTTGACGGGTGGTTCGAGGTGCGAGTCTTTCCATCGGCGGATGGCATCTCGGTGTTCTTCCGCAACGTGAGCGAAGAGCGGAAGTATCTCCGCGAGTTGCAGGCGTCCGAGTCGACGTTTCGCACCCTTGTTGAACAGCTGCCAATGGTGGTCTACCTGCAGGAGGCCGACGCGGTCCAGACACCCCGCTATTTCAGCCCACGCTATGAACAGGTGACGGGGTACACCGTTGAGGAAGCCCTGCATCGCACGGCGCATTGGCTCGAGTTCGTGCACCCCGAGGACCGTGACCGTATCGCCGCCGCGTTCGCCGAAAGCCAGGCCACGCAGACCCCCTTTGCCGAGGATTACCGCTATCTCTGCAAGGATGGCCGCATGCTCTGGGTCCGCGACCGCTGCGATGCCATTCTTGATCCTTCCGGCACAGCCACTGCCTGGTTGGGAACAATCCTCGATATCACAGACCAGCGAGAAGCAGAGGCGATGCAGGCGCGGTTGGCCGCCATCGTGGAGTCGGCCGCAGACGGCATCCTGAGCGTCGCGCGCGATGGCACGATCCTCAGTTGGAACCGCGGCGCCGAACTGCTCTACGGCTACGCTGCGGCTGAAGCGATTGGGCAGGATGTCATCATGTTGCGCCCGCCCGATGCGCGGGATGACATTGCCAACAGCATCGAGCGGGCCTGGCAGGGGGAAATCATCGCCGAACAGGAGGCGCCCCGGCTCACAAAGGATGGCCGGCGCATCCTCGTCTCCGTCACGCTCTTCCCGCTCCGGGATGCGCACGGGGACATTGTTGCCATCTCGTCAATCTCGCGCGACCTGACGGCGCTCCGCCAAACCCAGGATGCCCTGCGCCTGCGAGACCGCGCGCTGGACGCCACCCGGAACGGCATCGTTATCACCGACCCCACCCTGCCCGGGAATCCCATCGTCGACATCAACCCGGCGTTCACCGACTTGACCGGTTACTCACGCGCAGAGGTCCTCGGGCGCAACTGCCGGTTCCTGCAGGGGCCCGACACCGACCCGGTCGTCGTGGACCGGATCCGGGCCGCGCACGAGACACACAGCGACAGCTTCGAAACGCTTCTCAACTACCGCAAAGATGGTTCCTCCTTCTGGAACGACCTCTCAATTGCCGCCGTGCGGGATGCCGCCGGCGCGGTCACCCACTATATCGGGGTCCTCTCGGATGCCACGGAGCGCAAGGGCCACGAACTGGAACTCGAGATCGCGCTTGAGGCCGCCGAGGCGGGCATGCGGGCCAAGACGCAGTTCCTCGCCATGATGAGCCACGAGTTGCGCACGCCGCTCCAGGCCGTGCTGGGATACGCGCACTTCCTGCTCCACAGCCCGTCTGGCTCGCTCACGCCCGAACAACGCGAGGACGTGCATGCCATCCAGTTGAGCGCCGGGCGAATGGTCACGCTGATCGAGCAGTTGCTCGACCTCACCCGCATGGAGGCAGGCCGGCTGGACTTGGCCCCGGAGCCTGTCGCGCTGCCGGCAATTCTGGATCAGGTGCAACAGGACGTTGCGCCGATGCTCGCCAGCAAGGATCTTGCCTTTACGGTGAACCTGCCCAACCGGCTGCCGCCGCTTCAGTGTGACCCCAACCGGTTGCGCCAGATCCTGCTCAACCTGGTTGGAAACGCCGTCAAGTTCACGGATGCGGGAGAAATCACCGTCGAGGTCGCGGCCAATGGCGCCGATGCCGCCATTGAAATCCGTGACACCGGCATTGGCATTGCCCCGGAGGCGCTGCCGCACATTTTCGAGGAGTTTCGCCAGGTTGATGGCAGCCTGACCCGTCGCTACGGCGGGGCCGGGCTGGGCCTGGCGATCAGCCAACGGCTGGCGGAACAGATGGACGGCGCTATCACGGTGGCCAGCGAAGAAGGCGTAGGCTCGGCCTTCACCCTGCGTCTCCCGCTCGCCTCCCCTGGCTGACAGGCGCTGCTGCGTCATGCCCGTGTCGCCTGGGGGCGTCAGGCGACCGTAAAGACCTGGACCATGCCTTCCAGCGCGTGGGGCTCGAACCCTTCGCCGGGCATCGGGCTCATGCAGACGGCAGCGTACGTCCCTGCCGCCAGGTTCCACGCCTGCCAACTGGCAACCCCTCTGGAGGCGATCCCCTGCCCACAGATCGGCGCAAAGGTCGACGGCGGCTCGCTGCCCGTCAACATGTCGCCAATCATCCCAATGACATCCGTGTTGGTCGTGCCGTCCGGAACTTTGGTGATAGCGATCTCATGTTCCAGCGCACCGCTGTTCGTGATCTTCCAGACATGCGGGCCGGCTGGCAGCGTCGCCCCGAGGCCGGCGAAGCTCATCTCCTGCATCGTGATGACCACCTCCGCAGCCGGCTCAACGGCAGGAACTGGCGTACCCTCGCTCACTGCGAGTATCGCCACGTCCCGGCCGTCAATGGGATCGATGAACACCCAGCGCCCTGCAAGCAGATCCACCACTCCCTGCGCCTCGCCGCCGGCGGCAGGCCAGTCCGGAGTCCCGAGGAAGGGCAGACTGGTCATGTCGAACCACGGTGGGTCGTCTTCTGAGTCAGCTTGCATCTCCGCCGCGATTTGCTCGTCGGTGACCTCATCCGGAATGCGAGTGGCGAAGAAGTGCAGCTCTTTGCTCCCTGTGTTGCGCACGGTCACCAGCGTGCGCCCGGCAGCAGCGTAATCCGGCAGGGTAAATCCAGCGTCATCAACGGCAATGACGATCTCGGGCAACCCGAGTTCCGCCAGGCCTGTCGACGGCCTGGCCTCCTGGGCTGCGGCGCTCTGGGGAACGTGAACGCCGACCACCAGCGAAAGCGCGAGTGAGGCTGACTGCGACACAAAGCGGCGACGATACATCCGGTCCTCCCGGCGCATGAGATGCTGAGATGAATCGCACGCGGAGGGTAACACCGGGCATCCGCATGTCAAGACGCTGCCGCTACCAACCCGCCGCTTCGGCGCTGGCGCACGCCCTGCCCCGGCGCGCCACGTCAGGCGCCGTCACGCGAATCCTCGTCAGAGGCTGAGCTCAGCTCGCGCCGCCGACTGGCGATGTTGCGCCAGCGCCCCGCGCAGCGCGCCATCAAGTATCTCGAGGTGCCTCTGCAGTTCCTGGCGCTCGACAGCAGTGAGCGTCGTCACATTCGCGCTCCACTGGGAAAGCCAGAGCACCTGATCCAGCGTGGCAATCAGGTACGAGCGCAGGGGCGAAACATCCGGGAGTCGACGACTATCGGCATCGGGAGCAGTCATTGGCCGACCTCAACCTGGAACACCCTTGTTCAGGCGCTTAAGTGTCACCCATGACACATCGCCAAGTCCAGTCTGCAGTGAACTGTTCAGGCAGGCCGTCCGCCTCAGGCGCATGGTGGAGGCATCGCAGGCAGCGTCAGCGTGAAGACCGAACCCTCCCCCTCCGTGCTTTCGACAGTGATCGCCCCCTTCATCAACCCTGCGAGCCGCTGGCTGATCGCCAGGCCCAGGCCTGCGCCACCGTGCCGCCGCGCGAGGTTGTTGTCCGCCTGGCGAAACGCCTCAAAGATGTGCGGGATTTCCTCAGGCGGAATCCCGATCCCCGTGTCGGCCACGCGAATGGCCACCGCGTCGCCCTGCGCTGCCGCGTGAATGGCGACGCTTCCGGTTTGCGTGAACTTCACGGCGTTTCCGGCCAGGTTGAGCAGAATCTGGCGCAGCCGTTCCGCATCTCCGAGCACCGGCGGCAGGGTCGCAGGCAGATCGATGCGCACCAGCAGACCCTTCTGGCTGGCCAGGGGCGCGATATCCTGCCGCACCTGCTCCACAATCTCGGGCAGGTCAACCGGCTTCCGGACGACCTCCATCCGGCCAGCCTCGATGCGGGAGAGATCGAGCAACTGATTGACCAGACCCAGCATCCGCTGCCCGCCCTGCTGGATGTACCCGAGATCTTGCCGCTCCTCCGTCGTCAGCTTCGCCGCTGCGTTGGCGAGCAAGAGTTCGGTGTAGCCGAGAATGGCCTGCAGGGGCGTCCGCAACTCGTGGCTCATCATCGCCAGGAACTGGCTCTTGGTCGCGTTCGCCGCCCGTGCGGCGTCCAGCGCCATTTGAAGCTGTTGCTCAGCGTCCTTCCAGGCGGTGATATCGCGCGTGATGGAGGAGTACCCTGTCACGTTCCCGGCAGCATCGCGTATGGGGGACAGCGACACGGCCACGTCCACCAGCGAGCCGTCGCGCCGCCGTCGCACCGTCGTGTAGGACAGGCGCGGATCACCAGTGCTGAAAACGGCGTGTCGCCCGGCGAGGGAAGCCAGGTCGTCTCCCTGCGGGAGCAAGATGGCCACACTCTGCCCAATCGCCTCCGCCGCCAGGTAGCCGTAAAGCTGCTCGGCCCCCCGGTTCCAGCTGGTGATGACGCCGCTGTGATCGATGCTGAAAATGGCGTCGTCGGCCGAATCCACGATTGCCGCCAACCGCGCCCGCGCTTCCTCGGCCTCCACGCGGGGCGTAATGTCGAGCATGATCCCCTGCCAACTGGTGATAACCCCCGCGTCGTTGCGCACCGGGACACACTCATCCAGGACCCAGACGTAGCTCCCGTCCTTGCGCCGGTGGCGATACTCAGCGCGGAACGGCAACCGATCATCCGCCGCATCAAGCGCCGCCACCCGATCGTGATCCGCAGGATGCACCCAGTGAAGCCAGTACTCTGGCCGGGCCAGGGCTTCCTCTGGCGTGTAGCCTGTCAGGTCGGTCAGGTAGGGACTGAAGTAGCGCCGTGTCGCCTGTTCGTCGGCATCCAGCGTGTAGATCACAGCCGGAACCTGCTCGACCAGCGTGCGGTAGCGCGCCTCCGACGCCCGCAACTCCTCCGTCAATCGGCGGCGCGAGGTCACGTCGTGAAAGAAGACCGATATCCCCTCCGGAGAAGGGTCAATCAGGACGTCAAACCAGGCATCGCGCGACGGAAAGTAGAACTCGCCGGAGACCGGACGCCCCTCGCGTTGCGCCCGCAGCGCCTCAGCGTAGATCGGCGTCTCAACCGCCGGAGCAAAGGCCTCCCAGGCATTGCGGCCGAGGAGGCGTTCCCGCGGCACGCCGAGCATCCGCTCCGTGGCGGCGTTCAGGGCGGTGAAGGTCCAGTCCGGGTCCAGAGAAACGTAGCCATCAACGATCCGTTCCAGGATACGGTCTTCATGCTGGAGGGCAGCAATGACTTCCGCTTCAGCCGCCTTGCGAGCCGTCATGTCGCGCACGTTGAGCACCAGGCCAGCGACCGCGGCATCGGCCAGCCGGTTAGTCGCAATCACCTCAACGTCGCGCCAGGCGCCGTCCTGATGCCGCAGGCGACAGTCGAAGGTGCTTGAAGCGCCGGGCGAAAGCAGCAGCCGGGCGAACGCGCGCCGCAGCCGCGGAACATCCTCCGGATGCATGAGCGGCAAGACCTGGCGGCCCACCCAGGCGGCTGGCTGCTCGCCCAGCAGCCAGGTCAGCGCCGGGCTCACGTACTGCACGACGCCTGCGTCATCGACGATGGCGACGACATCAGCCGCGTGTTCAACCACCGCCCGGAAGCGCGCGTGCTGGTGCTGCCAGGCAGTAGCGCGCCGCCTGAGCACCAACACCAGCGCCAGCGACAGCAGCGGCAATGCCAGGAGCAGCCCATCGACGTGCCAGGATTCGAGCGCCCGGTGCGAAAACTCGGCAAATCCGATTTGATACCCGAGGCCGAAGAGCACCACCGCCGCCACGATGAGCGTGGTCTCGACGACGTTCGGGCCCCAGTACCGCGGCGATCTCCCGGCCAGGGTTTCCTGGAGCGGAACGACACGAGATCGCACCACACCATGCTCGCGAGGCGCCGCCACACGTCGCGTGAGATCCACCTCGCCGTTGCCTTGCATGACCTTGCGCCCTTGTTCGCTGCCCCCAGCCCCTGCGCAGCGCAGGCACAGCCGAATCAGGCTCCGGCCGCAGCACAGCGCGGGAATCGTCAGGCTGCTCGTGGCCATGCCTGCTGGACATGGCATCGCAGATGCCTGGCGCGAGACCTCGTTGCCGCAGATCGGTTCTGGAGCGCGAGGAACCCCGGTGAAACTCCGCCAGTTCCCCGGCGCTTGGCATCGCCGAGAGTTTCGCATGTGGCGCAATGGGGTGCTAGCGGCTCCGGGCCAGTCGGCCGCCAGTCCACCCGGCCAGTCCACCGCCACGCCCGCCACTGACCCACGCCTGCGCCTGACCGGGGGCCACACACCGGGGCTGGCCCGCCGCTGCGTCATCTGGGTCCCAGCCTGGCGTGACAGACGCCGACTGCTATCTGCGGCGCCAGCATGTACATAGTTGATCCACATCATGCGTTATGCGATTGCTTGCATAACCAGTTTTTGGCGTGACGCAACCGCTCCGGCGCCGGGCCGCCAGCCCATCACTCTGCAGGTAGGTGAAGAAACACTTTTGTACACACCGCCGATGCCAAACTTCGTGTGAGTGTCATAATTGACACTCGTATAGCACAGGCTACAATTAGCTCATGGTTAGTCCATTTTCACGCTATGGTCCTGCAATCTGCCCTCTTCTCTCCACGTCGCCTTTCCCTGATTTGTAACACTCCCACTTGTGTTTCGATCACCAAGTGCATATAAGTCAGGTTGCCGTCCAATTTTGTGCGCAGTACCTCCCGGTGTGGCTGCCCGCGAAACATGACGGGCGATGTGTGAGGCATGCCGCGCTGCCTGGGCTTGCGCGACGAGGAGGTCAGGAGATGGATGATCGACGGTTCGACGAACTCTCGAAACACCTCGGTACCGGGTTATCCCGCAAGGGCATCCTCCGGCTCCTGGGTGGGGTAGGCGCCGCGGGCCTCGCCGCCTCGGGCCTCCTGCAGGCAGCGGACGCCAAGAAAAAGGGCAAGAACAAGAAGCGCAAGAAGAAGCACAAGAATGGAGGATCCGGCGCCAGCCAGGAAGGTGCGTCAGGCTGCCATCGGGATCAGGATTGCCAAGTTCAGACTTGTAAGACTG
The DNA here is from genome assembly GCA_041390745.1 of Thermomicrobiales bacterium. Taxonomy (GTDB): domain Bacteria; phylum Chloroflexota; class Chloroflexia; order Thermomicrobiales; family UBA6265; genus JACCXM01. Next base: position 4,980 of record JAWKPJ010000023.1, on the reverse strand, counting down.
CGACGTGCAACAAGGACGGCACATGCAGCTACACCCCCATCGACGGCAGGAAGGGACCGAAGTGCGCCAGCAGCGGCAAGATCTGCTGCAAAGGCGAGTGCAAGTCCGGCGACACGTGCTGCACACCGAAGACCTGCAAGGATGTCGAGGGCAAGTGCGGCGACAAGATCCCGGACGGCTGCGGCGGCACTATCCGCTGCGACTGCCCGGATAAGGAATGCCAGGACGCCACCTGCGACAAGGATGGCAACTGCAAGTACACCCCCATCGACGGCAAGCAGGGGCCGGAGTGCCACGACAAGGGCGAGATCTGCTGCGCCGGCAAGTGCAAGTCCGGCGACACGTGCTGCACGCCGAAGACCTGCAAGGATGTCGAAGGCAAGTGCGGCGACAAGATCCCGGACGGCTGCGGCGGCACTATCCGCTGCGACTGCCCGGATAAGGAATGCCAGGCCGCGACGTGCGTCGGTGACAAGTGCAAATACACCCCCATCGACGGCGAGCAGGGGCCGGAGTGCAACGGCAAGGGTGACATCTGCTGCAGTGGCAAGTGCGTGAAGACAGACACCCTCTGCGGCGGTACCTGCAGTAACGCGTGCGAGGATGAGATCTGCCAGACAGCGTCCTGCGTCAGTGGCAAGTGCAAACACACCCCGGTCGAAAACGGTGAACCAGGCCCGCTCTGCGACGAAGAAGGCGACTTCTGCTGCAACGGCGACTGCTGTGAGGCAGGCGATGTCTGCACGGGCGAAGGCTGCTGTACCCCGAAGACCTGCGCAGTCGATTACGCCGGCCAGTGCGGCACCTTCCCCCAGGGCTGCGGCCTGGAGGACGTGACGTGCGAGTGCACAAGCGGCCACACCTGCAACCCGCAGGGTATCTGCGTCGATATTCCGAGCTGCGTCCCGGTCTCGATCGAGGAAGCCTGCTCAGGCCTGCATTGTGGTCCTGCCTCCAACGGCTGCGGCGTGGACTATGAATGCGGCACATGTGGCAAGAAGAAGAAGAAGGGCCAGCGCCCCATCAAGCAGGGCTGCGTGGCTGGTGTCTGCAAGCCGTTCAAGAAGAAGCGCTGCTTTGGCTCTGGCCTGGCCGGGCAGAAGTGCTCCAACAAGTGCAAGTGCAAGAATGGCCGCAAGTGCAACAACGGCCGCTGTTGCGAAGATGTGGGTGACGGCTCCCGCCACTGCAATTCGAACAGCGAATGCTGCCCGGGCCTGGTCTGCGCGTACCGCCGCCCTGGTCAGCACCGGGTCTGCATGCCGCGCAATGCCAAGGATCTCTCGACTGAGTCGACGGAGACCACGGCGGCTCCCGGCGTTGCGATTGGCGCGATCCTGACAGGGCTCGCAGCGACGATGGGCGCGAAGCTGACCGGCAACGGTGAGCCCGCCTCCGTCGCCATGGACGAGGTCCAGATTCACGCCCTGGGTCCACGCGACTAGGGCGCCTGGCGCCACGCACCAGTGGGCCGGACGGATATCCCAGGATATCCGTCCGGTCCACGTCTCTCCCGGCCTTTCCACCTGGAGCAGAGATCGATGGCAGAGCACGAGCCTGATTTGCCTGTGGATGCCGTCCTGCCCGGGGACACGACCTGGCATTCGCCGGCCCACACATCCCTCATGTCGGGGCGGAGCGACGCCTCCTACTGGCTGTTGGTCGATCACCTGATGCACATGGGGTGGTATCGCCTCGGGCAGCGGGTTGGCAACTCGCGGGAGTGGGGCTTCCGGAAAGGCTTCACCTTGCCGGATCAAGCCGGCGACAGCGACACCGCCGCCCCCCAGGAACGCTGGATCACGGCGGCCTACGAGCAAACGGCCATGCGCCGCCTGTTGCGCGAGGTCGAGGGGCGCCCGGGCGGCTCATAGCCCCGGTTGCGCTCGCCCGGCGCAAACACGCCCACACCCACCCGTCACGAGGTATCCTGGCCGCCTCCGGCTCCCGCCAGCCCCACCCTCCTTGCTCCGTCACGAATCCGGGCGGTTCACCTCCCGGGGCGCCGCACGTTCCCCAGCCATGCCATGCCCCTTCGCAATCCACGCACCGGTCCACCTCTGCGCGAGCTGAGCGCGGAGACCAGACCGGGTATGATCCTGCGCGGATTCGCAGCCACGGGGGAGAATCGATGCGCCGGATGCTTTTGGCAGGAGGAGCCATACTCGTGCTCCTCGCGATCATCGTCCGCGGCTATGCCGCCATGTCGGGCAGCCAGCCGGGCTCGCTGACCGTCGAGGGGATCGGGGCGGCGCCGCGCTCCGGCGACGACGCCGGGTACACCGTGCGCTATGCGAACGCCTCTGGCCAGGCAGCGACAAACCCCCAGTTCCACACCGTCATCCGCATCGGCGAGCAGGACTTCCTCTGCTACGGCTACCAGGACCCTGCCAGCGGTGACAACATCCAGCGCTCGGACGCGGAGGCGCACCCGCTCATCATCCCCGCGAAGCAGGATCTCCAGGCGATCATCTACTGCAAGATCCCGGAAAACGTCGCGCTCGGCTCGGCCCAGGTCATCCAACGCCCGTAGGCGGCGCCCATCACCCCGTCAGCCAGGCCTGCCCCCCGGCGGCCGCCGGGTCAACAAGACGATTGAGGCAAGCAGGAGCGCCCCCCCGGCGATCCCGACTGGTGACAGCGCCTCCGAAAACAGCACCCACGCCAGCACCGCCGCCGTCAGCGGTTCGGCCAGGGTCAGGATACTGGCGGTTGAGGCCGGCAAGTACCGCAGCCCGCGCTGGAACATGACGTACGCCAGCGCCGAGGGCACTACGCCCAGGTAAATCACCAACAGCCAGCCCGTCAGCGGCTGATCGAATGAAAGACCTCGGCTGAGCGCAATGGGCGCGAAAGCCACGGCCCCCGCCGGGAAGGCGACCGCCAACGGCAGCAGCGCGTCGTGCCGCCCGGCAATGCGCCGGCTGCCCAGCGCGTGGGCCGCGATGCCAGCGGCAGACCCCAACGCGAACAGCACCCCGGCCAGGAACACGCCGCCCTCAGCCGCCACCGGCGGCGACCCAACCAGCAGCCCCGTGCCGACAAGCGCGCCCGCCAGCGCCACCACGCCGGTTCGCGACAGCGCCTCCCCGAGAAAGAGCGCCGAAAGGAGCGCCACCAGCGCGGGCGGCACGCACAGGGAGATCAGCGTCGCCGTCGCCACCCCGATCCGGTCCACCGCCGCCAGGTAGCTCCACTGGTAGAACACGATAATGACGCCGAGCAGCACCATCAGGCCCAGGTCGCGCCGCGATGCTCGCTCTAACCCGGCGCGCAACGTCGGCCCCGCGATGGCCAGGCAGGTTGCCGAGGCCACCAGCGTCCGCAGCCAGTTCAGCGACACTGCGTCCAGCGTCGTCGTCTCGAACACGGCCTTGGCGGCAACGCCGATGGTGCCCCAGATGACCCCCGTGCCCAGCACCAACGCGAAGGCCCGGCGCATGTCCGCGTCGTGCCGCCCCTCTCCCACCGCTGCGCCATCCTGCATAGAGACCCCGTGGCCTCCCGCCGCCAGCCCGGCATTATGCGGCTTGCGCCACGCGCGCGCTTACGCCCCGCCCTGGCAGCGAACCGGCGTGGCCGCCAGCGCCAGCCGATACGCGGGAGTTGGGAGAACGCGGCCGAGGCGCCAGGCGGCACAGCCCGTGGCGCCGGTGCAGGCAGACCTCCTGGCGTCAGCCGCTCATCGGGAGCGGGATTGGCGGGCAGGCCGTGCGGCGCCTCTGCCCCCCTGGTTGGCAATACACGGCAACGGTCCCGACAAGCCCGAGACGCCCTGCGCCCTGCTTTCCGCCCTAGCTGGGCCAGTTTCCACCGTCGACGTTGAGGGTCTGCTGCGTGATGTAGTCGGAGTCCGCCGAAGCCAGGAAATGGCCGCGCCCACGACATCCTCTGGCTGCTCGATGCGGCCCAGGGGGATCGGTTCGGTGAAACGGCGCTTCGGTTCGCCAATCTCCCAACCCAGCAGGTGAGCAAGTTGCTTGTCGATGTCGACCCACATCGGCGTATCGACGATACCCGGCGCAATGCCATTTACGTTGATCCGGTGGGGCGCCAGGGCGAGCGCCATCGACTGCGTCATGCTGATCACACACGCCTTGCTCGCGCAGTAGGCCAGCACCAGCGCCTCGCCCCGGCGGCCCGCCTGTGAGGCAAAGTTGATGATCTTTCCGCCGCGCCCCTGCGCGATCATCTGCCGCGCCGCCGCCTGTGAGCACCAGAGGATGCCCTTGCAGTTCACATCGAAGATCAGGTCCCAATCGTCGTTCGTGGTTTCGAGGAACGGGATGATCCGGGCGACCCCGGCGCTGTTCACCAGGATATCCACCCCGCCGAAGGTCGCCACCGCCAGATCGGTCATCGCCTGAACCTGCGCCTGATCCCGCACGTCAGTCCGGGACACGCACGCCGCGCCGCCCTGCTGGTTGATTTCGTCGACCACCGCCTGCGCCTCCGCACCGTTGATGTCAGCAACCACCACCCGGGCGCCTTCGCGCGCGTAGCCCAGCGCGATCGCCCGCCCCATCCCCGAGCCCGCGCCGGTCACCATCGCGACCTTGCCGTCCAGCTTCATCGCCTTGCTCCTTGTCGCTACCTGCCCCGCATTGCCTTCATTGCTCGAGCGGGGCCGAACAACCTCGCGGCGCCCATACGCTGCCGCATGTCCCTCGCGATCTTGCGCCGCGCGGCCCCGACGACCGAGGTCTCGCGGCGCCGCACTGGGCATGATGAGGTGGTGACGCCCTCCCGCCCGGACACCTGCGCGGCGGAGCGCCTGCCCCGGGACCGGCGCGCCTCTGTCCGGCGCTGGTCACGGTACGTAGCGCCGCTCGATCACCTCCGGGCTCAGCGTGATGCCCAGGCCAGGACGATCCGGCAGCCGCCCCGTCCCGCGCGGCCACAGCTCAACTGGCGTTTCCAGCAGTGCCGGGCGCAGGGGTTGGGGGTCTGGTCAAACTCCAGCCGGCCCGCGTGCGGGAA
>JAWKPJ010000022.1:0-91822 GCA_041390745.1 Thermomicrobiales bacterium | reverse complement strand
CCGTCTCGCCAACAGCGCGGCGCACATGGTGCGCGCCCCAGGCAGAGCAGCTTTCGATGCTGGCCGGGCGCTGTCGCCAGCTCAGCCTCTATCGCCGGGAAGCGGCGCCACCAGGGGCGGTCGTTGCAGCGACGCTCCGCTGCCCAGGCGGCCGACAGGCGCGCGGCGTCCATTCAGATAGGCGCCAGCAGGCATGACCTTGCGCCCGGCCGGCTCAACCGTGAGCAATTCCAGCGCTCCATCGCCAGTGGCAACAAGCAGGCGTTTCCGCTCAAAGATCGTCTCCCCTGGCTGGCGGCCTGACGCATCCTCAGATGTCACGCGCGCCTCAATCACCTGAAGCGTCGTGTCGTCCACAGTCGTCCAGGCGCGCGGCCACGGCCACATTGCGCGGACATGCCGTTCCAGTTCCGCTGCGGGACGGGTCCAGTCAATCTGCCCGTCGGCCTTGGTCAGGGTTCGGGTCAGTGAGGCCGCGCCAACCTGTGGCATTGCCCGCAACTCCCCGGAAACCCAACGCGGCGCGTCACGCACGAGTTGGGTTGCAGCGACATCTGCCAGCCGTGCCCCCAACGATTCAGTGGTGTCGTCCTGGGCGACAACAACGGGCTCGAAGGAAACAACGTCGCCAGTGTCGATGCCTGCGTCCATCGCCATCAGGCACACGCCGGTCTGTTGATCGCCCTCCAGCACCGCCGCCATGATCGGGCTGGCGCCCCGGTAGCGCGGTAGCGGCGACGGGTGAATGTTCAGCGCGCCAAAGCGCGGGATGTCGAGCGTGCGCTGGCGGAAGATCAGGCCGAAGGCCGCCACGACGAACAGATCAGCGGCAGCATCGACCAGGGGCTGCCGCGCCCCGGCGCTGCGCAGCGAGTCGGGCTTGTAGATGGGAACGCCGTGACCTCGCGCGAGCCGCTCGACCGGGGATTGCCCCTTTGGAGCCTGGGTGACAACCAGTTGCACATCGAACGCCGGGTCCGAGAGCAGCGCCTGCAGCGGTGGCACGGCGAACTCCGGCGAGCCGAAGTAGACGGTACGCAGCGGAGTGGTCATGGCCGGGGCCTTTCCGTTCGACCGTCCAGCCCACTGTGCCTAGAATCTCCGAAATGGCAACAACGCGCCCGGCGTGGCAGCACCTGACGCTCAACTCCTGGCATCTGACCCTCACTCTGGTATTCCTGGCCGCGCTCTCGCTGCGGCTCTACGGGCTGAACTGGGATCAGGGCGGCGATCTTCACCCCGACGAACTCTTTGTTGCCAGGATCGTGCTGATTGACCGCATTCACCTGGATTGGCCGCCAGACGTCAACCAGTTGCTCGATCCGGCCCGGAGTGGGCTCAACCCACGCTCCGCAGATTCCACAACCGGACAGTATCGCGAGTTCGCGTACGGTGCGTTGCCCCTCTGGGTCACCGACTTCTCTGCCTGGATATTCTCCCGCATTACGGGAACGAACTGGAACGCCGCCGAGCGCGTCTACCTGTTTGGTCGTGTTCTTTCTGCCATTCTCAGCTCAATGTCGGTCCTGGTGACCGCTGCCATTGCTCGCCGGCTCGGCGGGCGTCCGCTCGGCCTGACGGCGGCGCTGTTCGCCGCGCTCGCGCCAATGTCCATTCAACTGGCCCATTTCTTCACCACCGATAGCTGGCTGACCTGCTTCGTGGCGCTTTGCCTGCTCGCCTGTTGCCGCGCGGTCGAACGCGGCGCCATCGCCTCGTTCGCGCTGGCTGGATGTACGTACGGCCTGGCAATGGCGACCAAGGGGAGCGTGATTGCGCTCGTTGTTCCCATTCTGGCCGCACTGCTCATTCGCATGCTCGGACACCCGGACCAGGCATGGCAATGCCGGGTTCGGGCTCTCCTGCCCCACGCATTGGCGGCGGCGGGGGCCTCCCTCATCGCGTTCTTCGCGTTCGAACCCTACGCCCTGTTGCGGCCGATGATGTACGTACAGTCACTGCGAACGCAGGCAGACATTGTCAGCGGGGCCTTTGATGTGCCGTTTACGCGCGTCTTTAGCGGAACAGCACCGGGCATCTACCAGGTTGAGCAGGTTGTACGCTGGGGTCTGGGTCCAGTCGCCGGGCTGCTGGCGCTGGGCGGGCTTGTCTGGCTGGCGCACCAGGTCTGGCAGCGGCACGCGGCGGCCATCATCCTCGCGAGTTGGCTCGTGGCCTACAGCGCCGTGCTCGCTACTGCTGAGGTGAAGTTTCTCCGCTACCTGGAGCCGCTGACGCCGGTGTTTGCCATCTGCGCTGCCGGAGCGTTGCTCTGGCTGGCCAGCCAGGCGCGACGCCGCTGGTCGCCGCGCTGGGCCTCGGTCCTGCTCGCAGCGACACTCGGCTTGAGCTTCCTCTGGACGGCTTCGTTTACGTCAATCTACGCGCGTGAGAATCCACGGATTGCCGCCACGAAATGGATCTACGCTGACATCCCTCCCGGCTCGCGCCTGACTGCGGAGTATTGGGATGATGCCCTCCCCCGGTCACTGACCTATGCGTTGAACCCGGCGGCGTACGGACTCGGCACGATCAATTTCGACCTCTACCGCGATCTACTGCCAGCCGAGGCCGCCGACGCTATCGGTGACGTGCTGGAGCGCACTGACTACGTGGTGCAGTCTTCGCTCCGGGTCGAGGCCGGGGTCCGCGCCGAGCCCTGGCGCTATCCGGCGCAGATTCGCTTCTACGACGCGCTTGCAACAGGGGAAATCGGCTTCTCCCCGGTGGCCCGGTTTGCCTCCTGGCCAGGGCTGGGCTCGATAGAGATCGACGACCGCGCAGCGGACGAGTCGTTCATTAACTATGACCATCCCCTGGCGACGATCTACCAGAAGGACCATCCATTTAGCCGCGCCGCCTTCGACCGGACCATCTCCTGGGCGAACAACCAGCCGTGGCAGCCGTCCCGTTGGCAAACCGAACCGACACTGCTGTTGCCCACACCGGTCGGCGAGAACCCTTCGGTCCATGACGCCCGGTGGTCTGCCGCGATCACGACCTCCACAGCCGGCGCCGTCGTCGCCTGGGTGGCGCTGCTCGTGGCGCTGCTCGTGACAGGGTTGCCGTGGGCCCGGTTGGCGTTCGCGGCTTTTCCCGACCAGGGCTGGGGTCTGGCGCGCATTCTGGGCCTCGTGGCGCCAGCGTACCTGGTCTGGATCGTAGCCAGCCTGCAGGTCGCACGCTTCCGGGCTGCCTGGTGCCTGCTCGCGCTGGCCGGCGTGGCCGGGCTCGGCTGGTGGCTGGCGCAGAGCTCAGCCTGGAAACGGCCGCTTCCGCGTGCCGATGTCCTGTACCCGGAGGCGGCATTCTGGGCTGTCTTCACCATATTCCTTGCGTTTCGATTCGCCGTGCCTGACGGCTGGCACCCGTTCTGGGGTGGCGAGAAGCCGATGGAGTTCGCGCTCATCAACGCCATCGGCCGCAGCGCCTACTTTCCCCCGTACGATCCCTGGTTCGCTGATGGCTATGTCAACTACTACTACTACGGCTTCTACCTGGTGGCGTTCCTGTTCAAGTTGATCGGCATTCCGGGCGAGGTCGGGTTCAACCTTGCGTTGCCGACGATGATGGGACTGCTCGGAGGCGCCTGCTTCTCCGTGGCGGGCGCGCTTGGCCAGGCCGTCAGCGGGTCACGCCGGACGCGCGTCGTGGCCGGCTGGGTTGCGGTCCTTGCGATGTGCCTGGTCGGTAATCTCTCCGCAGTGCGCACGCTGCTGGCGGGCGCCTCGCCGGCGTTTGACGCATTCATCACCTGGACCTGGAACGGCAGCCGCGCGGTCGACTATGCGATCACCGAGTTTCCCTACTTCTCCGGGCTCTACGCGGATCTGCACTCGCATGTCATTGCGCTGCCGATCACCGTGACCATCATCGCCGTCAGTTACGCGCTGGCCCGGCCTGATTTCGCGTACGGCGAAGCGAACCGGCTCCACCGCGCCATGTTGGTTGCGTTGGCAGCGCTCCTGCTGGGGACACTGTTTGTCACCAACGCCTGGGATGTGCCGGTTTACGCAGCGTTAGCCGTCGTTGCGCTCCTGATGGGAATCCTGTCGTCACCGCGCTCAGCGCGGACCTGGCTGCTTGCTGCCGGGCAGGTAGCCGTCGTTTTGGGAGGCGCGTACCTCCTTTTTCTGCCGTTCCACCAGCACTTCGTGGCCCTGTTCAGCCAGATCGCGCTTGTTCGTGATCCGACCGACCTGCTGCAGTTCCTGACCCACTTCGGCGCGCTCATCACGCTTGGAGCGGTGGGTCTGACTGCCATGTTGCTGCCGCCAGGGTCGGCCGCAGACCGGCTCGCGTGGCCAGTTGCCTCGATGTGCGCGGTGGTTGCCGGCGTGGCAGCGCTGTCGCAGGCTGAGAGCGCCGGGAGCACCCTGACTGGCCACCTGCTTGTTCTGGGCGGACTCGCCGGGCCACCGATCCTGGCGGTGGTTGGGCGGGCGCGTAGTCCTGAAACAGCCGGCTGGACGCGCTGGCTGTCTGTTCTCCTGGCGCTGGGCGCAGGCGGCGCTGGCGTCATCATCGTTGGTTCCGGCAGGCCGGTCCTTGGCCTCATGCTCGCACTCACGGGTGCGGCTGGCGCCGGTTGGTTGTCGCTGCCACAAGTTTCCGAGCGGTTCGTCTGCCTCCTGCTGACCGCAGCCTTCGGCGTGGCCGGTGGCGTGGAGGTTGTTGTTGTTGCCGACGACCTGATCGGCACTGACTGGTACCGCATGAATACCGTCTTCAGTTCTACAACCAGGTCTGGGTGCTTCTGGCGATCTCCGTCGCGGTACTGGTCTCGCTGATGGCGGCACAGTCGTCTGCAGCAACACCAGATCACGTCAACTCGTTTCAAGGGTCAACGCCTGCCAAGGCCTGGTCTCGCGCTGGCGTCGCGCTGGCGGCTCTCCTGTGTGTGGGCGGGTTGACCTATCCGGCGCTCGCGACCATGCCGCGCCTTGAGCAACGCATGTCGCCCGGTGCGCCCGTTGGGAGCCTGAACGCCCTGGACTGGATGGATTCGGGCAGCGTCCCGGTCGTTGGCAGCCCGGAGTACAGCGAAATTCGCTACTCGGGTGACCGGGCGGCGATCGCCTGGCTGCAGCAGAACGTGCCCACGTCGGCCGTGATCGCCGAGGCGTCGATTGGGCCATACCGTTGCAATGGCTCCCGTATCGCAAACGCGACCGGCCTGCCGACGATCATTGGCTGGGAGCGCCATCAACAACAGCAACGCTTCCCGGATCAACTCCCGGCGCGCGTCAACGAGGTACGCACCCTCTACACCAGCGCGAATATCGACGAGAAAGACGCAATCCTGCGCAAGTACAACGTTGCGTACGTCGTGGTCGGCGACCTGGAGCGGGTCTACCCCACGCCGAACAACGAGTGCACCCCTGGCGGCTCCGCCGCCGGGATCGCCGCGTTTGACCAGATGGTGGGCCGCAGCCTGGAGGTGGTCTTCGCCCAGGATGGGACAACCATTTACCGCGTCTTGCCGGTTACCGCATGAGCGCATTCGATGCGGCAATTCGCTGGTACCTCGTGCTGGCAGCCTCCACCTGGGCGATTGCGCCGCTGGTCTGGTGGCTCTGTCCAGCCTTGCCAGACCGGGGGGCGACGATTGCCCGCCCGATCGCGCTGCTGACCATGGTCTATCCGGCCTGGCTGCTCGCCTCGCTCGGCGGGCTGCCCTTCGGCGCTGCGCCACTGGTGGCAACGCTGGTGGCCTTCGCCTTGCCTGGCTGGTGGGGCTGGCTCCGGCGCCCCACGCGCGAGCTGGCCTGGGTACGCTCACTGGCGTGGACAGAACTGGCCGCGCTGGCCCTCTTTGCGGCCTACGTCTGGTTCCGGGGGTTCACACCAGAGATTCTCAACACTGAGAAGCCGATGGATATCGCGTTGCTTGCAAGTAGCGCGCGGAGCGTGGTGATCCCCCCAACCGATCCCTGGTTCGCTGGCCAGCCGATCAACTACTACTACCTCGGTTATCTGCTGCACGGAGCCGTGGCGCGCCTGGCTGGCGTTCCTGCGCCGACCGCGTTCAACCTGGCGCTGGCCGCGATTTTCAGTATGACTGCCGTGGCCAGCTTCGGCGTGGCCTGGAACGTGGCGCGCCGCGCGTACGGCCAGCGCGCGGCGGCAGCAGCGGGGGGCCTGGCTCTGTTCGGCGTAGTCCTGGCCGGAAATCTCTACGCGCCCCTGCGCCTGGCTCAGGACCCGCTGGCGGTATGGAACGCCTGGTGGTGGGACAGCGAGGGAGTCGGCTGGCGCGCCAGCCGGATCGTGTGTGATGGCCTCCGCGAAGGGTTCCGCTGCCCGCCGCCGGCCGTGGAAACGATCAATGAGTTCCCCGCCTTCAGTTTCATCCTGGGCGACCTGCATCCACACCTCATGGCGCTGCCCTTCGCCGTTTCGATCGTGGCGCTGGCGTGGAACATCCTTGCGTCAGCCGATTCATTGTCGTCTCACGCCTGGTTGGGGCGGCTGGCGGTCTCTGCCGCCGTGGCCGGATCGCTGTATGCGCTGAACGCATGGGATCTTCCCACCTACCTCGGCCTGGTGTTGCTGGCAGCAGTGTTGGCCAGCGGCCCGCTGCTGGCCAGCCGGTTGCGTACGGCGGCCGTCGTGGTCGTCGCGGCGTTTCTCCCCTGGCTGCCATTCTTTGCCACCTACCGGCCGCCGCTCGTTCCCCTGGACAACCCCGGCGCTGCCTGGGTCACACAGATCCCGGTGCTTTCTCGCGTGCTGGGCCTGGCGGCGCCCTACCTTGGCGTCCGCACCTCCGCCGCCGAGTACCTGACCATGTTCGGCCTGTTCTATCTCGTGGGCTCCGCGGTGGTGCTGACGGGAATCGACTGGGGAGACGCCGGCCGCACCTTCACCCGGCCGGTCATCGTCGCCCTGGTGAGCCTTGCGCTTATGGCAGTGGTCCTGGCCGCCCCGGTTACGCTGCTCTGCGGTTTTCCGCTGGTGTTGGCCCTGCAGCAACTCAGTCGCGATCACGACGCACAGCCGCGAACCTTCGCGCTGGCGATGTTCTCTGCCGCTTGGTTCCTCTCGATGGTGGTGGAATTCGTGTTCATCCGCGACCTGTTCGGCAACCGCATGAACACCCTCTTCAAGTTCTACTATCAGGCCTGGACTCTGGCGGCGCTCGGCGCCGCCGTGGGACTGGTGGCGCTCGCAGTGGCGTACCGGAGGTCGGCGCCTGCGACATGGGCGTTGCGGGCCGGGACGGTTGCACTGCTGGTGCTGGGACTGGCCTACCCGGTGGTCGCCAGCAGGCAGTGGGCCGATGGGTTCACGACCTGGCGGGGGCTGGATGGCGCGGCCTACGGCGATGCGGACGAGGTTGCCGCAATCCGATTTCTCGCCAGCCATGCGCAACCGGGTGATGTGGCGCTGGAAGCCGCAGGCTGCTCCTACTACCCGCTCAGCCAGTTCCCGTACAGCCGGGTGGCCGCGTTCTCCGGCGTGCCAACGGTTATCGGCTGGGACAATCATGAGCGGCAGTGGCGAAGCGGTCAACCAAAGCTCACCGCGCAAATTCCACTGCGCGCCGGGGATGTGCGTACGATGTACGCCGATCCCGCCAGTTCGCTTTACGCCCGGTACGGGGTAACCTGGGTGTTCGTCGGGCAGTATGAGACTGGCCCGGCCCGGCCAGAGTGTCCGATCGCCGGTCCCTACGACATCGACCTCGCACGATTCGCGGCGGCTGGCTGGGAGCCCGCCTTTCAGGCGGGCGATGTCACGTTGCTGCACCGGCTGCCGCCTGCATGAGCGCGTGTGGCGGTGACGCAGCGTGGACGCTATACTTCCCGGCTGATTCGCGGGGTGTGGCGCAGCCGGTAGCGCGCGGCGTTTGGGACGCTGAGGTCGGAGGTTCGAGTCCTCTCACCCCGACCGTGTTCGTCATCCCCTCCCCTACTGCCGTGGCGGCATCATGACAGAAACCCGCTCCGGTGCATTCAATGCTCTTGTTGCCCAGCCAGAAACGCACGTCGCGCTCGATCTTTCAGGCGATGCGCGCAGTCTGCTTGTGCTCTTCGGCGGCATTGCGGGCGGCGTCAGCATGCCCGTATTCGAGTTCTTCCGCCTGACTGCCGGCATGCCCGGCAAGAAAGCGTTCCTGCGTGATCCACGGCGCGGCTGGTACCAGCTTGGCCTGCCCGGGGTCGGCCCCACCGCGCTGGATGTGCGCCGCTATCTGGACCAGGTGATCGCCAGGGCTGATGTGGACCGCGTGGTGATGGCGGGCGCATCGGCGGGTGGCTACGCAGCCATGCTCTTCGGCGCCTGGTGCGGCGCGGACCGTGTGCTGGCGTTCTCGCCGCAGACGTTTATCGACGCCACCAACCGCGCGGCTGCCGGGGATAACCGCTGGGAGCCGCAAATTGACCACCTGCACGCGGCGAACCCGCCCGATGCCGTCCTTGACCTGCGAGACGTGCTTGCGGCCTCAACGAGGCCAGATATTGCGTTGCACGTCAGCAACGACGATCCCCTTGACCTGCTCCATGCGCACCGCATTGCGGACCTGCCCCAGATCACCATGACCGAGCACCACCAGGGTGGCCACCGCCTGGTGAAAACCCTGCGCGACCGGGGCCTACTTGGCCCATTGCTGCGGGACGCGCTGCGCCTGCCGGAATAGCTGATCGGGCAAGAACCCGACGGGTGCAGATCCTGCCCGGCGCCGGAGGATCTGCCTTCCAGGCAGGCTGTCGCAGGACGGCGCGGATCGCCTGCGCTTGCCTCAGACCGTCAGGAGACGTACACTTCGCCAGCCAATTGCGGGGGTAACTCAGTTGGTAGAGTACCTGCCTTCCAAGCAGGCTGTCGCGAGTTCGAGTCTCGTCCCCCGCTCCACAGTATCCGCAAAGTCACGTGGCGCATGGTGAGGGGTGGTCGGTTGCGGCCACCCCTCAATTGCGGTCTGCCAGGGACCTGGGCCTGATCGCCGCGCCAGTTTGTGACCTGGTCCGTCTCGCGTAGAACCGGATGTCGTGGCGGGATACACCGGCCTGGCGGCCGGGGTCACCGCTCCAGTTGTGCTGTGGCGTCCGCCTTCGGCGCCCTGCGGGCACGGGGTATGCGTGTCCCTGCCATGGGTCGGGGGCGCCGTGCGTTCCTGCATCGTGCTGGCCGGGCGCTCCCACGCCGGAAAGGCCACGCCGATGCTTGCTTCTACGCCACGGGCGCATGTCCTCGTCATCAACGATGCGCAGGCGATGATTGCCGATCTGCCCAGTTTGCTCGCTGAGGCGGGTTACCGCATCTCCCACTCCGGAACCTCTCTGGATTGCCCGCAGATCAAGCTGCTCATGCCCGATCTCGTCGTGCATGACCTGGTCCCTGCCGGGGTCCGCGAACCATGCTGGCAGTTCCTCAGCCAGGTCAGGCTCGATCCGGACCTGATCCACATCCCCCTGATCCTGTGTCCAGTTGCCAGCGAGGTGTTCATTAACCCGATCATGGACTCCAACCTGGATCACCTCGGGGTGCGGGTACTGCGCCGGCCGTTCACCTTCAACGACCTGTTGCGGACCGTCTCGGAAGTGCTGCCTGCGTGGAGCGACGTTTCGAAGGTGGGCCGTCCCGGGCGGCGTCAAGAAGGTCAAGACCTCGTCGTGCGCCTGGGACAGGGCGGAACGGGAGCGCTCAACACGCATCGCGTGTAAACCGAAAGGCGCACGCCGCTGCAAACACGGACTGCCCGCACTGCCAACATGGGTGCGATTCCGCTGAGTTCAGCGGGCTGGCCCTGCCTTGAGGATGGGGCGAAGTCCTGGTGGCGGGTCACCCTTCATCCGCCCGCCATGCCTGAACGCGCTCGAGTAACGCTGTTTCGCGAGGATAGCGAGCACGAAAGCCGGCCAGGTACGCCTCGCTGAACAGCCGCTGCGCCAGGAGGCGGCCATCAGAGAGGGAGGCCAGCCGCCTCAACACGTCATCGGTAAGCAGTGCTGCCCGCTCGTCTGCGGGGAGCGGCCAGGCGCTGCGACGCGGCAGTTGTACGATGCCTTCTGATTGAGCGATCAGCAACAGACAATTCTCAGCCCCTGCCGCCATGCCGGTCTTGCCTGCCGGTTCCTGGGTCATGTTCGATTCCACCACTCCGCAGTGTTTCGTACCAGTCTTGCGCCAAACTTTACCCGCACACCGCATTTCTGCGAGTTTCCGCCAACCCTCCCATGTCTTGCGGACACACCGCAAACTCCCTTGACTTCCCCTGAATTAGATCATATGTTCTAATACTCGTGGGGTTGGGGCCAGTGAGAAAGCGTCGGCCCCTGGGGAAAGCGAGGCATTTCATGGCGATTGTCGCCATCGTCATTCCGCACTTTGCGCTGCGGGTCGCCCTGCTGGAGCAGCCGCACCTGGATGGGCAACCACTCATCCTGGGGCCAGCGCCGGGCGAGCGCCCCGTGGTGCAGGACGCCACGCCAGAGGCGCGGCAGAGCGGTGTCCGCGCCGGGCAGGGGCTGCGGGAAGCGTTGGCCCTCTGCCCGGAAGCCCGCATCATCACGCCGCACCCGGTTCGCGAGCAGGCGGCTGCAGAGCGCATCATTGCCGGGCTGGAGAAACTCGTGCCGGCCGTCGGGGTTGCGCCGGAGCCAGGACGTTACCTGATTGATCTCACCGGCATGGAGCGCCGCCTGGGCTCTCCTCCGCAAGCCGCAGAGCGGCTGATGCGCACCATGCCGGCCATCCTGCGCCCGCGCGCGGGCGTGGCGGAGGGGCGCTTCGCCGCGATCGTGGCCGCGTATCACGCGCGCCCGGGCGGCGTGGAGGTGATGGACGCGGCCCGGCAAACGCAGATCTTTGCTCAGGCGCCCATTGGCCTGCTGCCCCTCGCGCCGGCCAAACTGCGTAGCCTGGAGCGCATGGGGATCCGCACGCTGGGGGCCTTTGCGGCGCTCAAGCCGAGCGCCGTTGCGGCCCGTTTCGGCCGGGATGGCCACTACGCCTGGCAATTGGCCCACGGGGAGAACGATGAGCCGGTGCGCGGCCGGGAGCAGCCGGAGGCCATTACGGTGCGCCTGGTGCTGCCTGCGCCGGTAACAACGCGCGAGATGCTGCTGGTGGCTATCACTCGCCTGCTCACGCGGGCCTTTGCCCAGCCGCGCCTGCAGCGGCGCCACGCGCGCCAGGCGCGGCTCCAGGCCTTGTTGGAGGGTGGGCAATCATGGGAGCACACGGTCACGCTGCGCAACCCGGGGCGGGAGCAGCGCGTGAACGAGGCGCTGCGCTACCGCCTGCAGGATGTGGAGCTGCCAGGGCCTGTGGAAGCCCTGGCGCTGGAGCTTTCCGGGCTGACCAATGCCGCCAGTCGCCAGGAGCAGTTGCCTGGTTTCGCTTCGCAGCGCCGTGGGCGTCTGGAAGGCGCCTGCCAGGAGTTGGCGCAGCGCTTTGGCGGTACATCCGGCCTGTTCCAGGCCGTGGAGGTTGAACCATGGTCCCATCTTCCCGAACGGCAGCACGCCCTGATCGCGTTCACACCCTGAAGCTCCCCTCCCCCATCCAGGTCATGATGGATGCCCGGAGTGGCGCTCCACAGCACGTTTGCACCCGGCAGCGCTGGCGGGAGGTGGCGGAGGTGCTGGATAGCTGGCTGGTGGAAACCGAGTGGTGGCGACCCACACCGGTCCGGCGTCGCTATTTCCAGCTCCTGCTGGCCGACGGCGTCGCCTTCACGCTCTTCCAGGATCTGAATGATGACCACTGGTACGCCCAGGCGGCGTGAGGGAGGGACGAGTGCCGGGGCACACGCCCTCTCGTTGTCGCCGCTTACCCCCACGCGTGTCATCCT
The DNA here is from genome assembly GCA_041390745.1 of Thermomicrobiales bacterium. Lineage (GTDB taxonomy): Bacteria > Chloroflexota > Chloroflexia > Thermomicrobiales > UBA6265 > JACCXM01. Next base: position 80,019 of record JAWKPJ010000022.1, on the reverse strand, counting down.
GAGCGAAGTCGAAGGATCTTGTTCCCAACCGCCCAGCCTGGGGCGGCATCCAACCACGCGTGACATCCTGGAGCGAAGTCGAAGGATCTTGTTCCTATCAGCGGTGTGCAAAGAAGTTGGGCCGCCGGGAATCCCCTCGTGTCTCGAGCGCAGTCGAGAGATCTCGTCGCGAGTGCCGGTGAACGAGGTCTCTCGACGAGCTCGAGACACGGGATTGTTGCCTGGCAGGTCAGGTCTTTTGCAATACGCTGTAACCGCCCGAGTCTGAGGCCACCGCGAACCCCGGGCGCGGGCTCCGTTTCCCGGCGTTCAGCAAGGCCGAGATCTCTCCACTGCGCTCGACATGACACATGACGTAAGCGGCGGCGGCGCGAAGTTCTCCACATTCGCTCAGGACGACACGCGCGGGCGGATGGCAGGACACGCCCAGGCGCCCGTACGTGGCCGCACGTTACCTGCGAACATATCTGGCTTGTGACCAAAAGAGCCAGGAGCCGTGATCAGGGCTCCTGGCCTGGACACGCTGCACCACCCGTGCAGCCACTACACCAGCGCCGGGCGAATCTCCTTTACGGCGCGGCGGAAACCGCCGAGGACGGTGTCGATGGTCTCGGTCGTCATTGGGGTCGAGGTGCACATCATGAGGCGAGGCGCCGCGTAAATGCCTTCACCAAGCAGCGCCAGGTGAAGCAAGCGGGCCAGACCCTTATCAGCGCGAGCGGCATCCCGGTAACAGGTGATGCTGTCCACACCCAGGTGCAAACCGACAAACGAGCCGTAGCCGGTCACGGTCGCCGTAACCCCCTGCTCCGCAACCACCTCGCGCAACCCCGAGCGCAACTGCTCGCCCAGCGCGTTGATGTGCGCAACCTGGTCAGCGGTGTACGCCTCCATGGCGGCGACCCCGGCCGCCATGGTGATCAGGTTGCCATTGAACGTACCCGACTGCCAAAGCGGGGCCGGGCGAGAGGGATCGAACTGCTCCATGACCTCGGCGCGGCCGCCAAACGCACCCACCGGGAAGCCGCCGCCGATGATCTTCGCGAAGGTGGTCAGGTCGGGCCGCACGCGGTAGTGCTCCTGCACTCCGCCCGGTTCGAGCCGGAAGGTCATCACCTCATCGAAGATCAGGAGTGCGCCATGCTCGATGGTCAGGGCGCGCAATGCCTCCAGAAACGCCTGGTCGGCGGGCAGCATCCCGGCGGAGCCCATGACCGGCTCGACGATGATGGCGGCGATCTCGCTGCCCCGCTCTCGCATCAGGCGTTCGATAGCTTCAATGTCGTTGAGCGGGGTAACGAGAACGTTCTCCAGCGTGTTCTGCGGCACGCCGGCGGTGTCCAGCACCCCCTGTGGCGCGTGCGCCGGGCCGGCGGCAGGATCGCCCGGCGCAGGGTGGACGCTCACCTCCGCATCGTCGTAGGTGCCGTGGTACCCACCCTCCATCTTCACGATTACGTCGCGGCCGGTGAAGGCCCGCGCTGCCCGAATGGCATTCATGCCCGCTTCCGTGCCGGAATTGCAGAAGCGGATCATGTCAACCGAGGCCACACGCTCGGTCATGATCTGCGCCAGGCGGGTCTGCAAGGTGTTCGGGGCCGGGAAGGCCGTGCCGGTCGGCAGCAGCGCGGAGACCGCCTCTACCACGGCCGGGTGGCCGTGGCCATGAATGAGCGAGGTGTAGTTGTTCAGCAGGTCAACATAGGTGCGGCCATCCGCATCGTGGATCTCGTAGCCGCGCCCCTCGGAGACGTTCAGCGGGTAAGGTGCATGGAAGGCAACCGTACGGGTGTCCCCTCCTGGCAACACCTTGCGCGCTTCCTCGTGGAGGGCTGCCGAGCGCGGCGAACTGGCCCGGTAATCGGCCAGCACATCTGCCTCGATCTGGGCACGGGTTCGCGAATCAACGGTACTGGTTACCTGCAGGGCCACGGACACACTCCTGTTCCTCGCCGCCCAGGTGGGCGCGTTGGCGGGATCGTAGGAACTGACCGCAGACGCGTCAATAGCCACCGTGTACGATGGCGGCTGATGAACACCGTAGCCAAAGAGGAGTGTCCGTGAGGATTGAACCCTTCCAGCTTGAGCGCTGGATGACAACTTACGAAATGGTGGTCAAATGGGACATTGCCGAGAGTGGTATCTACCCCATGACCATGCGCGAGATCGTCAACCTTGTCCCGGCCGCGGAGCGGGATTCAACGCTGGAAGGGCTGCTGGATACACGCCTCGGCTACAGCGAAGCGCGGGGCAGCAAAGAGTTGCGCAGCCTGATCGCGGCGACCTACACCGCTACGAGCCCAGACGAAATCCTGATCACCACCGGCGCCATTGAGGCAAACTATCTACTCTTCAACGAACTGCTCGACCCAGGCGACCGCGTGGTGGCGGTGGCGCCCGCCTACCAGCAACTGAACAGCGTACCGCGCGCCATCGGCTGCGATGTCGCGCTCTGGCATCTGCGCTCCGAGGGCACGTTCCACTACGACCTCGACGACCTGCGCGCACTGGCGACGCCGGGAACGAAGTTGATCGTCATCAACACGCCGCACAACCCGACTGGCGCCATGCTCAACGACGAGCAACTGGATGAGATCTACGCCCTGGCGGAATCGCTCGGCGCCTGGGTACTGAGCGACGAGGCGTACCGCTGGCTGGAGCTGCCGGGAATGCCACCGCTGGCTCGCCCGATGCGGGATCGCGGGCCGCGCGCCATCAGCACCGGCACCTTCTCCAAGCCCTTCGGCCTGCCCGGCCTGCGTGCTGGCTGGATTGCCGCGCCAGAAGACATCGTGCGCCGCTGCTGGGGCCTGCGTGACTACATCACGCTCAGCCCCGGCAAGTTGAATGACGCCCTGGCGGTGATCGCGTTCAAACACCGCGATCAGATCACGGAGCGGACCAGACGCATCGTCTGGCAGAATCTGGACTTCGCGGAGTCCTGGTTTGCCCGGAACGCGGACATTGTCTCCTGGAACCCGCCCCTGGGCGGGCTGCTGGCGATGATGAAGTACGAGGCGGACATTCCCTCGTCCAGCCTCGCGAACACCCTCGCCGAGGAGTACTCGGTCATGCTCGCGCCGGGCTCTGCCTTTGGGTATGAGGGCTACCTGCGCATTGGGATTGGCAACACCCCGCATCTGTTCAAAGAGGGTCTGGAACAGACTGCCAGGGCGCTGCGCGACCTGGGGTAGGCGTGTGCCGCTGCGTAAACAGGCACGGAGCAAGCTCCGCTCCCAGTGTGTGGGAGCGGAGCTTGCCGAGAGGCGTGAGCCTTTCTACTGCGCGGCAGCCGCCCGCTTGAGTGCGCGTTCGGTGAGCACGCCGATCAGGTGGCGGCGGTAGTCTGCCGAGGCGAAGTGATCGCCGTTGACCTCGAGGCCATCAGCCGCAACGGCTGCTGCCGCCGCGATTGACTCGTCAGTCAACTTCTTGCCTTTCAGAGCCGCTTCTGCCGCCGTGGCGCGCGTGGCCTTGCTGGTTGCGCCAGTGACGGCGATGCGCGCAGAATCAACCACACCGTCCGTGCCTGCGTTCACGACGACCGCAATACCGACTACCGCATACCCGGACGCCGGGTGGCGGAACTTCTCGTAGGCCGACACAGAGCCAGCCTTCTGCGCCGGGAAGCTGACGGAGGTAATGATCTCGTCCGGCGCAAGATCGGTGGTGAAGAGATCGACGAACAGATCGTCTGCACCGATCGTGCGGCTCCCGCCGGAGCCCGTGACATCGACTGAGCCATTGAGCGCCAGGAAGATAGCGGTGAAATCCGCGGCCGGGTCGGAGTGCGCCAGCGCCCCGCCGATGGTGCCCCGGGCCTGAACGGCTGGATCGCCAACGTTGTCGGCCGTCTGCGGGATGATCGGCAGCGCCGCAGCAAGCTCCTTCGAGTCACGCAGGGCCGCATAGGTGGTCATCGCGCCGATGGTGACCTTGCCATTGGTCTGGATGCCGGTCAGGCCCTCTACACCGCTGAGGTCCACCAGGGCACTTGGCGAAGCGAGGCGCAGCTTCATGGCAGGCACCAGCGAATGGCCGCCAGCCAGCAATTTGGCATCCGGGTCTGCAGTCAGCAGCGCTATTGCTTCATCAACACTCGCAGGACGGTGAAAGTCAAATTGATTCGGGAACACAGCATTCCTCCCTCGCGCCCCGGCGCAGCCGCCGTTGCTCGTTGCTCCACACGTTTCAGGCCGTTGCAGCCTGCATTGCTCGCCAGACGCGCTCCGGCGTGTATGGCATGTCCAGGTGCCTGATCCCCAGATGCGACAGCGCATCGACGACGGCGTTGGCCACGCACGGCGTTGAGCCAATGGTTCCCGCCTCGCCAGCGCCCTTCGCGCCCATGGGGTTGACCGGCGTCGTCGTCACCGTGCGGTCCAGCTCATACATGGGGAACATGCTGGCCTTGGGCACCGCGTACTCGTTCATGGTGGCGGTCACCAGTTCGCCGTCATCGGTGTAGACGGCGCCCTCCCACATCGCCTGGGCGACACCCTGGGCGATGCCGCCATGGAGTTGGCCATCCACGATCAGTGGGTTGATGACGTTGCCAACATCGTCCACCGCTACGTAGCGGATCAGATCGACATGGCCAGTGTCGCGATCGACCTCGACGACGCTGATGTGCGTGCCGAAGGGGAACGTGCAGTTCGGCGGGTCGTAATAGGTGATAGCTTCCAGGCCTGGTTCCATGCCTTCCGGCAAGTTGTAGGCGATGTGCGCCTGCAGCGCGATGTCCTGGATTGTCTTCGCCGCCTCCGGCGAGCCCTTCACGTACGCCTTGCCATTCTCGTATACGACATCTTCCGGCGCGGCTTCCAGTAGGTGCGCCGCCAGCAGGCGGGCCTTCTCCCGGATCTTGGCGACACTCTTGTGGATAGCAGTCCCCCCGACGGCCAGCGAGCGGCTGCCGTAGGTGCCGAAGCCGAAGGGGGCGCCTTTGGTGTCAGAGTGCTCGACCTCGACATCCTCGTATGGAACGCCCAGTTCGTCCGCCACCATCTGGGCAAACGAGGTCTCATGCCCCTGCCCGTGCGGCAGCGAGCCGGTGGTAACCGTGACCTTGCCGGTGAGGTAGACGCGGACCATGGCGCTCTCGTAAAGGCCGGCGCCCCAGCCCTCGCCGCCAAGGCCGATCCACTTCGAGGGTGCGATGCCGCAGACTTCGACGTAGGAGGAAACCCCAATACCGAGAAGCTTCTGGGCATTGTTCTGGCGGCGCGCCGCCTGCTCGGCCCTCAGTTGTTCGTAGCCGATGATTTCCTGAGCGCGATCAAGCGCCGGGGCATAGTTACCGCTGTCGTACGGCAACATGCCGATGCCAGTGTCGAATGGAAAGTCTTCCGGCTGAATGAAATTGCGGCGGCGCACGTCTGCAGGATCAACGCCGGTGGCGTCCGCCACCAGGTCGCAGACCCGCTCGATGACGTAGGTTGCTTCCGGCCGGCCAGCACCGCGGTAGGCATCGACCATGGCGGTGTTCGAATAGACCCCGCGCACGTCCACATGGATGTTGGGGATCTTGTAGCAGCCGGCGATCATGCGGCCGTACAGCGTGGTGGGAATACCCGGCGCGACCGTCGAGAGATAGGCGCCCAGGTTCGCGAGCGTCGTCACCTTGAGCGCGGTGATTTGGCCATCCTTCGTCGCGCCAATCTCCACGTCGGTCTGGTGATCCCGGCCGTGCGTGGTGTGCAGGTAGTTTTCGGTGCGGTCCTCCATGTACTTCACCGGGCGACCCAGCTTCTTCGAGAGCCAGAGCACCAGTGGGTAATCGAAGTACATAAAGATCTTGGAGCCGAAGCCGCCGCCAACATCCGGCGCGATTACCCGCACTTTCTGCTCTGGCACGCCCAGGATAAACGCCGCCACGAGCAGCTTGTGGACGTGCGGCGCCTGGGAGGTAGCCCAGAGGGTGTACTCCTCGGTCCCGGCGTCGTACTGTCCAACCGAACCCCGAGTCTCCATGGCGGTCGGGATCAGGCGCTGGTTGGTTAGCGCCTGGCTAACGCGCACCTCCGCCTCTGCCAGGGCCTGATCGACGGTGGCTGCGTCTTTCCCGCACGTCCAGTGCATGACGACGTTTCCAACCGCGTTTGCATGGAGTTGCGGTGCGCCGTCCTTGATCGCTTCCCGCGCATCGGTCACGGCAGGGAGTTCCTCGAACTCGACCTCAATTGCCTCCAGAGCGTCATTCGCCTGGTAGACACTTTCCGCGACCACCACGGCAATCGGATCCCCGACCTGCTTCACCGCGCCGAGGGCCAACAGGCGCGGGGTGTTGACGAAGTTTTCGACCCCGGCGGCCTGCCACGCACAGGGGAGCGGGTTGACCTCCGCCAGATCCTCGCCGGTGAACACCCCGACGACGCCGGGCATCGCCTTCGCTCTGCTGGTGTCGATGCTGCGAATGTTGGCGTGCGCAACTGGCGATCGCAACACTGCAGCGTACGTCATGCCTGGCAGCTTGATGTCATCCAGGAAGCGGCCGGCGCCGGTCATCAACTTCGGGTCTTCGCGCCGGCGCAGTGGCTGCCCGACGTACTTCTGTGGAGCCTCTACGGTTGCTGTCATGACACTCCCCTCCAGGGACGTTCGGGCGGCCGCATCGCCGCCTCACCGTCTGCATTGATGCGCCAGCATCCGAATTCCTGGCGCATCGCCTGCGTGTGGGATGCCGCCTGTCGCTAGCTCTCCTCGCCGGCAACCTGGTCGCCCCACTCCTGGGTGTTCGCAGGATCCGCGTCCAGGCCCTGCTTGTGCTCAAAGCTGAGGTCAGTGCCCTCGCCTGGCTTCTTCGCGCCGCCACGGCGCTGATCGGCAGCGAACTGGATCGCCTTGACAATATTCTGGTATCCGGTGCAGCGGCAGAGGTTCCCCTCAAGTGCGTGGCGAATCTCGGCTTCAGTCGGGTCCGGGTTGCGGTCCAGGAAGGCGGAGGCGTTCATGATCATGCCGGGGGTGCAGTAGCCACACTGCAGCCCGTGCATCTCCCAGAAACCCATCTGCACGGCGTCGTACTCGCCGTTCCTGGCCATGCCTTCGATGGTGGTAATGGTTGCGCCGTCTGCCTGCACAGCAAACGTAGTGCAGCTCTTGACCGGCGCGCCGTTCAGGTGAATAACGCATGCCCCGCACTGGCTGGTGTCGCAACCAATGTGCGTTCCGGTGAGGCCCAGGTTCTCGCGGAGGAAGCTGACCAACAGCAGCCGCGGTTCGACTTCGGCGGCGTATTCAACGCCGTTCACGGTCATGCGCACCGCAACCCGGCCTGGCGCCGCGACAGTCGTTGCCATGGTGTTCGCACTCCTTCACTCGCCTACAGCCGTTGCGACCTCGCCCGGCCATGCGCGCTCGCTTGTTGCCGTTCCCCAGGGAGCAGGCGGCAGGCTCCTGCGCAGGATGCCCATCGCCGCACTCAACAGGGTGCACCTCAGACGCCGCGCCACCACGGCGTACCTCATGCAACGGCCCGTTCATGTGGCCCGGAGTATAGCGTTCGATTTCGGCGTTGTCGTGACGCTTTTCTGGCAGCCTATCCGACAGCCACGCCCGATTGTGCGTTCTGCAACCGGTTGCGGTACTGCTGCTCGTAGTACGCGGCGAAGCGCTCGTCGCCCTCGCGAATGGCGCGCCACCACTCCGGGTTGGCCAGGTACCAGTCAATGGTGTCGTCCATCGTTTGCTGCCAGTCACGCGTCTCGCGCCAACCAAGCTCCTGGCGAATGCGCGTGGTGTCGAGCCCGTACCGGCGGTCGTGCCCGGGGCGGTCCTCGACGTGGCGCACCAACGAGCGGGGCTTGCCGACGCGGTCCAGAATCGCGTGGACGACCTCAAGATTCTCGCGCTCGTGGTCCGCGCCGACGTTGTAGGCCTCCCCGCTCTGGCCCTGCCGCAGCACAAGATCAATGGCCGCTGCGTGGTCCTCGGCGTGCAACCAGTTGCGGACCTGCCGGCCGTCGCCGTAGACCGGCAGCGGCTCATCCATCAGCGCGTTCGTAATGAACAGCGGCACCGCCTTCTCCGGATACTGGCGCGGTCCGATCGTGTTGGCGCCGCGCGTGGTCACCACATCCGTGCCGTACGAGATGGCATAGGACTGGCACATCAGTTCGCCACCGGCTTTGGCCGCCGAATACGGGGAACGCGGGCGGAGCGGGTAGCTTTCCGTGGCCAGCGAGCCCTCTGGAATATGGCCGTAGACCTCATCCGTGCTCACCTGGAGCATACGGAGGCCGCGCTTGCGCGCGGCCTCCAGCAGGGTCATCACGCCAATGACGTTGGCCCGCGCGAAGGCTTGCGGATCGAGCAAGGAGCGGTCCACGTGCGTCTCGGCCGCGAAATTGACGATGGCGTCAACCTCATCGGTGATCTCATTGATAGCGGTGGCGTTGGCAATGTCCGCCTGGACAAAACGAAACCGCGCATTTTCATGCAGGTCGGCGAGGTTGGCCAGATTCCCCGCATAGGTTAGCAAATCCAGCCCGATAACCTCGTCGTCCGGTTGCTGGGCCAACACGTGGCGGACATACGCGGAGCCGATAAAGCCTGCCGCGCCAGTAACGAGAATGCGCAAGGTAACACGTCCTTTACTGGGCGCGATTGAGGCCCAACTCCGCCGCGAGTTGCGGCACATAGTCAGCGAGCGCCTCCTGCCAGGGCCGGAGCGTTATGCCCAGGGAAGCAGCGCGCGTGTTGGCCAGGCGGCTGTCAGCTGGCCGCGCGGCCGGCAGCGGATAGCGCGCCAGAAACGACGCCGTCGACGTTGGGCGCACGATGTCTGGCGGCAGCCCGGCCAGCCGGACCGTCTCCTGGGCCAGCCCAAAGCGGGAGGTTCCCCCCGCGTTGGCCAGGTGGAGAATGCCAGAGGCCCGGACGCGGCGGCCCTGATCAGTGCGTCCGCCAGATCGCTGGCAAAGGTGGGGCTGCCGATCTCGTCGTCCACCACCTCCATGGCGCCGCGGTCCCGGAGGACGGTCAGAACTGTGCGGGGAAAGTGCTTGCCCGCGCCTCCGTACAGCCAGGCGGTGCGGCCAATCCCGAACTGCACGCTGGCTGCGAGGACGGCTTCCTCCGCTGCCAGCTTGGAAGCGCCATAGGCGGAAATGGGGTTCGTCGCGGCGTGCTCGGCATAGGGTGCGCCGCCATCTCCGGGAAACACCATATCCGTGCTGACGAAAAGCAGATAGGCGCCGTGCGTCGCGGCGGCCTCAGCGACGTTGCGCGTGGCCACCGCGTTCCCTGACCGACCGCGGGCTGGCTCACGCTCGATGCCGTCAACGTCGGTGCAGGCAGCAGCGTGGATGATGACGTCGGGAGACGTTGCCGTGACGAGCACCTGGACTGCCGCCTGGTCTGCCAGGTCTGCGACGTGCTCAATGCCGGGCGCGGAGGTGCGAGCCGTGGTGATGACCGTGGCGCCCGTGGCAGGTAGTTGCGACCGCAGATAGTACCCGAGTTGCCCGGCTGCCCCGGTCACCAGGACCCGCTGCCCGCCGAGGTCAGATGACATCGACACGGGAGTGATCTCCAAGCAGCAAGCGGATCGCGTGCGGCTTCAGTCGTGAACCTTCGATCATCACCTCGCGGCCGATGAGCGAATCAGCGATGCGGCGTTCCACCCCACGGACCGTGCTCGACGCCAGCATGATCGAATTCTCGATTTCGCAGCTCTCCAGCAGGCAGTCTGGACCGATGGCCGTGAATGGCCCGATGTAGGCATCGCGCACCGCCGTATCCGCGCCAATGATGGCCGGTCCCCGGATGGTGCTGCCGCTGACGCGCGCGCCCGCTTCTACGACGACCGGGCCGACCAGGGTTGAATCAGGATCGACAATTCCGTCGATTCGGCCTTGCAGCAGATTGAGGACGAGGCGGTTCGCCTCCAACATGTCGTCTTTCTTGCCCGTGTCGATCCAGTCGTCGCTGATTGTCTGAGCCAGGACATCCCCGCCGTCGTCGATCAGGCCCTGAATTGCGTCCGTAATCTCCAGTTCGCCCCGGCCGGAAGGCGCCAGGCGTGGGGTGACATGGTGGACCTGCGGGCTGAAGAAGTAGACGCCAATCACCGCCAGGTCAGAAACAAACTCCTTCGGTTTCTCGACCAGGCGCGCGACCCGTCCGTCGTCGTCGAGCACCGCCACCCCCAGCGACGATGGATCCTCGACCCGGCGGAGCAAGATCTGCGCGGCCATTGGGCGCGCCCGGAAGGCTTCGGCGTAGCGGCCTATGCCTCCGCGCAGGAAGTTATCGCCCAGGAACATGCAGAACGGGTCTTCCCCCAACCAGTCCTGAGCGGTGATGATGGCGTGCGCGAGACCGAGTGGCTGCGGCTGCGGGATGTAGGTGACCTGCGCGCCGAAGGCAGAGCCGTCGCCGACCGCCTCCATGACCTGCGCGGCGGTGTCGCCGGTGATGATGCCAATATCGGTGATCCCGGCTTCCACCAGTTGTTCCAGGGCGTAAAACAGCACCGGCTTGTTTGCCACCGGTACGAGCTGCTTGGCGCCGGTTGCCGTCAGCGGACGTAGCCGGGACCCCTTGCCGCCCGCCAGCACCAGTCCCTTCACCTGCGTGTCACCCCTTCCCCATCTGGCGTGACCTTTCTCTGAAAGGCAGCGCCTGTGTCACTGCGGAAGCATAGCGTTTGCGCACTCCCTGCCAGTTTCTTGCCAGCCGATGCTATAGTCCCGCCACCCTCCGCAGGCTCTGGCGCCAGTGCGGCCGGTTTCAATCCGGAGAATGACATTTGGCCCTGCGCGAAACGGGCGCGTCCGCACTTCCTGCTGTCGAACTCGATGATGCATTGACCCCGGAACGCCGCCGATTCTGGGGGTCCCTGACCACGCACCCGGTCTTTCGCCTGCTCTGGTTCGCGGCGCTGGCCGCTTCGGCAGGTCAGTGGATGCAGCAGGTGGCGCTGGGCTGGCTGGCAATTGAGCTAACCGACTCCCCTGGCTTCGTCGGTATCGTGACCTTTGCAGCCGGCGTTCCCTTCATTGTCGTGGCGCCCCTCGGCGGGGCCCTCATCGATCGCGTGGACCGGCGAAAACTGATGCTCGTCTGCCAGGCCCTGGCGGTTGCGCTGGCGTGTGTCCTGGCGTTCGATGTCATCAGCGGAGTTGTCCAGCCGTGGCACCTGCCCGTTGCCGCTATTCTCAACGGCTCCTTGCAGGCGCTTCTGTCTCCAACGCAGCAATCGTTGGTGCCCTCGCTCGTTCCGCGCCGGGATCTGACCAACGCTATCGGCCTGATGAGCGCTGGCCAGAACATGACGCGGGTTGTTGGGCCGTCGATAGCAGGGATCGTCATTGGCACGCTCGGCGTTGGCGAGACGTTCCTCGTCCAGGCGGTTGCCATCGCCATCGCCTTTGCGCTTGTGCTCCGGGTCGTGCTGCCGCCGCGTGAGGGCAGCGCGAGTGGGAGCCGTGGCGTGTTCGACGGCGTTCGTCTCATGATCGCCCGGCCCGACCTGCGTGGACTTTTTCTGCTGGCGGCGATCCCGATGTTCTTTGCTTTCCCCTACATTGGCTTCCTGAATGTCTTTGCGCGCGACATCTTTCGGATTGGCGCCCAGGGGCTCGGCATCCTGATGGCGGTCTCCGGATGCGGCGCCGTCGTGGGGTCGCTGCTGGTCGCCTCGCGGCAGAGCATCCAGGGCGCGGGGAAGATCCTGATCCTGACGACGGTGTTCTACGGATTTGTGGTCTCCATCGTGGCGTTTTCCACGCACCTGTGGCTGTCATTGCCCCTGATGTTCCTGGGCAGTTTGCTGGGCTCAGCCTTCATGGGGGCCAACAACGTGCTCCTGCAGCACAGCGTCCAGGACGAGATTCGGGGCCGTGTGATGGGCGCCTACATGCTGACCTGGGGCCTGATGCCGCTCGGCGCGCTACCGATGGGTCTGGTTGCAGACCGGTTCGGTGTCCAGGTTGCGGTTGCCGGCGGCGCCATCATTTCAACGGTGCTCACGGCAGTGCTGGGTCTGGCTTCCCCGGCAGTGCGGGATATCTGAGCAACGCTACTCCACGTTGAGGACGGCGGCTGACGTTGCCGTGGCGGCGCCCGGCATTTCGGCGACCAACTCCCGGACGACGCGCTCCAGCTCCAGGTCGGCCTGGGGCGTCAGTTCCTTGCCGATCTGGGCGATCTGGCGCAGGACGTCCGGCAGGTTGGCCACGGGCGGGTTGACCGGCCCGACGCGAGCCCGGAGTTCGGACCGGAACCATGCGCTCAGACGGCGTCGCACCTGGTTCGCCGAAGGTGGCTCCGCACCAAAACTCTCCGCGATGCTGGCCGCGCGCGGCCGTAACTCGCGGCCAGGAATCGGCAAACTCGCGACGTGTTCTATGCTGGCGCGTTGGTTCCGCACTGTTTGCACGTCCGCATCCCACTGCCAGATGAGCGCGATGGCGGAGTCTGCCAGCCGGGCGCGATGCTCGGCTTCAGCGCGGACCGCCTCGTCATCCGGTTCGAGCCGGTCGTTGAAAAGCAGCAGCGGCTTGGTGGCATCCAGCCAGAACCCCACCGCCGCCCGCGCCAGCCGGAAGTAGTACACCCCTGCGAGCAGACTTTGCTCAGGGCGCAACGGGAGATCGTCCAGCGCTGCGAGCGGCGCGATGACATTCGCACCGGGCACGCCATCCCAGAAGTGCGCCGGGTCAGTCGGAACGAGCACAACTTCGTGAGGCGCCACCGTCGGGCGCATGATGCCGCGCAAACCACGGCGATCACCGCGCAGCACGAGGTGCGTCAGCGGGTAGTCCGGCGCAAGGAAGATACCCGGCTCCACGTGCGCGCTGGCTTCCAGATCGGGCAGCAGGTCTGGCAGGCGGTCACGCAGGCCCAGCAGCGCCAGCACAACCTCCGGGCTGACTTGCTTCGAGCGGGCCGTTTCGATTGAGAACTTGGCGTCTGCCGCCTGGATCACCTGGCCCTGCTCGTCGCCGCCGATCAACAGGAGGTCGGGATTCTGCAGGCTGTGTCTGGACGCTTCTGCGGCAATGCGGGGAATTGCATCCAGGCGATCAACATGGTCGATTGGCGCCGCTTCTCCGTTCGCCAGTTCGATCCAACCAAGCCCCCCGGACCAGCTTTCAGCATGAGCGGCCGCCAGGTCTGCCCAGCGGTCTCCAATCAGGTTGCTGGCGCCCCCGCGGTCAGCGAAGGTCATCACATCTCGGTCAAGAAGGGCGGCGAAGATGTCCCCACCGGGCAGCAGGGGTGATCGAAGCTCTTCGCGGCTCATCGCGGAACACGCACCGGCATAAGTCTGAACAGATCTCCTCTACGAGTTGGCCGCACTGCGCTCGCGGCTCGCAACATGGTACCTACCCCGCGCACGCAGAGGCACGGCCAGCGGGTAAAACATGACCAGCAGCATCCCGCCCAGCGCAAGGGCACGGGCCAACCAGTCGAGCGACTGCACCGCATAGGTGAGCCTCACCGCCGGCGTGGGTGATGGCGCGGAGAGCGCAAGCGAGCCGTCGCTCGCCCGGCCGACGCTCACATGCTCGTCCGTTCCGCTGCCCTGCCAACGCGGAAACCAGTTGACGCGCACCTCCGCCATCTGCGCCGCAACATCAGATTGCGCCGTTATCAGCTGATTCGTAAAGGTGGATTGCGTGGCGTTCGTCCCATCGAAGGTGATGATGGTCTGGGGGTCGCGCACGATGTACACCCGGTAGTCACGGCCGCCCAGGTGCTCCAGCAACGGTGACCCCGCAGCGGCCGCAGCGGCCTGCCCGGTCACGACGACTCCCCCGATCCCGTGGGCCGCGAAGTACCCGCGCGTTAATGTTCGCTCGGGGTCCGGGTAGTGATTCCCTGCTTCGGGCTGGTAGCCGGGCGTTCTGCAACCCGGTCCGGGCGCCACGACCAGAGCCAGTTGTCGTAGTAGATCGGCCGGTCGGTCCAGAGCGGCGCCCAGAGCCCCTGGTGCCACGATAACCCCGAACCAAGTACGAGGAGCGCCGTGCCAGGCGCCGCTGCCGCGTCCGCGATTGCGATGGCCTGCCTGAGGTTTGCCTGGATCGGCTGTGCCGACATGGTCACGGGGTAGAGTCCGGCTGGCGGGATCGCCGGTGAGGCCGGATCAAGCTGGGTCTGTGGGGGGCGCGTCAACGCGGCCACCACGACAACTGCCGCTGCCGCCATGCCAGCCTCCGCCAACCACGTCCAGCGGCGTACGATTGCCAGCGCCAGCCACCACACCCCGGCCGCCGCAAGGTAGAGCGTAAGCAGACGCTGCAGCGGCATGAGCCGCGTGGTCTCAAGCTGGGCGGCCGCCGCTTCGAGCGTGGGAACAAACGAGAGCGCGAGGGTCATGGCGACGTACACCAGCAGCGCCAGGAATGCGCCGCGCGTGGCGAGCCGCCGGGGAATTGCGGGGCTGCTGGCCCCGGCCACCATCGCGCCCGCCCCTCCGGCAAGCGCCAGCCCGATGACCCACGGAGTTACCGCTTCCAGCGATGCCTGCAAGTAGGCGGCCAGATCCGGGTAGCCGCTGTAATGGACAAAGGTGTAGAGACCACTGAAGCGCAGGAGCGAAACCAGCAGGGGCGCAGCGACCAGGGCGGCGCCGACCGCCACCAGGGTGATCCGCCGCACCACCCTGGCCCGTGTCGAGCCGGCGCCGGAAGCGGTCATGGCGACGAAACACCCGAGCGCCACTGCAGCCACGCCGATCAGCGAGCGCGGGTTGCTGTAAACGGCAAGCGCGGCCAGAAAGGTACTGGAGGCGAAGGCACGCCAGCGGCCGGTTTGACAGAACCAGATCAGCGACGGCAGCAGCAGGAATGCTGCCGTCGCCCCGGCCACGTTAGTAACCAGACCCCACTGGACGAGCTCGGTGTAGCCGCCGTGGTACCAGCCACCTGGCAGCGCGAGTTGCAGCGCGAGGGCCAACAGAGCCACCGCCGGTGACAGGGAATCGAGGCGGCCGAGCGCCAGAAAGCCAGCCCCGGGCGCCAGGAACAGGGCGACGATTGCCAGCGTGTGCGCGCCCTCCGGATCCAGTTGCCCAAATGACGCCGCCCGGATAACGACCTCCAACCATGCTTCGCCGAGGGGATAGAACTCGACCGGGTACCCGCCCTGGTGCTGCCCGACCCAACGCAGGATGTGCCCCTGCTCCAGTTCGCGCCAGAGCGCCGCCGCGCGCGCGACGTGAAACGGATGGTCGACGGTGGCAAAGGTGTTGGGGAGCCAGGTGACGCCAGTTGGCATCGCCACCTGGCTGGTGAGATGGAACGCCTGCATGCGCCACGCGGCAAACAACCCGAATGCGGCGAACAGAATCAGCCACCCGGCCAGGCGAAGGCGCTGGCGGTCCATCGATGTCACGACGCGTCCGGCGCTGCCGGCGGCTCATCAGCGTCTGCTTGCTGCCCGAGTACCCACCAGAGCAACGCCAGGCTTCCCAGGAGCGTCAAGACGGCCGCGAGCCCAACCAGACCCACCAGCAGCGAACTGGCCCCATGATCCGCCAGGAAGTCGAGAAAGCGAGTCCAGATCAGCCGCACCCGGAGTCGCTGACCCAGCCAGTGGCCGGCCCCAACACGTACGCTGCCTGCGAAAACGAACCACCCCAGCCCGGCAGCAAACAGGAGCCACCCAACCGCGAGTGTCAGCGGGCGTCGAAGCCCGCGCGCCGCCCGGAATGAGGCAGGCGTTGCCGCCGTGGGTTCATCCGTAGCCGGAGCGGCGGTGGCCTCAATCACGCCAGACCCACGGAAGCGTTGGCTGGTCAAAGGTGGTGGTAAACGGCAGAACATACGCCGCGAAGATGTAAACATTAAGCGCAATCAGCGCCGCGAGAACCAGCCCTTGCCCCGCCGGCCGCCACCGCCACGGGAGCAGCGTGCGCAGCCCCAGCATGAGCAGGATGGCGGCGGCGTTGACAACCGGAAAGAAATAGCGCGCCTGCGCCAGCGCAAACTGGGTGCCGAACTGGATGACGGCCAGGTACGCCACGGCGCACGCCAACACGAGGATCCAGAGCGCTCGACCCTGCCAGCCCGCGGGGTCGTCGGCAGGACCATTACTCCACAGGGCAACGCCGCGCCAGCGCGCCACTGCGTAGATTGCGAGCCCGATGAGGCCGGCGATCATCGGAACCGCAATGGCAATGAGCAGGTCGTCCCGGAAGTGGATGATGCGCCAGCCGTACTCCCCCCAACTCTCACGGAAGCGACCGATCACAAAATCGGGATCAGTGAGAAGTTGCCAGAAGCTGCCCATGGGCGCGTTCCAGTACTGCAGTTCCGCCACACGCTGCAGGCCACTCAGATCACCGTAGGTGCGGTAGAGGTACACGTACCAGGGCGCCGCCATGACGGCCGCCGGTGCGCCCACCAGGACGCCGCGGGTTATCAGTCGTCGCCAGTCCCGCAAACCGAGCGTCCAGAGCATCGCCAACCCAATTACCGGTGCGATGGTCGCGGTGGTGCTCTTGACCAGCAGGCCAGCCCCGAGCGCCGCTCCGAGCAGCAGGCAGATGCGCACGGGAAACCCACGCTTCATGCCTGCCATAAGTCCCCAGATGAGCAGGGAAAAGATGGCGATCGCGACGATATCGTTGTTGACCATGGCCGCCTCGTAGCTGATCTGGGGCTGAAAGGCGACGAACGCCGGCACGGTGATCACCATGAACCAGTCGCTCGGGAACAGGAGCCGGGTCGTGCGGAAGGCAGCGTAGACCGTGAGCAGGCCGAACGGAATGACCGCCAGTCGCAACAGGTACTGCTGCACCTCCACCGACGCTCCACGGGAAAGCAGGTAGACCGGCGTCATCAGCACGTAGTACAGCGGCGGATGATTGGCGACGTATTGATATCCCGACGGGAAGTAGCCGTACCCCGGCACCGTGACAATTCGCGGGGGATGCTCGCGCCACTGGACGTTGTCGGGTTCGCAGTACCAGTCCAGGACAAACCGGCAGTAGGTATAGAGTTCGCCGGGTATCTCGTCGGTGGGCGGCGGCTGCCCGCCCTGCAATTGGCTTCGCCAGGCTTCGAGGTCCGGCAGGACGGGGAGGCGCCCTTCAGTCGCGAGCGTACGAATGTAGCTGAAGTGAGCGAGTTCGTCGTGACCACTAAACGGGTAGAAGACGGCAACAGAAAAGACCTGCTTACAGGCGAAAACCGCCAGCAGCAGGACGATGAACACGGTTGCCTGCGGCCAGCGCGCAGGCGAACGGCGCGCTGGCGCGGCGAGCGCTGCACTGGTGTCCAGGACCGCGCTCAACGCAGCACCGCCGAGACTCTCCGGGCAGCGGCTAGCCGCGCCCGGCAGCTACGGGCTCGGCCAGCCGCTTGATCTCGTGGTATTCGCTGTCGGCATTGACCCGGTCAAGGTCGTGATGCTCGCCCAGGATGTTCTTGGCGGCCAACAGGCCCGTTTCGATGGAATGGTCGGTGTTGTTGTAGCGAAACGTGCCGTACCGCCCGATGATCTGCAGGTTCTCAAGCTCGTCGATGAATGCCTTGATCCGGGCAAGCGGCTTCTCGTAGCCGATCACGTAGGAGGGATAGGCACGAGGCGCGCGGATGGTAAAGCCGCCGATGACCTCGTCTGGCGTGATGAACTGGAGATCCTCCACCAGGTGTTTGACGGTCTGCTGCACGAGTTCCGCTTCGGTCATCGACCAGATGTGATCTCCGAACGAGCAAAAATACTCGACGACCAGCGATGTGTACTCGCTGCCAGGCGTCATCTCCGGGCTCCAGTTCTTCGGCTCGTGGAACCGGCCAAAGAGGATGTTCCTGTCGTGAACATAGAGCCACGTGTCATTGGTGACTTGCTGCTTCTTCAACATCACGTTGACGGTGATGATGTTGCGGAACGTCAACTGGTCCGCTGCAGCCAGGACATCCAGAGGCGGAGCCGGATCGACGATCTTGGCGAGCAGGGTCAGGGGAATCGAGGAGATGTAGTTGTCGGCAGTCAGCCGTTCGGCGCCGCCCGGTGTTCGCACGGTGACCCCGGTGACCCGATTGCCTTCGCGATGGACGCGCTCGACGCCGGTTTCCAGCCGGATCTTGTTCCCGGAAGCGGTGATAGCACTGGCCATGCGCTCCGAGAAGCGGCCGAAACCGCCAGCCGGATACATGAACTCATCGATCAGGCTGACGACCTTGCCCTTCGACGGCACCACGGCGTCCTTGACTGCCGTGACCAGCGACATGCCCTTTGAGCGTTGCGAAACCCAATCGCCGCTCATCTGGTCGCAGGGTAGGCCCCAGACCTTCTCCGAGTAGCGCTGGAAGAAGAGCTTGTACAGGGTGGGGCCGAACTGGTCGATGTAGGCGTCTTCCATCGACTCGATTTCGGTCGGCCTGATTTTCTGCTGCACGCGCGTGCGGCCGTAATCAGCCATTGCCTGGGCAGCGACCACCGGCCCAATAGCCTTCAGGGCGTTGGAAATCTTGAGGGGATAATCGACGTACTTCCCGTCGAAATAGATGCGGCTGATGCGGTTTACCCACAGCAGTTCATCGGCGACAACTTCGCGAAACAATTCGTTGAGTTCGTCATTCTTCAGCCGACAGCGGTGGCCGCCAATATCGAACTTGAACTCGCCGTACTCGGTCTGCCGTCGGATTGTCCGCGCCGAAGCCCGCCCACGAACGGGGCTTTCTCGACGACCGTCACCGGCAACCCGGCCTTTGAAAGGGCGTACGCCGAGCAAGTCACCGGGGCCGGGCGTAGCCCGCGATCAATGTCGGGTGTGCAGGTGCAGGTCGCAGGCCATTCTGCACGGAGCGATCACCGGAGCGTTCCTGACCGTTGCGTGCTGAGTCCATAGTGTGGGAAAGCCCTCTTTTCTCTGCCTCTGCGCCTGCGGGAGGCGCGTCAGTTGCTTCTCAACCGCCCGAGGCCGGTTCTTTTGCGTGGCCGAGTGTAGACCATGCGGCGCGTGGCGCCTGCACTCGCGCAGACCCGGCGGCCGTCCTAGCGACGCCACGTGAGCGCATGATTGAGACCAAAGTTCCAAAGGGCCGCCACGCCCGCGCCGACGACGTTGGCCAGGAGGTAGTTGAGTCCGAAGTGCGTTAGCGTGACGAGGACCAGCCAGTTGATGATCAAACCGCCGGAGTTGATCACTCCGTACATGCTGGCCCTGCGCCAGGCCGCGCCACGGCCCCGATCTCGCCAGGTCCAGTGCTCATTGAGCAGAAATGTGATGACCATCGAGCCGGCAATCGCAAAAGGAGACGCCGTGGCCACGCGCATGCCGGTCTCGGCGACCAACAGGTAGAGCACTGCCTGGTTCACGGCGAGGCCGATAGCCCCAACGACGAGAAAAATACGAAACCGACGGGCTGCCGCAGTCGCGCGCAGCGCAATCTCAGGCAAGGCCTCGGAAGAGAGCATCCGGGCAAGAACCTCCGTAGCGCTCGCTGTTTACCGGCTTCTCCGGACAGCAAAACCTTACCATGCGCCTTTGGCCAGCCTGCTCCAACCGCGTGGCCGCCGGTTGGATTTTGCGACAGGTGTAACCGGGGCTACTGTGTCGATGCCGTGGCATCCTCGTCGAACGCAGCGAACGCCGCCTGAAGCTGAACATCCGAGGTTGCAGCCAGTTCGGACTCCGTCATGTCGGGGTCATCTTCCGGTCGCGCCGGAAATTCATCCGACTCCATCATCACGAACTCGTCCGGGTCTACCCCTTCTTGCCAGACGTGTTCTCCCTTGGGCGTGAGCCAGAAGGCCGTACCCAGGATCACGTTTGAGCCGTCCTCCTGCGCGTAAGTGGCCAGCACGGTTCCGGTGCCGAACGTCGTTTCGCCAACGAGCCTGGCCCGGCCGTTGTCGCGCAGCCCTGCCGCCAGAACCTCTGCGCCAGACGCCGACTGGCCATCAATGAGCACAACCGTGCCATGTCCCGTCCCGGACCATCGAACCCGATGTTCTTCCGCAACTCGTGCGAGATTCCGTCGCGGCCCTGCTCCCTGGAAGATGGTCAGGCCTTCGTCCATCAACTGGGAGGCAACGCCAGCTGACTTCCGGAGACCAGGCCGCCAGGTTGCCGCGCAAGTCCAGAATAAGCCGTTCGGCGCCCTCGGCCCTGGCGACTTGCAGGGCGCTGCGCACGTCCTTGCTCACGCCAGGCTGGAACTGCGTGATGCGCATCTGGATCGTCTTGTTCGGCAGCCAGCGCCACGTCACCTGATCACGGTCAATGGAGCGCCGCACCACATCAAAGTCAATCGGGTCGGGAGATCCAGGCCGATGCACTGTCACCGTCAGCGAGTCGCCTTCGCTGCCGAGAATCGCCGCGCGCAGGCCGTCAATGTCCATCCGGCGCGTCGATTTGCCATCGACCGCCTCTATGACATCGCCCGGCTGCATGCCAGCATCGCGCGCCGGGGATCCCTTGAAGGTGGAGGTCACCACCGGCACGCCGCAGCGTGAATCCACTTCCACGCCGATTCCGACGTAGCTGGAGGCTTCTTCTTTGGCCTGCTCCTTCACCATCTCGGGATCGAGGAAGGCGCTGTGTCCTGTGTCGCCAATGGCATCGACCATGCCGCGCGCCGCCCCGTAGATGAGGGCCGAATCGTCGATATCGTCCGGGTCTGCCCACTCAGTGTGGATCAGTTCCCACGTCCGTTCGAGCGTGGCGAACTCGGGGCGGCCGGTCAGCGAATCATCTGCAAGCGTGCTGGCAAGGCCGCCTGGCATGCCGCTGCCGAGCAGCACGCCAAGCCCCAGCGCGCCAGCCACGAGGCCGGCGGTGACACGGGGACGCACATAGCATGGACCTGGATGTGCGGGCGGCGTCGAGGGTTGGTCAGCGCTGGCGGGAGCGAGCAAATTCCGGGGTTCGTCGGGCGTGCGCATGTAGCGTTCCTCAGCCAGTCCCGTCGCCTGTGCTCGGGGACGATGTCTCAGATGGGCGGGACTGCAACGTGCCAATCGGTGGCTGCCTGGTAGGCCTGGCCGGCCGCCAGCAGGAGTGCGTCCGCGTCAGCGCGACCTGTCAGGCAGACAGCCGTTGGCAAGCCGTGGGCGCCTGGTCCGGCGGGCATCATGAGCCCCGGCAAGCCACAAAGGTTTGCTGCTCCATCGATAGTACGCAATCCAAAGAAATCTGGTTCCTCCGAGAAGCGCATGGTCAGTTCCGTTGCCTCGGATCGATAGCCCGGGGTGATGACGGCGTCGTACCCGGCAAAGGCCTCTGCCAGGGAGGCGGACGCCCGTGTCCGCACTCTCAGGGCGCGCAAGTAGTCGGTAGCCGGCAGCGAGAAGCCGGCCAGCGGCAAGACACGGTCCTCGGGGGCGGTCAGGCTATCGGACAGCCCGGCTTCCAGGAACTCTTCGAATGCCGAAGCCGCCTCTGCCGCAATGACGGTGGAAGCGGCAGCGTTGTATGGCAGGTCGGGCAAGGTGATCTCCGCGATGGAGCCGAACCCTGCGAACACGTCGAGGGCAGCCTGGTAACGCGCCAGCACATCCGGCTCCACCCCCTCGCCTGCGCCCGCCAGCGTCGCGAAGCGGAAGCCCGTTCGGCGCGGATCGGGCTGAAATGGAGGGCGCGCCAGCGTGGCCGGATCGCCGGGGTCCTGGCCGGCAAGCGCCTGCAGCATCGTTTCGCAGTCAGCTGCGCTGCGCGCCATCGGCCCAATTTTGTCCATCGACCACGAGAGGGCGATCGCGCCGCTCCGGCTCGCCAGGCCGTAGGTCGGCCGGAAGCCCGTGATGCCGTTGAAGGCGGCCGGCACGTGAATGGATCCCCAGGTCTCTGTCCCGATGGCCAGCGGCACGCACCCGGCTGCAACCGCCGCGCCCGACCCGCTGGACGATCCGCCTGCCCAGCGCCCCTTGTCCCAGGCGTTCCGCCCCGGCCCAGTGAGCGCCGCATTCGGCTGGTCGTACCCAAACCCACCCGCCAGTTCGACCATGGCCAGCTTGGCTGTCAGGACAGCGCCCGCCCCACGCATGCGCGAGATGGCCGTCGCGTCGCCGGGCAGGTGCTGGTCCCGCAGCGGCGTGGCGCCCCAGGTGGTTGGATAGCCAGCCACCGCGAGCAAGTCCTTCGCCCCGTAGGGAATACCGTGCAACGCTCCCCGGTCCTGACCGGCGGCCAGTTCTGCGTCGGCCTGCGCGGCTTCGGCCAGCGCACGTTCGGGGGTCAGCGTCACGACGGCGTTCAGTTCCCTGCCGATGGCGTCCAACCGCGCCAGCGAGTGTGTCGCCAGCTCAACGGCAGTCACCTGACCCCGGCGAAGCCACGCGCCAAGCTGGCTAACGCTCGCGTAGCTCAGATCGTGGGGGCTTACCATGCGCTGCCGCCAATCGGCGCGACGCGCGGGCTGAACCCGGCGTCTGGAGCGTCGCTGTTGGATAGCGGCAGGGTTCGCATCTCGGTCCGATTCTCCAGGTCGCGCACAATACGCTCCCGGATGAGGGCAACCTCTTCGCTGGAGAGCGGACGGTGGGCGCGGGCCGCAACCATGCCCAGGCGCGCCTCAATTTCTGCGTCGCGGTCCGTATTCACCACTTCCTCCGCTTTGGTCGCGCGAATACTCGGTATTCCGTATCTGTGCTATAGTGGCACGTCGCGGGTACGATGTAACCCGGGTTGTTTTGTGCGTGCCAGACAGTGGTGCGTTTTTCTGAATGTAAGAGAGCGAGCAAGCATTTCATGGTCGAGTCGGCATCGAGCACTGCACCATATGCCATCATCGAGACGGGCGGCAAGCAGTACCGCGTCTCCGTTGGGGACCGGCTTGCGGTCGAGAAGCTCGATGCCGAGCCCGGCTCGGACATCGTCTTCGACCGCGTCCTGCTGGTTGGTGGCAACGGGTCCACCACCGTCGGCGCTCCGCTGGTGAGCGGCGCCTCGGTTTCCGCCCAGGTGGAAGATCAGTTTCGCGGCGAGAAGATCATCGTCTTCAAGTACAAGCCAAAGAAGCGGTACCGCCGCCGGACAGGGCATCGGCAGGCCCTGACCCGCGTGGCCATCACTGGCATCTCGGCCTGACCTGCCGCCGACGTTCTGTCGCATCAAGGGAGATAGTCTCATGGCTCACAAGAAAGGCGGCGGAAGCTCGCGAAACGGCCGCGACAGCAATGCGCAGCGGCTTGGCGTGAAGCGATCCGATGGCCAGTATGTTCGCTCAGGCACGATCGTTGTCCGCCAGCGCGGCACCCAGTTCTGGGTCGGCGAGAATGTCGGCATCGGCAAGGATCACACCATTTACGCCAAGATCGACGGCGTGGTCTGCTTTGAGCCGGTGACGCGCGCCAAGCGCCGTATCAGCGTCTATCCACCGGATGTCTATCCGGTTGGCGGGAACAAGGGCCTACTCAAGCCGGCCTATGAGTCCGTGGCATTCACGGAATCGGCAGCCGCCGCAGACTAACTTTCGTTCACGTGACCACCGGGGCGCCAGCGCTGGCTACTCCGGAGAAAGACAAGCAACACCAAAGAAGCAGGGAATTAACCCCAAGTACCAGGAAACCACGGTCACGTGCGCGTGCGGCAATACCTTCACGACGCGCTCGACGCGGCAGAATCTGCGCACAGACCTGTGCAACGTCTGCCACCCGTTCTACACGGGTGAACAGCGCATTGTGGACACAGCCGGCCAGGTCGAGCGCTTCATGAAGCGCATGGAGGCTGCTTCCGGCAAGCCGTCCAAGCGGCAGGTGCGCCTCGCGGCGCGCGCCGAGCGTGAAGCGGCGGCCCGCCGCCCCGGCGAGGATCAGGCTGCAGCCGAGGCCGAAGCCGAACTGGTGGGTTCCGAGGCGTCCGCCAACTAGGTCACACCCGACGTATTCCGTCAGGGAAAACGGGGTCCGTGCATGCACGGGCCCCACGTTGTTTTTGCGTTCGCACGCGCAGAGCGTGGTACGTTCTGCCACAGGCAAGCGACGTAGCCCGGTAGCGGGTCACAGCTCCACAGAAGAGAGGCAAGCCACTCCGTGAGCACCATTCCTGAGACTCAAGAATCGGCGCTGAACAACCCGGAAGAAGCGACTGTCATGGCGCTGATCGAGATTCCGCGAGGCAGCCGCAACAAGTACGAGTTCGATGAAGCCACTGGCCGCTTTTTCCTGGACAGGGTGCTCTACTCCTCTGTGCACTACCCAACTGATTACGGATACATCGTGGAAACGCTCGCGGGGGACGGCGACCCACTCGACGTGTTGGTGCTGGTGCAAGAGCCGACATTTCCTGGCTGCATGATCCAGGCGCGTGTGCTTGGCGGCCTGGACATGTACGATGAAAAAGGCTCGGACTTCAAAGTGCTGGCCGCGCCTGTCGGCGATCCGCGCTACGCGCACTACCAACGCCTCGCGGACATTGGCGATCACTGGCTGCGCGAAATCGAGACGTTCTTCGCCACCTACAAGCTGCTGGAGCCGAAGCAGACTGAGGTTCTGGGCTGGCACGATGTGGAAGAGACGCTGGAAATGGTTGCCGCCTGCCGCGAGCGCTACAAGGCAAAGCAGGCTGGGCAGTAGCTGAACCGCAGCGCGGCTAGCCACACTGCCCAACTACACTCCGGGGAGGCATGCCCGTGAACCGTTCCCGCCTCAGCGGCATCATCTGTCACCCCACCTCGTTTCCCGGACCCCATGGCATTGGCGATCTCGGGGAAGCCGCGTTCCGCTTTGTCGAGTGGCTGGCCAGGGGTGCGCAAAGCGAATGGCAGATTCTGCCGCTCGGCCCTGTTGGTCCGGGAAACTCACCCTACGCTTCACCGTCTGCCTTTGCGGGCAACACGCTGCTGATTTCGCTGCCGTGGTTGGCGGGGGATGGTCTGCTGGATAACGACTCGCTGGCTACCCCACCCCGGTTCTCCGGGGATCAGGTCGACTTTGACGCCGTGCGCGCTTACAAGATGCCGCGCCTGCACGAGGCGTTCAGCCGCTTCCGGCGCGGGGCGGCTCCCCAACTTCGCAACGATTTCGAGGCCTACCAGGCCGAGCAAGCGCACTGGCTGGACGACTACGCGCTCTTCATGGCGCTCAAGGATGCCCATGAAAGCGCGGCCTGGAACACCTGGCCGGCGGAACTCGCGCAGCGCCAGCCGGCGGCGCTTGCAGCGGCCAGCGAACAGCACCGGGCCGCTATCGCCTTTCACCGCTTTACGCAGTTCCTGGTTGACCGACAGTGGAAGGAAGTCCACCGGTACGCGAACGATTGTGGCGTGCAGATCATGGGGGACATCCCCATCTTTGTGGCGTATGACAGCGCAGATGTGTGGGCCAACCAGGATCTCTTCCGCCTCGGCCCCCGGGGGCTTCCCAGTGAGGTGGCCGGCGTGCCGCCGGACGCATTCACCGCAGATGGCCAACTCTGGGGCAACCCGGCGTACGATTGGACGCGCCAGGCCGCAACCGGCTACGCGTGGTGGATCGAGCGAGTCCGGACGACGCTACAGCGCGTGGACCTCCTGCGGATCGATCATTTTCGAGGGTTCGCCGCCTCGTGGGTTGTGCCCGCCGGCGCGAAAACAGCCGCTGCCGGGCACTGGGAGCCGGGCCCCGGACGCAGCATCTTCGACGCCATTGAGCGCGTGCTGGGCCGGGCTCCATTCATCGTGGAGGACCTGGGGCTCATCACCCCGGATGTCGTGGCACTGCGGGAGGCGCTGGGGTTCCCTGGGATGCGCGTCCTGCAGTTTGCCTTCGGCAATGGGCCGGAAAACGCGTACTTGCCCCACAACTATGACCCCGTGACTGTGGCCTACACCGGAACCCACGACAACCAGACCACGGTCGGGTGGTTCCGCAATCTGGATGACCACACGCGCAGCCGTGTGCAACGCTACCTGGGCCGGGATGGCAGTGATATTGCGTGGGATTTCATCCGGCTCGCGTCATCCTCGGTCGCAGACCGCGCGCTAATGCCGCTGCAGGATGTCATGCGACTGGGGGACGACGCCCGCATGAACACCCCAGGCCGACCGACGGGCAACTGGGGTTGGCGCTATGAGCCACACCAGTTGCACGCAGGGCTGGCCGATGGCCTGCGTGACCTGACTGAGGCTTATGGGCGCACCCCGGCGAGCAAGGTTGCCCGGGGATATGATCCGTACGACTACACGGCGCCTTCGACAGCCCACCCGCTTCTGGCGCCGGCGCCAGGATCGGCATGAACTCGATTTGATTGAATTCACCGCGCCTCGCAAGAAGGGAGCACGACCATGAGCGAGCCAATTGGAACCTTTACGTTCATGCTCCACAGCCACCTGCCGTACGCTCGCCAGGCTGGCATGTGGCCGCACGGCGAGGAGTGGGTCCACGAGGCGATCGCCGAGACGTATGTCCCGCTCCTGAATGCGCTCTACGATCTGCGCGAAGAAGGGACACCGTACCGGCTGACCATCGGGATCACCCCGATCCTGGCGGAGCAACTGGCTGACCCGCTGATCGTTGACCACTTTGTCGGCTACGCCACGGAGCGAGCCGCACGAGCAGCCAAAGACATCGAGCGCTTCGAACTCCACGGCGATGAGCGCATGCGCAACCTGGCGCGTTTCTATCACCACTGGTATGGGCGCGTACTGACCTCCTTCCTGGATCGTTACAATCGTGATCTGGTGGGTGCGTTTCGCCGTCTCCAGGACGAGGGTCTGATCGAGGTCGCCACCAGCGCTGCGACCCACGGCTACCTGCCCCTCCTCTCGCGCGACTCCTCGATCCACGCTCAGTTGCACACCGGCGTCGAAGCGTACCGGCGTCACTTTGGCCGCGCGCCGCAGGCCATCTGGCTTCCCGAATGCGCGTACCGGCCCGCCATCGTGGAAGACGATGGGGTGAGGCCGGTGCGCCGGCCTGGGCTGGAGTCATTCCTGGCGGAGGAGGGCCTGCTCGTTTTCTTCAGCGAGACCCACACGGTTGAAGGGGGGGTGCCAGTTGGGATGGCGGTGCCGGGCACCGTCGGGGCGTACGGCATGGTCGCGCGCCGATATGCCTCCAGCGTCACGAAGCCAATGTCGGGCGAGCAGCTCTCGCCAGGTTCTTCGCTCCTCCCCTACTGGGTAGGCGACGCCCCGGGTCAGGTCGCCGTGATGGCGAGGCACGAGCGCACTGGCCAGCAGGTGTGGTCGGCTGCGTTCGGCTACCCGGGTGATTTTCTCTATCGTGAGTTCCATCGCAAGGACGCCGAGTCGGGAATGCAGTACTGGCGAATCAGCGGCGCGGGAGTTGACCTTGGTGAGAAGGAGCCATACGACCCGGACCGCGCCACCGTCCAGGCAGCATCGCACGCGGAGCATTATGTTCATCTGATTGAAGACCAGCTCCGCGAGTATCACGACCAGACCGGCAACTTCGGCAGCATTACGGCGTCCTACGACACCGAACTCTTTGGCCACTGGTGGTTCGAGGGCGTGGACTGGTTAAAGCTGGTGCTGCGTGGGCTGGCAGCCCGCGCCAGCATCGAGATGAGTACGGCCAGTGGCGTCATTGAGCATCACCCCCCGCGCGAGGTGCTATCGCTTCCGGAATCGAGCTGGGGCGCTGGCGGCGGTCACTTCACCTGGCTGAATGATGACACTGCCTGGATGTGGCCGCTGATCCACGAGGCGGAGCAACAGATGGAAGATCTGGTTACCCGCCATCCAGACGCTACTGGCGACTTGCGGTCGGTGCTCGATCAGGCCGCGCGCGAGTTGCTGCTGCTCCAGAGCAGCGACTGGCCTTTCCTGGTGACCACGGGCC
This sequence comes from Thermomicrobiales bacterium, assembly GCA_041390745.1. Lineage (GTDB taxonomy): Bacteria > Chloroflexota > Chloroflexia > Thermomicrobiales > UBA6265 > JACCXM01. The sequence continues at coordinate 52,332 of JAWKPJ010000022.1, read as the reverse complement.
AGGCCAAAGAATACGCGACGGAACGGTTCCAGGAGCATCTGGCCAGATTTGACCAGCTTCGCGCCATTGCCGAGCGAGGCAGGCCAACCAGCGAGGATATGGTGTTCACGGCTGCCTTGCGAGAGCGCGACAACCCCTTCCCGGCGGTTAACTATGCGGCCTGGGCGCCGCGCCAGGGCTACGCCGGGAGCATTCCGGAAACGGCAACTGCCGAGTAGGCGGCCGGCTCACACTTGTTCGTTGCCGCCGCCGCGAACGTGGTTTCCCGGCCACGATCGACGGATGATGGAACAATGACGCCGGCACGCCGGCACGCCGCAGCGAAGGCCGGGTGGACTCACGTGGAAATGAGCGCCGCCAGCGGAATTGCCAACCAGGTGGGACGGTTGCGCGCTTCGTAGGCGATCTCATAGAGTGCCTTGTCCAGTTCCCAGGCGCGAAGTGCCAGCGCGAAGGCGTCGTCTGCGGCCGGGACCAGCGGCAGGCGGGACTTCGCGAGGGTCTGGCGGTAGGCCGAGAGAAACGCGGCGCGGGCGGCGGATTCCCACGCCAGCAACCGCGAATCTGCCAGCGCCCGGTCCCCTTCCGGGAGCGCCTGGGACGCCGCTCCACGCGCATACGCGAACGAGCGCAGCATTCCGGCAACGTCCTTCAGGGCAGATGCACGCCGCCGGCGCTCCTCAACCGGGCGCGCCGGTTCGCCTTCGAAGTCGAGGATGACCCAGTCGTCCTCGGTCCGCAGCGTCTGGCCAAGGTGAAAATCACCGTGCGTGCGAATGCGCAGCAGGCCGAGTTCGGCCTGGTAGCCCGCAACGTCGTCAGCAGCTCGCCGGAGCGCCGCAAGCGTCGCGGGCAAGGCCTCTCTCTGGGCTGGCGAAAACGCCTGTTCGCGTTCCTGGATGATTTCCGCTGCCTGCTCAATCGCTGCTCGGGTGCGCGACTGGTTCAGGCCGATGTCATCTGCGGTCGCATCATCAGGTTCAAACGCAGGATCCCCGGCGGCTGCAAGCGCCAGGTGCATCTCGGCCGTACGCTGGCCAAGCAGGCGTTCAGGCTCCATATCGATTTCGTGGCCAGCGACGACATCACCCAGGCGCGCCAGAAGCCACGACCAGCCATCTGCCTGATGTGGGACAAAGCCGGTTGCCAGCGCCAGAGGGAACGGCGCCCCGTCGGGGCTGGGCCAGGTGAGGGATCCCACGAACGGCGGCGCGTGAGCGAATCCTTGTTCCGAGAGTGCTCGCAGGGCTTCCTCGTCCGGATTGACGCCCGGTTGCAGCCTGCGAAAGAGCTTGACAATGACGGCGTCGCCGAACCGGAGAGAGGTGTTGCTCTGCTCGCCACGCAGTACCTGCGCCTCGAACATCGCGGCTCGGTCCAGGAGCCCGACGCCAGCCGGACCGAGGTCGGTGAGCCATCCGGCGTCATGCTCCTGCAACGCGTGCAGGAGCCACCCCCCGAACCACGGCTGGGTCACCGCATCGAAGACGGCGACATCCTGGACCTCGCCAAGCAGCGGGCCAACCCCCGCAGATGTCGGAGCCAGGAACAGCGGGATGAAGTACCGGCTCTGCCCGCCGTCTGCAAACCGGAACTGCGCCACCACCAGGGCCAGCGTTCCCTGTGATACGGGGTCGAGACGGAGCGCCACCACCTCGCTGGAGGCGATGGCGCGTCCTTTGTCGGCGTACCAGCGTTGCAGTGGCAGCCAGCCCTCGGCCCTGGCCGCGCTGAGGAGCAGCGCCTGCAAGGTCGCTCGCACGTCTGGCTGATTGGCCATGGCGCTTACGCCTCTGGCCTGACCAGCCGGAACCAGTAGAAACTGTGCGGCCCGAGCGTTACGAAGTACGGCAGTTCGCCGATGAGCGGGAATGCGGTCTCCCCGATCATCTCAATCGGCTGCCATCCATCGTAGGCACGCAGATCCAGCTCCGCTGGCTGTACGAAGCGGGAGAGATTCACGACACAGAGAAGCACCTCATCTTCGTACGCGCGGATGTACGCCAGCACCCGGCGGTTATCCGCGTTCAGAAACTCCAGCGAGCCGCGGCCGAACGCCTTGAACCGCTTGCGGACACGGATCAGACGCCTCATCCACTCCAGCAGCGACGTCGGCAGGCGCTCCTGGGCCTCGACGTTGACCGCCTGGAAGCCGTAGACCGGGTCGGTGATGACCGGGTCGTACAACCGGGCGGGATCGGCGCGAGAGAACCCTGCGTTGCGGTCACCGGACCACTGCATCGGGGTACGCACGCCGTTACGGTCGCCCAGGTAGACGTTGTCGCCCATCCCGATCTCGTCGCCGTAGTAAATGACCGGCGCGCCCGGCAGTGAAAGGAGCAGCGAGTTCATGAGCTCGATCTTGCGGCGGCTGTTCTCAAGCAGCGGCGCCAGGCGGCGCCGGATGCCGACGTTCCGTCGCATCATGGCGTCTTTGGCGTACTCCGCATACATGTAGTCGCGTTCATCATCCGTCACCATCTCGAGCGTCAACTCGTCGTGGTTACGCAGGAAGATCGCCCACTGCGCAGTCTCCGGGATAGGCGGCGTCCGTTCCATGATCTCGATGATCGGCAGACGGTCCTCGCGCCGGATAGCCATGAACATGCGCGGCATCAGTGGGAAGTGGAACGCCAGGTGGAACTCGGGATTCTCGTCATCCCCGAAGTACTCGACGACATCTTCCGGCCACTGGTTGGCTTCCGCCAGCAGAATCTTGCCCGGGTACTCCTGTTCAATGGTCCGGCGCAGCAGAGCCAGAAACTCGTGCGTTTTTGGCAAGTTTTCGCAGATCGTGCCCTCCTCCTCATAGAGGTACGGCACGGCGTCGCAGCGGAAGCCATCCAGCCCCAGATCGAGCCAGAAGCGCATGACGTTCAGCATCTCTGCCGCGACGGCGGGGTTCTCGTAATTCAGGTCCGGCTGATTGCTGAAGAAGCGGTGCCAGAAGTACTGCCCGGCGACGGGATCGAAGGTCCAGTTGGAGACCTCGGTGTCAATAAAGATGATGCGAGCGTCGCTGTATTTTGTGGGGTCGTCACTCCAGACATAGTAGTCACGGTACGGCCCGTTCGGATCGCTGCGCGACTCCTGAAACCACGCATGCTGGTCAGACGTGTGGTTCATCACCAGGTCGGCAATGACCTTCAGCCCACGCTCGTGCGCTGCATCCAACAGGGTCTTGAAGTCGTCGACCGTGCCGAAATCGGGGTGGATGCTGCCGAAGTCGGAGATGTCGTACCCATCATCCTTGAATGGCGACGGGTAAAACGGCAGGAGCCATATGCAGTCGACCCCGAGATTCTTGATGTAGTCAAGCTTCTCGGCCATTCCGAGGAAATCGCCAACGCCGTTATTGTCAGAGTCGAAGAACGACTTGACCGGCGCCTCGTAGAAGACCGCGTCCTTGTACCAGAATGGATCCTCGCTCATGCGCTCCCCCGGGCTGCGCTCAGGCTCAGGCGCAGGCAACACCCTGCTGCTGCATTATCAGTGTTTCGGGACCATCCGGTAGCGCATTCGTGACGCCGAGGGCCACAGCACGATATGATGATACCGTTATGTATCTGACCTCTCGGCGCGAGGCATTCTGTCTCCATGGGTGAACTGGTCGCTGGACAGCCAGCACTTCGTATTGAAAGCATCACGAATCTTCCCCTGGAAATCGTCTCGTCCATGTCCCTGCTCCACCGGGCGGCGCCAGGGAGCACGTTGGATCCGTGGCTGATCCACGCCCGTGAGCGGTTGCCACGAGACGTGCGGGAGAATCTGGATCTGCTGCACGGCTTCTCGGGCCGTATGCTGCTCTATCCCGAAGAGCCGGTCATGCGGTTTGGACCGCTTGATTCTTCGCGTCGGGACGCGGCGTTCGAGGACCTGATGGCTTTCATGGCCTCGCTGCCGGCTGAGAACTACGTGGACATGGCGGCCAACGCCCTGCGCCGGGTCCACGCCGGCTTTGACCGCCGCTGGGAAGCCCCCCACGACGAGGAAAGCTGGCAGAAAGCCCTGAAGCCGGCGTTGACCCGCGCCCCGATGGACCAGGTGATGGCTCTGATCGCCAACCCTGCAGAACTGAAGCAGCGAACAATTGACCTCTACCAGGGCGTCTGGGACCATGTGGTGCGCGAAGCGCGAGAGGAAGCGCTGCCGATGCTCCAGCAGGCGGCAGATCGTGGCGCCGCCCTGGAAGACCGCGGTTTTGGCGACGCCTATTCCGCGTTGACCGGCCAGCGGCTTCCCGACGTACTCAGCCATCCACCAACCAGCATCACCCGTGTGGCGTTCTGCCCCTCCGCACACCTGGGCGCCTTTGTCAGCTACATCGCCTACGAACCCGATCTGGTGGTGTTCTTCTCTGCGCCAGGCCTGCTGGCGCGCGTGGGGGCGCGCAGCGCCAGTGCGAGCAGCCGGGGGCAGGGCGCGCTGCCCGCAAACGGACACGTTGAACCCGCAGACTTCCTGGAGGCCACGCGCGCACTCGCCGACCCCACCCGCCTGCGGATTGTGGATTTGCTGCTGGAGGGCGAACTCTACGCGCAGGAGATCGTGGCTCGCCTGGGTGTGGCGCAATCGGCAGCCTCCCGGCATCTTTCGCAACTGGAGCGCGCCGGAATCGTCACGGTCGCCGCGCGGCGGGGGTCCAAGTACTACGCGGTGAGCGCGGATCGTCTGGAAGCGCTGGCGTCCGCGCTGGCCGAGCGTGGGAGCCGCGCGCGCGCGGTCCAGGATTAGGTCGTGGCTGGCACGCCGCGCGGGCGCAACGGCTTGGGGCGATAAACGCTCTGGACCCTGGCGCGCAGGACGGCGGCATCTCCGGCGCGGCCAGCCGCGACGTAAGCCGCAATGGCTGCCTCGTGGGCAGCTCGTTCCAGCGACCAGAAGGTCGGCACCCGCGTGAGATCGAGCGATGGATCGAGCGTGGCCGCATCAGCGAACGCGGCCTCAGCAGCGTCGAACCGACGTGCGCGACCGAATGCGAGCGCACGCAGGGCAGCAGCCCGGGCACGGCGCTCATTTGCCGTCAGCGGCCCTGTTCCAGACGCGGCGGGCTCAACGTCCGGCAGGGGAGCGGTTGCAGGCTGTTCCAGAGCCGGCGTATCGGCGCTTACCGCGTCCTGGCGAATGTCAGGCGGCGCAGCGTGCACCGCAGTGGCGTGCACGAGCCGCTTTTCCCGGATAGCCGTGGCGCGCTCGACGGCGGCGGACGGTGGCGAAGCTGGTCCTGGCGCGGAGTCTGCCTGAACTGCGCGCGTGCTGGTACGGCCAGTGAAGGTGCTCCAGAAAGAAGCAAGACACAGTAGCGCAGGCTGGGTGACGATCATGGCGCGGCCTCTTGCACGGCGAAGTGTGCCACCATGGCGCAGACACAACGCTGGGTCAGTACGGCCCGGCGCGGTCCGGGGCGCGTGAACTCTGCAGACTGGCGGGGATTCTGGAGTTATCCAGTGCCCGCATCCTACCATCACCGCTGTACGGACACAAGATGGATCATGACAAACCGGCAACATTTCGCACGCGATCCGTGTGCCCGCGAACCATGACTGGAGCGTTCGTGAACGACATAGACGCGCTCATCGCACTGGCACGGCCAGCCCGGAACATCGTCGCGTTCACGGGCGCCGGCATCAGCACGGAATCCGGAATCCCGGACTACCGGGGGCCCGGCGGCGTCTGGGAGAAGAACACACCGCCGACCATCGGGGATTTTCGGGAGAACCCGGAGACGCGCGCCGCCTACTGGCGAGAGCGCAAGGAACGCTACCCGGCCCTGCGCGACACCCTGCCCAACAGTGGGCACCTGGCCCTGGTGCGCCTGCAGGACGCCGGGCTGCTTTCCAGCGTGATTACCCAGAACATCGATGGGCTGCACCAGAAGGCAGGCATGCCTTCGGACCGGGTCATCGAACTGCACGGAACGGCGCACCGCGTGCGCTGTATCGACTGCGGCACGACCTGGCCCGCCGAAGAGATCCAGCGCCGCCTGGAAGATGAACCCCTTCCGGCCTGCGAGGTCTGCGGTGGCCGGCTGCGGGGAGCAACCGTGCTGTTCGGCGAGGCGTTGCCCCAGAACGCGCTCCAGGCTGCGGTGCAGGCCGCGCGGGGCGTCGATCTGATGCTGGTGATCGGGAGTTCGCTCGTCGTCCAGCCTGCGGCGCGGCTGCCGGAGATTGCCGTTGCCTCCGGCGCGAAGCTGGCAATTATCAACAACGAGCCGACACCCCTCGACCACCTGGCCGATGTCCTGGTGCGCACTGGGGCCGGCCCAACGCTGGGCGCACTGGCTGACGCTCTCGTGAGATGATCCGGCGCGAACTCTCCGGGGCTTTCTCAGAAGCACGTCGATCAACAATGATCGAACGTCAGCGCGTCGCTGAGCCGGACGGTCGCCAGCGGAGGCCACCGCGAACAGCCAGACGTGAGGTGACCTCAGGGGCTGACAAGGCCTCCCGGCCAACTCGTGGCGACGCCACGCGCTTCGCGCCTCAGGCAGTGGGTGTTGGCTGGCAGACCGGACAGTAGTACGTGCCGCGCGTCCCAACGACGGTCTTCACGATCTCCGTGCCGCAGGTGGTGCAGGGTTCGCCCTTGCGCGCGTGGATGGCGGGGAAGCCATCCCGCGGGTAGGCCCGGTTGTGCCGGATGTCCGCGCCGCCCTGCTCCAGGCCACGCTCCAGCGACCAGGCGATCGCCTCGTGGATAGCGAGGAGTTCGCTGCCGGTAAGGCTGTTGGCGGGGCGCTCCGGGTGCAACCGGGCGTGATGCAACGCCTCATCGACATAGATATTGCCGAGACCGGCCACCACTGTCTGGTCAAGAAGCGCAGTCTTCAACGCGACGCGTCGCCTCGCAAGCTTCGCGCCAAGATCTTCAACCGTGATGCGCCCCGCGCCGACCCCTTCCGCAGCGAAGTTGAAGGCGGCGAGCGCAGCCGGCACATCATCGGCTGGCATCAGGCGCCACCAGCCAAACTGGCGGAGATCGTTGTAGTAGAGCGTGCTGCCGTCGGTGAAGGTCAGGGTCAGGTGCGTGGATTTGTGCGGCAGTGGACCCTCCGGACCCGGAACCGGGTGCCCGGCCATGACGCGCACGCCGTCTGGCCGGACGACCGTCAATTGCCCGGAGAGCTTGAAGTGCGTGAGGACACTGAGGTGATTGCTCCAGTGCGTCACCATCACTTTGGCGCGGCGGTCAGAGCCAACCAGCGTGGAGCCGATCAGCAGGCCCAGGTCCGGCAGCGGTGAATCGCGCATCAACTTGGGAAGCGTGAGGTGAACTGCCGCCAACTCACGCCCCGTCAGCTCGCGCGCGACGATGCCGCGCATGGTTTCGACTTCAGGAAGCTCCGGCATGTCTGGCTAGCGAACGCCGTTCTGGTGCACGTGGTTGCGCGTGCGCTGCTGCGCGTTGATCCACTGCACTGCGTGGCTTCCGGCGCGCACCATTTCCTCTTCATTTGACGCGCTGCCGACGCGCCCCATCAGGTCAAACGTTGCCAGTCTGGCGTCCCGATGCCGTGCCTGATGCCGCACGGTCGGCGGCCCCGAGAGCGGGCCAACCGTGGACAGACGCACCATCCACCCCTCGCCAGTGAGCGACAGGGTCACTTCGGCATGTTCGCTTTTCCAGATAAATGCTTCTCCGGCGGTGATGGCGTACTCTCCCCCACCCACTGCTGCCCCCATCCCATGGCCAGATGCGTCTGCGGTCCACATTGTCCGGGGCGCCGCAACGGGACACGGCTTGGCTGCAGTGCAAGCCAGGCATGTAGTTTCCCCGGACCCGCTGCCGTCCCAGCCGGCGTTGTGCGGAACGTTCAGTCTAGCGCATCGCCCAACCAACCTGTGACGACAAGGCACCTCGGACAGGCTGGCAATTCAGGCAGGCGTTGTCGCCCGTGCTGCACGGATGCGCTCCGCAACTGGCGGATGGGAATAGAGCATGAGGACCACCGGCCTCGGCGGGTCGGGATCGGCCAGCGCCGTGGCGGCGAGGCGCTCCATCGCCTGCGCGTACGCTTCCGGGTCGCGCGTGAGCCCAATGGCGTAGCGATCAGCGCGCCGTTCCATCCAGCGGCTAACGGCTGCCTGAACGGGCGCCGCCAGGAACCCGAGCCCGGTGCCCAGGATCGCCAGAAGCGGGTACGCCGCCACATCGCTGACCTCAGTGACGCCGGTCTGCTCGCTCGTGGCCGAGATTGCTGGCGGAGCAAGCCTGGAGAGAAGCCACGCGCCGCCAAAGCCCATGGCGCCGCCCATGGCGATCAGGCGCCAGATATCCCCGTGGACCTGGTGCCCCAGCTCGTGCGCGACGACGCCTGCGATCTCATCGGGCGAGAAATCGCGCAGGAGCGTGTCTCCCAGGACAATGCGTTTCGTGTTGCCGAGGCCCGTGAACATGGCGTTCGGCTTTTCGCTCTGCCGGCTCATGTCCATCTCGTAAATGTCCGCCACCTGCACGCCGGAGCGGTCAGCCAGCACCAGGAGCTGCTCGCGCAGCCGCGCATCACTGAGCGGGGCGAAGGTGTTGAAGAGTGGCATCAGCAGGACCGGAGCCAGGTTGCTGAGCAGGACCATGAGCGGCACAGTGGCGCCCGCCAGGATCAGCCACCAGTCGTTTGGCCGGCGGCGGATGACAAAGAACGCGGCGGTCATGAGCGGGGTCTGCAGCGCTGTGCCGACCGCGAGACCCTTGACCTGTTCCGCAAACCAGGCTGGCGTGGATTGCTTCGTAAGCCCGAAGGCGCGCTCGACGACGAGGCCGCTGACGTACGCCAGCGGCAGCCCGGCAAACCACGACCCCGCAGCGACGGTGGCCAGGAAAGCGGGTGCAACCAGCCGTTCATCCGGGACGACCCCGGCGATGCGCGTCTGCAGGCGTTTCGCCCGCTGCTGGCGCGCCAGCCAGGCCATGGACCCGACGGACCAGACCAGCGAGGCGCCAAGCAAGCCGAGGCGGATGCGGCTGTAGCGTTTGGCCTTCGGGATATCGAGGCCGGGGATCACGATTGGTTCCTGGGAGGGCATGTTGATGCTCCAGATGCGGCGGATGCGTGATCGCGGAAGTATGGCAAAGCGGGGTGTGCCGCGGGGCGCGGCGCGCCCGGGCAGAAGCGGGTCATTGCGCCAGGAATGCCACCTTGTGCATATGGGGTGGCTGGCGTTGATGTGTGGGCTTGCCAGGGCAGGCTTGAGACGAGCCGGCCCTGATAGTTTCAACAGATTCGCGGCCAGGACGAGCTTCTTCGCCTGCGGGCGCAGAATGCCAGTGAGGGGGCGGGCTAGCGTCCGCTTGCGTGCCATTGTCTGGCTCATCACCCTGCAGCGGCTTGCAGAAGACTCGGGCCACGCAGCACGTTCTCATGTCTCGAGAGACCTCGTCGAACCGCCGCCAGGACGAGGTCTCTTGCCTCCGCTCGAGACACGAGACAAAAGCCGAGCCAGTCAACGCCTTCGCAACGCGCTGTAAACGCCCGGCATTCTGCGCCCGCCGGCGAAGCATCTCGTGCTCCAGGACAGAGCGCCTCGACTGCCAACTCCGCGTGGCCAGGGTACCCAGGAGAACCCTCCGAAGCCCAGGCGGTGGGACGTCACTGGTGCCGACCGCCGGTTCAGGGCGTTGGCGAGGCGAAGGCGGCCGGGGCGCCGACGGGTTCGTAGGGCGCGTGGCCGGTGAGTTCAACATAGCCGCGGCCAGCAACGGCCGCGCCGGCCTGCGTGCCGGACACATCGACGGCGCCCTCCCAGTAGATGACGCCGGTGGTGCGCCGGGTGTCCAGTTCCTGCTCCTCCAGGATCGGCGCCACCGCGATCGTAAGGCTCGCGGCGGGTACCTCGACATTCCAGGCGCTGGGATATGTTGTGTTGGTGGCGGGGCTGGTCCAGGATCCGGTCGGCGTGATGACGAAGTCACTGGGCCCGTAGTACGTGGCGGCGCCCGCAGGATCGACGAGGGTGCCGTCGACACGCAGCAGCTCCCCTGCCCCATCGCGCACGACATAAAGCATGAGATCGTAGTCATTGGCGAGTTGGATCGAGAACCAGTCCCAGCCGCCTTCCTGGTAGGTGGTGAAGTCGCCCCACTGGTGATCCATCCAGGCCTCGCCGAAGACACGTTGCTCGACGCCGTTGATGGCGACCGTGCCGCTCACCTTCAGCCGGGTCCAGGTGTAGTAGTACGAGGCCGTGCCGTTGCCGTAATCGACGTAGCCGTCGCCGTCATGCAGCGCGGCGGGCTTCCGGGCGGCGAGCGTGAGATCGATGGCGTAGCCAGGCATATCGGCCTGGAGCGTGAAGCTGCCATTCTCGCCGCGCATCGTCCAGCCCTGAAGGTTGAGATCGAGCGCGGCGGCGTCACCGACGACGCCCGCCGCGCCAAGGATGCGCTGGTCGTACGTGAAATCCTCGCGGCCGGGGGAGGTCACCGCGAAGTGGCTGATGTAGCCCTCTGCGCCGCCGGGCCGGGCGCGGAAGATGACGTACTCGAATCCGAGGCGCTCACTCACTTCCGTTTCGATGTTGCCGGTGAAGTACCACCACTCGATGCTGGTGTCGTGGACGCCGTCGTCGCGGGGGAACTCGATGGGGACCGGGGCGTCGAGCGCGGGCGTGGCTGGCTGCGCCCGGGCAGGTGATGCCTGCCTGGCCGCCACGAGTACAGGTAGCAACGCCAGGCCGGAGCTGAAGGTTCGGCGGGTAAGCGCGGTCATGGAGACTCCTCGATGAATGATGCGCGCGGCAGGACCCGGGCCAGCGGCGCGGGCAGCCACCAGTTCCAGTCGCCGAGCAGCTTCATGGTCGCCGGAACCAGAAGGGCGCGCACGACGGTGGCATCCAGGGCTACTGCCAGAGCGATGCCAAACCCCAGCGCCTTGATCAGCACGACCTCCGCCGTTACGAACGAGGCGGTGACAATGACGACCAGCAGCGCCGCCGAGGTGATGATGCGCCCGCTGCGCTGCAGGCCGAAGGCGACCGCCTCGGTGTTGTCGCCGGTGCGCTCCCACTCCTCGCGGATGCGCGAGAGCAGGAAGACCTCGTAGTCCATGCTGAGCCCGAAGAGGACGCAGAAGAGGATGATCGGCAGCGAGGCCTCGACGTAGCCGAGGGCGGTGAAGCCGAGCAGCCAGTCCAGGTGACCATCCTGGAAGACCCAGACCAGCGCTCCGTACGAGGCGAGGATCGAGAGCGTGTTCATGAGGATCGCCTTCAGGGGCAGCAGGACCGAGCGGAAGAGCAGCAACAGCACCAGGTAGGTGGCGGCGACGATGAGGGCGACTGCGCGCGGGAAATCGGCGTACATGGCCGCCACCGAATCGACGATCTCGGCCGTGCCGCCGCCGACGAGGATGTCGCCGTTGGCGATGGACAGGCTGCGGATATCAGCCAGCAGGGCCTTGCTGGCGTCCGAACCGGCCAGATCGCGGCCGTAGACGAGCAGCAGCGCGGCGTTCTCGCTCGCCAGCCGTACGCCCGGGGCGGCGCCGGCCGCTGCCAGACCGCGTTGCAATTTCGCAGCCGCAAGCGCCAGCGGCTGCGGCAACACGGGCGGCGTCACGCTCTGGACGCGCACCACCTCCGGGTTGGCCGCGATGCGCTGCGAGATCGCGTAGATCTCGGCCAGGGTGTCGTCGGCGAAGACCCGGCCCGGGGCGTCGATGACCACCACGAAGGGCGAGACCTCGCCGGGGCCGAAGGCGGCGGTGAGGGCATCGAACGCCTCGCGCGAGGGGAGCCCCTGGGCAAGATGGTGGCATCAGGCGAGGAGATCTGGGCGTGGCGGAAGGGAGCCGAGGAGCAGGAGGAGCGCCAGGGTCGGGACCAGCACCGCCACCGGCCGCCGCATGACGGCCTGCAAAGACTGACCCAAAAGCCGTGCGTAGGCTCAACATCGCGTCGGGTGCGGCGGATGGGAAGCGGTCGATGTTCGTACCGATGATCGCCAGCAGCGCCGGCGCAGCGTCAGCGCGGCGATGGTGGACCAGGCGACGACGATCACCCCAGCCACGCCGACCGAGCGCAGGAACATGAACTCGAACTGCGACAGGCCGAGCAGGCCGATGAGCGCGGTGGCGCCGGAGAAGAAGACCGCCTTGCCGGCCGCGGCGATGGTGCGCTCGACCGCCTCCCCACCGGCTGCCCGTGGGCCAACTCCTCGGAAGCGGGCGGTGACGAACAGGGAGTAGTCGATGGCCAGGCCGAAACCGAGCATGGTGGCGAGGTTGAGCGCGAAGATGGAGAGATCGGTGATGCGCGTGGCCAACAGCAGCGAGACGAGGACCATGACCACGCCCGCGCCGCCATGACCAGCGGCATGGCCGCCGAGACGACCGAGCCGAAGATGACCAGCAGCGCGATGAGCGCGACGGGAAAGACAAGCAGTTCAGCGCGCTGCAGATCGCTGGCTGACGGTCTCGATATCGCGGTAGGAGGCCGGGCCGCCTGCCAGCAGCATCGTCACCTCGGGTTGCCGGTTCCAGCGCCGCCTCCAGCTCCGGCACCAGGCGCTGGGCGGCCTCGTTCGGCAGGTTCATCCCGATCAGGGTGTAGGCGGTGTGGCCATCCGCCGAGACCATGCCGAGGTTGGGCAGCGGCTCCTGGACCTGGGTGACGAAGGGGAGCGCGGGCACGTTGACCAGCGAGGCGGCGACCGCCTGCTGAAAGGCGGGGTCGCTCGCCAGTAGATCGGGCGACTGGTAGATGACGAGCATCGAGGAGGGCGGGTAGCCCAACTCCTGCCGCAGGATCTGCCCGGCGTGGGCGGCCTCGGTGGTGGACGAGGAGAACCCGCCCACCTGCAGTGACCCGGCGACGCGCGGCAGCAACGGCAGCGCCGCCAGCAGCAGCACGGCCCAGAGCGCGACCACCGCCCAGCGCCAGCGGACGGCGGCCCTCCCGAGCAGGGCGAACATCAGCGACGGTCGCGCCCTTCGCTACCCTGACCGGCCCCCGCGCCCGGCTCGCCAGCGGCCTCGACCACCTCGCCGATCCCGACGAACGCGCCATCCGCCCCACGCACGATGCGCCGCACCTGGCGCACCGCCGCCGTGGCGAGCTCGCCGTAGATGTGCGGGTAGACCTGCTCCGGGTCCTCGTAGATGGCCGGCGACCCGGCGGCAGCCAGATCGACCTGCAGCGCCAGAAACGGCCGGGGATCGGCGGTGTAGTACCGGTTCCCGACCTCAATCAGCCGCTCATCCCCGTTCGTGCAGTGGATGAACCCCTCCTCGGCAAACCGCTCCGGGGTGTAACTGGCCTTGCCAGCATGGGCCGCCCAGTGGGGTTCGGGGGACAGGTGCCAGGTGAGGCCGGTGGCAGGAGATGGGCCGACTTTCGCTTCTTTCCCAGCTGGATCCGGGACCATTCCATTCTGCCTTTCGTAGCGCGCAGGATCTTCTGATTGCACTCGGCACTCACTGTCACTAAGCTGCTGAGAGAGGAAGTGTAATGACTGGTACGAGCGCTTCGAGCTGCGCCGAGTACGTCCGGAGGACATGTTCATAAAGATCAGGATGATGTTGAGATTCGACTGTGACAATCATTGCGTATCGAATGCTCGACGCAGTTCGGGTAGCGTGCCCAAACTCCCGGGCAATGTGGTGAATGTCAAAGACCGGTTGCTTGAGGCTCGTTCCCCTCATTGCTCTTCGGCGACTTAATCGTCTCCCACTTCCCACTGTCATGCCGTAGCTCCGCCTCTGACAACGCCCCGTAGCTCAAGAAGAAGGGTTTGACTTAGGATGAACCGCGTCAGCGGTAGCAAATACGTCTTCATGGGTCAGAAACGGCCTCGATTCCACTTCTTGTGTAATTAGAGGATCGCCGGGATCTACGTCGCTTGCTACACCATCGTTGCACTTATCATCCACATTTCCACTTTAGCTGGAAATCGGGAACGATTCTCGCCTCAGATACTTTCCTGCAAGCAATTCGCCTTGATAAATTACCCGAGCCATACCGTCCCTACACTCGATGAGGTGACCGATATCCGTGACGATTCTTCCCCAGCCATGTTCAGCGTTCGGTGAATCTCCACTTGCCTCCGCAGTATGTACAAGAAGTGCTTTCAACGTTAGCGAGTCCCAAGCGCTCCCCAAAGAATTTAGCGCGAACTCCCAAAGAAGCGGCTCGAAGAGCGAGCGGAGCTGCGAAGCTCGTTCCAGCGGTTTGGCAAATCGCGCCATCTCCCGCCACTGTGATAAATGGTTCGGCTTCACCAACCTCCGAATGCAATGACATCCGGCTTTACGATTCCTGGGCTTCGACCCGGTCCGATTGCCGAGCTCGTCGCTCGATTCCAATTTTCGCGTCCGGAGTCCGCCGCACCTACAGCCAACGCGACAAACGCTGTCGGACGGTACTTGAATTTAGCGCGTTCCCAGAGGCAACATCAAGTTCGCCGTTGTTGCCTACTGCCGATGTAAGCAACGTCGACCCATCGCGCAAGTGATTGTCGATAAACGCTGTCCATGCATGAACTTCGTCGTCCTCGACAGAAAGATAAGGCCGAATACTAAGATTCACGAAATCGTAGTTTCTCTGGGAAAGCACCGTCTCAATACGGGCAATCACGTCAAATAGTTCGAACGGGTCCTGTTGGCTCGAGTCGTCCATTACTCGATAATGATCAACATGCGCGAAAGCTGGCTCGACAGGTAGCGGATCGACGCTAAAGAATGGCGGAAGTCACTCCCTGGCCATGATCGAGGCCTGCCGGAACCGATAGACCCAATCCGGGCAGACTCATGTCAGTTGCCCAAGGGCCAGTACCGTGCTATCTGGCAAGCCACCGTCGAATACCGCAACACGAAGAGTTCTGGATCTAGAGCAGGAGTTGACGGCAGGCTCACCCGATGATCTCAAAATCCTCACAAGGTCTCAAATGGAGAAAAGCCCCGGAGGAGCGCGGGACAACTCTTGCGACGCGCAGAAGCGAAAATTCTGCCAATTCGCGGATTTGGTCGCGTCGATCTCAACTGGAACGGGCAGAAGCAAACTGCCGACATCGTATCTTCTTTCCAGAAGAGTCTCCCTGCCGAGCGTCGCGGCAAATCTCGCAAACTCAATCAGGATTGTGTGGTCGCGGAGCACGCCGGCGCCATGAAGAACGACTTCAGTGGCACTCTCTCGGGAAGATCCTGACTTATGCGGAGCCGTTGCTCCGGCAGAGGAAGAACGAGAAGGACTCAACCCGCGTCAAGTCGTTATCACCTGCGCTGGGACTGTCGTCCAATGTCGGTCTTTCTGGCCATTTCCTCAGATCTGACCTGGTCGATTCGACGAACAGCTGAGTTGTTTGTCGCAGGTCTTGTCGGTACGACTTGGACGACCTTCTTTCCTGCTTCGTCTCGCGAGGACGTAGTAACGAGATCGGGTACGACTGAGACGGGCTTGCTACCTAACGGCGTGAATCCTGCGAATCAGTAGTGATGTTGGAAAGTACGACTTTGCAAGCTGAAAGACGGATGCAGGGAATTAAGTGCGCTGACAACTCGGTCGTCGGACAAGCCGATTCCGGAAGTAATTGCGCGTGTATGACTGCTTGGGCCACCATCGGCGTCGAAGACGTGCCCGCGCAATTGTTGGATCATATGGAGATAAAGAACTCCACCGCGCCGGGCCGGAGCAACTGGCTCAGTCAGCCTTTCCCCATATCCAATCAGATATCGAACTCTTTCAGCCACTGACGGCTCCTTCCGCTAGGTGCTTGCGAATGGTATCTCTGCTAACCCCTGTTATTTGAGACACTCGGCGTTGCGAGATTGCCCGGGAAGTGGCCAACTCTGAAGCCAACGCTCTGCGGGAAAGTGACCGTCAGGGAGGCGATGCGGAGCCTAATTTCTTCTGGCAGGCAATTCTCAAGCGTACCGTGCCCCAAGGGGCCGCTGCTGCGCATCGGCGCAGCACTTCTTGCCAGCACCTCAGATCTCCAAACGACGAACTGACAAGGGCAACTGCGACTACTCTCAGGACTTCGCTTTCCGCTTGATTCTCTGTGAACCGACGAAGTGCTTCCTCCCGTTCTTTCTCCCGGGCAAATCGAATCTGACGACCTCGTCGAATCGGCGCCAGATTGCCGGGTCAGCAAATCTGGATGATTAGTGGCTGCGAGCAATAGGCTTCCCCCTGCCGGCCACTGTGAGATCTGCTGTAACAGTACAGTCACTAACCTCTTCAGCTCTCCAATATCAGCAGGGTCGTCACGGCGTTTTGCTATGGCGTCTATCTCGTCAAGAAAAAGAATACATTCTTGCTACCGAGCATAATCCAGTACATGGCAATCAGTACGCCCGTGCGTCGAGAAAGCTGCTCATGACAGCAGACAGGTCGAGAACAACTAACGGCAAACCGAGTCTGGCTGCGATCCGGGCTGCCATGGTCTTGCCAGCCCCCGGGGGCCCGACGAACAAAGCCGTTCTGGTCGGTTACGGAGTTCGCGGCGAGAGATCATCACGCCGTTGCCGCTCCTCCACACCAAGCGGCTAACTTGCGCAAGCCTTGCTTCCCTCAGTATTGGCTGTTCCTCCGCGACACTGGGCCGCATCGACATCTGCGAGCCTAAATGGCTCTCGAATCCAACGGTAGAGGAGTTGCAGCACGCCCGCAACGGCGAGGACCTTAGCGGTCCTGCTCTCAAGAGCTCAGTCAATTGTGTTGCGAGTGGCGCGTCATTGCGGTACTTTCGAGCAAGTCGCTGGAGGAAGACTGCTACATCTTGATCCGCCGAAAAAGCAAGCGAAATACGCGCAAGGTGGACGAGGTCATCATTGCTGACGAGGGTTCGTTCCGGTGATGATGGCAAATTTTTGCCTTTCCTAGAGCCATCATAGACCACGATTGGACTAATGTCCACCAGAATGGATTATAATAGTCCATTTCCCTAGGCGTGTCCCGAGTCAAAGTAGACTGATCGGTGTGTGATGCTTTGGCACTCCTGCTATGTCGCTAGCCACGCAAGCATTCAACACAAGCAAGTTCGCAGGCTCAGTCACTCTGAAGGTCGGTTACCTCAAAATAATGGAAAGCTCGGTTGACTCCCCTCTCCCCCATCCCTATCATCGCCGCACGTACCGCCCAATTCGCCCCGCAGCGGGAAGTTTCACCCCATGACCCACGCTGAACTGATCTGCCTGACGACGCTCGCCAGCACGTGGCGGATGCGCCGCCAAGATAGGCCGGCAGCCCTGGCAGGCGTGCTGGAGCCGCTGACGCGCGGGAGCCACCCCGATCTGCTGGTCGGGTTGCAGACGAGCGACGACGCGGCCGTCTACCGGCTGAGCGATGACCTGGCCCTGGTGCAGACGGTCGACTTCTTCACGCCGATTGTCGATGACCCGTACACGTTCGGGGCGATTGCGGCGGCCAACTCCATGAGCGATGTCTACGCCATGGGCGGCACGGTGCTCTTCGCGCTCAACGTCGCGGCCTTTCCAGACGACCTTCCGGCCGAGGCGGTCGGCCAGATCCTGGCCGGGGCGGCGGCGAAGATGGCGGAGGCGGACGCGCTGATCGCCGGCGGGCACACGGTCGTCGATCCGGAGCCGAAGTTCGGGCTGGTGGTGACCGGAGTGGTGCACCCGCTGGGGTTCTGGACGAAGGCCGGGGCAAAGCCGGGCGACCGCCTCTTCCTGACGAAGCGGCTGGGCACGGGCATCGTGGTCACAGCGGCCAAGCGCGGCAACGCGCGGGATGAGGACCTGCAGGCAGCCATCGACTCGATGCTGACGCTGAACCGGCGCGCGGCGGACGTGCTGCGCGAGACGGGCGGCGTACACGCGGCAACGGATGTCACCGGGTTCAGCCTGCTCGGGCACGGCAGCGAGATCGCGTCCAAGAGCGGGGTCAACCTGGCGATCCAGGCGGGCGCCGTGCCGCTGCTGCCGGGCGTGCTCGATTACGCCGCAGGCGGCAACTTCGCGGGCGGCCTGGGGCGCAACCGGGACCACTACACCACCCACGCCGGGGGCGTGCGCTTCGACGCAGAGGTCGATCCGCTGCGGCAGGCGGCGTTCTTCGATCCGCAGACCTCGGGCGGGCTGCTGCTCAGCATCTGCCCGCGCCGCGCGGAGGATGTGCGGGCGGCGTTCGCTGCGGCCGATCTGCCGCTGTGGGAGATCGGCGAGGTGCGCGACGGCGCCGGGATCGATGTCAGCGCATGACCGACGCGCGGGGCACCAGGACCAGCCTCAGCACACGTGCTGACCGGGAGAACCCGGCCAGCCGCATCCCAACCTCGCGCCGCGACTGGAACCGGCTCATGGCGGAACTGGGTATCCGCCCGAACAAGGGGCTGGGCCAGCACTTCCTGTTCGAGCGCGGCATCGTCGAGCGCATGGTGCGCCAGGCCGGAATCGGCCCGGACGACAGCGTGCTGGAGGTCGGGCCGGGACTTGGCATCCTTACCTCCGAGCTGCTGCGGAAGGCCGGGCACGTCGTCGCGGTCGAGTACGACCGGGGGCTGGCCGCGCACCTGGAGACGGCGTTCGGGGACTTGCCGAACTTCGAGCTGATCCAGGGGAACGCGCTGCACCTGACGGCGGACGATCTCTTCGCGCCGGGGGTTGAGTTCGACGTGGTGGCGAATCTCCCCTACTCCACCGGCACCGCCATCCTGCGCCACCTGCTGGAACAGCCGCGCAAGCCGCGGCGTTTGACCGTCATGTTGCAGAAGGAAGTGGCCGAGCGCATTACAGCGACTCCGCCCGACATGACGATCCTGTCCGTGGCGACACAGTTCTTTGCCGAGCCGAAGCTCGCGTTCATCGTCTCGCCGGCCGTGTTCATCCCGCCGCCCAAGGTGGAGTCGGCGGTGATCCACCTCGACGTGCGGCCGGAGATGCCCCTGCCGTGGGAGGAGCAGCCGCTCTTCTTCAAGATCCTCAACGCCGGCTTCCGCCAGAAACGCAAGCAGGTCGCCAACGCCATCGCGGACGTGCTGCAACTGCCGAAACCGGAAATCGCCGCCTGGCTGCAGGCCTGCGGCATCGACCCCATGCGTCGCGCCGAAACGCTCTCGGTCGCTGAGTGGGTGACGCTGACCAGGGCCGCGCCCGGCAGCGTGCGCGACGCCTGAGCGGGCTGGCGCCATGCAGGACCTCCCGTTCGCGCTGACCGTCGCCGCCCCGGCCAAGCTCAACCTCGGGCTGGAAGTGCTGGGCCGCCGCGCGGACGGCTACCACGACCTGGCCACGATCTTTCTCACCGTCAGCCTGTTCGATGAGCTTTCGGTGGCGTCTACGCCCGGTCCACGTCTCGGGCTGGAATGCACCGGGAGTGATCTGCCACCCCAGGAGAACCTTGTCTGGCGGGCCGCCGAGGCGATGCAGCAGGTAGCGCCGGATCGCGGCTCGCTGCTGCGGTGGAGAAGCGCATCCCGATTGCGGCGGGCCTGGGTGGCGCTTCGAGCGATGCGGCAGCAACACTGTTGGCGCTGCGCACGCTGTGGCAGTTGGCGCTTCCTGACGATGCGCTGGCGGCGATGGCGCTGGAGCTGGGCAGCGATGTGCCGTTTCTGCTGCGCGGCGGGTGCGCGCTGGGCGGCGGGCGTGGGGAGGTGCTGGAGGGGCTTCCGGTTCCGGGGGCGCCCTCTCCCGAGAAACCCTCACCCCGGCGCCTCTCCCGGTGCGCGGGAGAGGGAGCACGACAGCGCGCCTGAAGCTGACGAAGCCAATACGAGCCTCACGAAGGGCGTAAGCCGTTTACCGCAAAGTGTCGCTTCAGCGGGCGAGAACCCCTCTCCCGCGCATCGGGAGAGGGGTTGGGGTGAGGGTTCTTCCGGGAGGAGGCCGGGGGCATGACCAGTCCAACGCACGGCCTCACCTTCCTTGTCGTCGCGCCGCGCCTCCAGATTCCGAGTAAGACCGCCAGTCTCTTCGCCGCGCTGGAGCCGGGGGACTTCAGCGACGGAACACGCGTACGGCAGCAGGCCGAGCGGCTGCGGGCTGGAAGGACGCTTGAGCCGGCGTTGCTGGGCAATGCGTTCAGCCGCGCGCTGTACGCGCTGCGGCCCGATGTGGCGGCAATGGCCGGGGCGATGCGGGAGGCCGGCGCGGAACACGTCGCACTGTCCGGCGCAGGGCCGGCGCACTACGCGGTGTTCACCGACCCGGCAACGGCGTTCCTGGTCAAGCGGCGGCTGGAGAAGCGGCTGAGGGATGCGGCAGACATCTTCCTGACCGTCCCGGTTCCCGCCCGCGAGGCCGGTAGCCCGGTCGCGACGGCCAGCAGGCCGTGATCCGGCCGAAGTCGATCATCAATGGCCGCTACCGCGTCGAGCGCAAGATCGGCGAGGGCGGCATGGCGATCGTCTACCAGGGGCACGATCTGCTCCTGGCGCGCGATGTCGCCATCAAGACCCCGCGGCCGCAGTTTGCCAACGACTCGGCCTTCCGGGCGCGCTTCTCGCGCGAGGCGCGAGCGTCCGCATCCCTCTCGCATCCGAACATCATCGACGTCTTCGATGTCGGAGAGGAGAAGGGCCAACCCTACATCGTCATGGAGCTGGTGCGCGGGCAAACGCTGAAGGAGATTATCGCCGCCGAAGCGCCCTTCCACCCGGCCGACGTGGGCGAGTTGCTGCGGCAGGTCGGCGGTGCGCTCGACTACGCGCACAAGCGGGGGTATATCCACCGGGATATCAAGCCGGGCAACATTCTCGTCGATGAGCACCGGCGCGCTCGCGTGGTGGATTTCGGCATCGCGCGTGGGCTGGCCGACGCCACGCTGACCGACCCCGGCGGGCTGGGCACGGCAAACTACGTCTCGCCGGAACAGGCCAGCGGCCTGATGGCTACGCCAGCTTCGGACATTTACTCCGCAGGCATCATGGCCTTCGAGATGCTGACCGGCGAAGTCCCGTTTCAGGGCGCCTCGCCGCTGGCCGTGGCCATGCAGCAACTCCATGATCCGCCGCCGCCGCCTTCGAGCCTGCAACCCTCGCTCACAGCGGCGACCGACGCGGTCATCCTGCGGGCACTGGACAAGGACCCGACGAAACGCTGGCCGACGGTGACCGCCCTGGCTGAGGCTCTCAGTGGCAGCGGGCGGGTCGACCGCACGATGGCTGGTAGCCCTGCCCCCGGGGTGTGGCCGGCCGCGAAGCCATCCGGCGCCGCCCCAACCTTCCTCATCATCACCCTGGTGCTGGCCGCCTTCGCCGCGCTCCTCTGGTTCGGGTTCCGCGAACTGCTGCCGACTGGAGACCCCACTTCGCCGTCGGCAGTCGTTCCGGTTGAACGGGTCATCACCGGGGCTGTCGACGTTGAGCCAACCGCAACGCCCGCACCGTCGCCCACACCAGCTCCCACTGCCGCGCCGGCCGTCGCGCCGACGGCGACCGCCGTGCCAGAACCGCCACCCATCGTGGCCAATCAGCAGCCGACAATGGCGCCTGTAACGCAAACGCAGCAGGTGACCGTGCCCGACCTGCGTGGGCAGCCCATAGGAGCCGTGACCAGCAGTCTCATTCCATTGGGGCTGCGCTTTACCATGGACGGCATGGAACCCTCGAACTCCGTGCCCATGAACAGCGTTCTTTCGCAGAACCCCGCGCCGGGAACGCGGGTATCCCCAGGAACCACCATTCGGGTCACCGTGAGCCGTGGGCCTTCTCCCTTTGGCGACAATTCGCCGTGAACGAGCCGCGCGAGACAACGTGGCGCGAGGTCCTCGTCACCGCCGGTACGGTCTTTGTCGTGGCGCTGGTCGGCGTCGGGATCGCAGTCGGGTTATGGTATCGCGACATTATGTCGCCGCGCATCGTGTTCCTTGGTGCAGGCGACCGCCTCTCCGTGCTTGTCAGCGATGGCCCCTCGCGGTTGCTCATTGCCAGTGGCGACGACCCGACCGGGTTCGAGAATGCGCTGACTTCCGTGCTGCCCATCTTTGCCCGGCGCGTCGATGTGCTCCTCGTCTCGGGTGCAGGCCCGACGCTGCTGGCTCCCGTCGCCGCGACGCGTAGCGGGCAGGTACGGACGACCAGGTCCCTGGGCACGCTCCCGCCTTCGCTGGAGGCGGACGAACTGGGCGCAGTCACGGTGCTTGCCATGCCCTCGCGCATCCGGCTCAGTCCGGAAATCACGCTCGCCGTCGAGACGGCCCGCCCCGAGAACACTGCGCCGGAAGATCCCGGCTCATGGCGGGTCGTCGTGGAGCGGGGGACCACGCGGATTGTGGTGTATTCGGATGGCCAGGCGCCGGAGCTGTTTCCCGCGCCGCCTCCCGCGAGCGTCGTCGCCGTGGCCGGCAAGGACCCGGTGGCAGGCTGGGACGTTGCGCCGGGCGTGGCGCTGGTGGCCCCCGCCGGGGAACTTTCCGGGCCGAAACTGCGCGAGCGCTTCGCCGGAGCCCACCCGCCCCGGTGGGGGTTCCGCGTGGCCAGCGGCGAGGCGCTCACGTTTCACTTTGTGGACAACGGGCTGGAGGTTTCCGCAGAATCCGCGCAACAGCCAGATGCCGCCGCTACGCCGCATCCCTGACTTGGCGCGGAACCCGTGTTCAGGGGCGAAGGAACCGCATGAACGTCGTGTCTCGGCAAGCTCGAGACACGACGTTCGTGTGAATGCAAGCCGAGGCCTCTCGACAAGCTCACAGCACGCGGTTACGAATGTGTGGCGCGAGGTCATCGACGCGCCACTCGGCACAGCCTCAGGCGCGGGCGGCTTTCGCCCTCGTGAACTCCTCCTGCACGTCCGCGAGCAAGTGCGCATCGGCGATGAGATCGACGCCGGTCAAGGCCATGGCTGTAGCCACGGCGATGGTGTTGCCAAGCCCTAGCTCAGAGACCGATGCATCCACCACGTCCTGGGAGTGCCAGGTGCAGACTCGGTCGATAATCGGATAACCCGTCTCTACCGAAGGCACCACGTAGCTCACATTGCCCCAATCCGTGGAGCCGCTGCCGGGCTCCGGCTTCGCCGGCGGGAGTTTGAGACCAATGCGATCCATGTTCGCGCTCAGGCGCTGCGCCAGGGTGTAGTTCGTGATCATGTCGGAGTTCGCTTCCTCCGGCATCTCGATCTCAACCGTCGCGCCGGTGATCAGCGCCGCGCCCTCCGCGATGCGCTTCACCTGCTCCACGAGCCGGTTCATGCTGGCCAGGGTGGCCGCGCGCACAAAGAACTCGGCCTGCGAATAATGCGGCACAACGTTCGGAACATCGCCGCCGTGGGTGATGATGCCGTGAATGCGGGCGTCGCTCGTGATGTGCTGGCGCAGGGCGTTGATGCCGTTGAAGGTCTCGATGACCGCGTTGAGAGCGTTGACCCCGTTGTAGGGGTCAGCGGCGGCGTGGGCCGCTTGCCCGTGAAAGGTGGTGCGCACCAGCACGCAGGCCAGGGCATTGCCGCTCCCCTCCACCGTCGGGCAGACCGCTTCGATGGTCCCCGGGTGTGCGCCCATGGCTGCCGCAACGCCATCGAAGACCCCGGCGTTGGCCATGATCACCTTGCCGCCGACGGCCTCCTCGGCGGGGGTGCCGAACACTGCCACCTGTCCCCTGCCGCCGAGGTGCGGCAGCGCGGCAGCCAGCCCGATACCGGCGCCGATGCCGGCGATGGCGATCAGGTTGTGGCCGCAACCGTGACCGATGCCCGGCAGGGCGTCGTACTCCGAGAGAAAGGCAACTCGGGGCTCGTTGGCGCCCACGGTTGCCTCGAACGCGGTCGGGAGGTCAGCGACACCCCGGGTAACCGTGAACCCGTGCTGCTCCAGGAAAGCCGCGCAGGCCGCGCTGCATTTGACCTCCTCCAGCGCGATCTCGGGATTGGCGTGGATGTAGCGAGAAAGCTCAATCAGCCCCTCCCGGGCCGCCGCAATTGCGTCAGTCGCAGCCTGCTGCGCGGCTGCAAGGTCAATTCGTTCGGCAACTGCCATCAGGCTGCCCTTTCCACTCACAAGCTGATTCAAAAAGGAACCGGATTCGGGGAATCCTACAGCGTTGCGCCACACTCCGGGCAGAAGACGTCCCGCGGACCCACCCGGGCGTGACAAACCGCGCAGCGCTCGTCTGGCGTTACACCAACGGCCGGGGCCACTGGCCATTCGGCCCGCGCGCCGCCGCTGCCATGAGGCCCTGCGGCCGGATCCCAGGCGGCCCACACCGTTTCGTCGCCGGATACCGTCGTTGCTGCGTGTGTCTCGCGGCCGTTGCCGTTCACAGTGCGGCCTGCGCCCGGCCCCCATGGAGAAGCGCCAGCGGCGGTGGCCGAAAGCGGCGAAGTCGCGTCGACGCCGGGGGCAAAGCGCCCTGACCGCGCGATATGGTCTGCCGGCTCGTACTTCTCGCTCTCGGGCGCCGTCGGAACCTGGTTTGGTCTGGCGGCCCGCGCCGGGTAGGCCTCTTCGCGGTGCGGCTGCCGCTGCGCGCGGAACAGGTTGACGATCCAGGACAGGACCGTCAGGAGAACGAGTACACCAGCGGCGGCAAGCAGGAGATCACTCGTCCGCTGGAGCAACCAGGGGCCAAGGTACCCCTCGTCCAGCGAGCCCCCCTGGCCCAGGTCGCGCTCGACCCAGGACAGCAGGTAGGAGAGCATGAGCGCAGCGTTGAACGCGGCCAGGAGCCCGCCCACCAGCCGTGAGAGTACACCCAGCCGGGGCGCGCCAAGCGCAGCCCCGCCGCCGTATCCGAGCAGAAACGCCCCGCCGAACAAGAGCCCCGCCGAAACGGCGAAGGATGCGGCGCCAGGCGCCAGGCCAAAGCGATCCCCGAGCCAGAGGCTCCAGGATGCTGCGAAGCGCTCCGCAAGCGTTGCGCCCAGGAAGATGCCGGCCGAGACCATCGCTTCCTTGGCGACCCCACGGCGGATCCCGAATGGGACGAACAGGAGGATCACCAGACCCAACAGGACGTCCAGGAGTAGTGGCGTATCTATCTGTGGCATGTTGCGGTCGCCCCGTTTTCCCCTAGGCGCGCGTGTGCCTGGGTGCACCGCACGCCGCTGATGCGGTTGCGCCGCATCTCCCTGTCTCTTGTACGACTCGCGGGCGAAGTCGGGTTTACGGCGGACACTGCGTCGAGTTGCGACAACGGGTCCGTTTCGCGAGTCTAGCACGCGTTTTCGCAGCCCCGGACCCGTGACTGGTTGTCAATAACAATCAGGTCTATGCTATCATTTGATAAGGTTTGGGTCGCGCAAGCCGTCATTCGCGCCGCCACTGCCGCGGCCTTGCCCAACCCTACCGAAAGGAGACGCCAATATCACCCACGCGACGGCGCACTGAAGATGCGCCAAAACCTGCCACGAAGAGCGCGGCAGCGAATGGCCGGGCGTCTGCTCCGGCGTCCCTGCCGGCGCCGATGCCATCCGAGACGAACGACCTTCAGTGGCGCCGGATCGACCTCCACGTTCACACACCGGCCTCCGTGGATTACCAGCAGCCAGATATCCGTGTACTGGATATCCTGCGCCGCGCTGACGAGCGAGGTCTGCACGGCATCGCCCTGACGGATCACAACTCGGTCCGTGGGTATGCCGACATGTGGCGTGAGATCGAGGATCTGGAGCTGCTCGAGTACCTGGGCCGGATGGAGCCTGCCGAAGCTGAGCGCCTGGCGGAGTATCGAGATCTGCTGGGGCGCATTCTTGTCCTGCCCGGCTTCGAGTTTACCGCGCAGTTCGGCTTTCACATCCTGGCCATCTTCCCGGAGGGCACCAGCATCCGCCTGATGGAGCACCTGCTGCTGCTGCTGGGCGTGCCGGAAGACCGTTTCGGGAGCGGTGAAGTCGGTGCGACGACAGATGTCCTGCGGGCCTACGAGATCCTGGCTGACCACGGTGCGCTCGTGATCGGTGCGCATGTGAACTCCACGCACGGCATCGCCATGCAGGGCCTGCGCTTCGGTGGCCAGACCAAGATTGCCTACACGCAGGATCCCAATCTTCACGCCATGGAGGTCACCGACCTGCTCCCGGCCTCGAACCGCCGCTCTACCGCCCGGTTCTTCAATGGGACGAAAACTGAGTATCCCCGCCGCATGCACTGTATCCAGGGGTCAGATTGCCACCGCCTGGAGCAGGATCCGCTGCGGGAAACCAACCTGGGGGTAGGTGATCGGCCAACTGAGGTCCTGCTGCCGGAGCTTTCCTTCTCCGCATTGATGAGCCTGTTCGCCAGCAATGAGTTCGAGCGAACCCGCCCGTTCACGCCGCCGCCCAGTGACCCGGTCAAGGCCGCACGGCTGGATGGCAACACGAGTACCCAGGTTTTCCACGAATCCGCAACCGCTCGCCGGGGCCAGGGCGTCATCCTGCGAGACATTGTGGGCTTCGCCAACAGCGGCGGTGGGACGATCTACATCGGTCTGTCCGCAGCCGAGAAGCGACCGATTGCGGGCGTTGCTGACCCCGCGGCCCTGATCAGGGAACTGACCACAGAGGCAACAAGCCAGATTCTGCCGCCAGTGAACCTCTCGATGCGCGAGCACACGGTCGATGGCAAGAAGATTGTCATTGTCGAGGTGGCCGATGGGGACCAGAAGCCGCACGCACTGGAACCAGGCGGCATCCTGATCCGGCGCGGGAGCGAGACGGCGGCGGCCAGCCGGGACGAGATTGTCCACATGGTGCGCGCTGACCTGGCAGGCCTGCGGCGCGAACCAGCGCCTGCGGCCACGACGGGGGGAGCAGCGATCGCGGCGCCAGCGCGGGCCGGCGCCAAACTGCCTGTGGTTATGCCGCCGGAGGCTGATCTGGCGCCAGTAGCGTCACCAGCGCGCAACGGCCGCTCGCCTCGTGAGCAACCTCCAGCACAACCAGCGGTGGCCACCAGAAAGCACCGGGCGACGCGCGAAGAGCGTGACCCTGGAGACGGCGAACTGCGTGACAAGGCGCTGGAGTTGGCGGCGCTCGTCACTGGCCACGCTTCCGCTTCAACGCCGGAAGCCCTGCCTGAGCACGCCGAGACGCCAGACGGCCTGACCATGTACGAGGAGGACGCCGCGCCTGATCCCCACGCGCCTACGACTGGAATTGAGGTTCTGGAGAGCTTCGAAAGCGACGGTGTGCGCTATTACACGCTCCGCGATCTGCGGTACCACAAGCTCATTTACAACGTGACGAAAGACACCGAACGCCGCATGTGGCGCGCCGCCATCCAACAACGCGAAAAAGGTGAACTCGACACTGAGGCTGTTCGCTGGCAGGGCGATTTTGGCCTCTGGCGTTCCTACCGGCAGCGTTCCGGCGACCGCCGATATGATCTGGTCTACCTGGGCGATGGCGATCCGCGCATCTTCTACGGCGTCAGCGAGTCCGGAATGAGCGGACCGTGGCGAGCGGTGTTGCCGCCGGTGAAGGCGCCGGCGTGAACGCGCGCGTGGTAGCGCCGGTCCAGGTTGGAAACGCCGAAGTTCGCGTCGGCATCAGTTCCTGGAACAGCCTGCCAGGTTTCTACCCCGCGCGTACCCGGCCTGACGACAAACTCCCCTGGTACGCGCGGCATTTTCCGATTGTCGAGGTCAACACCTCATACTATCGTCCGGTGCCCGTCAGTACATCCGAGAAGTGGATCTCCCTCACGCCGGAGGGCTTTCTGTTTGATGTCAAGGCTTTCCGGGATTTGACGCACGGCGAAACACTCCCCCCGGACGCCACATTCGCGCAGTTCCGCGACTCGCTGAGTCCCCTCCGCACGGCAAACCGGTTCGGTTGCGCCCTGTTCCAGTTCCCGCCCAGCTTCGGCAACTCCCAGGTCAACCGGGATTTCCTGCGCCGGGTTGCCGGGCAAATGGCGGCCATTCCGGTCGCAATTGAGTTCCGCAATAGCACGTGGCTGGACAATGCCAGTGCGCCAGCCACCCTGGACCTGCTGCGCAGCCTGGGGCTGACCTATGCCATCGCCGACGAGCCGCAACTAGGCCGGGGAACGGCGCCACTGCTGGTGGCTGAGACCAACGCAGAACTCGCGTACCTGCGCCTGCATGGCCGCAACCTCCGGGGGTGGCAGGGGCACGGCGGGCGCTACGATTATGACTACTCAGCGGATGAGCTGCTGGGCTTTATTGAGATCATTGAACGGCTCGCATTATCCGCGAAGCAGGTCCATGTGATGTTCAACAACAACGAGCGGGGCGCAGGCACGCGCAATGCGCTGGTCCTGATCGGGATGCTGCGCGGCGAGGCGCCGCACACCGGGACGGTCCCTCCGGTCCAGGCGTCGCTCTTTCCCTGACGTTTCAGCGCCAGGGAACCCCTCTCCCAGGTGATTGAGACAGGGGTTCCTCAGGAAAGCGGCGCCTTACTGCTGGAGCACCACCACGTTCTGATCGAACAGGGCCGGCAGGCGGCCAGTCCATGGTCCCTGGCGCGTGCCACTGAGCCACGGCTTCTGGAGGAACATGGGCACCCAGTTGCCAATCGGCACGTACACGGCGTTTTCCAGCACCAACGTTTCCGCCTGACGGTACAAGTCGTTGCGTGTGGCCTGGTCCAGCTCGATGTCCGCGCGGCCCACCAGGTCCGCGAACTGCTGGGCGGCTGCGCCCGGATCCCCGCCCAGGGCCTCCAGGTCGGGCGACCAGTTAAACACGCCCTGCATGTAGGGCGAATCAGGCCGGAAGACATCACTCAGCAAGAACGGCGTATCCGTGACCGTCTGCCACCACATGATGGAGAACTGCAACCCGCCAGTTTCCGCAATCAGGTCATTGATCTCGGCTTGCGTGAGACTGTTGTCCAGTGTAATGGCGACTCCCAGGTTGTCCTGAAAGATTTGCAACACCTGCTGCATGCGCTCAACTTCGGCGTCACTTTCGCCTGACGCCAGATAATAGACAATCTCCGGGAGTCCCTCGCCGCCCGGGAATCCCGCCTCCGCCAGCAGGGCCTGTGCCTGATCGGGGTCGAAGGGGAAGCCTTCTGGTGGAGCGTAGCCACTCAACTCGTTGACAACGGGCGGCGTGAAGACAGACGCCGGGGTCCAGGCGCCGTCGTAGATCTCGGAGTAACGATCGCGGTCGAACGCCAACCCGAACGCGCGCCGCACGCGCACGTCATTGAACGGCGCCTGTCGGAAATCCATGGCCAGCGAGCGAATGGTGGCCTGCGAGGTGTTCAGCTGCTTCAGCTCAGCCGCCAGTGTTTCGTCCGACGTGACATCTCCCAGCAGCGACAGGGGGACATCCGTCGATGCAGCGTTCTCATCGACGTACAGACTGAGGCTGGAGGACGCCGCCTCCGGGCCATTGACGATCGGCCAGGTAATTTTGGCGATGGAGGGTGAGAGTTCCCCGTAGTAGTTGGGGTTCGGCTCCATAACAAACTGGGTGTCCTGCTGGTACGCCGTGAACTGCCAGGGGCCGGCGCCCGCGCTGTTCAGGACGAAGTTGATATCCCCGAACTCCGCAATCGCCTGCGGCTCCACAACGGACCAGACAAATGCGGCAAAGAACGACGGAAAGAAGGTAACTGGCCGCTCCAGCTCAACAACCACGGTGCGGTCGTCGGTCGCGCTGAAGCCGGGCTGCACGCTGGTATCTCCCCCGATCCAGGCGTCGAACCCCTTGAGCGGCTCCATGAACGCCACCATCGGCGAGAGATTGGCAGGGTCGAGCGCCCGCAGCCAGGACGACACGAAATGCTCGGCCAGGACCGGGTTGCCGCTGGCATAGGTCGCGCCCTCGCGAATCGTGCAGGTGTAACGAAGGCCGTCCGCCGAACGCGAGATCTTCTCCGCGAGATCAAGCGCGATGCGTCCATTCTCGTCGTAGCGCAGGAAGCCGTTCCAGACGTTCGGGTACATCACCCAGAAGCCGCCATAATCGCTGGAACGGTGCGGGTCCAGGTTGACTACCTGTCCGAAGGCATCAAACGGCACCGTAATCTCTGCACCCTCAACAATGGGCGCATCCTGCGCCCGGGCGACGCGCGGCCGGGTGGAGAGTATGCCTTCGCGCGCCGTGACGACAGCGCCGGCAGCGATGGCCGACCAGCGCAGGAAATCACGACGCGATGGCATCGCGGACGTTGTGCTGAGCGCCTTCCAGAGCCGGTCCAGATCTGCATGCTCGTCCGGGGCCAGACCGCGCGCCAGTTTGGAATTGAACCTCAATCTCATGCTCCTTGTTTGGGGGCCGCAGCAAAGCATAGCCGCGGCACGAATGCCACGGCGAGATGCAGGCGCACTCGGGAATGCAACGAGCGAAGGGAGTCGTCGGTTACCCACAACAGGGGCCGGCCTGTGGCCGGCCCCTGCATGGCGCTGAGCCTCTAGCTGGCAGGATCAGCGATGTAGAGGATGGCGGAGCCGCGCATGGTGGTATCGCTGTCCGAGGACGCCACCGCGCCGAAGCCAAGCAGATTCTCCAGGCTGCCCACAGGCTCTGCTATCGGGGTTGCGTCCGCACTGTCCGTGCTGAAGCCGCCGGAAAACATCATGGCCAGCCGGGTCACCGGACGCGCGTCCACGTAGAAGACGCTTGAGTACTCGGCGGGTAGCGTACCCATGATTTCCTGGTACTGTGGATCGTCGGCCAGCGCGTTAGCCGGAGTCGCGGAAAGCTGACCCAGGCCAGTGCCGATCCCGGCCACTGCCTGATTGCCAACCACGCCAAAGTCCACGGTTGGCAAACTCTCATCGTCCGGATCGCCGAGCGAGTAGACGGTGTCGCCGTCCATGTCTCGCGTCGTGAGCGAGACATCCTCGCCGCCCTCACGGGTAATGATGTCTGAAATCTTCTTCATCGTGCCAGCCAGTGTGGCCGGGTCGCTGGTGCTTACTGCGACCACCGCGTTGAAGGAGAAGTCCTCCATGAACGATGGGAACGAACTGAAGAAGATATAGTCCGGCCCCAGGATGTCGAACAGGTCTGTGGCCGGGTTGAAACCGAGCGTTTCCGACGCCTGCGCGATGGCCGCATTGACTTCATCGGCGGTTGGCATCGCCTCTTGCGGCTCCTCACCCGACTCGATGGCATTCACCGCCTGAGAGAGTGAGTAGGCGCCGCCGGCAAAGGAACCGGGAGGAAGCGTACCGGCGGAGAAGATGAAGGAATCCGCCGGGACATGCGCAGCCGCTTCGGAGGTCGTCGCGCTGTTTGCGACGATAACCTTGCTCGGGTCGGCATTCTCAGAGGCAATCGCGTAGGAATCCATGCGGAATCCTTCATCGACTGCGGACAGGGTGAGACCGGAGTAGGAGCCCATCTCGTCCAGGGACATGCCCGGCTGCATCGCCTCAATCGCCGCCAGGGTGTCCTCATCGAGCGCGCCGAGAATCGCTTCGGCATCGACGTAGGTAAACGCAAGAGCCGGCGCGGGAAGCGCTGCCGCGATCTGGGTGAGCGACTCCGACTCGCTCAGCGACGGGGCGTTGCCGTCAATGACATCAATGATCTGCTTCACGTCAGCGGCTGTGGCGGCTCCGATGATGTAGTCGCCGGCGCGGCCAGCTGCGAACTCCTTGTCCCCGTGCGCGCCGAGCAGGACATCGTACGGCTCGTCAAGATCGCCGGCGGACTGGTCTTCGCCGCCGGTTGTCTCAACAATCTCGCCGCTGCCGTACGGTGTCGAGACGACTTCGAGATCGTAATTGTCAGCGAACGCGTCGGTCTGGCGCTGGGCGTAGTCCCAGGCTGCGTCGGCATCGCTGGCCCGCAGGATCATGGCAACGCCCAAAGGGTCGCCTTCGGTTAGCGCCACGGGCGACGTCACGGGTGTACCCGACATCTCGGCCATCATTTGCGACTGCATCTGCAACAACGTGGCAATGGCGTCGTCGGAAACAACGAGGGCCGCCTCACCGCCAGTGACGGCGTCAAGATCGGCCTCGGTGAACGAGCCCATGGCGCCGTGACTGGTCAGGATCTCGTCTCGCCAGGTGTCCAGGGCATCGGGGAAACCAAGCCGTTCCACCAGCTGATCAGCTTGCTGCCACTGCGCCCCGGCGAAGTCCAGATCCACTTGCTGGAAAAAGGCGGTATTGAGCGGCGCCGCGTCCGTGATCGGCGGCAGAGCGTCCTGGGCCACTGCGGTGGGCGCAGTGATCGCTGCGCCCCCCAGCGAAACGACGAGGGCCGTCGCCGAGAGCGGCCGCCAGATCGTCGTCATCCTTCGCAATGATCTCATGGTTTGTCTCCTGGAACACCGCGGGGTGTCCGCTTTGGACACCCCGCGATGAACATGAATCACCGGAGGGACAACGCGTCCCTACTCTGCGATGTAAAGGATGCCTGACGCGTGCTGCAGGCCATCTTCCTCGTGACCGACAACCGCGAAGGCCTTGACAGCGGAGTAGTCTGCGTTGGCCAACGTGTCCTCGATATCCGAGCCGGTCTCATCGCTGTCTTCAGGCTCGTCAGCGACGGCCGGGGCAAAGTAATCCTCACAGACGTCGCCGTCAAAATCCTGGTCGAGATCGAATGTGTTGGGTTCGCCCGCGTCGTAGGCAGCTTGCGCGTCCGCCTGGGTGGCGTAATCCGCACAGGCCTCGCTGGCATCCTCGAAACCAACGCCTGTGTCGAATCCAAGCGCGTCAGTGGAGTCTGAAGCTGTTTCAGCCAGCGGAATCGCCTGCTCCAGATCGAGGAAGAAGATACTGTTCGTATCTTCCGGCAACGTGCCCATGACATCCTGATAGAGGGCGTCTCCAGAAAGTGACGCCGTATCCGGGCCAGCGAAGCGATCAACGGCGTCACCGGTGCCCAGAACGAACATGTCGCCGACCACACCGAAGTCGAGGGTCATTCCGTCGCCAAGATCCAGGCTGTAGACGCTGCCGTTGCCGACGGCGCGGGTGGCCAGCGCGCTCTCGCCGCCCATGGCGCCCTGGATCAGGAAGGAGAGTTGCATGAGTGTGTTGGAAACGGTGTCAGGGTCAGAAACCTGGCTGGCGAAAACGCCCGAGCCGGATTCCATGGCTGCGTCAGCCGAGAGCCACGCGCCGTACTCGCCCGCAAACTGGTGGAAAAGATCGGTCTGCAGGTTCACGCCGAGAATGCCGGCAGCGTTCTCATACTGCCTGGCAATCGCTGCCTGCGGATCGACCGGCGCCTCGGGTGTCCCGTCGGACATGGCCGCCATCGGATCACCCGTTCCAAACGCGATCCCGAGCAGGGCCGCGCCGAGGGCATCGAGGATCCCTGACTCGCCAAGATCCGGCGCGCTGAAGAAGACCAGCGCATCTTCCGGCGCAATCGCTTCGAGCGAAGAGTCATAGGCAGCCGGGACCGGCGGCAGCGTATCGTCGCCCGGAATCGTGACGGACTCGAAGCGGAAGCCTGGCTGGTCGGCCGACACCGTCACGGCTGTAAAGCTGTCGTTGATGAGGCTCGAAAACGACGACTCAAACGGGCCGAGATCGACATCGCTCGCAACGCCGTTGTTGACGAACGTGAAGGACATGAATTCGGTCGGCAAGGCATCGACTGCGGTCGCGAACTGCGGCAGGGAGGTGATGTTGTCGTTGTTGCCATTTGCCGTATCGATCAGCGGGTGGAGATCCTCCGGTGTCGATGCGAGCAGGATATGGTCACCAACACGCGCGGCCGCCATGCCGGTGTCTTCGTCATCAGCCGGCGGGGAGAAAATGATCTCCGTGCCGTTGTATTCAGAAGTCTCGCTGTTCTCCTTCATGGCCGACTGGCTGATCCCGGTCCACGCGGTGTCAGGCGCCCGCGCATCAAGGATCGCCGCGACGCCTTGCAGTTCGTTGGCGTCACTATCCTCGTCCACACTGTCCAACTCGCCGGTCATCATCCCCAGTTCGCCAGAGCTGAGCGATTCCTCGACTGCCGTATCCAGCGCGCTGTCATCGACGACCACGCCGATCTCTCCGCCCATGAAGGCATCGAGCGGCAGCGGCCGGCCGTTCTCGTCGGTCAGCTCCTCGGACAGCGCCTGATCGATCGCCTCGCCAAAACCGGCGCGGCGCAACAACTCATCCGAGAGCAGCCACTGGTCGGATTTGTTATCCAGGGTCATCACCGAGTAGGCAAAGGCATCAGCCGGAGCCAACTCAGCCGTACTGAAACTGACCGTGGCAGTTTGCGCCGCAGCCGGCAGGGCTGCGGTGAGCAGCGGGACACAGCTTCCCGCCACGAACAGGGCGCTGGTTGCAACGCGTGTCAGGCGTGACGTTCCTCGTAACGGGGACAACTCAGACTGCGCCTTCATCGACTCTCCTTTTTCCGTCGTGTGGCGGAACCGTCAGGGCCCGCGTTGGAATGCAAACGAACCAACGGGCGCTCGTGTTCCCCGGGCGAGAGTAAAGAGGGCAGCGAGAATCGTCAACGTCTCTGGGAGTCTGTGCGTCCTGTTATCGCCGCATGAAGACGTTCACGATGATGGTGAGCACAACGCTGATGAGCATCGAGGACATGATAGGAACGAAGATGGTGGAGTTTCCGCGCTGAACGAAGATGTCTCCGGGAAGACGGCCAAGCCGATCAAGCCCGGGCACATGGGGCGCAACAATGAGCAGGCAACCGGTCGCGGCGAGCACCAGGCCCGCCGCGACCAGGAAACGCCCAATGCCGGCCAGATCAGCCACGACGGCGCCTATTCGGTGATCTGATCGTCGATCCCGGTGGCAATGCCAAAGATGATCATGAACAACGCCGCCAGGGCCATGATGATCAGCACCAGGATCACCAGCGTGATCGCACTTTGCAGGATCGCTGCCAGCCAGCCAGGCATCCCGATAAACCTTTCCCACACCGCCATTCGCAATTGGCCGAAGTATAGGGACAACAAAGCGCCGGGCCGGGTCTTCCCGGTCCGGCGCTTGCGCTCTCAGACAGCGGCCGAATCAGCCTCGCGTGACCCGGCAAAGGTCAGGTGATCGCCGTCAGCGTCGATGGTCACCGTCTCGCCGTCGCGGAGTTCGCCGCTCAACACCATCCGCGCCAACTTGTCCAGCACCTCGCGCTGGATGACGCGTTTGAGTGGACGCGCCCCAAACGCAGGGTCGTACCCCTTTTCAGCGAGCCACCGCTCGGCAGCCGGGGTGATGGTGAGGCGCATCTGGCGGTCAGCAAGACGCTCGTTGACGCCCCTCATCTGGATCTCAACGATCTCCCCGATCTGGTCTCGCGAGAGTGGGCGGAAGATCACAATCTCGTCAATCCGGTTCAGGAACTCGGGCCTGAAGTGCGAGCGCATCGCGTCCATGACACGCTCGCGCATCTGTTCTTCGCTCCCCTCGCCAACCGGCAGGATGTACGCCGAGCCCAGGTTCGAGGTCATGATGATGACCGCGTTCTTGAAATCAACCGTCCGCCCCTGACCGTCCGTCGCGCGCCCATCGTCCAGGATCTGGAGGAGCACGTTAAAGACATCCGGGTGCGCCTTCTCGATCTCATCGAGCAGGATCACGCTGTATGGGCGGCGGCGGACCGCTTCCGTGAGCTGACCGCCCTCTTCGTAGCCGACATAGCCCGGAGGCGCGCCAATCAGGCGGCTCACGGAGTGCGGTTCCATGTACTCGGACATGTCAATGCGAACCATCGCCTGGTCGTCATCAAAGAGATACTGCGCCAGCGCGCGCGCCAGTTCCGTCTTGCCGACGCCGGTGGGGCCGAGGAAGATGAAGCTGCCGAGGGGCCGGTTCGGGTCAGAAAGCCCGGCTCGCGAGCGCCGGATAGCGTTCGAAATGGCGATGATCGCTTCATCCTGGCCGATGACGCGCTCGTGGAGGCGTTCCTCCATCTTCATCAACTTCTCAATTTCGCCCTCGACCAGGCGGCTGACCGGGATACCCGTCCAGCGGGAGACGATCTCGGCGATATCCTCGCCATCAACCTCCTCCTTCACGAGCGGGCTGCCTGCCACGTTTTCGCGCTGCTCGGCCTCCTGCAACTGCTTCTCGAGTTGCACGAGCGTGCCGTACTGCAGCTCGGCGGCTCGGTTCAGGTCGTAGGCGCGCTTCGCCTGCTCGATTTCAACCTTGGCGTGGTCGATCTGCTCCCGCAGGGACGCCACCGTCTGGACGGCTTCGCGCTCACTCTCCCAGCGACTACGCAGCGAGTCCCGCTTTTCCTGCAGGTCGGCCAGCTCCTTCTCCAGGTTGTCCAGCCGTTCCCGTGAGGCGGAGTCCTTCTCCTTCTTCAGCGCCTCACGCTCGATCTCAAGCTGCATGATGCGTCGTTCGGCCTCGTCCAACTCAACTGGCAGCGACGTCATCTCCATACGCAGCTTGGACGCAGCCTCGTCCACGAGGTCAATCGCCTTGTCCGGCAGGAAACGATCCGTGATGTAGCGGTTGGAGAGCAATGCGGCCGCAACCAGGGCGGAATCGAGAATGCGTACCTTGTGATGCGTCTCGTAACGGTCACGCAGCCCACGCAGGATCGAGATCGTGTCCTCCACGGTCGGCTCGCCGACGTAGACGGGCTGGAAACGGCGCTCCAACGCCGCATCCTTCTCGATGTACTTGCGATATTCCTCCAGTGTCGTCGCCCCGATGGTGCGTAGTTCACCGCGCGCCAGCATCGGCTTGAGCATGTTGGAGGCATCCATGGAGCCCTCCGCCGCGCCAGCGCCAACAACGGTGTGCAACTCATCAATGAAGAGAATGATCTCGCCGGCCGCGTCGGCAACCTCCTTGAGCACCGCCTTCAGGCGCTCTTCGAACTCGCCCCGGAACTTGGCGCCGGCCACAAGAGCACCGAGATCGAGCGAGATCACCCGCTTGTTCTTCAGATCCTCCGGGACATCGCCGCGCACAATGCGTTGCGCCAGCCCCTCAACAATGGCCGTCTTGCCGACACCGGGCTCACCGATCAGGACCGGGTTGTTCTTGGTGCGGCGAGAGAGCACCTGCATGACCCGCCGGATCTCGTCGTCCCGGCCGATAACCGGGTCGAGTTTGCCTTCCTTGGCCAGTTCTGTCAGATCCCGACCGTATTTTTCCAGTGCCTGATACTTGTCTTCAGGGTTTGCGTCGGTCACGCGCTGTCCTCCCCGAATGCCGCTCAACGCCTCGTAAACCCGTTCCTTCGTCACGCCATGACGCGCCAGCAGTCTGCTTGCCCCATTGTCCGCGACGTCGAGCATGCCGAGAAGCAAGTGCTCTGAACTGACATACTCGTCAGTCATTTGCCTGGCTTCATCTTCGGCTTTTTGCAGCACCTTGCGCAGACTGCTGCTGACAACTGGCTGTGCGCTGTACGACAGTTTGGGCAGGCCGTCGAACTCGGCTGTCGCCTGGCTCCTGACCTGGTTGACGTCAACCTGCAGCCTGTGCAAGATTTGCGGAACCAGCCCATCCGTCTGGTTCAGCAAGGCGACCAGGAGCGCGACCGGCTCGAACTGCGAGATTTTCCGCGCCTCAGTTTCCCGCTGCGCGCTGACGATGGCTTCCTGTGCTTTCTCTGTAAACTTCGTGGTTCCTGACACGCTCTCCCTCACTTCCCCGCGCGGATGCGCCATGCTTTGTGTTCAACAAACTGGGCCTGCGCCGTTGTTCAGCCCTTGCGAGGTCTCCCCGCGCAGAGCTCACGACCTGCCGCCAGGCGACCGACCCTGCTCTCCTGGCTGCCGGGCGCCCGCGCCGAGCGCGCGCAACAACGCGGCCAGATCGGCGCTGGCCCGCTCCACGGCGGGGTGCGCGTCTGCCGCCGCCTCGCTGGCAAGCTGGGACTGCAAGCCCTGCATGTGGCGCGTCAGTTCCAGGACCAGCTGCACCCCGGCCAGGTTCAACCCGCGCTCGTTGACCAGGTACTTCACTTGCCGCAGGCGATCCAGGTCCTCGTCTGAATAAAGCCGGAGATTTCCGGTTGTCCGTGACGGCGCAATCAGGCCCTCGCGCTCATACTTGCGCAAGGTCTGTGGGTGCATCTCCAGCAACCGCGCCGCAACACTGATGATGAAGACCGGCTCACAGCCGGGATCGTTCATGGTGACGTCTCCTGCGCTCGGATGAGCTCACTCGATGGCGCCCGAAGCGCATTATGTTGAGGAGTATGATATACCTTGACACGATCCGTGTCAACTATTATTCGTGCGAGGTGGGTGTGGAGGACGACCAATGACCCTGGTTTACGCACATCGCGGCGACTCGGCCGCCTATCCGGAGAACACGCTGCTGGCCTTCCGCAAGGCAATGCAGTCTGGCGCGTACGGTATCGAACTCGATCTGCACGCAACTTCGGATGGAACCGTCGTCGTGATCCATGATCGGTCGTTGGAGCGGACGACGACCGGTCGCGGCTATGTTGACGAGCAACCGTTGGCAGTCGTGCGCGAGGCTGATGCTGGCGATGGACAACGGGTGCCTACCTTCGCAGAGGTGCTGGACCTCGTCGGCGACAACCTGCATTTCGATCTGGAGGTCAAGCAGCCAGGCATCGAGGCCGAAGTGCTGGCTGTGCTGGCCGCGTATCCCGCAGCACGCTGGGCAATTTCCTCGTTCGACTGGGAGATTCTGCGGCGATTTCGTGCCATCGCGCCCGGTGCGGAGCTGTGGCCGCTCGCCATGCACGTCGACCAGGCGCTGCTTGACGTCGCGGCCAGCCTTGGCTCGCCCTGCGTCGCGGTCGCCGCGGGAGCCTACACTGCCGCAAGCGCAACCGTGTTGAGCGAGGCGGGCCTCACCGCCATGGTCTGGACGGTGAACGAACCAGACGAGGCGCAGCGCGTGCGCGCTCTGGCCGCGGCCATGTGACGGATGTACCGGGCGACATGGTGGCGCTTTTTGCCAACACAGACTAGCGGGAAGGAGTTCGGGTGTTCGACTGGCTGGCGACGTGGGTGACGAATGTCATCGAAACGCTCGGATACCCGGGACTGACCATCCTCGTCGCTCTGGAGAACCTCTTTCCGCCGATTCCCTCTGAGGTCATCTTGCCTCTCGCCGGCTTTCTCACCGGCCAGGGGAGGTTTTCGTTCGCTCTCGTCGTGATCTCCTCGACGCTGGGCTCTCTCATCGGAGCGCTCATTCTGTACGCGGTTGGCGTCGGCCTGGGCCGTGGTGGCATCCGCCGGCTGTTCGAGAAGTACGGGTACCTCGCCCTGCTCACCCCGGAAGACCTGACACGGGCCGATGAATGGTTTGATCGCTGGGGCCCGGTCGCGGTGTTTACTGGCCGCCTGGCGCCGGTCGTGCGCTCCCTTGTCTCGATTCCGGCCGGGTATCGCCGGATGCCGCTGGGGCAGTTCATCCCACTTACT
The DNA here is from genome assembly GCA_041390745.1 of Thermomicrobiales bacterium. GTDB lineage: Bacteria > Chloroflexota > Chloroflexia > Thermomicrobiales > UBA6265 > JACCXM01. Next base: position 13,229 of record JAWKPJ010000022.1, on the reverse strand, counting down.
ATATTCGGCAGCCTGCTCTGGAACGGCGCGCTGGTGTCCCTTGGCTGGGCGTTCGGGGAGAACTGGCACGCTATTGAGGAGTATGTCGGCTGGTTGCAGTACGCCGTCATTGCGGTCGCCGCCCTGCTGGTGGCCAGGTTCGCCTGGTCGCGGCTCCGGCGCCGCCAGGCGGCGTAAAGACCGCCTGGCTGAACTGTGGCGCACATGCTGTGCGCCACAGTGCGATCTGGCCGGGATTCTCGAACAAGGGCGAGTCACAGTCGTCGTGGACATTGCCCGGCAGTTTGTCAGGGCCCGACGTCCCCGATGGCCACCGTGCCGCCGTCCGCGACGGCTTCGCAGCGCCCACCGTTGCCGCCGCCACGCTTCCCCTCACCATTGCCAGCGCGGTCCCTGGCGCCGCCAGAGGCGTCGCACGTGGCACTGCCGCCATCGGCGCGGATGTCGATGGTGCAGGCGCCGTCTCCGCCACATTCATCGGTGACCTCGACCTTGCCGGGACGGGTGCGGCAGCGCTCGCGCTTGCCGCTGCACTCCGTCTTGCCTGCCCTGGCCGATGCATTCACCGAGCCACGCCGGTCGCCCTTCGAAGCCTTGGAGCGTGTTGGCCCGTCGTTGGTGCTTGCGGAGTCCTGGGTACGTTCAGCGGCGCGGCGCTTGTCCCGCTTCCTGGCCTCCGTTTTCGCCTTCTGCGCCACGGCGGCATCGGCCTTACCCTTGCGGCCAAAGACTTCGACCTCCGCCAGTCCGATGCTGGACTCATCGTCGCCGGGGAGCAACGTCAACCGCACGAACTGGGCATCCTCGCGCAGCGAGATTTCCTGCCAGTCGCCTGAGATCGGCTGCGTTTCGAGCACCGACCATTGCTTGCGATCTGCGGAGACCGCAATCTCGATCTCCCCGCTTCCGTCAGCCAGCCAGCGGACGTTGCGCACGGTTTCGAGGCTGCCCAGGTCTACCCACACCCACGGTTCGTCAACGCCCTGCGGCAACCAGGCCGTTTCCAGATCACCGTCATAAAGCGCCGTCGAGTTAGGCGTGTCTTTCTGACGGCCGCTCTGAACAATGGTCAACTGCGTCGCGTTGTCAGGGTCAGGTGGCCGCTTCTCGCGCGCCGGGCCATCAAGAGGGTCTCCGTCGAGCGCGTCTGGTTCCGGAACCGGTGTTGCCTGTCGCGTCGAGGAGGCCGGCGTTCCGTCTCCGGGCTCAGAGACCGCGCACAGGATCTCCGCGCCGCGCGGCGACAGCCCCTCAGGTTGCTGGCAGGAAGTCGTGTCGGGTGAAGGGTCTCGTTCGACAGCCAGGCCTGCGCTCGGCCACGCCGAACTGCCCACGACTCCACAAAGCACCAACAGCGAGACGAAAAACAGGGCCAACCGCCCCGGAGGCTGCATTCGCCCGGAAAGCCCCATCAGTCCGCTACGAGCAGGTAGGCCAGCAAGAGTCGAGCGGTCTCGACCAGCGAGTCACGATGCAGGCGCTCGTACGAATGCGACGCATCCACACCCGGCCCGACCAGGCCGCCGCGAACATCCCAGCCCGCGCGCAACGCCTGGCTGACATCGGAGGCGTAGTACCGGTACGTGTCGATGCGGTAGTCGATGTCGTTAGCGCGAGCGAGTTCGATCAGGCGCCGGCTGAGGTCGTAGTCGTACGGTCCGGAAGCATCCTTGACGCACACCGTCGCCGCCAGCTCGTCAGATGTCTGACCCTCGCCGACTGCGGCCATATCAACCGCGATCAGGTCGGTAGTGCCTTCGGGCAGACCCGCCGATGAACCGTGCCCGACCTCCTCGAAGTTGGAGATGTAGATGTACGATGGCGCTGCCAGCGTCGCGCGCTGCTCGACCACCGACTTCGCTACACCGAGGAGAATGGCGACGCACGCCTTATCGTCGAGGTGGCGAGACTTGATGAAACCGTTGGCGAGCACCGTGACCCGTGGGTCGAGGCTGACAAAGTCCCCCACCTCGACGCCTAACGCACGGACGTCTTCGGCGTTCTTGACCACCGCATCGAGCCGAACCTCGATGTTCGTTTCGTCGCGCTTCAGGTCCGACAGATCAAAGCCATGCACGTGGCCCGATGCCTTATTGGTCAGGACCGTGCCGCTGATCGGCTCACGGCCATAGGCGTGCACGAGGCAATATTCACCCTCGATGGTCGACCAGTCGTAACTGCCGATACGAGTCAGTTTCAGCCGTCCGCCTTCGGTGATGTCGCGCACCATCGCGCCGAGCGTATCGACGTGCGCCGAGAGCGTTCGACCGCCCAACGATGGGTCGCCCCCCGGGAGGTCGGCAATCAGGGCGCCCTTGCGGGTGCGGCGCATCGGCAGGCCCAACGCCGTCAGTTCGGCGGCCACATGATCGATTGCTGCGCGGGTGAACCCCGTAGGCGAGGGAATCCGGCAGAGCGCCGCCGTTTGCTCCAGCATGTAGGCGCTATCAACGCGAGGAAGATCAGCGCGCATGGTCGAGTGAGTACCGGGCATAGTGAATATCGATGCTCCCCTGGGTTCGCTTCAATCTCTGCCGAAAAGTCGCTTCAGGAAAGAAAGCCACGCTGCCTGCTGGGGAGGGATCGCCGGGAGTGGCGCCGCCGACCGAATCTCCGAGAACGGAATGAGCTCGTGGCGCTTCTCCTGCTCCCAGCGCCATGCCAGGATGCGATCGGCGAGTTGGCCGGGGTCAGCTTCCGCCCACCCCATATCGTAGACGCTCCACTTCTTGTCCAGGGCCATGATCGACGCCAGGACATCGCTTTCCCTTGCCTCTGCTGCCTCCATCGCCAGGTCATAGGCTCGCTGGTCGGCCGCAATCTCATCAACCAGTTCCTGACGCACGTCAAAGAGTGTGCGGTTGGCGTAGTCTGGATGCCAGGTGAATCTGGCCGCGATGCCTCCAGCGCCGTGCATGATCAGGCTGCTTCCCGGTGAATGACGCCAGTCATACAGTGGACCGACCCGGCGCCCTTCATCAGTTCGTCCACCTCGGCTTCGATCACCGTAACCCCGGCGTTCTCCAGGGCCTTGCGGGTGTTGGGATTCCCCGCCGGCGTAACGACAACGCCCGGCGCGAGGGGCACCATGTTCAGCGCCATGCCGTGTCGCGCTTCACCCGGGTCAGGCACGTCGATAAGGCGGAAACCCCGGGCGCGCAGAAGCTCGTAGATACGCCAGGGGAGTTGGGTTGGGTAGATCATGGCCAGATCGCGGTCAACGATGTTGATCACGCCGTCGAGATGGCCGGTGCCGTACGGCATTTGCACGATCTCGACCTGCTCAACCCCGGCGTCGATGAACGCCTGGGCGGCTTGCCGTGCACCCTCGCGGTTTGTGCGCTGGCCCTCGGCCACGAAAACAAGATCGGGCGCCACAACGGCCACGTCTGCGCCCTCGAAGGTGCCAGCCCCGAGCACCGAGTGCGCAATGGGGACGCCAATCCGCGCCAGAGCTGCGGCCGCTGTCCGCTCCTCGCCTGCTCGTGATGCTGACGCCAGCCGCGAGAGAAGGACACCGCGCGGAGTCATGGCGAAGATATCGCGGCAGAAGTAGGAGTTCGGCTTGTTCACGGCGGTCTCGCCCAGTTCATGGACAACCACGCCGTGCGAGCGGTAGAGCTCGGTCAACGCATCGTGCTGTTCGCGAGCGCGAACCGGATCCACAATCGCATGCCAGAGTGCCCGCGCTGCGTCGGTGATGCCGTCGATCTCGGGCCCTGGCCGGTGCATGAGCACCGCGCGCAGCTTTCCGCACTCGGCGCCGACACCAAATTCAGCCCAGATTGTGCCAATCTCGTCGGCAGACGATGGCGCACGGCCTTCCCAACCATCACCCCCGTGCGCGGCGTCCCGGGCCTGCTCCAGCGCGTAGTGCGGTGTTGACGCGACGACCATGTACCCCAACCTCCCCAGCCAGCATCATGCAACAGCCGGAGTATAGACCTGAGACGACTGGCCCCCCGCGCGCGTTCCGCTCACTCGCCTGGCAGCGACGCGCCAAAGAATGCGGGCCGGTCTACCTGGCTGGAGCCGTCTCGTTCGGTGATGGCCCAGGCCTCATTCATGACCGGAGACTGCTGGACATCCTCAACGTGACTGATGATGAATATCTGCCGGAAGTGACTGCCGTTCGCCAGCACGCCGAGGGTTTCCAGGAGTTGCTCGCGGCGTTCAACGTCCAGTGAGGCGAAGACCTCATCCAGGACGAGGAAGCGGGGCGGTCGAGCCGCCGCAGACCCCACAACCTCGGAAAGCGCCAGCCGGGCGCAGAGCGCAACCACGTCGCGCTCGCCACCGGAAAAACTACTCAGCGGGAAATCTTCATCCCCGTCGTAGACATGAATCCCGTAATTCTCATCGAAACGAATCTGGCTGTACTTGCTGTTCGTAACCTGGGCCAGCAGCCGCTCGGTCGTCTCGGCCAGCATAGGGCCGACCCGGCGCGCGACGTAGCGGTCGAATTCGCCAAACTCGTCGTACATGCGCGAAAGCTCGTCCGCTTCGCGTGCTTTGCGGTCTGCCAGTTCGAGAAGCTCAGACAGCCTGCCGTGCTCGTCGCGCAGCCGCTTGAGCGCCGACTCTGCCTCGTGGACAGCCTGCCGGGCCTGAATCCGCTCACCACGCGCCTGCTGCTCTGCGGCGCGGGCCGCCGTTTCCTGAGCCTGAGCGGCCTGCAGGCTGGCGATGTCGAAACCGAGGGCTGCCCGTTCCGCTTGCAGCGCCTGCACCTGCCCGGACAGCGTCTCCACTTCGGCAGCAGCCGTGGTCTGACGCTGCTCGTACTCGGGACGGTGCGCCAGATCCTCATCAATTCGCTCGATCAACGTGGCCGCGCGGCGGGCGGCGGTCAGGTCGCTCGCCACCTGCTCGTGGGCCGCGGCGTCGTAGCAAACCTTACCCAGGTCCGTCGCCTCGGCCTGGGCACGCTCAAGCGCACCCTGCGCCTCGGCCAGATCCTCATGGAATTGCCTCAGAAGTCCAGCCAGGGCAGCAAGTCGCTCTTCCTGATCAGCCTCCTGCTGGGCCGCGATCAGGTCGTCGCTGTGCACGGGATATGTCGCGCGCGCGGCGCCTTCAGCGGCGAGCCGTTGCTGCACCGTCTCTTGCAGGTTGGCTTCTGCATCCTCGATCTTCTCGACGCCAATCTGGAGCCGGCCCTCAACTTCCAGCAGGTTCTCGCGTTCGGCGCGCGCCTGGCGCTGGGCGGTCTCACCCGCCGTGACGTCGCGCAGGGCGGATGCCGCCTGCTGGGTCGCGGCCTTCTCAGCCGCGCGGCAGCGCGCAACCTCGGCCTGCCGCTCCGCAATCAGACGCGCAGCGTCGCCAGGGGCCAGTTCGCGCGCGCACACCGGGCAGGCAGCGTCCCCGGCGTGGGACTCCAGTTCGGCAATAACCCGCTCCGCCTCCTTGCGCGCCACCTCTGCGGCTGCGGCTGCCTCCCGGGCCGCCCGTTCTTGCGCCCGGCCTGCATCAATCGCTGCCTGGGCAACGGCCGCGGCCTCATCCGGCCCACCACCGGCGATGATCTCCTCACGGCGAGCCTGCAATTGCACCAGTAGCCGCCGGTAGGACTCGAGCGTGGCCTCCTGCTTGCCCTGGAGATCACCGAGCCGCACGACCTCCTGAAGCGCCGCGACCCGGCCACGGCTCGCCCGAGGATCTCGGTCACGAACGACAGCCTGCAACCGCGACGTCGCCGCGAGCGGTGAAGCGTGATCCTCCGGGCGCCAGACCCACCGCGGATCTCGCGCCGACGATGTGTGCTCCAGCACGATCATGGAGAGGCGCGTCACGATGCTGCCTGTGCGGGCAGCGGCGTTTCCCCGCCGCTCCTCGATTGCTTCAACAAGCCGGGCGCGTTCGCGCTCAACTTCATGCGCCTGTAGCGACGCAACCAGTTCCGGGATGCGGCCCGCCACGGTCGCGAGCTCCATGCGCTCCGCCGCGCGTTGTTCCAATCGCGCCAGATCCTCGCAGGCTGCGTCCCGAGCAGCAGCCGCGACACTCATTTGTCCGCGGACCGCCGTCATCTGCCTTTCGAGTTCAGACGCCTGCAGCTGCAGGTCCCGCCAGCTCTCAAACTCCCGGCGCGCGGCCAGAGCGGCCTGCTCGGCCTCCAGGCTGGTCTGTTCGGCAGCTTCCTCTTGCCGCCGGGCCGTCGTGACTGCGTTCTCAGCCAGCCCTTCTTCTGCGGCGAGATCACGCGTCCCCAGCCGGCCCTGGTGCTCGTTCCTGCGAGAGGCAGCCTCGCTACGGGCGGCGGCGCGCTCCTCACCGATGAGTGTCTGGGCTTCACGCACAGCTTCCAGGCCGAGGAGCCGCGCGACCTCCGTGCGCCGCTTCGTCTCGCTGCGGTCCCCGAAGAAATGCAACTCCTTTTGTCGCGTAAAGAATGTCGAGACAAAGGCATCGTGCGGCAGCCCGATGAGGTAGCGAGTTACATAGCGCGTGACATCCTTCGTGCCCTGCACGATGGGCTCGCCCGGGTTGTCCTCACGGTAGATCTCCGCCTGGGTGGTGCGGCGGCGCAGTTCGCGCTGCACCACGTAACGGACGCCATCCGCCGGGTCTTCCAGCGTCACCCGCACCGTGGTGTGTCCAACACCCTCATGTGGCGGGATAGTGGCGAGCGGAATGCTGTTCGGGTTGTACAGCGCCCACTCGATCGCCTCGAAGAGCGTTGTTTTCCCCGCGCCATTCGGCCCCGTTACCGAGACGATGCCTTGTTCGGGGAAGTCGATCAGGTGGCGACCGGCGTACTGCTTGTAGTTGTCGATTTCCAGTGAACAGATGATCATCCGGCGGCCTCGTTCGCCGACGCGTCTTCCACCCGCGCAATGGCCCGCTCCAGGGCCAGTTTGCCGCGCGCGCCGAACGCCTCCGCAAAGGCAGGTTCATAGTCTCCCGCCACGCGCCGCTCTTCCACAAACGTGCTGAAGAGGGTCAGTGGATTGAGGTCAGCCATGGTCGATGGCCCCTCGCGTCCCAACGGATCCAGCGCCTCACCCGGCAGGGTGAGACGAATCAGCCAGGCGTTGTCGCCCGTCTCGCGCCGCACGATGGCGTCTGTCTCGCGGAAGAGTGGCCGGGGCGTACTGCGCAACTCTACCCGCACCATGGCGTCAGGCATGCCCAATGCGCCCGCCCGGTCGAGAATCATGTCTGCCAGGTCGCGCGCCGTGCGGTCAGCGCCGTCAATTGCCGCCAAGGTTTCCATCGGGCGTGCCGGAGTATCAATGAACTCGACCTGCGCCAGGTCACCCGGCGAGCCAAGCGTGACCAGGGCGTACCCTGGTGTGGCGCCCTGGTCGCCCCACGAGGTGCGCTCGGTCGAGCCACTGTAGGCCTTGTTCAGGCCGACAATCTGTCGCAGGTGGATGTGGCCCATGGCCACGTAGTCGATCTCTGTGTCAAAGACGTTGCCGCGCAGCTCGGTTTCCCCCTGTTCCCGGGACCCGGCCATCTTTGCGCCAGCGGCAACACCGTGCGTCACAACGACGTTGCGTTTTCCGCTCTCCGGCAGGATCAGCGGCGGGTCCGGGTTGACCAGGGAACCATGCGGCACACCGTGAACCACGAGATCGAACTCGGGGTACGGCTGCTCTTCAGACATGTATCCGGTGATGAACCGCACCCGGGGCAGGGAGAGTTCCATCACCGAGTAGAGAGAGCCACTGGTGCGCAAGCGAGGCGTGTCGTGGTTTCCTGCGATCACGACTGAAGGGATGCCGGCGAGCTCCAGGCGGCGCATCTGCTGCACGAAGAGCGCCAACGTGTGCCACGACGGACGTGTGTGATGGAAAACATCGCCCGCGTGAATGACGAGATCAACGTCGCGGGCCAGGATGTCATCAATCACATGAGCGAAGGCGCGCTCGAAATCGACCGCACGCTGATTCCGGCCCGTCTCCGGGTCGCTCTTGCCGTAGCCAGAGTATCCCAGGTGAGTGTCAGCCAGGTGTGCGATGCGGAGCGTGGCGCGGGAGAGCGTCGTCATGGCCGCGTGCGCGCCCGGTTCAGAATCTGTTGGGCGCTCCGCCAGGGATTCGCCCGAGGATCAGTCACCCCCCTTGCGTAGGCTGTGCTCACCTGCTGCATCGCTTTCTCCACTTCGCGTGGGTCAACGCCCTCGCAGGCTGTTCGCACCTCGTGCCGGCTTGGTACGCGCTCCGGCGGCAGGCCGGGAATATTGCGGATCACGGCCCACAGCCCATCGCCGTGGTGACTAACAGACGTGTCGCCCTGTCCGTTGAAAATCCGCTGGCCCATCATGCCGTCGATGGTCGGCTTCAGCGGGAAGGTTCCAAAGAGCGGGGCGCGGAAATGGGCGTGCCGGCTGAGCAGCCGTCCCTTCTTCAGCCCCAGCAGTTCCTGCTTTGTCGTCTCCGAAAGCGAGCGGTACGCCGCGTTAACAATCTCCTCGTCGCCAACCCGCCCGTAGAAGGACGTACCGCAGTTGCCGAGGATTTCGCCATCAACCTTGGACCGGAACTGTTGGGCGCCGAAGAGGACGACGTTGAGGTGCCTGCCCCGCGCGGCAATATCGACCAGGGTGTCACGCAGGCCGCCCTGAGACCCGGCAGCGGCATACTTGTTCAACTCGTCCACGAAGATAATGACGGTATCAACCCCGAGCGTCTGCAATTCGGCCATGCGCCAAACGCGCTCGATAACTCGCGTCACCAACAGTTCCTGCACATCGGTCTTGCAGTTGGCAATATCGACGACGCGCAGTTCCTGATTCGCGAACGGCCCGTCCACCTGCGGCACGTCCCCAGGCTGCACCACTGACCGCGACAGCAGCCCGCCGAACTTGTGATGTAGGCCGCCAAAGCGGTTCTTCGCCTTCTGGATGGTGTACTTGTGGTGGCCTCGCCAGTCAGTCTTGCTGGGTTCCGCCTCAAAGTACGCGTCGATCTCGGCCATCTGGTCATCGAACTGGTTCAGCGACTGGATGCCAAGGTCGCGCATTTCGTAGATGAAACTACTCAGCTTGTCGTCCAGATCTCCAAAGTCGAACAACTTGTGGGGGATACCCAGCAGCGGGCCAAGGTCGAGCAGGATCGGCTGCACCGGGCCAAACTCTGACGGCTTGTCCCGGATTGTGTTCAGCTTGCCCGCGAGCGAACTGCGCATTTCATCGAGTCGCACGGTAGCGTCACCGTGGCCGCCTGGCGCCTGCCCCGCCTTGAATGGCGCAAAGATGCGGAAACAGCCGTCGAACGGCGCCGGCTCCAGCCCGAGCGCCGTGTAGGCGTCCAGATCCTGCTGCCGCAGCAAACGCGAGCCAACCGCCTCGTACGCTGCCTCGTCCTCTGGTTCCGGCCTCGCGGGCTTGTCCAGCCAGAGGAGATCCGGACCCTTCACGTTGAACATGAGCGCAGCAACGGTGCGTCCCTTTGCCTTCAGCTTCTGGAAAACTGCGGACAACAGGAAAACAGCGTGGCTGGTCTTCGTGGCCAGGCCGGACTGGCCGGTCCAGTTGGCGTGACCCGCTTCCGGCCCCAACAGGTAGTCGCTGTCGATCCAGATCGGCGAGCGCTGGAAGACGACGTTGCCGTCGGGCATGGTGATCGGAAGACCAGCGGCATCGCGCGCGGCGTTGCCGTTGGTATGCATGAGCGCCGGAATCGGGATACCGGTGAAGTCCTCCCTGCCAAGCGCGTAGTCGATAGCGGCTGGCGTCGCGAAGTAGACAGGCCCACCGAGAGCCGGACGGTGAGAATCAACATCGTCGCGCAGGTGCCTGGTAGCCAGGACGCGCACAGCAAAGACCAGCATCTCCGGACGGCGCGTAATCAACTCGCCGCCGAGACCCTCCTCCATGCGTCGGTCGAAATAGTCATCGAGGAAGCTCTTCATGTCGGAGAAGCGGCGCGGCTCGTCAACCACACCCACGACTGCAGCTTCTTCCGAGAATGCGACCACGATGTGGCCGACGTCGAGCGTTGTCGCGTCGTCGGCCGCCCAGAAGGCGAAGACATGCGCGCCGGAGGGTTCCTTCTCGCTCCCGACCACACGCCCGATCACACCGGTGGCTTCGTCGATGAAGTTCGCGTACTTCTCGTGCGGCGAGGTTGTTGACGCATGGTGGCCATTGGCGGTGAACGCCGGGTGGGCTGTCAGGTCGACGACGGTCATAAACAGCCTCCTATGCGCCCGGCCAGCCGCGAGTATCTGCGTCAAGCCGGCGCTTCAGCATCCGTTCCAGCAGGTGTACCGGGTACAGGAGCGTGGCCCAGCGGGCATCCCCGGTCGCGCGCGGGGTACGCTCGGCGAGGATCCATGAGGAGATTTCGTCAATCTCCTCTGTGGTGGCTACGGAGGCAGGCGCTTCGATGCGCACAAGCGAGTGCCTCGCATCCAGACCATCTGCATCCCAGAGCCGGATGTACCACATCAGGCGCTCGCCGGAGTCCTCGCCGAAGTGGCGCCGCACGCGGGGCGTAAAGGCGGTGGTGCGGGAACCAGGCGGCAGACCGAGCATGGTGATTGCGTCGTCGCCGCTGAGGTAGGACTCGGTAAACTGCTTGACGAGGCCGATGCTGCGGAAGCTGGCCGTCGGCAGGCGGCCATCCACAAGGAGCCAACTGTCATCGGCACGCCATTCTCCACGCTGCGTCCACCGGGTCAGGACGCCCTTCTCGATCTCGGCGCGAATCTCCTGCGCAGCCTTGTAGGCAAGTTCGTGCAAGTGCCCAAAGTCCACAGCCGGGTCGTCAGCTCCGTCTGCCCGGTCGGGCATTGGATCGACGATGGACATACCGGCGGCGGCAATTCTCTCGCGCAGCGCGTCCAGCGCCGGATCGGGGATGCCAGGGATCAGCCATCTGTGCTCCAGGGCGAGGGTCCCCGGCTCCAGCACGCCATCACCGGTTGGATCACGCCGGAGTACGCCCGCTGCCACGACCGTCGCAGCGACGGGCGCCAGCCCACAGCGCAGGACCGAAAAGGTGCGCTGCGCGCCGTCAAGAAAGTAGCGCAGGCGGGATTCGCGTGGCGATATCTCGGGGATGCGCCGCGCCACGATAGGCCCTTCGACCGGCTCTACTCCGGTTCTGGCCGTCCCTGTTGGCGGCCGATTGCCAACATCTCCCGCGCCCGCGAACTGCAGTTCCATGGCGGGCGACCGGCGCATGTCCGACACCGCGACCCCGTCTCTGCGGAGGTCGGCGTAGACCCGGTTCACCCGATCGACGAACGACTGTGGACCCTGATTCGAAACGTGCACCGTCACCTGACCCCTCGGCTTGCGGAGCTTGGCCCTTGCGAGACGGGGCAGCGCGGGGAGATACGAACACCTGTTCCACACAGCATACGACACGGGCGGGCCACCGTGTAGCCCGTGCCTGTGTTGCACGGTGAACCGGGACCAGATTACCCCTACGAGGCCGGTGCGGGAGTGCCGGAGGGTACCACGGGCGAGGCGCTCTGGGCTGCTGCCACCGGGGCCGGAGTGGACTCTTCCGGAAGCGGCGCGCCGCAGGGCTGGGCCATGTCCTGGATCGTGACGAAGGTGAAGCCCTTGTTGCGCAGGTTCTCCACCAACCATGGCAGCGCAATGGCCGTTGACTGGGCAGACGCCGGGCCATCGAGGTGGAACTCGACGATGGTGCCGTCCACGACGTTCGGCGCAACGCGTTCGAAGACGTAGTCGGCGTCGATGTCCGGTCCATAGTCTGCCGCTGAAACGTCCCAGGCAACAGGGAGGAACCCTTGCCCGGCAACAATGCTGCGGACCCGCTCATCCATATCAGCCGCATATGGCGTGAAGTAGGCGGCGATCTCCTCACCGGTCGCCTGCTCGATATGCGTCCTGGAGTCCTGCAAGTCCTTGACAATATCCTCGTCAGCGTACTGCGGGAGATTTCCCCGCCGGTCACCGTGCGTCCCGATAAGCAGGTCATGAATCTCTTTCGCTATCATTGGGGAATTGCTGGGCCCACCAGCCCATGGGAAAGACCGTGGCGGGCACATTGGCTGGCCTGAGCCCATCAGCGCCTGCATCTGCATTTCGTTGCCGATGCCGATGGCGAACAGAAAGGCCACCCGGTTGCAACCTGGCGTGCCACGCAGCAAGTAGGGCGTACCCCGGCTGGGCGTGGCCACGTAGAGCTGCCAGGCCCAACCAGCTTTCCCCTCCCAGTCCACGGGGAGGTAGCCATCCTGGGCCTGACCGGTGACGATGATGTCGTCACGGAGTTGGGCCAGCCCCAGGCTCTCGCAGGACGCCTTCGGACAACTCCGGATGTTGAGCCCGGTGGTGCCCACCACCTTGCCGCCCTCGCGAACCGCGCCATCCTGCGCTCCAGCTCCAGGGCCGAGGCTGGCGCCCACCTGCACGCAGAGCAGGCCGGCCAACACGAATCGCAGAAAACGCGCGCGGAGCATGGCTGTTACGTCCCCTGGGCAGCCGTCACACAAGCGGTTGTGCTCACTTCCTGACCGTAGCACCCATCGTCTGCACGGGTCAATCGTGAACCAACCTCACTTTCCTCATTGTGGACCGTTGGCGACGATCCATCCCAGATACTGTTTCATGCCTTCATCAAGCGTGGTGCGCGGCGACCATCCCAGCCCCTCGCGCGCGCGGTCGTTCCGCGTGAGTGGCCCTGGCTCTGGCTGAACCGCCACATTGGCCTCGCCAGCCGGAGCCACCTCGCAGCGCATGTCCGGCAGGTACTTCTGGAAGAGCCTCAGTACGTCGCCAAGCGGATACTGCCGGCCTGCCGCGAGGATGAAGACGCGCTGCGCCGGCGCCTGCCTGATTGCCCAGGCGGATTCCACTCCCTCGGCTATGTCTTCGACGTAGGTCCAGTCGCGGTAGTTGCCCTCGAATGTCGTCACCTTTATTGGCTGGCCGTCAAAATGAATGCGCAGCATCTCGCGCAGCTCGGTCGCTCCGGCGTAGCCAGGTGTGAAGCGCTCCATCGGACCGTAGACATTGCTGGGCCGTACGGCGATCACATCGAGGTTGAAGAGGTCACCGTAGCGCAGGGCTACGCGTTCTCCCGCCAGCTTGGTGATCCCGTACAGATTTGTTGAGTTGGCCGGGGAGTCTTCGTCGCGCTCGGTGGCGCCGGGCGCATCCCCAAAGACCGCAACTGACGATATCTGCACGAAGCGGCGGAAGTTCGGCAAGGTGCGCGCCACTTCCAGGGCGTTCACGACGCCGCCGAGGTTGACATCGATGATCCGGGTTGGCTCCCGCTGCTCGCGGTCCACAC
>JAWKPJ010000021.1:0-92942 GCA_041390745.1 Thermomicrobiales bacterium | reverse complement strand
ACGTGAGCGGGGAGGAGCGCACATCTATACGTGGATCGACGAACCACGCAACATCCGGCGAACCGAGTATCCGGACACCACCTTCCGCCAACCAATGCAGGCGGCGTGCGATGCCCTGGCGGAGCTCGGAGCGTCTGGTGGCCGGGTTGGGATTGAATTGCGCAGCATGGGGGTGGCCGCCCGGAAGTACGAGACCCTCGCTGGCATGCTGCCGGGTGCTGAGCTGGTCGATGCGACAGGGCTCGTCGAGTCCGTGAAGGTGGTCAAGTCGCCACTCGAAATTGAAACCCTGCGGAAATCGGCCGCCATCACCGACCTCGGCATGCAGGCCGCCATCGGCACAGTTGCGGACGGAGCGTCGGACAACGCAGTCGCTGCTGCCGCGTACATGGCGATGATGAGCGCTGGCAGCGAGTACCCCTCCCTTGCGCCGATCGTGACTATCGGCGCGAGGGCCGGCATCATCCACTCAACCCATCGCCGGGTCACGATGCACGCGGGCGAGGGCGTGAACATCGAGCTGGGCGGCGCTTACCACCGCTACATGGCCCCCGCCATGCGAACCGTCGCGGTCGGCGCGCCCAACCCATGTGTCGACCGCCTGGCGAATGCGTGCATCACCGCGCTGAACAATGTAATCAGCGCCATGCGCCCGGGCGCCACTGCCGATGACGTTGCCCGCGAAGGGATGAAGGGCATAAATCTCGCCGGCGAGGGCGTAATCTTTCACGGTTGTTTTGGGTACTCCCTCGGCGTCACCGTGCCGCCGTCCTGGACCGACGGCGCCATCAGCCTCTTCCTGGGCGGCTCGCAGGTCCTGCAACCTGGCATGGTTTTCCACGTGCCAATGGGGCTGCGCATTCTCGGGACGTGCGGAGCAATGTGTAGCGAGACGGTCCTGATCACGGAGACCGGGAGCGAGGCGCTTACCACCACCGAGCGCAAGTTGTTCGAGGTCATTGCCTGATGACAGTCGGGATTACGTCTGCATCCGGGGCAATGATCGCCCGATGAACTCACCTGAAATCTGTATCGTTGGCTGCGGAGCGATTGCCGAGATTCATGTCGGATTGCTGCGAGAACTCGGGGCGTCGGTCGATCACGTGGTCGGCCGCACCGAGAAATCGGCCAGCGCGTTTGCCGCGCGGCTGGGAATCCCGGCGTTCCTCCAGCCTCGATGTGGCTGAACACGGCATCGATTCAGGCGGTCGTGGTTGCGAGCCCGAATAGCGTCCACTTCGAGCAGGCTGCCATGGAGCGGAGCCGAGACGTCCTCATCGAAATCCCGATGGCGCTCAGCTACGACGAAGCTGAGCGCCTTGCCCCAATACGCAGAACAGCATGACCGCGTGCTCATGCCCGCGCACAGCGAGCGATTCATACCCAGCCTGCGCGCGTTGAGGGAAAGCACATCGATCGTGGCGAACTGAAACTCGTGCACATCATTGGCCGCGAAACGGCTTTGCGGCGTCAGAACATCGGTTGGACGGGACGCGACCGAAGCTGGACTGACGATCTTCTCTGGCACTTTGGCGGACACGCCGTCGGTTGGCCATGTGGCTTGCGGATGCGAAACTGCCGAACTTCACGCGCAGGCAAGCCAGGTTGATCCCTGACAGGTGTCGTCATGGATATCGATCTGATCCTCAGGACAGAGCGGCAACAACTCATCGCGATCAATCTGTCATTCAACAGCCACTTTGCCGAGCACAGTACCTGCTGATCGGTCAGGAAATGTCGTTCAAGTTTGTTGGTGGGCGCATGACCGACTCGTTCGGGGCGGTCGATGACCCCGCGCCGACCAGGGCAATGACTACTACCGTCTTTCGTGGCTGGCGCAGGACGAGGAATTCCTCCGGGCGATTCGCGAACGGCGGCAGCCCTCGCTGATGGCACGTGATGTCACTCCCGGCGATGCGCGTGCTGCAACAGGTCGAAAACCAGATTCGCATCGCCAGGAGTCGCGAAATGACGGTCGAGCGGTTCCAGGTCAAGACGGTGATCAACGCGGCAGGCACGCAAACGCGGGCCGGCGGCACCCTCATGGATCAGAGGTGACCGCGGCCATGGCCGAGGCCGCTCGGAGTTTCGTCCGCATTGATGAAGTTGCAGGATGCGGCCAGTCGTTTGATCGCCGAGGCAACTGGAGCGCAGGCCGGGTACACGTCACCTCCAGGGCTTCGGCTGGCATTACCCTGGCGGTTGCCGCCTCGATCGCGGGAGCTCGATGTCGACCGTATGAATCAGCTACCCGACACCGCCGGCATGGCCGCGGATGTCATCGTCCAGCGTCCGCACCGAAATGCACCTACGATCATGCGGCGCTGCTGGCTGGCGCGAGGCTCGTCGAGGTGGGCACCTCCGGGTTTCCTGGACGAGGCGCCAGTTGGCCCTGGCAGGTGGAAGCGGCCATCACCGACCGGACAACTGCAATCCTCTGGCCCATATCCGACATTCCGGGTGTGGCCTCACTCGAAGAGGTGTGCGAGATCGCGCATCGGCACGGCCTCGATGTTATCGTCGATGCTGCGGCTGCGCTCCCGCCGGTCACTAATCTCCGCACGTTCATTGACCGGGGCGCCGATGCAGTGATCTTTAGCGGGGGCAAGGCCATCCGCGGCCCGCAGAGCACAGGCATCGTGGCTGGCCGGGCGGACCTAATCGAGTCCATTGCGCTGCAACACCAGGACATGGATGTCTACCCCCAGACCTGGTCACTGCGCAGCAAGTACCTGGAGTCTGGGGTGCTGCCAGGACCGCCGCATCATGGAATCGGGCGCGGCTTTAAGGTTGGCAAGGAAGAAATCATCGGGCTCATGGTCGCGCTTGAACGCTATCTTGTGTGTGACCATGAGGCTGAGCTTGCGGCATGGCTCGCACGAATGAATGCCCTGGCAAGTTGCGTGAAAGGGATCGCCAGCGTTTCAGCCGAGGTGTTCATCGATCCCAAACGGCCGATTCCGGTTCTACGGCTTCATCTCGACGAGTCCGTCATTGGCAGGCGCCTACGACGTCGTCAACAGTTGGCCGAAGGAGAGCCTCCCATGCTTTTGTCGGAAGGCTTGCGTTTACCTGAACTATCGCGGTCAACCCAATGGGGTTGCGGAAAAATGAAGAGATCATCATCGTAGAGCGGCTGATGGCTGTGCTGGCCGCGCAAGTCGATCCTAGAGTTTCTGTAAAAGGCCTCCACGGTTGTCTTCGTTTCTGGCCGCTTCGGCGACGGACGGTGCCGGCGGAGCCTCCTCCGGCAGGCGCCGGCGTCCCAGGCGCGCCGCCCGCTGACCTCGTCCGGATTGCTCCATCGCCAGGGCCATCACCAGTCGCAGCAGCGCCATCGGTTGGGGAAGATGCGCACCACCCGCGTGCGGCGCTTCAACTCCTGGTTGAGGCGCTCCAGGCCATTGGTCGTGCGCAGCCGTGAGCGATGCCCGGCAGGAGGCGTCGTAGCAGGCCAGACAGGCTTCCATCCTCCTCCAGCGCCCGCGCCACCCCGGGTGGCTGGCTCGCCAGTCAGCCGCACAGGCGCGAGCCGCGGCCCGCGCCTGTGCGGCGCTCCCTGCCGCAGATCCCCCGAAGATCCGCCCAGCCGCGCCCGGTGTTTGACGCCGACGGTTCTGCGCGCACAATGCACCTGACAGCGCTGCCAGCTGGCCCCGGAAGTGCCGCGCGATTGCGCCGCAGCCGGCGTGATCATCGCTGGTGATCAGCAGCACCCCACCAGCCCTCGCACCTTCTGCCGCCGGAACAACTCTTGATAGGTCGACTCGCTCTCAGTGTCAGCACCTCCACGGCCAGAATCTCACACCGCCCGTCGTCGCGCACCCCGGCCACCACCAGCACCCCCTGGCTGACCACCCGGCCGTGGCCGCCATGCCCAGCGTGCCAGGGCAGGGAGCCAGTGGACCAGAGAACTCCCCGCTGCCGCACTGGCGAGCGGCGTCAAGGCTACACCGCTGGCGTGCGGCCGAGGGCCACGACCATCGAGGCGATCCAGGCGTATTCACCCCGCGCGTTGGCCTCTTCGAGCGAGCGGAGGGCCGCTTCGGCGCGGGCGCGGTCGAGGGCGCCGGCCGCGACGAGTTCTTCGGCGGCCTGGCGGTCGCCGGCGGCGGCGACCGGGTGGTAGGCCGGGTCGAACTGCGTGAAGACCTCGACCTTCCGCTCGACGAAGCCAGCCCGCGCCATGCGCCGGTTCAACTCCAACCCGATGGCCGGCTGCTGCACCTGCACCAGGTCCTGGGCGTTGATCAACGCCATCGCCTCGGGGTCGTCCGGGTGATCGGTGCGGACCCCCGCCGAATCGGGCTCGGCGGCGACGAAGCGCCCGCCCGGCCTGAGCACCCGGCGCACTTCCCGCAGCGCGGCGTCTGGATCCGGCAGGTGCATCAGCACCCGCTCGACGTGGACAGCGTCGAAGCTGGCGTCCGGAAAGGGCAAGCGCGTGGCGTCCGCTTCCTCGAAGGTCACCAGTGCGCTGCCGCCGGTGGCCGCGACCCGCTGGCGCGCCTCCTCCAGGAAGCCCGGGTTGTGATCAAGCCCGACGACCTGTCCGGTGGGTCTCACGGCGGTGGCGAGTGCGGGCAGGAAAACCCCCGTGCCGCAGCCGAGTTCCAGGACCCGCTCGCCGGGAGCCAGGTCGAGCAGCGCGAGGCAACGGGTCGCAATGTGCTGCAGAAAGGGGTCTGCAGCCTGCTCTTCCAGCCGGGAGGCCAGGGCGACGCGAGTATCATCGCTGACGTCTGAGCCCCACTCGGCGGACGACGCGCCAGGGCTCTTCGGCTGGTTCGGCTCGTTACGCAAGGTGTCCAACGTGCGTTGCTCCTCGTCCAGTCATGTCAGCGGCTGCTTCTTGCTGGCCCCTGCCAGGATGATCGTTCCTGGGGTAGCCTGTCACGGCATACTTTACTAACCACTCGCCACTCGCCGTCGGTGAGCCGGCCGGGTCCACGGAGCAGAAGCCCCAGACCCCCCGCACCCACAGACGAGGAGGTTGCCCTGTCCGTATCATCCGGCGTGATCCCCGGCTCTGCGAACGCTCGCTCCCTCTGGGCCCTGCTGGGCGCCAGCGGGATATCCCTGATGGGCAACCAGCTTACCGCGCTGGCGATTCCCTGGTTCGTGCTGGCGACCACGGGGAGCGCCGCGAACGCGGGTATGGTCGGCGTGGCGGCTGTGGCGCCCGCCGTTCTGGCAGCGTTCCTGGGAGGGGCGGTGGTCGACCGCCTGGGGCCGAAGCGCACCAGTGTCCTGGCCGATATCATGAGCGGAGTGGCCATCGCCCTGATTCCGCTGCTCTATCAGAGCGTTGGCCTCCCGTTCGCTATCCTGCTGGTGCTGGTTTTCCTGGGCGCCTTGCTGGATACGCCAGGGGTGACCGCCCGGCTGGCGCTGCTGCCGGATGTGGCGACCGGCGCCCGGGTCAGCCTGGAGCGAGCCAACGGGGCCTACCACAGCCTGGAGAATCTGGCCGGGGTGGCGGGCCCATTGCTGGCGGGCGTGCTGGTCGCGGTGGTTGGAGCCACCTCCGTGCTCTGGGTCGATGCCGCAACCTTTGCGGTCTCGGCAATCCTCGTGGCCCGGGTGGCGCCCGCGCTGACGGCAAAACCCCCCGAGCGGGAAGCGGGCGGATACCGGGCAGATATCGCGCTGGGCTGGCAGGTTCTCCGGAACGATCGCTTCCTGCGGGCGATGACGGCGGCTGCGGTGGCGCTGAACTTCCTGGGAGCGCCGCTGTTCGCGGTCATCTTGCCGGTCTATGGCGACCGTATCTACGGGAGTGCGACCGCTCTGGGCCTGTTGCTGGCGGGGTTTGGCCTGGGCATGTTGAGCGGTTCGCTGCTGTTCAGCCTCCGGGGCGAGCAGTTGTCGCGCCGTGGCCTGCTGCTGGGCGGGCTGATGCTCACGGCCCTGCCGCTTGCCGCGCTGGTCGCCTTCCCCTCGCTCCCGGTCGCGGTGGCTGCGTTGGCGTTGGCCGGGCTCGGGAGCGGACCCATCAACCCGCTGGTCTTCACCGTGCTCCAGGAGCGCGTCCCGGCTGACGTGAGAGGGCGAGTCTTCGGGACGATCATCGGGACCGCGTTGGCGGCAGCGCCGCTGGGCATTGCAGCGGCAGGCTTCCTGGTCGAATCGATGGGGCTGCGGGTGGTGTTGGCGGTCATTGCCGGGGGCTTTCTCGCCGTCGCTGGCGTCGCCCTGGTTGCGCCGGGGTTTCGCGAACTGGGCGTGCCGGTGGCAAGCGCCGTTGAACCAGCCTCCGCAACGGATGCCTGAGGAGGGACACGCAACCTCAGTCCGGGTCTCAGGTCAGCGAGAGTTTTCGGCTCTGTTCGAGACACCGAAGACTGTTGCCCGACCGCGAAGTCGCGCGCAACCTGCGAACGACCGCGGGGTGAGACTGCGGGAGAATCACGACGCAACAACGCGGCCCGGAGGATGCCCTCCGGGCCGTTGCTCGTGCATTTCTGGCGGAAGCGACGGGATTCGAACCCGCGATCTCAGCCTTGACAGGGCTGCATGTTAGGCCACTACACCACGCCTCCAGCAGCGGCAAGAATACCCGCGGGGCTCCTGATCGTCAAGGCATCGCGAGGGCGTTCAGAGGCGGACTTCGCGCCATACGCCGCGGCAGGGATTGCCGCGGCAGGCCCACAGGGTAAGGGCGGTGACGTCGATCACTACGCTGCCGATGGTGCCGTAGTCGAGGTCGCTGTCGGGGGCGTGGTGCTTGCAGACGGAGCGCGGGTAGTTCGCGTGGTCGCTCATGATGTCGCGCAGGCAAGCGGGCGTGATCTGGCCCCAGGCGCGCTCCAGGCGGGTCTCCAGGCGGGTCTGGCGCAGGCGGGAGTTGAGCAGGTCGTCCTGGTCGTCGAGGCCCGCCATCTCTGGCAGGGTGAAATGGTTGGCGTGCGCCAGGAAGCCGTTGCGGCCAGGCTTCATCGCCCAGCGGGAGCCGGAGACCTCCACATCGTAGAGGTCGCCGTCGCTGGTTGCGAAGAGATGGTTGTTGCCAAAGGCGCGGCGCGGGTCGGTGACGGCGCGGATAGCCCCCTCGATGGTGGGCTGGATGATGGCGCGACGATAGAGCAGCAGCTTGGGGATACCGGGCCGGGCGTCACGCGCGTAGAGCGCGTTGCCGACGGAGCCGAGCCCGGCGCTGTTCACGCCCTGGTGCAGCAGGAGCCCGGCGTAGGTGAAGGCGATGTAGGCGGGGCATTGCTCGGCGCGACCTTGACCACGTAGGCGAGGTCGCCCCACCCGGCGGTGGCGTCCTCGTTGTGGGCGAGCAGCACGTGACCGTCGGCAGCGCCGCTGCCAGCGACGGCCACGACGCTGCACGCCATGCGCCCGAGGGCTTGCGTCAGTTCGGCGGCGGCGTTGAGGACAAAGAGGGTCTCGAAGGGCACGCCGCTGCCTGTGGCCATGCCGCGCAGCTCGGCGGCGATGTCCGGGGCGGCCTCCTCGGTGGCGCGCAGGTAGGGCCCGATGTTCTGGACAACCTCCGCCAGTTCGACGCCGCCCAGTTCGGCGCGGGCGGAAGCGGCGGCAACCTGGATCTGGTCACGAGCAGCCTTGCCGATGTCGTGGCCGATATCGCGCCACGTCCCGCCGGTTTCGATGAGCGGGATCATTTCCCCTCACCGCGGCCACGGCCACGGGGGTCGAAGGCGTCGCGCAGGCCGTCGCCGACGAAGTTGATGGCCAGCACAGCGATGGTCAGCGTCAGGCCCGGGGCGATCGCCAGGAGCGGCACGGTAACGTAATACGGACGCGCGGTGTTCAGCATGTTGCCCCAGGTCGGCGTCTCCGGCGGCACGCCGAAGCCAAGGAACGAGAGCGTCGCCTCTGAAAGCATCGAGTAGGCGATGTTCAGTGTCGTCGCCACGATGATCGCTGCCAGCACGTTCGGCAGCAGGTGGCGGCGGATGATGGCGACATCGGGGACGCCGATCGACCGCGCCGCCTCCACGAAATCGCGCTGCTTGAGCGACATGAACTCGCCGCGCACAACGCGCGCCAGCCACATCCAGGAGAAAACACCGAGGAAGAGGACGACGCTCGTGACGGAGCTGCCGTACATAGCGAAGAGAATGAGCAGGAGGAAGATCGCCGGGAAGGCGAGCATCAGGTCGACAAAACGCATCAGCACCGTGTCGACCAGACCGCCATAAAAACCGGCAATAGCGCCAACCACAATGCCGAGCAGGGTCGAGATGAGTGCGGCGCCGATGCCAACCGAGAGCGAGATGCGCCCGCCGTAGAAGAGGCGGCTCAGCTCATCGCGTCCCAGCTCGTCGGTCCCGAGGACATGTTCGGGCGAGGGCTGCGCGGTGATGTTGAAGAGGTCGATCTCGTTCTCGGCGTACGGCGCAATCTGCGCCGCGAAGACGGCGAGGAAGACAAAGAGCACGAAGATGACCAGCCCCAGCATTGCCAGCTTCGAGCGGCGGAATCGCCCGAACGCGATCTGCCACGGGCTGCGCACCGGCCGCGACGTCAGGTCGGGAACCAGACCCGCGAGTGACGAGGGGGCAGGCGATGGATCGCGCACCTCGGTGGCGGCGGTCCGAACCGAGACATCGGCGCTCATGATGTTCTTCTCCGGTCGCTGCGCCCGGTCATGCGTAGCCGATCCGCGGGTCGAGCAGTCCATAGATGAGGTCGGCCACCAGGTTGCCGAGGATGATCAGGAGCGCGCCGAGGACGAGCGTCCCCATCAGGATCGGGTAGTCGCGCACGGTGAGCGCGTCGAAGAAGAGGCGGCCCATGCCTGGCCAGGAGAAGACTGTCTCGGTCAGCACCGCGCCGGTCAGGTAGAGCGGCACGTCGATGCCGACGACCGTCACGAGCGGGATGAGCGAATTGCGCAGCACGTGGCCCATCATTACCCGGCGCTCGGAGAGCCCTTTCGAGCGCGCGGAGCGAACATAATCCTGCTCCAGTTGCTCGACTGTCGAGGACCGGACGTAGCGGCTCCAGCCGGCGATGGAACCAATGGCGATCGTGAAGGCGGGTAACGCCAGGTGACGCAGGAGGTCGAGGAATCCGCCGCCTTCCGGGCTGTGCATTCCGGCGGAGGGAAGCCAGCCGAGCCGAACGGCGAAGAGGAGCTGCAGCATGAGCCCGAACCAGAAGACGGGCATCGCCAGGCCGAAGTAACTGACGAACGAGGTGATATTGTCGAAGAAACCGTACGGCCGGCGGGCGGCGAGAATGCCGAAGACGAGCGCGCAGACGAGCGAGATGAGCAGGCCCGCCGCCATGAGCAGAACAGTGTTCGGGAAGACCTCCCAGATCACCGTTGAGACCGGCCGGAACTGGCTGTAGGAGAGGCCGAGGTCGCCGCGCAGGATGTTGAGCAACCAGGCGATGAGTTGCTCATGCATGGGGCGATCGAGCCCCATGCTGCGCCGGATGTTGGCGAGTTGTTCCGGCGTCATTCGCCCGTTCTTGGCAAAGAGCGTGTCCGGTCCGCCAGGGGCAAGCTGCATGAAGATGAACGAAAGCACCGCGATCCCCAGCAGGAGGGGAATCGCTTCCAGAACGCGGCGGACGACGAATCGGATCACGGCGTGATCTCCAGGCGGGCCTCGGCAACAGCCGCCGTCGGTTGAACCGGGGCCGCACCGGCGATACGCCGGTGCGGCCCCGAGACGCGCGGACTAGACCAGGTACCAGTCCTGCACGTTCCAGAGGAGCCGGTTGAAGGCGCTTGGCCAGAAGCCGCCGATGTTGGTGCGGATCACCGGGAACGCCTTGCCCCAGTAGAGGAAAATGACCGGCACCTGATCGTGCAGCAACTCCTGAATCTGGGCGTAAATCTCCTTGCGCTGCTCCGGATCGGTGACCTTGACGCCGTCCGAGGTCAGCTTGTCGATCTCCTCCTGGAAGTTGTAGTGGTAGAAGTAGGCGGGCGCGTTGCCGCCGGTCCCGGTCGGATCTGCCGGAATCTGGGAGGAGTGCCAGTAGTACATGTCGTCCGGGTCGTTGCCGTTGAACCAGGAGTAGAGGCAGGCCGTCATGGTGTCCGGCTGCCACTGGTAACTCTCCGGGCCCCAGAGCGTGGAGACATCCTGGAAGTTCGTCGTCGTCTTGACGCCAAGCTGGCCCCATGCCTGGGCAATGACTTGCAGAATTTGCTGCTGGGTCGCGTCACCGGCGACCCCCCAGAGCTCGATCTCCAGCTTCTTGACCGGGCCGTCCAGCACCATCGGGTCGTCGACGGGAGCCTTCCCTTCCCAGATTCCGTCGGCGTCCTGCGTCATGCCGATCCCGGCGAGGAGCTGCTTGCCCTGCTCGATGTCGAAGGGCCGGCCTTCGAGCGTGTCGTCGTAGGCCCAGGTTCCCGGCTGCTGATCGGCCATCGAGCGAACCACGCGGCCCTTGAGCAGCTTGTCGACGATGTCCTGCGTCGGCGTGGCGAGGTCGAGCGCGCGGCGGACATCCGGGTGGCGCAGGAAGAAGACGTGCTTGAGGTCGAGGTGTGACCAGCCGGGCGAGGGATGCTCCAGAACGGTGACGCCGTCGATGCCGAGCGCCTCATCGACGCGCAAGGCGCCCATCGCGCCAGCGCCACCGGCCATCTGAATCTCGCCGGTGCGAAGCTGAACGAGCTGCGTGCTGTCGTCGGGGATGACGCGGATCGTCACCGAGTCGAGGTGCGCCGGAGTTCCCCAGTAGTCGGCGTTCTTCTCGACGACGATCTGCTGCTTCGGCACCCACTCCTTGAACTTGACCGGGCCAGTGCCGATGACGCGCTGCCGCCCGAACTCGGTCTTGAAGACCTGCACCCCCTTCGCCATCTCGGACGACGGGCAGATCACGGAACTGTTGTCGCCGCCAACGTAGCTGATGAACGGCGCGTAGACCTCCTTGGTCTCCATCACCACGGTCTTGTCGTCAGGGGTCTTGATGTCCGTGATCTGGTCCCACCCCAGGTTCGCGATGGCGGCGAAGTCCTTGTCCATGAGCATTTTCCAGGAGTTCACCACGTCCTGGGGCCCGAAGGCATCGCCGTTGTGGAACTTCACGCCCTGACGCAGGGTGAAGGTGTAGGTCAGCCCGTCGTCGGAGATTTCGAACGACTCAGCGAGCGACGGGATGAGTTGCTGCGTGCTGTCGTAGCGGAGCAACCCGTCGAAGATGCCGGTCGTGATGTCGTAGGCGGTGACAAGCTGGCTCAGGTAAGGATGGAGCGTGTCCGGCTCCTCGGTCGTGCCGGCGATGATGGCGCCGCCGGCTTTCGGCTCCCCTTCCGGCGCGGTTGGACCTTCGACCGGCACGGACGTGCCCGCCGCCTGCATGGCCTGCAGCAGCGCCCGCTCGCGGCCCTGGGACGGCGCGCCGTAGGCCATGTCCGAGGTGGCGTGCAGCATCACGTTCACCACGGGCGCGGCGATAGCCAGTGCAGCCGCGCGGCGCATGAGTTGGCGGCGGCTGATGACGCCGTCGATACGCGCCTGGATGAGGCCGTTGACGCTGTCGAGATCAGGGCCGTTTTCCCCGTAGCGGTCAGGTCGCGGATTCAGATCTACCACGCTGGATCTCCCTTCGTGTAAACCATCGACATTGTCGCCACTGGGCCGTGGGCAGACATGTACTCAAGACATTGTCCGGGCGGGTCGCCTGAGCCGCCCCTGCTGGATGGTGGCAGTGTAAACCAGGGCAGGCGCCGTGACACTTTTTGTTGCATCGCCACGCTATTCCGGCAGGGCGGCGAGCAGTTCGGTCAGCACGGCGTCTGCCGTGACCCCTGCCGACTCGGCATCGAAGTTGAGGATCAGGCGGTGGCGGAGCGCGGGGAGCGCGATCGTGCGCACATCCTCGAACGACACATTGAGCCGGCCTTCGATCAGGGAGCGGATCTTGGCGCCGAGCACGATCGACTGCGCGCCGCGGGGGCTGACGCCGTAGCGGACGTAGCGGCGCACCACCTCCGGCGGGTCGGGTTCCGTCGGGTGCGTGGCCAGGGTCAGGCGCACCACGTAGTCGGTGACGGCGGACGCAATCGGCACCTGGCGCGCCATGAGGCCCATCTGCCTGATCGTCTCGCCGCTGGCTACGGAGGTCGTCTCTGGCGGCGCCGGCAGGGTGGTGCGGCGCACAATCTCGGTGAGATCCTCGGCGCTGGGGAAGGGCACGACAAGCTTGAAAAAGAAGCGGTCGAGTTGCGCTTCGGGGAGCGGGTAGGTGCCCTCCATCTCCAGAGGGTTCTGCGTGGCCAGCACGAAGAAGGGCGAGGCGAGCCGGTGAATCTCGTTTGCTACGGTGGCCTGATGCTCGGCCATCGCTTCCAGCAAGGCCGACTGCGTTTTCGGCGTGGCGCGGTTGATTTCGTCGGCAAGGACCAGGTTCGCGAAGATTGGTCCTGGCTGGAACGCGAACTGCTTGCGCCCCGCGCTGTCTTCCAGGAGCAGATTCGTGCCGGTGATGTCGGCGGGCATGAGGTCGGGCGTGAACTGGATGCGGCTGAAGTGCAGATCCAGCGCGTCGGCCAGGGTCCGCACCAGCATGGTCTTGCCGAGACCGGGCACACCTTCCAGCAGCACGTGGCCACCGCCGATGAGGCTGATCAGGACATCGCGCACGATGGCGCCCTGACCCACCATAACGGTGGCGACCGCTTCCTCGATCTGGGAGACGACGTTGCGAAACTCCGAGACTGGCATCGGCGGCGCGGCGGGAATGCTGGCGGCGGGGGGTGCGGGGTCTGCCATGGAGTTCCTCCTTGCCAGGTACGGGCGCGCTAGCGCAGCAGGCCGATAATCACGATGACGGTGGTCAGGGCCATCAGCACGATAAAGCTGATGAAAATGGCGGTGATGATGGCGATTTGCGCCTGCGCCGGGTTTTCCCGGGACCACGTCCGGTAGCGCGTCACCGGATTTCTGAAGGATGGCAACCTGGGCATCATGATGGCGCAACCTCCACGGCGCTTACCGAGTTGTTGAAGTCACGTCGCGCCCGCCAGACCGAGAGTACTGTGCCCACGAGCAGCAGGCTCCAGAATGCCACGACGCGGTCGAGCACGATGATGCTGCCAGCCACCACCGGGTCTACCCCCAACACGCTGACCAGGATCGACCCTACCCCGAGTTCGACCACCCCGAGCCCGGCCGGGGTAAACGGGATCACCGTCAGGAGTGCGCTCATGACCGCCACCAGGATGGCGACCGCCGGGGAGATCCCGGCGTCGATGGAGCGGGCGACGAACCAGACGCGCATGCCGTCATTGAGCCAGAGCAGGAGGCTGATGGCAAACACGGGCAGTGGGCGCTTCAGTGAGCCGAACAGCGCCTGCTGCAGGCGCAGATAGGTTGTGCGAAACGCGGCTGGCAGCAGGCGCAGGATGAGATCCCGCGCGGCCCAGAGCAGGACGAGCCCAGCTGCCCCGGCGCAGAAGACGACCGCGCCCAGGGCGAGGGTCGGGGAGGCCTGCTCCGGCATCGCGCCGCCGAACACCACCAGCCCCGCGCCAGCGAGCACCAGAACGAGCATCATGGCATCGACGATGCGCTCGGCGACGATGGTCCCAACCCCGGCGCTGAAGGGGATGCCGCCATCCTGCCGCAGCAGGTAGGCACGGTAGGCATCGCCCAGTTTGGCGGGCGCCAGGGAGTTGGCAAAGTAGGCCAGCAGCATGATTTGTGCGAGGTCGCTGAGCGGCGGCACGCGGCGGCCAGGCTCGTTTGCGATGCCGGAGGAGGAGATCATGTAGCCCCACCGCCAGCCGCGAACAATGAATGCGCCGTACCAGAGAACGAAGGCGACTCCGAGAAAGAGCGGGTTGGCTAGCTGCATCTGCGACCAGACTGCCTGGGGATCAACCTGCAACTGGCGGACCACGAACCAGAGCACAGCGGCGGCAAAGGCAAACGAAACAAAGGTCTGGGGGCGCAGCAGGCGCCGCCACAGGGTCTCGCTGGAGACGGGCTCGTCTGCGGCAGGGTCTGGACTCAGAGGTGGCTCCGGTGGGTGTGAGCCAGCGACAGGGGTGTGGTTCACCAGGCGATCCGCGCTCATTCAGCCAGCGTTCGGCGCCGTACAGGCAGCGGACGGCAATTCGAGTATAGAGAAGCCGGGCTGCCGCACGAGGTCAGGCGCGGCGAGCGGGCCGCCAGCCGGGCAGTGGGGGAAGTTCGGGCCAAAGTTCCCCGGAGCGGCGCCGTTGCAGCGCGCCGGTTCGCTCCGCCACCAGGATCAGTCCGTCGAAAAGCCCGAAGAAGAGCATGGCCACGCCGCTCAGCAACAATAGCTGGATCGGCCACTGCATGGGCACCGTGCGCTGCACGACCAGGCCGCCAATTGTCAACTCGCCTGGCTCCGTGAGGCGCATGGCGACGTCGTGCGTGCCGGTAGCAAGGTTGCGCGCCAGAGCGATGTCCACGTCGGCCGCCTGATACGAATCGAGGGAGACCTCGTGAGGCGCGCCGTCAATGGTGAGATCGACGCTGCCCGCGTCACGGGCCAGGCGAGCCCGCGCCACAACACCGTTCCCTTCGATGGGAATACGGAACCGGGCATCGACCTCGGTGGTCGTGCGGTAGGTGTCGCGCCCGAGGTGCTGCAGTTCCCAGTTGCCTTCCCAGATGAATTGCTGCGCGCTCACTGGCGCGAGCCCGGTGGGGGCAGCGGCAGTACCGCCGCGCACGAAGAATGCGCCCAGTTCGGTAAAGAGTGGCGTGGGTGAGCCGTCATCGCGCAGCAAGGCGAGGTCGGCGGGTGTGTTGCCTCCCAGGTCGGGCCCCGGCGTGAGGCTCCACTGGAAGAGCGGCCCCATCCAGGGCCATTCGGCGCGTGCCCGCTCCAACCCGGCTATCACGTATTCCGCCTGTGTCTCTTCGCCAAAACCCCCGACGCCATTGCTTCCGGAACTCCAGCCGAAATGGGTGGCCCAGATCGGTTTGGCCGGGTCGTTGCTGGCGGCAATGACCTCGCGCAGCAGGACGGCGCGGGACATGTTCTCGTGCGTGGCGCGCGTGGTGCGGTCGTACGGCGTGCTGGCGCCGCCGCCGAGCCGCGCGGCGACGATATCGAAGAAGGCCGATCCCCCGGCGGTGTAGACGCCTTGCAGGAACGCCAGATCGTCCCGGGAGCCTTCCGGGGGGAAGGGGTCCAGCTCTGCCAGCAGAATGACCGTGTTGGGGTTGGCGCCGCGCGCCGCGTTGGAGGCGATGGCGAGCATGGATACGTAAGCGCCAGGATCGGCGTTGGCGTTCCCCCAGTGCTGAGGGTCGTTTGGCAGATCCCAGATTTGCAGGAAGCTGATCTGACCGCCGTAACGGGTGGCCAGTGCGCCCACGAACCGCTCGAACGCGGCCAGGTCGGCCGGTGGAGAATCGAACGCGGCGGCGCCCTCCGGTGAGCGAATCCAGGCCGGCGAGCGGTGCAGGACGGCGATGACGCTGATGCCACGCTCGGAAAGGGTGTCCACAATGGCGTCGTACTGGTCCCAAACGTAGTTGCCCGGCGATGGCTCGATCTCGGCCCAGGAGAAACTCTGCCGCACGTAGCGGAAGCCGTTGGCCTGCAACCCGGCGGCGACGGCAGGGAGTTGATCGGGGGTGAAGCGCGTCAGATCGACGTTGGTGGCCAGATCGCGCCCGGTGTACTGCCGCACGATGGGCGCCGAGATGCCATCGCCGACACCTCGGTGCACGGTGACATCTGCCCAGACGGCGAGTGACGCGAGCAAGAATCCGCAGAGCGCGAGCGACGCGGCGATGATGCCGCGCACGCGATCCGGCTGCCGGGCGATGCCGGCGGCCCAGCGGGCCGCCGCTGCAATGAAGGGCGGCGGCTGGACATGGTGCGCTGGCAACGCGGGCGTGCGCCGCCGGCGGGCAGGGGGACGGGGCTGACGCGGCGGCGGCTCTGTCCAGTTGCGGCGCGGGGTGTTGCTCACTACGCGGGGGCTGCCGTGGCGATCTGCGCCAGATCGCGCAGGGTCCGCATGTTGCGCTGGTCGCCCAGTTCGTCGTCGTCCTTCGGCGTCTCCAGCACGCCCGGTGTCTCCGCAAAACGCGGGTCCGTCAGCAGGAGGCGGAAGGCTTCGAGGCCGAGTTCCCCTTCGCCGATGTGCGCATGGCGGTCCGTGCGGAGGCCGAGACCTTTCTTCGAATCGTTCAGGTGGAACGTGACAAGGCGGTTGAGCCCGATAATGTCATCGAACGCCTGGATGGTGGCCTCGTAGGTTTCCGGTGTGCGCAGATCGTAGCCTGCGGCAAAGACGTGGCAGGTATCCAGGCACACCGCCACCCGGTCCTTGTTCTCGACCTGGTCGATGATGCCGGCAAGTTCCTCGAACGTGCTCCCGAGTGTCGTGCCCTGACCGGCGGTGGTTTCCAGCAGCACGACGGTGGGGTTGGCGGGATCCTCGTCAAAGAGGCGATTCAGCCCCTCGGCCACGCGGCGGACGCCGGCATCGACCCCCGTGCCCATGTGCGCGCCCGGGTGCGTGACCAGGTAGGGCACGCCGAGTTGGGAGCAGCGCGCCATTTCATCCTGGAAGGCATTGAGCGACTTTTCCCAGAGCGCGTCGTCCGGGGAGGCCATGTTGATTAGGTAGGAATCGTGCGCGACGGTGAACCCGATGTCGCTGCCGGCCAGGCGCTCGCGAAACGCTTCGGCAGCGGCTGGCTCAATCGGTTTTGCCGTCCAGCGGCTGGCGTTCTTGGTGAAGATCTGCAGCGCGGTCATGTCGAATGCGGCCGCGCGATCAATGGCCAGCGCGTGGCTTTTTTCAATTGACATGTGCGCGCCAAGCAGGTGCATGGTGGTGATCCTTCGCTGATGCAGGGCGGGGTCGGGCGACCATACCATATGTCCCGGCGGCAACGGTGGTAGTACTTAGCGACGATGAAGACCGCTGGCGCGCCGCCTCGCCCCACCACTCAGCAGCACGCTCCCTCGCTGTCGCTGGTGATCCCGGCCTACAACGAAGCCTCGCGTATCCAGGCGACGATAGCCACCGCCGCTGCCTGGCTCTGCCGGCAGCCATACCCCACGGAGTTGATTGTGGTGGATGACGGGAGCAGTGACGACACTGCCACGCTGGCGGAAGAAGCCCTGGCCGGGCT
This sequence comes from Thermomicrobiales bacterium, assembly GCA_041390745.1. Lineage (GTDB taxonomy): Bacteria > Chloroflexota > Chloroflexia > Thermomicrobiales > UBA6265 > JACCXM01. Next base: position 75,864 of record JAWKPJ010000021.1, on the reverse strand, counting down.
TCCGGCAGGGTTCCTGGTGCGTGCGCCGCACGGCGGCAAGGCGGCGGCGGTGCGCGCCGGGATGCTCTCCTCGACAATGGAGCAAATTGCCTTTTGTGATGCTGACCTGGCGACCCCGCTCGACTATCTCACCGATCTGCGGGCCGCTGTGGCGCAGGGCGCCGACGTAGCGATTGGCTCGCGGGAGGGGGAGGGCGCCGGGCGGATCGGCGAGCCGCCATACCGGCACCTGATGGGGCGCGTGTTCAACGGATTGGTGCGGGTGCTGCTGACGCCTGGCATCCATGACACGCAGTGCGGCTTCAAACTGTTCCGCGCGCCGGTAGCGCGGGATATCCTGCGTCGGTCGCGCCTGTACGCCGGTGAGCCGCGCGGAGTCAGCGGGCCGCGCGTGACTGCGTTCGACGTCGAGTTGCTGGCTATCGCGCAGGTGCGGGGCTACCGGATCGCGACGGCGCCAGTACTCTGGACCTACGGCGCAGACAGCAAGGTGCGCCCGGCGCATGACACTTGGCATAATTTGCGAGATGTGTTGCACGTCTGGATCGATGTGAAACGAGGCCGATATCAGTGACTGACGCACCCGTGAACTCCGCGCCCAAACCAGAGCAGATCCTGGTGGCGGTGGCCTGGCCCTATGCCAGCGGCCCGCGCCACCTTGGCCATGCCGCCGGCGCCTACGTGCCGCCCGATATCTTCGCCCGCTACCACCGCATGGCCGGCAACAACGTGCTGATGGTCTCCGGCTCGGACATGCACGGCACCCCGATCACGGTGGCGGCCGACAAGCTGGGCATGACGGCGCGCGACCTGGCGGAACAGAACCACGCGGGAATCACGGAGAGCTTCGAGCGCCTGGGCCTGAGCTATGACCTGTACACTTCGACCCTGACCCCGATCCACTACCGGGTGACGCAGGATTTCTTCCTGCGCCTGCTGGAGCAGGGGTATCTCTTCCAGGACACGCAGATCGCCATGTACGACCCGCAGGCGCAGCGCTTCCTGCCGGATCGCTACGTGGAGGGTACGTGCCCACACTGCGGCTATGAGGATGCCCGCGGCGATCAGTGCGATAACTGCGGCCGTACCCTGGACCCGACGGACCTCATCAACCCGCGCTCCAAGCTGACCGGGGCCACGCCCGAAACCCGCGAGACCACGCACTTCTTCATGGACCTGCCGAAGTTCCAGGAGCGCCTGGAAGCCTGGGTCGCCGTGGCTGGCGAGCACTGGCGCCCCGCCGTCCTCGGCTTCACGAATGGCTGGTTGAAGGAGGGGCTGCGCGCCCGCGCCATCACGCGTGACCTGGACTGGGGTGTGCCGATTCCGCTGGAGGGCTTCGACGACAAGCGCATCTACGTCTGGTTCGATGCCGTGATTGGCTACCTCTCCGCCTCCATCGAGTGGGCAGAGCGGCAGGGCACGCCCGACGCCTGGAAGGCCTGGTGGGAGCTGGACGCAGACGGCAACGCGCCGGGTCGCGCCTACTACTTCGTGGGCAAGGACAATATCCCCTTCCACGCCATCATCTGGCCTGCAATGCTCATGGGCTACGGCGGGCTGGCGCTGCCGTACGATGTGCCGGCGAACGAGTTTCTGACCCTCGACGGCCAGAAGCTGTCGTCGTCGCGCACCTACACCTCGCGCCTGCCCTTCCTGCCGGAAGCACTCGACCTGTTCGACGCGGACGCGATCCGCTTCTTCCTGACGATCAACGCCCCGGAGAACCGGGACACCGACTTTTCATGGGACGAGTTCCAGCGCCGCAACAACGACGAGTTGGTCGCGACTTACGGCAACGCTGTCCACCGCCTGCTCTCGTTTACGCAGTCGCGGTTCAACGGCACGGCGCCGGTTCCGGGTGAGCTGACTGCCGCCGACGAGGCGATGCTGGCGCTGACCGCCGAGACCTTTGCCGTGGTGGCAAGGGACATCGAGGCGGTGCGTCTGCGCGACGGCCTGCGCGATGTGATGGCGCTGGCTGGCGCCCTGAACCGCTACCTGGATGAGGCGGCGCCCTGGAAGACGCTGAAGACCGACCCGGAGCGCGCGGGAACGTCGCTCTGGACAGCCTTGCAGGTGGTCAGTTCGCTGCGCGTGCTCTCGGCTCCCTTTCTGCCGTTCTCGGCGGAGCGGCTGCACGCCTACCTGGGTGACGAGGGATCTGTCCACGCGCTGCCCTGGGCGCCGCGTGAACTGCCGGCTGGCCGCGTGCTCCCCGCGCCCACGCCGCTCTTCCGCAAGCTGGACGACGAGGAATTGGCCGGGCTGGTCAACCGCCTGGACGAGGTGACGGTGGTGACGGGCGAGCCGGGGTAGCGTGTTGACTGCCACGACGAACGGCAGGCCTACCCTGAACCAGATCCGCAATTTCGCGGATTTCGGTGAAGCCCTCAGGAGCGCTGTGGCGCAGGTTGCCCGGTGAGAAGCCTGCGCTCGCTTCGAGTTTGAGTTCCTGGGCCCGATCGTCGTGTTTGCGATGCACCTGCCCGTGCGGCCGCCGCAGCATGAGCGCTCGATGGTCAACATTCCGGAGGCTGGCGCGGCGGCAGGAGTTACGCTGGCACGAGCCGCCGCCGCGCAACGGGAGGCGGGGGTGTGGGCGGCCCGCGCGTCATGCGGGTGGAGCATCGGACCTCTTTGTGCAATCCTGAACAGTGTCGGCGGCCGGCTTCGCCACGCTGGCTGAGGGCCGGCCTACGCTGGCTGAGCGCATCAGGAGAAGGTGGTCGTGATCGCGAATACCCCGGAACTCACGCAGCGGGCGACCTGGCGGGCGCTGGCCGCGAACGCCGAAAGAGTCAAGCAACTCAGCTTGCGCCAGCTTTTCGCTGAGGATCTCGAGCGGGCCGAGCGCTTTGCCGCTGAGGGCGCCGGGCTCTTTCTCGATTACTCGAAAAATCTCATCACCGATGAGTCAGTGAGGCTCCTGCTGCAACTCGCCGCCGACTGTGACCTGCGCGGACGCACTGAGGCGATGTTCACCGGCGAGAAGATCAACGTGACCGAGGATCGCGCGGTGCTCCACGTGGCGCTGCGCGCCCCGCGCGGCGCCGAGATCATGGTCGATGGCGAGAACGTTGTGCCGGGCGTCCACGCGGTGCTGGACCGTATGGCGGACTTTGCGGAGCGCGTTCGCGATGGGCGCTGGACGGGCCACACCGGGCGCCGTATCCGCAACATTGTCAACATTGGCATTGGCGGGTCTGATCTTGGACCGGTCATGGCCTACGAAGCGCTGCGCGACTACAGCGACCGCAGCCTGACCTTCCGCTTCGTTTCCAACATCGACGGCGCCGACTTCCGGGAAGCAACCTACGATCTCGATCCCGAAGAGACGCTGTTCATCGTCTCCTCCAAGACGTTCACGACGCTGGAAACAATGACGAACGCCCGCACGGCTCGCGCCTGGAGCCTGGCGGCCCTGGGTGATGAGGAGGCGGTGGCGAAGCATTTCGTCGCCGTGTCAACGAACGCGGCGGAAGTCGCGAAGTTCGGGATCGACACCGCGAACATGTTCGAGTTCTGGGACTGGGTCGGTGGCCGGTACTCCATGGACTCCGCGATCGGGCTTTCGACCATGATCGCCATCGGGCCGGAGCATTTTTCCGAGTTGCTGGGCGGCCTGCACGCCATGGACGAGCACTTCCGGACAGCCCCGTACGCGCACAACCTGCCCGCGCTGCTGGGGTTGCTGGCCGTGTGGTACAGCAACTTCTTTGGCGCCCAGACGATTGCGGTGCTCCCCTACGATCAGTACCTCAAGCGATTTCCCGCCTACCTGCAACAACTCACGATGGAGAGCAACGGCAAGCACGTTACCCTGGCCGGGGTCAAGGTTGATTACGACACTTCGCCAATCTACTGGGGCGAGCCGGGGACCAATGGGCAGCACTCCTTCTACCAGCTCATTCACCAGGGAACCCGGCTTATTCCCTGCGACTTCATTGGCTTTCTGCAACCGCTCCACGCATTGGGCAATCACCACGATTTGCTGATGGCCAACCTGTTCGCCCAGGGTGAGGCGCTGGCGTTCGGCAAGACGCCGGAGGAAGTGCGGGCCGAGGGTGTGCCGGAGTGGCTTGTGCCCCACCGCACGTTTGAGGGGAATCGCCCTTCCAGCACGATTCTCGCGGAACGCCTGACACCAGCCTCGCTCGGCGCCCTGATCGCGCTCTATGAGCACAGCGTGTTTACGCAGGGCGTGATCTGGGACATCGACTCGTTCGACCAATGGGGCGTCGAGTTGGGCAAGGTCCTGGCGGGCAAGATTATCCCCGAGCTTGAGAGCGCGGAAGACGCTGCCCTCCAGCACGATAGCTCGACAAACGCGCTGATCCGGCGTTACCGCGCGCACCGGGCGTGATCTGCCAGGCACGGTCTCACCAGCCGGGGCCCCGGCCAGCCCCGCGCAGTGGGTGGCCGCCGCGCCGCGTCGTCCCAGGGAAGGAAGGACCCCTTGACAGATCCGTGGTATGAGGTTCAACACTTTCCGCGCGGCATCACCATGATTCGTGAACCGCACCAACGCGAGGACGTGAAGTCGTACCTGGTGGAGGGAGCGCGCGATGTGGCCGTTATCGACACCGGGACCGGTGCGGGAGATTTCCCGGGCCTGGTGGCCGCACTGTCCAGCAAACGGCCGCGTGTGCTCCAGTCGCACGCGCACTGGGACCACGCCGGCCACAGCTACGCGTTCGATGAGGTGCTGATTCATCCAGCGGAAGCAGCATGGCTGCGCGGCGGCTTCCCGGCGCAGCGCTACATTGCGGCGTTCGGCCCGGAGCAGGCGGATGCGGCGTTCATCCCGGCGGGATTCGATCCCGCCGGCGGGATGCGGGGCACGGAAGCGACCGGGACACTCGAGCACGGCGACGTGATCGACCTTGGCAACCGCGCGCTGGAGGTGATCCACACGCCCGGCCATTCGGCCGGCGGGGTGTCGTTCCTGGACCGGACCGGGCGGGCGTTGTTCGTCGCGGATGTCGTCTACCTCGCGGGGATGTATCTCTTCTTCCCGGACAGCGATACGGAAGCGTTCCGGATCTCCCTGGAGCGGTTGGCTGCGGTGATCGATGACGTCGATCTCGTGTTCCCGGCGCACGGCGACTCACCGATGACGCCCCAGGATGTGCGCGATATCCGGGCGGCGTTCGCGCAGGTCTGTGCCGGGGAGATAGCTGCCGCCGAGGACGTGCTGCTCGGCTACGAGATCGACGTGTACGACTTTGGCCGCTTCTCCTTCTTGCTCCCGAGAGGGTGGCAACCCGCCGCCTGAGTGTCCGCAGAGACTGTACGTACACCCTGTGCGGTGCGTATACTGCCCCGCATGGACCCGCCGCTCCACCCCGTGGAGCGGCGTTTCTTTTTGGTGGGCGCAGGTGGGAAGGACCAGCATGACCGCAGCACGAGTGCACGTGCGCTCCCCCCAGCGCGAGCGGCTGGCGCGGGAACGCGAGGACGAGCGGCGGCGGCTGGCGCGCGACCTGCACGATGGGCCGGCGCAGTCGCTCTCGGCCGCGGTCTTTGGCGTAGATCTCGCGCTGGCCACATTGGAGCGAGCGCCGGAATCCGCGCGGGATGAGTTGCTGCACGCGCGCGAACTTCTGCGTGATGCGCTGAATGAACTGCGGGCCATGATGTTCGGCCTGCGTCCGCGGCTGCTGGAGGAGAAGGGGCTCGGCCCCGCGCTGGAGGCGCTGGCGGGGATGGCGCCACTCTGGGGCCCGCACGTGACGGTCGCGGTCAGTGGGCAGCAGGCGCGCCTGGCGGACGACGTGGAACTGGCGTTGTACCGCATTGCGCAGGAGGCGATCACTAACGCGCGCAAGCACAGCGCCGCGCGGGAAATTCGCGTAATCCTGGAGGTGGACGCTGCCAGCGTTGCGTTGCGCGTGACGGACGACGGCCAGGGTTTCCCGCCGCGCCGGATCCGGCCGGTGGCCGGACATGGCGAGGGGGTGCCTGGCATGCGGGAACGCGCGGAATTGCTGGGCGGTACGTTGCAGATCGACTCTGCGCCGGGGAAGGGGACCCAGGTGCTGGCGACGCTGCCACTGGCGGACCACGACGAGGGATAGGGGAGAGGGAGAGACGAGGCATGAGCCGTATCGGGATTCTGGTCGTTGACGATCACCCGCTTTTCCGGCGCGGGGTGCGCATGGGCCTGGAGCCGGAGCGCGATCTGTTGATCATGGCCGAGGCCGCAGATGGCCCGGCGGCGCTGCAGGCAACCGAACAGTATCAGCCAGACGTGGTGCTCCTCGACATCAGCCTGCCGACGATGTCCGGCTTCGATGTGGCCCGCGCCATCAAGCGGCGGCAGCCGCGAGCGGCAGTGATTGTGCTGACGATGCACGAGGACGATGGCCACCTCTTTGCCGCCATCCGCGCCGGGGCCGATGCCTTCGCTGCGAAGGCGATCGAGATGCAGGAGTTGGTGCGCCTGATCCGGCATGTGGCTGGCGCGGACGAGGCAGCGCAGACGCCCAACTTCGTGAACGCGCGCCTGCTGGACGAGGTGCGGAACGGCAGCAAGCGGGGCGTCATCGAGACGGAGGACTACTCGCCGCTGAGCCCGCGCGAGATTGAGATTCTGGGCTTTGTCTCCCAGGGGCTGAGCAACAAGGAGATCGCCAGCATGCTGCTGATCTCCGACCAGACCGTAAAGAACAACATCACCTCGATCCTGCGCAAGCTGCAGGTCAACGACCGCACGCAGGCGGTCATCTACGCCCTGCGCCACGGCTGGATCGACCTGGCCGTGGAGGAGGCAGGGTAACCTCCGGACGCTAGAGCGCGTCCCCGACCGGGACGCGCTCGCGCCAGGCGCCGATGCGGCGAAAGCGCTCGTGGCGAGCGCGGCGCAGGGCATCAAGGGCGTCGCGGTCGGCGCGGGGGTACGCAGCCAGCAGGTCGTCCAGGTGGCGGGCAACGGCCGCGCCGGCAGCCCGAATGGCCGCGCGCGGGTTCTCGTGGGCGGGCACGGCTTCCGGGATGACCTCGTCCACAATGCCGAAACCGGCCAGGTCGGCGGCCGTGACGCGCATCGTTTCGGCGGCTTCCGGCGCGCGGGCGGCGTCCTTCCAGAGGATGGCTGCGCACGCCTCGGGCGAGGCGACGGCGTAGATGGCGTTCTCCAGCATCAGGATGCGGTCGGCGACGCCAATAGCCAGCGCGCCGCCAGAGCCCCCTTCGCCGATGACGACCGCCACCGAGGGGGTCGCCAGGTCGGCCATGGCGAGCAGACTCTCGGCGATGGCGGTGGCCTGCCCGCGCTCCTCCGAGCCGATGCCCGGCTCCGCGCCCGGGGTGTCGATGAAGGTGACCAGCGGGAACCCGAATTTTTCGGCGTGGCGCATGAGGCGCTCGGCCTTGCGGTACCCCTCGGGCCGGGCCATGCCGAAGTTGCGCGCCAGATTCTCCTTCGTGTCGTTCCCTTTTTGATGGCCCAGCACCATCACCCGGTGCGCGCCAAGGCGGGCAAGCCCGCCCACCAGCGCCTGGTCGTCGCCGAAGGCGCGGTCACCGTGCAGCTCCACCCAGTCTGTCGCCAGTTCGCGCACATAGTCCAGCGCGTGTGGGCGCTCCGCGTGACGGGCCAGCTTCACCCGGTCCCACGCGGTCAGGGACGGGGCAGCAACCGCAATCTGCTCAGGCATGGCCATTGCTGCTCACCGGAATGCCGCTCTCTGCCGCGAACGCATCAATCTGTTCGCCGTAGTGGCGCAGCAGGGTTGCGAGCGTCTCGCGCAGTTCGGCGCGGGGCACGATCATGTCGATCATGCCGTGTTCGAGCAGGAACTCGGCCGTCTGGAACCCGTCCGGCAGTTTCTGGCGCGTGATCTGCTCGATCACGCGTGGCCCGGCGAACCCGACCAGCGCGCCCGGCTCGGCCACGATGACGTCCGCGACTGTCGCGTAGGACGCGGTGACGCCGCCGTAGCAGGGATCGACCAGCATGGCGATGTGCGGTACCCCGGCTCGGCCCAGTTGGGCCAGCGAGGAGACCGTCTTGGCCATCTGCATGAGGGAAAACAGCCCCTCGTGCATGCGCGCGCCGCCGGAGGACGAAATTGTGAGCAGTGGTTCGCGGTGCTGCTCCGCCAGTTCGATGGCGCGCACCAGCTTCTCACCGAAGACGGAGCCCATGCTGGCGCCAAGGAACTCGAAATCGCTGACAGCGATGGCGACGGGCTGACCCTCAATGCTGCCACGCCCCACGATCAAGGCCTCGGATTCTCCGCTCTTGGCGCGGGTTTGCTCCAGCTTCTGGTCGTAACTGCCGCTGCCGTCCGCAAACGCGAGGGGATCCTCGGTCAGGATGTTGGCGTGCCACTCCACGAAGGAGCCGGGATCGAGCAAGTGCGCGATGCGCTGCCGGGCCCGGAGGCGGAAGTGGTATGAGCACTTGGGGCAGACGCGGTCGGTGCGCTCGAGTTCGCGGCTGTAGATCAGTTCGCCGCACCTGGGGCATTTGATCCAGAGGTCTTCCGGAATATGGTGCTCGGCGCGGTCATCGTCCTGCTGCTCTTCCGGTCGGAACTTGCCCCGGCGCTGGAAGAAATCCCGCATCGCCGGCATGGCGCTCCCTGTCGTTCAACGTTCGCGGGGACGGGCGGCCAGCCCGCGGGGCTGGTCAATCGAGAGAGGATACGGTAGCTGGGAAGGGCGGGACAAGGCGGGCGGACTGACGAGCGCGTCAGTCCGCCGGGCTGGCTGCCACCGGTGCGTGCTGCCACTGCTCGCCGCGCTCTTCGGCGAGGCGGGGGAGCAACAGCACGAGGCCCGCCCCCACGATGCCGAGGATGACGTTGATGGTCAGGGCGCCGTTGTAGCCGCCGAGGTGCTCGTAGATCACGCCATCGAGGAAGGAGCCCACGCCAAAGCCGAGATTCATGAAGGTGAACAGCGAGCCGAAGATGAGACCCAGGTGGCGCGGGCCGTAGCGGTCGGCGGCGATGGCGGCGGTCAGCGGCGTGGTGGCGGTCCAGGAGATGCCCAGCACCAGGCCATAGAGGTAGATCAGGTTGCCGCCCGGCAGCAGGATCAGGAGCAGGAAGGCCAGCCCACGCAGCGCGTAGGTGAGCGCCAGCACGTACGAGCGGGCGTAGCGGTCGGCCGCCATGCCCAGCAGCACGCTGCCGAGAACGCTGAAGATGGCGGTGACCGAGATAGCGTTCGCCGCGTGCAGGACAGACATTCCCATGTCGTCGGCGTAAGCCATGAAGTGCGTATTCGGGAAGGCCATGGTCCAGCCGCAGACGATGAAGCCGAAGCCGAGGATCCAGAAGGCCGGGTTGCTGATCGCTTCGCGCAGGGTCATACCCTGCTGATCCGCCTTGGCGGCGGCCGTAACTGCGGCGGGGTTGTCGCGCAGCAGGAAGGCGCTCAGGGGCAGGGACACGAGCAGAATGGCGACAGCCTGGACGCGGTACGTGGTCTCCCAGTCGGAGAAGACCATGATCCAGGTGGCGATGGGCACGATCAGTAATTGCCCGAAGGCGGAGCCAGAGGTAGCAATGGACATGGCCAATCCGCGCTTCTCCTGGAACCAGCGGCCTACGATGGCCGTGGAGAGCACTGGTGACGCGGCGGCCAGCCCCAGCGGCATGACGATGCCGTAGACCAGGTACACCTGCCAGAGTTGCGTCACCATCGAGAGGGGGATCAGCGAGAGGCCAAGCAGCAGCAGGCCGGTCACCAGGATCTTCTTGGGGCCGATGCGGTCAACCAGGATGCCGACAATGGGCTGGCAGATGGAGATGACGATCATGCCCAGCATGACGGCGCCGGTGAGCTGCGCCCGGTCCCACCCGAACTGCTCGGAGACGGGCTTCAGGACCACGCCGAACAGGAACCGCGCACCGGAGGCAATGGTGAGGGTGACAGCCAGCACCGCCACGATCACCCAGGCGTAGGGGGGCACTTTCGGCGCCGCTGGCGCTGGTTGGCCCTCGGGCATCTGCTCGGCGATGAGCGGCGACGAACGGTGATGTGCTGGCCCGGCCAAAGTGACGCCTCCCGGATGGTGCGCCGCGTCCGTTGCGGCGCGGTGCATTTTAGCGCCGCAGCCCTGCCGCCGTCGTGCGCGCCAAACGGTGTGACGGAGGCAATTCGTGGCGCTTTACCCGCAGTTCAGGGTGTTGACAGGTTGCTGCGGCGGGGGTAGTGTCCGCCACGGACCGACGTCTTCGCCTGCTGTGTGTCGCGCTGTCAGCCGTGCTGCTGGCGCCGGGGCGTCGCCAGATTGCCGGCTATGTGCCTGGCGCAGGTTCGCCATCGGGCAACGGGAGCATCCATGCGTATCGGTCTTATTGGCTGTGGCAATATCGGTGTGAATGCCCATATTCGGGGCGTACAGGCCAACGAGGGCATGACCGTCGTGGCGGCGGCCGACCCGACGCCGGAGCGGCTGGCTGCAGCCGGCGAGGCGGCGGGGCTCGCCGCGGATAACCTCTACGCGGACTGGCGTGATCTCCTGGCGCGCGACGACATCGATGCGGTGATTGTGGCCACGCCCCAACGCTTTCGTCCGGAGATCGTGATTGCGGCAGCGCAGGCAGGCAAGCACATCCTGGCCGAAAAGCCGCTGGCGCTGACCCCGGCGGACGCGCAGGCGATGATCGACGCCGCGAAGGACCACGGCGTGACGCTTGGTACGGTCCACAACTATCACTTCATGCCGGTCTACGCCGAAATCAAGGACGTGCTGGACTCCGGGGAGATTGGCGCGCCCGAAGTGGCGGTCATGAACTACCTCGGGGTCGAGGATCGTCCGGGTGCAGCTGCGTATGTGCCCCGCTGGCGGCACAACGCAGCCGATTCCGGCGGCGGTGTCCTGACCGACATGCTGCACATCGTCTACCTGGCGCACTGGATCATGGGCGGGCCGCCGACCTCCGTCAGCGCCTTTATCGATCGTCGCCTCGATGCCGACGGAGATGTCGAGGATATCGCGCTGGTTCGCTACACGTATCCTGCCGGCCACGCCTTTGTGAACATGGCCTGGGGCAAGGGGCCAGGCGGCGTCGAGATCGGCGGTACGAAGGGGCGCGTGGTCATGGAGACGCTGGACGACGGCACCCACCCGTTCGTACCGGCCACGCGCCTGCGCGTGGTGGGCGAGCGGGGCGTGCGCTCCTGGGAGCCGGGAACCCCGCCCGCCTACGGCATGGTGGCGATCCTGAACGACTTCCGGGAGGCAGTGGAACAGGGCCGGGAGCCGGTGGCCAGCGGTGAAGCAGGGCTGCGCGTGCTCGACTCTGTGCTCGGCGCCTACGTGGCAGGGGCCACGGGCGAGGAGGTGGCGCTGCCGCTGCCAGCATCGCACCCGACCTACGCGAAGGGTTCAACCGGCATCGCGGATCTGGACCTGCCGCCCGACTCCCCCGCCCGCCGGCGCGGCCTGTTTGGGCTCTCCCGGCCTGCCTGACCCCTGCACACGAAAGGAGGATCATCGCCCCGCCTCGATTGCGACGAATCGTCATTGACAATCCTGAAAGGGAGCTATCCATGGTTAGCGTGAAATCTTCTACTCGCCGCAATCTGCTCAAGGGCGTAGCTGCCGGTGCGGCAGCAACCGCACTCGGAGGAGCGTCGAAGCGCTCCACGTTCGCCGCGCCTGCGTTCCTGCAGAGCACGAACCTGATTTTCGCCATCACCGATGGGGATGCCCCCAAGATTCAGCCGCTCATTGACGAGTACCAGGCAGCGAACAACGTCACCATTGAAATGCAGCCCAACCCGTACGCCAGTTTGCTGGAGAAGTTGACGCTCAACCTGACCCAGGCCACCGGCGCCTACGACATCGTGCACCTCGACGACCCGTGGATGCCGCAGTTCGCGGGCGGCGAGTTCCTGATGAACCTCGGCGAGATGATGGACGCGCGCGGTCTGGCCGCCGACGAGGACTTCATCCCCGAACTGCTGGCGCTCGGTGACTTCCCGGCGGGTACTGGTTTGCGCGGCATCCCCTGGGTCGGCAATGTTCAGGTCTTTGCCTGGCGGACCGATGTCCTGGAAGACATGGGGCTGGAGAAGCCTGCGACCTGGGACGATGTGCTGACGGTCGCGAAGACGATCACGGACGCAAAGGGCGCCGAGGGGCTGTACGGCATCGGCCTGCGCGGTCAGGCTGGCAACCCGGCCGCAACCAGCTTCCTGCCGGTCCTGCGGGGCTACGGTGGCGACCTCTTCGATGAGAACTGGGAGCCACAGCTCGAGACTGACGCGGCGAAGCAGGCCATGGCCGCGCAGCTCGAATTGGCCAGGCTCTGCCCACCGGGTGTCGAGAACGTGGGCCACGCCGAGAATGGCCGCAATATGTCCGAGGGGATCATTGCTCAGTCCGCGGATATCTGGCCTGACCAGGTTCTGCAGATCTGGGACCCGGAGATCTCCAAGGTCGTGGATCTGGTGGATATCGGCGGCGAACCGGCGCAGGAGGGCGTGACGCCCGCCAACATGACCGGCAACTGGCTGCTGGGCATCCCCGAAGGCTCCCAGAACGCCGACGCTGCGCTGGACTTCATCCTCTGGTTCACAGCGCCGGAGCAGCAACTGCGCCTGCTCATGGACCAGAACATCCCGGCCACGCGCATGAGCGTGATGGAGAACCCGGACGCGGTGGCCAAGCTGCCTTTCCTGCCGGGCCTGCTCGCCGCCGCGCGCAACGCCGTACCGCGCCCGCGCACGCCGTACTACAACGCGGTCGAGGCGATCTACGGCCGCTACGTGGCGGAAGCGATTGCCGGCCAGACCTCTGGCGATGACGCATTGGCGAACGCCAACAAGGAGATTCGCGAACTGATGGTGCGCGAGGGCGTGCTGCAGTAGGAACCCTCACCCCCAGCCCCTCTCCCTGCGTACTTGCGCAGGGAGAGGGAAGCTTCAGGGTTCGCGGCGTCAAAGGTGTCATCCACTCTCAGGTGTCATCCTGAGCTTGTCGAAGCATCTGGCCGGCATCTGCCGCGCTCGATGTTGCCGGGGTGAAGGCGTTGGGCTTGCCCGTTGATTGGCTGAGGGCCAGTCGCGAGTTCGCCACCGGCGTGAGAAATGCCCGGGGTCTTCGGCAGATTGAGGACAACTTCTGCTTGCTGGTCGGGAACGAGATCCTTCGACAAGCTCAGGATGACACCTGTAGGTGGTGGCAGGAGATGTTCCCGGAAGCACTGGGGAACGACAGGTGAACCGGTTGGCCGGGGTACGAACGGTCAGGTAGCGAGTCGGGACAGGGCAATGGCCAGCGAGAAGGCAATCAGCCAACAGGAGGGCAGCACCCTCAAGGGCGCACCCTGGTGGGAGCGCCATCTCGCCTGGCTGCTGGTTGCCCCGACGATCATCATGTTTGTGCTTTTCGCGGCGATTCCGGCCGTCACGACCATTACCTACGCCTTTTCGCGAGTGAAGATGGCGCGCGGCGGCGTGCAGACGACCTGGGTCGGCTTCGAGAACTTCCTGCGGGCCCTCCAGGACCCACTGGTGGCGCAGTCGGCGTGGACCACGATCAAGTGGATGGTGGTGGTCACCACCGTCGAGATTGGCCTGGGCCTGGCGCTGGCGCTGCTGATGACGGGCGGTATCCGCGGGCGGGGCGCGCTGACTTCGTTGCTGATCATCCCGATCATTCTGCCGCCGGTCGCTGTGTCCATTGCCTGGTTGTTCATGTATGACTACGAGTTCGGCATATTCAACTATTTGCTGAATGAGGCCGGGTTTCCATCGGTGCGCTGGCTCTCTGATCCCGGTATTGCGCTGTACGCCATGATGGTCGTCGATGTCTGGCAGGCGACTCCGTTCGCGTTCCTGTTGCTCTACGCGGCGCTGCTCTCGCTCCCGCGAGACCCCTACGAGGCTGCGGCTATCGATGGCGCCGGGCGCTGGCACGTCTTCCGCACGGTCACGCTGCCGCTGCTGCAGCCGGTGCTGCTGGTGGTGATCCTGCTGCGGTTGATTGACGCGGCGCGTATCTTCGACAAAATCTTCATCATGACGCGGGGTGGGCCGGGCTCCTCGGCCTACACCATGACGCTGACCATCTACATTGAAGGGTTTACGAAGTTTGACTTCGGGTACGCCTCGGCCCTGTCATTGCTCTTCCAGCTCTCGCTGATCGCCGCCGCGACGTTCTACGTGCGCCGCGTGCTGGCTGACTACGCGGCGCCGGCAGAGTAGGGGAGACGCGGCATGGTTGGCGATACCGCCTGGCAGAAAGTGGGGCGCTACGCGCTGGTCGCCATCGTGGCGATGATAATCCTCTTGCCCGTCTACTGGATGGTCAACATGTCCTTCAAGGACAAGGCCGAGTTTGTGGCGCGGCCGCCGACCATCGTGGTCCAGAACCCGACGACGGAGAACTATTACGATCTGCTGGTGACGCAGCGCTTCTACAAGTTCGGCATCAACTCGCTGATCGTGGCGCTCATCGCCGCTTCGCTCTCGGTGGCGGTCGGCACCCTGGCTGCCTACGCGCTGTCGCGCTACCGGCTGCCGCGCAACTTCAACTACCACCTGCTCTTCACCATGTTGACGATCCGCATGTTTCCGCCGATCGTGACCATCATCCCGATCTTCGTGATCTTCAACCAGTCGATCTTCGGCTTCAAACTGCTCGACACGCACATCGGCCTCGGGCTGGTGGAAGCGTTCATGGAGCTGCCCTTCGTCATCTGGATGATGATTGGCTTCTTTCGTGATATTCCGCGCGATATGGAGGAGGCGGGGCTGATGGATGGCGACAGCCGCTTCGGCGTGCTGCGCAAGATCGCTATCCCACTGGCCGCGCCCGGGCTGGCGGCAACGTTCATCCTCGTCTTTATCGCTTCCTGGAACGAGTTCTTGCTGGCGCTGATCCTGACGCAGACGAAGGCGCAAACGCTGCCAATTGCGGTGGCGGGCCAAATCACCCAGTACGACATCAAGTACGGCAACATGATGGCGGCCGGCGTGATTACGACGATCCCGGTGCTGGTGCTGGCCCTGTTGGCGCAGCGGCACCTGACGCGCGGCCTGTCCGCGGGTGGAGTGACAGGATGATGACCTCTCGGGGAGCACAGAGCGAGGGGCGGTCCGCGCCAGTTTCGTTCCGGAACGTCTCAAAGCGCTTTGGCAATGTGGTGGCCGTTGACGGGCTCAACCTTGACGTGCCCAACGGCGAGATGCTGGTGCTGCTCGGGCCCTCCGGTTGCGGCAAAACGACTTCGCTGCGAATGCTGGCCGGGCTGGAGTCGATCAGCGACGGGACGATCCACATTGGCGAAACGGTGGTGAACACCCTGCCGCCCCGGGCGCGCGATATCGCCATGGTCTTCCAGAGCTACGCGCTCTATGCCCACCTCAGCGTGTACGAGAACCTCGCCTATCCACTGCGCGTGCGCAAGCTCGCGAAGGCGGAGATCGACGCGCGAGTGCGGGAGGTGGCGCAGGTGGTGCAGATTTCCGAACTGCTGGATCGGAAACCGCGTGCGCTTTCCGGCGGCCAGCGGCAGCGGGTGGCGTTGGGCCGGGCCATTATCCGGCGCCCGTCCGTGTTCCTGATGGACGAGCCGCTCTCCAACCTGGACGCCAAGCTGCGCCTGCACACGCGCGGCGAATTGAAGCGCTTCCAGCGGGAGCTGGCGACGACCACGATCTACGTTACCCACGACCAGGCGGAGGCAATGACGCTGGCCGACCGCGTGGCGATCATGAGTGGCGGGTTGCTACAGCAGGTTGGGCCGCCCAAGGACGTTTACGCCCGCCCCGGCAACGCCTTTGTTGCGGGGTTCCTGGGGAGTCCGCCCATGAACCTGCTCACGACTACGATCAGCTCACGGGACGGCGAGCCAGTGTTGCTGGTGGGAGAGCAGGCTATCCCGGCGCGCGGCTCGCTGGCTGATCGGCTTCAGCGAGTGATCAACTCCGAAGGCAAGGTGCAGTTCGGGTTGCGGCCCGAGGATGTACTCCTGGGCCAGGGCAGCGCTTCTGCGACGAGCGGTGAGGTCTTCGTGGTCGAGGACCTGGGGAACGAGCGCCTGATTACGCTCGATCCGGGTGGGCAGTTCATGGTGGCGCGGGCGCCAGCGGACTTCCCGGCGGAAATGGGGCAGAAGTTGAGCTTTTCGTTCGACCCTGGCCGCGCCCACCTCTTCGACATCGTGACTGGCCTGCGCGTCGATTGACGCCCGGCCTGCAAGCTGGTCCCATTCCCTCAGTGTGCAGGCTGATGCGCCCGCGCGGCGCGAGAGGAGTCGGGTCCCGTGGTCGAGGCAACGATGAAGGCGGTCCGGGTTTATGGTCCGCGTGATTACCGGGTGGAAGAGGTGCCGGTGCCGGCGCCGGGGGTGAACGAGATCCTGATCGAGGTGGAGGCGTGCGGCATCTGCGCCTCCGACATGAAGTGCTTCCTGGGCGGCGAGCTCTTCTGGGGGATCGACGGCAAGGGCGGCGGCGTAATCGGGCCGGTCACTGCCGGGCACGAGTACGCCGGGCGGGTGGTGGCGCTGGGCGAAGGCGCGGCCGAGAAGCACGGGGTGCAGCTCGGGGACCGCGTTGTCGCGGAGCAGATCGTACCGTGCGAGAAGTGCCGCTTCTGCCTGAGCGGGCACTACTGGATGTGCCAGTACGGCAACATTTTCGGCTTCCAGAACGTGGTCAACGGCGGGATGGCCAGATACTGCCTGTACCCGGCCACGGCCCGCGTGCACAAGGTGCCGGAATCGCTGGAAGCGGGCGAGGCGGCCTACATCGAGCCGGCGGCCTGCGCCTGGCACGCCGTGGACCGGGGCGAAATCAGGGAGGGCGACACCGTCGTCATTTCCGGCGTCGGCAACATCGGCCTCTGCATGTTGCAGATCGCGAAAATGGCGAAGCCAGGCCTGTTGATCGCTGTCGATGCGCGCGACTACCGGCTTGACCTGGCGCGGGAGTTCGGCGCGGACCTCGGCCTCAACGTGACGACAGAAGACGCCGTGCAGAAGGTGAAGGATCTGACCGATGGTTACGGCTGCGATGTTTACATCGAGGCGAGCGGCAACCCGGCCTCGGTCAACACCGGCCTGGAGATGATCCGCAAGCTGGGTACGTTCGTGGAGTTCAGTGTCTTCAACGAGCCGGCGACGGTGAACTGGACGGTGATCGGGGACACCAAGGAACTGAATATCCACGGCAGCCACCTCGGGCCGTACTGCTATCCCAAGACCATTGCCGCCATCGCGGACGGCTCGCTGAACGTGAAGCCGCTCATCGCCGAGGCGTACCCACTGACCGCGTTCCAGGAGGCTATGGAGGCTGCGCTCTCCGGCGGCGTGATGAAGAACATGATCGTGCCGGTCTAGCAAAGGGGGTGGCGTCGCGCCAGTTCAGGGCGCCCGGTCACGCTGGAGCGAGTCATCATACAACTGGTTGACAGGCTGCGGGAACTTCCCTATGGTATCTGCCATTGAGGGTTCCGGAATCTTTGTCACCACTTGCAAGAGCTTTCAGAGTTGGGTGACAACCGGACGCCTGGGTGCGCTGCCTGCCCCACGCGGCGGTGAGGCAGCCGCAGACTCCACGCCGGGAGCAAGGCCTCGCCATGAGGCAGATGGCTGGATGACCAGCCATGGATTGTCGCTGCGACTCCGGGCGGCGACGAATCAAGGAGGATGGTGGTTCGATGCACGATCGTCGAGTCCTGAATCTGATGCAGGCCCTGCATACGGGCCGGGTGGATCGCCGTGGTTTCCTGCGCCGGGCGGCCGCACTGGGCGTTTCCGCGCCGGTGGCCATGGGCTTGCTGGGCAGCGTGCCGGTGGTCGGCGCACAGGATTCCACCCCGGCTGCGTCGGGCGACTTCGACTGGAAGCGGGAGAGTGGCAAGACCATCTACCCGATCCTGGTCGAGCACCCGTACACCGATGCGATGGAGCCCTTCTTCCCCGAGTTCGAGGAACTGACGGGCATCACGGTCAAGTACGAGAAGCTGCCCGAGACGCAGTTCCGCGAGAAGCTGCTGCTGGCGCTGTCGACCGGCGCGGGCACGTACGACGTGTTCATGACCGGGTACATCGATGACTTCCGCTACGTGGGCGGCGGCTGGATCGAGCCGCTCGACGAGTACATCAACGACCCGACCCTGACGAACCCGGACTGGGATTTCTCGGACTTCTACGAAAGCCTGATCGAGGTCAACCGCTGGGACGGCACTCCGGCAACCGGCGTCGGCGAAGGCAGCCTCTGGGCGCTGCCGGTCAACGAAGAGGGCTATGCCCTCATGTACCGCAAGGACATCTTCGAGGCGCAGGGCATCGAGGTTCCCACGAACTACGATGACCTGCTGGCGGTGGCTGAGCAACTGAACGGCCTGGAATTCGAGGGCCAGAAGGTGGCGGGCTTCGTGGCTCGTGGCGACCGCACCTGGCCAACGATTACCACAGGCTATGGCACGGTCTTCTGGTCGTACGGCGGCCAGGTCATGGACGCGGACGCCTGGAAGTCGACTGTGAATAACGAGGCCGGCGTCGCGGCGACTGACTACTGGGGCAAGCTGATGAAGTTCGCGCCGGAAGGCGTGACGGGCTTTACCTGGTACGAGGCAATGCAGTCGTTCATGAACGGCAGCGCCGCCATGTTCATCGATGCCGACCACATGGCCGGCAGCATCGAGGATCCCGCACAGTCCAAGGTGGCCGGCAAGGCTGGCTATGCCATCCCGCCGGAAGGCCCGGGCGGCATCAAGACCAACATCTGGATCTGGTCGCTGGGCCTGGCCTCCGCCGCCAAGGAGAAGAATGCCGCGTGGCTGTTCATGCAGTGGGCCACGAGCAAGAAGATCCTGGCCGACTCGGCGGTCAAGAACAATATCAACCCGACCCGGAAGTCCGCAGCAAACGATCCTGCCGTGCTGGCGTACATGGAGGGTTGGGGCGACTACGCCAAGGTGTACCAGGAACTGATCGAAGAGTACTCCCGCGTGCTGGTGCCGGCGCTGCCGGAGTTCGCACAGGTCGGTGATGTCTGGGCGCAGTCGGTCCAGGAAGTGGTGCTTGGCCAGAAGGATGCCAAGACCGCCATGGACGAGGCCGCTGCCGCAATGGACCAGGTCCTGGCGTCCATCAAGCCAGCGTAACCGGACGTTCGTCGCGGCATAGCCGGCAGAGAGCGCGAGTGGCGAGGCAACTCGCCACTCGCGCTCATCTGCGCACGCCTGGCGTCATTCCGGGGCGCGAGAACGCTCGTTGTCTCGTCTTTGCGCGGACAGTGGAACGAGCCCTTGCCGCCGCCGGGATGACAACCGGGATGGAACGAGACCCCTTCTCCGTGAGGATGACACGGACGGGGGAAGACATCTGGGGACGAACATGCGCGCCGTCGCCTTCCTTGGCAATCGAAACCTGGAGTTCGTCGAAGCGCCGCAGCCCGCGCCCGGTCCGGGTGAGGTACTGCTCCAGATCCGCGCTGCGGGTATTTGCGGCAGCGACCTGGGCTTCCTCTACCGGCCCTCGCCGGATGAGAAGAGCGCGGCGCCGTCGGCCCACGACCAGTGGACGCCGAGTGTGGCCGGCACGATTCCCGGTCACGAGCCGGCGGGCGAGGTGGTCGAGGTTGGGCCAGGCGTGACCAGCCTGCAGGTTGGCGACCGTGTTGCCTGTTACCACATCACCGGGTGCAATGAGTGCCGCGCCTGCCGCTCGGGCTGGATGCTGCACTGCAGCTCCTATCGCTCGTACGGCTGGCAGCGGGATGGCGCGTTCGCCGACTACATGGTGGCCGACGCCAGGAGCTGCATCAAGCTGCCCGAGAATGTCAGCTACGCCGATGGCGCCTACTGCGCGTGTGGCGCGGGAACAGCCTACCAGGCGATCAAGCGCGGGCAACCTGCAGGCGGCGAGACCGTCGCCATGTTCGGCATGGGTGGCGTCGGACTGGCCGGACTGGTTTTCGCGAAGGCTGCCGGGGCGAGCGTCATCGCAGTCGATCCCATTCCGCTGCGGCGAGATCTGGCGCTGCAACTCGGCGCGGACCAGGCGATTGACCCCGTGGCCGAGGACGCCGTGACCCGGATCTATGACGCCACGCACGGGGAAGGCGCGCACCTGACCATGGATTTCTCCGGGGCATCGGCCGGCCGGCTGGCTGCGCTCGACGCCGCTCGTGTCTGGGGCCGCTCGGTCTGGGTAGGGGAGCGCAATGAGACGACCATCGACCCCAGCCCACAGATTCTGCACAAGCAGTTGACGCTGCACGGCTCCTGGGTCTGTAGCTGGCCGGTGATGGATGAATTAATCCAGCGTCTGGGCCGGGGCGAGTTCGTAATCGAACCGGCGATTACCCACCGCTTCCCGCTTGAACAGATCGACGAGGCGTTTCGCGTGGCAGACAGCGGGCAATCCGGCAAGGTGGTGATAACGGGTTGATAATGGGAAGCGGTGACATGAGCAACGGGAGCATCTTGTGCGAGGAGCGTGAGCAATGAGTAGCGCCACGAGTATCAAGGCGACACCTCCCACCTCGACGGCGCACATCGAGGCGCCGGTCGCGCGGGGGAGCGAGCGCTGGCTGCCCTATCTGTTGCTCTTGCCGGCGCTGGCCATTCTGGTCAGCCTCATCGTTCCGTTCCTGATCGGCGTCTACTGGAGCCTCACGGACTACAAGTTGACCTCGACGCTGCCGAAGCAGTTTATCGGGTTGCGGAACTACCAGACGCTGTTGCAGGACGCGGCGTTCTGGAACTCCGTGCGCGTGACGCTGACCTACGTGGTGGTGGCGCTGGTCATCGAACTCCCGCTCGGTCTGGCCGTGGCGGTGATGCTGAACCGTGACAATCCGATTGTGCGCTTCTTTCGCGCGGTCATGATCTTGCCGCTGATGATGCCGCCCGTCGTCGGCGCGCTGATGTGGAAGAGCATGATGACGCCCGACGGCATTCTCAACTACCTGCTGGGGTTGATTGGGATTGGCCCGCTGCAGTGGCTGGGCAGTGTGCAACTGGCGCTGCCGTCGATCTTGCTGATTGATATTTGGCTCTACACCCCGTTCGCTGCGTTGGTGCTGCTGGCGGGCTTGCAGGCGCTGCCGAAGGAGCCG
The DNA here is from genome assembly GCA_041390745.1 of Thermomicrobiales bacterium. Taxonomy (GTDB): domain Bacteria; phylum Chloroflexota; class Chloroflexia; order Thermomicrobiales; family UBA6265; genus JACCXM01. The sequence continues at coordinate 54,819 of JAWKPJ010000021.1, read as the reverse complement.
TTCGAGGCGGCCCGGGTGGATGGGGCGTCACCGTGGGTCGCGTTTCGCACCCTGACCATCCCGATGTTGTTGCCATTCCTGATCATCGTCGGGGCGTTCCGCGGTATTGACTCCCTCAAGATCTTTGACCTTATCTACGCGACGACCCAGGGCGGCCCGGTTGATGTCACGAATACCCTCGCGATTAGCACGTACTTCCAGGCGATCCGCTGGACCAACTTCGGGACCGCGATGTCCTACGCCATCGTGCTTTGGGCGATGTGCTACGTCCTCGCGTTCATCCTGATCCGGCGCTGGCGCAAGGCGATGCAGGGCTAGGCCGGCTGGCGCAGGGAGGATGACCGCATGACCCGAAAAAACTCGCTCACCATCGGCAATGTGGCGTACTGGATCGGGTTCGTCGTATTCGCCATTTTCACGCTCTTTCCACTCGTCTGGGTGGCCTTGATGTCGTTCAAGACGAACGTCGATATCATCGCCGTGCCGCCCAAGTTCTTCTTCACGCCGACGCTGGAGAACTTTCGCGAGGTGCTGGGGCAGGGCGACTTCCTGAACTACTACCGCAACACGTTCATCATTGCGGCAGGCGCGGTTGTGCTCACGCTGATCGTGGGCACGCCCGCCGCGTACGTGCTGGCCCGGTATGAATTCAAGGGCAAGGAGGATCTTGCGTTCACATTCCTCAGCTTCCGCTTCGCGCCGGAGCTGGCGGTGATCATCCCGTTGTTCGTCATCTTCCAACAGTTGAAGCTGTACGACAGCTACCTGGGCCTGATCCTGATCTACCAGGCGATCACGCTGCCGCTGTTGATCTGGCTGATGCGCGGTTACTTCGAGGATGTGCCGAAGGACATCGAGCAGGCGGCCAAGGTTGATGGCGCCGGGTTCTGGGAGATCTTTACTCGTATCGCGATTCCGCTGGTGCTGCCGGGAATCGCAGCGGCGGCGGTGCTGGCCTTCATTTTCTCGTGGAACGCGATGGTGTTCGGCCTGGTGCTGGGGGGACGGGAGACCTACCCGGTGACCATCGGCCTGCTCGGCTATATGGGCTACCAGAACGTGGACTGGGGGCCGATGGCCGCCGCAACGATTGTGACGATCGTACCGGAGTTCATTCTGGCGTCGTTCGTGTTGCGCTCACTGGTGCGCGGCCTGACGTTCGGGGCAGTGCACGGAGGGTAGGGGACAAGCCTTACAGCGGTGTGCAAAGAAGTTGGGCCGCCAGGAATCCCCTCGTGTCTCGAGCGCAGTCGAGAGACCTCGTTCACCAGCGCTGGCGACGAGGTCTCTCGACTGCGCTCGAGACACGGGTTTGTTGCCTGGCAGGTCAGGTCTTTTGCAATACGCTGTAGTCCGAACGAGGAACCGTTGCCCTCTGTTCCGCTCCTGGCGCCCAGGAGCGGGACGTGCTGCCAGCCCATCCCTTGTGGCTCTCGACACGCATCGCAAGCGGCACGAACGGCGCGCCGCTGGATATGGCTATTGTTGGCGGAGAGGGTGGGATTCGAACCCACGGAACTTGCGTTCGCCTGTTTTCAAGACAGGTGCCTTCAACCACTCGGCCACCTCTCCAGGTGCGGCAGGCTGCAATAGTAGCGCAGCCTGCCGGCAGGTTCACGCGTTCTTCGACCGGGCCGGGCCCGGGGGCGGCTGCACGCCAATGATCTCCTGGCCTCCCATGTAGGGGCGCAGGACGTCAGGGATGACGATCGTGCCATCCGCCTGCTGGTTTCCTTCCATGATGGCGATCATGGTGCGGGGCAGGGCAAGGCCCGAGCCGTTCAGGGTGTGCACGAATCGGGGGCGGCCACCGTCCGCCGGGCGGAAGCGAATGTTGGCGCGACGAGCCTGGAAATCGTTGAAGCGACCGCACGAGGTCACTTCCAACCATTCGCCCGACCCGGGCGCCCACGCTTCCAGGTCCACCTTGTCCGCCGCCGCGAAGCCGAGATCCCCGGTCGAGAGCTGCACTTCCCGATAGGGGATGCCGAGCCCGCGCAAGGTGTCTGCGGCCTCGCCGATCAGGCGCTTGTGCTCCGCCTCAGATTCGTCCGGATGCACGAACTTCACCATTTCGACCTTGTCAAACTGGTAGCCGCGCTTGATGCCGCGCACGTCGCGCCCGGCCGAGATCTGCTCCCGGCGGAAACAGGGCGTGTAGGCGACGTGGTAGATCGGCAGCAGGGCCTCATCCAGGATTTCGTCGCGGTAGAGGTTGGTGACTGGCACTTCGGCCGTGGGAATCATCCAGCGGTCCTCCTCCGCGTCGCGGAAGAGGTTCTCGGCAAACTTGGGCAGGTTGCCGGTGCCGACCAGCATCTCACCCTGCACCAGGTACGGGGGATAGACCTCCTGGTAGCCATGGTCGCGCACGTGCAGGTCGAGCATCCAGGCGATCAAGGCGCGCTGCAAACGCGCACCGTCGCCGCGCAGCACGTAGAAACGCGAGCCAGCAAGCTTCACGCCGCGCTCGAAGTCGATGATGCCCAGGGCTTCGGCCAGGTCCCAGTGCGGCTTCGGGTCAAAGTCGAATTCGCGCAGCGGGCCGTACTCGGCGACCACCACGTTGCCGCTTTCGTCCGGGGCCACCGGGACGTGCGGCAGCGGGATGTTCGGAACATGCAGCATCAGGTCGTGCAGGTGCTCATCAGCCGCCTTCGCCTGTTCATCCAGCGCCGAGATGCGGTCACCCAGGTCACGCATGTTGGCGATAAGCGCCTGTCGTTCTTCGGGGTCCCTGGTGCGTCCTACCTGCTTCGAGCCCTGGTTCAGTTCAGCCTTGAGGGTTTCCACCTCGCTCAGCAGTGCGCGGCGCCGCTCGTCGGCAGCGACGATTTCGTCGATGGGAGCTTCAGTGAAGGTGGTGGCAACGGCAGCCTTGACGGCCTCCGGGTTCTCGCGGATCAGTCGCAAATCAATCATGGCGTTCTGCAATGTCCTTTCACATCATTGTCCAGGGGATGCCGGTGGGATGCCCCGGCACAAGAAAGCGCCCCACCGGGGCGGGGCGCTTTGGCGACAGTCCGGACCGGCGAAGGGCAGTATTTACCGCGCGGCGCGACTCCCACCGCGCTCGGTAGAGCTTTCCATGGAGTTGGAGGAGACCAATGTTAAACCAGGCAGAAACTTCGACCACTCCTGGGTCATGTTGCCCTCTATCCGTCGCTCAATCGTGTAGTAGCGTCCGGCTCGCGGCTCACGCGGCTCCCTGCGCAGCGTCATCCGCGAATCCTTGAGGAGTTTACCGCCTTTACGATGGTTGCAAGGCTTGCAGGCAGAGACCAGGTTGTCCCACGTGTGCGGGCCGCCCCGGTGGCGCGGGATAACGTGGTCGATGGTCAGATCGTGGCCCTGCCGCCCGCAGTACTGGCAGGTGTATCCATCCCGGATAAACACTTCCTTGCGGGTTAGCTTCACGCGGGGCCGCGGCCGGTGGATGAGGTAGATCATCCGGATCACGGACGGAGCCTCGAACTCGCAGGTCGCAGAATGGACGATGGATGCCGACGCTTCCAGCACTTCTGCCTTGCCATCGAAGACAAGCAGAATAGCGCGTCGCACATTGCAAATGTTCAGGGGTTCATAGTTCTGATTCAGAACAAGGACAGCGCCGTTCACCCTGTCGATACCTCGCAGGTACCCGGGTTGCCGCGTTCACCCTCGCACCAGGCTTCAGCGCAACCACACCGTGTTGCCGCTGAGGGACCATCCCGAACGAGAGTCAGGCGTGGACTGCCATGGCTCGTCCAGTCCGTATCCAGCGTGGACTGTAGCACGTTCCATTTTATGGATACAAGACCGATCGCCCAATATGACACTGGCAGTCCCGCAACCGGCGACTGTCAGGAGCAATTCCAGGAGCCGCTCGATCTCCATGAGGCGCGCGGATCGACGCTGCGCCGCAGCCAGTAGGTGAGCGGGCGGAAACCCTGCCGCTGCCAGAAGATCGCGGCGCGACTGGCGGTGACCCAGTCCACCAGGCAGTGGCCATACCCGGCGTCACGCGCCCACGCCTGGGCATGCGCCACCAGTGCTGCCCCCACGCCCAATCCACGCGCCTCCGGCACGGTATAGGCAATCTGCAGGTACACCGAATCATCCGGCGTTTGCAGTGGCGACTGGCTCCAATGCGGAGAGGCTGGGCCAACCATGACGAGGAAGGCGAGGAGGTTCCCCGCCGGATCGACCGCCAGCCAGGTCGCGCAGCCGTGATCGGCCAGGAGATCTGCGGCAAACCGGCGCTGGGCAGGGATGGCCTCCTCCACGAACGGCAGAAACTGGGGCGGGCTGGTGAGCGAACGGAAGAAGGGCACGATGGCCGTCTGCAATGCTGGAGAATCAGCGGGCGCGGCCAGCCGAAAGGCGATGCCTGCCGGCCGCAGTGGCAGCGTGTCAGCGGGCGCCGTAGCGCGCGCGCCGAGCGCCACCAGCCGACCAAATCCGAGGTCTGCCCAGGCTTCAGTCCAGCCTGGGCGAGCCGGGGCTGACGCAAAATGGGTGGTCAGCCCCCGCGCAACCCAGGGCTCCGCGACCAGGCCGTACAGGCGCCGCAAGAGGTCGGGCGGGGCATCGGCGGCGAGGGCGTAGGCAGCGTCGGCGATGTCGCCCGAGCGTGGCGGCACGAAGCTGGCGTACAGGTAATCGGCGGGCTGCAGCACCGGAGCGCCGCAGAGAAAGCCGAGCAGGCGCCCACCCCGCAGGGCAACAACGCCGTGCATGCCCTCGGTGGCGAGGAGGTCGCGAAGCACCGGCACGACTTCTGCGGGGTTCTCGTAACGGGCAGGCAGAATCGGCGAGGCGCGGCGATCCTCGCTGTGCCGTAGGGCCAGCAGCGCCGCCGCGTCTGCCACGTGTTCCTCTGTCAGATCGGTGAAGGTGAGGGGCATTGATGCCCTCCGCGCATCCGTTTGGCCCGTGGCTACAGCGAGTTGCCAGGGCCCGAAAATCCTCTCGTGTCTCGGCGTCACGCGGGACACGAGGGGCGCCGAAACCTAGACGGCGAGCGCGGCCAGCCGCGCCGCGTTGCGGTTGTGCGCGGCCACTTCCTGCGCCAGGTCGAGTGTGACGAGTTCGCCGCGGTCCACAATCACCCGGCCATCGACCACGGTGTAGACGGCACGGGGCGGGGCACAGAAGAGCATGGCAGCCACAGGGTCACTCAGGGCCCCGGCCAGGGCAACCTGGTTGAGGTCGATGGTGAAGAAGTCCGCGCGCTTGCCCACTTCCAGCGCACCGATATCGCTCCGCCCAAGCACCGCTGCGCCGCCGAGCGTGGCAACCTCCAGGATCTCGCGCGCACTCATCCACTCGTTTGCGCGCAGGGGATCGGAGGTCGACAGGACCGTGCGCGGCCCTTCCGGCGGCAACAGACCCATCTGCAACCGGGCCAGCAGCATGGCTTGCCGGGCCTCGCCGAGCATGTGATTGGCGTCATTGGAGGCCGAACCGTCGACGCCCAGGCCGGTGCGCACGCCAGCGTTCAGGTACTTGCGGACCGGGGCGATGCCGGAAGCCAGGCGCATGTTGGAGCTGGGGCAGTGACAGACGCCCGTGCCACGGTGCGCGAAGAGGTCAATCTCGCGGTCATTGACGTAGATGGCGTGGGCGTACCACACATCGTCGCCCACCCAGTCCAGCGTTTCCATGAACTCGACCGGGCGCAGTCCGTGGCGCTGCAGGGTGTAGCGCTCCTCATCCAGCGTCTCGCAGAGGTGAGTGTGCAGGCGCACGCCCTTTTCCCGCGCCAACAGGGCAGTGTCTCGCATCAGGGATTCCGTGACGGAGAAGGGGGAGCAGGGCGCCAGCACGATCTGCGTCATCGCGCCGGGCCGGGGGTCGTGGTACTCGTCAATAACCCGCACGGAATCCGCCAGGATGGCGGCCTCGCTTTCCACGCAATCATCAGGCGGCAGGCCGCCCTGGGATTCGCCGAGCGACATGCTGCCGCGCGAGACCACGAAGCGGACCCCTACGTCCTTCGCGGCGGCGATCTGGTCATCCACCCGGCAACCGTTCTGGAAGACATACGCGTGGTCGAAGACCGTGGTGCAGCCAGTGAGCGCCAATTCGGCGCACCCGACGATGGTGGCCGTGCGAGAGTCCTCCGGCGTGCGGCTGCCCCAAATGCGATAGTGCGCGCGCAGCCACGGGAAGAGATTGGTGTTCTGCCCGGCCGGGAGGTTACGCGTCAATGTCTGATCCAGGTGATGATGACAGTTGATCAAACCTGGGAGCACGATTTGCCCCGCGAGGTCGAGCACGACATCGGCATCCTGGGGCAGGTCGTCCGCGTTGCCAATCTGCTCGATGACGCCGTCTCGCGCATAGAGGCTGGCGTTGCGCAGCTCACGGCGCGCGTTATCCATGGTTGCCAGCACGTCGGCGTTTCGGGCAAGGATCGTCGTCATCGGGTCGCCCCTCGTCGGTCATTGTCAGGATGTAGACCCGTATACTAGCGTCCGGACACAACAGTTTGACGGGAGATGCGATGGATCCCTGCGCCAAGGGAGAAGCGTGCGACATCCTGAGTCGCCACGTAGGCGTAAACGTCAGCAACGTTATTTTCGTCGTCGCCGGCATTGTGGTTATTCTGGCGGCCACCGGGCTTTCCATTCGCACCTTTATGGTGCCCGGGGAAGCGCCTCCCTTCTACAATCGCACGATTTTTCGCCTGACCCAACTGTTCTTCAACTTTGCCTCCCGGTTCACCAGGTCACAGGCCCGCAAGCACCAGTTTCTCAGTCTGTACGCGCCGATTTCCCTGCTGCTGGTGTTGGCCTCGATCCTCGCCTTCATCGGGTTCGGGTACACGCTGGCGTTCTATGGCGTCGGGATCAAGCCGTTCATCCGCGCGTTTCTGTACAGCGGTTCGGCTATTTCGACACTTGGGTTTGAATCACCCGGCAGCAACTTCTGGGTGATCATGCTCTCGGCGCTCGAGGCACTGACGGTCGCGACAATTGTGGCGCTGCTGGTGGGGTATCTGCCGAACATCTACTCGGCCTACCAGATCCGCGAGAGTGCAGTGACGAAGCTGCACAACCTGGCGGGTCCGGCGCCAGATGGCGTCAGTGTGGTGGACACTTACGTCAAGACGTATGGCTACGAAAATCTGGGAAGCCTCTGGGAAACCTGGCAGGAGTGGTTCCAGGATCTGGCGCACTCCGGCTCAACCCTGGCCGGTGAGTTGTACATGCGCTCGACACGCTGGGACCGCTCCTGGGTGACCACCGCCGGGGCCGTCCTGGATGCCGCCGCGCTCACGAATGCCTGCGTTGATGTGCCGTCCGACGCCAGTGCGCGGGTCCTGATCAGCGTGGGCTCCAGTTCGCTCAACAGCGTGCTCGAATCCCTCCACCTGCGCTGTCCGGCCGACACCGCGTGGCCCGACACCGCGACGAACATTAGCCGCGACGAGTTCTCGGAAGCCTTGCAGCGCTTCAAGGATCTCGACATTCCGATCAAGCCGGACGAGGAGGCGGCCTGGAACGCGTTTGCCCGGCAGCGCGTGCAGTACGAGTGTCAACTCATGGCGCTCGTGCGCCTGAAGAAGCCCCCCTCCGGGGTGCGCTGGACATCGGACCGGCCGGAAAGCCAGGAGCCGCTTGCCCTCCCCATCATCAAGCCGCGCCACGTCGTGCGCCCGATGCCGCTCCACAAGGCGGCAAAGGCAGCGAAGTCGGCCAGAGCGGCCGGGTGAGCTGGATAACCCGGGCCGGAGATTCGGCCGGCCGTCGGTGCTGGCGCCGGCGCGTCACGCGATGCAAGTGCGTGGCACACTCTTGCACGGCAGCCACGGGCTGAGCGCGGCGGCAACGATCGGCAAGACACTGGAGCGGCATGAGCGACCAGGGACAACCACCTCACACGACTGGGATGGACGGCGAGACGACGCCCCCCGGACGGGTACACCCGCCCGTGCTCGTTACGAGGACACAGATCGATCTCCCGGTCATCACGATCATCAAGGTGGTGGCGACGATCGCGCTTCTCCTGCTCCTGGGTCAGATCTGGCAGATTCTGTTTCTCGTGTTTCTCGGGATGTTCCTGGCCATGGTTCTCGCCCGGCCCGTGTCGTGGCTTGAAGGCCGCGGCTTGCCGCGCGGGCTGGCCGTGGGGGCCGTGCTGGGAACGGCCGTTGGCGCTGTGCTGCTGGTGCTCTGGGTCGGCGCACCGAGCCTGGTCGTGCAGTCGCGAGAGTTTCTGGTGCATTTGCCGGACGACATCAATGAAGCGCTGGCGTGGACGGCCAACCGCTGGCCAGATTTCTACCAGCAGGCGACGGCCTGGGCCGAGACGCAACAGTTCGACCTGGGTGCGGACAGCATCGACTTTCGCGGCGTCCTTTCGCAGGGCCTTGATCTCTTCTCGGGCATCGTCAACGCGGCCATCGTGGTGATCATTGCGGTGTACATCCTGGCTGATCGCGGCGAGTCCCTGGAGGGGCTCTACCACTGGATGCCGCCCGACAAGGCCGACAAACTCCGGCGAACGTTCCCGGCAGTCGCGCGGGTAGTGAACGGGTATGTGGTCGGCCAGGGGATCAACTCGGCCCTGTTCGCGATCTTCACGTTCATCCTGTTGACGGCGCTGGATGTCCCCTCGGCCGCTATCCTGGCCCTCATCGCGGCCATTGGTGATGCGATCCCGCAGGTAGGGGTGACGATTGCCACGATCCCGGCGGTACTCCTGGCCCTGACTCAATCGCTTGAAACGGCTCTCATCGTCCTGGCCGCCTACATGATTTACCAGGTGGTCGAAAACTATGTGACCTCGCCCCGGGTGTTCAGCCAGACGCTGCAACTGCGGCCGCTGGTAACGCTGGTCGCCGTGCTTATCGGCGGCAAGCTGCTTGGCATTGTCGGCGTGCTCCTCGCGCTGCCGGTTGCGGCGGCACTGCCGACCGTGATGGAGATCTGGCTGAAGGACGATACGGGCGCGGCCTGAGCCGGGTCTTCGGCCGCTTGAGGTTGCTGTGCAGGCCCGGCGACGTCCGCCGCGACGCGGAGACTGAAGAGACGGAGGACAGCGCGCGCATGGCAGGGGAATCTCAGGGGCCGCCGGACGACGATGGCCGTGTGCGCGAGCACCTTGCGAACGAGCGCACGCTCCTGTCCTGGATTCGGCTTGGGCTTTCTGCCGCCGCTTTCGGCTTTGTCGTCGCGCGATTCGGTTTGTATCTGCGGGAGTTGGCCGCGCATGAGTCGCGAGTTGCGCCTGGCCACGGCGCCGAGATCATTGGCGTGGGGATGGTGCTGCTCGGCATGTTGTCTGTGGTCGCCGGGACGCTGCGCTACTTTCGCACCGAGCGAGAGATTGCCTCCCGCAGCTACTCGCCCCGGTACGGGCTCATTCAACTCGTGGTTGCGGTCAGCCTGCTGGTTGGCCTGGCCCTGGTTGTCTACCTGATCATCAACAGTTAGCAGCGATCATTCGAGGAGCCCGGCCATGGTAGCCGCGCCGCGCAGGAACTGGCCGGCCCGGCGCGCAGTGCGGGAAGCGAGTGTAATCGAGACGCCAGAAGGCGTTGCGTGGCCGGGTCATCTGCGGGCCGCGGCAAAGGTCGAGGTTCTGTGCTGGTGGGCTCAAAATGGCCGGGCGATGCGTGTCAGGTCGGTTCGCCCATGCCCGCCAGGGTCGCCTCTATCTCCGCGCGGTGCGGAATGCCGGGGTAGGCTCCGGGGCGGGTGGTCGCCAGGGAGCCCGCGACGACGCCGCGCCGGGCGGCGGCAAACGGGTCGCCGCCGCTCGCCAGTTCGGCGGCGAAGGCGCCGGTGAAAGCGTCGCCCGCACCGGTGGTGTCGACCGCTGTAACGGGCGGAGCCGGGAAGCGGCGGGTTTCGCCATTGTGCGCGACAACCGCGCCAGCCGGACCAAGGGTCACCACGACGGTGGCTGGGCCGAGGTTGGCGAGCGCCAGCGCCGCCTCACTACCGTTCTCGGCGGTGACTTCGACGCCCAGGAGTTCTTCGGCCTCGGTCTCGTTGACGATCAGGATATCGAGCTCGGGGAGAAACGGGCGAGCCCCGAGCGGTTCGGGGCTCGCGTTCAGGACAACCACGCCGCCGCCAGCGTGCGTGGCCTCGATCAGCGCGGCGATGGTCTCCGGCCTTGGCTCCAGCGTGGTGAGCACGACGGCAGGCTGAATACGCCTGACGGCATGCCGCGCCTGCGCCGGGCGAATGGTGAGGGTGGCGCCGGGCACGTACGCGATGCGGTTCTGGCCGGTTCTCTCTTCTACGACGATCAGGGCTACGCCGGAGGGCGCGCTTTCATGGCGCGCGACGGAACCGGTGTCGATGCCCTCGGCGTCCAGGTCAGCCCGGCGGGCACGCCCGAAGTCGTCGTCGCCCAGTGCACCCAGCATGGCGGTCGGCGCGCCTGAGCGAGCCGAGGCAATTGCCTGGTTCGCCCCCTTGCCGCCGCCGAAGATGGCGAACGCGCTGCCAGTGACCGTTTCGCCAGCGGCGGGGGCTTTCGCCACGCGCGCCACGAGGTCGGTATTGATGGCCCCGGCCACGAGGACCGGACGAGCAGCACTGGTCGTCATGCCTGGTTATCTCCCCCGGTTGCGGCGGAACAGCCCGCCCAGCGTGATGCCGCGTAGCTCACGCCAGGCGCTGCGCGCGCGCTCGAGCTGGTTCGCATCGGGCCGCGTACGCCCGTACAACTCCTGCGTGTAGATTTCGGAGACCGTGCGCACCGGCCCCTGCGCCGACGGCGCAACCCTGCCCACACGTTCCGCAAACTCCTGCGGCGTGAGAGAAGCCGCCGGTGGCACACCCAGCCAGTTTCCGGCCTTTAGCACCCGCGCGTACATGCCGGAAACCGGGGAGAGCCCGCGGAACCCGCCAAACCACGCCACGGCGGCGGCGATTGTACCGCCGAGCAGGGCGACGAGCAGGGCAATCCCGACCCACCCGGCCACCCGCGCTGGATTGGAGAGCAGTTCCTGGGGGCCAGATGGCGTGGCGGGAGGCGGAGCCTGCTGCTCGGCCGGCGCGGGGGTTGCGACGGCGGGTTCCGGGGTCGGCTCGGGCGTTGGAACCGGGGTTGGCTCGGCCTGGGTATCAGGCGGCGGTGTGAAGTCGCCGTACTGCAACTCGTCGCGGTTCGCGGTGGGCTCGAAGGGAATCCAGCCGAACTCCGGGAAGAAGACCTCCACCCAGAGGTGGGCGTTTTTCTCGCGGTAGAGGTTGCCGCCTTCGTCCGCATCGTACGGCGCCGGGTAGTATCCGCCGACCACGCGGGTCGGGATGCCTTCGGCGCGGAGGAGGACCGCCATCGCCGAGGCGTAGTACTCGCAGTATCCCTCCTGGCTGTCGAACAGGACATAATCGACCACATCCTGACCGTCGGGGGGCGTGTCGATATCTTCGCGATAGGCAATCGTGGTGCGCACGTACTGCTCCACCGCCGAGGCGGCGTCAAAGACCGTCGGCTGGCTGGAAACCAGTTCGTTGGCCAGGGCGCGGGTGCGATCCGTGATCGTGTCGGGGAGTTGCAGGTAGCGGCCGGTGACCCAGGCGGGGTAGTCCGTACTCGCCCCGCGCAGCGTATCCGGCGAGGCAGTGCTGGCGAGGCCGGTGACTTCGTAGACCTCATCGGCCGCGACGCCCGTCTGGCTGAAAACCGATTCCACGTCGTCATAAACCGGGAGTTGCCCGCTGACGATCAGTGCCTCGGCCTGCCCTTGCGCATTGGCCTGCCAACGGACATCAAGGAACCGCTGGCGGAGCGCCTCACGCTCGGTCTGGATATCCGCCGCCAGCGCCTGCTCGGCCGGAAGCGGGGAGTCCACGCCTGGGCCGGCCTGGTAGGAGCCGCGAGACACGAGGACACCCATGCGCTGCAAGTCGAGCGGCAGTTGCGCCGGGTTGGCGAGCGGGAAGGAGACGTTATCCAGTTGCTCCCACGAGACCTGGACATTGGTGCGGCGGTCGGCGGCCAGGTACGTGTCGATGGTGAACATGAGGTCGCCCTTGGGGCGTATGACGCGCAGGATGCCTTCGACGGTGCTGCGGCCAGTGGTAACTTCGGGCGACAAGTGGACGCCCTGACCGCTGCGGAAGCTAAGGCGGGAGGAGTACTGCTTGCCGTCCGGGCCGGTGGCATTGAAGGTGTCATCGACGGTCGTGGTCCAGCCGTGGCCGGTGTATTCGTCATACCGCTGGCCAGCCAGGTAGGTAGGCTGCATGGCGGCGCTTGAGGGTTCCAGCACCATCACCGGGTCATCGGAGAGGTTCAGGTTTCCGCCCAGGTCGAAGCTCTCGCCGAAAGCGGAGTAGGAGCCCCCCTCGGGGCTGGCGCCGCCGGAGAGCCGGGCCAGCAGGTCGTTCCAGCGTTCGCTGACTTCGGCCAACGGTTCACTGAGTTGGGCCCAGGCCTGCTCCAGCGCATCGTCTCGCGCCGAGAGGGGGAGGGTCCAGGCGACGATGCCACCGAGCAGCGCCACGACCAGCCCCGCCGCCAGGAAGCGAGACACCGTGCGCCGGGGGTACGGGAGGCGGAGGCGTGTCCACTCCACCTGCCGCCGGTAGGCGGCGTGGCGCGCCGTCAGCAGAATTGCGGCCAGGACGATGACCAGCAGCGGCCCCGTGCCCTGCTCGGGGGAGTAACCAAGGTTGGCCAGGGCGATTACCGTCGGCAAGGCCACGGCGGTGGTGAGCCAGCCGCGCCGGAAGAGCACCCAGGCCGACGTGTAGGCGATCAACCAGACGGCGGCGCCAAGCATGATGGCGAGCAGGCGCGGATCATCCAGCCGCCCCCCGGCCTGGAAGGTGGCGTACCACTCCTGACCGAGACCCAGCAGGGCCTCGGCCCGCGCGGAGCGCCCGCCGGCCGCGAGCGGCATGCGCTCCACGGCCAGGATCACGGAGGCCATGACGCCACTCAGGATTGCGAGCAAATGGGCCAACAGATCGGGCGCGGCGGACTTGGCCAGGACGAGGCCAGTCAGCAGGCCGCCCAGCGCCAACGCGCCCATGCTCAGGCCGTCGGGGTCAATTTCGGTGCGGGTGATCGTCCAGGCCGTTGCCAGCAGCATGATGGCCAGCAGCAGGACGCTGCTCCAGCCCTCGGCGGGCTGGAGCGACTGCCAGATACGGCGCGGGTTCCAGCGGGAGGCAGTGGGCAGCGGCGCGGGCTGCGCCAGGCTAGCCACGGAAGTGCCTCTGGGCGGACAGGGCCGGGCCGGCAAACGCGGTGGCAATTGGTTCGCCGTACTTGACGAGGTGGGCTGGAACCCCGGCGGCGGCCAGCGCACTGACCATCAGAAGCGAGTTTGGCGCCGGGCCGAAGGTAGATGCCTCCAGCAGCACGGTCGAGACGCGCACACCGCGCTGGGAGATGCCGGCGAGCGCGCCAACCCACGACTCTGAGAGGGAGGGTGTGACGACGACCAGGAAGTCGTTGCGCCCCAGGCGGCGCCCTTCGGCGGCCAGCAACTCTGCCAGCGGCAACGCGCCATCCGCGCGGACGACGGCCAGACTCTCCAGGATCTTCACGAGCTGGCGGTCAGAGCGGTCGGCCGGGATTGTTTCCAGGTGCGCGCCGGAGGCGATGAGGCCGACGTTGCGGCCCTCGCTCAGGAAGCGCTGGGCCAACGATGCGGCGACAGTGACGGCGTATTCTTCGGTCGAATCGAGCCAGGCTTCCGCGGGCCACTCGCCGCGCTCGTCCGGCGTCCAGTTGACGGGCCGGGTGGCCAGCGTGTGGACGCTGTGGTCCAGATCGAGCACGATCCAGACATCCGCCGTGGGGTCGAGGTCGAACTCCTTGACCATCATGCGGCCCATGCGCGCCGTGGCGGTCCAGGAGATGCGGTTGAAGGCATCGCCTGTCACGTAGTCACGCACTCCTGCCACGTTCGAGGTGACATGGGGCGTGCGGCGCTGGAGCGCGCTGCCGCCCGAGAGCGCGCCTTCAGGCAGGCCGGCTTCGCGAAGATCAACAACGGCGGGGTAAACAATCACTTCCGGGCGCTCCGGGTACTCATCGCGCCGCGTGAAGAGACCGAGGGGATCGCCCGACTTCACCGTCACTGGCCCGAGGTGGTACCGGCCGCGCCGGGCGCATACGGTGCGGGTATCCCATTCGACGGCAGACCGGCGTGGCACGCTGACCACGCGGCCTGGATCGTGACCAGGGAGTGTGGAGTGGTCGAGCAGTTCCACCCACAGCTTGCCGATGCGGCTGCCGTTGCGAAGCGACAGCGTTTCGGAGAGCGACTGCCCGACCTGGGCGCGGTCTGCGCTGAGGTGGCGCACTGCGGAGATGCCGGAGAGACTGGCCCGGCTCCACAGCCAACAGATGACGAGCACGGCCAGCAGGGCCAGCACCAAGTGGTCGGCCACCTCCCAATCGGTGAGTTGCCCGACCACCAGCGCGGCGGCCAGGAAGACGAGGAGCTTGAGACCGTTCAACCGGGCGCCCTTCAGGGGGCAGCAGGCTTGCGGCTGCCCCAGCCACGTGCAGCAGGATTGACCGGCTGTGCGCCCGGGACGGGCACGGTGCTCAGCAGGTCCCTAACGACAACGCGGCTATCGACATTCTTGATCCGCGCGGCCGGGTTGACAATGATGCGGTGGGCCAGCGTGGGCTCGGCCAGCCGTTTGACATCGTCCGGGGTTACGAAATCGCGGCCATGCAGCGCTGCCCAGGCGCGGGAGGCGTTGTACAGCGCCAGCGAGCCGCGTGGCGACGCGCCGAGATAGACATCGTCGTGCAGGCGTGACGCTTCAACCAGGGACACGATGTACTCGCGCACCGGCATGGCTACGTGGACGTTCTTCACGGCTTCCTGCGCGCGCAGGAGATCTTCCACCCGTACGGTTTGCTGCAGGGAATCAAGGGGGTGCGCGCGGTGTTGCCGCTCCAGCATCTCCAGTTCACCGGCGCGGCCGGGGTAGTCCATGGACATGCGGATCAGGAAGCGGTCGAGTTGGGCTTCTGGCAGCGGGAACGTGCCCTCGTACTCGATCGGGTTCTGGGTGGCGAGCACCACGAACGGGTCAGGCAGGTGGTGCGTGATGCCATCCACCGTGACCTGGGCCTCTTCCATCGCCTCCAGGAGGGCCGCCTGGGTCTTGGGCGTGGCGCGGTTGATCTCGTCCGCCAGCACCAGCTGCGCGACCACGGGGCCGGGCCGGTACTCGAACTTGCCAGACTGCTGGTTGAAGACGCTAACTCCCGTAACATCGCTGGGGAGCAGATCTGGCGTGAACTGAATGCGTTTGAAGGTGCATCCGACAGAGCGGGCCATCGCCTTGGCCAGCACGGTCTTGCCGACGCCTGGCACGTCCTCGATCAGGACGTGACCCCGGCAGAGCAGCGCAACCAGCACCAGCAGCACTTCGTGCCGCTTGCCGACGATGACGCGTTCCACGTTGTCACCGACCAGGCGGGCAACGCCCTGGACGGCTGCTGGATCCATAGAAATGATCCTGTGTCCGTTGCGGCGAATATATCCTGATGCCCTGAGGGCGGTGATCAGGGCGATGGGCGCGGCGAGCCGCGCCAGCGGCGAGTATAGACCCGATAGAGCAGGAATCGTTCAGACACGGAGCGGCCTGAGGCGGTGGGGCGTCCGCGGGGCGCCGCAGAATCACCCGAATCCCGCGCCGGACTCATAGCCTGAACCTGCCTCCAGTACCCACGGTGGCGGGCTGGGCAGTTCGGCGTAGAAGCGACGAAGTTGGGCGGTGTCCGCCGCGAACCACTCCTGCAGCCAGGCGTTGTAGGCGTCGCTGGCGGCTGCGGGAGTGACCACGCCTGCGTGGACGCGCAGGATGACATGTGCGGCCATCATACCGGACATGATCGCCTTCAGGACGCCGTGCGAGGCCGCCGGATCAAGGACGGCGGCGGCATCGCCAATGCAGAAGTACCCGGGACCGGCTGGGCGGGAGACCATGCGCCAGGTGACATCGGCCCCGCGCGTGTGGCCCGCCGCGGCAAGGCGCCGCAACGCGGGCGGCGGGTGATCGCGCGCCCGGTCGCCGGGCTGCCAGGCGAGCCGCGTCCAGTGATAGAGGCCGGAGGCAACACGGGCCGACCAGGTCCACCCCAGATCATCCGCCACGATCTCGGGGGCGTCGTTTCGGGCGGGACACTCGCCCTGAAGATAGCCGTAGCGGGCGGTGAGGCGTGGCGAGGCGCGGTGGATGGGGAGATCGAGGTGGCGGGCCAGCCAGTGCGAGCCGCCGCCCGCGTCGATCGTCCAGCGGGCGGTGATTGGGCCGTCAGGGGTCGTGACGCCGGACACCACGCCCTCTGCCAGCAAGGGCGCGAGGGCCCGCCGTGGCTGCCGGAGCACCGCGCCCGCAGTAATGGCGGCGTCCCGCAGGATCGCATCCAGCCGCTCGCGGGGGGCCTGGTAGCCATGCCAGACACCCTGCTCGTCCGCGCCGAAGGGCTCGAAGCGGCGCGGCCCGGCCCAGGTGACCCAGGTCCCGGCATGCCGCAGGAAGTTCGCGGTGGCGATAGCGTCATCGACGCCAAGCTGGACGAAGAGCGGCTCCACGCCGGGCGGAAGCGTTTCTCCCGGGCGGTGGCGTGGGAACGGCTCCCGCTCCAGCAGGAGCACGCGCAGCCCGTGGCGCGCGAGCCAGATGGCCGCCGCCGACCCGGCTGGCCCTGCGCCAACAATCACGACATCGGCAGCGGTGGAAGTCTCCATCGCGAAGTTGAAACTGACGGTACTCACGCTGGCGGCTGCAATGCCTCCCACGTTTCGCCACGTCGCAGCAGAAGTGTGCCGGGGCTGGTGTACGCCAGGACTTCTTCCTCGATGCCGACGAGAATGCGGCGCACGTTTTCCGGCTTCTCCTGTTCGCCGTTCCAGCGGAAGAGGTGGAAGCGGTATCCGTCACCCGTAAGCGTCGCGCCGGTGGCGCGCTGTGCTTCGCTCAGGTCGGGGTCGGCTTCGTCGCGCACCCGGAAGGAAAGGACGTTCCACTCCCCCTTGGCCGCCTGGAAGCGGTCCAGCGCCTCGGCAATCTCGAACTGGCTCCCGAAGTCCTCGTAGCGAATGCCGATTGCCCAGTAGACCTGGGCCATGGCCAGGACACGGGCAATGTATTCGTCCAGGTCGACCTGTGAGGTAAGCGCCGCCGTGAACTGATCGACCGTTTCCAAATAGTCGGTGTGAAAAATGTCCGGGTAATCGACCATGCGTTCGCCAGCAACGATCACCAGGCGCGGCCCCTGGACACCATCCCACGGCAAAGAGCCCTGCCCATCAACCGCGACGATGCCCAGTTCTTCGTCGGTCATCGGGGCGATGGTGGGCCAGGTCTGGGGTTGATCGTCGTCCCGCTTGTCTGGCTGAAACTCTCGGGCGCTGTCTGGCGACACGCCGGGCCAGAAGGTGCTCAGCGTGGCGCAGAGCTTGGCGTCCTCGACAAAGGGCGTACCCAGCCCATACGCGGTCAGGAAGAACCTGTTCTCGGGCGTACGGTCCTGGCTGACTTCCCAGCCAGGATCGAAGAGCCCCGCCGCGCCGTCCGGGAGCGTGAGGTGACGCCGCACCTGGGTGGCTGGTGCGCCGCTGGCCTCGGGCGCAGCCGGGCGTGGGAGCGAGACGACTGCGGTCATGGTGTCGTCGTCGATGTCAAAGCCCGCCGGAAGCGTAATGTTCGCGGCCAGACGACGGTCAGACAACGGGCGGGGCGGGATGGCCCAGATGCCGGTGCGGAGCGCCTCTGGCGCGCCGGATTCAGCCCACTCGGTCAGGCCGCGCTGGTTGGCGTAGGGGTAGAAGCTGGGCGGGCAGACCGTTGAGTACGCCGGGTAGCGTCCGGGGAGCTCCTGGTCGAGTTCCGGAATGCGGGCTGAGACCCAGCCGTCGCCTGAGTAGTCGAGGAAATGCCGGGCCCAGTAGTCCCCCGCTTCGATTGATTCCATGATGTCGGGATCATCATTGAGATTGACGTCGTGGCCATCGGCGTCGATCTTCTGCCGCACGTTGAGGTACTCCGGCGCATCGCGGCCGATATCGGGACTGATCGTCGTCAAATAGCCGCCCATTGGAAGATCTGCGATGGCGACGTTCTCGGGCAGCGCCTGGGTACGCTCCGGCCCGAGGGGCGAAAAAGGCGGTGGCGGGAGCAACTGGAGTGAGGAATAGAACAGGGTCGTTGGGTTGGCGGCGAGTTCCTGCGGAAAAAAGTAGGTCAGCGGCTGGCCGTTGTACTCCGCGAGTTCTGCGAGCGGGTGCGGCGACGGCAGCACCCAGCCCTGGCCGTGATCGGGATCGCCGGAGAACGCGGCCAGCGTTTCATCGCGCATGATGAACGGGAAGCGGGAGATATCCGGCTCGTTCCAGCCGGTGGAGAAGCCTGCGTTGTTCATCCGGTCGTGGAAGCGGTGCAGCTTCTCATTGAGGTGTCCGGTGGTCAGGCTGACGGTCAGGTTCAGGCCGCGCAGGCACTCCTCGCCGCTGAACAGCTTGTGAAGCGGCGCCCAGAACCAGCGCTGCGCATCGTCTGCCGTGGCGCGCAGCGGGCCAAACGCATCCGGAGCGGCGGGCATTTGCGCGGCGATGAAGGGTGCGTAGCGTGCCGGCTGCACCGGGAAGGCGAAGGGGTTTGCCGCGTCGCCAGGCAGGAACTCGCGGCGCCGGGCATCGTAGATCGCCTCGGCGGTCCCCAGCCGGGCGTGGCCGGTGCGCGCAAAGCAGAAGTCGGCGTGCTGGCCGTGCACCGATTCGCGGCCGGGGCGGTACTCCAGGGCGAAGACCACCACGGCGAGCGGTGCACCGGGGAACCGGGCGCGGATGTCAGCCAGAGAAGGCGGTTCGACGCCATAGACGTAGTTCTCGACAGCTTCGAGCTCCGCCAGAGCCGGGAAGTCCTGAAGGGCGGCGCCGTCGGCGGCACGGAACACGTTGGGCGAGGCAAGCGCGTGGTAAAGCAGGCTGCGGGCGGGGTCGCCCGGCTCGATGCCCCGGCGTCCTTCCAATGCGAAATCCTCAAAGCCCGGAAACGCGCGGTCGATATGCAGCAACGGCTGCGCCAGGGCAGCGGCCAGGTCACTCGCGCCGATGTCGAGTTGCCCGTCGCTGACGGCCAGAAGCAGGTCACGCCAGCCGGCGCCCGCCAGCCGCGCGCAGGCGGCGCTGACGCCGGCCAGCAGCAGGGTTGCGGGCTGGACCTGGTGGGTCGTCCGGGCAAAACGGGCTGGCGGCCCCGCGATGCCAGCGCCGCGCGTAGCGGCGGGCGGCGGGATCAGCGCCGAGGCTGCGACGAGCGCGCCAACATGGGTCAGGAAGCGGCGACGATTCCAGGATGCCACTGATGATTGCTGCACGGTGAAGTTTCTCCGCGCCAGGCACGCCTGACGATCACCCACGTGGGAACGAGCCAAAGATCCGCTCCCGGGATCGTAGGAGATTTCTGCCGCCGTCACCCCGGTAGTTTCTACGGGTTCTTGTGATGTCAGATGATCCGGGTGTCCGCGCAGCTAGCGGTGGCCGGTCGGGTGATCCTTCCACCGAAGGTGGCCGCCAGCAAGGCTGCTCCCTCTTCAAGGAGATCGAGGCTGACGGCCTCGTCGTCAGGCCGACGGCGATCTGGCCCGATGCAAGCAAGTTGGCGGACGAATCAGGCCCTGGAGTCAATCAGATGCGGATGCATTCTGGGCATCGTGCGGTACGTCCCCGGCGCGGGTGCGTTCAGGGTGGCTTTGAACAGCCTCTTGCAGGACGTGAGCAGTGACGTCGTGGCACGTGGCGGGAGCCAGCAAGATCGTGCCAACCGTTCCCCACTGCCGGAGCTTGCGCGTGTATCCAGGCTCCTGCCAGGCGGGCCACACCCACGCGGCGACTCGCATCGACAGGGAATGGTGAGGATACCCGGCGCAGCGTACGGACACCGGTGCATCCGCCATACTTGACCCGTACGAAGGAGAGTCCACCGTGTCTGACACCACATCCACGACCGCCTCGGGAGAACGCCCAACCCTGTTGTTGATCGACGGCTTCGGGCTGATCTTTCGGGCGTACTACGCCATCAAGAACGAAGTTTCGACCTCGAAAGGGGAGACGGTGAACGCGGTTTTCGGCTTCGCGTCCATGTTGCTGGACGTGTTGAACCGGGAGCGGCCAGAGCACGCCATTATCGCGTTGGAGGGCGGGCGCACCTTCCGCGAGGCGGAGTACGCGGAGTACAAGGCGAACCGGGGCGCGATGCCGGAAGACCTGCGGCCGCAGGTGGCGCGGGTGCGGCAACTGATCGATGCGCTGAACATCCCGGTCGAGGAGCGTGAGGGGTTCGAGGCGGACGACGTTATCGGGAGTATTGCCCGCATCAGCCGCGAGCGTGGTGATGTACAGGTGCTCATCGTCACCGGCGACAGCGATATGTTGCAGCTCGTCGACGAGAACACGCGGGTGGTGCTTCCCGGCGCCCAGCGGTTTGGCGACCTGCGCTACTACGATGTCGAGGCCGTGCGCGCCCGCTTCGGGTTTGACCCGCCTCTGGTTGCCGACTACAAGGCGCTGGTGGGGGACACCTCGGACAATATCCCCGGCGTGGCGGGTATTGGCGAAAAGACCGCCAAGGCGCTCATTGCCCAGTACGGAGATGTCGAGGCGATCCTGGCCAGGCTCGATGAGATTACGCCCACGCGGGCGCGCAACGCGCTGACAGCGGGCATTGACTCGGCGCGGCAGAGCAAGTGGCTGGCGACGATCGTGCGCGATCTGCCGATTGAGATCGACCTGGACCACAGCCACGTCGGCAACTACGACCGCGAGGCAATCGTCGAGCTCTTTCGCGAACTCGAGTTCCGCACGCTTGCGAACCGTCTGCCCGAAATGCGAGAGGACCGCAAGGCCGCGCCCAAAGCCGAGCGCGCGCCTTCGGTGCGCACGATCGTGCGCGACGAGGCGGATCTGGCGCGGCTGGTGCAGCGCGTGCGCGAGGTGGGCCGCTACGCCTTCGACATGGAGACGGATTCGCTCGATGCCCTGCACGCGAACCTGGTCGGCATCGCCATCGGCGTGGACCCCGCCGAAGGGTATTACATCCCGGTGGGGCACGTAGCGGGCAACCCGACGCAGTTGCCGCTGGAGACCGTGCAGGCCGCCCTGCAACCGATCTTCACTGATCCGAATATCGCGGGGTACGCCCACCACGCCAAGTACGACCTGGCAGTGTTGAATGCGCACGGCTTCACGCTAACCAATCTGCGCTTCGAGACCATGATCGCGGCCTATCTGCTGAACGAGACCTCGATGCGCCTGAAAGACCTGGCGTTCACGCGCCTGGGCCGCGAGATGACCGAGATCGTGCAGTTGATCGGCACAGGCCGCAAGCAACTGACGATGGACCTGGTGGATTCTGATGACGCAGGCGACTACGCCGCAGCCGACGTGGAAGTCACCTTCGAGTTGGCCGAGATGTTTCGCCCGGAGATCGCGGCGGCAGGGATGGAGCAACTGCTCTATGAGATGGAGCAGCCGCTGGTCGAGGTGCTGCTGGATATGGAGAAGACGGGCATCGCTGTCGATGTGCCGTACCTGGAGACCTTTTCTGAAGAGATCACCACGCGCCTGCAGCAGGTTGAGCTGGAACTGAACGAAATGGCCGGCCGCGCGATCAACCCGAATTCCGCGCGGCAACTGGCGCCGCTCCTTTTTGATGAACTCGGGTTGAAATCGGGGCGCAAGACCAAGACCGGCTTCTCGGTCGATTCCGAGGTGCTGGAGAATATCCGGCATGAGCATCCTATCGTGGATCTCATTCTGGAGCACCGCTCACTGGCCAAGCTGAAATCGACCTATGTCGATGCGTTGCCCCTGCAGGTGGACGCCACGGATGGCCGCGTCCACACGTCGTTCAACCAGACAATTGCCGCCACGGGCCGCCTTTCATCCACCAATCCGAACCTGCAGAACATCCCGATCCGCACCGAACTCGGGCGCCGGGTGCGCCGGGCCTTCATCGCGGACACGCGTCCGGAGTACCGCCTGTTCGGGGATCCCGTCCTGGTGGCGGCTGACTACTCGCAGATCGAACTGCGCCTGCTGGCCCACATGAGCCAGGAGCCGTTCCTGGTCGACGCCTTCGCGCGGGGCGAGGATATTCACGCCGCCACCGCCGCGCTGATCCATGATGTGCCGCGCGAGGAGGTGACGCCGGACATGCGCCGCCTGGCCAAGACGGTGAACTTCGGCATCATCTACGGCATGCAGGCACAGGGGCTCTCGCGCGACACCGGCCTGACGCGGGCGGAGGCCGCGCGGTTCATTGAGCAGTACTGGACCAATCTCCCTGCTGTAAAGCGCTACTTCGACGGCACGGTCGCGTTTGGGCTGAAACACGGGTATGTGGAGTCGATCTACGGCGACGGCGGGTGCTGGCGGACCTGACATCGTCCAACTTCCAGCGCCGCGCTGCCGCCGAGCGCATGGCCGTGGAACATGCCGCTGCAGGGGCGCAGCGGACATCATGAAGATCGCCATGAACCGTCTGCACACGGCGTTGTTGAAGTCGGGCCTCAACGCCCGGCTGATCCTGCAGGTCCACGACGAACTGGTGCTCGAAGCCGAGCGCGCCGATGTGCCGGCTGTGGCCGAACTGCTTCAGCGGACGATGGAGGGTGCAGCGCAGCTCACGGTCCCGCTGAGCACGGAAGTGCGTGCGGGCCTGAACTGGGATGACCTTGCCCGTTGGAGGCGCTGGCGCTGGCGGGGTAGACGCGGGAAAGCACGCGGCGGCGGCGCGCCCTCCGCCTGCTGGAGAGGTGTTCAGCCCGTGGGTACAATCCGCCGCACGAGTTGGTTTCTCGCTATGTTGAGTTGTGTGGAGAGCGTCCCGAGCAATGCCAACCTATAGCTATCACTGCGATACCGGTGATCATGATTTTGACATCGTGCAGCGTTTTGCAGATGACGCGCTGACGGTTTGCCCGGAATGCGGCGGCAGTGTCCGCCGTGTTATCCAGCCGGTAGGCGTCGTATTCAAGGGTTCCGGCTGGTACATCAACGACAGCCGCAAGAGTTCCAGCGAGAGTGACTCCGCTCGCGCGGGCAGCAAGTCTGCTGACAAGAAGAGCGACTCGACCGGTGACAAACCGGAGAAAGCAACGTCGACGACCGAGAAGGCCACGGCCAGCGCCGGCGCCGAGAAGAGTGCGGCCAAGGCGGCGGACTAACGTGCGGGCGCCAGCAATCTCACACGCGGCGTGGTGGCACGTTGCGCCGGTAAGGTCCGTTGTAATGCGTGGTAACGTGCTCGGCTTTCGCCGTGTTCTGCCCCGCGCCGGCCAGTATTTTCGTTCCGACTGAAAGGTCGCGCCCCATGTGGTTTTCCAGGGAGATCCGGGCCATTCGCGAGCGAGATCCCGCCTCGCGCTCCAGCATCGAGGCCGTGCTCACCTCGCCTGGCCTGCACGCCATCATCTTCCATCGCCTGGCGAACACGCTCTGGAAACGTGGCTTCCTCTTGCCGGCCCGGTTGCTTTCGCAGTTCGCGCGCTGGCTGACCGGCATCGAGATTCACCCTGGCGCCCGCCTGGGCGAGGGCGTTTTCATTGACCACGGCATGGGGGTCGTGATCGGGGAAACGGCCATCATTGGCAACAATGTGATGATGTATCAGGGCGTAACCCTGGGCGGCACGGGCAAGGAGCGCGGCAAGCGGCACCCGACCGTTGAAGACCACGCCATCATCGGCGTCGGGGCCAGCGTCCTCGGCGCGGTCACCATCGGGGAAGGGGCGCGCGTTGGCGCCGGTTCGGTGGTGCTGAAGGATGTGCCTGCCCACACGACGGCAGTCGGCATTCCAGCGCGCGCCGTTTCGTGGCGTGACCCGGAATCCGGCGAGACCCGCCGCCTGGAACATCTGCCAGATCCCTACCGGGACACCATGCTGAGCATGATGCAGCGGATCGAAGAACTGGAAGAGCGCGTGCAGGAACTTTCTCGTAACCGGGTGGAGTGTTAGGCGACGGCCAAAACGCGATAGGCTTCCCACCGAAACATCACGCGAACCAGAGGGAGGCTCGCCATGACCGTTGCCAGCGCTGCATCGCACCAGGGCGCCGACGCGCCTGCAGCGTCAATCCAGATCTACAACACGCAATCCCGGCGCAAGGAGCCGTTCGAGACGATCGAGCCGGGCGTGGTCCGCATGTATGTCTGCGGCGTCACGCCGTACGACAGCGCGCACATCGGCCACGGCATGTCGATGACATCGTTCGATGTCATCCGGCGCTACCTGGAGCATCGCGGCTACCGCGTCCGCCACATCCAGAACTTCACGGATATTGACGACAAGATCATTGCCCGCGCCAACCGGGACCAGATTGACCCCAATGAGTTGACCGAGGGTCTTATCGCGGAGTGGCTGGCGGACTCGGCGGCGCTCAACGCCCTGCCCGCCACGCACTACCCGCGTGCAACGCAGGAGGTCGGGCCGATCATCGCGATGGTCGAGGGGCTCATCGAGCGCGGCCATGCCTACGAGGTGGACGGCGATGTCTACTTCCGGGTGCGCTCCTTTCCCGGGTACGGCAAGCTCTCCCACCGCGACATTGATGATCTGCTCTCCGGGGCGCGGATCGAGGTCGATGAGCGCAAGGCCGATCCGCTCGACTTCGCGCTCTGGAAGGCGGCCAAACCGGGTGAACCAAGCTGGGACTCCCCGTGGGGCCCGGGGCGGCCGGGGTGGCACATCGAGTGCTCCGCCATGAGCAGCACCTACCTCGATGGCCAGGTCGATATCCACGGTGGCGGGTCTGATCTCATCTTCCCGCACCACGAGAACGAGATAGCCCAGAGCGAAGCGTTCCTCGGGGTGGAACCATTTGCCCGCTACTGGGTTCACAACGGGCTGGTGCGGGTTGGCGCGGAGAAGATGTCCAAGTCATTGGGCAACTTCGTGCGGATGCGGGAGATCCTGGATCGCGGGCTGGGTCCGGCGTTCCGCCTGATGGTGCTGCAAAGCCACTACCGCGCGCCGCTAACCTACTCGGATGAGGGGCTGCAGGCGGCCGAGCGAGGTCTGGCGCGGCTGCGGGCAGCGGCGACGCCGGGCGCGGCCTCGGCTGAGCCCGACACCGAAGGGGCAAGTCCGGCCGGTGATCTCGCGGCAGCGGCACGGCAAGCTGACGAGCGCTTCCACACCGCGATGGACGATGATTTCAACGCGCCCGAGGCGGTCGCGGCGCTCTTCGACCTGGGCCGGGCCATCAACCGCGCCCGCACCGAAGGGCAGCCAGAGAGTACGGTGGAGCCAGCCCGGCAAATGCTGGTGGAACTGGCAGGAGTGCTCGGCCTCGACCTCTCCGAGCAGGAGACGGCCAGCGCTGATGCCGCGCCCTTCATCGATCTCCTGCTGAAGGTGCGCGCCGAATTGCGCCAGCGCAAGGAGTGGGCGCTCTCTGACCTGATTCGGGATGAACTCGCCGCATTGGAGGTGGTGGTTGAAGACACGCCGGCCGGAGCTAGCTGGTCGCGGCGGCGGGGATAACCCCTCTTCGCGGCGAAACTCGGACACAGCGTCGCAGCGGAAGGGCGGGGGCGGGCCAACGCGAGGCGGCGCCCCCTCCCGCAGCGGCGGCCCGTCGAGAGGCGGAGGAAGCAGCCGCCCGCCGGGACGTGGAGGTTCGCGGCAGTCGTCTGGCGACGGCTCCCGGGGCCGCTCCGCCAGCGAGGATGGCAGGACAGGGCGGCCACCGCGCACGCCTTCGCGCAAGCCCAAGGTCGAGAAGACGTCCGCGCCTGTGCTGGCGCGGACGGGCCGAGACCTGATCTATGGCCGCAACGCCGTGATCGAGACGCTGCAGGGGCGGCGCGCCATCGAGCGCCTGTTTGTGGCCGAGGGTGTGCGTGAGGACGACCGCATGCGGGCGCTGCTCGCGCTGGCGGCGCGGCGAAAGGTGGACGTGGAGCGCATTCCGCGCCTGATGCTGGACGACGCTACGCGCGGGGCGAACCACCAGGGGGTCGCGCTGGAAGCCGAGGGCTACCGCTACGCTGCTCTGGAGGACATCGTGGCCGCGCCGGGGTCTGTGCTGGTCTTCGACCATTTGCAGGACCCGCAGAACGTCGGCTCGCTGTTCCGGGCGGCGGAAGCCGCCGGCGTGGCGGGCGTCATCCTGCCGCAGAACCGCGCGGCCGAAGTGACCCCGGCGGTAGTCAACGCCTCGGCTGGCGCGGTGGAGCACCTGCGGGTAGCAGTCGTCCCGAGCCTGGCGCACGCCCTGCAAGAGTTGAAGGGGAGCGGGCGCTGGGTGGTGGGCCTGGATGGTGGCCCGAACTCATCTCCGCTCTTCACGACGGAGATTCCGACACCGGTCGCGCTGGTGATCGGGGCCGAAGGCCACGGCATCAGTGGCGGCCTGCGCAAGCAGTGCGACCTGATCCTGGCGCTGCCGATGCGGGGGCGCGTGGAATCGTTGAACGCCTCGACCGCCGGGGCGATTGCCCTGTACGAGATTGTGCGCCGCGAAGAGGCTGAGCAGCGTGAAGCAAGGGCAGACGCCTGACGCGCTCTCGGCGACAATGGGACGCGCGTCCAGCCTGTGGGCGCAGCGCACGACGCGAGGCAACGAGGACCCGGAATGACGCAGATCCCGCCGGTTGAAGGCATCGCCGAGAACCATCTTGAATTCCTGAAGGGCGTCGATAGCCCGACAATCGCCAACGCCATCGAGCCGTTCAAGGTGCGGGATCGCACCGAGGGATTCATCGGCGGAGAGGTCAGGAATCTCTTCCCGGAGATGCCGCCGATGGTGGGTGTGGCGCTCACTGTCCGCATGACCAATCGGCCGGGGCCGGTGGCGCCGCGCGAGCCGTGGTTCGACATGTTTGAAGCGCTGTCGGAGATGCCAGCGCCCTCGGTCCTCGTGGTGCAGGACATCAGCGGCCATGCCTCACGCGTCGCGCTGGCTGGCGAGGTGATGGCGACGCTGGCCAGGCGCCTGGGCGCGGTGGGGATGGTGACTGACGGCGGCCTGCGCGACGTGCACGAGGTGCGCGCGCTTGGCTTCGGCTACTTCGCCAAGTACCTGGTGGTCTCCCACGCGAACTTCGACATCGTGGATATCGGCAACCCGATCACGCTTGATGGCCAGGTGGTGCGCACGGGCGATATCCTGCACGGCGACGCCAATGGCATCGTGATCGTGCCGCGCGAGGTCCTGGACGGCCTGCCGGCAGCCGTGGAGGAAGTTCGTACCCGCGAGCGCGCAACGATGGACTTCATCAATTCGCCCGAGTACACGATTGCCGAGGCGAAGAAGCGGGCCGGGTACAAGTAGGGCGATCTGCGAAGACCCCACACCCCAAGCCCCTCTCCCGCGCATCGGGAGAGGGGCTTTCCGCTGCGCAACGCGGGGGCGGTCACGGCGCGGGGGCCGGGCCGAGCAGGCCCTTTGCGCGAAGCTGATTGCCGAGAGCAAGGAAATACAGGTAGCCGCGCTGGTCGCCGAACTGCGCGGCGAAGGCGCTCGCTGCCTCGGGAGTGAAGGGAGTGGGCGGCTGGACAAGCGCGGTGAGGTTGCGGGCCGCGCCCACATCGCCCTCGGGAAAGACATCGAGCCGGCGGAACCCACGCAGCAGGATGAGGTTGGCGCTCCAGGGCCCAATGCCCGGCAGCGCCTTCAGCGCGGCAAGAGCATCAGGGGTCGACAGCGCGCGAATCTGCTCGCTGCTCAGTGATCCATCCGCGATCATGCGGGCCAGACCCTGGAGTGCTGCTACCTTGCTGCGGCTCAGCCCGGTTGCCCGGAGATGATCGGGGGGTGCTTCCGCAATCGCCTGCGGGGTCGGGAAGCAGTACCACGGGGTTCCATCCAGCACCATCGAGACGCCGAACCCTTCAACGAGGCGACCCACGATGGCCGTACCTGCATCGAGGCTCAGCTGCTGGAAAGGAAGAATGGAAGCGCACGTCTCGAAGAGGGTGGGGAAGCAGGGGGTGCGGAAGCCGTCAAGGGCGTTAAGGACCGGCGCCAGGTGGGGTTCGATCGCTGCGAGCGCTGCTTCCGGCGCTGGCGGGGCGTCGAGGCCGAGCATGTGGCGAAGGCTGGCCACGATTTTGGCGAGCGCTTCGGGCGATGTGTCGCCACCATGAATCTGGAGGTGCAGATCGGGGGACGGCGTTGTCGCGACGTTCATGAGGTGAAGCAATCGCGGGCCGTGTGCGGTTGGCAGCACTCTGCGATATCCGTCACTATCCCAGCGGTCCACACGGTTCGTCGGGCGGCGCTGCAGCAGCCGAACTGTCGCCTGCAGGTTGTAGGGCGGCGTTGTCTGGAGAGTGAGGTGGGTGTTTGCCATTGCCTGTATTCCTGATTGTCTGTCGCGAGTAGCGTCTTGCACTCCGGTGTTTTGGTCAACCGGCCGTCGTGATGTCTCCCGGTTCCTCAGCGGAGGCCGGATACGTCAATTCCAGGCCGTGAACCTGCGCGAATGGCGTCAGCTTGTGTGTTTCGGTGCGGGTGAGGCTCTGGATTTCCCGCACCTCCACGCCGCGAATGGTGAGCGCGTCTGCAATCAGCGAGCGATGGCAGCGCCAGGGCACTGCCTCGGCGCACATCAACGCAACCGGGCCGTGGCGGGCGATTGCGTGCAGTTCTTCCAGTCCGTGGGAGAAGTCTGCCGTCTGCATGTAGTCGGCGTAGGCGCGGAAGCTCGCATTGCGCCAACCAGTGTTGGGTGACTCCGGCCCCAGGCCACGCCGCAGGCCACCGAGGAGCGGGAGGTGGACGTAGGCGATGCCGGCGGCTGGCAAGGCCATGGCCAGGTCCTCCGCGTTGAACTGGGGGTTGTGGCGCGAACGCGGCATCTTCCGGACATCAACCAATGTGGCCACGCGGTAGTGGCGGAGCAACGCGATGAACTCGGCTTGCGTGCGGGTGGAGTGCCCGATGGTGTACACCGTCAGCCTGGACCAGTCGCCAGGGGTGGAGGCAGGCGACGCTGGAAAGGAGCTGTTCATGACCACACTCTACAAGATAGGGGACCACGTGACCTGGAACTCCGAGGCCGGGCAGGTGTCGGGCCGCATCATCCGGGTGCATACGGCCGACTTCGACTACAAGGGCTACACCCATCACGCGACACCGGAAGACCCGCAGTACGAGATCAAGAGCGACAAGAGCGACCACATTGCCGCGCACAAGGGGACCGCGCTCCGCCTGGTCGAAGCGGGTTTGGACTGACCGTTCACCGCAGTGGCGCAGGCGTGCCTGCACGGTGTCGCCCCGAGCTTGTCGCGAAACCGCGTCGTTCACTCATGCGTGGATCGACTGAGGTCTCGCGACAAGCTCGAAACACGAGCCTGGCGGTTGCAAGGGAAGCAGTTTGCCCCGGGCAACTCGTGACGCGGGCTGCCTGGGCGTCAGTCCGCTGCCGTGGCCACCGTCCACGGGTCCGCGCCGAGGTCTGAGAGGGCCTCGATGGCGCAGTTGCGGCCCGGTGCGCCGAAGACCGCGCCGCCTGGCCACGCGCCGGAGCCGCACAGGTAGAGGCGGTCGACCGGCGTGCGGTAGTCGGTGAAGCCGGGGACCGGGCGGTAGCTGAACATCTGGTCCGGCAGGATTTCGCCGTGGAAGATGTTGCCGCCGGTGATGCCGATAATGCGCTCGATGTCGGGCGGTCCCAGCACCTCCATGTGCTCGATGGCGCCGGGAAGGTTCGGTGCGAACATGGCCAGCGTATCGACGATGTTGTCGCCGATCTCCTGCCGCCGCTCGTCCCACGTGCCTTCGGCCAGATCGTAGGGTGCGTACTGCACAAAGGCGCTCAGTGTGTGCTTGCCGGGCGGGGTGAGGCCATCCTCGGTTGCGGTCTGGATGTAGCAGTCCATGAACGGGCGGCGGCTGGGGCGGCCGTGCTTGCAGTCGTCCCAGGCCGTTTCCAGGTACTCCACCGAGGGATTGATGACGATGCCGCCGGTGTGTTGCGGCCCGACCTCCGTCCCGGGCAGGGCCGTGAAGTTCGGCAGTTCGCCCAGCGCCAGCAGCAACTTGACGACCGAGCCCTTGATCTTCAGATGCTTGATGCCGCGCGCAAATGGTTCAGGCAGCTTGCTCTCGCCGACCAACCCCAGGAACGTGCGGGTGGGATCGGCATTGGACAGGATGATGTCCGCTGTATAGGTGCGGCCATCGACCGTGCGCACGCCTTTGGCGCTGCCATCCCGAATGTCGATCTCGGCGACTTCGCTGTCCGTGGCGATCTGCAGCCCGTGCTCGATGCCGGCGGCGGCGATGGCGCGGGAGACCGCGCCCATGCCGCCGCGCACAAAGCCCCACGCGCCCTGATGCCCCTTGATACTGCCGATGAGGTGGTGGTACTTGACGTAGGCCGTGCCGGGCGTCATCGGACCGGCGTTGACCCCGATCACGCCGCCGGTCGAGAGGGGCGCCTTGATCTGAGGGGATTCAAAGTACTCGTCCAGCAGTTCCGCGATGCTCTTGCGCGTCAGCGTACGCCAGTCTTCTTCCCCCTGCGGGCCAGCGAAGCGCGCCTCGATCTGGTCCCAGGTGGGGGCGGGCCGGAGCAGGAGCGGACGCATGCGCTCCACGATGCGGTCCCACATTTCCCAGTAGGCGTCGTAGGCAGCCACATCGTTCTGTGAGAACTTGGCGATCTGCTCCCGCGTCTTTTTCCCGTCCAGGAAGCTCATGTAGTACTGGCCGTCCAGGAAGGGCACGAAGTACTGCGGATCGAACGGGCGCACGTCGTAGCCGTGCCGCTCCAGGGCGAGGTCCGCGATGACTTCGGGTAGCAGCAGGTTGCAGACGTAGGAGCAGGTGGAAAGGCGGTAGCCGGGAAACAATTCCTCGGTGACCGTGGCTCCGCCGATGATGGAACGCCGCTCCAGCACGAGAACCTTCTTGCCCGCCTTGGCCAGGTAGCTGCCGGCGATGAGGCCATTGTGGCCGGAGCCAACCACAATGGCGTCGTAGTGCGTGCCGCTGGCGGGCGAAGCGTTGCCAGGAGGAGACGTCAGGGCCTCTGCCATGCCGGAATATCCCTTCTCGCGTTGGTTCGTCGATCGGTATCGCGAATGTTGCGAGTGGGATGGTGCCAAGCAGTTCGCCAGAACGCAAGTGGGTGCGCTGGCGCTCTGCCGTCAGGCGGTCTGGCAGGCGCCCCAGAGGCCCGCGCCGTTGGTGCGCGCCAGCGCCGACGAGGCGAGCAGCCACGCCTCGTAGCGGGAATCCGGTCCTGTGATGTTGGGGGCGACGTTGCCGCTCTCCAGCAATTGCGCGGCCAGGAGCACCCGGCCACCGTTGCCATCGCTGACCCACGCGTCACGCGCCAGGGAGCCGTCGGGAAGCGTGTCAGTGGCTTCCCGCTCCAGCCAGATCGTCTGGCCCTCGACCAGTTTCTGCATGGCCGCGGTAGATTCAGCGGAGTAGCAGGCGCCTGTGGTGGGGGCGGCAACGCCGAGCAGGCTCACGTTGAGCGACTGCCCGGCCGCAGTAACGGTGAGTTGGGAAGCGTTGACGACCTTGTCCACCACCGCCTCCACCAGTGAGGGTGGGGCGGCGATGGCAGCGGAGCGGGCCTCCAGTGATGGGGCAAGCTCCATGGAGTTGTCATTGAAGAGGAGCGCCAGATCATCACTGCTGCCCGGGGGAAGCAGGTAGAGCAAGAGGACCGTGCCGGACTTGCCTGGGTCAAGCGTCAGGGTGTCGCCACTTCCGAGCGCGGGTTTCAGGCCGGCCAACCCGGCGATAACGCTTGTGCCGCCGTCGAGTTCTGCGGTCGCGCCCGTGCCCCGGTCATAGAGCCGGAAGTCAGACATGGGGGCAGAGGCGGCCGTGTCGCTCTCGTTGGTGAGCTGCGCCAGCACGAACACCCATTCGCCATTGCCCGGCGGTAGCCCGTACTTCGGCAGGCTCTCGTCGCGCAGGGCGGTGTCGATAGCGAGCCGCATGGGCCCGACCACCATCTCCTGCGCGGGCGGCGCGTTGGGATCAACAGTTGGCTGCTGTGAGAGCGCCGGTTCGTCCACCGGTTCCACCGGGGACGCGGGAGCCGCGGCGGCATCTTCTGGCGCGGCTGTGGCGCTCTCTGGCGCGGCGGCATCCGCAGCGGGCGCCACAGTGTCTGCCGCCGGGGCAGCAGCGTCCGCGGCGGCAGGCTGTGCGGGCTGTTCCGGAGCCGTTGCCGCGTCCGTGGCCGCTGGAGTCGGGATGGCGACGTTCTGGGCGGACGTGTCCGCTACGGGTTCGGTTTCTGCCCCACCCACGCCGATTGCGACCGCCGTCATTTCGGCAGGCGTCAGCGCGGAGGCCGGCGCAGGGGTTTCGGCCGCCGGCGCAGTCGGCTCGTCGCTGGCGTTCGTGGCCGGGGCTGCTGGCTCAGTCGGAGCCGTGAGGACCGCGTTGGCGCCGCCATTCGGGAACGGCAACGAGAGATGCACGCGGCCCGCGCCAAGGGCGGCGGCGGTGGCGAGCAGGATGGTCAGCGCGGTCAGGCGGAGAAAGAGCCCCCACGGGGATTTGCGCTGATCGCGCGGGGCAATGCCCATGATCGGGAAGCCGGGGGTAGTGCCGCGTGGTGGGGACGGATTGGAGGAGACGCGAATCAGCTTTTCCTTCGGTTCGACCAGGCCGAGCAGATGATTGTCTGCTACCTCGGCCTCGCTGCTGGTGCGGAGGAGCGGCTCATCCTTGCGCGGCGCGGCGCTGGACGTGCTGGTCGACGTTTCCAGCCCGGCCCAGAAGCTCTCGGTGGGGGTTGGACGGGCGCTTGCCTCCCGCGCGCGCTCGATGCCCGACAGCGTATCCGGCGAGATGCGGCGGACGCCGCCTGGCGCCAGCATGGCGATGATGTGCCCGGCCGCCGGGTGCCCCTCCCGCATGCGGAGCGGCACGCGCATGGGTTCATCGAACGGGTTGCTCTCGGGGGTGGTGACGAAGATCTCCAGCACGCCATCGCGCCGGAGCACCGGCTCCTGGCGCAACCAACCGCGTGAGATCTCCAGCGCGACATCGCCGCCGCGCACGA
Organism: Thermomicrobiales bacterium; assembly: GCA_041390745.1. Taxonomy (GTDB): domain Bacteria; phylum Chloroflexota; class Chloroflexia; order Thermomicrobiales; family UBA6265; genus JACCXM01. The sequence goes on along the minus strand of JAWKPJ010000021.1, from coordinate 21,842 downwards.
AGACGATGCGGCGATGTGTCACAATCATGCGGGCGGCGAGATCGACGTCTCCGCCGACGAGCAGAACCTGCCCTTCCCAGACAACGCCATCCGCCTGGAGGGAGCGCCACAGCGCCCCACGCGGCCGGCCCACGGTGGGTGTTTCGCGCGGAGACTGGTGATAATGTTCGTCGTGTTTAGCCAGCGCCATCCCACTTCCCTCGACGTTCAGGCGTCTGCCAACCGGCTCCGCTTTCCGGGCCAGCAGGCGTCTTCAGTTCCACGCGGGGGAAGCGACACCGTGGGGGCAAGGGTGTCGTGTACGTACAGTCTATCATATGGCGTTCTCGGCAAGTAGCAATATCTGGTGAGGTTTGCGTTGACTTTGAGGCACCATGGCAAGCTGACGCCGCGATGCACTGATGGGGTGGCCGCGTGACCTGTCTTCCGCATGGTTACGCCATCGGCATCGATCTCGGCGGGACCAACCTGAAGCTGGCGCTCCTTGACGGTCAGGACCGCATTGTCGAGCGCATCTCGTTGCCCACGAGTGGGGGTGACGGACACGATGCGGTCATCAGCCGCATGATCGACGGGGTCGCCGTGCTGCGCGGGTTGCCAGAGGGTGGGCAGGCCGCCTGCATTGGGGTAGGCGTTCCCGGCATGGTGGATATGGCGACCGGCATTACCGGCGACTTGCCGAATCTGCCCGGGCGCTGGACCGGGGTGCCAGTGGGGCAACTGGTCGCGGAGGCCAGCGGCCTGCCGGTCGCTCTCCTGAACGACGGCAAGGCCTTTGCGGTGGCTGAGCACCAGCGCGGCGCGGCGGCCGGCGCGGAAACGGCGCTGCTGGCGGCGGTGGGGACCGGGATCGGGGGCGCCGTGATCGCGCACAACCAGGTGGTGTTCGGGGTTGGCGGCGCGGCCGGGGAAATCGGGCATCTCATTGTGCAGCCCGACGGCCCGCGTTGCACGTGCGGCAACATGGGCTGTGTCGAAACGCTGTGCAGTGGCCCGGCAATTGTGGCCGAGGCGGTGCGGCGCATTGTGCAGGGGTTCAGCACCGCTCTGATCGATGCGTGTGGCGGTGACCTGCGCACGATCACCCCGATCATGGTGGCGCAGGTGGCGGAAGCAGGCGACCCCGTGGCGGCGGAGGTGATCGACACCGCCGGGCGCTGGTTGGGCATTGCCCTGGCCGGGGCCATTGCGCTGATGGCCCCCGAGGTGGTGGTGATCGGCGGTGGGGTGGCGCCGGCAGGCAGCCGTTATTTCCGCATGGCCGAGGCCACAGCCCGCGCTCACAGCGGCGTCACGGAGATCGATCGCATCCGCTTCCGCCCGGCGTCGCTCGGCTACGATGCCGGGGTTATCGGCGCGGCGCTCTGGGGGCGGCTGCAGGCGACCGCGCGGGTGACCGCGTAGGGGAGGCTCGCCGAGAACGCTTCTGTGGCTGTTCCCTTCCTGGCAACGTTTGCGCCGCAGCGCGTTGCGATCACGGAGATGCCTAGGGTAGGGTAGCGCGACCTCCGCATTCTTTCGTCAGTTTCGGCGAGGTAGCCGATCATGAGCGGCAACGCAGCAACGTATCCAGGCCCCGCAGTACCTGCCGGGAGGCGTATCTCGCCGACCGTCATTTCGCAATACGTCCGGCTCAACCAGTGTCGCCGATATCTGCGGCTCGCGCTGCATGAGCACGCCGCCGGTCCGGGTTTCTTGCGCGACTATGGCGTGGCGGCGCAACAGCTCTCGCCGCTGCTCACGCGCTCAGGCGCGGAGTTTGAGCAAAACGTGGAGGCAGTGACGTCCCAACACTGCCCGACGCGAAACCTCGCCAGCGCGAAAACCTCCGTCAAGCGCGGTCCGAACAATGGCGACGTGCTCGCGGCAGCGCGGGACATGGCCGCCGGCAACGAACTGGTCCTCTTCCAGGTTCGGCTGAGCGTCCCGGTCGATGACTGGGACATGACCGGCGACGCCGACATCATTCGCCTCGCACGCGATGCCGACGGCGCACTCGATGTCCTGGTCGTTGACATGAAGTCGTCTGCGACCGAGAAGATCGAGCACCGCCTGCAGGTCGCCTTCTACCGCGAGATGCTGCGCACGCTCTTTGCCGAGGCGGGCGTGCCGGTGCGCGAGGTCGCCATTGGCATCCTGTATCGCGGCGCGGCACATGCGCTGGAGACGGCGGACGAGTCCGAGCGGCAGCGGCTGGAGCAGGAACGCGCGGCGGCGGAGCGCTACTTCGGGGTCACGGACGCCTACCTCGACGTGATTGCCAACCCGGAGGCCTACGACGACGAAGTGCGCGCCCTCGTCACCGGGCCAGGCTCGGTGGCGGATCAGGTTTCGGCGGAGCCCTTTGCTGATATTCCGTGGCACCTCACGTACAAGTGCGATGGCTGCCTCTACAACGAGTTCTGCATGAAATGGGCGGCGCAACACGATGATCTCTCGCTGCTGCCCCACCTCACCGACCACGAAAAGGCGGGCCTGCTGCGGGCAGGCGTGGCGACCACGCGCGACCTGGCCACGCTGCTGGAGCCGGCGCGGCTGCCTGACGGCGCCGAAGACCTGAAAACACTCCGGCCCGCTGCTGGCCGGGAGCCGGAGGCGGAGCGTATTGCGAAGACGTGGCCGGTGGGGCCTCGCCTGGAGGAATTGGTCCACCGGGCGCGCCGCTACCGCAAGAGCCAGGGCGACGCTCTTTCGGCGCTCCACTACATCCCGAGCAAGGGATATGGCTCGCTGCCATTCTCCTCGCCGGAGCAGAACCCCAACCTGGTGCGTGTGTACATCGACGCGCAACATGACTATCTCAATGACCGAATGTACCTGATCGGGGCGCTGGTTACGGGCAATGCGGGCGGTGAGCCGGACCCGGCGCGACGGCGCAGCGTTGTGGAGATGACCGCGGCGCCCCCGGACGAGGCAAGCGAGCGTGAGTTGCTGGTCAGGTGGATCGACGCGACCATCCGGGCGATTATCGAGGTGGCTGCACCCGATGAGACCGGCGAGCCGGCCGCGCCAATCCACCTCATCTTCTTCAACCGCTTCGAGCAGCGCCTGCTGCTGGATGCGCTGAGCCGGTATGCGCACAGCATCTTCGCCGCGACGCCGCTCTACGATTTCGTGACACAGATCGCGGCGTTCGATTCGTCGCTGGTGACCTTCCTGGACCGCGACATTCGCGAGTTGAAGAACTACCCGCTGGTCTGCCAGTCGTTGCAGGCGCTGGCGGGGATGGCCTTTCCCGGCGGGGAGCGCTTCGACTGGAACACGCCGCAGCCGTTCCGCGAAATCTTCCGGGAGCGGCTGTTCGACGCGCTGGGCCGCTTCGAGCCACCGCGCGCTGACGGTGAGCGGCAGCCGTGGGCCACCAGGCGCTCGCGCTTCACCAGCCAGTTGCCGCTGGAATACGCAGCGGCAGCGTGGGGAAGCCTGCCGCAGCCCGAAGCGGGCAAGGAGGACGCCTACGCGGCGTACCGCCGGGCGACGTGCGACCTGATCATGGCGTTTCAGGCCCGGAGGCTGGAGGCCCTGGAGCACGTTGCCAATGACTTCACGGGCAACCGGTACACCACCAAGACGAATTTCCGGCTGCCGGACCTGACGAACTTCAATGGCAAGGCGGGCGGCCTGGCCGAGGCGTTACAGGAGTTCCTGACGCTGGAGCGGCACGTGGCGCTGTCGAGCTGGAAATCGGCACGGCTACCGTCGCCAGAACGCCGGGTGCTGGCGGGCAACACGCTGATTGCGCGCTTTCTGGAGGAGGATCAACTGCCGGAGGTGCGGGAGGCGCTGCGCGAGAACGCGCGGCGCGCGCCGCTGCGGGCGGCGGCGCGCGAGGCGTACTTCGCGGCCAACCCGGGCAGGAAGCAGGCAAGGTTGTCGCCTGAGGTAAAGGCGGCAACTGACCCCGTGCCGATTCCCGGCCACTACCGCTTCCGCCTGGATGCGGCCGGCACCGGCGTCACGCTGGATGACGTGCTCGCTCTGACCACCATCAAGGAAGGCGAGCGGCTGGTGGTTGAGCCGCGTTGGACGGTGGATTCTCGGCTGCCGGAGGCGGAGCAACGACCACTGCAGCCGACGCCGAAGCAGCTGCTTTTTGGCATGCGGCAGACACTCGTCGGGATCGAGACCAGGAAGGGGCCGGACGGGGCAACGCAGCAGGCCTGGCTGCAGACAGAAGGCGTTGGATTCTCGGCCAGGAGCGATGATCCGCCCGGCTATCTCTTTCCCGGTTTCTCCGAGCCGCTCACCGATGGGGAAACCTACACCTTCGACACCGACCCAAATGACATTTACGGCTTCTGGCAAGCCAGGGTGGTGCAGGGGTTGCTGGCCGGAGGGGAAAACGAGTTGTTCCGCCGGGTGCAGCCGGGCGCCGGGGCAACGGTGTACTGGCCTGCCGTGGCGGCGGAGGCGCAAGCGCGCTTCATGGCCGGGCTGGTTGCCATGCACGAGGTACGCGAGGCGCGTCGCTTCGAGGAGAGCAAGCGCGCCTACATCGGCGCCCACGGGGATGCGCCGCTGATGCTGGTGCAGGGCCCCCCGGGGACCGGCAAGAGCTTTACGACGGCCTTCGCCATCCTCTCACGCGTGCAGGGGGCGCTGGCGGCCGGGATTCCCTACCGGGTGGCGCTTGGGGCAAAGACGCACGCCGCGACCAACGTACTGCTGACCAACGTGATTGAGGCCATCGCTGCGCTGGACAGGATGCGGGCAAAGCAGCCTGCCCTGTTCAGGGAGTTCTTCGATGCGCGGCTGCTGAACATCCCCTGCTACCGCCTTAAGGCCCGGGAAGGGGAGCAGCCCGCTGGCTCTATCGCGCTGCAGGTGGGTGGGGACAATCCGAAGCCATTGCAGGTGTTGGCTGGATTGCCGGCTGCCATCGTGGGTTCTACGCCTGGCGGCATGTACAGCGCGGCCAAAGAAGAGGGTAAGGATCTCTTCAACTCCCCCACGTTCGAACTGCTGGTGCTGGACGAAGCGTCCCAGATCAGCTTGCCCGAAGCGATCATGGCGGCGCTGCCGCTGCGGGCGAGCGGGCAGGTGATTGTCGTTGGGGATCACCGGCAAATGGCCCCCATCGTGCAGCACGACTGGGAGAACGAAGCGCGGCGCACTTTCCAGGATTACGCGGTTTACCGCTCCCTGTTCGAGACGGTGCAAGCCTGTGACCCGGTCGAGATCAAGTTTCAGCAGACGTTCCGGTTACACCGGGATATGGCCGAGTTCCTGCGCCGCAGCATTTACACCCTGGACGGCCTCCACTACTTCTCGGAGAACGACATGTTGCTGCCCCTTTCGGAGCAGGCCGATCCCTTTGTGGCGGCGGTCCTGAACTCGAAACACCCGATCATCGTGGTGACCCACGACGAGAAGAGCAGCCAGGTCCGCAACGATGTCGAGCGGGCGTTGACCACGCCGCTGCTGGAGGCGCTTTTTGCCGAGGGATACAACGTTACGCAGGGTTTCGGCATGGTAGTGCCGCACCGGGCGCAGCGCGCCAGCCTGCAAGAAGCCTTGCGCGCCGTGGCGGCCAACCCCGACGACGCGAACATCGCGGCGGCAGTTGACACCGTCGAGCGTTTCCAGGGCGGGGAGCGGCAGGCGATCATTGTCTCGGCGACGGAAAGTGACCCGGCGTACCTGCTGGCAGCGGGCAAGTTTCTCTATGACCCGCGTCGGCTGACGGTGGCGATCAGCCGGGCCAGGGAGAAACTTGTGGTCGTGGCGGCGCGCTCGGTGTTTGAGACCTTCAGCCCGGACGAGGAGACCTTTCTCAACGCGCAGCTCTGGAAGGACCTGCTGTACCGCACGTGTACGACGTTGCTGTGGAGCGGCGAGCGCAACGAGCATCAGGTTCAGGTCTGGGGGAATCCGCCGCTGGTCACGCCGGAGCGGGTTCAACCCATGACGCACGTGAACATGGCCACGCCGGGACCATCGTCACTGCGGCCGGCTGCACGGTAGAAGGTCAGCCTTCGCTGTCTCGAGCGAAGTGAAGAGACCTCGCCCCGGACACAAGGGTTTTCGCGTGCTTTCAGGTCTTCTGTACGGCCCTGAAACCACGAGGGCGCACCTGAGCCGGAACCCCCGGTTCGTCTGGCCGGTCGTGGTTCAGGCGGGCCAGCACAGCGTCGTCCAGTTTCCTGACGCAATCGATGCGACAGATAGGCTCAGGCATCGCCGAGGACGTGCTCAAGCAGGGCCATGCGGATGTATACCCCGTTGTGGGCCTGACGGAAGTAGGCAGCGCGGGGGTCGCTATCAACATCCGTCGTGATTTCGTCAACACGCGGCAGGGGGTGCAGCACGATCGCGCCCGGCGCCAGCAGGGCCATCGACCTGGCGTCGATGACGTACTGCCCGCGGACGGCTTCGTACTCCTCGGGCGTCGGGAAGCGCTCCTTCTGCACGCGCGTCTGGTAGACGACATCGACGTGTGGCAGAACCGCGTCCAGATCTGGCTCATCGTGGAAGGGGATGCCGGCGGCGGCCAGTTCCCGTCGCACATCCTCCCCCATCGGCACGGCGGGCGGGGAGACAAAGACGATCTCTGCGCCGGTGGTGAGCTTGAGCATGCGGGCCAGGGAGCGCGCGGTGCGTCCGAAGCGCAGATCGCCGACGAGCGCCACCTTGAGGTTATCGATACGGCCCAGTTCGTGGCCGATGGTGTACAGATCGAGCAGGGCCTGCGTTGGGTGCTCGCCGGGGCCATCCCCCGCATTCAGGATCGGGACCGCCGAGACAGACGCCGCACGGTGGGCCGCGCCCTGCTCGTAGTGGCGAATGACGATGGCGTCCGCGTAGCCGTTGACGATGCGGATGGTGTCCTCGACCGTCTCGCCCTTGATCGCGGACGAGAACTCGCGCGCGTTCTCGGTGGAGATCACGTTGCCGCCGAGGCGGTGCATGGCCGTCTCGAAAGAGAGGCGGGTGCGCGTCGAAGGCTCGTAAAAGATGGTCGCCAGCGTCAGGCCAGCCAATGGCGCGGAAAAGCGGGGCATATCCCGCATGCGGTCCGCTGCGGCAAACAACGATTCAATTCCTGGACGGTCGAACTGCCCGACATCCACGACATGGCGAACTGGCGCGTTCTGCTGACTCACGGCTTCCTCCCCGGTTGGTGATTATATTGATATTCGTGTGCGGCATATCGCGATGAGCGAGGGAGAAACCGTTGGCTGCGTTGTTGCCCCTGGCGGAGCGGGTCTGGGTTGTGCCCGGCGGCGTGAATATCGGGGTGCTGGCCAATGAGGCCGGGCAGATTGTGCTGGTTGATACCGGCTTGAACGACACGGCTGCCAAGAAGGCGCTCAAGGCAGTGCGCGAGGAACTGGGTGGCGAGGTCGTTGCCATCCTGACGACGCACGGCCACGCCGATCACTTCGGCGGCAACGCGACCGTTGTCAGGCGGACTGGCGCGGTGGTGCATGCGCCGGCCTTTGACGAGGCTGTGCTGAAGTACCCGTTGCTGCAACCGGCGCTGTTGTACGGCGGCGCGGACCCCATTGACACCATGCGTGGGCGGTTCATGCTGGCGGACGCCAGCCCGGTCGATGTCATCGTGCAGCCGGGGCAGCATGAGGTTGCGGGAATCGACGTAGAGGCTGTCCCGCTCTTCGGACACTCTCCGGGGCAGTTGGGCTACCTGATTGGGGATGTCTTCTTCTGCGCCGATGTGGTGCTGCCCGCGAGCGTGCTGGAGAAGTACCGCATTCCATACCTTTTTTCGTTGACCGACCATCTGCAGGCGCTGGACCACGCCGCGACGATCTCCCACCGGGTGGCGGCGCCGGGCCACGGAGCCATTCTGGAAGATGGCTCGCTGGCCGACCTGATCGGGGAAAACCGCGCCCTGGCGGACCGCGTGCTCGACGCGACGCTGGAGTTGACAGCGACGCCGCAGACCGCCTCGTCTGTGCTCCAGGGGCTCCTGCAGCGCTTTGGCGCGCCCGTCGCGGATGCGCCGTCCTTCTACCTGCTGCAGCCGACGGCGTTCGCCTTCCTCACGCATCTGCATCGGCAAGGGCTCGTACAGCACGAGATTGCGGACGGTGCGTCGGTGTGGGTACGGGTGTAAGGATTGGGCAGCTGAAAAATCACACCCTGGGTCGAGCGCCGCGCAGTTTCGCATCGGCATGAAGCATGTCCCGCTCCGGGGCATGAAGCAGCTGCGCTCAATCGTCGCACACTGGACGCGGATCGCCCTTCGGGTACGAGAGCAAGGAGTTCGCGTTCAAACGCAGGGAGTGTCAGGGCCCCGCTGCCATACGCTGCCAGGGCGAGCAGGGTGGAAAGGCCCAACTCCGATGCTGGCGGGTCTCCCTGTTGGGCAAGGTTCCAGATCGCCTTGTACATCAACGCCGAAAAATCGGTAAACGTTGACGTGCCGTTTCAGTCGTCTGTGGGGTGGCTTCGACTTGACGTTTCCAGGCGCTCCATCGGCGGCTCCCCAGTATCGTGTGACCGGTTCAGCGCTGCGATTTTGCTTCAATAAACGCAGGGTTGTGGAGCGGGTTCGAGCTGGTTCCATCAGTGTGAGGTTGCGAAGAGACAGGGAAATGCCACCGGCGAGCTACGTTGGCATGAATTTTCCAGATGGAACCCGCGTGCAGATTCCGGAGTGCCCGGGTGCGGACGAACCCGTGGCGCTCGCACCGCAGTTCCTCTTCCCGGGCCACTCTGCCGGCGCATCTGGGAAGCCAGATTCGAATGCGGTCATGTATTGTGGCGCACAACTGATCCCCTTGCTGCCATCAACCGGGCTGGCGTGAGGAGGTTTTTGCTCGGGCCGCCGATTGTGAGTCAGCTCTCTGGTAGGATGCCGCCCTGACCCGACGTGTATCAAAGCAGGAAGCCCGCCCGTGACCGACCTGCTTGCCGAACTGTTTTCCTCGAAGGTGCGCGCGGCGGTGCTCGGCATGCTGTTGCCACGGCCGCACCGCTGGTTCTCGCTGACCGAACTTTCGCGCGCCCTGGGGCTGCCGGTGAGCAGCCTGCAGCACGAGTGCTACAAGCTGGCGCGCGTGGGACTGCTGCATGACCAGCGCAGCGGGAATGTGCGGCGCTATGCGCCTGAACCCGGCTTTCCGCTCCTGAAGCCCTTGACGACACTGGTGCTTGCGTCCCTGCCGCTCGCGGAGTCCCTGCCTGCCGCAGCAGAGGGGGTCGCGGGACTTGAGCAGGGGTGGCTGACCGGTGAGCCGCGCGCCCGCCACGCGCGCTCGTTCCTCGTGGTGATTGGCAACCTCGGGATTGAGGATCTGGATGCGCTGTTCGAGCGGTCACGGGTGGCGGTTGCCGCCGCGGGAACGGGCGACATTGAACTTGCGTATTATCCATCGACAGAATGGGCGCGCCGCCTGGCAAGTCACGATCCGTTTGCCTCGTCGCTGCAGGCGGATGTTGCCGTGACGCTGCACACGGGGTTCGGTTCAACGGCGCCCGGCTAGGGTCACGTTGCGCCGTGTTCGCACCATCAGATTTGGCGGAGAAAGGCTCCGTCTGGCATGGTTCCCCGGTAGCGGCTGCGTATTGCAGCGCCGCGCGGTGAGGTGGAGGATGCGTTGGCTGAATTGTTGAGCGATCCGGCGTTCTGGTCGGCGCTCCTGACGCTGACTGTGCTCGAGATCGTGCTCGGCATCGACAACATCGTCTTCATATCCATTCTCTCGGATCGCCTGCCCCGGGAGTTGCGGGCGCGGGCGCGCACGGTTGGCCTGTTGCTGGCCATGCTCATGCGCATCGCGTTGCTCTTCTCCATCGGCTGGATGATGGGGCTGACAGCGCCGCTCTTCGAACTGTTCGGCCACCACTTCACCGGCCGGGATCTTATTCTGATTGCTGGTGGCCTGTTCCTGATCTACAAGTCAACGACCGAGATTCATGACAAGCTGGAGGGTGAAGAACACCACCAGGACGCCACAAAGGGGCGCGCTACCTTTGGCAGCGTCATCGCGCAAATCGTGGCGCTGGATATCGTCTTTTCGCTGGACTCGGTTATCACCGCCATCGGGATGACGGACCATATCGAGATCGCGGTGATCGCTGTCATCATCGCCGTTGGCATCATGCTGGTGGCGGCAGGCCCGCTCAGCGAATTCGTGAACCGGCACCCAACGGTAAAGATCCTGGCGCTGAGCTTCCTGCTCCTGATCGGTATGTCCCTGGTGGCCGACGGGTTTGGTCAGCACATTCCGAAGGGCTACATCTACTTTGCCATGGCGTTCTCGGTCTTCATCGAACTGTTGAACATGCGGTTGCGCGCCAGAACCGAGCCGGTGCACTTGCGGCAGGCAATCACCGCCGAGCCCGCTACAGAGGCAGGGCACTAGTGGCATTCGCGCCGTCGCTTCAGGTCACGTTGGGAGCAGGATGAGTACACGGTTCTTCAAGTTGCCGGGGCGCGGGCGCAAGCCCGGGACGGAGGCAAGCGCCGGTGCGCTACTAACCGACCGCCAGCACCAGCTCATCGAGCAGGAGCTGGCGCTCCTGGCCCGCCTGCTGGAGATCATGGGCCGCTACCCGGCCGCGCAGGAAGATCAGGCGGCCGTCAAGCGTGCGGCCGACCACCTGACATCGCTCTTTCTGCTGGTCATCGTCGGGGAGTTCAACGCCGGCAAATCCGCGTTCATCAACGCGCTCGTCGGCGCCGACGTCATGCCCGAGGGGGTGACGCCCACGACCTCAGTCATCAACCAGTTGCGCTTCGGCCCTGAACCAACGGTCACGATGCAGGCGGATGGCGTCATTCTGCGCGAGTACCCGGCAGAGTTCCTGGACGAAATCACCGTCGTCGACACCCCAGGCACCAACGCCATCATTCGCGAGCATGAGGCGCTGACGCAGCAGTTCGTGCCGCGCTCGGACCTGGTGCTGTTTGTTACCTCTGCGGACCGCCCGTTCACCGAGAGTGAGCGGGAGTTCATGGAGAGTATCCGCGACTGGGGCAAGAAGATCGTCATCGTCATCAACAAGATCGACGCGCTGCGGAGCCAGCAGGCAGTCGATGAGGTGGCGGCCTTCGTGGCCAGCAATATCGAGCGCAGCCTGGGTTTCCGGCCGGAAGTCTTTCCGGTTTCGGCGTTGCTGGCGCAGCAGGCCAAGGCGTTGGGAAACAGGAATCCTGGCGAGCGGGAACGCCTGTGGGAGGCAAGCCGCTTCGGGGAGATCGAGAGCTTCATCTTCGCCACGCTCGATCAGGAGGGGCGCATTCGCCTGAAGCTTCTCAACCCGCTCGGGGTGGGCGAGCGCATCACCGAGCGCTACCTGCAGGTGACCGAGGAACGGCTGTCGCTGCTGCGCGACGACCTGGCGACGATCGACAACATTGACCGCCAGCTCGCCACCTACCAGGAGGACATGCAGCGGCAGTTCGCCTACCACCTGACGCGGGTTGAGAACGTCATTGCCCGCATGATCCAGCGCGGCGATGCGTACTTTGAAGAGACGATTCGCATTGGCCGGGTATTTGATCTCCTGAACAAGGACAAGATTCGCAGCGAGTTCGAGCGTGAAGTCGTCGGTGGCGCTGAGGCCGAAATCGACCAGGTCATCGATGAGCTTATCGACTGGATGGTGGAGCAGGACCTCAAGATCTGGAAGAGCGTCACGGACTACATCGACCGCCGCCGCCTGAGCCAGTACGAAGAGGGGGTGATCGGTGAGGTTGGCGGACAGTTCCGCTACGACCGCCGGCACCTGCTGGAGACCGTGGCCCGCCGCACGCAGGAGGAAGTCGAGCGCTACGACATCGAGGCCGAGGCGAACCAGCTTGCGGACTCGGTGCGCAACGCCGTGGCCACAACCGCCGTAGCCGAGGTCGGTGCTGTCGGACTCGGGGCCCTCGTTGTGGCCGCCGCCAGTACGGTGGCGGTGGATGTGACGGGTATCCTGGCGGCCAGCCTGCTGGCGGGACTCGGCCTTTTCGTCCTGCCAAACAAGCGGCGGCAGGCGCGCCGGGATTTTCACCTGAAGGCAGAGGAACTGGAAGGGCGCGTGGTCCAGGTGATGCGCGAAGCCTTTGACCACGAGCTTGCGCGCTCGGTTGAGCGCGTGAACGAAGCCATTGCGCCGTACACGCGTTTCGTGCGTTCGCAATACGATCACATGGAATTGATGCGCACCGAGTTGAACAAGGCCGATATGGACATGCGCGCCCTGCGCCATCAGATCGGCGAGGAGCGCGCGCCCCTCAAGTCAGGGGTGCGCGCCACCGTCCTTCCCCCGGCGCCGGAGATCATGCTGCCGCGCGGTCTGCCGCCGCTGGTCAACGAAGACGCGATTATCGACGCCGAGCACGTGCGGGTGCTGGAGCTGGACGACGGTCTGGACGATTTTCCGGGGGATATTCCCGAGGGCACCAGGCCTGAGGATATTTGACGGAGGGGGAGGCGCGGTCGTGCGTCTCCCCCGCGCAGAACGCTTCCCCCGCTACGATGCGCCCCAGGTGTCGTGCTTGTATTTCTTTGCCCAGTCCACGCCCTGCCACGTTTGCATGGCCTTTGGCCGCACAAAGAAGAGCCAACGTGGCTCATTCAAGGTCGGCTCCAGGTATTTCGGGCCGTTTTCGCCCAGATAGCGGACTGACATCTCGGTCGCGATTTCCACCCAGCGGCCACCGGTGTTTGGTTCTTCCAGCAACTCGGCCACGCCCTGGGTCTGCACCTTGATGTAGGGTGGTTCGTTGGAATCGAGTGAGATGGAGACGCGGTTGTCCTTCGCCATGTACCCTGCCCACTTCGAGCGGGCGCGGGGAATGATGTAAAAGCCGCCATCCGCCCACTGATACCAGGTGGGCACCACGTACGGCCAGCCTTCGGCATCGAGCACACCCAGGCGCGCCACGTGCCCGCCGGCCAGGAAGGCATCCAGTTCTTCCTCGGTCAGCTTGCCAACCTTGCCGCGCCAGGCCTCTGCGTTCGTCGCTCCGTTTCCTGTTTCGCCCACGTAGTGCTCCTCGCATGATTCATGATTCTGCCGGGCATCCTACGGAGGACGGCAATGGGCGTCAACCGGGATTGCGCTCCGTCATGCGGGTATGCTCAGGTCTGGAGCGACGGTTGAAGAGCGGGAGAGACGATGCGCCTGACGGACGAGGTCTACGTGGTGGGTGGGGGTGTGGCCATGGGGTTCGGGCTCTCCGAGAACCCTGACTGCCACATCTACCTGATCGACGGTGGCGACGAATTGGCCCTGATCGACTGCGGGTTGGGTGAGGAACCGTCGCTGCAGCGAATTGTCGAGAATGTGCGCGCCGAGGGTCTGGATCCGGCGAAGATCACGAAGATCATCCTGACGCACTACCACATGGATCACGCGGGGGGCGCCGCCGCCGCAAAGGCGATGCTTGGCGCCGAGATTGTTTGCCCGGCAGAGGCTGCCAGCGTGATGCGCACCGGGGATGAGCGCGCCGTGGCGCTGGACACGGCCAAGGCCGCTGGGCTCTACCCGCCGGAATATCGGTTCGCGCCGGTCGAGGTTGAGACCGAGGTGAGCGAGGGGGACCGCGTTCCGGTCGGCGCCCTGGAACTTGAGGTGATCGAGACCCCCGGCCACTGCGACGGCCATGTTTCGTATCTCATGCGAGGCAAGGACCGCACCTATCTGTTTGCGGGCGACGCCATTTTCAGTGGCGGCAAGATCGTGCTCCAGAACATTCACGACTGTTCTGTGCCGAAGAGCGTTGCGACCATCGCCAAACTCAACGACGTGGCGTTCGATGCCCTGCTGCCGGGCCACGGGCCTGTGTCGATGCGTGACGGCATGACGCACGTGCAGAGCGCGCATGACGCGTGCAGCAAGCTGGTCCTGCCGAAGAACCTTATCTAACGACAGTTCTCGCCGGGGTGACAGGGCGGGGCAAGCCGATCAGCACTGACAGCACCGGCGGACGGTCGCGACGGCACGACCGTCCGCTGGCGAACAGTGTCAGGACGCACTCTGCTCCAGGCCGCGCACGGAGCCGGTCCCTCCTGCTCGCGCAGTTCCGGCGTGAACGCCTCGCCGAAGTCCTCAGCTTCAAAGAACGGCCGGATTTCGAGGTCGCTGTCCTCATTCATCGGATTAGGACACCGCTTTGCCCACTCAATGGCGTGCTCCATGGAATCGACCTGCCAGATCCAGTAGCCGGCAATCAGTTCCCTGGTCTCCGCGAACGGGCCGTCCGTCACCATACGCTTGTCGCCGGAGAAGTGCACGCGCACCCCGGCCGAACTGGGCTTGAGGCCATCCCCGCTCACCATGATGCCGGCGTTGACCAGTTCCTCGTTGTAGTTGCCCATTTCGGTCAGCAGTTGTTCGCTCGGCATGACCCCGGCCTCACTGTCCGCAGTCGCCTTGACGATGACCATGACGCGCATGAGATCGGTCCTTTCTTCCTCGCCGCTGGCGCTTCGCTCTGGGGCGCGTGCCCCGTTCTGCACCATAGTCGAGCGGGCCAACGCCGATTCGACTGCGGCGCAGCACGCGCCAGCGTGACCACCGGCGAGACTGCGGCCGGGGCGCCCGCACGAGCGAACCGATAGACTGCGTTGTGATGCTCAATGATGCTGCTCCCAGGCGGCTGGAGGGGGCGGCTAACCGGGGCAGCCACCGCGTCCTGGTCTGACCGGCGTCGGCTATGGTGATGTCGGCGTTCTGCCAGCACTGCGAGCAGTTTCGCGCAGCCAGCCGGGACCGGCGGGTTCCTCGGCGCTTCCGCGTTCGCGCGGTGAATGGCGCCCCGGTGATGTGGAGGATGCCCGGACGTGAGGAGAGACACCCGTGGACACGCCTGATCTGATCGAGTTCCTGCGCTCGCTGCGCAGCGTGCGCCGCTTTACCGCGCAGCCGGCGCCGCAGGACGCCGTGGACGATCTACTGACGGTGGCGCGCTGGAGCGGGAGCGCCAAGAACGTGCAGCCGTGGGAGTTCATTGTGGTGCGTGACCCGGAGACGCTCCGGCAGCTTGGCGCGCTGCCGGGCTATGTGACGCACCTGGCCAATGCCCCGCTGGCCATTGTGCTGGTGATGGATGGCGACCCCAACGCAGTGCAGCAGGAAACGTATGACGAGGGCATTCTCAGCCAGCGCCTGCAACTGGCGGCAAAGGCGCATGGCCTGGGCTCGTCCATCGGCTGGTTTCACGGGGAGGGGCGGGCCAGGGCCAAGGAGATTCTCGGCGTGCCGCAGGATCGTCTGCTCCGCACGGCCGTTTCCATTGGCTACGAAGACCCCGGCGCCGAGGGTGGCCGCTTTCACCCCGAGCAGGCGCGCAAGCCGCTGGCGGACTTGGTGCACCAGGAGCGTTGGGGCGAGCGGTAGTGCAGTGACGCCAGGGGCACCGGCCAGGAGCGGACACTGACCGTCGCGTACTGGTTGATGACGTCCAGCGATGGAAATGCGCGGAAAGGCGGGTTGATCTGCTCGCCGCTGTCATCGTGGGCGACGACACGACTGACGACGAAGGCCTGCATGACCACGCGCGGCAGCTTCCCGCCAGATGGGAGCTGTTTGGCGGCCAGGTCCTGGTGCGTAGGGACGCGTCGACGCGGTTGAAGGGGACGAGTCCGTTCCGCACACCGTCATTGTCGTGCTCCCCGGCGTGGATGATGTGCGGACGAAGGACTGGTCGAACTCCTCCGGGGCGACCATCGACCTACGGTATACAGCGGTGTGCAAAGAAGTTGGGCCGCCGGGAATCCCCTCGTGTCTCGAGCGGAGTCGAGAGACCTCGTTCACCGGCGCTCGCGACGAGATCTCTCGACTGCGCTCGAGACACGGGTTTGTTGCCTGGCAGGTCAGGTCTTTTGCAATACGCTGTAAGGCGACAGACACCGGCATCTTCCTCAGGGCCGAGGTCGTGGCCTGATTTCAGCCGGAGAGCCACGGCGAGGAGCCCGCCGGGGTTCGCCTGGCCCACAGAAAATGCGTAATTTTACGGATTCCACTTCTGCCGATTGCCTTCATCCTGCAATTGGTCATGACGCATGGCCACCATCGTTCCCAAGCGAAAGGCGAAGAGCAAATGGCTCCGTCAATCAACGTCGAACCCCGGTACGTGGTGATCCTTGTCGACACGGGCCAGACATCTGGCGAAACAACGGTGACCTATCGCTCGCCAGGCATCGTCCCGGTGATCTGGGAGCGCAAGCTTGGCGGCCGCTGGGAACGGCGCGTGGTCGAGCTCTACTCCGGACAGTTCGTGGTGGAACTCGAACCCGGCGACGTGTACGAGGTGCTGCTGTACGACCGCTCGGATGTTGACCCGAACGTTGCCATCGACGATCCGGGTTCCCCGGTTGGCCGCGCTGCAGCGGCCGGACTGACCAGGCGGACAGAAACGGCGTTCACCGAGAACGAAGAGCAGGGCGCCGGCGGCACGTATGTGACCTGGGTTCCTAACAACAACGCCGGCACGAAGTTCCGCGCGATCATGGATGTCGGCCGCTCAGCGCCGCAACAGACCGACGAAGGCGTTGACTTCATCCCGGACCCGATGACGGTCCTGACCTCTGACTATGCTGCCAGCCATATCCTGTGGTTCGGGTCCGAGGCCATCATTCCGGAAACCGAGTACTGGGCGGCCCTGTTGCTCATCGGCGAGGAAGGTGGCTGGCAAAGCCTGACCCACCTGTTCAAGACAAAGAAGCGTGACGTCGAACTCATCCTGAAGCTGGCCCACATCATCAACGACGGCTCGGCTGGCGCCAACGAGGCGTCTTTCCGCTTCTTTGTCCTGGATGGCAACGCCTTCGCCGACGCCTGTTATCTTGACGAACGAACGATCTGGGACAAGGGGAATGAAGAAGGCGAGTACTCCATGGAGTACCTTGGGCTCAGCGCCGATTGCACCGTCCCCATGCATATCACGTCGCACGAAGGCATGACGGACCGGGGATTCGTCGCCGTCCTGACCCGGGGCATTGCCAAGGTCGTCGATAACAACGACGACATCTCGGGCAACTTCAACCCGAGCAATCACTTCCCGGACAATCCGCCGTTCCAGCGCGACATCTTCGCCGATGCCTTTCTCTATCTCCCGGTGGCAACCAACCGCGACCAGCCAGAAGAACTGGAGGAAGAGGACTTCGAGACGTACGCTGAACCGTTGAACAATCCCGGAGACAACGAGTTTCGCTACTCGGTGGTCGCGACGTACTCGGTGACCTACTCGTGAGAGCGCGTCCCCGGAAATAACGCCTCGATCCCTGAGGCAACGCGCCGGACGGGCCGGTTCAGCGCTCGCCCGTCCGGCCACCCCTCACAACAAGTCAACCCTGAGCGTCGTCGAGAATGCATGGGTTGGCGACGGTGACGCGTGGGTGTCGGACCACCTGATCAGGAAGCATCCCACGTCGTCGCCTGCCGGGCCTTCTGCTCGAGTGCGGCTTCGGCGGCACAGGCATCGGCGATCATCTGCAGGTAGCGCGCAACTGAGCGTTGGAGCGGCATCGATCCCCGGCGAAAGGCCAGCACCTGCTCGTGCCATGCCGGAGGACGCTCCGTCATCAAGCTGACCTCCTGCAAGAGAAGGCTTTGCACGAAGATGCCGTGACCAAGGCCGTGCATCAGGAGCGCCTGATCTGATTCTGGCAGGAACCGGAGCGTATTGCCGTCGTCCGCGTAGGCCTGAACGAGCGCATCTCCGGATGGATGCGCCCCAAGGTTGAGGAAGTTCCAGCGTAGCTGCGCGTGCGCGTGGATTTTGCGATCCGCCTCACTCCCTGCCTCATCGATCGCCGTGCGCACCTCGTCCCAGCGCGGTTCCCGAACTGGCACGACCGTTGGTTCGGGGTCGAAAGGGTGATACCAGCGCTCGTATTCATGCGGCCGCAGCCGCACGTAGACGGCGCGCGCCCACCCTTCGAGCATCGAGCGTTCAAGGGCAAACGCTTCGGCGTAGTAGCTGCCGAGCAGCAGGTCGAGAGTGGGCTTCATGCCTCTCGCGGCGAGCAGGACAAGCTGCGCATGGAGTCCTGCCGCAGCGTCGCCGACATCCCCGGCGGGCCACCAGGCCGCACGGTCATAGGCGTGTTCAGCCGTATGCATCGCGGAGAGAAGCGACGACCCCTGGAGCCAGAGCGTGATCTCGCTGGCCGCACTTGCCTCGTTGCGCGCGCGCTCCGCCGCCTCCCATGCTTCTGCGTCCTGGTAGGCCGACGTGACCCACGCTGGTTGGTCGCCAAACATCCGGACCACGTCCCGCACTCCCCGTACGCCCATGCGTTGCTGAGCCGCCGCAATCCCGCGCGTATTTGACCATTCATTGTCAAACATCACAGGGCCAATGTGCGAACCGTACTCCCGCCCTGCCGGAGCGCCGCGTGAGCGGTGTGAAGACGGGAGGTCGTGGGGCCGAAACACCGGAGCGGTCATTGGCGGCGAGGGCGCAGGGGAGTTGCCCCCGCCTGTGCAGGGAGCACCCCGCTCACGCCATGCTGACGATGCGGGAGACCTCCGGGCCCTGCCTGCTCCCGGACCCGCCCCGCGTCGCAGCGCACCTTACTCTGAGCGACCTGACGAGTTGTGACCGAGGCCGCGACCGGGCTTGCCATCCCGGCGCATGAAAGGGCCGGACCGGGCGCCGCCTTGTTCGTTGCCTGCCCGGCGCTCCGTGCCGACGACCGGAGCGGACGAGCGCCAGACCTGCTGTCGCCGTTGGCGGGACCGCTGGCTGGTATCCTCCACGCGGGCAATCACCGTAATGGAGCGGAACGGGAGGACGCGCTGGAGACGATCCGCTGGGGAATTCTGGGGACGGGTCGCATCGCGGCGACCTTCGCCACGGCGCTGGAGGCGTTGCCGGACGCCGAGTTGGCGGCGGTCGGCTCCCGAGCTGCCGAGACAGCCGCCGGCTTCGCGCAACGCTTCGGCGCTCGCCGGAGTCACGCGAGCTACGCAGACCTCGCGAATGATCCAGGCGTCGATATCATCTACATCGCCACGCCGCATTCGGGGCACTACGCCAATTCCCGGCTTTGCCTGGAAGCGGGCAAAGGCGTTCTCTGCGAGAAGCCCTTCACGCTCAATGCGACGCAGGCTCGCGAACTTGTCCGGCTCGCCCGCGAGCGGCGTCTCTTCCTGATGGAGGCGATGTGGACCCGTTTCCTGCCAGCCCTGGCCGAGACGCGCCGCCTCATTGCCGAGGGCGCCATTGGCGAGCCCCAGTTCCTGATCGCCGATTTTGGGTTCAACAAGGAGTTTGATCCCCGGCACCGCCTGTTCGACCCTGAGCGGGGCGGCGGGGCGTTGCTTGATGTCGGCGTCTATCTCGTCTCGCACGCCTCCATGCTCTTCGGGACGCCCGCGCAGATCTCATCTTGGGCGCACATCGGACCCGCCGGCGTTGATGAGCGAGCAGCGCTCCTTTTTGGCTATGAGGGCGGCCGATTCGCCCAGTTGACCACCGCCATTACCGCTGACACCCCGCAGGAGGCCACAATCGCCGGCTCCGCCGGTTCGATCCGGCTGCAAGCGCCCTGGTGGAAAGCAACCAGCCTGACGGTCGCCAGCGGTGGCAGCCCGCCATATGCCCTCGACGCTCCCTACGTGGGCAATGGCTACACCCATGAGGCCATGGAGGCGATGCGCTGCCTGCGCACAGGCGCGGTCGAGAGCCCACTGCTGCCGCTGGCTGAGACTATCGCTGTTATCGAGACGCTTGATCGTATACGGGCCAGTTGGGGACTGCGCTACCCAGGCGAGGAGGGGATCTGACGTGGACTACGGGCACGTTCCGGGAGTTGACAAGCCGATCTCGCGCCTCGTCCAGGGCACGGTCATGGTCCGCGAAGACGACCTGCCGTACAGCTTCGCCCTGCTCGACGCCGCCTTCGAGGCCGGGATCACCGCATTCGACACCGCTCGCCATTATGGCAACGAGGCCACCGTCGGCCGCTGGGTGGGGGAGCGGGGGCTGCGCGACCAGGTGGTGATCATCGGCAAGGGCGCCCACCACAGTCCGGAGCGAACGCGCGTCACCCCGGCCGACATCGCCGCCGACCTCGACGAGTCGTTGAGCAAACTCAGCCTCGACGCCATCGACCTCTACCTCCTGCACCGGGACGACCCGGACGTGCCTGTCGGTCCCATTGTGGAAGCGCTGAACGACCATCTGCGCGCTGGCAAGATCCGCGCTTTCGGCGGCTCGAACTGGACGCACGAGCGGATTGCCGAAGCGAATGCCTACGCGCTGGAGCACGGGCTGGTTCCGTTTGTCGCCAGCAGCCCGCAGTTCAGCCTTGTCGCGCAGATCGACCCTCCCTGGCGGGACTGCATTTCGATTGGCGGGCCCGAGCACGCCGGGGCGCAGCGCTGGTACCGTGACAACCAGATGGCGATCTTCGCCTGGTCCAGCCTGGCGGGCGGCTTCCTTTCAGGCGGCTTCGACCGCGACCACGACGGCGGGCTGCCCGACGAAGTGGCGCAACGAGCGCGGCGCTCGTACGGCTCGGACGCCAATTACGAGCGGCTCGGCCTCGCCCGCACCCTCGCCGCGGAGCTTGGCGTCAGCGTGCCACAGATCGCCCTTGCCTACGTGGTGGCGCAACCGCTCAACCTGTTCGCCATTGCCGGCGGCGAGAGCGCTGAGGAGATCGCCGCCAACGCGGCAGCGGTCGCCCTGCGCTTGCCACCCGATGCGCTGGCGTGGCTCGACTTGCAGCGGGAAACCCGCTAGGAGCGCGCTGCCGGATCGACCCCCACCCTGGCGACAGTCGATCAGGAGAGCGGGACGGCGCTTTTTCCCGCCCGGCTGGTTCACGCAGCAGCCGGGTTCACGAACGCTGCGCATTCCTGGGCGGCGTTCCGGCCGCGTTGCCCGAGTCTGGCAGCCGAAAGCGCAAGCTGCCGTTGTTGGGCTCGTGACCCGCGCCCACGCAGTCCGCATCCGGGTGCTCACCACCCCACGTCGCCTCTTCCACGAGATTCGCAGTGACGTTGCGCGGGGGGCCCTCGCCTTACGGCTCGATCGGCAAGCAGGTGTTGGTGAAGCCCTCGCAGCCCCCGGAACAGCACTGCACCGTGTTCTCACACGCCACACCGAACCCAAAGCAGGCGGCCTGCCGGCAGGTGCACTGGGTGATCTCGCTGTTGCTGATGCACTGGCAGTTCCCGGTCTCGCAGGCAAACGGCGCATCCGGATCGCAGAGATCGCCCGCCTCCAGCGCGCCGTTCACGCAGGTGTCGCCCTGGCAGACCTGACCCGGCTGGCAGCAGTTCGTGCCGCAGGCGATCGCGTTGCCGGGGCAGACGCACTTCTTGCCCTGGCACGTGGCGCCGCCGCAACACTTCTTCTTCTTGCCATGCTTGCGCTTGCATTTCTTGCCCGGCGCCACGCACTTCGCGGCGGCGGCGTCGATCCCCAGGCGACCGAGCAGCAATCCGCCGGCGGCCGTGCCCGCCACGAGACGCAAGACCCCGCGCCGTGTCCCACACCCCCACGTCTGCACCATGTCTTCAATAGCTGTCGCTCGGGCCATCGCAAGCCTCCTCTCGACTGCATGTCGCGACGCGTCGTCAGCGACCATGGTCCCGAGACTAGGCCGGTGCCATTACTCCGCCATTACCGCTTCGCCGGCGGTGACGGAGGGGTGTACGTGGGGAAGGGGCGCGCCGCCCAATTGAAGAAACGGAACGATGCAACCGTCGCCTGGCGCACTGTCATAAAGAAGAGCGCCCGGCGAAAGGCAAACCTCCTCAACGTGTGGCGGTTGAAGCGGGAGCCCAAACCGACGCAGATTGGCCAAGAATGGAGACCCACTGGTCACCGGGCGGGAGCGTTGCTGAGCCGACTGCCGGGCGCTCCTAGCTCCCTGCGTTCACTGCGCTAGCCACTCCGATACAATCTGGGCAACTCAACTCGC
>JAWKPJ010000020.1:0-96921 GCA_041390745.1 Thermomicrobiales bacterium | reverse complement strand
CCTCACGGAAATCCCGTTGCTCTGAGCCTGGGGCACGCGAGCACTGGTACTCGCGTGCCAATGACAGGATGCATACTGTCGTTTTCGCTGTGATATAACGACACCTGCGGCGCCGGGTGACGCGAGTTATGCAGAGGTTGATGACGGATAAGTCGGTGTTTCTGGTGACGCAGGGAGGGGAATGTTGACAGTACAGGTGAACTTGGCTAAACTCACCTCACGTCCCCTGTTTGCTTCGGCGGCAGGGTGTAGAGGCCGCCTCCGGGCGGTCGCTGCGTTTCTGAGGGTGCATGACTGATGGCCCCTCGCCCCTTCCGTCGCGTCAACTTCTACATTGACGGTTTCAACCTCTATCATGGGTGCTTCGACGATCTTCGTGATCGTTCGCACTGGCGGCCGTATCGGTGGCTCGGTCTCGATGCGCTTTGTCAACACTTTTGTGGCCCCTGCGTCATGCATCGGATCCGCTACTTCACCGCTCGTGTTGATCCCAAACCGGCGAACCCAGGAAACCGCACTCGCCAAAACTTCTACCTGCGAGCTGTTGCGACCATCCCACACCTCACGGTTCATGAGGGCCGCTTCGCGACCAACAGGAAACAGCGTCCCCTGGCCGATCCAACCGCGCCCAAACCCCGAGAACGGCATCCCCTTGCATTTGCCGATGTCATCGAGCGCGAAGAGAAGGGATCGGACGTAAACCTGGCTAGCTACCTGCTCCTCGACGCCGCCAAAGGCGAATGTGAACGCGCTGTCGTCATCAGCAATGATTCCGATCTGGCAGAGCCGATCCGGCTGGTTCAGAGCGAATTCGGGATTGAGGTGATGATCGTCAACCCTCGCAAGTACCTGGCACGCGATCTTCAGGGAATCGCAACGCACTACGCTAACATCAAGTTCGGTATGATCCAGCGGTCGCAGTTTCCTCAGACGCTTACTGACGCCGAGGGGACGTTCACGAAACCGGCCTATTGGGCACAATGATTTTCCTGTGATTGCGTCTGCCTGCCACATCGCAGCGTGTCATATATGACACGATCCTGCGGATGCTTCCTGCTCCTCGTGCGCTGGGCAAGGATGGGGCCACCCGCCGCACGTTGGCTGACCTGCTCGGCAGCACGGCTGAGGCCAGGGCAACCGGGGGCAGCCGGCGCCGCCCGTTGACCGTGTTCCCCGGCTTTCATACACTCCCCGGACAGGCCCTTTGGACTCAGGGTGAATACCGTGCCGGATCGCCGCCCCAGGCGCTTGGCGCCACGCGACGACGGCGCCGGGGGAGGGAACAATGCGCCGTATCGTGATGGTAATCCTCGCGCTGGGACTCCTCGCGCCGTGGTTACCACGTATCGCATCACCTGCGGCAGCCCAGGGCACACCGGCCGCCTGCGCACCCGCCACGCCCGCCGCGAACGCCCAGGTTGTGCGCGACTGGTACGCCGCCATCGACGCAGGCGACCTCGCCGCCTTTGACGAGGTCATGGCGCCGGTGGTGGTGCAGCACGCGGCGGACTTTGCCAACGCGCAGGGGCTGGACGAGGTCAAGGCCAACTTCGGGCCCTTCCTGGCCGCGTACTCCGGCCTGCACCACGAGCTTGAGGATGTCGTGGCAGCGGATGACCTGGTCGCGGTCCGGGTGCAGGCGCATGGCGACCAGCAGGGCGAGTTCATGGGCATCCCGGCGACCGGCCAGGAGATCGCCTGGACCTCACTCGCCCTCTACCGCATCGAGTGCGGCAAGATCGCGGAGCACTGGTCCGAGGTTGACGCCGTGGGCCGGCTGCAGGAACTCGGCGCGATCCCGGTGATCGTGCCTGCGGTGGGCGAGGCGGCGGAGCCCGTCGCCCTGGCATCCCCCACGGTAGCCTGTGCCTCGACGTCGACTGTGCAAAATGTGGCCGACCTTGTCCGCCAGTGGCTGGCTACCGAAGCAACCGGGAGCCCGGATGCCACCGGAGCTGCTGCGCACGGGGCGCTCGCCCGCCACCGGGCGACACGGCGACAGCCCCCGCAGGCCGCGCTGCATGAGGCTTTCCCGGATTCCGGGTAACGGTCGACACCATCTTCGCCGAGGGGGGACCGCGTGGTGGTGCGTTGGAGCGCCACCGGGACGCAGACCGGTGCGTTCAACGCCTTTCCGGCTACGGGCAAGCCGGTTGCCTTCACTGGCAACAGCATCATCCGCATCGCGTGCGGCGAGGTCGCCGAAGTCTGGACCGAAGCGGACTTGCTGGCGCTCTTGCAGCAGATCGGGGCCGTCGCCTGGCCGCCCGCCCGGGCGGCCACCCCGGATGCGGGATAGCCCACCGGGGCTCCGGGCCTCCTCGGATGCGGCAAACCCGGCGTGGCATTCCGCCGGGGAACGCCTCTCCTGAACAACGGCTCCGAACGGCTGCCGGTTCAGGCGCTGGCGCCGGGGGAGCGGCCCGCGCGCACGTCGAGGCCGTGGTGAAGCTCGCCTGAACGCGGTGGGGAATCACCGTCTGGCAGTGAGGTCGAGAACGCGTGGCGTGCAAGGGGTACTGCGAGCGGCGCCAGCCATCACGGCGGCCGCACCGGTTGCCCAGTCACACCACGCGAGCGAGACCCCGGCGTGCCCGGCCTCGGCGCTTCGCTGCGCCGCCACCTCACTCAGGTGTCAGCCCGAGCGGAGTCGCGGCATCTCGGCCTCACCGGCCGCGACGGTGTGAGGCGCCGCCCTCAGTCAGGTGTCACCCTGAGCGTGGGCGGCCGGATGACGCCTGGAGGCGGGTGACTGAGGGCGGCACGGGTGGCCGGCGGGGAGAAATGGGTGCTCCCTGCGTGCGGACACAGGGAGCGGGGACAAGCAGATGCAGCAACGGCGGAGCCCAGTGCAATCGACGCGCGCCGCCGCTGCCGGTTTGGGCGTGGCTACGAGCCCAGCTTCGCCGCGCCCGCGCCCTGGTGCTTCTCGCCAGCCAGGACGGTGCCCCACACGACGAGGTCGCGAATCTCCGTGGGGTCGACATCCAGCGGGCTCTGCTCCAGGATGGTGAAGTCCGCCCACTTGCCCGGCTGAATACTGCCAAGCTGGTCATCCAGCCCCAGCAGGTAGGCCGAACCGAGCGTGACCGCGTGCAGCGCCTGCGCCGGGGTGATCTTCTCGGCCTCGCCCAGCACGCGCCCCTTGGGCGTCACGCGGTTCACCGCGCACCACATGGAGTGGAGGCACCCCAGCGGGGTGACGCCGGCATCGCTGTGCAGGGAGAAGGGGACGCCCTGCGCCAGTGCCGTCGCCGAGGCCTCCATGCCGGCGGCGCGGCTGGGGCCGACGGTAATTTCGTAGTGCTGATCGCCGTAGTACCAGAGGTGGTTGGCGAAGATATTCGCGCACACCCCCAGGTTCGCCATGCGCGCGTACTGGGCGGGCGTGGTGAGCTGCGAGTGCTGGATGACGTGCCGAATGTTTGGCGACGGCGCCTGCCGCGAAACGGTTTCGATGGCGTTCAGGAAGACATCAACCGTGGCATCCCCGTTGCAGTGCCCGGAAACCTGGATACCGGCGGCCTGCAAGGGCGCCAGCCACGCCACAACCTCATCCTCGGTCATCAGCAGCGACGGCAGATCATTCGGCGCCTGGTAGTACCCCGGCCAGTTCATGTAGGACGTGAAGTCCTGGATCGAGCCATCCATGACCAGCTTGATGCCCGGGAAGTGCAGCTTGTCGGTGCCGGCGGTCGCCTGCAGGTGCTGCATGGCCTCGACGATGGTGTCGGGCGTCAGCGTGCTGCCGGGGAGGGTGGGCTCCGGGTAGGCCATGACGCGGGCCGGGAAATCGGACGCGTTGACCGTGTCGGTCCACACCGCCAGCGTTTCCGGAATCGCCAGCGCAGTATTGGCCATGTCCGCCACCGTGGTGCAGCCGCAGTTGACCGCGAACGTGCCCAGCGCGTTGATGGCCTCGGCGGAGGACGCCGCCTTGATGATGAGACCGAAGATGGAAGGGGCCAGGCCCATGGCGGAGGGGCTGTTCAACTCCCCGGTCGGCTCGCCGTCCGCGCCCTTCAGCGCGCCGGGGTCGGTGACGGCCGAGGTGATGTTGTTCGCCTTCAGGGCGGCGCTGTTGAGCATCAGCGTGTGCTCGCTGGCGTACCAGACGGCCACCTGCCGGGTGGTCGAGACCTGATCCAGCGTCTCTTTCGAGAACGTGTAGTCCTGCCCCCGGAAGTAGATGGGATCGAACTCCATGCCCAGCAGCGGCTGGTTGGGGTCGGTGAGTTTGGCGTCCTCTTCCTTGAGGAAGCTGATCATGGCGTCGTAGCTGGTGATCCCCTTCAGGGTGCCCCCATCGATGGCCGGCCGGTCGAAGTAGCCGACGTAGGGAAAGAGGGCATCGAAGGCCGCGAAGATGTGGTTATGCGCCTCGATCAGGCCGGGGATGATGACCAGATCCTGGAAGGTGGTATCGACGGTGTACTCGCCCCAGCCGGTGAGATCCCCCAGGTTGCCCGCGCCCAGGATGCGGCCATTGCGCACCGCGACGTGCGTTGCCTCCGGTGTTGCCGGATCGAGCGTGACGATCTTCTTCGCCTGGAAGATGGTGATGGGGCCAGAGCTGCCGGTGCTGGTTGTGCCCGAGTTCGCGGCAGCTGCGGCTGGCGTGGCGGCGGCAGGCGGCGTGGCGTCCCGGGCGCGCGCGGAACCACCAAGCGCCGCCGCCACGCCGCCTGCGGCCAACCCCTGCACCAGTGACCGCCGGGAGAGAGAACTCGCCATCTGCTCGCGCCTCCTGCACTCGTGCCTGAGTCGGTGCTCAGGGCACATACGCGGGGCGCCCGGGAACTCAGGTTATCGGATCATACATGACACATGGCGTCGCATCAGTAGCCATTCATCCCAAGTTTATCTGGGCATCGGCCAGATCGGGTAGCACCCGCTACTACGGCGCACCTGATTCAGCCGACGGCGCTGTACTGACCACCGCGGACGCGGCGCTGCCCTGGTCACCCGCTACAGCCGGTTGCCGGCTCATGCCCATTCAGGAACTTGCCCGCAACACGTGTTGCCGTTGTCATCGCTGTTGACCGCATCTTGGGGCAGGTCGTATTGCCCCAGGTGACGCCCGTCACATTGGCGCTCGAGAACTTAGACTTCTGTGAGGTCCGCACTCACGAAGGTCGCGTTGGTGAGGTTCGAGTAGGCGAAACTCGCGAACACGTGATATCACACCCATTCAGGTTGAGGCCCGAGAGATCCAGACTCGTGCAACTCCACGCCGTGAAGGCGAGGGAATCAGAGTGCATCCCGCGCCGGTCAGCGTGTCGGCAACGCAGTACACGGGGGCCCGGCAGATCCCCTGCGTACAGGTCGCGTCCGCGCCAACGTTTGTGCAACAGGCTGCCCCGCCGTCACTGCAAGCGCCCCCCAGGGTGACACAAGCCGGGGTCGTGATCGTCGTGGAGGTTGTGGCCGTCGTGGTTGCGCACGCGCCGGGCTGCGCTCCCTTGCGCAGCAGGCCTTTTCGCCGCCGCCTGGGCACGTGCAGGGTCTGCCCATCCAGGCAGAGCGTGACCTTCCGCTTGTGTTTCTTCGCCGGAATCACGGCCGGCGCGGCCAGAGCGGCCGAGAGCCCGGTCAGGGCGCCAGCCACAGCGCGGCGACTCGTGAGGCGACGGGTCAAGGCATCAAAGCAGAGATCGTCCACACTGACCCCCGGAAGGATGTGATGAGAAGATGAGGCGCTTTCGCCATCGTCCTCCCGGGTCATGGCGGGATACAAGCCTCGATCGAGCGTTGCGGGATATCCATTCGTGCTCCCGGCGAGCCCGTCATCACCAGTTGATGGCGCTCTCCTGGCACGCCAACCCGTCCGTTGCCGCCGGGGCGCCGGCGCCCCCCACTGCGGGTTGCGACAGCTCTGATCTGCCCGGGCATCCATCAGCGTATTGCAAGAGACCTGACCTGCCAGGCAACAATCCCGTGTCTCGAGCGCCGTCGAGAGACCTCGTCGCGAATGCCGGGAACGAGGTCTCTCGACGGCGCTCGAGACACGAGGGGACTTCCGGCGACCGAACTTCTTGCACACCGCTGATGGTGTTGAGCAACGGTTCATGCTGTTGCAAGGCTGCGCGGGCAAGGGGGAGCAGCCGTTGCCGCTCCTCCTCACACCCCCGGCGACAGCGACGGGCCAGAGCCAGCTTCGAGCCGCCCACATGCCTCGCGCGTCTCATGGAGCCACGTTCAGGGACGAGGTGCAATGAGGGCGCTGGCGCCTGGCGCCGCCAGCCATCGGTCAATGGCCAGAACCCCCACCCCAGCCCCGCTCCCGATGCACGGCTGGCTGGGGGCGGTATGGGCGATTGTGCGTGGTGTCGGCCCTGGCGAACCTGCACCGCCAGCCCCGCTCCCCAGCCAGGTGGGAAGGGCTTGCACGGCGGCGCCCACACCCGGTGCGCCGTCGCGCCGCCCCTCTGGCGTCGGCGACAGTCTTCCCTCTCCGGCGCATCGGGAGAGGAACTGGGGCGAGGGTGCTTCGCGATCAGGCGTCAACGGAGCGCGGCTCCCGCTCCGGGTCAGCCGCGTCTCGGGGCAGGAATCGGGGCCGAGGTCGCGGGCCGTCGGCGGGCCAGGGTCCGCCGGGCCGCCACGCCGGCGGGGCATTCGGCGTCAGGCGTTCCCGGCAAGCCCGCAACACGAGCGGGCGGGCCTGACCGGGCAAATCCTGCCCGGCGCTGAGCGCCGGGCGCCGGTGGTGCGGGCGGGCAGCCCGCCCGGTGGTGTCAGCCCACCGGGCCCACGCCGAGGGCCATGCCATCCAGCACGTTCCAGGCCCACATGAAGTCGGCCCAGGGGAAGAACTTGTACGCGCCGTTGGCGGGGTCGGAGACGTAGACGCCCGCGTCGTCGAAGCCACGCGCCACCACCACGTGCATGCCGGGAACCAGCCGGTAGCGCGAATCGTGCATGTATTCGTTGAAGCTGACGTCGCCAAAGAGCCCCAGCCAGACCAGCACGGGCATGCCGTCGGTCAGGAGCGCCTTGAGTTGCGCCGGGTCGCCCGCGCCGTAGAACGGCTGGCTCCAGTAGCCAAACGAGGCGAGCGGGCCCACGAGCGGGGCGGCGTAGACCCCGTAGTCGTCGGTGCCGCCCCACTCGCCGTTGATGTTGCCCCGGTAGCCCCAGTGCGGGTTGGGTGAGAGCGGGACCATCTCGTCGAAGGCCCACTCCGAGCGCCAGTCGCCAAAGTGCGCCATGGCGATCACCGCCGAGGCGTATTCGCAACTGAGCGGACGCTGCTGCACGTAGGTCGGGACCGGGAGGTAGGCGTAGCCGGGGCCTGCCTCGTGCGCGGCGCGGGCCGGCCGGGCCTGGCTGGCGGCCACCGGAGCCGCGAGGGCGGCGGCCGCCAGGCGCAACACCCGGCGGCGCGGCATGGCGCCCGCGAGGTGGCGCGGCGCAATGCGCTGAATCATCGTGGTCTCTCCTTGTGCCGGGGAGCCCTGCGCAGGCTCGACACCGGATCGCGCTACGCCAGGATCTGGACGGCCATGCCCATCGGGGCCCAGTCGTACATCCAGGCGGCCACATCCAGCGGCAGGTTGACGCAGCCGTGGCTCATGGGCACGCCGAAGTTGCTGTGCCAGTAGGTGCCGTGCAAGGCATCACCCTGATCGTTGAAGTACATGACATCGGGCACGTCCGGGACGAGGTAATCCTCGCCCGCGATCGTGCCCTGCATGGTCTCGACCGGGAACTTGTTGATGATCCAGAAGAGCCCGACTGGCGTGGGGGTGCGCGCGGTGCCGGTGCTGACGTAGGTGCTGCGCACGACCACGCCATCTTCGTAGGCCCACAGCGCCTGCTGGCTCAGGGACACCACAACCGACCGGCCACCGGTGGGGGCGGGCGGCGCCAGGTCCCAGGCCGGAACCGGCCAGGGGTTCGGGTCGCTCGTCTCTTCCGGGACGGCGTGCAGCGCCAGCGACGGCGCCGGCTCCAGGGCAGGCGCGGCGCCTGCCCTGATCGGGCGCAGACCCAGCGCCGCCAGCCCGATCCCTGTCATCCCCAACAACGTCCGCCGTGAAACGCCACGCAACGTGCGCATGGACTTCCCTCACTTCCAGGGGCGCGGCGCGCCCGTCCTTCATCATCCCGGCGCCAACACGCCCGGGAGAACCACCAGTGGCGCAACGGCCACCGGCGTTCAGACAGGGAATGGCGGCTAAATACGGAAGACCTGGAGGAAAGCCCGGTGTTTCCCGGGGATCGGCGGCGGAACCATGCGCAGGCCACGCGCGGCCTCGGGCAGATACGCGGTGAGCACCGTCGCCGCGCCCGGCAGATCGAGCAGCGCCGCCGGGCCGCGGCGTTCAGAGAGCGCCACCAGGCGCTTGCCCGCCGCGCAATCGCGGAGGGGCGGATGCTCGTCAGTAACCACAGCCACCGCCGCCGGGCCTTCGGCTGCGGCGACGACGCTCGCCGGCGCCACAACGCCATGACAGAGCGACATCAGGACCACCAGGAACCCCAGGAGGACCCTCGTGTGCCAGGCACACGGGAGCCAGGGGGTGCGGCCGTGAGTTGGCTGTGTTCGCTGCGTCATGAGGCTGGGCATGGACTTCGTGAAGTTGTGGGCAATGCGACCCTGGGCGACCGGTGCGCGCGCTTCCCGACGCGCCCCCCCCATTCTTACGGATTCGCGCGCCGGAGTCCAGCCCTTGTGCCGATCAGGCACGAATGTCCCTGCCGGGCGTACCCGGCCGGGCCTGGAGCCGGCCAGCTTTCAGCCGGTCCCTGAACCTGTGATGGTGTTGAACCGAATTGACACGCACCCACAGCCTGATATTCTGATTCGACTCTTCGTGCAACGTTCTTAGCGTGACTTCCGAACTGCAAGAGAAGGACGCATCGGGAGTCTTGAAGCAAGGAGATGCCACGGTGAACGCGGAAGATCGAATCAACGATTTCGCGTACGGCCAAGCCGAGAAGACGGCGACTCGGCGACGCATACTGCAGTTCAGCGGGGCTCTGGCGGCTGCCTACGCGGCCGGCGCCACTTCCACAGCGCGCGGCGCACAGGATGCCACCACTCCCGAAGCCGAAGTATCCGCAGCGTGGGACCAGTACAGGGATAAGGGACTTCAACTCAACTTCCTGTCTGAGGATACACCGCCCACCGCTGCCATGATCAACCATGTCGGGGTATTTGAAGAGTTGACCGGCATCAAGGTCAACATTACGCAAACAAATCTGGCCGATGTCGTAACCAAAGTGTTGCTCGACTTCACGAGCCAGGCTGGCGACATTCACATCGTGTACGCGGATCCCATGCAAATCTTGGCCCCGCTGTATGGCAATTTCAGCGATCTTCGCACGTTCATCGATGATCCCAGTTTGCCCCCACTGCCCGTGGGCGTGGACGACTTTGACAAGATGAACCTGATTGGCTCGGGGTACATGATCGATCAGGAGAAGCTCCTGGCCATCCCGTATGATGCGCCGACGATGGTCCTGATGTACCGATCGGATATCTTTGAGAATCCCGCGTACAAGGAACTCTTCCAGACGGAGAAAGGGTACGACTGGACCCCAGGCCCGAACATCACCTGGGAGCAGTACCGCGAAGTCGCCGAATGGATCAACGCCAGGGTTGCTGACGGCACAATTGCCGAGCAGGTTGCCGGCACAGGTCACCAGGCCAAGCAATACGATTCCCTGATGTGCGATTTCAGCAATGTCCTCCTGGCCATGGGCGGCGACTACTTTACGAATCCCGACTATGCGACGTGGGGCACGGCGACTCCAGGCGGCGCTGCCCTTGACACACCCGAGGCCCTGCAAGCGGCCAGTCTCTACAAGAGCATTCTTGATCAAGCGGCGCCGGGTAGCCTGAGTTGGGACTGGAACGGACTCGCAGAGGCCTTCTCAGCCGGAACCATCGCAATGGCGCCAGAGTGGCACGAGTTCGCTTCTGTATTTGAGGATGAAACGCTCTCGACTGTTGCCGGCAAGGTCAAGTGGGCACTCCTGCCGAAGGGCCCTGCGGGGAGCAAGAACCTGTGGGGTGGCACCGGATTGGCCGTCAACAGCTACTCCGCGCCGGACTATCAGCGCGCTGCCTGGATGTTTATTACCTGGGCAACCAGCCCGGAGGTGCAGAAAATCCTGCTCCGCGAAGGTTCAACGCCCACCCGTACCTCCGTTTTCAATGATCCTGAGGTGCAACAGTGGATAGCAGAAGGATCTGATCCGCTGGTCAACATGCTTCCCCTGGTGCTGGAAGCGTGGCAGCCGGAAAACATCGGACTCGCCCAGGGCAAGCTCACCACGTGGATTCAGGTAGATGAGGCCATCTTCTCCAACCTCTCCATGATGCTCACTGGGAGCGTCACACCCGAACAAGCAATGGCGACGGCGACCGCAGAGATCAACGCGATTAACAAGTGGTCTCCTGAGGACGCATAGTCACTGGGCCGCCACGGCAGACACAGTTCCGTGGCGGCTGTTTTGTTCACCTGTGTTGGGCAGCAGCGAGTCGGAGCGGAGTTACGTGCAAGCGTCAGGATCACCTGATGCGCCGTCGGCGCAGGCAACTTTGACCAGGACCAGGGCGACGAGTTTTCCAGGGCTCAGGCGGCTATCGCCTGAGGGCTGGATGCTTCTGCCTACCATGCTGGTCCTGCTCGTCATCAGCATCTATCCATTCGTCTACATGGTCTATATGAGCACCATGGAGTACTCGCCGCTGCCACAGGTGCCAACAGCGTTTGTCGGTCTGCAAAATTGGGTTGAACTCTTGCAAGACCGTGCCATCTGAACTCGTGGCTGACCACACCTGGTATTTCGTTGGGGCTTTGTCACTGGAGCGGCCCTGGGGGTGCTCATCGCGCTGTTGATCGAGCGCACGCCCTTCTCGCGATGCCCTGGCAACGATCCTGCTGAGTCCGATGTTTGTGGCGCCCGTGCTGGTGGGTTTGCTCTGGCGCTTCCTGCTCCACGATAGTTATGGCATCTACACCTTCTTCTTGCGGCAGGTGGGACTTCTGACAACACAAGCATCCTGGGCACACCCAGCACTGCCTTACCCGCAGTGATCCTGATGGATGCGTGGGAATGGACACCGCTCGTCGTTATCGTCGTGTTGTCCGGCCTGCGCGCACTTCCCGCAGGATATTCTCGAAGCTGCCTTTGTTGATGGCGCGTCCTACTGGCAACAGGTTCGATACATCACCCTGCCGCTCCTGCGCCCGGTCATTCTGGCTGCGGCGCTATTCGCAGCATGGATTTGCTCCGGGTACATCGATCATCTCATGGTCACCACGGCTGGCGGGCCTGCCGACGCACCAAAGTGGTCGGCATTATTGATTTATGAAGAGGCATTTCGCTTTTTCCGGCTGGGTTACGCTTCAGCTTTGGGGCTGGTGATGGTCTTCGTCACGATTGCACTGGGTCGCTTCTTCGTCAACGCACTCGGGGGCGAGCAAGGTGTGGAGGACGCATGACCTCGAGCCAGTTCACCTGGAACAATCCCCGGCTCACGACGGTCGTTATCCTGCTCCTCGACCTGATTGTGCTGATATGGTTTGCCTTCCCGATCCTGTGGATGTTCCTCTCGGCCCTCAAGACTCAGGCCGGGATGTTTACCATGCCGCCACAGTGGATCTTCATGCCTACTCTTGCCAACTACGAGACCATGTTTGAGCGTGGCGCACTCCTCTATTTCCGGAACAGTCTCCTCACATCGCTTGGCACGGTTGCTGTGGCAACGACACTCGGCACGTTGGCCGGTTATGGTCTCGCTCGCGGCCGATTCCGCTACAAGAAAAACACGGCCTGGTGGATCATCACGACGCGAATGGCGCCTATTCCGGCGGTCCTGGTGCCCCTCTACGCGATCTTCCGCAGTCTGGGTGTCATCAACTCACTCCCCGGCCTGGTCTTTGCCTTCACGACCTTCTCCTTGCCGCTCGCAGTCTGGCTGATGATGGGGTTCTTTCGGGAAGTACCGCGAGATCTGGAGGAAGCCGTCTGGGTGGATGGCGGCACTCCCTTCCGCAGCTTCTGGGATGTCGCCCTTCCCCTGGTCAAGCCGGGCCTGATCGCAACGGCGACGCTATCCTTCATTTTCTCCTGGAACGATTACCTCTTCGCCACCGTCCTGACGTCCGGCGCGACCCAGACGTTGCCGGTGGTCACAGCCTCGCTGCAGACGATGCAGGGGGTTGTGTGGGGGCAAGTCATGAGCATGGGCACATTGATCTTTGTCCCCATCCTGTTACTCGGGGTCGCGATCCGGAAGTACCTGGTGCGCGGGCTCTCCCTGGGCGCGGTGAAGTAGGCCACATCCTCCCGGCCAGCTTTCAGCCGGTCCCCAGCGGCTCCGTGAGCGGCGCCGGGCGGGCGGGCGCGGTCTGGAGGGCGACGTGCGCGCCGGTGTCCGAGGCCGTGCTGACCGCGTGCATGATCTCCAGGACGTGCAGGGCCAACTCCCCGCTGGCGCGGTGCGGCGCGCCGCTGCGCAGGCCAGCGCAGAGATCGGCCAGGCCCAGGCCACGGCTGTTGGTGCTCCAGGGCAGCGTGATCGGCAGTTCCTCCCACGCCTCCCCACCCGCGCGGCGCAGCCGCACCGGCCCGCCGAAGGTGTTCGGGTCCGGCACGCTCAGCGTGCCCTCGGAGCCGTAGATTTCGAGGCGCGGAACCTCCGAGGCCCAGACATCAAAGCTGGTCACCAGCGTGGCGATGGGCCCGGCGGCGAAATCGAGCACGGCGGCAAAGTGCGTCGAGGTCTCGACCGGAATGCGCTCCCCCTCGCGGCCGGGGCTGCCCAGAATGCGCTCGGGGAAGGAGGCGCGCGCCGAGCCAGTCACCCGCCGCACCGGCCCGAGCAATGAAACGAGCGCGGTGAGGTAGTACGGCGCCATGTCGAGCAGCGGCCCGCCGCCGTAGACGTAGAGGAACTCCGGATTGGGGTGCCACTTCTCCGGGCCATGGCTCTGGAAGAAAGCGGTTGCGGCCACCGGCTCGCCGATGAGGCCGTCGTCAACGGCGCGGCGGCAGGTCTGCAACCCCGCGCCGAGGAATGTATCTGGCGCGACGCCCAGCCGCACGCCCTGAGCCGCCGCCATGTCCACCAGCCGCTGCCCATCGGCCAACTCGACCGCCAGCGGCTTCTCGCTGTAGACGCTCTTGCCGGCCGCCATCGCCTGCGCGTCGACGGCGGCGTGGGCCATGGGCACGGTCAGGTTCAGGACGGCCTCGATCTCCGGATCGGCCAGCAGGTCATCGACGGTCATGGCCGTCAGGCCGAAGGCCTCGGCCCGCGCCCGCGCCCGTTCCGGCATCAGGTCGGCGCACGCCACGATCTGGTACGGATCGAAGCGGGCGTCATTCTTGAGGTAGATCTCGCTGATGTTCCCGCAGCCGATCAGGCCGACCTTCACCGGGGCATCGCTCATGCTGGACCTCGCTCTCTGGCGTCAAACAGCCGTGTGTGCGGGGCATTGTCCCACCTTGGGAGTATGCGAAGATGCCGGGCGAAAAGCGGCCTCACCCCCGGCCTTTCGCCCGGTGCGCAAGGTGAGGGGGAGCACGAGACAGCGCAGCGCCGCCCGGTTCATTCCGGACCAAACCGGTGAGGCGGGGGCATCAGGCGACGCCGCACAGGTATCCCCGCGCCCGGCGCGGGGTTTGGGATGAGGATTCTTCTTCAATGTCCACAACCGATCTGCCGATCAATCTCCATGAGTACGAGCAGGCTGCCCAGGCGTTGCTCTCCCCGATGGTGCATGGCTACATCACCGGCGGCTCCGACGACGAGGTGACGCTGCGCGCCAACCGCGCGGCGTTCGCGCAGTGGCGCTTCCTGCCGCGCATGTTGCGCGGCCTGCCGGCCGCCTCCACGGCCACCACGGTGCTCGGGCAGGACGTGTCCATGCCGATCCTGATTTCGCCTTCCGGCATGCACCGCGTGGCGCACGATGAAGGCGAACTGGCAACCGCGCGGGCGGCGAAGGCGGCGGGCGTCATTTACACCATGAGCACCGCCGCCACGGTCGCCATGGAGGAGGTCTCGCAGGAGGCGGGGCCGTGGTGGTTCCAGCTCTATATCCTGACCGACCGTGGCCTGACCCGCAGCCTGGTGGAGCGCGCGAAAGCACACGGCGCGTCGGCGCTGGTGGTGACGGTGGATGTGCCGGTGCTGGGCCGCCGCGAGGCCGACGAGCGCAACCGCTTCGAGTTGCCGCCGGGCCTGACCGTGGCCAACCTGCGCTCGCCCGACCACGCGCACATGCCCGCCGGCGCGGCGGGCTCTGGCCTGACCTCGTTCGTGGGCGCGGCCTGGGACCCACAGATCACCTGGGACGACCTCGACTGGCTGGCCCATATCTCCGGCCTGCCGGTGATCCCGAAGGGCATCCTGCACCCGCAGGATGCCGTGCTGGCCTTCGAGCACGGGGCCGCTGCGGTGCTGGTCTCCAACCACGGCGGGCGGCAGCTTGACGGCGCCGTCGCCTCGCTCGATGCGCTGCCCGCCGTGGTGGACGCGGTGGGGGACCGGGGCGAGGTGCTGATCGACGGCGGCTTCCGGCGCGGCACGGATGTCCTGAAGGCACTGGCGCTCGGCGCGCGGGCGGCGCTCATCGCGCGCCCGGTCTACTGGGGCCTCTCGGTGGCAGGCTCCGCCGGGGTGCAGCACGTGCTGGAGTTGCTCAGGGCCGAACTGGCGCTGGACCTGCTGCTCTGCGGCCTGGGCAGCCCGGCCGAGGCGACGCGGGAGCTGCTCGTGCCGGTGGGGCCGCTGGCGCGGGGATAGCGGCTCGTTTCGCCGAGCGGGTGACTCAGCCGTCGTGTTGATGCCGCCATTCCAGGGGGAGCGTCACACGATGCGAGGTGGCTGAACGACGAGATCCCACGCCCGCAAGTTCAGGATGACCACGGGTGACGGGCAACGGATGACCCCGCGTGACGCCCGGCTCGCGGAGTGGCTACGCGAAGATCTCGGCGACCTCGACCCGGAAGTCTGGCAACACCTCGCCGCCATCGAGCACATCCGTGGCCGTCAGCACCACCGGCGACTGCCCCAGCGCCAGCACGGTCACGGTCTGCGCTCGTGGGTCCACCACCCAGATCAGCGGCACGCCCGCCTCCTGGTACATCGCCACCTTCGCCTGCATGTCGGCAGCGCGATCCGTCGGTGACAAGACCTCCACCACCAGATCGGGCGCGAGGCGCGCGAAGTGCCACCGCGCTTCCCCCTGTGGCTCGCGCCCGGCCCGGACAAACGCCACATCTGGCGCGAGGGACGGTCTCCGGTTCGGGAAGAGCACGAACCCGGCTGAGCTGAGAACAGTGCCCAGCTTGCGCGGGCGACATGCATCCCAGAGAATGGTAATGGTGGCGGTGACGCTCGACGGCCGATCGACGCTGGCGTCATCGGGACGATCACTCCATCAATGAGCTCGACGCGCTCATCGCCACAGGTGGCCTCGAACTGATCGACGGTGAGTCGGGTGGCGACCATGGAACAGACCTCACGCTGATGCCGGGGGATGGCGTACGTTGCCGCAAGCATACCTGCCGCAACGGGTGCTCCTGGATACCGTAAGCCGTCTCGTCACCGGGAATGCGTGGCAGGCAGGGGGCAACGGGTACAGGCTGGGCCGCAGCGTCGCGGTGGTTTCGAGGCTGGGCATGATCCTTCGCTGGCGCTTCCCGCCCGGCGGGGTGGGCGCGAACGCTCCCGCTGGCTGGGGCTGCCGCACGCCGGCGGCGCGATGATGCGTACCGGGAGGAGGCAAGGGAGAGGAGCCAGACGTGCGATTCCAGGGCAAGGCCGCAGTAGTCACGGGCGCGGCGTCCGGTATTGGGCTGGCCATTGCCACGCGCTTCGCCGCCGAGGGCGCAGCGGTCGTGGCTGGCGACTGGAACGCCGGTCGGCTCGAGGCGGCGGTGGCGGCGATTCAGGCCACGGGCGGGAACGTGGTGGGCGCGCCGGGCACTATCGCTGATCAGCAGGCAGCCGAGGCGCTGGTTGACCTGGCGGTCAGCACCCACGGCCGCCTGGATATCCTCTGCAACAACGCCGGGGTGATGGACTACATGCAGGGTGTGGGGGAACTGGAGGACGACATCTGGCGCCGGGTGCTCAGCGTCAATCTTGACGGCCCCATGTTCACCAGCCGCCGCGCCGTGCAGCACATGCGGCGGCAGGGCGCCGGCGTCATCATCAACATCGCCTCCATCGCTGGCCTGCAGGGTGGCGCCGCCGGGGCGGCCTACACCGTCTCGAAGCACGGCCTGGTCGGGCTGACGCGCAATACTGCCTGGTTGTATGCGAACGAGGGGATTCGGTGCAACGCCATCTGCCCCGGGGCAACGGCAACCAACATCAGCGAGACGATGCCGCCCGACCGGCTGGATGCGTTCGGGGCGGCGCGGGCCGGGGCGTACGCAGCCCTCAGCCCGGCCACCCTGGCGTCGGACGATATCGCCAGCCTGGCGCTCTTTCTGGCTTCCGACGAAGCGCGCTTCATCAACGGCGCGGCCATCTCCGCCGATGCCGGCTGGACCGCCGCGTAGCCTGGCGGCGGTGGGCGGGGTAGAGCGGGCCGGGCGATAGTCCAACGGCGGCAACCGGGGCGCACCGGCCCGCAACATGCGTCGCTGAGTGGTGACACGGTGACCGGCGCCCCCGGGCGGGGCGCCCGGCCCGTATGGAGGATCTGCCATGCATGCAACCACGCATCACCCGCCTGCCGCCGAACGCGAGATCGAGATCACCGTTCCACAGGGCCGCCTCGGCGTGGCGCTGACGATCCCCGCCAGCGCCACGGGCGTGGTCCTCTTCGCCCACGGCAGCGGCTCATCGCGCCACTCGCCGCGCAACCGCGCGGTCGCCGGGATGCTGCAGGAAGCGGGGTTGGCCACGTTGCTGATGGACCTGCTGACCCGCGAGGAGGACGCGGTCGATCAATACACCCGCGAGTACCGGTTCGACATCGACCTGCTGGGCGACCGCGTGACCGGCGCCATCGACTGGCTGGCCGGGCAACCGGAAACGCGCGCCCTGCCCCTTGGCCTGTTTGGCGCCAGCACCGGGGCCGCCGCCGCCCTGCGGGCCGCGGCGGCGCGACCCGCGCGAGTCCGCGCTGTCGTCAGCCGCGGGGGGAGGCCCGACCTGGCGGGCGAGGCGCTGCCGCGCGTGCAGGCGCCGACCCTCCTGATTGTCGGCGCAGAAGACACCCAGGTGATTCCGCTCAATGAGCTGGCCCAGGCGCGGATGCACGCGCCGGTGCGCCTGGTGCTGACGCCGGGCGCCACGCACCTGTTCGAAGAACCGGGGACCCTGGCCGCGGCCTCGCGGCTGGCGCGCGACTGGTTCCTGGAATACCTCACACCGGGCTTTTCGCCAGTAGCCAACAGGAGTAACACATGATTTCATCGGTCCTTGTGCCGCTCGACGGCTCCCCCGAGGCGGAGCAGGTGCTTCCCTACGCCGAGGCCCTGCTGCCTGGCGGCGGCAGCATCCTCCTGTTTACCGCGGTCTCAGACCTGGGAACGCTCGTCGCCAGCGACCCCGTGCTGACCGAGTGGCAGCGGACGCACCGGCCCGAGCGAGAGGCCGCCTACGCTGCCGAGCTCAACGCCGCCCGGGCCGCGCTGCAACAGATCGCCGCCCGGCGCCAGGATTCCCCGGCAACGTGGTCTGTCGAGGTTGCGCTGGGTGATCCCGCCAGCCAGATTCTGGAGACGATCACCCACCGGGCTCCTGACCTGGTCGTGATGGCGACGCAGGGACGCGGGGCCCTGGGCCGGGCGATTTTTGGCAGTGTGGCCGACCGCATTGTGCGCAACTCGCCGGCGCCGGTGCTGCTGGTTCGCCCGGCGCTGGCCGCGCCTGCCCCGGCCACACCCACCATCACGCGCCTCCTGGTTCCGCTGGACGGCTCGGACCTGGCCGAAGCGGCGCTGCCGGCAGCGACGACCCTGGCGCAGCGCCTGGGGGCGCCTATCCATCTTGTGCGCGCCACCAACTCCGCGCAGGTGCTGGCCACCCTGGGCGGCAGTGGCCCATTTCCCGCCGCCCCGCCTGCGACCATCTACGAGCAGTTGGGGAGCGACCTCGAGCGTGAGGCGACAACCTACCTGGGCGAGGTCGCCCGGCGCCTGGGAGCCGAAGGGATTGCCGCCAGTTGGGAGGTGCGTGACGGCTCGCCGTACGCCGAGATCGCGAGCGCCGTCGAACCGGGCGACCTGCTGGTAATGACGAGCCACGGTCGCGGCGGCGTCCTGCGCTGGCTGCTGGGCAGCGTGGCCGAAAAGCTGGTGCGCGAGGCGCCCGCGCCCGTCCTGCTCGTGCCCGCCGCGAACCGGGGCCGGGCGGCGGAAGGGTAAGGCGCGGTGCGTAGGACCATGACGCCGGATGCCGTGATCGCGGCGCTGCAGCGGCCTGCCGCCTACCCCTGGCGGCCAGCGACCATTGAGCTGATCGAGACACACGTCTCCTGGGTCTTGCTGGCGGGCGACCGGGTGGTGAAGATCAAGCGGCCCGTGGCCTACCCGTTTGTCGATTTCCGCGAGCTCGCCAACCGCCACCGCTCCTGCCAGGATGAAGTACGCCTCAACCGCCGCCTGACCGACGGTGTCTACCTCGACGTTGTGCCCAT
Source organism: Thermomicrobiales bacterium (assembly GCA_041390745.1). Lineage (GTDB taxonomy): Bacteria > Chloroflexota > Chloroflexia > Thermomicrobiales > UBA6265 > JACCXM01. The sequence continues at coordinate 78,298 of JAWKPJ010000020.1, read as the reverse complement.
TGTGCAGACGGCAGACGGCGTGCGCGTGGGCGGCGAGGGGGAGCCGGTGGAGTGGGGCACGCTGATGCGCCGGTTGCCGGCAGCCGGCATGCTCGACGCCACGCTGCGCGCCGGCGGCGCCCCGGCCGGGCTCGGCCAGCGGCTCGCCAGCCAGCTTGTGCCCTTTCACCGCGATCACTGCCCGTCGTGTGGCGACGGGCCGGAGACGGCGGCGGCCGCCACGCAGGTGGTGACCGAGAACCTGGCGGAACTGGAGCCATTCACCGCCGCGTTTCGTGGCCCCGGGCAGTTCGCGTTGCTCGCCTCAGCCATGCGCGGGTTCATGGCGGAACAGGCGGCGCTGCTGGCGCAGCGCGCCGCCGAGGGGTGGATTCGCGAGGGGCACGGTGACCTGCGCTGCGAGCACATCTGCCTGGAACCAGACGGAGCCGTCCAGATCTTCGACTGCGTCGAGTTCAACCGGGGTTTGCGCTGCGCCGATGTCGCCAGCGACCTGGCCTTCCTGCTGATGGACCTCACCCGCCTGGGAGCAGCGGACGCTGCTGGCGACCTGCGCGCCGCCTACGCCGCAGCCGGGCTGGACCTGCCGGAGGCGCTGCTGCGCCTCTACTGGGCGCACCGGGCGCTGGTACGGGCCAAGGTCGCCTGCCTCAAGATGGCAACCACGCATGAAGAGCGCACGGCGCTGGCCGTCAAGGCCGCCGATTACCTCGACCTCGCGACGGCGGCCTGCCTGACCGTGGGCCCTGCCCTGGTCGTGATGACCGGGCTGAGCGGGACCGGGAAGTCCACCGTGGCCCACCGCGTGGCGCGGGCGCTGGGCGCGCCGCGCTTCGCCTCCGACGTGGTGCGCAAGCATCTGGCGGGGGTGGAGGGCGCCGCGCCCGCCGCGTGGCGTGAAGGGATCTACCGCCCCGAGCTGACCGCAGCGACGTACGATGAACTTTATGCGCTGGCCGGGGCCGAGCTCGCCGCCGGCAGACCCGCCGTGCTGGACGCCGCGTTCCTTTCCCCGGAGCAGCGTGCCGGGGCCGCTGCGTTGGCGGCGCGTCACGCGGTTCCCCTGCTGCTTGTTGAGACCACCTGCGACGAGGCGACGGTGGCGGCGCGGCTGGCGGCGCGCAGCGCGGCTGGCGACTCGCCTTCCGACGCCACGCTCGCCACCTACCGCCAGCAGCGGGCGGCGCTGGAAGCCGCCCCGCCACCAACCCCCGCCGGCGCCTGGCCGGTGCAGGTCGACACCGCCGGCGGCCTGCCCGTCAGCCTCGACCCGGTGCTCGCCGTGCTGCGCGACGCGGGCGTCATCTCCCCGGATGTGGCGAACGGAACAGCGGCTCCATACGCCTGACGCCGCCCGCGAGCAGGGCCTTTCCAGCGCTCAACTCCGCGCTCGCCGCCAGCGCCGTCAGGAGACCGCAGCCCGTAACCGGCATGGCCCGAGGCGACATCCCCTCCACGTGCAATCTTGAACGAAGTCGAAGAATCTCTCTCGACCACCCCACTCCGAAGTTGCCAACCACCATCCTGTGTCATCCTGAGCTTGTCGAAGGATCTCGCCTCGCCCCAGCCCTGTCCAGGATGGCGCCCAGGCCCACCGGTCTGCACACGCAGGCAGGCTCTCAGCCTGCGCGCCTCCACGAGGCGCGGCCCGCCCCACGCATCGCGGCAACGAGGCCGCGATGCAGCCGGGGACGAGCCCCCTCGACTTTGCTCGGGATGACTCAGGATGCGTGCCGTCGCTCGCACCGCTGCGGCCGGAAACAAAGCCCTGCGCCTGCGCTCAGGATGATGCGCGTGAGCGGTGCGCTCGGGCCGCGCTGCACAGCGCGCACAAGGCTGCCGGCAATGCAGGGGTTACCCCGCCCTGGTAATCAGCACCGGGCCGGCGGCCTTGCGCGCCACTTCTTCCGCCACGCTACCCAGCAGCAGGCGCTCCAGGCCGTGGCGGCCGTGGGAGGCAACCACGATCAGCGTGTCGGGGGTCGAGAGCTTGAGCAGCTCTCGGGCGGCGGTGCCCGCGCGCACCTCGGTGGCAACGCTCAGGCCGTCGTCGCGCAGGGGCGCGGCCATCACCTCCAGGTAGGTGGCGGCAGCGGTTTTCTCGCGCTCCATCTCCTGCGAGAGCGCGGCGTAGGAGTCCGAAGCTTCCGTCGCGCCCCAGTGCACCGTGGCCAGGTCGGCCACCCGCACCAGCTGCAACGGGACGCCCAGCGCCTTCGCCAGCGCCGCGCCGGCGCGCAGCGCGCTCTCGGACAGTTCCGACCCATCCAGGCCAACCACGATTCGCGTGTACATCTCATGGACTCCTGCGCTCACTGCAAACCCATATGCCGGAGACGATAGCGCAGCTTCAGATTCCGGGCCGGAAACCGCCCCTCCGCTATCATGACAAGCTGTGTGCCCGGCGTCCGCAAGGCGCTGCCGGCAAGAATCGTACGTAGGCGAAGCCAGCGCAGGAGCCCTGCGCGCGATGCAAAGGGAGCGACAACATCCATGGGCGAACGGTTGACCGGCGGGCAGGCGGTGGTGCGCGCGCTGGCGGAGCACGGGGTGGATGTCGCGTTCGGCATTCCGGGAGTCCACACGCTTGCCATCTACGACGCCCTGATCGACAGCCCCATCCGGCACATCATGGGCCGGCACGAGCAGGGCGTCGGCTTCATGGCCGATGGCTACGCCCGCGCCTCCGGCAAGCCGGGCGTGGCGCTGGTGATCACCGGCCCCGGCGTCACCAACGTCTCGACCTCCATCGGCGAGGCGTACGCCGATTCCTCGCCCGTCCTCGTCGTCGCCTCCGCTGAGGAGCAGCGCTGGGGCGGCAAGATGATGGGCCACTACCACGATATCCGCGACCAGACCGAAGTGATGCGCCCCATCACCGCCTCGCAGGCCCAGGCCACGGCGGTCTCCGAAGTAGCCCCGGCCCTGGGCGCCGCGTTCGCGCGCATGGCCAGCGCCCGTCCGCGCCCGGCCTACGTGGAGATCCCGCGCGATGTGCTGGAGGCAGAGGCGGAAATCATCTTCCCGGCCCCCGGCCACGGCGATACCCCCGCCCCGGCGGAAGACCAGATCGCCGGCGCGGTGGCGGACCTGGACAAGGCGCGCAAGGTGGTCATCATCGCCGGGGGCGGCGCGGCCAATGCGAACGCTGGCGCGGGCATTCTGGCGATTGCCGAGCGGCTGAACGCACCGGTGCTCACCTCGCAGACGGGCAAGGGGGTCTTCCCGGAGGATCACCCTCTGTCACTCGGCAACCTGTGGAGCTTCGGCAACCCGGTCGACGCCCTGCTGAAGAAGGCGGACGCGGTGCTGGTGATCGGCACCAAGCTGGGCGGCGCGGAGACGGAAGACGCTGCCATGCAACTGCCGGCCGCCTTTATCCGCATCGACATCGATCCGGAGGAGATCGAGCGCAACTACCGCCCGAGCCGCAGCCTCGTCGCGGATGCGAAGAAGGGCGCCGAGGCCCTGGCGGCGGCGCTGGAGCGCGCAGGGGTCAGCAAGGCCGGGTTCAGCGCGGAGGAAGTCGCAAACGCGCGCACGGCGGCGCTGGAAAGCGCCTTCGGCGCGGAGAACGCGAAGTACCTGGCGGCGCTGCGGCGGGCGATGCCGCGCGACGCCATCCTGGTCAACGACACGACAATGATGACCTACGCGGCGGCGAAGCACTTCCCGTGCTACGAGCCGCGCACCTTCCTGGTGCCCTCGGGCTACCTGACGCTCGGGTTCTCGATGCCCGCGGCCATCGGCGCGAAGATCGCGCAGCCAGACAAGCTGGTGGTGGCCATCGTCGGGGACGGCGGCTTCCAGTTCACGATGCATGAGCTGGCGACGGCCAAGCAGTTCGAGGTCAGCCTGCCCATCGTGATCTTCAACGACTCGACATACACGGCGGTCAAGGTGGACCAGGCGATGCGCTACGACCGCCGCTACATCGCGGTGGACCTGGTCAACCCGGACTTCCTGAAGCTGGCCGAGGCGTACGACATTCCCGGCGTGCGCGCCAACTCCCCGGAGGAACTGGAGGCTGCCGTCACCGCCGCCGCCCAACACCCCGGCCCGACGCTCATCGACGTGCCGATTGGGTGGACATATTAGGGGGAGACGCGCTGCGGCGCTCAGGGAATAAGGGAGTAAGGGAATAAGGAACACGAGGGGTGGCGCTTCGCTCAGGGGGTAAAGGGGGAGGTAGACGCGTTATGGCGCATCCTGACGCCAAAGACCCCTCACCCCCAGCCCCTCTCCCGATGCGCGGGAGAGGGGAGCCGACCGGCGACACGGTCGCCCGCATCTGGCGCACCTACGCCGAATCTGCCCCGCCCATCCGGGTCAAGAGCCCCTCTCCCGCGCACCGGGAGAGGGGTTGGGGTGAGGGTTCTTCAGGGCCGCAACCACGCGAAACCGCCAATACCTCCCCTGCCAGCCGCGCACCGGGAGAGGGGTTGGGGTGAGGGCTCTTCGGCAATCTCTCAGCCGTGGTCGGCGAACTGGCTGGCGTAGAGGTTCGCGTACACCCCGTTCCTGGCCAGCAGCTCGGCGTGCGTGCCCTGCTCCACGATACTGCCAGCCTGCATCACGAGAATCAGGTCGGCATCCCGGATCGTCGACAGCCGGTGGGCAATGACAAAGCTCGTTTTGCCCTCCATGAGCCGGTCCATAGCCCGCTGAATCAGCACCTCCGTCCGGGTATCGACCGAACTGGTCGCCTCATCGAGGATCAACATCGGGCTTTCGGCCAACATGGCGCGCGCAATCGTCAGGAGTTGCTTCTCGCCTTGGGAAAGGTTGTCCGCGTCTTCATTCAGCGTCATCGCGTACCCATCCGGCAAGGCCCGGATGAAGTGGTCGGCGTGGGCCGCTGCGGCAGCCGCTGCCACCTGCTCATGCGTGGCGCCGGATCGCGCGTACGCGATGTTCTCCTCAATCGTGCCGTTGAACAACCAGGTGTCCTGCAACACCATCGCGTACAGGGCGCGCACGTCGGCCCGGGTCATGTCGCGGATATCGACGCCATCCACGGTGATGGCGCCGGAGTCCACCTCGTAGAAGCGCATCAGCAGATTGACGATAGTGGTCTTGCCGGCGCCGGTCGGGCCGACAATGGCGACCCGCTGTCCTGGTTTGATGCTGACGCTGAAATCCCGGATCACCGGTGTGCCCGGCTGATAACTGAACGAGACGTGGTCGAAGCGCACCGCGCCGCGCACTCCGTCGATGGTCCGCGGCGACAGCGGCTCCGGGCTCTGCTCGTCTTCCTGCAGGAACGCAAAGACCCGCTCGGCAGCCGCCGCCGTTGACTGCAGCACGGTGGCGATGGTGGCGGTCTGGGTGATGGGCTGCGTGAACTGATTGAGGTACTGGATAAACGCCTGAATATCGCCGATGCGCACCGTCCCGTTCAGGGCCAGCCAGCCTCCCAGCACCGCCACCGCCACGTAGCCAAGGTTGCCGATGAACGACATGACCGGCATCATCAGGCCGGAGTAGAACTGGGATTTCCAGGCGCTTGCCTGCAGTTCGGCGTTGATGTCGCGGAAGGTCGCGACCGACGCCTGTTCCCCGCCAAAGACGCGCATCACCAGGTGCCCGGAGAACATCTCCTCGATGTGCCCGTTCAAGGCGCCCAGGGCCGCTTGCTGTTGTTTGAAATACTGCTGGGACTGACGCACGATCAGCCGGACCAGGCCGATGCTCACGGGCGCCATGACGGCTGCGACCAGCGTCATCTGCCAACTGATCGTCAGCATCAGGATAAAACTGCCAAGCAACGTCATGACGGACGTCACCATCTGACTCAGGCTCTGGTTCAGCGTCTGGCTGACGGTGTCGACATCGTTCGTGATCCGGCTCAACACCTCGCCGTGGGTCTTGCTGTCGAAGTAGCGCAACGGCAGGCGATTGATCTTCTCCGCGATATCCCGGCGCAGGGCAAAGCCGACCCGCTGCGCCACACCCGCCATCACGAAGCCCTGGACATAGGCAAAGGCGGCGCTCATGAGATAGAGGATCAGCAACACGATGCCCAAACGGCCGATGGCCGGGAAGTTGATCGTGGGCCGTTGCGAGAAATCCAGCGGCGCGATCCGCGCCCGTTGGTCAGCGGGAAGGGCGTCCTGCACCGGGACCGGCAATTGCGCGAGCACTTCGGCGCCGGTGGCGCCGGCGGGAATGCGCGTTCCGGCCGGAAGCTGCCGCACAATCTGGTCGTACGCCTGACCATCCATGAAGCCATCGACGACGATGTTGGTCATCTCCCCGAGAATCCTGGGGCTCACGATGGCAAACGCCGTGCTGGCGACGGCGAGGATGATGCCCAGGCTCAGGGCGAGCCACTGCGGCTTCAGGTACGCGAGGAGGGCGCGAATCGTGCCGCGGAAGTCCGTGGCCTTTTCCCCGCTGCCCGCCAGGGCGCCAGGGCCGCCTCGGCCCAGTGGGCCGCCGGTTGAAGACGCGCGGGCGCGCGTGGGCCGGTCGCTCATCCGATCACCTGCTCCTCACCGGAGCCCGGCGCAGCCTGGTGGCCGAGTTCATCGTCCGACAGTTGGGAGGAGGCGATTTCCTGGTACAGCGGGCACGCGCGCATCAACTCCTCGTGCGTGCCCTGGCAAACGACCCGGCCGCTGTCGAGGACGATGATGGTGTCCGCCTGCATGATCGTGCTCACCCGCTGCGCCACCACCAGCACGGTGCGCTGCTGCGCGACCTCGCGCAGCGCGGCCCGCAACCGGGCTTCGGTTCGGAAATCCAGCGCCGAGAAACTATCGTCGAAAATGAGGATGTCCGGATCCCGCGCGATGGCCCGCGCGATAGCCAGGCGTTGCTTCTGGCCACCGGAAAAGTTCGCACCGCCCTGCGCCACCGGCTGCTCGTACCCGGCCTCCAGCTCCTCCACGAAGGCGGCGGCCTGGGCAATGGCGGCGCTGCGGGCGAGTTCGTCGTCGCTGCGCTCGGGGGAGCCGTACCGGAGGTTGCTGGCCACCGTGCCGGAAAAGAGCGTGGCTTTCTGGGGCACGTAGCCGATCTTGCGGTAGAGGTCGTCCAGCCGCATATCCCGTACATCAACGCCGTCCACCAGGATCCGGCCAGCCGTCACGTCGTACAGGCGCGGGATCAGGTTGAGCAAGCTCGATTTCCCGCTGCCGGTGCTGCCGATGATCGCCGTCGTCTCCCCGGGGTTGGCGGTGAAGGAGACATCCTGGAGCACCGGCGCCTCCGCGCCGGGGTAGGTGAAGGTGACATGGTCAAAAACGAGCGAGCCGCGCCCCTCCGCTGCGCTGGCAATCGGTTGCGCGGGGTCGTGAATGGTGGAGACCGTCTCCAGGACCTCCACAACGCGATCCGCCGAGATCGCCGCGCGCGGGGCCATGACGAAGATGAAGGAGATCATGAGGAACGCGAAAATCGCCTGCATGGCGTACTGCAGATAGGCGAGCAGATCGCCGATCTGCAGATCGCCGCTGGCGATCTGGGAGGCGCCGACCCAGACGATGGCGACCGAGGTCAGATTGAGAATCAGGATCATGGCCGGTTGCATCAGGGCCAGCAGGCGGTTGACAAACAGGTTGACCCCCATGAGGTCTGTATTGACGGCGGAGAATTTCTGCTCCTCATGGGCTTCCTTGTTGAAGGCCCGAATAACGCGCAGGCCAGTCAGGATCTCCCGCGAGACCAGGTTGAGCTGGTCCACCAACGCCTGGAGGCGCGCAAAGCGAGGAAGCGCGATACCGAAGAGCACGCCAACGATCACGATGAGCAGGCCAATCGCCACGGCCACGATCCAGGTCATGCCGGGCGCCAGGCGATACGCCTTGGCAATCGCCCAGACCCCCATGATCGGCGCCATGAACGCCAGGCGCAGCAGCAGCACCATCACCATTTGCACTTGCTGGAGATCGTTGGTGCAGCGCGTAATGAGGGACGCGGTCGAAAACCGGTTGAACTCCAGGAGGGAGAACGACTCCACCTGGCGAAACAGATCCTCACGAATCCGCATCGTGAAGCCGGTGGCAATACGGGCCGCCAGGTAGCCGGCCGCCACCATGCAAACGCCGCCGAGCAGGGAAACGAGGAGCATGATGCCGCCGTTGCGGAGAATGCTCGGCTGATTGAGCCCGACAACGCCTTCATCAATGATGCGCGCGGTGTAATCCGGCAGCGCCAGAGTGGTGGAGACCTGCCCAATGACGAGGGCTATCAGGAGCAGCAGGCTCCACCGGTAGGGTTGGAAATAGCGGAGCAGTTTGAGCATGATTCAGGCGCAATCTCCCGTGACGGCGCTCGCCATCGCGCTGTGCCGGCCCTGGTGTCCCCCGGCGCGCGCCGTCTGGCCATCGGGCGCCTCCTGGCCATAGTGTCTCGCATTCGCGCGGCGGCGTAGTGGCCGGAAAGTCCCTTGCGCCACCCTGAATCCGCCAGATGACCCCCGCTGCCGCCAGGTCGCTCCGCCCACGCTCACACCCCGCACCATTGCGCTGATGCGCGGGAAAGGCGACGCGTCGCCGATACCATCCCCGACCAGTCAGATTTCCTGGTGGGCTCCGGGCCGATCTACGTACATCTTCCCCCGGAGATACGGCATTCCCCCATGGGAACCCGGCTCCCAGGCGCATACGCTGCCATGGCATACGCGACGTTGTCAGGCGCCGGGCGCAGGAGATGCCGGGGGTAGTCATGGATGGTGCAGCGCTTGACCGGGTTGATGCATCGGCTGAGTGCGACGGCCCACCGCCGCACGCTGCTGGCCGGGCTGGCGGGTGCGGGCCTGGCCGGGGGCACGGCGCTCACCCGGGATGCCGCCATCGCCAAGAGAGGAAGAACAAGCAGGCCGCCGTCTGCCGCAACGGGCAGACCCACTCGGTGGTGAACAAGAACAAGCAGAAGCACCTCAAGCCCGGCGACACCGCCGGCGCTTGCCCGGCAGCCGCCGCCACCGCCCGACCAGGGACAACGACAACGACAACCTCGACCTCGACGACCTCGGGGCCGACCTGCCCGGACCTGAAACCAGGCGATACCCTGCAAACCGCCATTGATGCGGCTGATGCCGGGGCAACGGTGCGCCTCTGCCCCGGCGCCGTCCGCATCATCCGTGAGCTACTCGCCGGCAAGGACCTCACAATCACCCGGGGAGCCGGCGCGCCGAACAGCAGCGGCATCGAGAACGCAGGCGACCTCACCCTGCGCCGCATGGCCGGCGGCCTGCTTCTCCTCGAACAGCGTAGGCGTTTCCAACCTCGCCAGTGCTGAAGCGCCGGGCGCGCATTGCATCGTCCGAGCGGAACACCACATCGACCGGCGAGGGTCGGGCATGCAGGGGCGGGTATCGCCAACGCTGTCACGCTGGGCATGAACGAGGCCGCTTCGTGACCGACAACATCGCAGGCGGCTTCGCGGGGCATCTTCAATCTCGGCGGCACGGTCACGCTGAACCAGGGCAGCACCGTCGAAGGCAACGACCCGGACGACTGCGAGCCGGCTGTTGGGAGCCGCCACTAACGCGGTCTGCCGCAGACCAGGCCCGCGCAACATCCCCGTGTCTCGCGCGAAGTCGGGGGGGAACGCCTGGTGTGAAAGAGCGCTCGCAGGAGTTGCGACCCCAAAACTGGCGGAAGTACCAACGCGCTGCCCTCACCCCGGCCCTCTCCCGATGCGCGGGAGAGGGGAGCCGAGCGGCGACCCGGTGGAAATCTGTCGCACCACCGCCGAATCTGGCCTGCAGATTCGGGTCGAAAGCCCTCTCCGGATACGTGGAGGAGGGTTGGGGTGAGGGCGATGGCGGCGAGTTCCGCCTGTTCGAGCGCAAACCACCCGATAAGCGGTGTTTCACACCAGGCGTGGTGACCTCGTCTGTCCGCACCCGTGAACGAGATCTCTCGACTCCGCTCGTGATACGAGAAGATAGCCGGGACGGCCAGCCAAGGGTGAACGCTCCGGCCAGCCCCTACAGGTCTGCAGGCAGCGTGATGGCGAAGAACTTGAAGTCCCGCTTGTCGCCGTGGCGAACCACGCCGAAGGCGTAGCCGCCCACCGCAAGGAGAGCGATTCCCCCTCCGCCAGGTCAGACTCGGGCAGATCGATCTCCCCATTCGGTTTGCAGCAGCGCGGCGTGCCGCTCGCCATACCGCCGTCCGCCGCCTGCACCCACGGCTTCCCCGCCGAACGGGTTGAAGATCTCGATCCAGAGCTTGTCGTCGAGCCAGGCGTACGCGCCATCGGCGTCGGTATCGAAGGCCGGGTCTCCCCGGGCGGAATGTGGAACAGGGGGCCGGCCCTCGCAGCAGCGGGCCTGGTGCCCCACCTCGCCGGCTTCCACCGTGAACGTGTGCGTGCCCTGGGAGTTGTCCAGGATGTCTGTGCCGCGCTTGAAGAGCGCGCTTCGTCTTGTCCTTCTGGCGCTGGTTGCGCTTCCGGCGGCTGCCCGCCGCTGGGCGCTGATCGGTCGCCAGCTGCGAGGCCGCCGTCGCCGAGCAGCAGCGTGCCGCCCGCAGCGCCACCAGCGCCGCGCGGCGGGTCGCCTGGGCGACCACACGCCAGGTCACGTGGTCGAAATCGCCACCGTCAACGTTACGCTCCCCCATCGCCTCAGGGCGCACCCATAGCCGGGCCGCCTGCCTTCGTACGCCGCCAGAGCGTTATGTTCAGTTTCTCATCGGTTCATGTAACGATAACACGAACTGGTGATGTCACGTGGGCCGGCCCTGCGACGCCGCCCACCACCCTGCGCGCTGGTCCACATCAGGGGTGCGGGGCCTCATGGCAACGCGGGCGCTACGGGCGCTCAGGAGTCCTTTTCACTTGCGGTTGGCGGGCGGGGAATAGCCAGCGTTTCCTGGGTAAGGCGCGTCCAGAGCGCACGCTCCTCCTCCGGGTCCGTGGGGACCTCAGGTCCATCTGGCGCAGGATCTCGTGCCGGTAGAGGTCGAACCCGACGCAGACCAGGGCTCCGCACCTCGGCAGCCTGGCTCACAGCGGCGTTGTAGCAGAGGCGCGCCAGCAGCAGCCCCGCCACCAGCACCGCGAGGGCCAGCAGCCATTGCCCGGCGATCAGCGCCAGGATCACGCCGCCACTCAGCGCCAACCCCACGCACACCACCGCCAGGTTGAGCAGCGCCATCATCGGCGCCTGCGCGCCGCCCAGCATGTCCTGGAAGTACGCGGGCACGAGCGGCGCCAGGCGGGGCCACCAGACCATCCCCTCCATGGTGTAGGCCAGGCGGGGATGCTCGACGGCGGTCGCCAGGATATTGCCGAACAGCGTGGGTTGCACGCTCGCAGCATCGAGCGGATACATGCGACCAAGCTGCAGAGCTACCTGTTGCGTGGAGGTTTCATCTGTCACCGTTGGTGATGCGGCCATGGCATCGGCCAGAGCCTGCTTGCGCCGCTGGCTCCGGGCAGACCAGCGGGCGGCCTGGCGGGGCAACGTATGTCCGGCGAACACCTCCACCACGGGCCGCGATACGGCGCGCAGGATAAAGGCCACCATCGTCATCGCCAGCAGCACGATCAGGGCAAAGAGCGTTTGCGCCACCGAATCGAGCCCGAACACCCACGCCTCCGTCGCCTCCCGGCCCACCACAGCAGCGAGGATGCCGAACGCCCCGAGCACCGCCACGAACGCCGGGAGCCAGTAGGCGGTCAGGAACTTCGAGTCGAGGCGGTCGCTGAGTGCGCTGAGTGCCGACGCAAACACGTTCTCCCCCCTGAGCCCCTGCCGGAGCGAGCGATTGCCCGGAACATGATGACAGGAGTAAGCGTACTTACCCCTGTCATCAGGCCCGGTGACGACCAGGGTGCTACCGGGCAGACCGCCATGGCCGCCAAATGGTTGCCTGGCGAAACCTAGTTGTCGCGACGATCTTCGCGACGTTCCTGCTTCAGGTCGTGCCGCTCCTCGTGCACTTTCTGGGCGTCATGGCGCTGCTGCCGGGGCGTCGCGCCCTCGGCCTCGCCCTGGCGCTGCTCCTGCTTGGCATCCTGGAGATCGTGCTGGGCCTTCTTGACATCATGATCAGGCATTGTTGCTCTCCTCGTGGCGTGGCGCTTTCGACGTTGCATGTTCCGTCGCGGCCACCGTGATCGCCGAATGTTTCATGCCCGGGAAATCGGCATGGACGCCGGGTAGGAGCACCCGGCAGAAGTGCGTGCGAGCGCCGGTGGCGAGCGCCCCGACGGCGCAGTTGGCCGCACGACGGCCAGCAGCGCCCGGCCAGGCATGCCGCCGGGCACACGCGCGTGGTAATGGGCGGCGAATTGGCGCATCGGCCCTACCCCTGTCATGAGATCAGATCGTGCGCAGCATGAAGATGAAGGTGATCAGGCCAATGACCAGGATGACCGCGGCCGCGGGTACGAAATGATCCAGCGCCGCTGCAGCCGGCGGGAACCTGGAGATCACGGGCCATTGCGTCCAGGTAGACCTTGACTCCAGAAGTTCCAGAGCGCGATCACCATGGCCGGTGACATCCGAACCCACCAGGCTCAGGCCCAGGTTGCGCGCGGCGTCGTCCATGCGGGACGAGCCCATCGTCCGGGAACCCGCTGTAAGTTGTAGATCGTGAACGAACCCGATCATGGAGACGGACGTGCGCACCCAGGACAGAAGCGTCCGCACATCGGAAAGTTCGGTCCGCAGCCAGGAAAGCTGCGACGAGGTGTATTCCATCGACTCAGCTACAGGGGCTGTCACGGGTCATCCTCCGCTCTTCGTCAACACGTTGGGCCGGAGTGGCGTGCATCCGCCGCGTCCAGGCGCTGTCTCGCCGCGCTCGTAGACCCACAGCACGACGGCGAACGCCACGACCACCAGGGCGACGGCAATCCCGACTTCCAGCACCGACCCTTCCTCGTCCAACTCAGTCACGCCCAGGAAGTTGACGCCGAGCATGACGATGATGACGGCGATCAGCTTGACCTTCAGTTCATCCAGATCGTCGATGCCAACCAGTGAGGCACCGGCAGTTCTGCGTTGATGAAGAGCTGGTGAGACCGACCGCGATCAGGTAGAAGACAATGCCCAGCAGAAAGACATCGATCAGCTCGATGAACCCAGCGCCAGGACCTCGATCCCCTCAATGCTGTACGCGCCGCTGGTCAAACTGCCCCACCCGAGCTGGAAGACCAGCAGGGTGGCGTACACATGCAGGATCACCCCGGCGATGAACGCGCCAATGATGGCCAGCCCCACGAAGAAGCGGCTGCTGCCAAACAGGTTCAGGAGGCCGGAGGGATCCTGCGGGCGGCTGGCGTTTGGCGCGCCAGGGCGTGCTTCAGGAGAATTCGGACCTTCCGTCATCGCCAGTTCCTCCTGCTCATGTCGTCTCGTCCTGGTGGTGGTTGGCCGCCCGGGCAACCGCTCCACAAAAGGCAAGTACCCAGACGGGAAACACCAGGCTCAACCCGTCGTTGAACGTGGGGGTCAGCAACAGCACGACGCCGACCGCAATCCCGATCTGCCCCAGCCACTTCGGCAGGATGCCGGCGGCCATGTGGATATTCGAGGTTGTGAACGCGAAGACCGCCGCCATGCGTAGCGCAAAGAAAAAGAAGAGGGTGCGCCCGAACTCCGGGAACAACCGCGCCATGATCGGATCGATCGGCCCGCTGGCAAGCTCGACGGTGACCGCCGTCACCGCGTAGGAGGCCGCGATGATGAAGAAGATCCCGACGTAAAGGATGCCCGTGAAGACCTGCATGTTGGCCAGCAACGCACTCTCCCGGCGGCGGAACCCGCGCGTCCACTCGCGCAGGGCGTCGGCAAACCACAGGAAGGCGATCCCGGCGAACGGAATGAGGTACAGACCAATCAGGATCGGCCGCCGGTCATTCGCGGAGGCATAGAAGGCAGCCAGTTCCGCGTCGCTCGATTTCGCGCCCGGCGTACGGGTCACCGGCCAGAACGAAATCAGGAAGAGCCCGGCGTGGATCGCCCCGGCCAGTGCGGTCAGCCGCGCCGCGCGGGGCAGCGACGGCCCCCCTGTGGCGGGCTCAGCGGTGAGCCCGCGTGTGACATTCTTGCTATCCGCCATTGCCGGTCTCCTGCACCGATCCCGGGGCGTACGCCTCCTCGGCCTTGGCATTGCGTCGCATGCAGACCTTGTGCTGGCCTGGCCGGCGCCGCGCGCACATCAGGCCGGGGCAGCAGTCACTGTTGGCATTGCAGTGTTTCGACCCGTCGCCGACTGACTCGCAGCACGTACCGTTGTTGCAGCGGCGGCCGCCACGGCACTTGCACTTGCCCCGGCACGGCTGGCCAGCCAGCCCCTTGCCCAGGCAGCGCTTCTTCTTGAAGGCCTTGCAGGCGCCCGTGAGGCACGTTTGCTTCGCGGTACAGACGCCGCAGGTGTAGTCGGCGCCGCAGCCGTCGGACGCCGGCCCGCAGGTCAGCCCGGCACAGGCGACCTCGATGGTTTCGGGCACGCACGCCGGGAAAACGCACGTCCCCTCCGCGCCGCAGACCTGACCATCAGGGCAGGGGCAATCGGCCGTCAGCCCACCGCAGCCGTCGTCCTGCGGACCACACGTACCAGCCGGGAAGTCGGCACAGGTCGCGAGTTGACAGCACCCGGAACCGAGGCAGACCTCGCCACGCTGGCAACAGACGGGCGATCCGCCTTCGTCGCAGCAGACCTCGCCCGCCCGGTTGCAGAACGGGCCTGGCTCGTTCGGCGGCGTCGGGGTGAACTCGCAGGTTGTTCCTCGTTGCAGACTCCGGTCCGGCAGACCTGGTGACATTGCACGCTCCAGGCAGCACTCGACCTCGGAAGCCACAGCCGCACAACAGACCTCCGCGCCGCCACCAGATCGTGCCGCAATCGGGGCGGGGTCAGCCGTCGGCACGCATTCATCGCCGCAGCAGGTCTCCTCGTCCAGCGCACGCATTGCCGCAGATGCCGCCGCCTGGTGTCGCGGATTCGACGCACTCGCCATTGCAGCGGGTCTCATCCTGGGTGCAGACATTGCACCCTGAATGCCGCCGCACAGCGGGCCGGGACCACGCATGAACCATCACAGCAGATCTGACCTGCGGGGCGGCGCAGGCCGGGCCGCAGATGCGCGCGGGCGGGCAATCAACGCAGTACGCAATGACTTTGCCGGCAGCCACCGCTGGCGTAAGTGGCAACCTCTGTTGTCGGGCAGGGAAGATGCTCCGGGTTGCAGACGCCGTCGCAGGTCGTCCACGCTCCTCGGTAGGGCCGCAACTTCCATCGCGCTTGCACCGGCCGGGCGCGCAGCGTGGGAACGGGTTGCCGTCGAGGCCGACGCACCCTGCCGGGACCTGCCGCAGACACAGTCGCACGGGAGGTGGTTGCTGTGGCCGCCACAACCGCTGTCATCAATGCAGATAACATGCGCGTTGTCCGGGTTGCCCGGCGGGCGGTGGCACATCGCCACCTTCTTCTTGGAGGTGGGATCACAGAGCTTCCGCTGCTTCTTCCCTTGCTCTTCTTCGCAGCCCGGCATGATGAACCCATCGCGCTGCCCACGGCGCTGGCTCGGCCAACAAGCGCACGATAACGCGAGACATCGCCTGCCCCAGGAATCGGAGAGTGCATCAAATCAGCGTCCACGCTGGTTTCGCTCCCTACCGCCAGTTCGCCCGGATCATGGCCGTCACCTGTTCAGGTCAGCCCGGCGAAAGAGCAGCAACTCGTTTTCGACGTGGCATCACGGCTTCCGGCCAACAGGTGGGCCAGCGTCCGTGCGCGGTGAGAAAGGCTGATCGGGTCGGCGGGCAGAGCGTGATCGGCGTTTGCCCGCATGGATGAGGACGATGTTTCCTCGCCGGGGAAGAGCGGGGACGCCGCTCCTCCCCCGGCCGAGGGCGAGGAACCGGGGCATCGTTGCCCGGGCTGGCCGTGACCCCAGGGCGGGAAATCGACCCTGGCGCGCGTGATACCCTCAGGCCGCCGTGTCGTTAGCTCACCTTGACGAGATCGTCCGGCTTCCAGGTCTGGTCGTAAAACGCGTGCTCAGTGCCATACAGCCGCAGGCAGCAAACGAAGTTCCGGTCGGGGGCAGTCTGGATGAAGGCGCTATCGACCACATCGTCGGGCTGTTCAGGCCCAAACCAGATGTCGATGGAGCCGTCCTCGTTCTGCGGAATATCGTAGTAGCTGTTGGTCGAGGGCAGCAGTTGCGCGGTCTCCACCATCGTGCCATCGGTAACGTTGTAGGCGGTCACCGCCCAGAAGAGCGCCGCCGGGATATCTGCCGGCAGGTGCAGGCGGTAGGTGTGCTCGCCAGACAGGAAGTCGCCAGCCGCGTCGCGGATCGTGTACGGGTACTTCGAACCCGCACCGGTCGTGTGCATCGCCATGGCCGGGGCTGACGAGTACGCATACTGGAAGAAGCGTGACCGTGCGCCCAGATCCAGGTAGCTCTCCTGCATCCAGTCAGCCGTGCCGCCGGACCAGGCCGCCTCCCACTGGCGGTCGGTGTAGTACAGGTTGCGCCCATCCTCGCGGCCGAGCTGCGCGGATGCCAGGATCATCCTGGGCGCATCGAGAACCGCCTTGTCCAGGAGTTCGCGCTGCCGGTCCGTTGGCTCGAACGGCAGCCCCTTGATGATGCCGATGCCGGCCAGCACCCCGCGCAGTTCCGGGGTAATCGCCTCGACGGGCTCGTAGTCCACCAACGCCTTCAGCTTCGTCCAATAGGAGAAGTCTGTCGGGTACATCATGTTGATCCGCAGGCCGCTCGCATTCGGGAACTGCATCGCCGGCACGTCCTTCTCCGGCGTCCAGAGCGGGTAGATGCGGGTCAGTTCAGCCTGCTGCACAGCGGGCGCCGGATCAGGGGCGCCGTCGCCCTGGGCCATGATCGTGCGGAAGAACAGGAACACGTTGTACGTCGAAGACTCGAAGACGAAGTAGCCGTTTGGCACATTGCCCTGGTAACCCGGCGGCAGCAGCAGGTAGAGGCCGCCACGCCCCCGGTCGGGGCCAATTGCGCCGACATCCGTG
Source organism: Thermomicrobiales bacterium (assembly GCA_041390745.1). GTDB lineage: Bacteria > Chloroflexota > Chloroflexia > Thermomicrobiales > UBA6265 > JACCXM01. The sequence continues at coordinate 61,334 of JAWKPJ010000020.1, read as the reverse complement.
ATGGTGCGCTGGAAGAAATCGGTAAACATGCCGATCACGTCTGATGGCGCGTTCACCACCAGCGGGCCGGTTTCCTTCAGGTTGAGGTAGTTCATGGAATAGATGACGTCGGCGTTGGGTGTCGGCACCCAGGTCCGCGCGTCCATGCGGTCTTTCCAGATTGGCAGGACGTAGTAGCCCTTGCCGAACTGCGCTTCGGAGCCGTCGCGCATGCCGATCACGTTCAGCGCCGGCAGCATCGTCATGTAGGCGTAGACGGCGCGCTGATAGAAGGTGTCGTCAATCAGCGATGCGGCCTCTTCCTGGGAAAACCAGTTGCCGTTGTTGATTTGCGCGACCAACGGGGGAATATCGCCTTCGACCGGCTGGGTCATTGCCTGAACTGTTGGCACCGGAGTTCCCTCCTGAGCGTAGGTTGCCGTACCTGAGTCGCCGGGCGGGCGTGATCCTGCGGCGGCTGCTCCCGTCAGGTGCAAGGCGCCGGAGGCTACTGTGGCGGTGAACGCCACTCCGGCGCCCTGCACGACACTACGGCGATTGACCGAGCGAGAGAACACGGAATCGTTACTCATGGGAAAGAACCCCTTCTTGTCTGAGCTGTCTGGACTTGCCATTCATTCCCTCCGACACTCCTCCACAGGACGGTGCGAGGAGGCACGGTTGAACGGTCAGGAAACACGCTCCATTTCCGGAGCCTGCCATGTCCCATCGAGCACATCAGGGCCGTAGATGCGCAGATAGGTGTAGAAATCTCCGTCAGGAAGGCGTCGGTAGCCAGTTCCGGATTCCTTGTCCGCACCTGGCGACTCTGGCTGCAGGTAAATGATGAGCGAGCCATCTGCCTCGGTCTTGAGACCGGCGGTGCGGCTGCCGATGCTGTAGCGGTCGATCAGGTTGTCTACCAGCAGGCGCTGCGGCAGGTTGGCCACAGCGTCATCGACCAGAAGTATTTCGCTGGTGGCAATTCCCCCGGGGGCGAAGCGCTGTCATAGTGCGCGCGCTGCCGTCAAGGGACGCCATCCGAGTTCGGTCTGGTAGCCGACGTGAAGGCTTCCTCCTTGGTGTTGCCGTAGATCCCGAGCATCGCGCCGACGGCGCGCTGGCATGAGGTAATCAGGCCCGAGGGTTGCCCGTCGGGTGGTTGGAGGCATCGGCGTCACGCGAAAGCTGGCGGTATCCTCCAATCTGGCGAGACCATCAGCCACGCCATCGGCGAGGGCTTGCTGCATATCCCTGGGCAGGCTGCTCAAATCAAACGGCACGTTGGCCCGGATGCCAATCTCGGCGAAGCGACGCATCATCTCGGCCTCGGACGGCACCGCCCAGGCAAAACTGGAGCAGGAAGTTCAGATGGCTGATGAAGTCCGGCGTGGCGGCTCGGGCCTCATCCCAGCCGGGGAAGAGAGTAGTCCGGCGCGGGAATGGCGGCCGGGTTCAGCGTACTCGCTGAGCGACCTGAAGCGATGCACTGGCGCTGGATCGCCTGCATCGGCGCCCGGGTTCTCAAGTTCCTCATCCTTGATCTCCGTGCGCGTCAGGTCCCGATAAGCTCCGTCTCCGTCGAGGAGCACCGCCGTGATCGTGTCCGGCACATCCCCGTCCCAGCCGGGCGGGGGTGAACAGGTAGTCGCCGGCGCCATTGCCAGTAGCGCGGGTGCCCGGGTGGCAGTTGTGGGTGTAGAGTCGGAGCATTGCGTGACGTAGTAGCGGTCCCGCAGGCACGTCCGGCAGGAGAGGACAATTGGCTCCGTCCGCAGATCCAGCCACGCCCGAGGAATAGGGCGTGTCATTGGTCAGGCCGTGATATCGGTGTTTTCGGTCGTGACGGTGGAGTAATGCCGGTAGCGATTGAAGCCGCCGATGTAGCCGAACGACGGATCCTGGGTCTGGGTGCTGCAGGGTCTTGTGGTTGAGAGCATGGCGTAGGCGTAAATGTAGGCCTCTGCCGCGATCTGCTGGCCATCCGCAGACAGTGGGAACCGGCGTCGCGTCACTCTGCGCCAGGGCGCGGGCCGTTCCGGCGCCGACTCCCGCTGGCAGCGTCACTGCGCCGGTCGCGAGCGCCCGAAGGAGCCGAGGCCACCAGCACCGCGCATGACCGCGCGACGCGGCAGCGGGCGAAGAGTTGGGCTTGTGGTCATGTCGGGTATTCCTTTCAGCGGGCGTGTTCGCCGTGCATCAGCTCTGGGGCTGCACCGCAGGCGGCGTCCAACTACCATCGAGGATCAGCGCTGTGTCGGCAAGCGCGGATATAGGCGAAATTGCAGCATTCGCCGGCGCTGGCAGCCAGTTCGGCCTGGGGTCCTCGGCCGGTGGGTCCGCCTGCACATAGATGGTCAGCGAGCCATCATCGCCCAGCATCAGGTCTGTTCTTGGTGCCGACGGGTACCGGTTATTATCGTTTGGCGCGAAGAAGTGATGTCGTTGTAGAGTGTCAGCGACCAGAACCCGTTGACCGGTGGGGTTTCGCCTTGCGCGAATGTCACCGTGTAGCCTTTCGCACCGTTGAGCCGGTCACCATTGACGTCGAGATCCTGGTAGAAGTACTTGGTCTCATTTGGCGCATTGACGAAGATGTTGGACTTGGCCGTGGCCGTGCGCGTGAAGTAGTCCACGCCAAAGGCCGCCTCATTGATGATCGTGCTCCAGTTGTGCGGGAGCTGCAGCCCCCAGTTGCGGAACTCGAACAACGGCTGCACCAGCGCCTGGTCGGCATCGACCGCCGCCTCGGTCATCGCGTCCTTGAGGGAGGGATCGGCGTCCGCCGCCGCCAGCAGCGCACGGAACTGGGCGTACAGGCTTTCTTCGCCTGGCAGCGGTGCGCCATCAGCGAGCACCGCCGGGAAGACATCGAAGAAGGTCTGCGGGTCAACCCACTTGACCTCTTCCGCGCCGCTCGATTCCGATTCGGTGACCGGAGTCGCGGACCAGTCGGTGGTCTTCATCGTGCCGTCGAAGTCCGCCACCGGGTACATCATGATGCCCGTCAGGACATCCTGAATCGCCGCCTTGTCTTCTGGCGTATCGTCCTGGAAGACACGGGGAACGACGTAGCCGGTATTGGTGGACGACCGGAAGATCTTCGTGATCCCCGCCGGCGCCTCGCCGTCCCAGCCTGGCCCAACCAGCAGGTAGAAGCCGGGCGTGGTGGCGTACATCTTGCCCAGGCTGGCGAAACTATCCGAGCGGAGATCGACAATCTGGTAGACCCAGAACCGATCCCCGAAATCCGGCACCTGGATCACCACAGGCGAGATCTCGAGCGCCAGGGCGCCATTGCCGTACACGACATCCTGGTTGGGGCAGGCCACGATCCGCTCGGAGGGATCGATGTAATCGGTCAGCATCCCGAGGTGATTGAGAGGGGACGCAGGCACGGGTCCTGCCATCACTGTCGATGTCAGCGGCGTATAGCGCAGACGGCGGCCATAGATGTTGGCCATCGCCCAGGCCCAGAAGTACGCGTCGCGCGCCATGTGCTGGGCGAAGCCCGGGGTGATCTTCGTGCCAGGCACCGGGCCGGTGGGCATCGCGCGATTCCATTCAGACGACGCCGGCACGGACGGGATACTGAGTGCGGTCGTCTCGGGAGCAGCCCCTGGGGCCGTCGGGGTGGCGTCCGACTGCGCGCGAACGTTGCTGGAGATCGAGGCGGACCCGGCCGCAGCAAAGGCGCCGAGCGCCACGCCGCTGGCGCCCTTCATGACCGTTCGTCGTGGCCAGCGCCGCGCGCCAAGAGACATGGTCATCACGAGGAGTTCCTTTCTTGCACGATCAAGAATGCGCCGATCAGGAGAGCTTTTCGAAGTTGGGCAGTACCCAGGTCTTGTCGAAGTAGGGCTGCTCAGGACCGTAGAAGCGGAAGTAGACGAACCACCCTTCACCCGGATTCGTCGTGATCCAGTTGTTGTCGAGACCATCTCCCGGGGAATCCGGGCCGAAGTAGACGTCGGTCAGGCCGTCGTCATTGACGACGATGTCCTGGCGCGAGGAAACATCGGCCTTTTGCGATCCGTGACCACCGGCGTCCGCGTGAGGTTGTTGTACGCCGTGATCGACCAGAATTGGGCTACCGGCGGATCAGCCGGGATGTGCAGCCGGTAGTTATGACTGCCATCGAGATAGTCGCCATCGCCATCGCGTTGGACATCGAGATAGACCTGGCCGGCGCCAACCGTTTCGCCCTGCATACCGACGGAGTTGCCAATCGCCTCGTAGAACCAGGAGTCGCGCTCGTCGATCTCCTCGTAGCCATAGCCACGCTGATCCGTGGCGCACAGCAGGGCGTAATCCCACAGTTTGTCCGTGCCGGGATAGACGCGCGAGTCCGGAAATCGCTTGTTGTAGTCAACGTTCTGGGCCATGGCGTTCCCGACCACCGCCGCGTCGGCGAGGATCGCGGTCTGCCGCTCGTCTGGCGCAAAGGGCTGGCCGGGGATGATGCCAAGGGGCCGCAGAAAGGCCATGAAGAAGCGGTCCCGCTCCGCGACCGGCTCGGGGTCCAGCAAGTCAGCGAGTCCCTGGAAATAGCTGATATCCGCGGGCTGAGCGGAATTCCACTTCCGTCCGCCAGCGTGGTTGACCGTCAAGGCCGGTGGGTTGTCACGCTGATCCCAGGCATAGATACGGTGCGCGCTGAGGGCGTTCGCGGCGTTCGTGGGATCTGCGTCGAGACCCCGCAAACCAAACCAGATCTGGTTTGTTGGCGAGCGATACGTGTAATAGCCTTCAGCAGACAGGTTGTCTGGGCTACCGGGTGGGACAATCAGATACTTGCCGCCATTCCCGCCGTCAGGACCTGTCTGCCCCAGATCGGTGATGGGCCGCTGCCAGATATCGAGAACACCGCCCGCGATCGGCAAGGCAGGCACCTCGATAACGGCCGGTCCCTGGGTGGCCAGGTTCCAGAAGACGAACCCATACGCTGTGACCACGTTTGGCGTGAGCATGCCAATGCGGTCGTCGAAGCTGAGAAACGTGCACATCTCGCCGTCCGGCGTGTCCAGTTCGTCACGCATGGATCGACGCAGTCCATAGAAGCCCATCGCCGGGATGCCCCAGATATACGCCTGGCAGGCGCGCTGGAAGTCCATCTCGTCGTAGAGCATCTGCGCGGTGTCGTCTGTCGGGTACCCAACCTGGTACTCAAGCGGCCCGATGCGCGAATCCAGTGTGCCGGTGTTCATCTGCCCCGGCATGACGATGCCCTCTGCCACCGGTGTTCCCTCCTGCGCTGCAACACGATTCGACGACAGACTGGAGCCCACAAGTGTGGCTCCGAGGCCGAGGGCAGCGCCCTGGCCCACGAGCGACCGACGCGTGAGCGATCGATTCACCGGGAACCTACTTTTTCCTCGGCGGCAAACGGGGTGCATTCCACGGAAATCAGCGGCAACCCCAGCTCGTAGAGCGCCGCCAGCACGCCATGCAGGGCTGCCTGGTCGGTCAACTCGCCGCTGAGCACCGTGATCGGGCGGTGCTCGCCACGCTGTACGGCTATACGCATTTCCGCCATCTGTGCGGACCAATCCGGCGCAAGCACACCCTGGACGCGAATGACGCACGTCGCTGGCCCATAGATGGTGATGCCGTACTCCATGGTTGCCTTCTCCGTGACCGTCCTGCGGTCATGGCAGCAGCATGGTGTGCGCGTGGCTGTCAGGCATCACCCGGTTCAGGTGATTGGCGGGTGATTTGGGGCATTAACGCGGTGGTGGCGACTCATGCTCGGCCACCCAACCCAGTTCCTCGGCGCGGCGCAGCGCGGCACGGCGACCCGTGACACCGAGCTTGGCATAAATGTTGGAGGCATGGCGCTTGACCGTGTTCAGCGAGATAAACATTCGCTCGGCGATCTCGCCATAAGTGAGCCGCTGCGCGAGCGCCGCGAGCACCTCGACTTCGCGCACGGTGAGGAGATCGAACGCGGCCGGCGCCGAGTGTGCCGGGAGCGCCATTGCTAGCGGTACCCCAGCCAGGCCTGCCGCCCCGTCCAGATCCGCGAGCAATGGGAGTAGCGCGTCCCCCAGATCGAGAAATGTGCGCCGAAAATCCCCGGGACGGCCCAGCGCTATGGCGTCGCGCAGCAGAACAAGGGCCGCGGCGCGATCACCCAGCGCCACGGCGGCGAGTGCCTCCAGAGCCGCGACTCGCACCAGTTTCGTGGTGGCATTCCGCGAGGTAGCGACGGCACGAAAGGCCGCAATACCCTCCCGGGCTTCGCGCAGGCTGGCGGTCGTCCCCATGGCAATCAGGATCTGGATCCTGATGAGATAGGGCTGGATAACGCTGTGGAGGGTGACATCACCCGCGTTCGTGGACTCCGCGCGGAGCCAGGCCATCGCCTGCTCCACCTGCCCAGACCGCAGCGCGATAAGGGCCTCGTAGGCGCGCGCCCAGGGCAGATACTCCAGGGCATTGCTCGCCAGGATTTGCTTCTGGAGTTGCTCCGTGGCGAGCCAGGCGGCCGGGGTGTCTCCCCGCGCCAGAGCGATGAGGCCCAGCCCCATCTGCGCCTCACAGGCGACGCTGAGATGCGTGCGCGCATGTTCGCGGGCAATCATCCGAAAATGATGCTCCGCCTCGTCGAGACTATTCCGCTCGTACGCGCTCCAGGCGAGCGTCCAGTGCGCCCAGCTCCGGCTGATGACCAGGCCCTCTCGCTCAGCCAGTGCCAACGTCTGCTGAGCGATTGCCACGGCGGCTTCGATCTGGCCTGCTTGCCGGTGGATGAACTGGAGCGCGATCAGGGCCCGCATCGACGCGGCGTCGATGCGGGCTTCTTCCTGGTTGACGATGTCCGTCAGCCAGCGCACGGCTTCGTCGGTCTGGCCAGCGGCGTGGAGCGCACACCCCAGTGTGAAGATCGCCTGGCCCACAGGAAAGCGCCTCTCGTCAGGGAGGTGCTCCAGGGCCTTTCTGGCGCGGACGACCGCGCTCGCTGGCTCCTGCTCCACCGGTGTCATCGTCACTAGCCTCAGGACATCGCATTCCTGACGCAGTGCGCTACTGGCCGGATTCCGCGCGCCCGCCAACAAGCTCTCAACCGCCGCGAGCGTATCGTGATTCGGCGCCATACGCCCGGAGAGATGCGCCACCCATGCGCGCGCGATCACGAGTGCCGGTTGCTGGCTCACGACTGCGGAGGGCAGGAGGTGCAGCCAGCGCGAAACCGTAGTCCAGTCTTCTCGCGCCAACGCCCCATCGACGTGAGCCACGATCACGTGCGCCGCGCCTGCCACATCCCCACCTTCGACATGGTGGCGAATTGCCGCATCGAGCAGATGGTGTTCAGCAAACCATGCGCCTGCGCGCAGATGCAGCCGGGCGATGGCTTCCGTTGAGTAGCGTCGCTCCAGTTGATGCCGCAGCAAGCGCAGGAAGAGCGCATGGAAATGAAACCACTCGCCATCCGCTTCAGCCTCAAGGAAGAGGCCACCCCGCACCGCTTGCTCCAACGCCGCAATTGCCGCCGCCAGGTCCACCTCGAGGAGTGCTGCCGCCAGCGACGGGCTGAGACGATCCACAACGGCCAGGCGAAGCAAAACATCCTGTGAAGCCGCGCTCTGCTTGGTGAGGACTTCTTCCAGCAGAAATTCCAACACGTGTTGATCGGGCACCGCAGAGTGGGCAGGTGTTTCAGCGTCCAGGGTGAGCATCACCATGCGAATCCCGGCGATCCAACCCTCAGTGTGCGCCAGAATGGCGGTAATCCACGCGGGCGTGTCGTCATGCCGTCCAATCGTGGAAAGGAGCGCAGCGGTTTCCGCTGCGGTGAAACGCAGATCGGAAGCGCGTACTTCTGCCAGGAGCCCATGCAACCGTAGGCGTGCCAGGGGCAGAACCGGATCGCTGCGCGTAGCAAGGACGAGGTGCAGCGTAGATGGAGAAACGCTCAGGACACCATTCACGAATTGCTCGATGGTTGATGAGGCTGCCAGGTGATAGTCGTCAATGATCAGCACGATGTCGCTGCCGGATTTTGAGAGAGCATCGGCCAACGCCGCGCCGATGGCCACCGGGCTCTGGTCCGCGCCTGGTCGAAGGGTCTGGGAAACACCGTCAATGTCCAATGCCAGTGACGGGAGCACATCGCGCAGGTGCGTGATCAGGTGCGCGGGCTCATGGTCGGTGGCGCTGAGGCGGAGCCTTGCGGTTGGAACGGGAATCGTTGCGGCCCACTGCGCCAGCAGCGTCGTCTTTCCAGATCCCGCAGGCGCCGAGATGAGCGTCAGCGGCCGTTGCAGGCCTTGATCGAGCCGCGCGAGCAGGCGCGGCCGGGCAACGAGCGGGCCGCTCAGTGGCGTAGGGTGCGCGGCAGATGAACGGAGGACACCATCGCACATCAGCGGGCTGTTCTCGATTTGATCCCGGTCAAGGGGTCCTGGAAGCAAACAGGGCCGTTGGTTTGAGTGTATCGTCTCGGTTTGATAAACGGAACCACCGCGCCCGGGGTTGCCCTGGCTCCCCGGGCGCGGCGCACTGCGTGCAACTGGCCAGGTTCTGCGTCTCGCCTCCCCCGTGGCACACCTGCGCGCCTTGCAGCGTGGTGCGGCACGAGCACTGGCCATCCTCGCTTCTCCCACAATCGGCGGTGATGGCGCACCCCTGAAAGGTGAAGGTCCGCCCGTCGCACAAGGCGCTGAGGCAGTCGTCACGGTGCTGGCAGGTGCGGCCATTGGCGCAGCGGGGGCGCAGGCGGCGCCGCACGACGGATCGGCCGGAGTGCACGACCCAGCCTGGCAGATTCCGCCCGGGCAGGCGGCGCTATCCGGGAGCAAGCCCCTTGCCCTTGCCCTTCGTGCGCTTCTTGCAAGGTGGACACGGCTTCTTCGTTGGCTTCCTGGCGGTAGCGAGTCCCCGCCCGAAGATGGCGCTGCTCGCGGTACGGGTCAGACCGGCGACCGACCGCCGCGACGTGGCGAGCGTGCGAAGCAGGTGATCGACCTGGTGGCCGTCCGTGCGCGAAGTCTCCTGGAGAATGTGCACAGGACTGGCGCTTGTGCGTTGAATGGTGATGCAGGCTACCGAAGCCGTGCGGCCATGGCTCCTTCATGCTCCGCATGGGCACGATCCATCACTCGCCACTTGCGATGCATCTCTCCGGTGACGTGCCGACGCCGTGTCGTCCCGAGCGACGTCGAGGGATCTCGTCAGGTCCCCGGTGCAGAGGAAAACGACATCTCTCACGCTAGTGTGAACGAGCCAGACAGGTTAGACTTGCACCGGTTGTCCCTCACTCCGGCCCTTCTCCTTGGGTACTTGCGCAAGGCGAGGGGGCCAGACGGTGACTGGCTTGCCACCATCTGGCGCGATCACGCCGCTGGTGGCGCGCCCCTCCGGGGCCACAAGCCCCTCGTCCTGCGCACAGGCTGGCAGGGGGAGGGAAGAGCGGAGCAGGCTGGGCTACCCGGAGCGTGGCCATGCACACCAGGCGTTCTCGTCACGCAGTGAATCCGACACGGGGTGTGCATCGCGCTTTACGAGGCCTGGGTCGCCGGATCGCGTGCCGGTTCCGGGCGGGGTAAGTACGCTACGCTACCAAAGCACCTGGTTGATCTTCACCGTCACGCGCGGGGAGATGCGCAGCCATGTCGCGTCATCAACGTCGCCTCCCTGGGTCACCCGGGTCGCTGAATCGCCGTACCGTGCTGCAAGGCGCCCTCCTGGGCGCTGCCGGGCTGGTTGGCCCGCGCCGATCCGGCGCTGCGCCGCTGTCTCAGGCCGGGCCAGGCACGCTCACGATCGCCACCCCGCGCACGCCCTCTGAGCTCGACCCACACGCCGTCTACGACGCCGGGTCCGGTGTGCTCCTGCAGGGGAGCTTCGAGGGCCTGATGCGGCTGCTGCCCGGCACGGTCGACGAGTATGTGCCCGTGCTGGCCGAATCCTGGGAGGCCGACGCCACCTCCAGCCGCTGGACCTTCCGCCTGCGCGAGGGCATTGCCTTCCAGGATGGCACACCGCTCGATGCCGCCACCGCCCGGGACTCCTTCGCGCGTTTGTTCGCCCTCGGCCTGGCACCGGCCAGCGTACTCGGCCGCTTCATTCAGGACGCCAGCCAGATCACCGCGCCCGATCCGCGCACGCTCGTCTTTGATCTCGGGCAGCCGCAGCCGCTGTTTCTCGCGGCGCTGGCAGGCAGTTACGGCACCGCCATCGTCAACACCGCTGCCCTGAAGGCGCATGAGGTCGATGGCGACTGGGGCCGCGCCTGGGCGCAGACGACCAGCGAGGGCCTCGGCACCGGGCCCTACCGCCTCACGTCGCTCGATGTCGAAACCGGCATCGTGCTGGAGCGCCACGAGGGCTACTGGCGCGGCTGGGCTGGCCCGCACTTCGAGCGCGTCATTGTGCGGGTGGTGGTGGAGCCGGAAACCCGGGGCAGCCTGATCGAGCGGGGCGAGGCCGACTTCGCGGCGGCCCTGCCGCTCGCCATGGTGCGCGATCTGGAGCCCAATCCGGACCTGGCCGTGGACCGCCGCCACGATCTCACCGTGCGCTACCTGGCCCTGGCCGTGGCCGGGCCGCTCGCCTCGCCCGCCGCCCGGCAGGCGCTCTGCTGGGCCTTTCCCTACGACGCGGTCATCTCCGGCGTCTACGAGGAGTATGCCAAACGGGCCATTGGCCCGGTCGCGGAACTCTGCCTCGGCTTCAACCCGGACACGTTCGTCTACCAGACCGATCTGGAGCGGGCGCGGGCGCTGTTGCAGGCTGCGGGCGTGGCCCCGGGAACCACACTCACCATGCCCCTGCCGCCAGGCAGCCCGGAGGGCGCGAGCATCGCCGAACTGCTCCGCACCAACCTGGAGCAGGTCGGCCTGAAGCTGGACGCCACCCAGATAGATTTCGCCAGCTACGTCGGCATCTTCACCGGCGACATGCCGGTGGAAGAGCGGCCGAACCTGCTGCCCTCTTTCTGGTCGCCCGACTACAACGACGCCTGGAACCACCTCCTGGCCGCAGATCTCCTGCGATGCCTGGCAATCGGGGAATGTCGGCCACTACTGCAACCAGCGGGTCGAGGCCCTGCTGGAAGAGACCCGCACCTCCGGCAACCGAGACACCTACCTCGCACTGGGCGAAATCCAGCAGATCGTGACCCACGCCGACCCCGCTGCCATCTACTACGCGCAGCGGAGGCGCTGACCGTGCTTCGCCGCGACATCGCCGGGTTTCAGCCCGACCTGGTTATTGGGGACCTGCTCGATTTCTACGCCCTGCACCGCGTTGAGATGGGAGCCACGGGCTGACGGGCGTGGGCTTGTCACGCCAGATAGCCCTCACCCACCCCCTCCCGGCGCGCGGCTGCCTGGAGCAGGCTGTGCACGTCGACCCGCCCGACCATGCTCCGGCGGGTCGTCAGCATGCCGCTGCAGCGGCGGTCTCCCCGCTCCCGCGCCATTGCTTCGGGAGCGGGGCTTGTAATGCCCCGGTGCGTGCCAGCATCGGCAGGGTTCTGCCAGTTGCTGGCAACCTCCATCACCAGAATCCCCCGCCCCCGCCGCCACTGCGGCCCTTGCCGCTGCTGAGCGCGATGCGCAACACGGTCAACCCAATTTTCAGCGCGAGTTCCCCGGTCTCGGGGCTCATGGCGGCGGAGCCCACGTTGCGCATCACCTTTTCCGGGTTGAAGGCGTCGCCCACCTCATTGAACAGATCGTAGAGCGTACTGGATGACGCCTGGAGCGAGGACGAAGCCAGCGAGCTCATCCCCTGCAGCCCGCCAACGTCCGGCAGATCTGGCAGACCAAGACCCGACGTTGGCACGGGAACCCGCGTGCCAGACCGCCAGGTCGTCCGCGGCCAGTCGCCGTCCAGGTTCACCAGGTCGTGCCACGCTGGCGCGGATGCGGTGGCGCGGGCAAACGCGTCGATCCAGGGCTCCTGAATACCGAAAACCACCGCGTAGGGCAGGTAGCGTTCGAAGCCCTCCTGGCCACCGTGCTGCGCATCCAACCGGTCAACAGCTTCCATGTAGCGCCGGAACGCTTGCCACCTGGCGGCTGCCTCCGCGCCAGCCCGCGTCTTGCGCGGCATGTGCCGCGAGACCAGGAAGACCGCCGTGCCCAGGGCCGCCAGCGCGAGGCTGGCCAGCAGCGGCCAGACGAGGCTGGAGACGATGAGCTTGCCCAGCAGCAGCACAGTAACCGCCAGGAACCAGAGCAGAGCGCCGGCGTACCGCCAGGTCTCACGCGTACCGGGCGGCGGCGCGGTGAAGTAGCCCCGCTGCACCAGTTCGCCATAGAGCAGGTTCTTGACACGTTGCAGGGTCTCCTCCATCCCGGCCGGGTCGTCGAGGGGGAGGTTCACCTGCGCGTGGCGCCACCAGGCCTTCGCGAAGAGCATGACCAGCAGCTCCCGCTCGAACGGCGCCAGCGGCGCATCGGGCTCCAGCAGCGTCACCACCATCTGTTGCTTGCGGCTGACCACCGGCTGCACCCGGCTGGTGATGCGCACCACGCCGCGTCGCCCCAGGTCGATCAGGGTCGCCACGTAGTCGCGCTCATCAACCTGCTCGTCCAGCAGCGCGCCCACCACGCCCGGCGGGGTGTCATCCGGGGGAGCGTTCAGGCGATCCGGCACCAGGCCGGGTTGGGGGTCGCGTCCCCGGAACCACCAGGCGGCGAGCAGGCCCACGCTGCCGCCCACGGCGGTTAGCAGCGCCAGGCCCAGGAGCACCAGGTTCGCGGAGGCATCCCGGCTGAGCTGGCGGTCATGGGTATCCTGCCAGTCCGGTTTGCTGGCCTGCACCAGCGGCGGGAACTGCAGCGAAGCCCCCAGGGTGTCGCCCGGCCCCAGGTGCTCTGCCCGCCAGACCCAGGTCTGCCCATCCTCGCCCCCGAAGGGCGTGCCATCGCCTTCCGCCACTGTCGCCGCCGGGTCCACCGGGTGCGGCAGGATGAAGATGAGCGTGGCCTGGTTCACCGGCGCATCGCGGGTGAGGACGCTGTCCACCGCCATCCACGAGATCTCCTGGTACGGCGGCTCCGCGTTGTCGTACACCCGCAAGGCGCCCTCGGCCAGGTACTCGATCACGAAGGCGCGCGTCCCGTTCGTCGTGGGTGGGAAGCTCCACTCGATGCGCAGCATCGTGCCCACCCGCTGGTAGGTGTAGGTGTGCGGGGCCATGCGGGAGTACGCATTGCGCGGCACGGAGGTGTACGGGTTGGCGACGCCATCGATCACCTCAGCCACGGCGATCTGGCTGATGTTCTCGATGGCGGCCAGCGGGATTTCGCGGTACCCCTGCCGGAACGGGCCGCCGGTGAAGCGCACCGTGTCGTGCTCGCGAACGTGCAGTGCGCCGTCATCCTGCAGCCGGACCGTGACGGAAACCTCGTCCCAGACAAAGCGGCTGGCGGGCTCATCCGCCGCGCGGGCAGGTGCGGCGAAGCCCAGCAGCACCGCTGCCAGCACCAGCCAACCCACAGCCTGGGCTATGCGAAAACCGGACCCTGCTGCAATCTCCATGGCGCCCCCTGGAGCGGCCTGCGTCGCTCCTGACCCCGCCATCTTGCCACCAACGGGCTGCCGCGACACCCGTACACGTTACGGGGTTTCCTGCCGCCACGGGCCGAGGTGGCGGCCCGTGGCGACCTCGTTCGCGGTGTCATCCATCCTGGCGTGTCATCCTGAGCGAAGTCGAAGGATCTCGTTCGCCGGGAACCTGGTGCGAGGCGGCATCCACCCTACCCTGTCATCCTGAACCCGCAGGCGACGGACGACAGGCGAAGTTTGATGCCACCCTTGACCACGTTGGTTGGGGACGAGATCCTTCGACTTCGCTCAGGATGACACGCGGAGGTGGATGACACCTCGAACGTGGCCGCCCACCTTGAATCCCTCCTGCGCCCTCCGTCCTCCTTCACCCCCCGAGGGCGCAGCCCGGCACCCCCGAGCGCAGCGGCACCCCCTCACCCTGTCGCCCGGTTGACAGCATCGCTATCACCCAGGCAACTGCTTACTCGACAATAAGAGTAGACAATACATCCATGGTTCGAGAGGTTCGAATCACCCGGTTCACCACGCAGCCGCCGGGCGGCTGGAAGAGGACCACCATCATGGATAGCACCACCTTCGACACCGTTGTACGGAGCCTTGGCGCCCTGGAAACCGTCGTCTCTCGTCGCACCGCACTGCGCGGCCTGGCCGCTGGCGCCCTGGCCGTAGCCGGTGGCAGCTCCGCCCTGGAGGCCGCGGCTCGCAAAGGCCGCAAGTCGGGCAAGGGCAAGAAGAACCGCAAGCCGCGGCCCGGCGACTTTTGCAAGACCGACAAGCAGTGCTGCAACACCCCCGACTACATCTGCGGCCGGCCGCGAATTTTCAGCGAGGAGCGCGTCTGCTGCGGAGCTATCGACGCCCTCTGCGACGAGACCGGAAAGGGCGGCCAGCGCTGCTGCTACGGCTACCTCTGCGCCAGCGGCCGCTGCATCGTGGTCTAGCAACGCGCGGCCTCTGCTCTGGCAGCCAGGAGCCCAACTTTCTGGCTGCCGCCATGTTTCCCGCTCATTCTCCCCTCGCCTGATTCTCCGGGCGAGGCCGGGAAGCCGTGCCGCTGCCTGGCCCGGTTCGCCGCCAGTTGCCGGGGTGAGATCGGGTGAGGAGACTGGCGCTTCGCTGCGGCGCCTAACTGTGCGTCGGGCAGCACCCACTGCAGGTGCTGCCGTGGCAACAGAACGTGCCATCCGGGCAGCAAATGCAACACAGCCCATCCGGAGATTCGGGAGGGAGGGTTTCACTGTCCAGGACCGTGAAGCCCATCACCCTCAGGTTTCTGCCAGAGGCGCCTTTGACGCCGAGTGACGCCAACGCTTTCGAAAACGCGTCCAGCAGGTCGGCATTCCTGTCGCGGAGGGAGGTCAGCGTGGCTCGTTGCTGTTCAGTAAGTTCGCTGTCCGGGATACCTGGTTGATGCATGTCGGTCATGTCGGGTTCCCCCTGTCTGCGCCTGGATTGTCCGGTGGGATTGCGCGACGGCGCTGCGGCGTGGGACCAGATATTCCTCTCCCGATCTGGTCAATATGATAAATCCAACGTAAACGTCTGGCAATTCATCTGGCCCTATAGTCTGGTCAGTGGGCTGCGCTTCCGCCCTTGCCAGCACGGGCACAGGACTCTCGACAGGCGGCGGTATCCTGCACGGTGGCGCGAAGTTGGTGACGCAGGATTGCCTCATGGCCGATAGCCGGGTGAACGTCGCGAACACGAGACACCATGACTCTGGCACCCTGGAACGGACGCGCTGCACCGTCCGTCTTGGCGCCAGTGACTTCGAGGCGGAGGGCTGCTGCGCGAAAGCCAGGCAACACTGAAGGGCTGCCTGATTGAAACCAACACGGCAACGCAAGGGGGTGGCATCCTGAGTGCCGAGGGCGTGGCGAGGCTGCCGGGAGCGAATCCTTCGCCGTTTGTGGCCGATAACTGCCACGAGAACGGTGTGGCGACGCTGTCGGGTGCGCGGACGGCCGCACAGTCACATGGCCTCGGCCGCCATGACCTCTGTCAGTGCCAGCGCCTCGGAGATTGCCTCGTCAATGGAAAGCGTACTTCCAGCTTCCCACTGGCGCTGGAAGTGCTCCGTTCCTAACTGCTCCACGAGCGGCTGGCGGAGCTGCTCCCGGTGTGGCACAACATCGCCAAACCCATCGTAACCAAACCTGGCCACATAGGCATATTCCGCCCCGAGCAGCCGGGCGGCGGGCGCCAGGAGGCCGCTCTCCTGCGCCAGCGCAGCGACGCCAATCAGCGCACCGTAGACGTCAGCAAAGAGGCCACTCTCCTGGCGCAGCCGCAGTGATTCTGCGTACCACCGGGCGGCTCCAGCGTGGTCTCCCTCTGCCCGTGTGATCGCCGCGAGCACCACCAGAGTGTCGCATATGCCCCAGGCGCCGTCGCACGCGCGGTGAAGCCGCAGCGCTTCGTCGGCCGCTGCCCTGGCGGCGGTGATATCGCCGGTTGTGAGCCTGAGGCGGCCAAGCGCCATCAGAATCCATCCCAGTGTTCCGGGGTGCCCGGCAGCCCGCGCGGCAGCTACCGCCTCGAGCACCAGGGCCTCCGGGACGGGTGCTTCCCCGGCGAACTCTTCAACCAGCGACAGGACAAAGGCAACCAGCGCTCGTAGCAGGGGCTCTCCCGACGCACGCGCCATGTCCAACCCCTCGGCGCCGGCTCGCCGCCCGGCTGCCCAATCCCCCTGGTGGGCGGCAACAACGGTCAGGCCATACAGTCCCCACGCACGCACTGCAGGGGGCTCGCCACCGCCCTGTCGCAGCGCGCGATCGAGCCAACCACGCGCCTCGGTGAACTGCCCTCCGGAGACGGTCCAGTATTCGCTCATGCTGCCGCCGATGAGCCGCAAGGCCGTGTCGTGTTCGCCGGTGTCCAGCAGGTAGGCCATGGTCAGCCGCAGGTTGGCCTCTTCGGCACGGAACCTGTTGACGGCAGCCGGGTTGCCAACGGTAAGATCGTTCCACGCCGCCAGCGCCTGCTGCGCGTAGAAGTGGGCGTGCGCGCGCCGGATCGATTGCGCTTCGCCGGTATCCTCGACCAGGCAGTCCAGCGCGAATTCCCGGATCGTCTCCAGCATGGTAAACCGCAGCTCGGCGCCGTCGTGATCATCCAGGCGCACCAGGCTCTTGTCGACGAGGGAAGTCAACTCGTCGAAGATATCCAGCCCGCCCGCGCTATTGGCCACCATCTCGGCCGCCTCCAGGGTCCACCCGCCAGCGAAAACACCCAGGCGACGGAAGAGCATGCGCTCCTCCTCGCTGAGCAGATCATGGCTCCAGGCAATCGTCTGCCGCAGCGTCTGCTGCCGGTCGGGGAGATCACGCGCACCTCCGGTGAGCAAGGGCAGCCGCCGGTCCAGGCGGGCCAGAAGGGCCGCCGGCGAGAGGATCTTGAGGCGAGCGGCGGCCAACTCCAGGGCGAGGGGGAGGCCATCCAGGCGCCGGCAAATCTCGGCGACGTCTGACGCGTTGTCCTTCGAAAGCGAGAAGGCTGGGTTGGCATCCTGGGCCCGCGCGATGAGCAGGTTCACCGCCGGCACGAGGGCGAGCGCGGCGCAATCTTGTGGCCCGCCCACTTCTGGTAGCGCAAGCGGGGATACAGGCACTTCGCGCTCACCACTAATCCGCAGGCGGACGCGGCTGGTCGCCAGGATGGTCAATCCGCGACTACCCCCAAGCAGTTCAGCGACAACTGGCGCTGCTGCGAGGACATGTTCGCAATTATCGAGAATCAGGAGTACTCGCCGGTTGCACAGGTAGGCAGTGATTGCCTGGAGCAAGGTCTGTCCCGCCGCCTCCCGCACGCCAAGCCCCTGTGCAATCGCCGCAGCAACGAGCGAGGGGTCCGCGAGCGGGGCCAGGGGCACGAACGCAACGCCATCCGGGAACCGTGGCGCCGCTCGCTCGGCCGCCGCGAGCGCCAGACGCGTTTTCCCTGTACCGCCCGGCCCCGTCAGGGTCAGCAGGCGGAGACTCGGTTCCGGCAGGAGTTGGGCGACCGCGGCAACCTCCGCCTCCCGGCCGATCAGTGACGTGAGCGGGAGAGGCAGGCCTGAGGGCTGGCTGGCGCGGGCCGGCGTGCGCGTCGCCAATGGTGGACGCCGCGCTGTCGCGATCATGGTGGCACGCTCGGCCGGGGTGAGATCGAGCGCCTGCAACAGGAGCTGCAGCGTTTCCCGGCGCGGGAACTCCCGCACCCCGCGCTCGAGGTCACTGATGCCCCGCGCGCTCAAGCCCGTCCGTTCAGCCAACGCCTCCTGCGTCAGCCTGGCTGCCAGGCGGTGATGTTGCAGCAGGGCGCCAAAGCCAGTCTCACGCATCCCCGTCCTGCCATTGCTGAGCGTCGATCTATGTCCTGACGCGGTGTGTTGATTCTAGGAGTGTGTTTGAGGCCACGCAAGAGCGAAGGAGTGGGCGCTTGCGTGGCTTGCTCGTGGTCAGGCAGGCCCCTGTGCCATAGGTTGGATCCAGGCGCATACCCCTCGGGTTGCCGGCGCTGAGACGGAGGATCGCCATGGTGAATCACCCGCAGAACGTCCAGGCAATGATTGACCAGCGCTGGCATGAGGCGCGAGTTGACGTAGCTTGCGAGCGCTGCATCCAGGCAGCGGAGGCGCCTGGCGGCCAGTGTCACGGTCGGGTTCGATTCGCCATCTCCCAAATCGTCTCCTGGCGTCAGTCTCGCAGTGGTTGGCGACCCTTCACCGGCAGAAAGGCGGCAGCCCGGTACGCTACCGCACCGTCAGCAGCGTCCTGGCGTATTCACGTGAGCTGAGCAGGAGGCACGGCTGCCAGCCCTGGTTTCTGTGCCGCGGCGAAGGATCGAGATCCGGAGGGGACTCATGCGCGACTCGGCAGTTCCTGCACCGGCATGGGTAACGCATCCGTGGGTGGCCGCCAACGCCGCCAACGTCAGCTTTGGGATTGCCAATGGCCCGCGCGGCGATTGGCCAGCGCTGGTCGAGTTTGTTGCGGAAATGGAAGAACTGGGCTACGACGCCTTCTGGAGCAGCGACCATCCGGTGCTCTCTTCGGGCTGTTGGACAACTCTGGCCGGGCTCGCTGCCACGACGACCCATCTGCGGCTTGGGTCTCTGGTGGCGTGTCTTGCCTACCAGAACCCGGTTGTCCTCGCTCGGACGGCACTCGATATCGACGCGATGAGCGGAGGGCGGCTGGTAGTCGGCCTCGGTATCGGTGACATCGAGCGCGAGTTTGTCCAGATGGGCATCCCCTGGCACGGCACGCGGGAACGCCAGCACGCGCTGGACGAAGTCGTTGGTCTACTGCGATATCTCTGGGGCGAGCGTCTCGACCCGCCTGCCGCGCGCCACTACGCGGTGAGTGCGCCGCCGTTGTCGCCCAGGCCCGTGCAGCACCCACGCATTCCGCTGCTCATCGCTGGCGGTGGCCAGACTGTGACACTACGCCAGGTGGCGCAACACGCTGATGCGTCCAACTTTGGCGAGCACGCCTACACCGGCGGGGTCCAGGGTCATTCGGCCATCCTTCAGCGGATGACCACGCTGGCGCAGCACTGCCACGCGTACGGCCGTGCGCCCGAGTCGGTCTTGCGCACCCACACGACGTATCCGCTGGTCCTCGCTCCGACGGCGTCCAGGCTTGCCGAAAAAATCGATCACTTCGTCCCGAAGTGGGTCCGTGACCTTGGGCGTGACACCATGGTGGCCGGCCCACCTGCCGTGGCGGTCACGCACTTCGCGCGCCTTATCGGGGCTGGGCTGCAGCACTTCATCGCCTTCGTCTATGGCAATGATCTGGAAACGATCCGGCTCCTGGCCCAGGAGGTGATCCCCGAGCTTCGCCGCCCCCAGGCTGCAGCGGGCTCAGCCACTGGATAAGGACTGCGCAGGTTCACGCACGAGTGCTCCAGTACGCGGGTTTGTCGTGGATCGCAGTCGCCGGGTTCGCCCCTAATAGCTGTTCGGGTCATTCGGGTCGGCGCCGTTGGCCACCTCATCGCCATCGAGCACGCCGCCGGCATCGTTGTCGGGGTTGAGCGTGCCGGTCTGGTGCACGACGTACTCGTCGCCGTCCGACGCGCCGTCGTCGTACGGATCGGTACCGAGTTCCGCCTCAAAGGCGTCCTCCAGCCCGTCGCCGCCGGCGTCGAACCCATCGACCACTGCGGCGGCTCCGCCTCCACGGCCGGTGCTTCCTCAGTCACGACGCCGACGGCGGCGTCCTGCGGGAGGGCCGCGACCGCAGGGGGTTCACCCTTGCCGATGGTCATCAGGGACGCGACGCTGCCCGGCCATTCGACTTGGCTCGGCGTCGGGGTGTAGCCGTTCACCTCGGGGTTCACCACAAAGATACCGGTGGGGTTGAGCAGGAACGCGGCGGGCAGGTCATCGATCAGCATCTGGCCTGCCTGTTGGGAGAAGGGCAGGTGCGCCGCCGGGTCGATCGTGGTGTCGCCACTCCGGGTCAGGGTGTCGAGCTCCTCGTAACAGTACCCGGACGGTGTTCAGGCTGGAGTTGCACGTCCAGAACGCACTGAGCCAGTTCTGGGGTCGGGGTAGTCCTGGCGCCAACTGTCGAAGTAGAGCAACTGCGGGTGGGTCGTCGGGTCCTTGCGCAAGGCCGTGAGCGCGGCGCCTTCCATCGGCTCGATGGTCAGCGTGACGCCCAGGATGTCGCGAATCTCGCCCGCCAGCCACTCCGATTGCTGGCTGCGCTCTTCGTAGTCGCTGTTGTAGTAGAGCTTGATCTCCGGCAGCGCGTCCGGCCCGCGGTACGACGACTCCGCCAGCGCCTGCAACGCGGACTCGGGATCGAAGGCGTACTGCTCGGTGTCGATGGCGCCGGGCAGCCCCGCCGGGATAAAGGAGACGGTCGGGAGGCAGTCGCCAGAGCGCAGATCGGCGCAGAGCGTTTCGCGATTGATCGCATACAGCGGTGTGCAAAGAAGTTGGGCCGCCAGGAATCCCCTCGTGTCTCGAGCGGAGTCGAGAGACCTCGTTCACCGGCACTCGCCACGAGGTCTCTCGACTGCGCTCGAGACACGGGCTTGTTGCCTCACAGGTCAGATCTTTTGCAATACGCTGTAGGCGAAGGATTCCCGCACTTTCTCGTCGTTGAACGGCTTCTGCGCGAGGTTCATGGCCAGGAACTGGGCGCCGGCCTGCGGGTAGGTCACGAACGCCTCGGCCAGTTCCGGATCGGCCTCTACGTCCAGCATCTGGCCGGACCGAAGTTGCACGATATTGCGGTCTCCAGCCCGGCCGGCCTCCAGCGCCACCGGGCACGGCAGGCCGGAACCACGGCGGCGGCGCGAGATGGCTCCAGGACAAACATACCGGTCATGCGCCGCTCCTTTTCGCGTCGAAACGAGAGTGAGCTGATGGTCACGTTGCGGTAACCGCAGAACCTGCTGTGGAGTTGTCTCAACACGGGTCATCGTGCGGCGCAGAGCGCGCTTGCCAAGCCGCCGGCGCCAGCGCAACCACGGCGCTCCCTGCGCCCCGGAGACCACGCAGAGCGTGGTCAGCCCTCCCCCGCTTCCGCCTTCAGCAGAAAGCTCCGCAGCACCGCCCAGTACGCCTCCGGCTGCTCCAGGTGCGCGGTGTGGCTGGCGCCCGGGAAGCGTTCCAGCCGCGAGCCGGGGATGCCCCGGTGCATGGTCTCCGCGCAGGAAGGCGCCACCTCATCGAACTCGCCAACGGTAATCAGTGTGGGGACGTCGATCTCGCCCAGGCGGTTGGTGCGGTCCCACGCCAGCAGCGTGCCCGTACAGGTGAACTCGTTCGGGCCCCACATGGTGGTGTAGACCGGCAGCGCCATTTTCGTGAGGTCGTCCGCCAGCGCCGCCGGGTACGGCCAGACCCGGCACAGGTGGCGGCGGTAGAGCACGTCCATCGCCGCCACGTAGTCCGGGTGGTCGTAGTCGCGCGTCGCTTCGTACCGGGCCAGGGTAGCCTGGGTCTCCTCGGGCAGTTCGCCCCGCCAGCGGTTCATGCCGGCCACGCACTCCGCAGTGCTCGCCGCGCCGCTGGCCAGGGTGAGGCTGCGCAGGTGCTGCTGGTGGTGCAGCGCGTACTCCAGCGCCAGGAACGAGCCCCACGACTGCCCGAACAGGTGGACCCGCCCCAGCCCGAGCGCCTGCCGCACCTGCTCCACTTCTTCCACAAAGCGCGGCACCTGCCACAGGCTGAGGTCGTCCGGCTTGTCCGAGTTCCAGGAGCCAAGCTGGTCGTAGCGCACCACCAGGAAATCGTCAGCCGCCTGCGCCATCAGGGGCTGCAGGTATCCTGAGCTGCCCCCCGGCCCGCCGTGCAGCAGCAGCAGCGGCGGCGCATCGGGCCGCCCCAGGCGCTCGTACCAGACCCGTCCACCCGTTACGTCAACAAAGCCCTCGTCGTGCAGGATGCCGCCCCCGCTCGCCGCCCGCTGCCCCGTCCCTGTCCCCAGGTTCTCCGGCATGGTCTCCACTCCCTGTGCGCCTGGCCGCCTTTCAGGTTCCGGAGGATGCGCGATGCGCGGCCAGGGCGCAACCGGGTCCGCCGTCAGCGTTGCGGGCGCGGCGGACGGATCTGGCGCCTCGGCGCGTGCGTCGGCAAAGGCGCGCGCGACGGGCCCCTGCTCAGGCGCGATCGACTGCGGCCCGGCTGCCTGCGGGGCAGATATCCCGAACTCTGCGGCGCGATCGTAATGCGTCACGGCCGTCAAGGGAGGGGCGGTCTGCCTCGGGCGGTTCAACTCCCAGACCATCCAGTCGAGTTTCACGCGGCGCCTTGCAGCCGGCGAACGTCCAGACGGGCAGGTCTGCACGACCTGCCCAACGGTTGGCTCGAGCACCTGGTGCATCCCCGTCTGCGAGTCGAAGACCTGAGCAGGATCGCTGCGGCACGGGCGATATGCCGGCGGAACGTGTGGGGCGCCCTGCCTGCCACGGGCTGATCTCCCCGGCCTGGTCTCCGGGCCCGGCGTTGCTGCCGGGCCCTGCACGGGCTCGTGGTGGGGCAGACTGACCGCGGGATTGCCGGGGCGCTGTTCCTGAACCTGCGCTGCGGCGCTTCAGGAAACGAGGGCGCAAGGGAATGAGGAAAACGGCCCGGCGCGGGGCGTATCACCGTCGTCTCGTCTTCCCCGGCTCCCCTGTTCCCCAGGGCCCGCAGGCCGTCTCCCCCTGGGCGCAGCGTCTCCCCTTACCGGCGGTACGTCAGGAACGTCTCCACGTCCGTGAACCCGAGGCGGGTGTACAGCTCGCCGGCGCGATCCGATTCCCAGCCGATCTTCAGCCGGGTCGCGCCCGCGCGGGCCAGGCGGTCCAGCCCGGCGCTGATCATGGCGTACCCGACGCCACGCCCCGAGTGGGCATCCTCCACCCGCACCGGCTCCACCAGGCCCACGCCGGTCACCGGGTCGTTCCAGAAGAGCGCGTACCCGGCCACCGCGCCATCGGGCGCCAGCACCGCCAGATCCAGGCAGGGGTCGTAGAGTGACGTCTGCTGCAGCCGGGCTTCGACATCTGGCCCGTTGCGACCCACCATCGGGTGCTCCGGCGCCACGTCTACCCCGCGCACCACCCGGTCCACCAGCGTGTAGCCAGCGGGCAGCGCGCGCACAGCGGGCCGGTTCGCCGCCGCCAGCCAGCCAGACCATGACTCCCCGGCGACCGTGAACCCCTGCCCGGCGAACCACGCGCCAAGCTCGGTATCCACCGCCGGCACAAGCGCTTCGATCACCGGTGATCCCGGCAGGCGGGCCAGCGCCGCCCACGCGGGCGCGGCCAGGTCATCCAGCGGCACGGGAGCCCCCGGCTGCCGGATGATGTCCAGCCACCAGGCGTGCGGCCACCACGTCAGCAGGGCGGCGGCGGCGGGTTGGCCCCCGTCGTCGAACCAGACCGGGCTCGCCACCTCGTCGCTGGCGCGCGGCTTGCGCCACCACCACTGCGGGTCCGCTGCCTCCCAGATACCCGCCAGCGCATCCTCCTGACGGATGCGGTGCAACAGCGCCGTCACCGCTTCCAGGCGCGCCCGCCCGCGCAACAACTCCTGGCGCATGCCTCTCTCCTGGGTCACCGGGCGGTGGTCGTCATTCCTCGCAGGCGTCAGTCCCCACGCAGGTGGTGGGGGTATTGTCCACCACGGCGCTCTCGCTATCGTGCGTCATCGCCCCGCCTGCCGTATTGAAGAAGCCGCCGGCGATGGCCGCCGCGTTCTGGAACACGGTCGAGGAGGTCAGCGAGACCGGGCAGCCATCGTTGAAGATGCTCCCGCCCACCGTGCTCGCCACGTTTCCGGTGATGGAGCTGTCCGTGATCGAGACGGTTGGCGGCTCGACGTCGATGCCCACCGTGGTGTAAATCCCGGCGCCCTGCTGCGCGGTGTTGTCGTAGACCTGGGCGTTGTTGCGAATCGTGAGGCTCGCATCGTTACTACTGTTGAAGATGCCGCCCCCGTTTCCGGTAGCCGCGTTCTTGTGGATCAGGGCGGCGTCAACCGTCACGTTGCCCCGCGTTCGTTGGAGATACCCGCGCCATCAGTGGTCGCGGTGTTGTGGTGGACGCGGGTATCGGCGCCGGAGACGGTGAGCGTGCCGGCGTTGTAGATGCCGCCGCCCCGCGCCGCGGTGTTCGTGATGACGATGGCCTGACCGGTGACGGTCAGGTTGCCGTAGTTCACGATCCCGCCGCCGCTGACCACGCCGTTGATGAGGGAGCCAGTGCCGCCAGTAATCCACGGCCCCCCGCTGATGGTCGTCGTCACGTTGGGTTGCACCGTGATCACCGACCCGGAGCCCGTGCCTTGCAGTACCACCTTGTCCCCGGCACGGGCGGCAAAGTTCACGTTCTTCGGGATGGTGACAGCCTCCGTGCAGGCGCCTTCACAGAGGAGCAGGTTGTCGCCGTCCCGCGCTGCATCGTGCGCGGCCTGGACGGAGGAGAACGCACAGCCACCCGGGCAGACATGACAGGCGCCCTTGCCCTTGCGGTTGTCCTTCTTGCGGCCGGGGCGGTGGCCGCGCCTGCGGCCGCGCCTCTTCCGCCGCGCATCTGCCGCATCCTGCCCGATAGCCGCAAGCACGGCGCACACCGGCAGCCTGGTCACCGCGCCCAGCAGCAGCCGCCGTGTTCACGCCTGGGGCGCCTGGGGCGCTCCGTTGAGGGCTACCGCGAGGGATGCATCCATCTGTCTGGATGCCTGTCAGCAGAGTGCAGAGGGCGCCACGTCGATGATGCCCGGCCACCCGGTTTGCGGCGCCGCTGCGCCCCTGCGCCGTGTGGCGATGCGGCCGCGACACTCTGGTGCGGGCGGCATCCCCGAGGGGTGATGCAAGCCGAGGTCCCTTCACATCGGTCGAGACGACATCTGGAGAGGGCGACAACCCCGAGACGTGGCGGTTGGGAACGAGATCCCTCGACAAGCTCGGGACGACACGCGCGGTGGCGGCGGCCTCGGGCTGCGTTGGCCGGAGCCCGAGGTCCGTCGCCTGCGGCCCCGGAACATCACACAACTGGGCAGTGGCGAACAACCGGCAGCACCGCCCCTGTGCGCCGCTACGCCCCGGCGGCGCGCTGCTCCGGCCAGTCGTGGCTGCTGACCACGGCAAGCTCCACGGCCGCCCCGAGCGTGGCAGCCACGGCCTCGCGCAGGGCGGGCAGCAGGCGGGTGGCAATGCGGTCGCGGGCGACGGCGTTCGGGGCGCCGATGAGCAGCGTTTCGCCGTCGCGGCCGATCAGGCTGGCGGGCCGCAGCCATGTCTCCAGATCGGCCCGGCTCACGCTGCCGCGCTGCGCTACTTCATCGAGGACGGCCGCCCAGACCTGGCGGCTGGAGAGCCCGACCTCCGCGATGGGAAAGGCTACCGGCTCTGACATTGCCGCCGTCGTGGACTCGGCCCCGCGCACCGGGGCGGGCAACCGGGCGGGAGCCGCTGACTCCGAGCGGGTCTCCGGCTGCCGTGGCGTGATCGCCGCGCTCGCGCCGGGGAAGCCGTCGCGCTCCCAGCGCTGCAGGATCTCGCGCAGGCGGCGCGGGGCCACGAAGGCGCTCCCCGCCTCCACTGCTTCCCAGACCGCCGCCTCCAGCCAGCCCCAACCACTGCCCGGCGCCTGCGCGCTGGCGACTGCCGCGCTCGCCGCGACGGCGTCGTAGCGACCGGCCAGGTCCCGCAGCAGCTTGCGCTCCGCTGGCGTCGCCGCGCGGTTGTTCGCCTGCTCGAAGGCGCGCAGGGCAGCCGCCTGTGCCGCCGCGTCCATGGGCGGCTGCGCGCCTGGACCACCTGTCGTTAGTGTCTCAGAAACCGACACCGCCGCCCCGGAAGCCTGTGCTGGAGCCAGGTTCGTCCGCTCTGCGTTCTCGTCCTTGCCTGCTCTCTTCGTAGTTGTACGTGATTCGTCATACGTCGTGTTGGCCGGAGCAACAGAGGTTGGGTCACCTGTGTTGGCGGCTCCAACATCGCTCCGCCGCGGACTGCGTGAACCTCTGTTGGTCTTTGCAACATCCACCTGCGAACCAGTGTTGATGCTTGCAACAGTGGTTGGTTCTCCCTCTGGCATCGCGACAGCGGTGCTGTCATTGACGGCTGTCGCAGTTGCCGCCGCGTCACGGCTGCCGGGCACAAAAAAGTCGGGGTCGGCGCTGGCCGTGGCTCCCCCGCCCTTCCGGGCGGCGTGCCCCGCCTTCGTGCGGGCCGAGGCGCGGGTTTCCTCCTGCTCGGCGCGGGCGGCCAGTTCCTGCCAGACCGGCGTGCGCCGCACCTCGGGCAGGATCTGCGTCCACACGTTCGCGCTGTCGATGGGCGCGAACTTCGGGGAGAAGACGCGCCGCACATAGCGGTAGACCGCGCGGTCGGCGGCCGCCAGTTCGGCCACGCGCAGCACATGAGGGGTGGCCAGGGTGAAGTCGTCGCCGTGGTCCTTGACCCGGTAGAAGTTGTGCGGCACCTTCCAGCGGCGACCTTGCGGGTCTGTGCGCAGCACCATCTCCTTGCGGATCTCGATCAGGTCGAGTGCTGCCAGGATCTTGTTGATGGTAATCAGCTCGGCGCGGTCCTCGCCGTAGAAGTCCGCCTCGCTCTGCTGCGAGGGGAAGGCGTAGCCCCGGTGCGGCGACTCCTCGCGGCGGTCGGTCCAGACCGTGTAGGAGTTGAGCAGCCCCACGCCCTTCAGGCCGATGAGCGGCGCGTACTGGGTCACCAGCGCGTTCCAGTGCCAGAACCAGCCGCGCCGCCGCACGTCCTCGCCGCCGCGCGTTGCTTCCGGCACGGCGGCGAGGTGCTCGGCCGCGGAGGCAGCGCCCGGCCCCGGGTCTTTCCGGCGGGTGGTCACGCCCGGATGCCCCGGCGCAGAATGTATTGACATGCCCGAACGGACGGGCATAGAATCTCGGTGTCGCCTGGGTACAAGCAACCCTCCCTTGGCGGGGAACATGGCGGCGAATGGTTTGTGATCTGGCGCTTTGGTGGTCTGAACAGGCGGTTTGGCGACGGTCCGTTCAGGTCACGGCTGGCGCATCAGGTCCGGGACAAACTCACAACCGATCCTCCGGGAGAAAGGCTGGCGTTGGCGCGCCGGCCTTTGTCGTTGCCGGGGAATCGATCTTTCTGGCAAGGGCACTCCTGTTCACTGCTTGACGCGCGGTGTGAAACGTCGTGTCGTCTCGAGCCTGTCGAGAGACCTCGGTTAGCCCGGAAGCGAACGAGATCCCTCGACAGGCTCGGGATGACACCATTTCGCCGCACGCTCCCTAATGGATGGCCGGGCGGCTGAGGCGGCTGCGGATCTCGCGGATCCCCACCCCCTCATCGCGCCAGCGCAGGACGGTGCGCAGGGTCTCCAGCTCGCTCTCATCGAAGAGCAGCATGCCGCTCCCGGTGCGGGCGCAGGGCTGAATGATCCCCTCGCGCAGGTAGAAGTCCATGTGCGTGCGCGCCAGGCCGGTTATCGCGCGCAGATCGCTGGTCAGGTAGAGCCGCCCCGGCGGCGGCGTCATCTGCGCCACCCCGCCTGGTCCGTGCTCTCCGGTGACGGTTTCGGTCACTGCGCGCGCTCCTTCAGCCTGTTGACCGTGGCCCACGGCCACCCATGCGTCGTGGCAAGGCTCCCGGAAATTGGCGGTTCCGGTCACTCTGCACCTGCATAGTAAGAGCGGTCACAGGCGAAGTAAACGGTGTGCCCGGCAGGCACCTGACAAGGGGGACCATCGGGGAGGTGTGCCCGGCGTGACACAGGCCGCAACCCCCCGTTGCCAGCGCAGGCACGGCCTGGTCGCGTGAGTTGACTGGCGGCCAACACGTGGGCGCCGGGGGTTTGCCCCACAATTGACTGCCAGCCAATTGCCTGCCGCGTCACATGCCTGCGTCGCAACACGTTCCGGGCAGGCCAGGCGTTGCTGGTGCGGTGACGGTGGTGACAGCAAGGCAGGGTATCCTTTCCCGGAGCCCGCTTCACGCCCCGCACACAGACCCGGCAGCCGGTTTCGCGCCGCGCTGACCAGTGGCGACTCGCCGTGGCCGGGAAGGGCCCGGCGATGAGGGACGGAGGGCAGATGGACGCACAGCGGTTCGATAGCCTGGCGAAATCACTCGCCGGGCGGTTGTCCCGAAGGGGCGCGCTGCGCCGCATGGGCGCGGCGGCGGGCGCTGGCGTGCTGGCGGCGGCCGGCGCGCGCGAAGAGCAGGCGCTGGCGCTGGCGGCAGCGCAGAACAGCGACAAGCCGCTCTACACGATGATCCGGCGCTACTCGCTGGATGAGCCAACCGCGAAGGTGCGGCGCGCGCTGCAGCAGGGGTACACCGACGCGGCCTGCAAGGCGAAGGGCTTCGTGGCCTACCTGACGGTGGAAGATGAGGATGGCGATTTCGCGACCGTGGCCGTCTTCACCTCGCAGGATGCGCTGGAGGCCTTCGCGAAGCAGGAGGCGAACTGGATCGCCCAGAACCTGGGGAACCTGCTCCCCGCGCCCGAGGAGGTGACCTCCGGCGACACCTACATCCACGCCGTGGCGCAGAAGGGGTTCGCCAACACCTGCCCGGCACGCGCCGCCAACCAGGCGCAGGGCGCGGCCACGGTGGCGCCCACAAGCGGCACGCTGCCGACGGCGGCAGCAGGAAACCCCACCCCCACTCCGGCGCCGACCGCAACCCCGGAGCCAGCCTGCCGCGATGCCGGCTGCGTCTGCACCACCGGCACGAACCGCGCCTGCAAGGGTGACCTGGTCTGCTGCCCAACCACCGACCTCCTGGGCGGCCCCGGCGTCTGCCGCACGCAGGCGGAGTGCTACCCGAATGCGTGCCCGGCCAACGGCGCGGCCTGCCCCGACAGCTGCACTGCGGGCACGGCGTGCTCCGCTTGCTGCTCCGGCTACTGCGCGGCCAACGGGACGTGTGGCGATCAGCCCGCGCCCTGCACCAGCGAAGGGTGCGCCTGCAACGGCGGCGTGCAGGGCGCGTGTGACGCGGGCCTCGTCTGCTGCCAGGAAGGCGATTCGATCCCCGGTGGCGCTGGCGTTTGCCAGACCGAAGCGAATTGCGCCCCGGCCGCCTGCACCGGTTCCGGCTGCGCCTGCACCACGGGCACGCAGTCCCCATGCGACAGCGGCCTCGTGTGCTGCGCGACCACCTCGACGCCGGGCGGACCCGGCACGTGCCTTGCGGAATCCGCCTGCGAGCCGGTGGCCTGCACGGGGAGCGGCTGCCCCTGCAATGGCGGCGTGCAGGGCAACTGCGACGACGGCCTGGTCTGCTGCCAGAATGGCGAAGCCGCGCCGGGCGGCCAGGGCACGTGCACCCCGCAGGCCGAGTGCGCGCCCGCGCCCTGCACTGGCGAAGGGTGCGCCTGCAACGGCGGCGTGCTCAACGCCTGCGATGACGGCCTGATCTGTTGCCAGGAGCAGTCGGTCCCGGGCGGACCGGGCGTTTGCGCCACCGAGGCCAACTGCGCGCCGCCCGCCTGCACCGGCGCAGGCTGTAGCTGCAACGGCGGCGTGCAGGGCGCCTGTGACGCGGGCCTCGTCTGCTGCCAGAGCGGGCAATCGATCCCCGGTGGGCCGGGGGTCTGCGTCGTTGAAGGCTCCTGCGTCTCGCAGTGCGTGGCCAGCGGCAACGGCTGCGATGCAACCTGCAACTGGGGCGACAATTGCGACAGTTGCTGCACCGGCTATTGCAACGCCAGCGGTGTTTGCGGCGATGAACCACCGGGCGATCTTTGCGTGGCGGACGGCGCGGCCTGCACCGATGATTGTCTCGCGGGCGCCAGTTGCAACTCGTGCTGCAGCGGCTACTGCAACGCCTCAGGAGCCTGCGGCGATCCGCCTCCCGGCAGCATCTGCGTGGCCGACGGCGACCTCTGCCCGGACAACTGCGGCTGGAGCAACGGCTGCGACGCCTGTTGCGCAGGCTACTGCAACGGTTCCGGCCTCTGCAGCGAGCCGGGCGCCTCGGCCGGAGCCTGCGGCGACGAGGGCTGCCAGTGCGCGGTGAACAACCCGTGCAACGAGGGCCTGCTCTGCTGCGACGACGGCTCCGGCGTGACCGGCGTCTGCCAGGCGAGTTGTTAGCGAGGCGACAGGGCGATGGCTCGCGCTGGGGGTAGCCGGCGCGGGCTGTCGTGATGGCCCCTCCCCGTGCCCCTGGCGCTGCACTCAGGTGCAGCGCCAGGGCGTTCGCTGTCAGCCGCCAGCCAGGGGAGGGCGAGGCGCCGCCTCCCCCTCCCCGTCGTCCCGAGCGCAGGCGAGGGAGCTCGTCCCCGGCCGCTCTGGTCCGCGGTGGCCATCCCCTTCAGGGGCCATCCTGAGCCCGCAGGTGACGGATTTCGGCCCGGCCTCGACCCTGCAAGGGCCCGTTGCACCCAACGGGGCTCCTCCCGATCGCCGCCTCCAGGTGGCGTCTCGAGTTCGTCGGGAGACCTCGGCTTGCGCCACCCTCGCGCTGCGCTGTCCGCACCCGAGCGTTGCGGCCCTCTCGTAACGTGGTGGCCGGGCACGAGATCCTTCGACTCCGCTCCGGACGGTTCGCGAAGGTGGAGGCTGCCTCAAACCCTCGTGGCTGGCAATGCCGAGCGTCTTCGGCTGCGCTCGGTATGCCACGCGGCAGGGGATGCCACGCGGCAGGGGATGCCGTCTCGAAGCCGGTCTGGCGCAGGGGCGCTCCCACCGCCGACCGGACCGGTAGCGGCCGGACCCCGCCCCGACGTACGATCCCCGGCAGCGCACACCACACGACCGCGCGCAAAAAGGGGAACCTCGTGGACACAAGTTACGACGCTATCGTGATCGGCCTCGGCGCCATGGGCAGCGCCACGCTCTACCAGCTGGCGCAGCGCGGGCAACGCGCGCTCGGCCTCGAGCAGTTCGAACCGGGGCACGCCCAGGGCTCCACCCACGGGCCGCACCGCCTGATCCGCACTTCCACCTTCTCTGACGACGGCTACGTGCCGCTGGCCGACCGCACGCTGCAACTCTGGCAGGATCTGGCCGAAGCTTCGGGCGTGGACCTCGTGCACATGAACGGCGAGGTGCGGGTGCTTGATCCCGTGTCCAACCCGGGGTACTTCCGCAACGCCGCCGCCATGGTGGAGCGCGGATTTCTGGAGTGGCTGCCGGAGCAGGAACTGGCCGCCCGCTTCCCCGGCGTGCGCCCGGGCGACGGGATGGCCGCGACCTGGGAGCAGCGCGCCGGCTATATCCGCTGCGAGCAGGGCGTGCTCACCCACCTGGATCAGGCGCGCCAGCATGGCGCGCAGGTCCGCAGCAGCGAACCCGTAATCGGCTACACCCCGGACGGCGCAGGCTGGCTGGTGCGCACAGCGCAGGGCAGGTACCGCGCCGCCCGCGTGATGGTGACAGCCGGCCCCTGGGCAGACGAGTTTCTGGGGGATCTTGGCTTCCCGATGCAGGTGCAGCGCCGCGTCAACGCCTACTTTCGCCCCACCCGGCCCGACTGGTGGACGGAGGAGGCCGGCGCCCCGAACTTCCTGCTCGAAGTGCCAGAGGGGAATTTCTACGGAATGCCGGCCACCGGTGATGTGGGCGTCAAGATTGGGGTGGGGATTGGCCCGGTGACCACCGCCCGCACGATCAACCGCACCATCTCGCCGGAGGAGATCACCTTCTTCCGCGACGTGCTGGACCGCTATCTGCCCGGCGCCAGCGGCGAGGTGGCAGCGCAGTCAACCTGCATGTGCACCTACACCGTGGATGGCGACTTCATTGTCGATCGCCACCCGCATCAGCCAGGCGTCATTCTGGGGTGCGGTTTCTCCGGGCGTGGCTTCAAGTTCGCGCCGGTGGTTGGCGAAATCCTGACGGACCTGGCCATCGACGGCGCCACGCGGCACGAAATCGGGTTCCTCAGCGCCGGGCGGTTCGCGGATCGCGCGGGGGCGGCGTAGCGCAGGAGCGGCGCCCCTGGGGCGTGAGTCCACGCTGTGGCCCTTCCCCCGCGGCCGCCTCAGGGGCACGTTTGCTCGCGCGTGTCATCCTGAGCGGCCGCGCGGGGTCACCGCCGTGAATCGGGCGCAGCCGCCATTGTCTGGCGGCAGCGCGGCCCGGGGACTTTCGACTGCGCCCGAGAAGGCCCCGGGAGCGGGTGGCCGAATGTGAGCAGGTTGGCGTGAACGGAGGAAAACGCGGGCCACTGGCCGGCTCGGGATGGCATTTCAGGGGGATGAGGCGCCGGGTACGAAAAGACCGTAACACCCGCCGGGCGCCTGGGCGCGGAGTGCTACGGTCTGTACGGTCAGAAAGATTGGGCGGGAGTCGGGCCGGTTGCCCTACACCGCTTCGGCGGCCTCTTCCACGAGGTGATCCGCAAGCGCGCCCAGCGGTGGCCGCGGCTGCAGCAGCGCCTCGCGCAGCGCGTCGCCATCGGCGTCTCGCGGCCAGGCCAGGTCGGTGCTGCGCAGGGCGTCCAGCAGCGCCGGAAGCTCCCCGGAGGCCGAGCCCCACCAGCCCGCCCAAATGGCATCGCCCGTCAGGGGAATGCCGCAGGCGCTGCACTCAAAGGCCGCCAGGCACCAGAAGCGGGGTTGCCGCGGATCGCGCACCGGGGCGACCCGGTAGACACGTTGATCCTCTTCCACCCGGAGAAAAACGCCAAGGCCCGCAGAACCACGCAGCTCGATGGCCTCGATGCGTGAATCGCTCATCACCGGGTTCGCTCCTTCCGTACTCCGCTCGAATGCCCAGCTGAAGCGAGGGGCCACAGGGAGAGTGGCGCGGCCGGGAAGAATGAGCTGACGACGCGGGAATGCACGACGCCTCCACCTGCTCCCGGCCGCGTGAGACCGCAGAGCCAAGCGACGGTGGCGATGCCAGCAGGGCATCGTGACACGCACCGACCGCAGGGGGTGCGCTCGAAGGCCATCTCCGGAACGCGTGCTCCCGATATCGTACCATAACGTACGACAACATGCGAATTCAGTGACATCTTGAAGGACGAGTCGGCTGATGCGCGGGTGGCGCTTCCCAACGGGAAGCGCCTTCGTTGCGGCGGCGGCTGCCTGCGGGCAGGCGGCAGGCAGCCGGGCGCCGGGCGTTGGCGGGGCGTGTGGGCTCGCGTGATGCCGGGCCACCAGGGCGCTCGTGGGATGCCCGGCCCCGGCTTCAGGCCACCCGCCCCGGTGTCTCGTTGTCGAGCGTGTCCGGTGAACGGGCTGGCACGCTCCAGCCATGCGTCAGCTCCCAGTAGCGGCGGCGAATGCCAAGCAAGCTGATGGTGCGCCGGCCCTCCGGCTCCGTCGTTTCCAGGGTCGGCGCGGCGCGTTCGGCGTGTTCGGGCGTCACTGTGGGCGTTCCACGCAGCCGGGTTCCGGCTCGTGTTCCGAACGCTGGTCGGCGCGCGCGCCAGGGTCGTGCGCGATGAAACACCAGGTCCATATCCTTTTCTGTTCCTGTTCAGGCGCGGGGCCCTGCTGCGGTGCGCGCAAGTCTCGTGCCAGCCAGGCATCGCCTCCGGGTGCTTGGCCACAGGATATCCGACTGCTATAGTCGGATATTCAGGCGCTTGTCCGGTGTACGTCAGGGGCGCGCCTTGTGGTTTGCAGCAAGCGGAGAGACACGGTCATGCCAATGGAACGCGGACGACGGTCGGGCGTGATGACGCGCCGCCGGATGGTGGGGTCGCTGGGAGCGCTGGCGGCGTTGGCCGGGCCGCGGACCCTGCTGGCGCGGCAGGCCACGCCGGAGGCAGCGGGCGCGTGGACCTTCACGGATGACGCCGGCAAGACGGTGACCCTGCCGCAGGCGCCGCGCCGGATCGTGGCCGATCTCAATGCCGCCGCCGCCCTGTGGGATTTCGGCATCAGGCCCGAGGCGGTCTCCGGCTGGGCCGTGACTACGGATGCCGCCTGGGGCAATATTGACCGCGCGACGCCAGACATCACCGCCGATATTGGCGGCCCGGATCCCAACGTCGAGGCGCTGCTCGAAATCGATCCCGATCTGTTCGTGACGATTGTCTGGGGTCCGGACGAAACGACCTACTCCTGGAGCTTCACGGACGACGAGAGCTACCAGCGCGTCAACGAGATCGTGCCGGTGGTGGGTCTCTCGGCGACAGGCCTGGCCGACGCGAACATGGCGCGCTTCGCCGAGTTGGCCGGGTTGCTGGGGGCGGACCTGGCGACGCCGGAGCTCGTCGCGGCCAGGGCGGCTTTCGCCGAACGGGTGGAGGCGTTTTCTGCGCTCGCCCGGGAAAAAGCCGACCTGACGGTCCTGTTCGGCACGGCGGGTGAGGAAGGCATCTACTACGCCAACCCGGAGGACTGGGCGGATCTTGCCTGGTTTGAAGCGTTGGGGCTCAACATCATCAAGCCGGACGTGGCGAAGGGATCGTACTGGGAGAAGCTCAGCGCCGAACAGGCGGGCAAGTACACATCTGATCTGTTCTTTGCCTCTACTGGCGCTGGCACGTACACGCTCGAGGATATGCAGGCGCATCCTCTGTACAAGACCCTCCCCGCCGTCGCCGCCGGGCAGGTCGCGCCGTGGAATCAGGATGTGATCCAGAGCTATCAGGGGCTGGGCGCTGCCCTGGAGACGCTGATCGCGGCGCTGGCAGGCGCGGAGAAGGTTACGAAGTAGCAGCGCCTCGCCCGCAAGCGGGTGACAGCGGGTCGCGGGCAGATGATGCCCCTGGCCCGCCGCCCGCGGCTGGCCCGGCAGGAGTCGTGCCCCGGCATCGACCGTCGTGTCTCGGTGCAGAGAGGTCTTGCGCGGTGACCGTGCCGGTTGTGCGTGCGGGAGAAGCCCAAATATTGCGAGGAGATCACGATGGCCGGCGCCGGTTTCGGCGGCGCGCAAGCACCGCCGGCCGAAGCGACCGATCCAGGGCCTGCAGCAGCATTACAGCGGTCGACGCCAGACATCACCGCCGATATTGGCGGCCCGATCCCAACGTCGAGGCGCTGCTCAACGATCCCGATCTCGTGACGATTGTCTGGGGTCCGGACGAAACGACCTACCCTGAGTTCACGGACGACGAGAGCTACCAGCGCGTCAACGAGATCGTGCCGGTGTGGGTCTCCCGAGGCCGCCGACGCGAACATGGCGCGCTTCGCCGAGTTGGCCGGGTTGCTGGGGGACCTGGCGACGCCGGAGCCGTCGCGGCAGGCGGCTTTCGCCGAACGGGTGGAGGCGTTTTCGCGCTCGCCGGAAAAGCCGACCTGACGGTCCTGTTCGGCACGGCGGGTGAGGAAGGCATCTACTACGCCAACCGGAGGACTGGGCGGATCTTGCCTGGTTTGAAGCGTGGGGCTCAACATCATCAAGCCGGACGTGGCGAAGGATCACTGGGAGAAGCTCAGCGCCGACAGGCGCGTCATCTGATCGTCTGCCCTGCTGGCGCTGGCACGCACGCTCGAGGACATGCAGGCGCATCCCTGTACAAGACCTCCCGCCGTCGCCGCAGGTCGCGCCGTGAAATCAGGATGATCCAGAGCTATCAGGGGCTGGGCGCTGCCCTGGAGACGTTGCTCGCGGCGCTGGCAGGCGCGAGAAGGTCACGAAGTGAGCGCCTCGCCCGCAAGGGTGACGCGGGCCGCGGGCAGATGATGCCCCTGGCCCGCCGCCCGCTGCTGGCCCGGCAGGAGTCGGCCCCGGCATCGACCGTCGTCTCGGCAGAGAGGTCTTGCGCGGTGACCGTGCCGGTTGTGCGTGCGGGAGAAGCCCATATATTGCGAGGAGATCACGATGGCGGCGCCACGGCGGCGCGCACCGCCGGCCGAAGCGACCGATCCAGGGCCTGAGCAGCATTACAGCGGTGTGCAAAGAAGTTAGGCCGCCGGGAATCCCCTCGTGTCTCGAGCGAGTCGAGAGACCTCGTTCACCGGCACTGGAGACGAGGTCTCTCGACTGCGCTCGAGACAGGCTTGTTGCCTGGCAGGTCAGGTCTTTGCAATACGCTGTAGGACAACCGACGCACCCGGCGTATCGCGTCGGCGCCCGACGATACGCCGCTGCAGCCGCCCGGTTTCGCGGACCGTTGGTCGCTGCGTGGCGCTGACCGTGGCAGGCGGCCTCACCTTCGCGTGTCGTCTTGAGCAGTTCATCGAGACGGTCTACAACCACAAGCGGCTCCATTCCAGCCTCGGCTATCGGCCCCCGAGTGAGGTCGAGGCGCGGCGTGGTCTGTCAGGCACGACGACGACGATAGCCTGGAAACACCCCACATCCCTGCTTTGGGACTGGTCCGGTGATTGGGGTGCACCCCACCGCGTCGTCGCATCGGGCCGGGAAAGAGCCAGTGACGCCGCTCGTGACGGCAGCCTGCAGGCAGGGCTGGCGGCGTCGGCGTAGCGCATGCAGTACGAGCGACCGGGAGAACGGAACGCCGCTCCTGCGCGTTGTTGTAGCGTCTCATACCCCGAACGGTACGTAAGGAGCATCGCACGTGGTCTCTGCCGGACTCTCCTCCTCTCGCCGCGCCATCCTGCACGCGGGCGGCCTCGCCGCGCTGGCCGGCGCGCTCACCACGCTGCCGGCCGGGGCGCAGGGCGACCCCGGCCTGACCACTGTCCAGGCCTTCGCCTCCGGCCTCCTTTTCCCGACCCAGGGCGATGCCGCCGGCGGCCCGCCCTACACCCTCATCCTGTGGGGCGCGGATGGCCGCGGCCTGCTGGCGTTCACCCCGGAGTGGGCTGCCGTGCTGAACAGCGGCGCGCTGCTGGCCGCGCTGGCGGCCGGGGCCGAACCGCAGGCCGCCGTGGTGCTGCCCGCGCCGGCCGATGGCACGGGGCGACAGCGGGCGTGGGGCGTGAAGCTCGTCTCTGGCTCGCCCGGCAGCGACCCGACGCCATCACCTACCAGGGCGATCTACTGGATGACGCCGCTGCTTCCTGACTGGCTCGGCACGGCCGTCACCGCCCCGGACGGCGCCGCCACGTTTGGGCCGGGGTACCTGGTGCTCATCGGCCTGGAGGGGTTGGACATCAGCGAGAACGCGGCGGTGCGCATCGCCCTCGGGTAGCGCGGGAAAGAGGTCTGGCGTGCCGTCCCGCGCTCCCGTACCATCGTGCCAGCAGAGAGCCGGGAGCAGGAAGGATGGCGACGATGCTCTTCTACTGCGCGTACACGTGGTTCCCGAATACGCGGCCGGAAACGGTCTGGCGACGGGTGGTGCACCAGCACGATCAGGGCGCGAACGCGCCGAGCTGATCAAGGGCTGGTACGATCTGGCAGGGGCGGCCGGCTTTCTGCTGGTGGAAACCGGCGACCTGCGCGAGTTAACGGCGATGCTGCGGCCCTACATGGACCTGATGGCCTGGGATATCCGCGCGCTCTCCGAGAACCGGTACGACGAAACGATCCAGCAGATACGGGACGCGCTGGCCCAGATGCCTGAAGGGGAATAACCGCCCCTCCCAACCTGCGGACATGCGGAGGAATCAGCACGCATGCTGCCCATTGGGCTTGGTCTCGGTGCGGCCGCCAGCATTGCGGTGTCCAGCAGTGTGGCGGGTTTGGCTTCGCGGCGGCGCACCCCCTATGTGGTGGCGTTCTGGTCGCAGATCGTGCAGCTGGCGGTCTGCCTCGTCCTCATCATGGCGCTGCGGCCGGGGCGGCTGGACGGCCAAACCCTCGCCGGTGTGGCCGCCGGGGTCGTCGGCGGCCTGGGCATGGCGCTCAACTACCAGGCCATGGCGGCGGGCGCGCTCTCCCTGGTCGCGCCCATCACCGCCTGCTCCGTGGTGGTGCCGGTGATCTTCTCCGTGGCCACCGGCGAGAGCCTGGCGCCGCTGGCTGCCGCTGGCATCGTCGCCATCATCGCGGGGGTGGTCATCGCCTCCTTGCAGAAAGCGCCGATCCCGGAAGACCCCACCGACACCACCCCCGCCGGGGATCGCCGTGCGCTGGCGCTGGCCATCGGCGCGGCCCTGGCCTACGGCGGGTTCTTCATCCTCATTGACTTCGCGCCGGATGCCCCCGGCCTGAGTACGCTCTGGACGGCCATTGGCGTGCGCACGGGCGGGGTCGCCGTGCAGACGCTGCTGCTGCTGGCCAACCGCACGTCCGGGGTCGGGCTGGGCCCGGTCGCGCCCTTCGTGGTCGTCTCGGGTCTGCTCGATTTCTCGTCGCTGCTGCTGATCAGCTTCGGGGCGATGACCGCATCCTACGCGCTGGTCACGGCGCTCGTTGGCCTCTACCCGCTGATGGTGATGGTGATCGGCGTGTTCCTGCTGGGCGAACGGCTGACGCGCGTGCAGAGCACCGGCGCGGTGCTGGCCATCGCCGGGGTGCTGCTGGTCAGTGTGTAGCGGCGTGGGTCACGGGTGGAGTGTCAGCCCGATGGCGGCGCCGGCCTCCTTGATCCGGCTCTCAATGCAGGCCACATCCTGCGGGGAGTAGAACGACTGATCGTGCCCCTTGTGAATGTAGCGCCACCCCGCTTCGATGTGCTCCCGGGTGTCCACCGGATACTTGTTGTTCACGGGGTCCGCGAAGGTGACATCCCCATATTCACGGATGCCCTCCTCCGGATTAATGTCCGGCCGCCGGGTGATAGACTGACCGCAACCGTTCAGAGTCGAGGCCTCGGACATGACGAGTGCTCCTTCCTGGGGATCACGAGCGTGCGACGCGGAACATCCAGCGAGGCGGGCCAGGTTACGGTAGTGTGCCGGACGCATTGTCGCCCGGATCGTGTACGCGCTACAGCCAGCGCCCCGGCTCCCCGCCGGGCACACCGGGCAGGGAGCCGTTCGTGGACCCACGATCATGACTGATAGTGCCTTGCCCCCGCGCGTTGCGGTTACCCAGGTCCAGGTCCAGGGCGGCGCCCGGCACGGCGCCGCCTTGCGCGCGGGTATTGCCGCCCCGCGCGCCGGCGAGGCAAGCGCGAGTTGGGCGCTGCGTATCGAGGGCACGCTGCAAGCCGGGCTGCCGGTGCAGCGCATCGAGGCGGTGATTCCCGGCCAGATCCTGGAATCTGTGGCGCCCAGGCCAGTCACCGGGGATGGCAGTCAGCCTTTCTCCATCCTGGTCAGCACGCTCGATCTCCCGCTCGAGTTCGAGTTTCGCCTGCGCGCGGTGCTGCCGGATGGCGCCCGTCCCAAGTTCGCCACGCTGCGCGGCCAGCGCGCGCCCCTGCGCGGGGAGGCAGACCCGGCGTTGCAGCCGCTGCTGGTCACCTCGCTCGGGCGCATGGGCACCACGCTGCTGATGAAGCTGCTGGCGGCGCACCCGGCAGTCGTTGCGTACGAGCGCCCGCCGTTCGAGGCGCGCGGCGGCAAGTACTGGACCCACGTCCTGCAGGTGATGAGCGCGCCTGCCGACGCCAGCAAGCGCATCGGCGCGCCAATGGAGTTCCACTCCGAGCCGAAAGCGGTGGGCGCCAACCCCTTCTTCAGCAGCGAGTTCGCGGCCTGGCCCGAGGTGGAAACCTGGGAGGGCGGGCCTTACCTCGCCTCGCTGGCCACCTTCTGCCAGCGCAGCATCGATGGCTGGTATCTGGCCACGGCCACGGCCCAGGGCAAGGACCCCGCGCCGCTGCGCTACTTCGCCGAGAAGCATTTTCCGGATGCTTACCCGCGTCGCCTGCGGGAGCTGTACGCGCAGCCTGCGGAGCTGTTCCTGGTGCGCGACTTCCGGGACATGTTTGCCTCCATGCGCGCCTACAACGCGCGCAAGGGGTACGGCGACTTTGGCCGGGCCGCCGCCGTCGATGACCAGGCCTGGATCACGACGCTGCGCCAGGGCGTGCGGGCGCTGCTGGATGCCTGGCGCGAGCGCGGCACGCCCGCCACGCTGGTGCGCTACGAGGACCTGGTGCAGCAGCCGGAGATCGCGCTGCCGCCCGTGCTGGACGCGCTGGGCCTGGAGACCTCCCCCGGCATCATCGCCCACATGCTGGCGGCCGCCGCCCCGGACGCGCCGGACCTGCGGGGGCACGGCACCACCGCCAGCCCCGACGCCTCTATCGGCCGCTGGCAGGCCGATCTGCCGCCGGACCTGCGGAACCTCGTCCACACCGAGTTCGGCGACCTGCTGGCTGCCTTTGGCTTCCCCAGCGCCTGACGCCGCGCGTCTCGCGTGTCTCGAACGCATCCCTCGTGTCTCGCGTGTAGTCAAGAGACCTTGTTCGGCTCACCGCTACGGTCCGCGTCTCGCGCCAGCCCCGTGTCTCGAGCGGAGTCGAGAGACCCTGGCGTTCCCGGCCGCGATGGTGTGAGGTGGCATCCCCTCTCGCGTGTCGCCCTGAGCGGAGTCAAGGGGCGCTACCCGCATCATCCACGACCGAGGACACCGCCTGCCTTCAGGTGTCGTCTCGACCGCAGTGGAGAGACCTCGGCCTGCGCCACCCTGGGGAAATCGCTGCCCACCCCGCGCATCGCCGCCCTCGCGAAATTGGGAACGAGATCCCTCCTGCGTCGGGATGACACGCGAGGATGGGTGCAACCTCGCACCCACGCGGCCGGGGACGCCATCCTTCGGCAAGCTCAGGATGGCGCCTGAAGGAGGGGCGGAGCCCGAAATCCGCCTGCACTGCGGGGCTGCTCCCGGCGCACGCGGCTCGCACGCCTCTGCCATCTGACAGAGGCACAAGCGCCTCCGCCAATTCTGCGTCCCGGCTGATGTTGCGCCGCCTCTCGCCCGCCATCATCTCTTCATGCCCGGTTGTTGTTTCCCGGTTTCACTCCTCGGGCACGTGGATCATGGCAAAGGAGATACTGCGATGGTGGCAATGATTGAAGTCCAGGATCTGGCGGCACGGGCATCGGCACGCAGCGAAGCGCTGGCCGACCGCGTGTTCCAGGCCACCCTGGCAACCATGGATACGGCGCTCATTCACCTGGGCAATCGCCTCGGGCTCTACCAGGCGCTTGCGGACATCGAGCCCGCCACATCCGGCGAGGTCGCCCACGCGGCCGGCCTGAACGAGCGCTACGTGCGGGAGTGGCTGGAGCAGCAGACCGTCAGCGGGTTCCTGGACTGCGAGAACCCACAGGCCAGCGCAGCCGAGCGGCGGTACGCGGTGCCGCTCGGCCACGCGGCGGTGCTGCTGGATGTCGATCACCCGCTCTACACTGCGCCGCTGCCCCAGGCCATTATGGGCGTGCTCTCGGTCTTTCCGGACCTCCTGGCGGCGTTCCGCAGCGGCGAGGGTATCCCCTACGACCAGTTTGGCCTGGACATGTGCGCCGGTCAGGCGGGCATGAACCGCAACCTGTTCCTGCAGGATCTCGGCACGGAGTATCTCGCGCAGATCCCGGAGGTTCACGCCCGGCTTTCGTCCGGGGAGCCGGCGCACATTGCGGATATCGGCTGCGGCGTGGGCTGGTCCGCCATCGGCATGGCGCGCGCCTACCCGAACGTGTTGGTGGATGGCTTTGACCTGGACGAAGCCTCGGTGCGCGAGGCGCGCCGCCTGATCCAGGCCAGCGGCGTGGCCGACCGGGTGCAGGTGCACCTGCGCGACGCCACCGATGACCACCTGGCCGGGCGCTACGACCTGGTCACCGCGTTCGAGTGCATCCACGATATGAGCGACCCCGTCAGCGCGCTGCGCACCATGCGCCGCCTGGCGGGCGAGCAGGGCACGGTGCTCGTCATGGATGAGCGCGTCGCCGAGACCTTCGATCCGGCGGCGGGCGATGTGGAACGCTACATGTACGGCTTCAGCGTGCTGCACTGCCTGCCCGCCGGGCTGGCGGAGCAGCCGTCGGTCGGCACCGGGACGGTAATGCGGGCGTCCACCATGCGTGACTACGCGCAGCAGGCCGGGTTTGCGGATATCGACATTCTGCCGTTGGCGCACCCGTTCTTCCACTTCTACCGCCTGGTCCGGTAGCGCCCGGGCCCACCTCCTCCCTTCTTGTTGACGTCATGGGCCGGGGCCAACTCCCGTGTCCCGGCCTGTGGCGTGCCCAATTCACGCGGAAAGGAACCAGGAATCATGAGTACATCTCCTGTCGAAGCGCTTCAGCGCACGCTTGGCCAGGGCGGCAGCCGCCGCACCATCCTTGGCGCGGTGGCGGCAGCAGCCCTCACGCGCATCGGGCTGAATCACGTCGAGGCGAAGAAGAAGCGCAAGAACAAGAAGAAGAAAAAGAAGAACCGCCGCAAGGGCGGCAACGGTGGCGGCAACAACGGTGGCGGCGGTGGCAACAACGGCGGCGGTGGTGGCGGCGGCGGCGGCAATGAGTGTCAGTTCGAGCTTTGCGACGGCCTGTGCGTCGACCTGGCGACCGATCCCCGGAACTGCGGCGTGTGTGGCAACAGCTGCGCGGCCGGCGACGTCTGCCGCAAGGACTTCTGCGTCTCGGTGCTCCAGGGCGTGAACGACGTGGCCAGCCTGGCGTCGATCGGGTCCGATGCCTTTGCCGTGACCTCTCCGAACGAATCCCGGTTGCGCCTGGTGGAGGATCGCAACGTCGTCCGCATCATTGATGTGCCGGGACCAATCACGGGCGGCGGCGCCCGGGCCACCGGGGTGGCGTTCGACGCCAGCGATGACACGTTCCTGGTGCTGGACACCACGAACAGCCGCGTGATCCGGCTCAACGGAGAGGGCTCGTTCGTCTCGGAGTTTGGCAGCTTCGGTTCGGGCCAGGTGCAGTTCGAGTTCCCGGAGGGCGTGGCAGTCGACCCGGTGACGCGCCAGATCTTCGTACTCGATACCGGCAACAGCGTCATCAAACGCTACTCCAGTACCGGCTTCTTCCTGAGTCAGATCGGCCGGGCAGGCAGCGATGAGGGCGAGTTCCTCCGGCCGCGCGGTATCGCGATCGACGCCAACCGCAACCTTGTGGTGGCCGACACGGGCAATAACCGTATCCAGATCCTGGATCAGGGAGGCGACGTCATTCGCGTCATCGGTCAGCCTGGCGATGGCGACGGCGATCTCGAGGCGCCGGCGGGTGTCAGCATTCTGAGCGGCGGCGAAATTGCCGTCGCGGATACCGGCAATGACCGTGTCCAGTTCTTCAGCGCGGAGGGTGTGCCCGTCGCCAGCGTCGGCCGGCGCGGCGCAGACCTGGGCGAGTTCACGTCACCCGTGGCCGTAGTCGAACTCGCAGCCGGGCGTATTGCGGTGGCAGACCTGGGCAATGACCGCGTCCAGATCCTGACCTTCGTACCACGGCTGTAGCGCAGGCAACGCTCCAATCGCATTGCTGCAGCCGTGAGAGCCACGGGCCGGGGTGCACATCAGCGCCCCGGCCCGTGGCGCGCCTGGCTTTCTGCCGGGTGGGTGGGCGCGTTTGGTACCCTTGCCCGGGAACGGCGTTGCTCCGGGATACTGCCCAGGTGAGCCACTCATCCGACCATTCCACCTGCCCTGATCGGTCCCACCGTACGGCTGGGAACGTATGAGGCTGTTCCAGCGTCCACCCGGCTGGCGGAATGACTGGCGCGGCGTTGCCGCCGCGCTCGTGTGGGTCGCGGTCGCCACGCTCGCCAGCGCCGCGCTCTCCGATCTGATGAGCGCCGCGCCCCTCATGCCCTACTACGGCGCGGTGGCGCTCAGCCTCTGGTTTGGGGGCGTGGCCGGCTCCATCACCGCAACGCTCCTGGCCATCATCGCCTATGGCGGCCTGCTGGCGGCTGGCCCCGGGGTCTGGGGGCTGACGGATGACGATCTTCCCCGCATCGCCACGTTTGTGCTGCTCGCCGGGCTGATTACCCTGATCAGCCTCGGCCGGGACCGCGCCGAGGCGGAACTGGGCGCCAGCGAGCGGCGCTTCCGCACCATGCTCTCGACCGCCAACGAAGGCGTCTGGCTCATTGACCGCGACGGGCGAACGCAGTTCCTGAACGACCGTATGGCCGCCATCCTGG
This sequence comes from Thermomicrobiales bacterium, assembly GCA_041390745.1. Lineage (GTDB taxonomy): Bacteria > Chloroflexota > Chloroflexia > Thermomicrobiales > UBA6265 > JACCXM01. The sequence goes on along the minus strand of JAWKPJ010000020.1, from coordinate 17,581 downwards.
GCGCCACGCTGGAGAACGTGGCGGGGCGCAGCGCGTTCGATTTCACCTTTCCCGAGGAGGGCGCCCTGGCCAGGAGCTACCTGGCCAGTATCCTCGGCGGCGACTCCCGCGAGTTCGAGTTCCGGTTGCGGCGGCAGGATGGCAGCCCCATCTGGGTCCGGGTTGGCGCCAGCCCGGTGCGTAATGACCGGGGGCGCGTGGTCGGCGTCCTGGCCCTGTTCACGGACATGACGGAGCGGCAGCGGGCTGCGGCGGCCTTGAACCAGGCGAACGAGCGCTTCGCGCTGGCTGCGGACGCCGTGCAGTCTCTCATCTACGACTGGGACCTGCGGACGGGCGAGGTTGCCTGGAGCAACGGGTTGCTCCCGCTCCTGGGATACCGCCCGGCAGAAGCTTCGCCCACACCAACCTGGTGGCTGGCGCGCGTGCACGCCACGCAGGCCGCGCGGCCTGCGTTTGCCCGGGCAAGCGCGCTGGCCGGCAGCCGCTTCCAGGAGGAGTACCAGGTGCGCCACCGGGACGGCCACTGGATCACCGTCTGGGACCAGGGGCGCATCGTGCGGGACGAAGCGGGCGCGCCGGTGCGGGTGATCGGCAGTGTCGTCGATATCACGGCCCGCACCGAAGCGGAAGATGCCCTGCGCCTGCTGGATGAGGCCGGCCGCGCGCTGGCCTCGTCGCTGGACTACGAGGCCACCCTGCAGCGCGTGGCCTGGATCGCCGTGCCGCGCCTGGCTGACTGGTGCTTCGTCGACCTGGTCGATGCCCAGGGGGACCTGCGCCGGGTGAGCGTCGCGTACGCCGATCCTGCGCAACGCGCCCTGGCAGGCCGGGCAATGGAGGCGGCCGGCGCCCCGGTTGGGTTGGAGGCCGCGCGGGGCGAGGCGTCGCTGCTCATCGAGCGCGCGGAGGACCTGGCAACCCTGCCCGGGGAGCAGGAGGGCGCGCTGGCTGGCCTGTGGCAGGACCTGGCGCCGCGCTCGCTGCTGGTGGCGCCGCTCGATGCCGGCGGCGCCCTGCATGGCTCCATGACATTGCTGACCACGGCCTACTCGGATCGCCGCCTGCGTCCCCAGGATCTGGCCCTGGCGGAACAGCTTGGCCGCCGCGCGGCTGTGGCCATGTTGAACGCCCGGCTCTACGAGGATGCCCACGCCGCCGAGGCCCGCTACCGGGGTGTCTTCGAGGGCACGAAGGATGGCATTCTGGTCTTCGATCAGGAGGGGATCTGCGTTGACGTCAACCCGGCGCTGATCCGGATGACGCGCTTTCCCCGGCCGGAGCTTGTCGGTCGCCCGGTTTACCAGGTCGCCAGTGGCGGGCCCTGGGAAGCGGGCAAACTGGCGCGACTGCGCCGCGAGGGGCAGTGGCAGGGCGAGTTCACCCTCTATCGCCGCGGGGGCGAACCTGTGGTGGTGGAAGCCCTGATCACCCAGGTAGTGCTGCCGGCCGGGCCGGCCTTTGCCGGTGTGTTGCGGGATGTCACGGAGCGGCGGCAGTTTGAGGCCATGCAGGAGGAGTTCCTCACCAGCCTCGCGCACGACCTGAAAAACCCCATGACAACGGTTCGTGGGCAAGCGCAACTCTGGCTGCGCCGCCTCCGCCGGGGGGATACTCCGGACACCGGGGCGCTTGAAGCCAGCCTGCAGGGAATAGAAGCCGCCACGTTGCGTATGGCGCATCTGCTGGATGAACTGGCCGATGTCATGCGGCTGCAGGCAGGGCATGACATCGAGCTGCAACGGCGCCACACCGACCTGGTGGACCTGGCCCGGCGCTCGGTGACGGAACTGGCGCGGACCACGGACCAGCACGAGATCCGGCTGCTGGCGGATGATCCCCAGATCTTCGGAGAGTGGGACGCCGGGCGCGTGGAGCGGGTCGTGGTCAACCTGCTGGGAAACGCCATCAAGTACAGCCCGGCTGGCGGCGTGATCGACGTGCGCGTGGCGCGCACCTGCGATGCAACGGGCTGCACCGCCAGGCTGAGCGTAACGGACCCCGGCGTCGGTATCCCCGCCGCCGACCTGGAGCGCATCTTCGAGCGCTTCCAGCGCGCGACCAACGTGCGCGCCATTGCCGGCACCGGCATCGGGCTCTCGGGGGTGCGCCGCCTCGTCGAGCTGCACGGCGGCACGATCACCGTCGAGAGCGCCGAAGGCGAGGGCAGCACCTTCACGGTCACGCTCCCTGTCGCCGGGGAGGCCGATGCGGCGTATGCGCGCGGACCCGCTGCATCACGCCCGTGACAACCTCGCGGTTGCCACGGGCCGCGCCCGGCTGGCGGCGGCAATGCCCAGCGCGACCAGGAGCAGCGCCGCCGCGACGAGGAACCACGCCTGCCGCGCGGGAGCAGGTCCGGCGGTGAGGGCCGGGCGCTGGCACGCAACAGGGTTGATGCGCAGGACGCCCCTTCCATGGCAGGCCACGCCGGGCATTCTCGACGTCGCGTGAGACACGGCGATGGTGGGTACGGAAGTGTCTCGGCGATAAGCCGCAGCCGTGCGACCGGGCTTCGCCGGCGCGGCCCGGTGCGCCAGCCGCGACCAGGACGCTACAGCCCGTTGCGGAGGAACTGCGTGGCCCGAGTCTTCGGTATGCCGCTGTCCTCACGGCCGGGGAGCCAGGGCGGACGCTGGCGCCATGCGGCGACGCCGGGGCCGCCCAATCAGGCCGAGGACTTCCGCGCCCGCACCGCCGTGACCTGCTACCGGATCTTCCACGTCGCGCTAGTTGCCACGGCTGCCGAAGAAGGCCAGCAGGATCGCCGTCACAATCAGGCCCCAGCGCACGCGCTGTTTGGTTTCATCGGTCGCCTGGTAGCTCCGGGCATCCGCCAGCAAGCTCTCCTGCCGCCACCGCGCGCCATTGGTCACACTGCTTACCGGGTGATTCAGCATCGGTGCTCTCCTGGGAGGCAATCTCCCCGGTGCTGGACGATCCGCATCGTCCGTCGTGCTGCCACGGTATTGCGGGTGGCCGGTTGCCACCCGTTCGCGCGGCACAGGCGAGGTGTGCTCTACAGCACAGGGGAGCGCCGGCGGCGATGGGAAGGGGGCTGCTCGGAGGAAGCGCCTACGCGCAGGCGTGAGGTGTCGCCCGTCCCCTTGTGTCCTCCTGAGCCCGCACCCGCAGAGGCCCATCGACCCAGTCGGTCACCGTCCCACCGCCTACCCTTGCGTGTCATCCTTCGACTAGCTCAGGATGACACGCGAAGGTGGGTGATGGCTTCGGACCATGGTGGTCGGGGGTGAGGTCCCTCGATCTACCTCAGGACGACACGCCAAGGTGGGCGCGAACGTGCACCGGCCCTGTGCCCTGGCGACGGGGCCTGGCGAATAGTGAGGTATTGACCTTACAGCGGTGTGCAAAGAAGTTGGGCCGCTGGGAATCCCCTCGTGTCTCGAGCGGAGTCGAGAGACCTCGTTCACCGGCACGCGCGACGAGGTCTCTCGACTGCGCTCGAGACACGGGATTGTTGCCTGGCAGGTCAGGTCTTTTGCAATACGCTGTAGTGACAATGTCCGTCAGTATCTGGATATGGAGCAGCAGGCCGCGCACCTCAACCACATCTTCCAGGCCCTCGCCGATCCCACCCGGCGCGCGGTGCTGGGGCGGCTGCGCGCCGGGCCGGCCAGTGTTGGGGAGCTGGCGCAGCCGTTCGACATGGCGCTCCCTCCTTCATGCAACACATTCGCGTGCTGGAGCGCAGCGGCTGGATCCACACCCGCAAGGTGGGCCGGGTCCGCATCTGCACCATCGAAGCGGCGCCGATAGCCGCCATCGAGGCCTGGCTGGCGGAACAGCGCGACCTCTGGGACGCGCGCACGGATCGGCTGGAGGCGTTTGTGACTGCGACGACGGAGGATGCGCCGGAATGACGCATGTGAAACCCGGACCTTGATCTCACCAACTCCCGCGTCATCCGCGCCCCGCGCGCGGCGATCTGGCAGGCCTGGACCGATCCGGCCAAGCTGGAACAGTGGTGGATCCCCGCGCCCGCCAGACGCCAGGTGCAGCCGCTGGACCTCCGCCCCGGCGGCGCGTTCGAGATGCGCTCCAGCGAGGATGGCGAGCACTTTGGCCCGCACGTCAGCGGCTGCTTCCTCGATGTCGTGGAGGGGGAGCGGCTCGTTTTCACCGATACCCTGCTCGCTGACTGGCGGCCGGCAGACGCGCCCTTCATGACGGCGGTGATTACCCTGCGGGACCACCCGGACGGCACCGAGTACGCCGCCCGCGTCATGCACATGAGCCAGGCCGACCGCGACAATCACGAGGAGATGGGCTTCTCCGACGGCTGGGGCACAGTGATCGCGCAACTGGCGGCCCTGGTCGAGCCGCAGGAGCCATAACGCGGAGCATCCCCCCTTCGTGGCATTCCCCCTCGTGTCTCGAGCGTAGTCGAGAGACCTCGTCGGCGCGAATCTGCGACCGAGGTCTCTCGGCAAGCTCGAGACACGGGCAGGTGGCTGGGCAGGCGCCAACAAATGGCCATGGCTGCCCCGGAACAGACACGTATCGATAGCGGCTGCGAGCGCGCAGCAACGACCGGCCGGGATACCCCTGCCGGAAGGAGAAACGCTGCCGTGAAACTGGTGCTGATGGAGTTCGTGACCCTGGATGGCATCTCGCAGGGGCCCGGTTCCCCGGATGAAGACCGCAGTGACGGCTTCACCCCGGTGGCTGGCTCGTGCCCTTCCTCGATGACGCCTTCATCGCCCAGATCACGGCCTGGGCGCGGGCGGCCGATGTCTACCTCTTTGGCCGCCGCACCAACCAGGAGTTTTCCGCAGCCTGGCCGCAGATGGATGACCCGGACGGCGACGTCGCCCGTAGTCTCAATGGCTGCCCGAAGTACGTCGCCTCGCACACGCTGTCGCAGGCCGATGCCACCTGGGGACCAGCCACCGTCCTCTCCGGCGATATCGCTGCCCAGGCCGCGTCGCCAGAGCCGCCGCCGGGGTGGGGAATCCAGCCCAACGGCAGCCTGCGCCCTGGTGGGCCAGCGGGTCGCCGGGTTCATCGATGCGCGACGGCTGGCCGTTGCACCGGTTGCGCAGACAGCGAAGTCCGGACTCATGGCGCGCTGGCTCCGGGGCGATCCCGGAGCCAGCGCCGTTGCTTCGTCGTCAGCTTTGCTGGAAACAGTAGAGACGGTAGTAGTGACCACACGCCGCGCCGTCTGGCTGTGACCACGGCCAACCTGTCTGATCAATGAACCCAATGGCGCCTAATGAGCCCGACGCGTTGCTCGTCCAACCGTTGCAGTTCGTGTTCCCGCCCACCGCTGTGCCATCTGTATTGACACCGGACCAGGCGAAGCGGTAGTCGTCGCTGGGAGCGGTCTGCCCGGTCTCCGTAATGTTGATCGCGGCGAGCAGGTTGCCGTCCGTGAGGTCCGCCCAGTTGTTGGCGATGGTGACGCCATCCACGCGCCGATAAGGCCCGGTGGACTGCACGAACCGGGTGCTGGGTGAGGCGACGCTGTCGGCGAGCCAGGCCTTGTAGGTTCCTTCCAACGCCGCGCCATCAGCCAGCCCCTGGCAGATGGCATCGCCTGCGAGCAACCCGCCGAAGTCGCCTGCTCGGAGTAACGATGTAACAAAGGCAAGGCACACGCCGCCCTGGCCGCAGGGCTTCGGGACGCATAGGCGGCTGGTGCAGGCCTCCGTGGTCTCGCAGACATCGCAGGTCCCGCCGACCGCCCCACAGGCCGAGCCGCTCTCGCCCTGCTGGCACGAGCCGTCAGCGGCACAGCACCCGCCTGGGCAGGGGTGCGATGCCGAGCAGGCGGTGCAGACATGACTGACGCAGATGGGGGTCGTGCCGGGGCACGCCGCCGCGCACGTCCCGCTGCCGGTATCGCAACAGGTGTTGGCCGGGCAAGCGGCGGGGTTCTCGGAGCACGCCTTGCACTGGCCACTCACGCACAGCGGGGTGGTTCCGGAGCACGTGCTGCTGTCGCAGCACGCCCGGCAGGCGCCCGCGCAGCAGATGTTGCCGCCGCCGCAGCTCGTGCCTTCGGGCTCGGTCGTGCACGTCCCCACAGTGGGACCCAGGTTGCAGGCCTGGCAGGCGCCGTCGCAGGCACTGTCGCAGCAGACCTCATCCACACAGTGGCCGGAGGCGCACTGCCCGCCGTGGGTACAGCCCTCCCCGTTCGGGTGGTCGCCCACACACTGGCCGGCCCCGTTGCAGAAGGAGCCGGCCACGCAGTCCTCATCACCGGAGCACGTCGCGGCGCAGGCGTTGCCCTCACAGCGGGTGTAGGGCGCGCAGGAGACCGGGTCGGCGGGCTGGCAGCTCCCGCTGCCGTCGCAGCTTCCCGGCGGCTGCAGCGTACCGCTCGCAGGTCGCTGCGCCGCAGGGAGCGCCAGGCGCGGCACGCACGTGCCCGGCGCACCGGCTGCTCCTGGCAGGTGAAGCACGCCTCGCAGGCGGGGTGCAGTCGCACGACCCGCAGTCGACCGTCTTGCCGCAGGTGTCCCGGTTCTTGACCGCGCCACAGCGACCGGCGCAGACCTTGCCTCTTGCCCTTGGGTTTGCACCCGTGCTTGCGCTTGCGGTTGCCGGGCTTCTTCCGCTTCTTGTGGCGCTGCTTGCGGCGGCGGCGGCGCTCCCTGGCCTCGGCGTCCTCCGGGGCGAGGATGGCGGCCAGGCCGGCGACGAGGGGGATCGTGGCCAGCACCCCCAGCAGGTGGCGGCAGCCGCCGGCGGCAGTCAGCGTTCGTGTCAGGCGATCGAAGTGGCAGCCGTCCATCTGTCCTCCGTGAGCGCGGGCGAGCGCGTGGCGCTCGGTGAGGCCGGCGTGGCCTGCACCTCGGCCTACGGCCGGCCCGGTCTGCGGTCACCTCGGGAAACCACGTGATTGAACGCGGAGAACCACGTAATCGCGGGACAGGAACGGCGACAGGGGGATCCGCCGTGGACCTGCCCCGGGTAGCCCGCCAGCGCCCGTCAGCCGGGGCGCTGGCGGCGTTTCGCCACGTCCTGGCGCCCGAAATTGCGGCGCCAGGATGGACCGTACAGCGGTGTGCAGCGAAGTTGGTCAACCGGGAATCCCTTCGTGTCCCGAGCGCAGTCGAGCGACCTCGTCGCGAGTGCCGGTGAACGAGGTCGCTCGGCTGCGCTCGAGACACGGTGTTTTTGCCTGGCAGGTCAGGTCATTTGCCGTACGCTGTACGGGTTTGGGGTGGCCGCTACGCTTCCTGCGTCTTCCGCTCCCGCCTCGTTTGCTCGGCCGCCAGCTCATCCACGGCGTCCACGTCAGCCGGGGAGACCGGGAAGGCGGAGTCGATATCCAGCACCGGGCCGTCCGCCGCCATCTCATCCTCCGCTTCGTGCGTGAGCGTAATCGGCATCGGCGCGCCCGCCACCCGCTGCTTTGAGACATCGATTTTTTGCGTCAGGAAGATTGAAATGAAAATGAAGACGGTGCCGAAAAGGAAGGGGAACTTGTAGCCAAGCTGCGCCCAGAGCGCCGCGCCGACCACCGGCACGATGATCGCGGTCACGTGGGCCAGGGAAACGCCCATCGCCAGGCTGGGCGCCAGGTCCTCCGGGCGGCAAATCTTGCGCAGGTAGGTGGTGGTGCCGATGGAGAAGAGGAAGAGGAAGTTGTAGCCAAGGTAGGTCAGGTAGAGGAGCCAGATATTCTGGGAGAACGCGAACCCGAGGAAGACCGCCAGGTGCAGGCAGTAGCCGGCGGTGAGCACGCGCTTCTCGCCGTGGCGGTCCACCATCTTGCCGACCCAGCCGCCGGTCCGCCAATTGATGATGGCGGAGACGATGAGCAGGACCGTGATCTCCAGCGCGTTGACGCCGAACTCCTCCACCAGCACGAAGGGCGCGAAGGCGAAGTAGATCTGCTGGCGGGAGCCATCGAAGAAGGTCAGCCAGTAGTAGAGGCCGTACTCCTTGCGCCAGGTAATGCGCGGCGCCACGCGGGCCGCCGCCTTTGCGTTCGCGGAGACCGGGAAGCGGGAGATCACGATCGCGCCGATGAAGGCGCAGATGCCGGTGAGCACGTAGAGGCCGCGCAGGAAGGGCCCCTGGTGCGCCTGCAGGGTTCCGAAGTACCACTCCACTCCGAGCAGCACGGCCAGCGTGAAGATGAGCGCCACGATGGTGCCGGCAAAGCCGACCGAGCGGAAGTGCCCCAGCACGGAGCCTTCCTCCCCCCGCTTCGCCAGCGAGAGCCCCAGCGCATCCTGCAACTGCAGCCAGGAGTGGTAGCCGATACTGGCCACCAGCGTCGGGATGATCAGGCCGGTGAAGGAGTTCACCCCGGCGAACATCAGGTACCCGGCGCCGGCCACGGCCAGCGCCACAGCTGTCGCGCGGGCCAGGCCCTGCCGCAGCAGGATGGCGCTCACGAAAATGAGCAGGAACCCCGGCAGCTCGCGGATGGCAATCAGGTAGCCATTCAGCGCGCCGTCCATCCCGATCTCGTCGCGAAAGAAGTTCGGCGAGATCGTCTGCGGGATGTTGATCATAATCGTGGCCAGGAGGGTCGTGATTCCCAGCAGGGTGAAGCCCCGGGCCAGTTGCGATGCAGACAGCTCCCCGGGCTGCTGCGGCTGGTCCGCGTTCTCTGGATTGACGGTGACCACCGGTGTGCCTTTCCCAAACCCGGCCGCAACAGGGCGGCGCTTCCATGTGGGAAGTATCCGTCAGTCGTCAATGCCTCGCAGGGCGCCGCAGGGGCCCGCCGTCGCTCGCTGGCGTGTTGACGCCGGTTTTCTCTCTGAGTAACATACAATTCATCTACGCGGGTGATTATCTTCAGTCTCAAGAGTTCTTTTGTGCCCGCAACCGAGTGTCATATGTGTCGCAATGGCGTGGGTGTTGCAGATGTGCGACGGCCTTGACGCCAATCTGGGCCCGAAAGGCGGCGTGCTTGGCTGAGGTGGCTTCTCCTCAATATGTCCCGGCCCTGCGCAAGGGGTTGGCTCTGCTGGAGCTGCTGGCGGACCGCGGTTCCATGAGCCTGGCGCAAGTGGAACGTGAATCTGGCCTGAACCGCACCATGGCCTACCGCCTGCTACGGGTTTTGGGCGAGCTCGGCTATGTCGAGCACGACCCCGTGCGTCACCAGTTTGGGCTCGGCGCACGGCTGCTGGGCCTCGGCGCGGCCACGGCCCAGCGCATGAACCTCGCGGAGATCGCCCGCCCCTGCCTCGATGCCGTGCGCGCGGACCTGCAGGAAACGGTGACCCTGGGCATCCTGGCGGGCAACCAGGTCATCTACCTCGGCATGTTGCCCGGCGCGGAGACGCTCGACCTGGCGGCCCCCCTGTCCGCGCGGGATGCAGCGCATGCGACCTCAGTGGGCAAGGCGATCCTGGCTTTCCTGCCGGAGGCCCAGCGCGCGAGCCGCCTGGCGACGCTGACGCCCCTGCCCGCTCTCACCGCCGCCACCATCGTGGACCCGCAGGCGCTGGAGCAGGATCTGGCGGAAACGCGCGAGCGCGGCTACGCCCTGGAAGATGAAGAAAATACCCCCGGCACACGCGGCGTCGCCGTGCCCGTGCTGGATGTACGTGGACTGCCGGTGGCGGCCCTCGCCCTCGCCGGGCCGGCCGAGCGCCTTGATCTGGGCCGGGCCGACCGCATGGCGGCGCGCCTGTGGCGGGCCAGCCGCGAGGTCTCCCGCCGGCTGGACACCGCGCCGGAACAACTCACCGCCTGAGCAGAGAATGCGGAAACGGGATACCCTGAGCGGGCGCGGCGCCTGCCGCGCCCGCTCCGCATGATTGACGACACAGGCGAGACTGGCAAATGAGTACAACCGAGACCCCGGCGCCCGTTGCAGACCCCTTCGCCCAGGCCCAGGAGGTGCTGGCAGGCGGGGTATCCGCCTCCATGCGCATCAACCCCTACCTGGGCCGTCCGCTCTACACCCAGCGCGGCTCCGGCGCGTATCTCTTTGGCCTCGATGGCCAGCGGTATATCGACTTCAATATGTCAAATGGCGCGGCTCTGCTCGGGCACGATCACCCGGCGGTGAAAGCGGCCGTGCTGCACGGCGTGGAATTGGGCATCATCTGCGCGGCGGAAACCCCCTTCCATGAGGAGTTGGCCGCGCGCCTCGTCGAAATCATCCCCGCTGCCGAGCGCGTCCGCTTCTCCAGCGTCGGCAGCGAGGTCACCCTGGTGGCGCTGCGCATCGCCCGCAACGCGACCGGCCGTGTGAAGTATCTCAAGTTCGATGGCCACTTCCACGGCCTCACCGAGCCGTGGCTCTACCGGCCCGATGACCCGCTGGCCGAGCCGCGCGAGATCGTGCCCTCCTCCGGCGGTGTGCCTGCCGCCGGCGCGGCCGATGTCGTGATGGTCCCGTGGAACGATGTGGCGGCCTTCGAGGCGGCGATGGCGCAGCACGGGGCTGCGCTGGCGGCAGTGATCTGCGAGGGGATTCACTTCAACGCCGGCTGCATCCCGCCCGAGCCGGGGTTCCTGGAGTTGATCCGCGCCCGTTGCAGTGAGCACGGTGCGGTCTTCATCATGGATGAAGTGCTCTCCGGCTTCCGCACCGCCCTGGGCGGGGTGCAGGCGCAATTCGGCGTCACGCCCGATCTCACCACCCACGCCAAGGCGCTCGCGAACGGCATGCCTCTCTCCTCGGTCTCGGGCCGGGAGGATCTCATGCTGCAACTGGCCCCGACGGGCCCGGTGGTCCACAGCGGCACGTACTCCGGGCACCTGTTGAGCGTGCTGGCGGCGCTCGCCACGCTGGAGATTCTGGCTGAGCCGGGCGTCTATGACCGCGTCAACGCCACCGGCGAGCGCTTCTACGCAGACCTGCAAGGCGTCTTCGACCGCGCCGGGGTGCCCGCGCGGGTGCAGGGCATGGGCGCGCGCTTCGGCATCTACTTCGGCGTCACCGGGCCGGTGCGCACCTGGTCGGACGCCCTCGGCCACGACCACGATCTGAACCGCCGCTTCACCGCTGGTTGCTTTGAACGCGGCGTCTACTTCCACGGGTACAACCGCCAGGGCCCGCCGGGTCACGCCGGCTTCTCCCTGGCCCACACCGACGCCGACTTCGCCGAAACCCTCACGGTCGCGGAGGATGTCTGCCGGGGCTTGTGAGCCCAGCCTGGCGTGGGAACAAGGTTCGCGGTGGCATCTCCCTCGTGTCATCCTGCGTGAAGGATTTCGTCGCGCACCAGTGCTGTTCGAGGTCTTCGCCCACCTTTCGCGGTTAGCCTGAACTCGCAGGCGAAGGATCTCGGCCCAGTCGCGGCCGGGAACAAGACCCTTCGCCTGCGCTCAGGCCGACACGCCTGGCTGGGCGGTGGGACGCGCGCAGGCTGACCTGATGGGCCTCGGCGGGTTCGCGGCCGGTGGCGATCTGCGCCGCCAGACGCAACTCGACGCTGGATGTCGGGAGTGCGCTCCGCGTGGCAGCAACGGGCCGCCAGCGGATGCCGGCTTCATCACCTGGCGGTAGCCTGCCCCGACACGCCGGGCAATGATCCAGCGGGCATCATGCTCCGTACTGGAAGTATCACGTTCAGACGCCGGGCCGCAGACCCGGCGCACGCACGGACAGGCAATGGATCAGCAAGACGCCCTGATTGCCGAGTGGCAGGGCAAATGGGACGAATACTGAGAACCGGCCCTGGCGGGTGGTCCACCCGTCTGTGGCGAGATGCTTCCGATCTGGGAGCCAGCCGGGCCTCTGGACGTGGCGGCGCGGCAGGCCTGGGGCCTGGCCGCGCAGCGCATTGCCACCGGCCTGCGGGAACTGGCGCACCTGCCGGTGACCGCTGACGATGAGCAGATCATCCTCGCTTTCCCGGAGCCAGAGGGCGTGGCCGCTGCCGCCGACTGGGTGCGCTCGATCCGCAGCGAGAACGTGGAAGCGCGGCTGCTGCTCGATGGCGCCGGCAGCGCCGGGGTGCAACTCCCCTGCCGCCCCGACTTCAGCGACGAGGAGATCCGCCACGTTGTGCTGGCCTGCGTCAAGGCCGCGCACGTCGGCCTGGGTCCGGCTGTGCCGCTGGAGGCCGCCGCGCAACTGGATGCCGTCTTCCAGGCCGAGCGCATCGTCAGCGACGTCGCGGCGCGGCTGCGCGCGCTGGGGAGCGGGCCCCGGGAGCGGCTGACGCGGCGGTAGGGCGCCACAGGCTTCCGGGACAAGGCCGCGGACGCTTGCAGGCGACACCGTTTGTGCGATGAATGCCGGCGCTTCCGGGATGGTCGTGCCGGGCATGGCCCGTGACTGCCCGGGGCAACCCTGGCGCCGTCCGCCGGGTCACGCAACGCGCGGCCTGGCATGCCGCCCCGGCGGCTTGCCTTCATGCCGCCACCTGCTGATGCGCGGGGCGGCAAATCACGGCCCGTCGTGCAAACGTTGACCCGGAATGATGAACACGGTGTGGGGCTGTGACGACCTCGCCCGAACCTGCGGGCGGGACAGGTGTGCCTGACGCAAGGCTGGTTGGGAGCGACTGGCAGTGGTCTGCCGCCACGCCACGCCACGAGTCGCTGACCAGACAGCGGCGTACAGAAGACTCGGGCCACGCAGCGTCTTTTCGTGTCTCGCGGCAAGCGCCGAGCTGGTTACAGCGTAGCGCAAGAGACCTGACCTGCCAGGCAACAATCCCGTGTCTCGAGCGCCGTCGAGAGACCTCGTCGCGAGTGCCGGTGAATGAGGTCGCTCGACTCCGCTCGAGACACGAGGGGATTCCCGGCGGCCCACCTTCTTTGCCCACCGCTGTAACGCCCTCGCAATGCGCTGTCTTCCCTCGCAGGCAACACCATGTCCCGGCCTCTCGTCGCGCCGCCCGGCCTCACGAAGGTCCGGGCGCTTCCAACGTGAAGCATGTCGCCGCTCGCGTCCGGCCAGCCCGGGGAGGGAAGAGGTTCCGGCGCCCAGCGACGCCCCAAAGCACTGGGGGTGTCGCTGGGCGTTCTTGAGGATCAGTGCCCCGCCGCGATCCCCATCCCGAACGGATCGGCGCCGCCGTACCGTAATCCCGTCGCCGGGTCCACTGCTACCCCGGTGGGGCTGGCGAAGCCGCGCGGGGAGAAGGAGACCGGGACATCGACGACATCGTGGCCCATGGCGCGCAGGCGGTCGCGCGTGGCGGCCGGGATGCGGTCATCCACCAGCAGCTCGGGACCGGCGCAGTCGATGAGCGGCGCGCCGCAGGCCGTGGCGATGTCGAGCCCGAAGTCAATGGTGTCGATGGTCATCTGCAGGCAGGTGTCCATGATGCGGCGGCCGCCCGGCGCGCCCACCCCGAGCACCGGCACGCCGCCGCGCGTAGCCACGACGTGGGCCATGCTGGACGCGGGGCGCTTGCCCGGCCGGATCTCGTTCGCGCTGCCCGGCTGCGGGTCGAAGAGGTTCATGCTGTCGTTGAGCAGAATGCCCGTGCCGGGCACGGTCACCACGGAACCGAAGATCAGGGTCAGCGTCTGCGTGACGGTGACGATAGTTCCCTCGCGATCGACCACCGAGAAGCTGGTGGTGCACCTCGTCCGCGCCGACGGCGGCCGGGTTCGCCTGCGTGCGGCCGATGCCTGCGCCCGCGCCCGGCCTGGAAGCGCGGCCGTGGTCGATCTCGGCCCGGCGCTCAGCGGCGTAGGCGGCGGAGGTCAGCCGCTCCCAGTCGATATCCACGAAGGCCGGGTCGCCCACGTAGGCGAAGCGGTCGGCGTAGCCGCGCCGGCTCGCCTCGGAGATCAGGTGCAGCGTGGCGGCGGTGTTGAAGCCGGTTGCGCCCAGGTCAAAGCCGTCCAGGATGCGCAGCGCCGCGCCGATGGTGACGCCGCCGCCCTGGTTCGGGATCAGCACCAGTTCGTGATCGCGGTACGGGATCACCAGCGGTTCGACAATCTTCGCCTGGTAGCCGGCCAGGTCCGCCTCGGTGATGAGCCCGCCGGTGGCGCGCATGTGGCTGGCGATCTTCCCGGCGATCTCGCCGGTGTAGAAGCCGTCGGCGCCCTGCTCGCCGATGGCGCGCAGCGTGTTGGCCAGGTCGGGCTGGGTGATGGTGGGCGCGGGCTCGCCGAAGAGCGGCGCGGGCGGCTTGCCATCCTTGAGGAAGATGCTGGCCGTCTCGGCGTCGCGCTTGATGGTGTCCTGCTGGGACGAGAGCAACATGCCCCGGTACCAGTCGACCTCGAACCCCTCGTCGGCGAAGCGCGCGGCGCTGGCGGTCACCTCGGCCATGCTCTTCGTGCCAAAGGTCTTCAGCGCCAGTTCCATGCCGCGCACCATGCCCGGCACCGCGACCGACCGGGGGCCGTAGGCGTTCTCCTGGCCCTTGACTCCGCCAAACCCGACGACCGAGTGGCCGAACTCGGCGGTCAGCTCGTACATGTCGGGCTTCGCGGCGGCCGGCGCCACCCCGAAGTAGTCGACGACCGCGCGCTCGCCGGTCGCCTTCTGGATCGTCATGAAGCCGACGCCGCCAATGCCGCTCATCCACGGTTCGACCACGCCGATGGCGAAGCCGACCGCGACGGCGGCATCGACCGCGTTCCCTCCCTGGTCCAGGATGTCGTTGCCGGCCTGGACCGCCTTCTCGTGCTTGGCGGCCACCATCTGCTGGCCGCCAACGGCCAGGTCGCGCGAGATGCGCAGGGTGGTGGTGGTATTCGGGTGCATCGTTGCTCCTTTAGCCGTAGGGAAGACGGCCTGCGGGCCTCAGGGAAGACGCTGCGCTCAGGGAACAAGGGAATAAGGAAAGGTGAGAGGACCCATCGTCTCTTCTCCCTACTCCCTTATTCCCTAAGCGCGTGAGCGCGTCTTCCCTAAGCACAGCGTCTTCCCTCGAAAGCACAGCAAAACGCCGACAAATCCTGTGCTTGCGCACCAGATCCATCGGCGTATGCTCGGCCAATTTTCGCCGGGATTGCTCCCGCCTCTGTTTGGCGTGGTATGAACGTACACCCCGCGTGCCCGATTGTCAAGGCCCTGTTATCACGATCATGCGGACCGGAGGTGGGGGTGGGCGGCAATCGGTGCAGCCACGATCATGTCCCTCAGTTCGCGCAGGCAGAGGCGCATTGGCCAAACTGCAGATCACAGTAGGTGCCGGCAGGGCAGTTGGCCTGCGAGAGGCAGGGAGGGAAGCCGCCGGGCGTCGGGGGCGCCACCACATTCATACAGATCTGCTGGCTGGTTGAACTGAGCCGGCACTGGCAGATCAGGGTGTTCCCGCAGGGGGCGCCCACGTTCGCGCAACTGACATTCACACCGCCGCCGCCACCGCCGCCGCTGCCGCCGGAGCCGCCCTTCTTCTTTTTCTTCTTCTTCTTTTTCTTCTTCTTCGCGTCCGACTCAGCGGCCAGCCCCAGCGCCAGCAGCGCTCCGGCGGCCAGCCCACCGGCGTGCCGCCGGCTCAGGCGGATATCGAGCCCTCGCGCCAGGTCATCAAAGCGTGCATCATCCATCCGCGGCTCCCTTCGTGGCGCCGCCCCGCTCACGCACTGAGCGGCGTGCGGCATGGCCGGCTCGATCGTGGTGGGCGGGGCCTCCTGCCCGTCACCTCGTCGATGTCGTCCATCCTGGGACCTGCCGGGACGCATGGAATCCGTGAAATCCGCCAGATTTTCGCGTCTGGCGAGCCATTTCCGCCAAAATGTTAAGAATCTCGGCCGAAACGCTAATCGGGCGCGTTGCGGCGCGGAGAGGCGCGATCATCATCCCCCCTGGCGGTCAGCGCCGGCCGCCAGGGGCCGTGGCGCAGGAGCACCCGAACGGGGCCTGCGCACGCCCGCGCGGACCCCGTTCCCTCGTTCTCCTTTATCCCCTGAATGCAGCGACCCCCCCTGGGCGCAGCGCCTCCCTCTCTCGCTCCGTATTCCCCAGGCGCAGCGTCTCCCCCCTCAGGGCGCCTGTCAACACCCTGATTGGTGTGGCGGACTGGCGGGATGGCAAACCCCTTGTGAGCGATGAGCCCTGGGCCATCGTCGCCCCGCGGCTGCTGCCCGACCGCCCCAGGCCCAGGGGTGGTCGCCCTATGTGCCGGATCGCGCCTGCCTGACCGGCATCCTCTTCGTCCCGGGGCCGGGCGCCCAATGGGCGTTGCTGCCGCAGGGGACGGGCTGTGGCGCGGGCATGACCTGCTGGCGACGGCTGCGCGACTGGCAGCACGCCCGCGTTTGGGACGCGCTGCACCAGGCATTCCTGGACCGGCCTGGGGAAGCGGGCCAGAGCGACTGGCGCCGCGCCTGCATCGACCCCGCCTGGCTCAATCGCTTCCGACGGCTGACGGTGCGCGATAAACGCCGCGCGGACATCCATCAGGCCTTCACCACCCCTGGGTGCTGCCTCATGTGCTTCCGCACGTTGCAGAACGCAGGGTCTTGACAGGTGCCCGTCGTACCGGCTGCGAACCCTCTATCCAGGTTCGCGGCGATGCTTGCTCCGAGCCCCGCTCCAGCGCCACCGGGCGGTGGAATGCCATCCACGCGGACCGTCTACGTCAGCCTGGCCTGAACACCCGGGTTGGCATCACCACGATCCAGCTACACGCAGGGATCAGCGGCACGGTCCCCGCGTGCTCGGCGGTCCCCAGACTGGCGGCGGTCACCGAACCGCTCCTCCAGCCAGGCTTCGGCGAACCGGTGGAGGTCTCGCGCCGGGAACAGGGCACTGGCGGCGCCGCCGACGCGCCCTTCAGCGCCAACCCCGGCCGCGAGTGCGTGCCGGGCAATCGCCTCGAAGGGGTCGTGGTCGGGGCCAATCCCCGGGGTCGCGGCAATCTCGCCGGCCACCAGGTCATAGGGGAAGGCGCCCTCGGCCGTGTCGATGTCCTGGAACTCGCGCCAGATCGTCTCACCGTCAACCAGCAGCGGCATGCGGTAACGGACCCGGCGCTTGCCAGCCACCTGCACGGTCGCCTCGGCGTGGTGCAGCAGCGTCAAGGTCGAGAGAGGAGCTCCAAGCGCCAGCACCTGCCCGTCCGCCTCGACCAACCTGGCGAGGGGCGAGCCGGCGCCATAGGCATCGTCGAGGGGATGCTCCGCGACGATCCAGGCGGCCTGGCGACCGAGTGCGACGATGCCTGCCTCCGGTTGGCGGCTGCGCACCGCTCCCGGCCAGGTGCGGATGCGCTCCGGCAGCCGGCCGTTGGCATGCACCGCCTCGGCGGTGACCGGGTCGAACGGCGGCAGATGCGCTGCATAGGCCTGCTGCCACGCCTCGGGCCAGCTGGCCATGCCGTACGGGTCATCCTCCCAGCCGGCGTAGGCCATCAACGTGCCGTGTTGACCAATTGCGTCGAGCAGGGCGTGAACGACGGCGCCGGTGCCGCCCACGACCCAGCCGAGCGCGCTGACCCGGGCGTGAACCATCAGCACGATGCCTGGTTTCACCCCAAGTGCGCGAAGGTCCGATGCCAACTGGGCGCGCCCGACCGGCGCTACCCCGCTCGTCATCACGGCGTCATCCGGCATCTCGGAACCTCCCAATCGACCGCGACGGCCCAGGCTCTTCCTGCCACGCCGCTGGTGTCGCCTCCCAGGCCAGCCGGTTGCCGGGCACGCTCAAGCGCCGACCCCGCCCCCTCGTCCCCCTTCATCCTGGCAGGGGGAGGTATGGGCGATTTCGCGC
>JAWKPJ010000019.1:0-98949 GCA_041390745.1 Thermomicrobiales bacterium | reverse complement strand
TCCTTGACGTAGACCATGGTGTCGCAGCCAACCGCGCAGTACGGGCAGACGCTCCCGAACTGCTGGGCCTCCGCGATGCGCAGCGCCCAGGCACGGGCCTGGGCTGGCTGCAGGTCGATGCCGAGCGCGGCCATGCCGGCCAGCGCCGAGCGCTTCAGCCCGCGCGAGAAGAGGGACCGCCGGGAAACTGGCTGGGACCGGGACACCGTGGCCATGACGACTCCTCCCTGAGCCGGATGATCTGGCGCGGTGGAGGTGGCGGGCGTGCGGGCGCAACGCCCGGGAGAAGACACCGCGTTGCCGGGATCGTAGCACTCGGAAGCGGTCGAGCGGTCAGGAGTTACGTGCAAAGGCGACACAGTGGGGAGTTGGCGCGAGACGCCAGGGCGGCGGCGAAAAAACGCTGCTGAAACACCTGACAGCAGGGCCAGCGCGTGCCTGTGGCGCAGCGCGCGCTGTTCGCGACGGGCCAACCGGTTGACGCAGCCGGAGTTGGCTGAGACCGGTGGGCGGCGGTGAATGACGAGGCCGGGTTGCTCACCCCTGGCGATTCGTGGGCAGGAGTGGGAGCGAGCAACCCGGTCCCAGGATGACAGCGGAGCAGGCCAGGGATGACCGCTTCGCGCCGCCCAGGTGTCAGTTTTCGGCGTTCAGGACCTCGGTCGCGCAGGTGAAGAACGCTCCGAACTCGCAGGTGGCCAGCGATTGGCAACACTGCCGGATGGCCGCAGCACAGGCAGCGTTGTTGCCGCACGAGTCGTTTGCCAGCGTTTCGCAGCCGGGAATCTGGCTGACGCAGCGAGCCTGGATCTGCTGCTGAATCTCTTCGTTCTTGCCGTTCTTCTTTCGCTTGCGCTTCCCCCGGTTCCCGCGTGCGTCGGCTTCGACCACGCCCCGGCGCAGGATCTGGATCAGGCTGTCTGACATGGCAATGTTCTCCTCCAGGCGGTCTGTCGCCGCGTGGTGATGGTCAGATACGGGCGGCTACGAGTTGTTCTGCGTTTCGAAGCAGGCCAGGAGGCCGGTGAAATCACAGTCGGCCAGTTCCTGGCAGCAGAGTTGGCCGGTGGCGACGCATTCCTCATCGTCTTCGCAGTTCGCGGTGATTAGCGTGACGCACTCCGGGATCTGGCTCGCGCAAAGCGCCAGCGACTCCTGGTCGATGCGCTGTTGCAGCTTCTCCCGCTTCTGCTTCCGTTGCTTTTTCTTCTTGTTGCTGCGGTTGTTGCCACCCTTCGCGCTGGCGAGCGTCAGCCCGCTGGCAATGGCTGCGACAGAAGCACCCAGTGCCTGGATCGCGCGGCGGCGGCCAAACTGGCGTGCCAATGCATCGAAAGTTCGCGTGTCCATTTGGGAATCTCCGTTTCGTATGTCGTGCATGATCTCCGCACGCGTGGATCGAACGTCGTGCCCAGGGCGCGCCCGGGAGATGCGGGTTGGGACGTGGCTGGAGTCGCGCCGTGTCTCGGCCTCACGCGCCGCTGTCTGTCCGACGCGGCGGGCATTGCTCTGCTGTCGAGCTACAGCGTGCCCGCCAGGCTGCCGGGGCTTCTTGCTGCGTTGCCGCCTGCTGCCCGGGCATCGGTGCATGTCAGGTCGTGCTGATGCAGGCAATGAACTCCGTGAAGGCGCAGGTCGCCAACAGATCACAGCAACGTTGCCCCTGGGCCACGCACCCGGCGTCGCCTTCGCAGGATTCTGCGATGAGGGCGTCACATTGGGTGACCTGGCTCGCGCAGCGCGCCAGGGACTGCTCGTCTATGCGCTGCTGCACCTTCTGCTTCTTCTTGCGGTTCTTGCCCTTCTTGCCTTCCGCCAGGGCAACCCCACTGGCGGTGGCGATGGCGGCTGTGCCAAGCGCCTGCAGGGCTCGGCGGCGCCCAAGTTGCTGTGTCACCTTGTCGAACTGAAGTCCGGTCATGGCATGCGTGCTCCCCTGGTTGTTCGCTGCTCTCGTGCCTGGTCTGCCTAGATCAGGCGGTAGGCTGGGCGCGCCGCGCAGGCAGCCGTGAGACGGGGCTCCTGCCGCACGCGCCGGGAAGACGTGGTGGGGCGAAGGAGGGTGCGGAGGAGCCGCCGCACGAGGTGCTGGTTTGTCATGGTGGATCCTCCCGTGCGGCTTCCGTCTCGACTGCGCCGGCGTTTCCGGCACGATCAGATCATGCGCTTGCGGCGATGAATGCACATCACCCAGGCGGCAGATACGCGGTGGCAGATTGCTGTGGCGCGGCCGCCTCTGTCAGGTGACAGAGAGCGGACCTCCCACATCTTTCCCCGGCCTCTTCACGGCGTCTCCACATTTCGGGCGCAGACTGGTTCCCAGATGGCAGAAGTTCTGACGCAGAGCTGCCGAGGTCGAAAGGAGCACGACAGTGCAACACGGTCCAGGACCGGGGAACAAGAAGCCACTCATCATCGGTGGCGCCATCATCGGGGCGATCTGGCTCCTGAACAGCACGTATCGCGATGGATTCATGGATGGGCTCATCGCAAGTGGAAAAGGTGAACATATGCACTACATGGGCGGCGGCTTCCCCTGGGGGCTGCTCATCATCGGCGGCATTCTGTATTTCTTCTGGAGGAAGGGGTCGTTTGACCGGCACAATGGCCGTGGCCCCCTTGGCCCCGGTGGATACGGCCCGCCGGCAACCATGCAGCCGGGTGGGCAGCAGGGTCCCGATCCCCGCGCCTTCATGAACCCGGAGCAGCGGGCGCAGTGGGAGCAGCAGCAGGCGCAGTGGGCACAGCGCCACGGCCAGGGTCAGCCGTTTCGCGGCCCGCGCGGGTTCTTCGATGACTGGCACCGCCAGGCGCATGAGGGTTTCAATCACCAGAGCGGCACGACAATGACCCCGCCGCCGCCCTTCACGCCGGCAGCCGGCGGCCCAGCCACGCCGCCGCCGCCGCCCGCAGCCGACTACTGGACGAACGTGAACCGCCCGGACGAGGCGGGCGCGGCGCCACAGGGTCCGGCCGGCAGCGCGGGGAACCCCGGCAGCACGGCTGGCGCCACCGGCGCCGCCGGGCAGGCCGGGTCCCAGCCCGAGCAGTGGTAAGGTGACCACACAGGTCTTCAGCGATCGCGGCGTGGGGGTTCTCCCCCGCCGCATCGTTCATCCGGTAACAGCTATGAAGAGCATCCTTGTCGTAGAAGACGAGCCCGAGATTGCGCGGGTCATCCGCGACTATCTGCAGGCCGCTGGCTTTACCGTCAGCGTGGCGGCAGATGGCGACACCGCGTTGCAAAGCGCGCGCCTGGCCCGGCCCGACCTGGTGGTGCTCGATCTGGGGCTGCCTGGCCGGGATGGTCTGGATGTCACCCGGGAGTTGCGCCGCACGTCGGACGTCCCGATTGTGGTGGTGACCGCGCGGGGCGATGAGGCGGACCGCATCGTGGGGCTGGAACTGGGCGCCGACGACTACGTTGTCAAGCCCTTCAGCCCCAAGGAACTGGTGGCCCGGGTGCGGGCGCTGTTCCGGCGCATCGACAGTCACGATGAGCCAGGGGATCTCATCCGGGTGGCGGACCTGGAGATCGATGTCCCGCGCATGCGGGTTACTGTCGACGGGCACCCGGTGGAACTGACCGCCAGCGAGTTCCAGCTTCTGCTGGCCATGGCGCGCGAGCCGGGCCGGGTGTTTACGCGCGGCCAGTTGCTCGATGTTCTGCACGGCGTCGCCTTCGAATCCTACGAGCGAGCGATTGACGCTCACATCAAGAACCTGCGCCGCAAGATCGAGCCGGAACCCGGAGAACCGCGCTATGTGCGCACCGTCTACGGCGTTGGTTATCGCTTCGCGGACGCATGACTCCCCAGCAGACCCCCTTCCCCCCAGAGCCAAAAAGCCCCTCTCCCGCACACCGGGAGGGGGGCTGGGGTGGGGGCTATCCAGGCTGGGGGGAGGGCATGCCGGAAAACGGCAAGCCCAATCCTCAGCCGCAACCGCCGCCCCACTCGGTGACGCCGCCGGCGGCGGCGCGCCCTTCAGGCCCGGCCCCGGCGCCCTGGCACGGACCGTGGCATGGTGACTGGCAGAGTCACTGGCGGCCGGGCGAGCGCCCGCACTGGTGGCCGGAGGGGGAACCCTGGCCACCACGGCGGCCACCTGGCAGGAGATCACGCAGTTTCCTGCGCAAGGTGGGGTGTTTCTTTGGCGTGATGCTGGGCCTCATGTTCACGGCCAGCATCCTCGGCGCCATCTTCAGCGATGGTGGAGGGCAGCACGGCGGAGGCGGTCCCCCCTGGGGCTTCTTCCTGGTCATCATCATGGTGGTGTCGCTGGCGTACATCGGCCGCACGGTCCGCAGCACGGCGGCGCCCATCTCCGAGGTCATGTCGGCGGCCGAGCGGGTGGCCGATGGCGACTACGCCGTACGCGTTGAGACGAAGGCAAAGGGCGATGTCGGCCGCCTGGTCGAGACCTTCAACGCCATGACCACACGCCTGGAAACGAACGAGACACAGCGCCGCAATCTCTTCGCGGACGTGGCGCACGAACTACGTACACCGCTCTCCGTGATCCGGGGCAACACCGAGGGGATGCTGGATGGCGTCTACCCGCGTGATGATGCCCACCTGGAGACGGTGCTTGACGCCACCGCGCTGATGGCCCGCCTGCTCGATGACCTGCGCACGCTCTCGCTGGCTGACACGGGTGCTTTGCGCCTGCACCGGGAGCGTACGGACGTGGCGGACCTGATGGTGGAGGTGCGCTACGGCTTCACGCCGCGTGCAGACGCCGCCGGCGTCACCTTCCGCGTTGAGGCGCAGCCAGTGCCATCGCTCGACATCGACCCCGTGCGCATCCGGCAGGTTCTGGACAACCTGCTGGACAACGCCCTGCGCCACACGCCGCGGGGCGGCACGATTCGGCTCGAGGTGCGGCCAGAAGGAAACGCGGTCCTGTTTCGGGTGGCGGATACCGGCAAGGGGATTTCGGCCGAGGCGCTGCCCCACATCTTTGACCGCTTCTGGAAGTCTGCCGATTCCGGGGGCAGTGGGCTGGGGCTCGCGATTGCGCGCGGCCTCATCGAAGCCCATGGCGGCCAGATTCGGGCCGACAGCATTCCCGGCAAGGGGACGGTTCTGAGCTTCACGCTGCCGCTGAGGTAACAGCTCGGCATGGCCTGCCCGCCCGGAGTCCCGCCCTGCATTCCTGAAAGGATTGACCAATGACCGAGCGGACGTTCGCAACGCCTGCCCGCTATTCCCGGCCCGGACCCAGCCGCTGGCTGGAAGCCGTGCAGATTGCCTTGCATCGGATCGGTTTCGTATCCGGCGCCCGCCATGTGCTGGTCGTTCCCGGGCATCGCAGTGGCGTCGCTGACTCAGCGCTGGTGATGGTCCAGCACGTGGAGGGCGAGCGCTACATCGTGGCTGACCTGTTCCCGGGCGAATGGGTGCAGGCTGCGCGCGTTGCCGGCCGCGGCCTGCTCTGCCGCAGCCGTATGGACGAGCATGTTTCCCTGACCGAGTTGACACTGCCGGAGCGACTCGCGCTGCTGCGCCACCCGGATGTGCGGGCGACGGTAGCCCGCTTGCACGGTAGTCCCGTGCCCGCTGACGACATTCCCACCCTGGCGGCCCGGATGACCGTCTTTCACCTCAAGCGCTGCTGACTTCTGGCCGGTCTGTTGCCGGGCTAACCATGCCTGCTGCGCCCAACCCCGGCCGCTCAGGACTGGGCGGCTACTCAAGGTGAACTCCGGCGGCGCGGGCTGAACCAGACCAGCCCCGGTTCCTGCCTTGCGGTCTCACCCGGGACTGCGTTCGCTGCTCACTGCGGCTTGCCCCGTTCGGGCCGGATACGATGCGTGTCGCGAAAGCTCGTTCTGGCTCGCCCCGAGCGACGGCGAGATCTTGACCGCTCATCGTCGCTTGGGGCGACATACCCTTGGCGCCTCGCTTTAATCAGGAACCACCGTGTTCGGCGGCGGCGTCTCTCCGGTGAGCAGATAATGGGTGATGGCGTCGCGCGTGGCGCTCTCGCCGGTGAGGAAGAAGGATGTGTGCCCGTCTCCCTCGCGCGTGAGTAGCACGCTGCCGGCAATCTGTTCGCGCATCAGCTGCGCCCAGAGATAGCTGGTTGACGGATCGTGCGTGGTGTTCACGATCAGGATTGGCGGTGCGCCAGCGATGTCCCACACGCCTTGCGGATTGGCAACCGGGACGGGCCAGCCCATACAGCCGGTGAGGATCGTCCAGGTCTGGGTGGCGCCCTGAGTGTGTGGGGACAGTGCCTCCCCGAAGATCTCGTAGGCCCGGAGATCATCCCAGGTGGCAAGGTCTGTCCGCCAATCGGCGCAGGCAATGGCGAGCTCCGGGAAGAGGTGAGAGGTTTCATCGGCAGCCAGTTCCCGTGAAAACGCGCTGGCATCTCCCTGTTCTGCCGCAATGATGGCGTCGGCGAGCGCCGCCCACCCGGTGATGCCTAACTCGGGCACGGGGTCCTTGATCAGCAGTAGGAGCTGTGTGCCGAGGCGGATGTCGTCCCCGGTTGCTTCGCGGCGACAAGCGCCGGAGGATACGCACTGCGTTGCCGGTATGGGCGCGGCCTCCGCCGCCGCGACCAACGCGTCGTAGCGCGCCAGCACATCCTGCCCGTGCAGGGAGCACGAGGCGTCTTCCGCGCACCAACTGGCGAAGCGCAGCAGCGCTCCTTCGTGTGCTCGCGACTCGTCATTCAGCATGGTGAGACCGCGCTGCCCGTGGTCGAGCGCACCATCCAGCGCCATGACGCGAATCTGTTCCGGGTACAGCTCTGCGTAGGTCGCGCCGAGTTGCGTGCCGTAGGAGAGCCCAAGGTAGTTCAGCGGTTCGCCACCCAGGGCGAGCCGAACCTGCTCCATGTCACGGGCCGCACTAATGGTATCGAGGTGGCCCAGCAGGGGGCCTGTCATTTCCAGACAGTTTGTCCAGACGGCGTGCATGTGCTCCTGCAGGGCGGTGAAGCCCACTGCGTCTCGGGGAAAGAGCGAGGGCTGCTCGTTCCAGAGGGCCGGATCGCACCGGACCGGGGTGCTCATGCCGACGCCGCGCGGATCCAGACCGATCAGGTCGAATCGGTCGCGCACCTTGGGATCAAACAGGGAAAGCCCAGCCGCTTCGAGGGCGATCACCGGTGAGGCGGAGCCGCCGGGGCCACCGGGGTTGAAGATGAGCGCGCCGATCCGCTGTTGTGGGTCTCGCGCGGGCAGGCGATTCATGCCGATGGTGATTTGCTCCCCGCCGGGATCGTGGTAATCCAGCGGAACCTGGAGGAACGCGCACTCGAGGCCTGATTCTGACGCCCCCGCGCCAGCGTCCGACAGGCAGGGGCCCCACTCCAGGGAAGCCACCGGCGTCTGGGCGTGGGTTCCCGCCGCGCCCGCCAGGGAGAGCCAGATCAGGGTGACAACGACGAGACTACGGAGATGCAATGGGGATGCTCCCAGCTTCAGGGCGTATCAGGTGAGGCACTCGAGACCGTACCTCGTGGGGCCGCGCTGCGGCGGCGGCCACTGCGCGTCCGTCTCTTGCCGCAGCGCGTTAACCTCAGTACGACGAACAGGCTGTGGCTCACGCACGGCGCCTCAAACCCTCGGATACGAAACATCGTCGCAATTGTGGATCAGCGCATTGCGGAATGCGACGGTCTCATCATGCGTGCGCATTTGTGC
Organism: Thermomicrobiales bacterium; assembly: GCA_041390745.1. Lineage (GTDB taxonomy): Bacteria > Chloroflexota > Chloroflexia > Thermomicrobiales > UBA6265 > JACCXM01. Next base: position 91,289 of record JAWKPJ010000019.1, on the reverse strand, counting down.
GGCCATTTCGGGTGCATGACGCTGAAACCGATACACAGCCTCCCCGGTGGTCAGAAAACTCCGTTCGACGAGTTGACGAGCACGCCTGTCCTGCCAGAAAGCCTCGCAGGCTATCCCGGAGGTGTCCGCCGTGATGTGATTGGACGCCACGAGGGTGTTCTCCGGCACGCCGGCGATGTCAGACGGCATAGAGTAGTCGCCGGGCTTCACGGATAGCTTCGAGAAAACGTGGTCTACGAATCGTCTCCAGCATAGCCAGGTCAACCGGCAAGCCCGTCGCCGCTGAGAGTCGTCCACACCGTCAAGTCGTTGATGGTGAAGTATCCGTGGACGAGGCGGATGCGCATAGCAACAACGTCACGCAGTTCCGGGAGACGTTCAGGGAGTGCGGGATCACGCTGTCGCGCCCCGTTCAGGGCTTCCCCGGCAACGCAATGGAACCACTGCACGCCGCCGCCGCGTACCGCCTCGTTCTGCATGTCGTCGTCGAAGTTGAGCCCAGCGGTTATGCGGCCAATTGCCTGACGCGCTTCCAGGGCATCAGGCAGCCGCTGCTTCCTCGGGCGCGAGAAAGACGCTCCGGCGCGTTTCTTCGATTTCTTCGCGAAAGGAGGGGTTGCGAATCGAGTCATCGAAGATCATGCCAACTGGCCGGGCCAAGAGCGCCTCAATGCCACTGCGCCCCCGCAAGTAGCGCATTGCCAACCCGATTGCGCCACAGTCCGCAAGGGTCATGGCGAAGTCCAGATCACTCGTCGCTGGATCGAAGGCCCCCCGGCGCCGCTGAGCCGAACACATCCAGGCGCAGCACACCGTACTCCCGGCAGAGGGCCGCAATGGCTTTCCGCCTTTCTTCCAGTTGGCTGTCCATGCTGGCCGCCGCCTTTCGGGTGTCAGCATTGCTGGACGCCGTGCCCTGCAGCGGTGTGCAAAGAAGTTGGGCCGCCGGGAATCCCCTCGTGTCTCGAGCGGAGTCGAGAGACCTCGTTCACCGGCGCTGGCGACGAGGTCTCTCGACTCCGCTCGAGACACGGGGTTGATGCCTGGCAGGTCAGGTCTTTTGCAATACGCTGTAATGCCACCGCGCCGACCTCCTTGCTTCCCGAGTTGCAGCCGGTGTGTTCTCCAGCTACGACCCGAACCCCAACTCCCGCAAATACCCGTTCACGAACAGCCCGGCCGGGTCCATCTCGCGGCGAATAGCCTCGAAAGCGGGCAAGTCCGGGTAGAGCGCAGCGATCTGGGCGGGAGCCAGGTACTGGAGCTTGCCCCAGTGAGGACGGCCGCCATGAGCCAGGAAGATCGGTTCGGCGTCGCGGAAGAAGGGCTCGTGGGGTTTTTCAATCGCCTGGTGCAGGCTGATGGTGGCGCTCTCCACGCCCTGGGTGGGGCTGAGCAGTGGGTCCTCCCCTGGCTGGGTGCGGAACTCCACTGCCCACGTGCAATCGGGGTGGCGGGTCTGCACCAGCTTGCGGATTTCGCGCAGCGCGGCCGGGCCCTCGCCCAGCGGCAGGGTGTACTCCATTTCCACGAACTGTGCGTTGCGTTGGGAGGGGTAGGCGCGCCAGCTCCAGTCTACGTAATCCGGGTGCAGGTAGCGCTCCAGCGTGCCGGGCGCGGCCTCGGGAACATCCTCGCGGAAGGGCTCATCGTCCGTCTCAACAAAGGTCTTGAGGACGCAGATGTCCAGCGCCGGCAGCCACCAGAACTCCGCGTTGCGCCGCGCGCTTTCCATGTCGAGGAAGATCGCCAGGCACTCTTCCATGCTCATGGCCGCGTTCTGCTCGCGCAGCTTGTAGGCGGGGCCCGTGGCCAGGGTGATCTTCGTCAGCACCCCCAGCAGGCCCAGGGCCAGCGAGGCTGCGCGGAGCCGCAGCGGCTCGCTGGCGTCGATGGTCACCAGGTCGCCATCGGCGCGCATTACCTCAACGGCGCGCACGGCGGAGGAGAAGCTGCCGTACTTGCGACCGGTGCCGTGCGTCCCGGTTGAGACGGCCCCGGCCAGCGCCTGGCGGTCGATGTCGCCCTGGTTCAGCAGCGCCCGGCCCGCGACCTGCAAGGGAGCGCCGAGGTTGAAGAGGCGGGTTCCGGCCCAGATCGTCGCATCGCCGGTCTCCGGATCGATGCGCTCGATACCCGCCAGCAGGGACAGATCGAGCAGCGTGCCGCCAGTCGCGCAGAGCGGCGCGAAGGAGTGACCTGCCCCGGCCACGCGCACGGTTTCGCCGTGTTCGGCGGTCTCCAGCAGGACAGCCCGCAGGTCATCGAGTGTGGCGGGCCGCGCCACCCGGCGCGGTGCGGCCTGCACATTCCCCGCCCAGTTTGCCCACGCTTCCGGCTCAGTCACTGCCGTCACGTCCTCACTCCCTTACTCCCTGAGGCCCGCAGGCCGTCGCCCCCTGAGCGAAGCGTCTCCCCCTCGCCCCTATACTCCCGGCCAGAGATTGTCGCTGTTTTCGCTTGCGCCCGGAGGGACCTCACCGCATGCCCGCCACGGGAGATTTGCTTCTGCTCAATGGCCGGGTCCTGACCATGGACCCGGCGCACCCGGTTGCTTCGGCAGTTGCCATCCGCATGGGGCGCGTCGTCTACGCCGGTGATGACGCCGGCGCGAAGGCAGCGGCTGCACCCGGCTCCGAGGTGATCGACCTGGCCGGGCGCACCGCCACCCCCGGGTTGAATGACGCCCATGCGCACCCCATGTCGGTCGGGTTCGCGCTCCTCGACCTCGACCTTTCCCCGGAGCGCAATGCCAGCATGGCGGACATCCTGGCCCAGGTGCGCGAGGCCGCCGCCGGCCGGCCCGCCGGAACGTGGATCGTGGGGCGCGGGTATGACGACGCGCGCCTCGCCGAAGGCCGCCACCCAACGCGGGCAGATCTGGACGCCGTTGCGCCTGATCACCCGGTCGTGCTGATCCGCATGTGCCACCACATCGGCGCGGCCAACTCGGCCGCCTTGCGCCTGGCAAACGTCACCAGCGCCACGGCGGACCCGGAGGGCGGCCTGTTCGACCGCGATGCCCACGGGGAGCCGACTGGCGTGTTGCGTGAGGCCGCGCTGACCATCGTGCGCGCGGGCGTCCCGGAGCCAACCGAGCAGGACATGATGGATGCGCTGGTGGCCGGAGGCAACGAATTCCTGCGCAACGGCGTTACCAGCGCCGTTGAGGCCGGTATCCGCGATCCGCGTGAGTTGCGCGCGTTCCAGCGCCTGCGCGAGCAGGGCAAGCTTCCCTTCCGCGCCTACCTGATGATGCTGATCGATGAAACACTGGATGATCTCATTTCGCTCGGCATCCAGACGGGTTTTGGCGACGACTGGCTGAAAATTGGCCCGGCCAAGCTGTTCAGTGATGGCAGCATTGGAGGCCGCACAGCCATGATGCACAGGCCGTACGAAGGACAGCCAGGTAACTACGGCCTCTGGATGATGCCGCCCGAGGCGCTGAAAGCGAAGGTGCGCCGCGCGCACGACGCCGGCTTCCAGGTCGGGATACACGCCATTGGCGACGCCGCCATCGACCTGGTGCTGGATGCGTACGAGGAAGCGCAGCGAGCGAACCCACGCCCGGATACGCGCCACCGCATCGAGCACTGCTCCATTGTGGATGACCGCATCCTGGGCCGTATCCGTGACCTCGGCGTGATTCCGATTCCGGGCACGTCGTTCCTGCGCCACTTCCGGGACGCCTACGTCAACAACCTGGGCGAGTGGCGCATCGGGCAAGCGTACGGGATGCGCTCGTTTGCGCGATTCGGCATTGTTGCCGCCGCCTCGTCGGACGCGCCGGTGGCGCCGGTGAACGCGCTGGCCGGGGTGCAGACCATGATGACGCGGCGCGATATCCTCGGCCGCCCGGTCAACCCCGCCGAGGCTGTTCCTCTGGAGGATGCCCTGCGCGCGTACACCGCGAATGGCGCCTACGCCTCATTTGAAGAGGGGATCAAGGGCACGCTGAAGCCGGGGCTGCTGGGGGATGTCACGGTCTTCAGCGCCGAGCTTGAGAGTGTCGATCCCGATGGCCTTGCAGACATCCCGGTTGCCTACACCATCGCCGCTGGCGAGGTCGTCCACGAATTGAGGGTGTAAGCCATACGGCTTGCCGGCGACAGAACGGCCTGGGCGTGAGCACAGCGGCGCCGCGCCAACCGGCCCGGTCGCTGCACGTCGCGTCAGCAACCGGAGTTCGTCGGCTGCGCGAGTCGTGTTCGCTGGCGTAACGCGCGGATGCTCGTGACACGCTGTGCGTCAGCGGGCTGCCTGTGATGTCCCGCAGCATCACGGTGGGTTGTCTCTCGACGTGGCGACTGCTCCGGTGGAAACGGGGAGGAGGGCGGCCCGACGTGGTCATCCTGCCCTACGCGTAATCTCGGTCAACCCCAGACAAAACCCCGGACATTTGCCCGATGGCTTGCACCGGGCCAAGCCGTACCTTGTTGGCAGGCGCCGCATCGTGTGCCTGTCCTCCGGTTGGAGGATCTCCACATCAGGCCGTGGCCGTTCTGCCGTTCCTTGCCTCGTCACACAGGCTCCAACCAGGACGCGCCAGACGATGGGGTGCGTGTTCGGCCCATCTGCTCGGCATCCGGCCCAACCAGAACGCGAGGATGGTGCATGCTTGCCGGTCGTTTTCTTGCAGACTGTCGTTCGCTGCTCGCCGGGTCAACCCGCCGTGATCTCCTGCGAGGCCTGGCCGCTGGGCTCGGCCTGGGTAGTGCGTACACCGCACTCGAGAGTGAGGCAAAGAAGAAGCGCAAGCGGCGCAAGAAGAAACAGAAGCCGGCGACGCCAAATGAGTTTGGCTGCATCGAGGTGGGTGATCGAAGCCAGAGCGCGGACGAATGCTGCTCGGGCGTGTGTGAAGGCAAGAAGTGCCGGGCTCATGGCGTCGACGTTTGCCGGCAAGATCGGCCAGGCGTGTGTACCGCGGGGCTCGACGAGGCGCCATCCCTGGGCTGCGGCGCCAACTGCTGGTGTTTCCGCACCACCGCAGGCAGCAATTTCTGTGCTCCAGCTCCTCGCACCGCTCCTCAACTGGATTGCACCACCTGCCGGAAAGATGCCGACTGCATCGCACTGGGATACCCAGCCGGCTCGGCGTGTGCCCAGGTGGGGCGCGGTAACTGCTCCGGCTGGTGTGATAGCGGCATGGCCTGCCTGGTTCCATGTGGCGTCCCGTTCCCGGAGGAGATGTAGGAGCGTGTCGCGGCCTGCCCCGGGAGTTTCGAGGGCTTGTGAGTACGACAGGGGAAATCCATGGAAGGTACGCAATTCGACTCGTTGCTGCGAGGTCTTGCGACCTCGCGACGCGGGTACCTGGGCGGGGTGCTTGCCCTGGCTTGCGGCTGGCGAGAGCCGGCCACCGGTGAGGCGAAGCGGAAACGCAAGAAGCGGAGACCCAGGAAAGCGAAGCCAAACGCCTTTGGCTGCCTGGGTATCGGTCAGCCATGCAAGAACGCCAGCAAATGCTGTTCCGGCCTGTGCACGGGCAAGAAGGGCAAGAGAAAATGCGCCGCTCACGGAACGGGAACATGTAATCAGGACGGGCCAGATTACTGTGCCGTCGGAAGCGTCGCTCTTTGCAACGGCTCACCAACATGCGTCTGCGCAGGCGCCACGGCAGGGAGTTCCTACTGTGGAAGCGTGACGCCACCGTCTGGCTGCGCGGCCTGTACGAAAGACGCCGACTGCGAGGCCCTGGGGTTCCCGGCGGGCTCGGCCTGCGTACTCTGGGCTTCCGGCCCGTGCGCAGGTCTCTGCGAAAGCGGCACGGCCTGCCTGGCGCCCTGCGGGGCCAGGGCGCCACAACCTGTGCCGTAGCCAGCGGATCTCGGCGCGCCTTGCATGCTTTCAGGGGTGGCTGAAAGCAGACCTCCCGGCGCTCTGCTCCCGGGGCTGCGCTGGGGCTGCCAGTTGCATTGGCCGGGGCCGCGAACGCTGCGTTCGCGGCCTCGGCATGCGCCTGCCCTAGCTCATCTCATCCGGCTCAATCATCATGATGTTGACCTGGGTCTGGTCTCCGGCCAAACCAATGAAGGCAATGCCGGTGTGACCAGAGCCGTTCAACTCATGTAGCACGAAGCGAACTTCGTCCCCGTCATCGCCTTTCTCGATGATGCCGCCGAGGTTCCCGCAGGCGATGTACGTGCCGATGTCATCGGCGCTCTCGTGGACGTTCACGGCGTACTGGCCGCCCAGGAGATCTGCCAGCGGCATGTCGATCATATTGAGGCTGACCGTGGCGTTTACGGCATCTGGCGAACCCATCTGTTCACCCGTGGGGTAGGCCACATCCGCCAGAGGCACGATCACTTCACCCAACTCGTCGCACGTTCCAGCATGGATATGCACCGGATGCGCGACCGCCATGTCGCCGCTCTCGGGCGTTTGCGCCAGGGTGGCGGGCACGAACAGTGGCAGCGCTGCAAACGCCAGGACGGCTGCACGACGCCACGAACGACCGGAGTGATTACAGGTACCTTGCATCATGCTTCTCCCTTCATCGCGAGTGCATATGGCCCACACTGCGGCGCCGGAGGCGGAACCGCACCTGACCGGCAGGGTATCGTACTGTTCTGGCTCGGTGGGGGCCTCTCGCGCGGTCGCATCGTGCCTGCCCTCCAGTTTGTGTAGGGTTAGCTACACAAACTGCGCGGTGCCGGGCCAGAAGCAGTGTGCGCCAGGTCGTCACCAGTGCTGATCGACGGTGGAGGGGGTATGCCCGCGGATCTCGTATTCCTGAACGGCCTTGTCCTGACCATGGACGATGTCCAGCCTGTGGCCGAAGCTGTTGCGCTCGCTGGCAACCGAATTGCCCTCGTGGGCTCCAACGCGGAGGCAGCCGCTGAATCAGGCCCGGCCACCCGCATCATCGACCTGGGTGGGCGCACGCTGCTCCCTGGTTTCAACGATAACCACACGCACCCGATCTCCTACGGCATCGGCCTGGGCCAGATCGATGCCCGGCCCGTCGCACAGCCAACGCTGGCCGGGCTGTTGCAGGCGTTCCAGGTTGCGTCATCGGCGCCAGCCGGGGCGCGTGGGGACTGGCTGTTGGCCAGGGGTTACGACGACACGCGCCTCGATGTTCTGCGCCATCCCACCCGCTACGAGTTGGACGCTGTCACTGGCGGCCGGCCGGCCTGGCTGTTGCGCACCTGCGGCCACCTCGCGGTGGCCAACAGCGCTGCGCTGCGCCTGGCCGGGATCACGCGCGACACGCCTGATCCCCAGGGTGGAGAAATTGCTCGCGACGAGCACGGGGAGCCGACCGGCCTGCTGGCGGAAACGGCGATGTCGCTGGTCAGCAGGCAGATCCCGCGCGTCACCCGCGCCGGGATGAAGGACGCCCTGCGCGCCGCTGGCGAACGCTTTCACGCCTACGGCATCACCAGTGTTGGCGAGGCGAGTATCCGCACCTCGGACGAGTTCGCCGCCTACGAGGAACTGGCGGCGGCGGGCGAACTGCCGGTTCGTGTCTTCACCATGATGCTCATCGACGACACGCTCGATGCACTCGCCAGGCTGGGCATGAAGACCGGCTTTGGCAACGACTGGCTGCGCATTGGCCCCGCCAAGTATTTCCAGGATGGCTCTGGCGGTGGCCGCACTGCCGCCATGTTCGATGACTACGTGAACGACCCTGGCAACCGGGGCATTACGATCTACACGCAGGAGGAACTGAACGAGGGTTTTGGCCGCGCCCACGAGGCGGGCTTCCAACTCGCCGCACACGCGATTGGTGACCGCGCCATCACGATGATCCTGGATGCCTACGAGGCGGCGCTCACGCGATCCCCGAAAGCGGACCACCGCTTCCGCATCGAGCACTGCGGCATGTGTACGCCGGCGATCATCGAGCGGTTGGCGCGGATGCAAGTGCTCGCCGTGCCCCAGCCGAATTTCATCTACGAGTTGGGTGATTCCTACATCCGTAACTTCACGCCGGAGCAACTGGCGTGCTCCTACCCGGGGCGCACCTGGCACGACCACGGCATCCACGTCATTGGCTCGTCAGACGTGCCAGTCGTGGACTGCAACGTGCTGGTCAACCTGCGCTCCGCCGTGACCCGCCTCACCGCCACCGGGCAGCGCATGGGGCCGGGGCAGGGCGTGACCATCGAGGAAGCGCTGCGCATGTTCACCCGCAATGGCGCCTATGGCTCCTTCGAAGAGCGGAGCAAGGGCACGATCGCGCCTGGCATGCTGGCGGACCTGGTGGTGCTTTCGGGTGATCCTCGCGCCATCGCGCCCGAGGACCTCCCCACCCTCAACGTGGACCTGACCCTGGTCGATGGGGAGGTGGTTTACGAGGCGTAGTGGCCTGCCCGCAGAGTCCCGACGGGCGAGCATCGCAGTGCGGCCAGTAAATGAAGTCAGGCTCGCGGCACATGGCTTGCCCGCTGGCGCCCGTCCACAGGTGGCGTCCCGTGAGCGGGTGACCCTCCCCACCTGGGCGGCTGGGGAACGAGATCCTGCGACGCCGCTCAGGACGGCGTCTGTGACGAGCAGGACCGCGGCGCCTGGCAGTTGGGACAGGGGTGTGCGACAGACTCGGGTCGCCGAGGAGTCGGCTGACCCCGATCGGTCGTATGGTCTGTTATATCCGATGTAAATGGTAGGATTTGCGGCATCGAGATCGTCGTGATTGTCAGGAGCGGCTTCACTCATGCCCTTTGATCGTGATACCTGGCGGGACCAGTGGCTGGGCGGTTTCTGAACGCTCGGCATTGAGGAAATGCAGCCGGTCCGGTCTGCAGACTACCCCGCTCATCCGCCGTTGCGGCAGGCGCTGGTCCTGCCCGGGGATGCCGTGATTCCGGCCGCCACGCCTGAGGAGGCGCTGGACGCCTGGCGTGCGTACACGGGTTTCGCTGGCCCGCTGCTGCTGGTTAGCCGGCCGGACCGGGCGCGCAAGCTGCTGATGGCGGCACTCGGCGTGGCCGGCAAGGAGTCGGTCGGCATCCCGGTCAATACGCGTCGCTACCTCTCCGAGGCGGTGAAGCGGAGTGGCGGCAAGCCGCTCTTCGTGGAGCTGGACGCAAACCTGGAGTTTGTCCCGGAGACACCCGGGCTGGAAACGGCGCGCGTCGTCTGGGCGCAACCGATTGGCGGCATGGCGCCACCGGCGCCGCTCCCCGGCAAGTCCTATCTGGTCGATCACGGCCTGACGCTGCCTGCCCCACTGCGCGAGGGCGGGCCTGGCTTGCCCGGCGCGGCCACCGTGTTCGGCCTGCACCTCGACGAGGCGGATAGTGGCGCGCTGATCGCGTTCAACGATGCCGAACTTGCGGAGAACGTCAGCGCGCTGATGGCGGCGGAGGATGCGCCGGATGCTGGCCGCGCCCTGGCGCAGGCGCGGCGTCTCGCCGGGCCCGATGGCCTGGCGGCGCGGCAACTCTGGCTCGATGCCGAGGTGCGGCTGGGCATGGAGGCGGGCGCGGGTATGCCGGTCGCAGTGCGCGCGGATGGCGCCTTGCCGCACGGTTTGCCGGTCCGCATCCCGGAGGAGGCCGACCTCGCCACGTTCATTTCCTACGTGCGGAACGAACTGGTGGCGCTCGATTGGCTGCCGGAGGTGCAGCCCATGTTCTACGTCGCGTACCAGGTGACACAAAACCCGGCGCTCACGCGGCGCTCGGCCGAGCACCTGGCGCGGTGGGTGATGTCGCCTGTCGGGCCGGACTTCGTGGATGACGAGATTACCCACGCGGTGCTCGGCATCCTGAAGGCGGCCGAGTACACCGGAGTGCGCTGGTACACGAATCCCGGACGCGCCCGCTGGTACGGCGAGATGCTGGTGGACTGGTACGGGCCGGACCACGATGCCTACCACCCTGCCTTCACGATCTCGGTTCCGGCCCAGGAGTAACAGGCCCGTGCGTTGGCGCGCGTTGTAACCCGGCGCGTGTCAACGGCCTTGCTTGTGTGCCACGATTGCCGCAGGTGATGCCGAGGCCCGAAAGTTGGCGGGCGCTGCGGGAGGAGGACTGTCATGCTCAAGCTGACCTACATCGGCCACTCGGCGTTCGTGCTCGAAGATGACGATGGGCACGTGGTGGCGATCGACCCCTTCATCACGGGCAACCCGGTCGCAACCATCCCGGCGAGCGATGTCAAGCCGACCACCATCCTCATCACCCATGCTCACAACGACCATGTTGGAGATGCTCCCGAACTCGCGCGCCAGCACGGCGCGGGCATCATCACCACGGTCGAGCTGGCTGACTGGCTGGAATCCCAGGGGTTGGCGAATGTCACCGGCGCCAATCACGGCGGCTCCGTCGCCTTCCCGCACGGCACGGTCAAGTTCACCCCGGCCTGGCACTCCTCATCCTACTGGGACGGTGAAAAGAAGGTGGCGCACGGCATTCCGGCCGGGCTCATCGTGCGCTTCGGCGGCAGCACGATCTACTTTGCCGGGGATACCGCACTTTTCGGGGATATGCGCCTGATTGGGGACGAAGGGATTGACCTGGCGGTGTTGCCGATAGGCGATCACTTCACGATGGGCCCGGCGGACGCCGCCCGCGCCGTGGAGTTTCTGCGGCCGCAGGCGGTCATTCCCTGCCACTACAACACGTTTCCGCCCATCAGGCAGGACCCGGCAACCTTCCGCGCCGCCGTGGGCAAAACCGCGCCGGAGACGACCGTCGTGGTTCTGGCGCCGGGCGAGTCCCACACGCGCTGAGCGACATCATGACGGAGCCTGTACCCTCACCACCGACCCACGCATTCGACGAGGAATTGCAGCGGACCGCCTACCAGAAGAAGGCAGTCAGCCGCCTGCCGGCCGCGCAGGTGCTGGACCTGGCCATCGCGTTCTTCACCGAGCGCGGCTACCGGGCAGGGCGCACCGGTCGCCCCAACCAGGTCTTTATCCTGGGTAAGGCGGAGGGCGGCCTGCCTCGCGTCACGGGCGAAGTCCAGGCCCGCGCCGATGTCGGCCGGCCCGGCGCGACCCTGGTGACGCTGGACGCCGCTGGCGAGCGCCTCGGCCCGGCCATGGCGGAGTTCCACCAGCATCTGCGGAGCTTGCGGCAACGGAAAGCCTGAACCGATCACGGCCTGGTCCGGGGGCAGCCTCTTGCCATACGGTTTCTGCGCTGGCGCGGTCCCAACGTCCCAGGCCGGCCGCACTGGCTCCGGCATTGCTTCGGCTGTGACGGTGTGGTTCGCTGCCTCCATCGTCCATTGAGCTGGCGACAGGCGGATGTGCAAGGGCGCTCAAGCGGAAGTTGCCGCCTCCCAACTCAGGACGTCTCCCTCGATAACGCCCGCAACGCCGAGCCGGTGCAGCATGTGCATGACCTCGCTGCGGTGGTGCATGTTGTGGGTGATGACGTGGGCAATGGCCCCGCCAAAGGTTTTCTCTTGCGGCGGGTCGTCCAGGATATCGACCCAGCGCGCATTCCAGGAACCGGCGTCGCGCACGCAGTGCGCCAGCGCGGCGAACGCCGCCATGGCGGCGTCGTGTCGCGCCAGCAGATCGGCGGGGGAGAGCCCGTCGAACGTGGGCTGCTCGCCGGGGTTCTCTTCGCCATGCATGAGCGCCGTCCACGTTTCGACGTTGTAGAGCATGTGCTCAAGTGTGGCGCGCAGCGTGACGTGCCCGATGTCGAACGGCTGTGTCCACTGCGCTTCGGTCAGGGACTGCGCCAGGATCAGGAGTTGCCGGGTGGTCCAGGCATCGTGAGCAAGAAGGCGGTCCAGGAGATCCAAGTTGCGGTGCACTCCTCTGATTCGGGTGGCCAGGTGGAAAAGGGGCATCGTGTTTTGGGGCATGGTATCGCGTGAGCGGCAGCCGTGCGCCGGGCTTGTGGGCGGGGCCCTGGCCCGGACGCTCGCAGCCGCCTGCCCACCCTGGGTTATGTTCTCGATCTGAGGTGAGCCTGTCTGCGACGCGTGCTTTCGCGGCCACCCACTGGCTTCCGCCATCCTGGCTTCGCGTACAGCCCGGCGTGGCTCACCCGAGCAGCGCTGGCGGACGGAAACGTTGTCGCAGGCGCGGAGTAGCGGGAGGAAGCGTGCCCAAATTGGCAGCAGGGGAGTTAAACCGTTGACTGCCGCATCGGCGCACGGTTGGTGAGATAGAGGAGAGTTGACCGGCTGCCTTTCCTCCTTCCTCCTGACGCAGCAGCCGGCCAACTCCCGATCCACCCCTTGCCTCATGGGGAGTTGACGATGCCAGCTTCTACTCTTCCCTGGATCGACCGGCTTTCATACGCTCTCCGGCCAGTGCCTGGTTGCACGCGCCGCCGTTTCGGCCTCTCAGCCGTCGCCCTTGCGCTGGCTGGGCACGCCTTGCCCGATGAAGCCCTGGCTGGCTGCAAGAAGCCAGGCAAGAAGTGCAAGAAGAACAAGGACTGCTGCGACGGCGCAAAGTGCAAGAAGAAGAAGTGCAAGTGCAAGTCGGAGTTCACGGAGTGTGGGAACACCTGCGCCCGGCTCACCAACGATGCGGATCACTGCGGCGCGTGCAACGTCGCCTGTTCTCCGGGCGAAACCTGCCAGGACGGCGTGTGCACCGCGTCCGGGAGTAACGAAAGCGACGGCAACGGCAACGCAAACCAGGGCTTCGCGTTTGCGCAGGCGTGGGGCACATTCGGCTCGGGGAACGGGGAGTTCAAGTACCCGGCGGGCATCGCTATCAACCAATTCGACTGGATCTACGTTGCCGATCTGGACAACAACCGGGTGCAGGTCTTCGAGACCGACGGCGAGTGGATTGGCGTGTTCGGCACAGAGGGTGTCAACAACGGCCAGTTTACGCACCCGCTCCGCATCGCGGTTGGCCCGGACGATGAGGTGTATGTCACGGATGGCAGCGACCGTTGTCAGCGATTCGATCTGGGCGGCAATTTCCAGTTGGGGTGGGATGGCTCATCGGGCCTGGGTGATTTCGGCAACCCCCGTGGCGTCGCCGTCAGCCCGGACGATGTCGTGTATGTCGCCGATACCGAGAATCACCGTATCCAGACTTTCAGCACGATCGGTGATTTCCTGGGGGGCTTTGGTGTTGCCGGGCAGGACGCCGGCGAACTGAATCTGCCAGAAAGCCTGGCCTTCAACAGTGATGGGGACCTGGTCGTCGCCAACATGTTCAACCATCGGATCGATGTCTTCTCGCCAGATGGCGACTACCGGTTCGGGTTCGGCGGCTTCGGCAGTGGAGATGGCCAGTTCTGGTTCCCGCAAGGGGTTGCGATTGCGGCGAATGGCGATCTCTTCGTGACCGATTCAGGCAACAACCGGGTGCAGCAGTTCGACGCGGCAGGGCAGTTCATCCGGGTGATCGGAGAGCCGGGAACTGGTGATGGGCAGTTCGACTTCCCCGAGGATCTGGCTTTGGATAGCCAGGGCAACCTGTACGTGACCGACGCCGGCAACAACCGCATCCAGAAATTCGCCCCGGCGTGAGCCGTATCCCACCAGGGAGAAATCCGGAACAGTCGTCGCCCGTGTCAATTCAGTTGTTTACACGGGCGACGACTACGTTGGACACTGCGCGTGAAACGCATCGCGCTGCCCACAGGCGCCGCCGGATGTGGTCCGGTGTTCACGGTAGCCACGTTCTGGCGACGCTCATCCTCCTTGACATTAGCGGGTTCGCCATGACTCCTCCCATCCCCGTCGTGTTGACGCCCGAGCAGCGGGCCGAGTGCCGTCGCCTGCTTGAATCGACAACTGCCACGCCCTACCGGAGGCAGCGTGCGCTCATCCTGCTCCTCGCGGAGCGGCGACCGGGTGAACGGGGTCCCAGCAACGAGGTGATTGCCCGGTTGGCGGACGTGAATCGCCGCACCGTGACCCGGGTGCGCAGCACGTTCCTGCACAACGGGTTTGCCCAGACCCTGCAGGGTCGATCACCCGCCCACCTGGACGCCCGCAAGTTGACGCCTGACCAGGAAAGGCGGCTGCTGGCGCTCCTGAACACCGCCCCGCCGGCCGGGCGTGAACGCTGGACGGTGCGTGCGCTGGCGAGCGCTGCGAGCGAGCTGGAGGGTATGCCCGTTATCAGCCGCGAACTCGTGCGGCGTCTTCTGAAGCGCTCCACGCCTGGCGTCGGGGAAGATCATCTCCTGGACGCCCCGGTCGATGCCACCGGGGTCAGGCCCGGCGAGTAGCAGCCCGCGCGACAGGGCAGGCAAGACCGCACCGGGCTTCGTGCTCCGGGCGATACACTGACGGGCATACCGTCCCGGTTGTTCTGCGCCGCGTGGAGCACCGGAATCGCCTTGCAGCCTGGAGATGCCGAACCATGACGCACCCGACCTTGTTGCCGGCCGGCGCTGGCGCCGCCAGCCGTGCGGCGCTGCTGCGAGAGACCGCCGAGCGCGCGATTCACTACCTGGACAGCCTGGATGCGCGGCCGGTGGCGGCCCCGGAGGCCGCCCGCCAGCAGCTTGCCGAACTGAACATCCCGCTGCCAGACGGGCCGGCCGACCCGGAGGTGGTCCTGGCATTGCTCGACACGATTGGGTCGCCGGCCACGACAGCAACGGTGGGCGGGCGCTACTTCGGGTTCGTGACAGGCGGCACGTTGCCCGCCGCGCTGGCCGCGAACTGGCTGGCCGGGACGTGGGATCAGAACGGCGGTCTGTCGGTGATGAGCCCCGTTGGTGCGGCGCTGGAGGAGATCGCCCGCCGCTGGCTGCTGGAGGCGCTTGGGTTCCCGCCGGAAACGGCGGCCGGCTTCGTCACGGGTGGGACCATGGCCAACTTCACGGCGTTGGCCGCCGCCCGGCATGCCGTACTGGCGCGCGCGGGCTGGGATGTGGAAGCTGACGGACTCTTCGGCGCGCCGCCGGTGACGGTGGTGGTGGGAGATGAGGTGCACGTTTCAGCGCTGAAAGCGCTTTCGCTGCTGGGCTTCGGCCGGGACCGGGTGACGCGCGTGCCGGTTGATGGGCAGGGGCGCCTGCGCGCAGATGCGTTGCCCCCGCTCGCCGGTCCCACGATTGTCTGCACCCAGGCAGGCAACGTGAACACTGGCGCGATCGACCCGGTCGGGGAAATCTGCGCCGGGGCGCATGAGGCCGGGGCGTGGGTCCACGTCGATGGCGCGTTCGGGCTGTGGGCGGCAGCTGCGCCCACCCGCGCCCACCTGCTGCGGGGCGTCGATGCCGCCGACTCCTGGGCGCTTGACGCCCACAAATGGCTGAACGTGCCCTACGACAGCGGCGTGGCGCTGGTGCGGGATCCAGCGGCTCTGAGCGCGGCCATGACCCTGTCTGCCGCCTACCTCCAGGCGGGGGCGACGCGCGAGCCGTATCACTTCACGCCGGAGATGTCTCGCCGGGCGCGAGGCATCGAGATCTGGGCGGCGTTGCTCTCGCTGGGCCGGTCTGGCCTGGCCGACCTGATCGAGCGCACCTGCCGCCACGCAGCCCGCTTCGCTGATGGGCTGCGTGCCGCCGGCTACGAAGTCCTGAACGAGGTTTCGCTGAACCAGGTGATGGTGCGCTTCGGCGACGATGACACGACGCGTCGAGTGATGGCCGGCATCCAGCAGGATGGGACGTGCTGGTGTGGCGGCACGGTCTGGCAGGGGAGGGCTGCCATGCGCATCAGCGTCTCGTCGTGGGCAACCACCGACGACGATGTCGAACGCAGCCTGGCGGCGATGCTGCGCGTGGCCGCATTCGCGAAATAGGGAAGACCGCGCGGTTGCGCGGGCATCGCTGCCTCCGGGAGGCTGGAAGGGCGTTGGTCGGGCGGCGCAGCGGTGAATGTGGCCGCCGTGGCAGGATCGGTGGGGAAGAGCGAGTTGATGCCGATTTCCCACGAGGAAGATGTGGCGGCGCTTTCTGCCACCAGAGCCAGGCCAGGCTGTCTGAGGCGGTTCTGCTGACGCCACTCGGGCAGGAGATCGCCAACGGGCCGGCCGCAGCAAGTGCGTCAAGGGGACAACGAGATGCTGCCGGGCGCTGCAGGAGCGTTGACCCCCTCTGAAACCGACGCCACGCCGTGTGGGCCACACGGCGTGAGGCAGGTCGTGGCTTCGGGCGGACCACTGCCACTATCCTGAGGCGCCCGGACCCATCGCCATTGACCGCTCTTTCTCGCCCTGGACCGAGAGTAATGCCGCACGCTGGCAGGAACTCATCGCCCAGACCTTCACCGAGGACATCGCCTACCCCACGCCGCAGTTCGCGGTGCACGGGCACGGGCGCATCGTGACCCATGGCGAAGGAACTGGGCGGGCTGCCTGCTGCCCGGACGCCGCGGGCGCCTGCGCGCCCGGGACATCGGCGCCCACAATGACCGGGCGCGTGGGCCGGGAGGTGGTTCTGCTCAAGGGCGCCGTGCGCTTCGCGGACGGCGTGAATGTCTACGAGTTCGCCCTACGGCCGCCACAGCGCGATCACCGGCTTCACCGACTTCCTGGCACACCCGCAGGGCGCGCACGCGGAGGAGTGATTCGCGGCTGGCTGGTTGCGGGCCAGGCGTGGGAGCTGCCGGTCCCGTTCACCTCGGTGAACTGGAAGCACCGCTATTTCCACCCGCAACTCCGGGCCTTGCCACGGCCGGTCAGCGTTGCCCTTGCCGCTGCCCACGCTCAGGTTTGTCGTGGCCGGGAGCCGCTGTAACCCCCACGCGGAGGCGCAGGTGAGGGAGGTCCAGGGTGCGCCGGGGCCAGCTCGCCAGAGCAGGCCGCCCGGGCCCAGGCCGGGATGGAGCAGGAGGTGCAGGTGGAAGGGCGCGCCGGCAGGCATCGCGGGGCCGGTCCAGAGGTGCGGGCTGCGCCCGACCTGCGGGGCGAGCAGCACGCTCAGGCGCTGCTCCGGGCCGACAAGGCCGAGCCAGAGCGGCGGCAGCCAGGCGTCGTCGTTCCAGGCGCAAAGGATTGTCTGCGACCCGGAAGGTGAGGGAGTCGTGATGCCGGAGACCTCCAGCCAGACGGGCGCTTCGGCAAAGCGCGGTGATAGGTGCGGCGCGGCGGCGATCTCGATCCAGGCGTCCGGGGCAGTTCCAGTGGCGGCCAGGACAGCCGCTCGCGCACGGCCGTCGGTATCCAGTACCTCGTAGCGGAGGCCGGTCTCGTCCAGGTCCACGCTCACCGCGTGCAGATACTCCCATTCGGGCGGCATGAGGTGGGCGGCTGCGCCGGCGGTGAGGATTGCAGGATGCCCTCGTGCACCTGGACATCGAGGGCTAGCATGTGGCTGCAGAAATAGGCCAGCACGCCGTGCCGCCGCAGCACGCCCCAGAAGCGCTGGCCGTTCACGTACCCAGTTCGCGCTGGTACTCGCCGCTGAAGCCATTCACTGGCCAGACCGGGTGATGGCCGAACACCAGCTTGTGACGCGCGTCCGCGTGCTGGCGTAGCGTCTCCTCGAGCCAATCGGTCTCTACCCGCCCCTCGCCGAGTGCGGTGGACATGGTGTTGACGAAGATCATGAGCAGGTCACCGCGCCGCACAAAGTAGCTCAGCCGCTCCTGGCCAGCCGGGCCGTTGGCGGGGAGGTGCGTCATCACGTCGGCGTAGACGCGTTCGCTCATGACATCGTAGGCAGTGTGGTTGGCGGGGACGTTGTAGAGCGGCGTGACTGTGCGGTCCAGCCAGGCCATCTCGTGGTTCAGCCAGTAGCGCCACTGCGCGCGCAGGTTGTCCTCGCTGGTGGTGAGGCCCATCACCTCATCGCCAAGGAAGCAGACGAAGTCGGGCGGCGGCTGGAGCGCCGCGACCACCCGGTTGACCGACGCCGCCGTTTCCTCATGCAGCGAACCGGGGATGCCGGAGCAGCAGTCACCGTAGACGACAAAGCGATGGCGCGAACTCACGAGCGTTCTCCTGCAGGCACTGGCAACGTCATGAGCCGTCATGATCGGTCCAGAGTTGCAAGCATGGCCACGGCGATAGTCGCGGCAACGCCTGCTACGGTCAAGATCAGCCGCATTGGTACCTGGCCGCCGAGCGCGCTTGCTCGCAAGCCACCCCCGCCAATTGGCGTCGAGGCGCGGGCGGCCATCTGGACAGCGGGGATGCTGCCAGCGGCCCCGGCAATGGCAGCCCCGGACCGGTGCGCGATGAGCGTGGCGCGCATCAGGATAATCGCGCCGCACCCAACCCCGACTCAGGTCGTGGCGACCACCATCAGCAGGACCCCGGCCGGAAAGCGCCTGATGCCCAGGCCGAGGTGAGGGTGACGACCGGCCTGTACAGCGTACGCGCCAGTGCGACTCCCCCGCCGGGCCAGATGGAGACTGGTTTCATCAGCGCCAGGGTCCAGGCGATCCTTCGGCCATTGGCGGCCGGCCAGTTTGGCCCGGGCAGCAGGCGTTGGTCAGGCTTCGTGGAACCCGAGGTCGATGCCCGCCGTGCTGGTGCGCACGCTCCAGACGCCGGGTGCGAAGCGGCCCGGTACGCCGAAGCTGGTCAGCAGCGCAGCCGGATTCAGGAGCAGGGCGCGCGAGTTGCCGGGGTCCCGCTGCACCGCGCCGCCGGCCTGCCTGACAGCAGCATCGAGCAGCAGATCGAGCGGAACCCAGCCGGGCATTTCCAGGTTGGTCAGTTCCGCTCGCAGCAGATCGCCGCCTGGCGCTGTGAGCACCAGGCGCGTGCCCAGGCTGCCCTTGATGATGCTCCTGGAGATCCGTAGTTTCAGGTCGATGCCGGCGTCACTAACCTGGACCGTCTCCAGGTGCATCCCGACCGGGGCACGCCGGGCAGCTTCCTCGACGCCACCCTCAACCAGGACGCGCAACCCGTCGGCCGAAAGGCGCGCCTGCAGGCTCTGCACAAGCGGCTGTGGGCGCCCACCGGGACCCGGCTCCAGCGAGAGCCCAAAGTCGGATATCTGGAGATGCGGCGTTCCCATTCGTCGTGATTGCTCCCTTGCTGCTGGCGGTGCGGCGCGTGTGCTGCACCGGTTGTGCGGGTATCAAGCGTAGCCTGCGCGCCGGAAGGCGCTGCTACCCTTCCGCACCAATCGCGGCCATGATGGGTTGTGGCGTTACAACCAGACAGATGGCTGATGGAGGCAGCACGCGTGACGACACGCCTGCAGGGGATTCCGGCATCAACCGCGGCGCTGATGCCCTACGCCGGGTACGAGTTCCGCTACCGCAACGAGGAAGAGTTCCGACGGATCTGCCAGGATGTCTTCGACCAGCACGAATACGCCTTCAGGACGCACAACCGCTCCCCACTGATCATTGACGCCGGGGCGCACGTAGGCGCTGCCACGCACTACTTCAAGCGGCGCTACCCGCAGGCGCGGGTGCGCGCCTTCGAGGCGAACCCGGTTACCTACGCCCTGCTTGAGGAGAATATCCGGCACAACCGGCTCACCGGGGTGCAGGCGACGCACGCGGCGCTGGCGCCCGTAGCAGGCACGATTTCGTTCTTCACGTCGGCGAACGATGATGAACCGGGCGCCTGGGGTGATTCTGCGCTGCGCCAGCCCTGGCACGAGGGCGAGGACCTGGCGGTGGTTGAGGTGCCGGCGGTCACGCTGTCGTCGCTGCTGACCGAACGGGTGGCGCTGCTGAAACTCGACATCGAGGGGATGGAAACGGCGGTCCTGGAGGAGGCGATTCCGCGCCTGCCCCTGGTGGAGCAGGTTATCCTGGAGTTCCACGGCTCTGAAGCGACCCCGGAGAACACGATCTCCCGCGTCGTCAATGCCCTGCGCGAAGGCGGCCTGACCCCGGACGTGCGCCAGTTTGGCCACATCGTCAGCATTCCCGGCATCCAGTACGACGAGCCGTACTGGCTGATGGTCCACGCCCGCCGTCTGAACTCCTGGCAGAAGCTGCGGCGGCTGGTGCGAGGTTAGCTGGTCAACGATCACGCTCGCCGGTGACGACGCAAGGGCCCCTGCCGCTTCGTGACGGTATCGGCCACCGTGCCACGACGAGGAGCGCCCCGGCGAGGTTTCCGCTAAGCTGCGGCGTTGGCGTCTTGGGCAGCGGGAGGGAACGCGGGCGTGTTGCAGTCACCGGCGAGCGGGAAGAAGGTCCTTTGGCAGGAGATGCTGCGGCACGAGCTGCTGGCGGCGCTGGAGCAGCGGCCGGTGGTGATCGTTCCGGTGGGTTCGGTCGAGCAGCACGGGCCGCATTGCCCGCAGGATGTGGACATCAGCATTCCGTACCACCTGGCCATCACCGCCGCCGATGCCATCGAGGATTTCCCGGTCATCGTGGCGCCGCCGGTAACGTATGGCTTCACCCACTACAACATGGGTGAGGTGGGCACGATCACGCTGGGCCTGGAGACGTTCATCAGCGTGCTGTGCGATGTCTCGCGCTCGCTGTGGGCCAACGGCTTTGAGCGCATCATTCTGCTCAATGGCCACGGCGGTAACGAACAGCCGGCCTGGGCCGCCGCCGTGAAACTGGCAGAGGAGGATGTCTGGCCGCTGGCGCTGACCTACTGGCACATGGCGGACGATGAACTGGCTGCCTGGAGCGAGGCCGATGACGGCAGCATCGGGCACGGCGGCGAGTGGGAAACGAGCCTGCAGATGCATCTGCGCCCGCACCTGGTCGACATGGACCGCGCGGTCAAGGATGAGTGGCGGCTCAAGTTCAGCCCGGAGATCGCGCGCTTCGCACACTTCCCGGAGCGGCGACGCGAGATGGCGCACGGCGTGATGGGGGACCCTCTGGTGGCTTCCGCCGAGAAGGGTGCGCGCCTTTTCGGGGTGCTCTCGGCGCGCCTCATCGCCCTCTGTCGCGAGTACCACGACATTGAGCCACCCCGGTACCGGGAGTTTGGCAGTCACTGCGCGTAGGGAGACGCTCCGCTCAGGGAATACAGCGGTGCAAGAAGTTGGGCCGACCAGTCTGCGCAGTCGAGAGACCTCGTCGCGACGCCGGTGAACGGGTCTCGACTGCGCTCGAGACAGGGTTTTGCCTGGCAGGTCAGGTCTTTGCAATACGCTGAGGTGGGACGGAGGACAACTGGCGGCGGCCGTTCGTTCTCCTTGTTCCCTACTCCCTGAGGCCCGCAGGCCGTCTCCCTGAGCGAAGCGTCTCCCCCCGTACAAACACAAACCCGGCCGTGTGGCCGGGTCCATGTGGGAAGGGTATTGGGTTATTAGGGTTAGGCGTCGAGCGGGAGAGTCAGGAACCTCGTCTCGCTCTTGCCTACATATACGCCGGGATCTGCCAGGCGGTTTCAACCTGACGGCGGCAAAATGGCAATCCCGGACCGATGGGTCAGGCGCCGGCCGAGGGGTTCTCGAAGCAGACGTTGGTCCCGTTGAAGTAGCCCTGCATGAACGCTGTTACACGGTAGTCGCTGGAGCCGTGGGCGCCCGGCGCCGTTTCGCTGAGTTCAGCCGGATCGCCGCCCATGATGTTCATCACGACGGCTTCGGTCACGTCGCCTTCCTGCAGGAACCCGCTCAGAAGCGCGTGCTGCGCGTACGCGCCGGCAAAACAGTCGGCCTGGAGTTCCCGCTCCATCGACATCGTTGTTTCGATGTTCATGAGCAGTTGCACATGGTGACCCCACTCGTGGGCGAGGACCGTGATCCAGGCGAAATCCCCCACCTGTGAGCTGACATCGCTGCTCAACGGGACAGAGTAGTAGATGGCGTCTTCCAGCGGGCAGAACGCCGCCGGGTTGTCGTATGGTCCAAAGGGGCCACAGTTTGTCGTCATGGTGTCGGAGACGGGGACGATATCCGCCGCGTAGTAGGAGACCCCGCGCGCCGCGAATTCCTCTGCCCAGAAGGCATCAATATTCGCCAGCACGGACTCTGTGAGGTTATCGGGCGTCAGCCCGGGCATGGTGAACCCGGAAAACTCGGGTTGCTGCCAGGTGTCGTCGGCTGCCGGGTCTGTCCAGGTGTCCGTGGCGTTGGGATCAACCCACGTCTCGCCGGTGGCATTCGGATCGACCCAGGTGTCGCCGGTTGCATTTGGATCGACCCACGTTTCCGTGGCGTTGGGATCAACCCACGTGCTGGTTGCGGCCGGATCCTCCCACGCTCCGCCAACGGCGGGATCACCCCACGTTTGGTCGGCACTTGCGGGATCACCCCAGGTCTCGGCAGGCGCCCATTCGCCGTTGGCGTCCTGGGTCCACGCGTCCTGGTGGTGCTCGACACTCGGCGCTACCTGGGACGCTGGCGCAGCGAACGTCGTGAGCGGGGTCACGCCAACGAGCACAGCGAGGACAAACGCCTGCAAAGGTCGGCACGGCATCAGCAGATTCCTCCGGCCGGCCTGAGCACGGCGATAGTACGGCTCGGGGGCCATTGGCAAACTGTACGCCAGGCCAGCGCCATGCAGCCCACCTGCATGGTCAATCCGCTCCGCCATGACTCCCAATCTGGAAACGTACCGGGCCCGGTTATGGTTTCAACGTGTCTGGCAGGCACGGCACGCTGTGTGCAGGCATCGTCGCCATGAAGTCGCCATCGCCCTTGCCCATCGACGCCAGGCTGCGCCGGGCCCTGAGCCGCCGCACGCTGTCCTGGGCGGCCATCGCCAGCGGTCTGGTTGCGCGCGGGCTCGATGAGGCAGTCGCGCAGACCGCCGGTGCATCCGCGTTCAGCTACTCTGAGGGGTTTCCGGGGTAGCCGTTGGGCGATGGCCGGCTCATGCGGCATGGCTACGCCTGCGAGAACGCCTGATTCTTCCCCGGCTGGTGGCACACCGGCGAGAACTGGCGCCGCGCCGATGACGAGGCGAGCGCCGGTGTACCAGTTTACGCGGTGGCCGACGGCGAGGTGGTCTACGCGGATGATGACTACCCGGGCCGCGTAGTCATCATTCGGCATGGCCTCGACCTCTTCTCGCTGTACGTGCGCCTGGATTACGAACTGGCTGTGGCGCCCGGGGGATCAGGTCATGCGCGGGGAGTTGCTCGGCACGGTCCTGCTGCGCACGGATGACCGGGCGCAGCCAGCTGCACGCCGAGATCTGCACCTTCTTCACCCCTCCCGAGGTAAACGGCAGCGCGCCGCGCTACGCGGTCAACTGCGGTGTGGAGTGCCCGCCTGGCTACTGACCGATTGACGCGCCGGAGCACCCTGCCGTCATGGGCTGGCGCAACCAGACGTACGTCGTCGCACGCCGCGCCCGGGATGAGGCGGCGCCGGCCTGGGTGAGAGTGGCGCCGCCTGTGGCGAACGACTCCGGCGCGGACGGGAGGCCGTCGCCTGTTCGCATCGACTTCTTGCCACTGGTCATCGCACCTGCGGGGGGCGTCGTCAGGCGCGGTCCGCCACCTGGCGCAGGAACCCAAGCACCATCGCGTTGAAGCGATCTGGCTGTTCCATCTGCGGCAGGTGCGACACCCCTGGCATGACAACGAGACTCGCGCCGGGAATGGCCTGCGCCAGCTTCGGTCCCGCCTCCTGCACGTCCGCGATGTCCTGGTCGCCGTAGAGGATCAGGCAAGGCGCCGTGATCTCGCCCAGGCGCGCGGCGGCCGGTGGGTCGAGCGCGATCTCCTCGCCTTCGGCGTCATCGCGAACCAGGAGCGCGAGGTTCATCGCCCGCACGCGCTCGCGGAACGCGGGGTCGATCATGTCCGGAGTGCGGTTGGGGCCATCGACCCACATGCGTAACTCATATTCGTTGGCGCCTTCAACGTCGCCCGCCTCGAAGATCTCATCGACGCGATCCCATTCGGCGCGCAACTCCGGTGACACAGCCACCCCCGTCCGCGCCGCGACCGCTACCAGCGATGCCACGCGTGCTGGCGCAATCACGGCCAGCTCGATGGCGGTCTGGCTCCCCATGGAGACCCCGACTACGTGCGCCTGCTCCACCCCGAGGTGATCCAGCACGGCCAGTGCATCGTCGACCGGCGAGTACGCGACCGGCGGCTTGCGTGTTTCCCCGAAGCCGCGCGCATCCAGCCGGATCACGGTAAACGCATCTGCAAGCGCAGGAACCTGCGCATCCCACATGGTGCGGTCGCCCAGGCCAGCGTGGAGCAGGAGCACAGCCGGGCCGCGGCCGGTAACGTCGTAGGCGAGGTTGGCGCCATCGACGGCGAGGAACTGCGTTGGGCACGACGTGTTGGTCAAAATGACTCGCTTTCATGGTCATCACCGCCGACGCTCGCTTGCGTGGTGGCAGCGAAACAGCGGAGGAGCCCCGGCGGCATCCTCACGGATTGCGTATCCCTGCCAGACTCTCGGCGACAATGAACACATCATCTCGCGGAATGCCAACTGGCGCGACGCCGGTGACGCGCAGGAGGGTCGAGCCGCTGGCGACGTAGGTGGTGTACTCCGTCCCGTTCACGGCCGGGCCGGTGACCGCGACGGCGTAATCACCAACGAACGGTGGCGGCGTGTAGGTGAGTGAAGTGCCTGCAATGCGTTGCACCGCGAAGTAGTCCACCGCCTGCTGGGCCGACTGGGCCGAGTTGAAATGGTGCAGAGAAACCTCGACCCACCCGACGTGTCCGGTTGGCGGCGTATCGCAGCCAAACTGACGGTACTCGTTCCCCTGCCAGCCCCAGACTTCCATTCGCCGTCGGGCATCAACGGTGTCGCCGAGGTTTACCACAGTCTGGTCGAAGTCGAAGCTGCCTTCCCCGTCGATCCGGAAACAACTCGCGTAATTCAGCGGCAGTACATCGGGGAGCTGGAGGACCGCACTCGTGCGGGGTGGAACCTGGATGACCTCTGCCGTGGGGACGGCCTGGGGCAGCTGCGTCGGTTGCGGCAGGCGGATAATGCCCGGCGTCGGCGCGGGGCTGCCCGTCGCCACGAGTGGCAGCTTGCAGCCAAACTCCGGGCCGCCGCCATACCCCCGCACCAGCGACTTGATGCGCTCCTCCGCCGTGCCGTGCGCTCCTGGGGCGTCTATCGGCAGGCCGAGTGTGTCATCGCCTACGGCGCGGCTCATGTCGAGCGCTTCGCTGAAATCTCCGGGGTCCAGGAGTTGCCGCTGCTCAACCTGGTCCATGAAGACTCCGCTCAGGCAATCCGCCTGCAACTCGAAGCGCCTGGAGTCGGCGCGGCTGACGTCCAGGAGCGCCTGAATGTGGTGGCCCCATTCGTGGCCGATAATGGTGATCGGCGCGTAGTCGCCGAGTGTGTCGCGCTCCTTTTCCATGAACTGCGGAAAGAGATAGACCGTCGCATCGCGCGCGCAGTAGAAAGCATTTTCCTCTTCAGGGCGCATCGGACCGCACGCGCCATACGTGGGTGCGGTGACCTGAACGACGTTCGGCGCTGTGTAGATCAGCCCTGACGCGGCGAAGACTCCGGCCCAGTAGTCGTTGAGGATGCTGAAGACCTCGTCCTCATGCCCGACATACCCGGTCCCGGCCTCGCTGCTGCCCGCAAAGCCCGACCTGCCCGGCGCTGGCGTCGGGGTCTGCGTCACACCAGGCGAGGGCAGGAGGAGTACGCTGCTGGCCGCGATGACCATTGCCGTTACCCAGCGGGGAAGCACGCGTTGGTGTTCGTCTTGATGCCACATGGTACCCGCTCCCTGAGTACGTCAACCCGGGATAGAGGCGTGTTTGGTGTGCACTTTCGCATGAACCGACGCGCTTGGGAAGGCGTGTACGCTCATCGCCATGCCTGGTCTGTCTACCGCTTGACCTGATTGAGGACGAAGCGGACATCGGCGGCTGGCATGCCCGATCGCGCGTAACCGGTCACGCAGATGACGAGGGGCCCGGTCACGCCGCAGTCGCGTGATTCGTGTGCGCCGGGAGTCTGGAAGTTTTCAACAACAGACGCTGCCTGCCGCGCGGAGGGTGCGTCTCGAAACTGGTGAATGCTGACGTCGATCTGGTGGGCCCGTCCCGGCGGTGGATCGCCGCACGTGAACACGATCCACGCGCCATCCTGCCAGCCATACGTCTCGATGGCGTCCGGCCCGGCGCCCGCCCGGGCAAATGCCGCCGCCACATCCTGATAGCGGTTCGGGCCGCTGCCCTGCGTGCGGAAACAGTCCGCGTGCGGCACCTCAGGCGCGGAGGGCAGGTAGGAGGATGAGGGTCGATTTGGGGGTGACTGCGGCACATTCGGCACAGGGCCACTGGTAGCATCCGTAGTCTGCTGGGCATTCAGCACGGCTGCCGCTACGTCGCGCACATTGGCGACGGGCGGGTTGCCACTGGGCGAAACGCCAGTCACCCGCACCAGCCACGGTCCTTCGCTGGCGTAGATGGTGAACTCTGTGCCGTTGGAGGCCGGGCCGGTCAGGGCAACGGCGGCCTCCCCCACAACGGGAGCTTCGGCATAGTGCAGAGGAGATCCATCCAACCGGACAGCAGCGAAGAAATCGACGGCCTCCGCTGCCGCGCTGGCGGACCCGAAACCGTACACGTTGACCTCGATCCATCCGGCCTCGCCACGCGGTGGTCCGTCGCAACCGAACTGGCGGAAGGCGCTGTCCTGCCAACCCCAACCCTGGAGGCGTGTACTGGCATCCGGAATGCCGCTGAACCGGTCGAGGACCTGGGAGAAGGTCATCGTGCCGTCGTCAACGATCCCGAAGCAACTGGCGTGGGCGAGGGGAGTTCGACCGGCAGGAGCGGCGCATGAGGCAGCGCAGTAGGATGGAGTGGGCGTTGCTCGGCCGGGCGTTGGGTAAGAGTTGGCGCGGAGTCGGCGTAGCGGTGGGGTAAGGCGTCGGGGTGAATGTCGGGCGCGGAGTAGCCGTTGCACTGGTGTCTCTGTTGCGTGGCCGCCCGAACTGCCGGAGATGGCGTTTTAGGCGCGACAACGGGGGTCAGTCTTCATCGATCCCTGCACGCCGAAGAAGATCCTTTGCCAGATGACGGCCTCAAGTCGAACGATCCCCCCAAAGAAATACAACCGACGTCTCGATCGTCAATCAGGCCATCACTATTGGTATCTCCCGGCCACTCCAGAGTTGAGCCCGACGTTGAAGCCCTATGTTGTCCCTGGCGATTAACCGGTTCCACCGCTGGACCCACCAGAGATCACTGCTCTGTCGATCCAGCAACGCTCACCGTGCTCGAGTTCGAGCCACTGACAACGCCGGACGTACGTTAGAAGCCATCGGCATTGCCGGGATACCCGAAAACGTCCAGTGCATCGCCAATTTGCACGACGTCGGAGTCACCCAAGGGCAGATAGTTCAGGTGATTTGCTTCCGAGTCGTCGGGTGAATCAAGATCATCCAGTACCTGGAGGACAGCGAGGTCGAGTTCCGGGTCCCCTGCAACAACAACTGCAAGATACTTAATTTCGGGGAGCCCTTCTCCAGAGGAGACTGCGACGGCAATACCCTCATCCAGCAGATCGATTTCTGCCTCTATCCCTTCTGCGCTATTCTGTGCGACAAGGTCATCGAGACTCTGTTGGTGGGCTTCCATATCCACGACATGCCAATTGGTAAGGATAAGGCCGTCCGGTGAAACAACGGTTCCGCTCCCGGTGACGAACGGAAGAATTCCCTCATCGCCGTCCATTTGCACCTCAACGAAGATCATGAGTTGAACGGCGGCGGGAATAACGCGATCGCGAACGTCGGGGGCAATCTGGAACGCTGACGCATCTCGCGAGATTAGAACGCCAATTACCAGCAGAATCGCTAATGCAGGCTTAACAAGTCCGGGCCAAGCTGGCCCATTCCCCACTGTCCACACACGCTTCGCCACGTCCCGTCTCCCGCGACTGCCCTACGCACATCAATGTGTTAGATGGCAGCACTCTCGCATGAATTGGCGTGCTTGAAAAGTGGAGTTGGGTGAAAAGGCGGACACTGACTCTGTGTCACAGGTTCCAATCCCGTAGAGCGCAAAAAGGCTGCACCATTTTTGGCGCAGCCTCTCTCGCGCGACGCGGGAAACCCCCCCGCGTCTGCGGTGCATGTGGCCCCGGCGCTCTGTCAGGTCATGGAGCGCGGCGGGTGATTGGGAACTTACCGGTGGCGGAAGGTGATCCGGCCGCGGGTGAGATCGTACGGCGAAAGCTCGACCGTGACGCGGTCTCCCGGCAGCACGCGGATGTAGTTCTTCCGCATCTTGCCACCCAGGTAGCTGAGCACGCGGTGCTCGTTCTCCAGCTCCACCATGAACATGGCGTTCGGCAGGGCGTCGATCACCTTGCCGTCGATGGTGATGGCGTCCGGGTTCTCGCGCCGGGTGCGCTCTTCGGTCGGGGGCGCGGCGGGAGTGGCGGAGCGCACGGGTGGCTTGCGGTACTGTGACTTCTTTGGCTTCGGCAAATCTGGTCTCCTCCAGTCAAAAACATGGTGAACAATGGCGGCGCGGGTGTTCCGGCCTGCGAGATTGATCCGCTCCGCTTCGCAGATGCCCTAAGCATAGCGAAGCGATGCAACATCTGGTGTTACGACGCCGTGACCGCCGTCTCGGCTCCGGCGCGACGGCGCTCCTTCTGCGCGCGATAACAGGTATCGCAATACACGGGCCGCGTCGGATCGGGGCGGAAGTTCGTCCTGGCAACCTGCCCGCACTCCGCGCAATCCGATTCGAACGTCTGCTGCGGCCGGCCTGGCGAGGCGTTGCGCGAAGTCTCCAGCTTCGGCTCGGCCACGATCACCGGTCCGTCCCCGCGCAGGCTGTCGGCCCAGGCCGGGCGGCGTGGATCGCGCCCGTAGCGGCGCAGCAACTCGCGGCTATCCAGGTCGGCGCTGCTGTCACTCGGCGACGGGAAGGCCGGGCGCGACGGCGGCAAGCCCTCACGGCGCGTGCTCCGCGCCGTACCGGGCTGGGCTGGGCGGCGGCTGCGGGAAGGCGCCGCTTCCTGCGTCGTTGCTCGCGTTGGGGCCTGCGAGCGGGCAGCGCGGGATGGCGACGTGCGCCCGCTGGATTGCCGCGCCGGCGCAGCGGCAGCGTGCTCGGCGGAGGTCTCGTTGACCGCCGCGTGGGCGCCGCGCCAGGGGGCGCGCACCACCGGGCGGGTGAACCCTCGCTCCAGGCGCCGCCACTTCACGTGATCTTCCGGGCCGAGCAGGGTGATTGCCTGCCCCTGCCGCCCCATACGGCCGGTGCGGCCAATGCGGTGCGTGAGCAGTTCCGGTGATTCCGGCAGTTCCACGTTGATGACCTGCTCGACATGGCTGACATCCAGCCCGCGTGCGGCCACGTTGGTGGCAATCAGGATCGGCACCTGCCCGTTGCGGAACTCTTCCATCACGCGGTCGCGCGCGTTCTGGGACAGGTTGCCCTGCAACGCGGCCACCGGATAGCCGGAGGCTTGCAGGCGGCGCGCCAGCTTGTTGACGCCGTGCTTGGTGCGGCCAAACACGATCACGGAGCCCTCGCCGCGCTCGTTGAGCAATTCCTCGAGAATCTGCATCTTGTCGGCGTCGCCGATATCGAATGCCGTGTGCTCGATCTGGGCCACTTCACCCGGTTCCGGGGTGATGGTGACGGTCACAGGGTTGTTCAGGTGCCTGGTCGCCGTCTGCTTCACCCAGGCCGGAACCGTGGCGGAAAAGAGCGCTGTCTGGCGGTCCGGGGTGGTGCGGGCGATGATGCGCTCCACATCGGGCGCGAAACCGCGGTCCAGCATTTCGTCCGCTTCGTCCAGCACCAGGAAGCGCACGCGGTCCAGCCAGAGCGCGCCCTGGTTCAGGAGATCGAGCACGCGGCCCGGGGTGCCGACCACGACGTGGACGCCGCGTCGCAGTTCATCGCGCTGCGGGCCGAAAGAGCGGCCGCCAGAAATCATCAGGGTTTTCACCCCGCGCCCGGCGCCGAGTTCCTCGACAACCTGGGCCACCTGCACGGCGAGTTCGCGCGTGGGCGTAAGCACCAGGGCCTGCACGGCCCGGAGGCGGGGATCGACGACTTCGATCAGGGGAAGAGCGAAGGCCAGGGTCTTGCCGGAACCGGTGCGCGCCTGGCCGATGACATCGCGGCCATCGAGCAGAAAGGGCAGGACTTCTGCCTGGATTGGGGTGGGGGAGGTAATCCCCATGCCGGTCAGCGCCTGCAACGTGGGCTTGCTGAGGCGGTAATCGCCGAAGGTCGTTGCTTCAACACCGACAGGTGCTTCACGTTCGAGCGTAGTCAGAATCGGTCCTCTCGAGCGACGCCATGACAGAACACGGGTGATCACGTTGATCAACCCACAGAGGGATACGGCTGAGCCGGTCAGTACGGCTCGGCGTTCCCCAGGCGTCGTCGATGAGAGGGGAATGAAGGCGTACTGGCGCGCGGCGACCCCGCGCTCCCTAACGAGACACAACTATACCATAATCAATCGAGTGGACGCCGGCCCGCGGGCCCCGGGGGTGGTGGAAGACGAGGCGCACCGGGGAAGCGGACATCCACCGACCTCCCTTCGGCCTTCGTACCCCTTCACCCAGGAACGTAGTGGCGCCCCCGGAGTGCCGCAGTGCGTCTCCCTCCGGCAATGCAAAACGCCGACGAATCCTGCGCTTGCGCGCCAGATCCATCGGCGTTTGCCGGACCAGTCAGGTCGGGGATTGCTCCCGTCCCATTTTGGCTTACAGTGAACGTACACTCCATGCGCCAGAATGTCAATACCCTGGCTGCGCGCACGGTGGCCTCGAGGTCGCACGCGCCAGTGTTTCCGGGGAGCCGGGCGACCCTGGAGACCCTGCGCTCGGGAGCCGGTGGTGTCAGCAGCGCGGTGAGATTTCTCCCTGCTCCCCGCCCCTTCCCGGATTGCGGCCATTCCGTACCGCGCCGCGGGTGCAGGAGCGCCGTTGCCTACGCAGCCGTGAGTTCTCGTGCCTGGGCTGCTCGCATGATTTTCAGGGCGTCCAGCAGGGCCCAGGCCAGGGCTTCCGCGCCGGTTGCGCCGTGGCCACGCGTGGCCAGGCGCTGGGCCGCCTGGCTTTCACGTTGGCCGCAAATGGAGGGCCAGACGACAGCGCGGTAGGACGGCGCGTGCTGGCGACGTGACACGGCTCCACTCTCGATGCGCAGGGAGAGGTCGTGCCAGCGCGCTGCCTCGGTCAGCGCAGGCAACGCGTTGCTGGCGGCCGGCGCCTCGACACCGACAGCTTCCAGGGCCGCAATCAGGTCTGAGGTCAGAATGCCTTGCATGCGGGCACATCCTCGGTGCTCGACTGTGCGGCGCCCCTGCGCCGCCTGCTCCTTACGGTAGGGTGCAACTGCGGCCAGGTTGTCAACGCCGGCCTAAATCGCCGGGTGCGACTGGCTACCATACCGGGCGACGAGGAGGCGCTGTGACCGAGTTCAAGCCCGCTGCCACGGAGGAAACGACGGGCCAACCCGCCTGGACGCTGGAAGTGCGGCGTCCCGGGCCAGCACTGCGCGGGATTGCCGGAGAACTGGCGGGGTACCGGGAGTCGGCGCAGGCGCCCGTTCGCCGCCGCGAACTGCCTGAGGCGCACATCGTCATGATCTTCAATCTGGGCGATCCGCTCCGCGTGGCGCAGCCGGGCGTCGGGGGAGAAATCGTCATTCCGCCGGGGGCAGGCTTCCTCGCTGGCCTGCATGAGACCTACACGTTGACGGAAACACGTGGCCAGCAAGAAGGCCTGGAGGTCCGCCTGTCGCCCACGGGCGCGTACCGGCTCTTCGGAACCCCGATGAGCGAGCTTGCGAATCGCACGCTGCTTCTGGATGATCTCGCCTCTGCCTGGAGCCGGACGCTGGCGGACCAGTTGCTCCACACTCCAGATTGGGAGACGCGATTGCGTCTGGCAGAGCAGGCCTTGATGGAGAAGCCGCACTGCCTGAAGCCGGATCCACAGATTGTGTGGGCGTGGCGACAGTTGCGCCGGAGCTGCGGTCGACTCCCGGTTTCTGCTCTCGTGGCGGAACTGGGCTGGAGCCACTCGCGACTGGTATCCCGGTTCCGGGAGCAAATCGGCGTTACGCCGAAGCAGGGGGCCCGGCTGCTCCGCTTTCAGCAGGTCGTGCGGCGCCCCACTTTTGCCCCCGGTGCAGATTGGTGCGCTGTGGCCCAGGCGTGCGGTTTCTACGATCAATCCCACTTGATCCGGGAGGTGCGCGCGTTCGCTGGCGACACGCCCGAGGGCCTGGCCCGGCGCCGCCTGACGGCCAGCGCCGGGTACGACGCCGGAACAGCCGCGCTGACATGATGACTGACGCCGTCCCGCGAGCGCGTCCTGCCAGCCAGCGAACCGGTGATCCGCCGGCGGGCATTCGGGAGTGCCGCGCGACCTCCATGGGTGCGGGATCGCGCGGCACGGGGCCTGAGATCAGGCGCTCACGTTCACCAGCACCCGCTGCACCGCGTTGTACTGGTATCCCAGTTGATTCCAGGCCACCTGGCCAGGCTGGGAGGTCGCACGGTCGTCGGTGGCGCGGGAGAGGAGGCCGGTGGGGCCAGGCGCGGCCTCCCAGGCGTACGTGAAACGCGCCCACGAGTGCTCACCGCCGTTGTCGGTGATCTCAGCCTCGTTCCAGGTGTTGCCGTTGTCCGTGGAGACCTCGACCTTGGCGATGCCGCCCAGGCCCGACCAGGCGTACCCGGTGATCGGGACCTGGCCCGCCTTGATCTCGTCATCGACACCCGGAGTCCAGATCGCGGAGGAGACCGGCATGGCGCGCACCGGGCGCACCACCGTTCCCAGAGCGTCGATCACGAGGTAGTTGTTCACATTGAAGTCACCCTGGAACGTGTGGTCGAGCACGGTCAGGCCAAGCAGCCACTTGGTGGAGGCGATGCCGCCCCAGCCGGGGACGAACAACCGCACCGGTCCCCCATGCGGCGCGGGGAGATCCTCGCCGTTCATCTGCAGGACAAGCATGGTGTCCACGCCCATGGCAGTGTCGATCGGCAGGCCGCGCTGCATCTCGGCGAAATCTCCGCCCTGGGAGACAACGTCGATGGCGCCATCCTTGACCCCGGCCCTGGTGAGTACGTCGTGGAGGGGCACGCCGGTCCACTCGGCGTTGCCGATGGCGTCGTTCCGCCACTGGCCGCCCTTGGCGACGGGAGAGAAGAACCCGCGACCGTTGCCGGAGCACTCCAGGAATGACTGATAGGTCCGTTGCGGCATCGCCTTGAGGTCATCGAGCGTCAGCGTCAGCGGGTTGTCGACGTGCCCGGTGATCGTCAGGCGGTATTGAGAGAGGTCGTCCAGTTGCGCGGACGGCCCATGGCTGCGGATGAAGAACGCGTCATTGGCCACGTCGAGGCCGTCTACGAGGCTTGGTGGCGTCCCGAAGTTGAACCCACCGTGAGCAATCAGGGGCTGCTTCACGCCGATCGATGCCAGGGCGGCTGCAGGATCGTCGGCGGGTGGAATGATGGTGAACGGGCTTGCGAACTCCCCGGCTACCGGGGTGGCGGCGCCTTGCGCCCAGGCGCCATCAGCGAGAATTGAGGCGATTACCGGTGCGGCGAACCCTGCGGCCGCCAACCGCCTGATCAACGCGCGGCGGTTCAGTGTGAGACCTGCCCTGTCGATTTCGGCAACCATACGGCTCCTCCCGTTCAAAGCCTGCGCGGCCTGACATTTCGCGGGGCCGCTCCGCTTCAGCGCCACACCGCCGTGACGCTGCCTCAGCATGCGTCTCCGGGGCAGATCCGGTCGCGATGGGCTCGCGCACCGGCGTCCGTACCTCTGGCCCGGAGGCGCTCAATCACGCGCGCCGCTGGTTCAGGTGGGAGCAGGCGCCGCAGCGCACTGGAATCCAGCCACCTCCTTCTTGCCCCGCCCGGTCAACTCCCAGCCGCCGGATGCAGGCTGCACCTCACCATCGGCCAGGAGCGTCGAGCGGGCGCTGGCGATGTCGTCTTGCGTCAGCAGTGGCGCAATGAACCGTTCCACGCTGGCAGCGGGAGCCACGGCGTCTGGGTGCGCCGCCGCCACAACGGTGATGGCCACCAGCAATGTAGCCCGGGCGTCCCAGCCGGGAGGCACGTGCGCGCGCTTCTGGAGGAGATACTGGCGGAGAACGACAGCTTCGTTCTCCCGGGTGTCGCGAGCGCCGTAAACCAGGGTGAGTGTGTCGTTGCTGGAGACACCCTGCAGCATGGCCAGGAGCACCTGCCGCATCGGGGTCAACAGTTCATCGCGATACTGGGCAACAAAGGTCTCCCAGCGGGCTGGCTGATGCCCAAACTGCGTCCGCAGGTCATCACTCGGCCCCAGATCATGCATCCACGCGTCGAGGCGAGCCGCAGCCTTGGAGACCCCGCGCGCCCAAAGCCGATCCACCAGAACCCGCACACCGTCGCCTGCCTCGGGCGCGTCATAGGCGCGCTTCAGGAGGATGGTCTCAGTCTTCCCATGCGTCATGGTTTGCTCCCTGGATGGGGCGCCGGTGCGGCAACCTCACGCCGTGCGTCTGTCAGGCCCCGGGCGTCGCCGCCGGTGTGGCAGCGGCCTCGACGTGCGTGAGTTCGCCACAGGCTATCGGCAGGGTCACCTGTGCCGGGATGTCGCCGAGGGAGGCGACGGTGTCCGGCAGGGAGGTGGATGACGGCACGCCGTGAATGAAGACGACGCGCCGGTCGAGGTCAAGGCTCTGCCCCGGGAACTGCGCGGCAAATGCCTCCTGCATGGCCTTCAGGGACACGGTCTTCTTGTAGGTGTAGGCGCCATCGGCATCAGCAGTCGGGTACGTGCCGGTCGGGATATCCATGCTGACCGGATCATCGCTGAGCGGCGCCATCGTGGTCCCGGCCACCGGCTCCGTCTCAATCAGGTCGATGATGCCGTCACCGTTGGTGTCTGCACTGGCCGATGGGCACGTCGCGTCCTTGTTGCCTTCGGCAAAACCGTGGAAGTGCTGCCAGTGTTCCATATCTGGCGGAACGCCTTTGGCTGTGACGTCGATCGTCAACTGGTCGCCGGCAATCGTGAACGTCACGTTCCCCGAGGCTTCACCCCCGGTCACGCTCGAGTTGAGCGGCGCCAGGGTCGCCGTATAGGTCATGTCCGCTTGCTGGGCCTGGGTCATGGAGACTCCTCCGGAAACGGCGAGCAGGCTCGCAATGCCTACGGCGGCCAGTGAAAGCTTCCGGAATCGCATGGTGTCCTCCATCTTCTTCTTTCTGCTCGTCGGGATCGACGCCCCCGACCTTTCGTTCCTGTTGCGGCGTTGCTCCCCGGTGGCGTCAGGTACGCCACGCGACCGGGTTATGAGTCATTTCAGGGCAGCGCCAGGAGGCTGACTCCGGCCAGGGTGACCGCCGCTCCGGCAACCTGCCACGGGGTGATCGCCTGGCGGCGGATGGTGACTGCAAGCGCCATCGTGACCAGCACGCTGGTGTTGCTGAGCGTGGCGGCGACAGAAACGGGAAGGTTCGCCAGCCCGAGGTAGTAGCCGAGGGCGCTCAGGCCAAACAGCATCCCGACCCCGCCAGCTCCCAGCGCAACGGACCCGGTGGGTAACCGATGGTCGCGGATGATGACGGCGGCCACGGCGACGATGGCCATGCCGAGGGAGGTCAGCGTATTGAGTTGCAGCGCTGTGACGCTGCGCAGCGCGGGCTTCTCCAGGAAGGCGCCAATCCCCACCAGCAGGATGTACGGGCCGAGCGGCCACAGCGCTGCCAGCGAGGGCAGCAGGCTGTGGCCGCCGGGTGCGTCCGGCCTTCGCCATGACAACGCCAGGATGCCGGCAAAGGTCAGCGCCAACCCGGCAGTGGCAGGACGTGTCAGCGTCTCCCCGAGAACGGCGACTCCGAGGAGGATCGTCACGGCGACGTATCCGTTGGCGATGGAGGCAACCAACCAGGGCGACTGCCCGGCAAGGGCGAAGCAATAGAATGCAGACCCCCCGCCCAGGATCAGCCC
Organism: Thermomicrobiales bacterium; assembly: GCA_041390745.1. Lineage (GTDB taxonomy): Bacteria > Chloroflexota > Chloroflexia > Thermomicrobiales > UBA6265 > JACCXM01. Next base: position 55,643 of record JAWKPJ010000019.1, on the reverse strand, counting down.
GATGCCGACGCCGGCCAGGGCAGCCTTCGGACTCGGCATTCCCGGGCCGCGCGCCGCCGCGAGCGCACCGGCTGCCAGGATCAGGCTGCCAATCCGCAGCGCCGCGCCAAGGCGGAACGCATCGAGTGCTTCGGACAGGGGATGTTCCAGGAACGAGGCGACGCCGCCCAGGAGCACGCTGGCGCCAATGAAGGCGAGCGCCGTCAGCATCAGCGATTCCTCCTGCCTCGCTTGCAGCAGGGACTGGCGCGCGGTGTGGGGTGCGGTCTTGTCGATCCCGCCGCGTTCGCTGCTCTCGCGCGGGCGCATGGTCCTGTGATCCTGCGTGGTGCGGCGTGCAGCAGCCGAAGGGCCGGCAGGCTCCCGCCGCGTGGGCGGAGATTCCACCCGGCGTACTCCTGCGTGACCATGCGTGCTGGGCCATGAGACTGTCCCGCCCCCGTCGCGAGCGCAAACCGTGTTGGCGCCTCGAAAGTGGCGAATCGCGACGTTGCCGGGATGCCGCCGCTGAGGCGTCAATGGAGCAGATAGCGCAAGATTTGGGCCAGGAACGCCCTGAAGTCGGGCTGGCCGCGAGGCGGCTGCCTGGCGGCCGAAAAAATATCCAATACACGCCTCGCCGGGTTCGCTACGCTGCGAAGGCGCCCGATCTCGACGGCGTGACCTGACAACGACCCAGGGAGCAGCACGATGTCCGATGCCAGTACGAAGCCCGAAGCTCCGGTCCACGTGGGCCGGGTGACGATGTATCCCATCATTGCCTATGACGATGCGCCGGCGGCTATCGCCTGGCTCCAGCGCGTTTTTGCCTTTGCGCCGCTGATGATCATGACTGGCGACGGTGGCGAGATCGGCCACGCTGAACTGCGCCTGGGCGATGGCGTGATCATGCCCACCACTCGCCAGCGCACGCCAGACCCCGAGAATCCCTGGCGCCAGCCGCTCGGCGCGCAGGGGCTGTACGTGGCGCTGGACAGTGTCGATGCCCATTACGAACACGCCGTACAGGCGGGCGCAGAGATTGTGCGCCCGCTGGCAGACACCGACTACGGTTCGCGCGAGTACAGCGCCCGAGACCTCGAGGGAAACCTCTGGAGCTTCGGCACGTACCGCCCGGATGTCTCCGGCTAGGCCATTGCCGTGCGGCAGGGGTGCAGCCTCCCTGCCGCGCGACCTTCTTTTCGTCGCCCTGAGTTTGGTATGACCTCACTCCGACGGAGTGGCCGGCCCGGCCTTGCGCGCGCGAACGATAGCCTCGTCGCGGGAGGAGACCTGGAGCCTGCGAAAGATATTGCTGAGGTCGCTGGCGGCTCAGGGAGAGCGCGCTCGCGATGGCAGCGTTGCGCTGTTCCTGCTCGGTGCGTGCGGGACCGGTGCGCGAGGCATCTGTGGGCCGCTGTCGAGCCCGGCTGGGTACAGCCTGCCCGAATTTCACTTGCCCACGCGCGACCCCACCCGCAACGAGCCGGACGGCGCGGATCACCCCGCCCCCTCCGTTGTGGCTCCATGCTGCGCCCGGGAACAGCGCGCCCGGATTTCGACCCTCGTTCCTACCGCCTTCCCCAGAACAGGATGCGCTTGAACGGATAGAAGAACGGGCGATCGTCCGGGATCTGCGCGAACAGCGCCTCCCGGTAACGCTCCAGGAAGGCGGGCCACAGCTCGGCGGGCAGGCGCTTCTCGTAGGCGGTCAGCCAGGTGCCGCGCACCCACTCGATCACGTCGTCGCGGGAGCCAAGGAGATGGCCGTAAACCTGCAGGCGCACCGTTTGCTGCGGGTAGCCGAGTTGATGGAGCACGGTGGCGTACGCCTCGGGCGCCAGAACCGGCGAAACTCGGGTAAACCCGCCCAGTGCCTCGCGGAAGGGGGACTCGCGCGCCACAACGGCGGCGAGCGCGTGAGACGGCGCGTCGTCGTTCGCCGGAACCTGCACCGCCAGTTGCCCACCGGGAGCCAGGCAGGCTGTCAACCGGGTCAGGAGCGCCGGGTGATCGGGGGACCACTGCAGGGCAGCGTTGGCGAAGACCAGGTCGTAGGCGCCGGGTTCAGTAAACTTCCCCAGGTCAGCGTGTTCGAAGCGCAACCCTTCCCCGGCAAACGCCGCCGCCTGCGCCAGCATGGCCGGGGAGTTATCTACACCTACCGTTGCCCGCGCGCCCAGGGTCTCGTGCAACTCCCGGGTGAGTTCGCCAGGGCCGCACCCCAGATCCACCACGCGCATGTCCGGCTGCGGCTGCACCAGCGCCAGCAGGTCATGGAAGGGTTGGGCCCGCTCGTCCCGGTACTTCGCGTACTGGGCGGGGTTCCAGTCCACTGCGCGTTTGACTGTGCTGCCGGTCATGTGGTCATCCTTGTCGCGTGAGGACGAGTTCCCAGGTCTCATTCACGAGATTCTGCCCAAAGGCCTGCTCGGGCTCAGCCGCGACAAGCCGGTAGCCGGCGCGTTCGTACAGGCGGCGGGCGGCGGCCAGGGACGCAACAGTCCAGAGCGTGATGGCGTGGTAGCCCGCCTCCCGCGCGAACGCAGTGCAGGCGGTCACGAGGCGCTCGCCCAGCCCCAGGCCACGCGCAGCCGGCTCGACCAGCAGCAGGCGTAGCCTGGCCACGCCTGCTCGCTCCCGGTGGCGCAACAGCGCCACGCACCCGAGGCGTTCGTCACCGCGCGTAGCGATCCAGCAGTGTTCCCGCGCCGGGTCGAACTGGCGCTCCATGTCCGCCACGATACTGGCGACCAGGTCCGCGAAGGCCAGATCCCAGCCAAACTCCTGCTGGTAGAGCGCGCCATGCCGCTCCGCGATCCAGGGGCCGTCCTCCGGGCGATAGCTACGCAGCACCACAGCCTCCTCCGCCATGCGCGGAGGAGGCTGTGGCGGCAATGATTCACTCATGCGCGCAGGGTGGCACAGCCTGCGCAGCAGGTCAACGTGGTTCCGGGATCACGAACGCGCTCCGCCAGCCGCGGCTGGAACCCGAACCCTACTGAGCGTTGCCAACCTGTGTGAGCGGCAGTACGCACTCACCGGTTTCCCCGGGATCGTCACACGAGCCGCATGGAATCAGGATGCGGTTTTTCCCGCCGATTGTTGGACACGCGCTGCTGTCTGACACCGTTGTGCATTCCTCGGCCGTGGCGCAGAACGGTTCGCCGTCAGCACTGACGTGGCAGCGTGCGTCGGCATCACCCGGTTGATCCGGGCACGACTTCTTGCCCACCTCGCAGGTGTCCAGGTCCAGTGTGCAACCAAACCGGGGGATACACGCGCCAGCAATGAAGCTTTCACCCGCCGGGCAGGTGCAAGTCCCGCCGCTGCAACTCGTGCCGCCACTACAGACGACTCCACAGGCGCCACAATTGGCGCTATCCGTACCCAGGTTGAAGCACTTCTTGCCGCACTTTGTCTTGCCGTTCTTGCACTTCTTGCGCTTCCGGCGCTTCTTGCGCCGTGCTTCCGTCGCCGAATGGCCCAGGACGAGGGCAGACAGCCCCGCCGACAGGCCCAACAACCCACGCCGGGGGATGCCCGGTGCGTGGTCACGAACTGCCTGGTCGAACGCGTGATCGTGCATCGACGGCCTCCGGGTGTTTCAGACGGCTACGAGACCTTGAGTCTGTCAGCGTTGCGTTCGGGCTTACTGCGCATCACAACAGCCAGCATGGCCGGTCCAGGCGCCGACCGCTCGGCCGGCAGGAGGCACATGTACGCCTGGTCGCCGATGCTGCGGATGGGGCAGGACCCCGGAAGGGCAGCCGCCATGAGCAGCGCCTGCATGGCCGGACGCCGGCCCGGCTCCTGACCAGTACGGCGCGAAAGCGCCTCAGCATGCGGTTGATCCATAGGACGCCTCGCCGCCGCCAGGGGCGTACCTGCCCGTCAGATGCCGGGTAACGGAGCGCACGCGACAGACTAACAGTATGAAAACTGGCGACTTCCAGGGGAAGTCAGATCATTTCAGATAGTGGTCGAGCAGGCTGCGCAACTGCTCCAGCCTGGGGTGTCATGTATGCTCTGAACGCAGAGATTTCAGATGCGGGAAACGTGAGCGTGTAGCCTCACCATGCGGCCACTACGATGCGCAGTTGCACGATGCAGTGGACTGGAGCGTGCCCTATGGGTCAGGAATCAGTGCATCCCCGGGCGACCCAGGATCGGCTTCTCACGGTGGGCCGGGCAATCACGCTGCTCGACTGTCTGGCGCAACATCCGGATGGCCAGACGGCGAAGGGGTTGGCTGCGACGCTGGGCCTGTCGTTGCCGACTACGTACCACCTGCTGAACACGCTGCTCGCCGGTGGTTTGGTGACGCGAGACTCTCAGACTCGCCTGTTCGCCCTCGGCCCGCGTCTGCCCCATCTCAGCCAGCGCTACCTGGATCGCAGCCGCCCGCACGCCGCAACGTTGCCGTACCTGCAGGCACTGGCAGAACTCACAGGAGAGACAGTTCACCTGGTCCGCCTGATTGGCGATGATGCGGTAAGCGTGGCCATGCATGTTGGCGCGACGCCGAGTGCTCCTGAGCCAGGGTACGTCGGCTTTTCCATGCCCGCGCACCAGACTGCCGCAGGGCTCGTGCTCCTGGCCTGGCAGCCCCCGGCGTGGCTGCAAGCCTATCGCCGGGGCGCCTACGGTCACCTCACGGCGAACATGGGGGGTGCTTTCGATGGGCAGTTGCAAGCCATTCGCGAGCGCGGCTACCAACTGGACGCTGGCGAGAACCATCCAGAGATCTGGTGCCTGGCGGCGCCGGTCTTTTGCGAGGGGCGCGCCGACGAAGCACTCGCGGTCATTTTCACCGCTGAACATTGGGCAAGGCACGGCCCGGCGCTCACTTCCGCTGCCACCGCGCTGGCCAGTGCCGCCAGCGCGGCCACGCCGCCAGTGAGCCGCACGCCGCTCCTGACGCGGGAAGCGATGACCGCTGCGGCCGTGCGCTCGTTTGGGCTGCCGGAGTAGAGCTTGCCTACCTGGCTACCGGGATGGCGCACGCAGCCCAGCCGGGTGGCGGCGAGAGCAACGTGCAAGTGGCGCAGGGTATGAGCTTTGCGCCCGGGCCCAACTGCGCTTCACACTCCTCGTCGGTTGCGGCGATGAAGCAGCCGCCTACCGCACAGAGTGGGTTGCCATCCCCCACGAAACAGGCCGCCTCTGGAGTCTGCGACGCCGGACAGGCGGTGACTTCCTCACCCGCGCAGAAGTCCCGTGCTGCGGTGCAGCCGAAGGCCCCTTCCCTGATGCACGCCGTGCCATTGCACTCGCCGCCGACGCCACAGGCCGTCCCGCCGGGCGCGACGACGCACCGCTTGCCCGTGCAGGTCTGGCAGACGCCACAATCGGCAACCTTGCAGCACGATCCGGCACGCAGGCACTTCTTGCCGCACTTCACTCTCGGAGATTTGCACCGCTTCCTGCGCTTCCGGGCCGGGCTGTCAGCCCGGCCCGTGGCGCCTGCGATGGCTGCGAGCGCGCCGCCGAGGAGGGTGCGCCGGGAGTGCATGGCCGCGCGAATGATGCCGTCGAAGTGGTTGCCATCCATGGTTGGGTTCCTTTCCCAACACACATGCGGCTCCTGGAGCCGCACTGCGGCGTGGGCAGATCGCCTGATCCCAGCATATGGACGCGCCGGTCGGATGGAATGCGTAGAAATACGGATTTCTGGACAGTCGAGCCGGAACAGAGGGGTAGCTCCGGGACGAGTCAGGAGCGCAGCCGGTTTTCGTGGGTCAAAGCGCCGGGCACAACACATGTCGTTGCGAGACTGTCGAGCGCCGGTGTCTTCCCGAATCCCGAAGAGGACGAGGCTCCGCAACATCGCCCGGGACAAGACTCTTTCGGCGTGCGATTGGCATCGCGCTCCGTTGACGGCGCGGCCTCAAACAGAACCGCCGGTCTCGTCAGGGGCGGGGCGTCTGGAGATGATTCTCCGGGAATGAATCCGATCTTGCAGGCCTGGCGTAGATACCATCGAGAGCGAGAAATTCGGGATCCCCAATCCCCCCGCCCTCGAGTAAATACCCTCCCCCTTCCCGCACGTGCCCGGCCTAACGGCCGGGTTCGTGTTTGGGCGGGGTTTCGCCTTCCCAGGGAAGACTGTCTCCGGGGAGTGAGGGCCAGCGCACGGTGAAGATGAGGGTATCTTCCTCGGCGACCCAGTAGTGCGGCTCGCCCGGCTCCCACAGCGCGTAGTCCCCTTCACGCGTCAGCAGCACCTCCTGCTCGCGGAAATGCAGGTGAAACCGGCCTCGCACCAGGATGGCCAAGGTGTGCGCCCGGGCGTTGTAGCCCCACTCGGCTCGCCGTGTTCCGGCGGGGAGGTTCGCCCACTGCACCTCGACATCCGTATTCTGGAGCGGGTTACTGGAGCCAGGAATGAAGTGGCCCAGCAACCAGCCGCGATACGGCCCCGTTTCGTCTTCGGCGTTTCCGGTAGTCACCCCCAGGGTGCGCTGCATGCTTCCTCCTCTCGTGCGGCGGGGAGGATACGATGCAGCGACCGTTCATGGTTTGTTGATTTCCTCTGCAGTCAGCCCCGGTAAGATCGGCGCAGAGCCGGTTTTTTCCGGCGACAGATCGGCCAGCAGCGCCATTCCCGATTGGGCCGGACGCAGACGCCACTCCCGCCCAATCCCATCATCCCCTTCTTCTTCCGGGGGCATCCCACCCCGGCGCGATGCACGCAGTGCGCGACAGGCTTCGCGCACTGCCTGTGTCCGTACCGGGATTGCAGGTCAGCGGGCGCCTGAGGTCGCGGCCGCCTGCTCGTGAGAGCCGCTCGCGGGCAACAGCCCGCGAGCGGCTCCAGAGTGTCACGACAGGGCCGGTTGAACTGCGGCCGCCGAGTTGCCTAGTCGTCCGGGGGACTCGGTTGGCACGTTCCAGTTGAGCCCGGCGCTGCGTTGCAGGGGAAGCCTGTGCAGCAGAATGGCGGCAGTTCGTCTCCAATATCGCCCTCGTTGTTTCTGCTGCACTTCGCGCCCTGTCCGCCGCAACAGAAGGTGTCGCTGTTCCCGCCGTTGGAGGGCACCCGGCAGAGGTTGTTGGTCTTGTCCGGACAGCATTGGCTGTCAGACGTACAGGGATCGCCAGCGGCAAGCTGGCACGTGCTCGAATTCTTGTTCTTGTTCTTCTTCTTGTGTTTGCGCTTCTTGTGCTTGTGCTTCTTCTTGCCCTCGATATCATCGAAGGCAGAGAGGAGGGAAGCGCTGCCGATGCCGGCGGCCAGGGCGCCCAGCGCACTGCGTCTGGTGCCGGCGCTTGCCAGCCGCAGGCTGAGCGCATCAAAGATTCGTCCGTCCATGAGGGTTCTCCGTCCGGTGCACGATGTTTGACTACGTCGATGACAAAAAGCGATAGCAACGGGTCGTGACCCCATGCTCAACTATAGGCACGTGGTTGCGATGTTCACATCGTGCAATAGACATTGCGCTACATATCCGATCAGGCAGCAGACCGCTGTTCAGCCGGAGTCCCAGACGATGTCCGGCCCAGGAGAGACACCCATGCGAACCGGACTCCGCGCCCTGGCGCTGGTGGCCCTGTTCTCCACCTTGCTCCCCATCCTCGGCGTCCGTGCCCATGATGCCATCACCTTGCTGCCCTACCAGAGCCCGGGCGGGGAGTTCAGCAGCGTCGTTCCGGAGGGGTGGGCGGACCTGGGGAACGGCCTGTTCAGTCCCGGAGGGGCCAGTGCCGTGGTGCTCGCCGAGCAAGGCGCGCCGGTTCCGCCTGACGACATGATGGCCGCGCTGATGCCGCAACTCCTGTTGACCGAGCCGCCCGCGAGCACCGGCGCGCACCAGGGCGCCGCGCTGGCATGGACGCTCTATCAGGTCGATGTCAGACTCGGAAATACGACGCTTGTCGTGGACCTCGCGTTGGCAAGCCAGCAGCACATGACGTACCTGGTGCTGCTCCAGGCCCCGGAGGCAGAAGCCGCTGCTTTGCGTGAGAGCGTCTTCGTGCCCGCTCTCGATGCCCTGACGCCACTTGAGCGGCAAGCTACGCCGATGCCCTACGCCGCAGAGCAGGTTGCCTTTCACAATGGCGCAGTCGAGCTGGCGGGCACGCTCTCGCTGCCGGACGGGCCTGGTCCATACCCGGCCGTCGTGCTGGTCTCAGGGAGTGGCCCGCAGGATCGTGATGAGTACCTCGGCGGCGGGATTACCATCCGCCCGTTCGAATTGCTGGCCAACGCCCTGACCCCGGCTGGCATCGCGGTGTTGCGCTACGACGATCGCGGTGTGGGCGCATCGACCGGCGAGTTCTCCACCGGCGATCTTCACGATTTCGCGGACGATGCCGAAGCTGCCATTGCGTACCTCACCACCCGTGAGGATATCGACCAGGATCACATTGGCCTCATCGGTCACAGTGAGGGCGGCGCAATCGCGGCGATCCTGGGCGCCCGCAACACGGATCTTGATTTCATCGTCAGCCTGGCCGGGCTTGGCGTCTCCGGCGAGGAGGTCCTCCTCCTGCAATCCCGGCTCATGCTCGAAGCCGAGGGCGCCACGCCGGAGGAAGTCCAGGCGCAGGTGGACCTGATGACGCAGATTGCCTCGCTGCTGGATGATCCGGACCAACTTGAAGAAGCGATCTATCACGCAGCGCTGGCGCAGTTCGATGCATTGCCCCAGGACCAGCAGGAGGCCATCGGCGATGTCGACACCTATGCTCGCACCCTTGCCGCACAGCAAGCGGAACAGATTCAGGCGCCGTCGGTGCGGGCCTTGCTGGAGTTTGACCCCGCCCCGGACTGGGCCCGGACGACGGTCCCGGTGCTGGCAATTTTCGGCGGCAAGGACAAGCAGGTAGACGCCACGCAGAATGCGGCGCCGCTGCTGGGCGCTCTGACGAGCGGGGGCAACAACGACGTCACCGTGGTCATCCTCCCAGACGCCAATCATCTCTTCCAGGCCGCCGGCAGCGGAGCCTTCAGCGAGTACGCCACCCTGCCGCCCGAGTTCACTCCGGACTTGCTGCCGATCATCATCGACTGGATAACGTTGCACACGGACGACTACGTGCCCTCATCTGCTACGCCGGTCCCGCTGCCAGCTGCCACCCCGGAGTCGCGGCCGGCAGCGACACCGCTCGCGGCGGCCTGAGGCAGAACGACGCGGTGGAGGCGGCCGGCGCAGGTTGTCCGGAGCCTTCATTCAACGCGCGCGCTCCAACCCCCAGGCGACCACGTCGGTCCGGCTCGCGTCATGCAGCAATGGTGAGCCGCGCAGGGCGATGCCGTAGGCAGCGAGCATGGTGTTGGCGGTGATCTCCGCCGCAGCGAGTTGCAGTGGCCAGGGATCGTGGTTGACATGCGCCCGCAGGACGGTTCCGGCCCGGTCAGTGGTGTACAGGCAGTAGCGCGCGGTGAACCAGCGTTCCAGCGTCTCGGGTTCACTCTCAAAAACCGGGCCCGCAGGCTGATACCGCCCGGTGAACCGCGCGCTGCTGCCGCGTCGCTGGCTGCTGAAGTTGACCCACCCTCCCTGCTCACGCATTTGGATGGCCGCCCAGGAGTAGGGCAGATGGTAGGCCGCCCGGGCGCCAATGACGGCCAGCGGGCTGGCCGCATCGAGACTGAAGAACCAGACGCCCGGCTGATTCTGCACGGCGACGTAGGTGCGGACATTGATCTCCGGGAAGGCGAGCCGCCGGCGGTGCGGCGTCTGGCGGTGCGCCAGATGGCTCAGTTCGAAAGGGACCAGGCCCAGCCAGGCCGTGCCAGCGAACGTTTCAAGCTCAAGTGGCGGCGGGATAAACGGCTGCAGCGTCGCCGCCGCCACCGGCCAGTGGGCGAAGAGCACATGCCGCCACGTCTGCCTGACGCGCCAGAGCCGCTCTGGCGGCGGCCACTGCCGGTGCTCGTTGCCGCGCAATCCGCAGCCAGTCCGGCATCGTTCCTGTTTTCTGTACCCCACGGTGGTCAACAATCCATCGACCATCGGGCCGCAAAGGCTGCCGCATGGCGCCAGTATCGGACGCTGCGGTCACTGGCGTGGACGTGCGACGAGCGAGGTGGGTGACGCCCACCCACCTCGCCCGTGCCGAGTGCGTTAGCCACGCGCGGCGCGAATTCGCTCCAGGAATGCGAAGTCGGCTGCCTGCGGGGCTCGCTCGTTCCCTTCGAACGCGCCCCTTGCGTAGTTCTCGCGCAGGGCAGTGACCAGTTCCGGCGAGGATTCATACGCGTGCATGGTGCGCGCCGTGAGCGCGTCCCAGCGTTCCGCCAGGGTCTGCGCCGCCGGGCTGGCCGGATCAAGGTCGTAGTTTGCGCGCACCTCTGGCAGCAGGGCGTCCCAGCCATCCTGGATCGCCGCCATTTCCTCGGCCGGGGTGCGCTCAGCCAACTCCGCGAACTGCTGGAGTTGTTCAGGCGTGAACAATTCGCTCATGGTGTGCTCCTGTTGCGCCAGGCCGGTTGCCACCGCTTCTGACGCGTGAATAACCAGGTCCCAATTCCAGGCGCCGTCTCGGCGGTACGCTGTGACCAGTTCACCCAACACCGTCGCGATCGTGTCGAGTTCGGCCATGCGCTCCCGCAGCACGCGCTCCTGTACGCGGAGCGAGGCCGCGAGGTCGAAATCGGGGCGATCCAGGAGTTCGCCGATGCGCTTCAGGGAAAATCCCAGGTAGCGCAGCGTCAGGATCTGCTGCAGCCGCAGCAACTCCCGCTCGCCGTAGAGGCGGTAGCCGGCGACCGTGCGCTGCTGCGGCCGCAGCAGCCCGATGCGGTCATAGTGATGCAGGGTGCGAACCGACACGCCGGTCAGCCCTGAGACCTCTCCTACCTGGTAGCCCTTGCCCATCGCTCGCTCCATGGCACGAGGGTACGGCCTGACGTAACGTCAGGGTCAAGGGGTGGGCTGGGCGTGGCAAATAAGTGTCGGCTTGCGCCAGGGCGTCACTACGCGATGTGGCGATCCTGGACGGCCGCCGCCCCGGCTCGCCGCCCGAAAACCGTGCCCGAAGTCAGGCCGCTGCCACCGGATAGTTGTAGGAGAAGAGACCGCCCACCAGTTCGCCCGCCGCGTAGAGCCCGGGATCGGCGTGCCGCGCTGGTGCAACACGCGCGCCTGCGCATCGACGCGGACACCACCGTACGTGAAGGTGATGCCGCACGTCACCGGGAAGGCGACGAAGGGGGGCGTGTCCAGGGGCAGGGCCCAGTTGCTCCTGGGCGGCGTGCATGTGCTGCAGCAAGTGTTCGTCACTGGCCTCGGCGACGGGAATCTCGGCGGAGAGGCGCTCGTCGTCCAGAATGCCAAGCCGTTCGGGTTGCAGGCGGGCGTGTTCCCGCAGATTATCGACCGTGCGTTCAGCCTGGCTCGCCAATTTGACGTTCGTGGCGCCACGATCGACGACACTCCCAACGATCGCGCGGACCTCATGCCGTACGACGGCGTGAAGGAGAGTGGCTACGGCGTCGAAGGTCCGTACTCCACCGTGCGGGTTATGACAGACCCGCGCATCATTGTTCTGGCGCGCCTCCGCCCCTGTGAGACCCGCGCCTGCCGGTTCGAGAGGAGTCTGGCCCGGGCGCGCCACGGACGACGCCCTGGAGCGGGCGTCTCCACGCGCGGAACCCGGCCCCATCAGACGATTCTCACTGCGTACAACGCGGAATCTCACAATGCCGTCCGATGTGTCGTTGATAGAGAGCGTGCGAGAGATGTTTGGCCTATGTCTTTGAAATCCGTCATTACCCTTCGCGACCTGGCCTTCGAGTGGCCAGACGGCGCCGCCGTGCTCTCAGGCGTCAACGGCGTCTTCAATCCCGGCCGCACCGGCCTGGTCGGGCGCAACGGCTCCGGGAAGTCGACCCTGCTGCGCCTGATCGCCGGCCTCCTGCAGCCGACCTCCGGCCAGATCGAGACCGTTGGGGAGGTGAGTTACCTGCCGCAAACGCTCACACTGCAACAGGAAACCACCATCGCGCAACTCCTGGGGATCGACGCGATTGTCGCCGCGCTGCGAGCCATCGAGTCCGGCGACAGTGATGCCCGCCACTTTGATGCCGTCGGGGATAACTGGGATATCCTGGGCCGAACCGATGAACTGCTGCACCAGATCGGGTTCAGTACGGCGGACCTGGATCGCCGCGTGACCGAGGTTTCTGGCGGCGAGGCGATGCTGCTTGCGGTGACGGGGCTGCGCCTTCGCCGCACGCCAATCACACTGCTGGATGAACCGACCAACAATCTCGACCGCCCCACGCGCGCCAGGCTTGCCGCCTTTGTCGACGAGTGGCCTGGCTCCCTCGTGGTGGTCAGCCACGACCTGGAACTGCTGGAGCACATGGAGAACACGACCGAGTTGTACGGCGGCGCCCTCACGACCTTCGGCGGTCCCTACAGCGCGTGGCAGGCGCACCTGGCGCAGGAGCAGGCAGCGGCGGTTCAGGCCGCGCGGTCGGCGCAACAGGCGCTCAAGGTCGAGAAACGGCAACGGGTGGAAGCCGAGACAAAGCTTGCGCGCCGGGAGCGCACCGGGAAGAAGGCCCAGCGCCAAGGCGGAATCCCGAAAATTGTGGCTGGCAACCTCTCCCGGAAGGCGCAAGTCTCTGCCGGCGCCATGCGCGCCACGCTCGACGGCAAGGTTTTGACCGCTCAGGCTGCCCTCGACGCGGCAGACGCCCGCGTCCGTGAGGACGAGCACATCCTGATTACGCTGCCCGATCCCCAGTTGCCGCGCGGCCGGCGCCTGGCCGAGTTGTCCGACCAGGATCGCACCATCGTGATCCAGGGGCCGGAGCGCGTCGCACTCATCGGGGCGAACGGGACCGGCAAGTCGACTCTCCTCGAACAACTCGTGTCCCGCGCCGACCCGGCGCCCGGCCGGCCCTCCGGGCGCCTCCTGACCGAGCGATTTGGCTACCTGCCGCAGCGCCTCGATGTCCTCGATGCCGACATCAGCGCGGTGGCCAACGTGCAGGCCGTGGCCCCTGAGATGCCTACCGGGGCGATCCGCAACCAACTCGCCCGGCTGCTGCTGCGCGGTGACAGCGTGGATCGGCCTGTCAGCACCTTGTCCGGCGGCGAGCGCTTCAGTGTGGCGCTCGCCCGGCTCCTGCTGGCGGAGCCACCGGCGCAGTTGCTGATTCTTGATGAGCCCACGAACAACCTCGACATTGCTCGTGTCGAGCACCTGGCGGAAGCCCTGGACGCCTATCAAGGCGCCTTGCTGGTCGTCAGCCACGACCTTGCGTTCCTCGCGCGTCTCCGGGTGAGCACTGTCATCGAAATCGACGCGGACGGCCATCTGGACCAGCGGCACGACCCCCAGGGCTTGACGGCTCGCCAGGCGAATCCTGCGCCGCAAGACGCTTTGCAGCAGCATCAGGCAAGATCCTGACGGTACTCCGGCCTCTTCGCGGCAGGCTGTCGCTCCGGCCCCCGACGCCTGCAGGGCTGCCATTGATGCCGAGCGCCAGTTCATGGCGGAACTCCCGGCCACCCGGAGAGTGACCAGCACGTCTGCAGCCCGGCCGAGCGATTGATTCAGGCGCCCTTCAGGCCACTTCTCTGGCGAGGTCTGGTGATGTCTTGGGGCGCTGCAGCATGTGAAGCGCGTTTCAATCCGATCTGACGCCAAATCCATTGATGCGTTAAGATTTGATACAGTGCCATTGCAGTGGATGGCTGCACACTGCCTGTAGTCGTCACGGACAGTGGGCGAACGGAGGCGCACATTGGACGGAGATCAATTCGACGAACGTGTCCGACGTCTGGGGATTGCAATCCCGCGTAGAGGCTTGCTGGCCCAGGTAGGGGCGTTCGCTGGTCTTGGCCTGTCGGCATTCGCCGCGCTTGACGCCTTGGCGGACAAGCAAAAGAAGCGGAAGAAGCGCCGGCGGAGGCGAAAGAAGCAGTCGCGCGATACGCGGGATCTCCAGCCGCTTTGTGACCCTACGGCCAACAAGAAGGTCGCGATGTGTCACGTGCCGCCGGGCAACCCGGCGAACGCGCACGTCACCTGCATCGCCCCGTCCGGGTGCAACGGACATGCCAATGACTCTGGTGACTGCGTGTGCGGCGCCGTGCCGGATGGCTGTCTCAAGAATGGGCAACCCTTCCCGCAGTGCGAAGCTGGCCGCTGCCGGCCGAACGGCGCTTGCGCGCCATCGGGCCAGACCTGCGCGGGCGCCTGCAATCTCGCGGACTTCCCGTGCGCCCAGCCGCCGGTCGGCGCCGTCCCCAACTGCCGCTGTCAGTTGAATGGCCTGGAAGGGACTTGCGTCGATTGCCCGCCTGCGCGTGTCTGCGGTCTGGCATGCTGCCCGGCAGGACAGATCTGCTGCAATGGCGAGTGCATCGATACGAGCAGCCTCTGTGGTGGGATCTGCGGCAATGTCTGCGCCGACGAGGAGACGTGCTGCGGCTCCCACTGCGTGCCGACGGCCGACCTCTGCCCCGATTGCGGCACGATCTGCACCGGTACAGTCTGCTGTGGCAATACCTGTGTGGCCGGGCAGGAATGCTGCGAGAACGACCAATGCGACCAGGTCTGCCAGACCGGAGTCTGCGATGGCGGGACATGTAGTTCCACTCCCACGCCGCCGAACGAGCCGGGACCCTTCTGCAACCGCCCCGGCGAGGTCTGCTGCGAGGAGGCTGGCACGCCCGTTTGTTGCCAGAGTGGCGAAGTCTGCATCGAATCCGGATGCTGTACGCCACGAACCTGCGCTGACTTCTCTGCAGGCACATGCGGCCCGCAAAATGATGGTTGTGAGGGGCAGACTGCGGATTGCCCCTGCCCGGAAGGCCAGCAGTGTGGCACGGACGGCGTCTGCTTCTTCCCACAGTGCGTGCCCGATCCCATCGATGTCGCCTGTGCCGGCCTCCAGTGTGGGCCAGCGTCTGACGGCTGTGGCGCTGACTACAACTGCGGCGATTGTGGCTCGCGGCGGCGGTGCGTCACCGGCGTCTGCAAGGCAGTCAAGAAGAAGCGTTGTCTGGGCTCCGGCCTGGCCGGCCAGCCATGTGGCGGCAAGTGCAAGTGCAAGAATGGCCGCCGGTGTCACAATGGGCGCTGTTGCGAGCCGGTCGGAGACGGTTCCGTACACTGCACTGCCAACAGCGACTGCTGCCCGGGGCTGATGTGCGCGCGGCGGCGGCCGGGACAGCACAAGGTGTGCATGCGCCGTAATGCCAAGATCGAGGACAGTTCGTCGGTCACAACGCCGCCCGCAGGGACGTAGTCTCGGATCGCAGACATCTGGTGAGGGTGAGGCCGCCGCCTGGCGGCCTCACCCTCTGCAGGCTGGCGTATGCGAGGCAGTCGGCCAGGCCGGTCTCCAGTCACCTGCCAGACGCCTTGGCCCTGCCCGTGTTGCAACCAGCCTGTAATGGGGCGGGTCTGCGGTTCTGCCCGCAGCGGCAGGCGGCGGATAGGCAGCAGGTGTCACAGGAGTTGCCCGGCGCATTCGCGGGTTTTGAGCGCACCGGGAGACCTCGTCTCACCCCCAGGGCCAGGACTGGATGTAACCCTCAGCTTCGCTCGGGCAAACACGTATCGTGCAAGCCGCGTGAGTTCGCGGCCCTGCGGCGGATGGTCAGGGCGATGAGCGTCCACCAGAGCAGGAGGGGCACGATCACCACCCGCATCGCCAGGCCCTCCGGTATCTGGAGGTCTGGCCGCGAAACAGCGACCCGCAGGGCCGCTGCGCCAGGCAGGGAGAGGCCCAGGAGAAGGAACCCCAGCCGCGTGACCTGCTCCTCATAACGCCATGATCGCAGGCCGGGCAGGAGCGCGCCGGCCGCAAGGAACTGCCAGCCGGTCGCGCTGGCGCCAGCCGTCAGATGCAGGTCGCCGATGGGCGTCACCGGGCCGCCTGCTCCCATGGGGAAGGCCACCAGCCCGGCGACACTGAACGAGGCGAGGCCGAGCATTACTGCGGCAAGGCGCGTCCACAGATCGCCGCTGGCAATGAGCCAGAGTGCACCGGCGAGCGCCAGGGAGCCGATTCCCAGCGCAATGAACGCCGCCGATTGCACGCCACTCCATGGTCCCACGGCATAGTGGCTCAGGCCGCTCCGGAGCGGGTTGACATCTGGCCGCAGCATGGGCGCAACTACGAGAGCAGCGGCATTGGCGCCGATCCCGACGAGACCGACGGTTGCCAGCACCGACGCGCACTCCTGGTTGATGGCCACCACGTCCTGCTCCTGCCCGGCCCATCGCCGGGTGTCAGCCGGGATTCTGGCACAGCGAGACGCCCCGTGAAACCGGAATGCTCCACGGTTGCGTGCCTGGCGTGCCGGTGGGCGCCCTACCCGCGCGCGGCCGCCGCGCGCATCTCGGCCTTCTTGCGCTCCTTGGCCCGCTCGTCGGCGGAGAGGTAACGCTTGCGCAGGCGCCAGTTGAGCGGGGTGACTTCCAGCAGTTCGTCGTCGGCCAGGAAGTCAAGCGCCTGCTCCAGCGAGAGCACCGTCGGCGGCGTCAGGCCAATGGCGATGTCCTTGGTGGACGCGCGCATGTTCGTCAGCTTCTTGGCGCGGCAAACGTTCACCGGCAGGTCGCCCTGGCGCGGGTGCTGGCCCACGATCATCCCCTCGTAGACCTGGGTTTGCGGCTCGATGAACGTGACGCCGCGCTCCTGCGCGTTCGCCAGGCCGTGACTCAGCGCGGTGCCGCCCTCGGACGCGACGAGCGGTCCCGAGCGGGTGCTGCTGATTGGCCCCAGCCACGGCTCGTAGCCGAGCAGGCGAGAGGCCATCACGCCGTTGCCGCGGGTGGCGGTGAGGAACGCATTGCGCAGCCCGATCAGCCCGCGCGTGGGGATGGTGTACTCCAGGCGCACCGAGCCCCGGCCATCGTTGACCATGTCCGTGAGGCGGGCCCGGCGGTTGCCGACCAGGTCGCTGACCGTGCCGACGTACTCCTCGGTGGTGTCGATGACCAGTTGCTCCACCGGCTCATGGACCACGCCGTCGATGGTCTTCGTGATGACCTCGGGGCGGGAGACCTGGAACTCGTAGCCCTCGCGCCGCATCGTCTCGATCAGCACCGAGAGGTGCAGTTCACCGCGGCCGGAGACGGCGAAGACATCGGCCTGGTCAGTCTGCTCGACGCGCAGGGAGAGGTTCGTCTCCAACTCGCGGTTCAGACGCTCGTTCAACTGGCGGGAGGTGCTGTACTGCCCTTCACGGCCCGAGAAAGGCGACGTATTGACGCCGAAGGTGAGGCGCAGCGTCGGCTCCTCGATGTCGATCACCGGCAGCGCCTCGGGCGCCTCGGGGTCGGTGAGCGTGGCGCCGAT
Source organism: Thermomicrobiales bacterium (assembly GCA_041390745.1). Taxonomy (GTDB): domain Bacteria; phylum Chloroflexota; class Chloroflexia; order Thermomicrobiales; family UBA6265; genus JACCXM01. The sequence goes on along the minus strand of JAWKPJ010000019.1, from coordinate 38,386 downwards.
CTGGGCGTCCGCGAAGCCGGTGAGCGCAATGATCTCGCCCGCACTGGCCTCCGGCACTTCGACCCGCTTCAGGCCATCGAAGACCGCCAGGCCGCTGATCTTCTGGCGCGTCTCCGTGCCGTCGGTTCCCAGGTGCAGCAGGGTGTCGCCGGTGCGGATCGTGCCGCGCTGGATGCGGCCAATGGCGATGCGGCCCCGGTGCGGATCGTAATCCAGCGACGCCACCAGCATCTGGGCCGGGCCGTGGACATCGACATCGGGCGCCGGGACCTCGCGCACAATCGTCTCGAAGAGCGGGCGCAGGTCTGGCGCAAGTTTCTCGATCTCCGGTTCGAACCCGGCGCGGCCTTCGCGTGCGATGGCGAAGAGGACCGGGAACTCGAGTTGCTCCGGGTCAGTCGCCAGTTCCAGGAAGAGGTCCTGCAGCCGCTCCATGGCTTCGTCGATGCGGGAGGCCGGGCGGTCGATCTTGTTGACCACCACAATCGGGCGCAGGCCGCGCTCCAGCGCCCGCGCCAGCACGGTGCGGGTTTGCGGCATGGGGCCTTCCACGGCGTCGATGAGCAGCAGGCAGCCATCGGCCATGTTCAGGACGCGCTCAACCTCGCCGCCGAAATCGGCGTGGCCGGGGGTATCAATGATGTTGATCTTGACGCCCTCATAGTGGACGGCGGTGTTCTTCGCCAGAATGGTGATGCCGCGCTCGCGCTCCAGGTCGTTGGAATCCATGATCAGGTTGCCGGCGGCCGTGGGATCCCGAAAGACGTTGGATTGCTTAAGCAGGCCATCGACCAGCGTCGTTTTGCCGTGATCGACGTGGGCGATGATGGCGACGTTGCGCAGGTTGGCGGGTCCGGTGGTCATGGCGATATCCGATGCTGTCGGCCGATTGGCGGTGGCAACCATGGGCAGTGCGAAGTCCTTCCTGAACGCTGAAACAATGCCAGATGCGAGATGGTGTGAAGAGCGTGCCGAACTCAACGCCGAGCAGGAATCCGCCGCACACGGAACGGCCCGTGCCACTGGCACGAGCCGCATTGCACCCCGAAGTATAGCAGAACCCACCTGGAAATGGTTATGGCAACTACATGGCGCCGCGTTGGACCAGCACGACGATGGCGAAGATGATCAGCAACACGACCACGGCAATGAAGACGCCGGTCGCGTTCCTGAGCCAGCCGCCTGGCGTCGCGTTGGCGCCGTCGGCGCGCAGGGGTGGACTCTTGAGTTCGAGGGGGTTGTTGCCAATCGGGTCCGTGCCAATGGGATCGCGGCTGATCGAGGTTGGCCGGCCAGCCCGATTGGATGCACCTGGGTCTGTCATGGTGGTCCTGCCTCCTTGTCGCCACAGCTCGGCGCCATGCATCCCGGACTGCATAAATGGCGCCGGGCTCCCGTTGTGGCCGGGGACAGCAGCAAGGGAGCCCCGGGCGATGGCGTGCTCCCTTGCTGCAGGGCGGGGAACGACGGTCAGGTGGAGCGACTACAGATTCGGACCGATCAGCATGACCGCCGCAATAACCGCCAGGGCGGCAACTGCGAGCCAGAGCAGCCAGCGCGTGCCCTGCTCGTTATGTTCCACAGGCGCCTGATCTTCGTGCGGATCTCCTGTGTAGCCCCAGCGGCCAGAATCGCGCAAACGATCGTTGCTGGTCGCGGACGGATCGATCATCACGAGAACCTCCCTGTTCGCGTGGCTGCCCGCACAGCCTCGTGACTGGAGCGCTCGCAAGATGGGCGCCAATGGTGCCTAAAAACGTATACGAAGGTGCCTGAAAGCCGTAATGCTGGCGAGCGGCGCCGTTTGCCAGCAGAATCCCGTCTTGTCGCCTGGTCAGTCCACGCAGATGGGTGAGCACTTGAAGACGACGCCGTTTGAGCCGCAGCTTGTCCCAATACAGATCTCATTGCTCGCGCAGTCGCTGTCGCCGTCACACGTCGTCGCATCGCACAGGAAGAATGGCTCCTTGACGCAGATGCCATCTTCAATCAGTTCCGAATCCTCCGGGAAGTGATTGCGGCAGGAACACGCCCCAACGCAGTCTGATTGCCGCTCGCAGCGCTGGATGCAGCGGCCTGCCTCCTCATCCGGGCAGATGCATGTTTTCCGGTTCGGACCCGCATCGCAGACTTCGTTTGCCCCGCAATCATCGTCCTGTTGGCACTCGTCCGACCGGACGACGCACTCGCCATTCACACAGGCGAAATCACGGTCCCCACAATCGGCGTTCCTGACGCATTCGGGCGGGGCTGGCACGCACTTCTCCCCCTGGCAGACCTGCCCGGCGCCGCACTGGGCGTCGCTCGCGCATTCAGGTGCTGGGGGTTGCGGCACGCAGACGCTGCCGGAGGCGACTGTCCCCGCCGGGCAGGTGCAAACGCCGTTGGTACACGCCAGCCCCTTGCAACACTTCTTCTTCCCGCCGCAGGGTTGCGTCGCCTTCTTGCAACGCTTCTGCTTCTTGCCTTTGCGCCGGGCGCCGGCCAGGTCGAAGCCTGTCAACGACGCCGCAGCCGCGCCAGCCAGTGCCAGGCCGATGGCGCTGCGGCGACCCATCGCTGCGCTGGCTGCGCGGGCCAGGTTGTCGAACGATCTTCCATCCATGCCGGGTGTCTCCTCTTTGCCTGCTCGTGATCACGGGCGTTCGCCGCATTGATCGGTCCGATATGCCCATTGCGTTGCCGGCTGCCTCACTGACCAGCCGGGAGAGACTCTGCAGTCAGGCCCGCACGCTGGGCGTGACGTCTCGCCGCGTGGTGCGCATCCCGGTTGCTATCTCGTGGATTCAGCCTAGGGAAATGAGTTCAGCCAGAGAATGGCAGGTTTCTGCCAATCCGCCACCCCACCCGCCCGAGCCACCCCAGCGCCGCTGCCCCGGCTGCGGCTGTTGCCCAGCGCCAGCGCTGCCTCGGCGCGGGTCACCGTTGCGCGCGCGGAGAGCACGGGTTCGCGCCCGATGGCAGCCCTACCAGGGGTTGCGCGAAGGTGGTCTCCGGATACTGCGCTGCCTGGGACGCCCCCGCGACCGGATCGCCGGTCAGTTCAAGCCGGACCTCGCTGCCCACGGGCACGTCGTTCGCCATCTGCCAGGGGGAGCCGGGGAGATAGAAGAGGAGGTTATCGGGCTGGCCGCGCAGCCAGAACGCGCTGCGCGGCCGGAGGACTTCGGTGGTGATGTGCGGCGAAGCGGCGTGTTCGGGCGCAGCGACCGTGGCGTAGCCCGCGATAGTGCCGGTCAGGACGTGAACCTGCGCCATCTGGAAGGCGGGCGCACTGCGCTGGGCCTGCTGCCAGCACTGCCACGTCACGAAGAGCAGCGCGAGGACGACTGCCACGTCGCGCAGCAGCGGGCGCCAGCGGAGGACGCGGGCCTCACTGGTCACGGCAGCGCCTCAGCGTGGACCGATGCGCCATCCACAACGTCCGCGACGTGGAACACTTTCGCCGCTGCGTCGAAGCGGATCGCCAGCGCACCGTTCACGTCCCAGGCAATCTCCACTGGCGGACCGCCCCAGACCGCGCGCAGGCCACCCTCGCCTGCCTCTGCCACGCAGGCGTTCCCCGCCGTATCGCCGAGTGGCGCGCCCGCCGGCAGCACGGCGACATGGGTCGCGAAATCCGTCGTGGCGCCGCAGTTGTGCTCGAAGAGGACGGCGTCGTGGCGGCTATCCGGCGCGGTCAGCCGCGAGATTTCGGCGCTGCCGCAGAGCCCCGCCAGGAGCGAATCGGCGGCGTACCAGACACTGACCGCGATAATCAGCACGAACAACGTGGGCGCGAGCCAGAGACGCTTGCGCCCGCTGGCTTGCGGCGCGGCGCTCATGGGTCGGCCAGCGGTTGCAGGCGGGTGGCGGTGAGCTCCTCCAACCGGGCAGTGAGCCGCGCTCGCACAGCGGCTTGCTCCGGGGTGGCGGCAAACCCCGGCGCGGCCAGGTTGGTCTGTTCGTCCGGGTCGGTCTCCAGGTCGTACAACTCCCACTGGTCCGGCACATTGCCCGCGCCGTCGTAGTAGCGGGCCAGCTTGTAGCGCTCCTCGCGCATGGCGATGATGCGGTTCGGCGGCAGCGCCAGTTGCGCGATGTTCTGGGCGCAGCGCAGATCGTCGTACGTGAAGACGATTTCCCGCTGCACCGGTTCAGCGTCCGCATCCAGGATCAGCGCGGAGTAGTCAACGCCCTGCCAGGCGGCGCGGGACTCGGCCGGAGCGTCGATTAGCGCGGCCAGGGTCGGCAGCAGATCGACGTGCGAGACCAGCGCCTCGCTCTGGCGTGGTTGCGGGAAAAGGCGGGGGTTGCTGTAGATCAGCGGCACGCGCAGCGATTCCTCGTAGGCGTTGAAGGACTTCTGGCGTACTCCACCGTGCGCCATCCCCATCTCGCCGTGGTCCGAGGTGCGCACGATCAGCGTGTTTTCGCTGAGATCCAGGTCCTCCAGGGTGTCCAACAGCTCCACCAGCCAGGTGTCGGTCGCCTTGATCAGGTTGCCGTAGAAGTTGACATAGTTCTGGCGAGCGGCGGCATCAGGTAGGGGACCGAGGCCGAATGCGACTCGCTGCGCGAACTGGCGCTGGGCATCCGGCTTGCTGGCCAGGTCCTCATCCACCGTGGGCGGGAGGCCAAGTTCGCCGTCGAGCCACTCGCTGCTGTCGTAGCCGCCATCCTGCCAGGTACGCGGGTAGGCAAGGACATCATGCGGGTTGACCAGGGACACAACGAGCAGGAACGGCTGCTGGCGGGCCGCGACATCCCGCAGGTAGGCCAGCACGCCCTCGCGGCCTTCCTCCACCGGGCCGTCGCCGGTCATGATGCGGCCGTCGTTGTCGGCGGTCCCGCCGCCGAACTGGCTGATGTCGCGGTTTTCCCCGGCGTCGGGCGGGTTCCAGCGCTGGAAGCCGCACACCTCCAGGTCCGCGGGTGACCATGCCTCCGGATCGTCTGGCGCGGCCAGCGGCTTGCTGAGGTGCCACTTGCCCTTGTAGGCCACCTCGTACCCGGCGGCGGCAAAGACGGTCGCCATGTTCGGCAGGTCGCGTGCAGCACGCGCTCCCTGGCGGAGAAACGGGTGCCGAACGAGAGAATATCCGTCACGCCGTGCTGCGCCGGGAAGTAACCGGTGAAGAGCGTGGCGCGGCTGGGCGAGCACATGCAACTGTTGCAGAAGGCGCGCTCGAACGAGAGCCCGTGCTCGCGCAGGCGCATGCTGCCGGGCAGGTTCTCGGCCTCCCACCCCGCGGGGAAGTGCTGCGTGGCGCGCTCCTGGTCCGAGAGAAAGAGGATGACGTTCATGCCTGCCGCTGGCGCAGCGTCTGGCGCTGCACTGGCCGGGCGCGCCTTCAGGGCGGGCAGGACGAACGGGGCGGCGCGAATCAAATCACGGCGCTTGAGCGTGACAGCCGTGTCGCGCGGGTTTGTCATGAGCGTGCCTTCCTCATCACCGACGTCTGCTCGCTGGCGGCATCCCGGTCAATCCTGTTGGTATACGGCGGCGATCTCGGAGAACGCCAGTTTCGGCTTCCAGTAGCCGGTCTCCTCGTAGCCCAGCCCGGTCGCCGCCGGCAGCGCCTTGACGATGCCGAAGCTGGCCATGTCCAGGTCGTAGAGCGGGTCGGGGTCACAGGTCATCTCCGGCTCGATGAAGGTGAAGACATACGCGCCGTGCACGTGCTCTGCCGTGTAGATCTCCAGCAGGGAGCGGATGGCGTCGGCCTGCACGCGCTCGCTGCGGACGTACTCACCGTTCAGCCGGGCCGGCGCCGCCTTCAATCGACGATGGTGTAGCCCGACCCGCCCGCATCCTCGGCGCCCTCATACGTGCAGCAGCCAAACTCGGTGATGAGCACCGGCTTGCCGAACGCATGAAGCGCCTGTACCTGCTCGCGGTAGATGGCCCGGTTCCTGGCGTCGAGGTAAAGATCAACGCCAACGGCATCGAAATCGGTCCAATCGACCACTTCCCACTCCCCGGAACCGTAGGTCAACGGGCCGCTGAATACCTCACGGGCCGTCTCGCGCAGGCTGGCCAGGAGCTCGTTCAAGCCGGCGTTGTAGGCGGGGAACTTGCCGAAGGAGGCCACCAGCGTCTCGATGCGCTCCTCATACGTCGCGCCCGGAATGATCCCCTCTGAGAAGATCGTCAGCTCCACCCCAAGGTTGAGCCCCACCGGGCCATGCTCCTGTCGCAACGCCTCGGCAGCGGAGGCCACCTCGGTGATGACGGCGCGGAGGGTGGCCGCGTCGGCGTCGATTGGGCGCGGCTGCAGCCAGACTCGCAGCCCTTCGCGCAGGGCGATCTCCGCGCCCTCGCGCAGCCGGTCGGGTTTGCTGCCAAACACGGCGACGGCGTTGCAGTGCAGGTCGTTGTGCAGAACGGCCATTTCCCGCGCCACGCGTTCCGGGTCCCAGACCTGCAGCGAGAGAGAGCCCGCACCAGGGACATACGCCGTGCCGGTGTCGTAGCAGATGCCGCGCTCTACCAGGCTCCCTTCGGGTATTGGCATGGCCGTGGCGGCGGCAGCCGGGTTGAAGGTCATTGGCAGGTCGGGGAGCAATCCGCAGGAAACGCCCACGGCCAACGAGCCGAGCAGGCGCCGGCGTGACCGGGCGGCCGCAGCCACGCCGGTCGCGGCTGGTGTTCGTGGCATCAGGGTGGGCATGGGAGGTCTCCTCGCGCGTCGTCATCCGCCAGTCAGGCGCCCAACGACGCTCGCAGGACCAACGCCAGCGCTCAATCAGGCGTTCCGGGACCGGCGTCCTGGAACCCTGAGGCCCGCAGGCCGTCCTTCTGTGAAGCCAAAGGACGGCGGATCAGGAGTTGGGTAAGGATGGCATGTCGGCCTCCTCAAACACATGCCAGTCAATGGAGAGGTTTGGGTCAATCGTCTGCGCCACGCGGATGGTTGATGCCGGGCCGAGCTGATCCGGAAAGATGATGAGATTGCCCTCCGGAAAGCCGGTGCACGACGGCACGAGGATCGCCTCTGCCGATTTGCGCGCAAGCTCCGCGATCTGGTGGCATTGCGTGTAATCGATTGGGTGGCAAAGATCCTCAGCGCCGGTATTGCGCAGGCCGTGTGAGGCGCATCCCGTCGCACCGCAAAGGTTCAGTACGCGCTGCAGCGAGATCTCCAGTTCACTGAACCGCTGCGTCTTCATGCGCTGGGTGCTCCGGGTGTGGTGTGGCGGATGCGCTCACCCAGGGCGACGTGAATAGCGAGGGCAGTGTAGAGCGCCGGCCAGGTCTCTTCCTCTGCGAACCGATCTCTGCCGCGGTGATAGCGCCCGGTAACCAGGAGCGAGCCAGCAGCATCATCGCCGGCGTACTTGCGGCCATGACACCGCCAGGCTGATCCTGACCACGGGAGCACCGGACACCCGCTGATAGCGGCAGCGGCACGCCAGTCGGTCATGAGGCCGCCGCCATCGACGTCTCCCTAGACAAACACCCCGGCGTCAGGGCATCGAGCGCTGCATTCACGGCATCGATGCGGCCGCGCAGCAGGGCATCCAGCGGGCAAAGATCGCCGAAGTAGCCGCTCCGGGAGCGCAACCAGGTCTGGATACCGTCCGGGCCATCAAAGGTCTCGTCAAGCCGGACCGTCAGGGCCTCCAGCGTATCCAGGGCAGCCCGATTGGCCGTCTGCGGGAAAGACGACCCAGCCAGCCAGCGAGAGACCGTCTTGCGGTCGGTGCCTACGATCTGCGCCCAGTTCGTCATACGAGATGCCTAAAGCGGCGGTGAGGTAGGCGAGGTGGACGCTGAGATCAGTGACGATGGGCATGGCATGCTCCAGTCCGGCCCCGGGCTTGCGGAGGCGCTCGCGCGGCTCTCACCATGGAGGGTATGCGGCAAATCTATATTTGTCAACCTAAAGATGTCGGACAAATGAGAGGCCTACAGGCCTGGCAGGTGCTCCCGTCGCACCTACCCGCCCACATTCCCCTCGTCTGCCTGCTCGGCGTTCACAGCAGGATCGCTCTTGATCGTGGCATCCGGGCGGACGCCCAGCTTGCCCTCGTTCACCAGCGTGCCCAGGACGTTGTTGATGACGCGCACGCCGAGGAGAGGTGACATCGCCCACGTCGTAGGGCGGCGCAACCTCCACCACCTCCATGCCGACCAGGCCCTCGCGCACGATGATGTCCAGCATGCGGGAAGACCTCGCGGGGGTGAAGCCGCCGGCCTCCGGCGTGCCGGTGCCGGGGGCGAATCCCGGATCGACGCAGTCGATATCGAAGGAGAGGAGCCGCTTTCGCGTCCTCCAGGCAATCTCCAGCGCCAGCTCGCAGACGCGCTCCAGGCCCCAGCGGTCCACATCCGTCATGGTGATGACCGAGGCGCGCCGCTCCCGCGCGATGCCGACGCCCGCCCGGCTGCCCGTCCAGCCGCCGATGCCGATCTGGACCAGGTTCGTGGCGGGCGCGTTCGGGATGTTCGTGGCGTGGAAAAACGGCGTGCCGTGCATCCGTTCGTCGAGGTTGTACTCCGAGAGGTCGGAGTGGCGGTCGAAGTGGATGATGCCGACGTTGCCGTCGATCTGCGGCGCAATGCCCCGGATATCGGGATAGCCGATGGAGTGGTCGCCCCCCAGCACGACCGGGAAGACAGCCCGCTCGTGGATGTAGCCGATGGCCTTGTCGATCTGATCAAAGGTCTTCTCGATGTTCGCCGGGATCACCGAAATATCGCCGACATCGACGATGTCGAGCGATTCCCAGAGATCGACGCCCATCTCGAAGTTGTAGCCGGTGCCCAGCGCGGAGATGGCGCGCATGGCCTGCGGGCCGAAGCGCGTGCCGGAACGGTAGGTGGTGCCGCCGTCGAACGGCGCGCCGACAATCGCGACGTCCTGCCCGCCCAGGTCATTCATATCCTGCAGATACGGGCGGGACGCGAAGGTCCCCGCGTGATGGAAGCGCAACCCGGTGCGGTTGAAGAGCGGGATCGTGCGATCCTGAATGCTGGCCGCCGAGGGCAGACCATGCTCCAGGTTCATCTGGATCGATTCCTTTGTCTTCACCGTGGGCAGTTGCGCCTCGCGCTCCAGCATCCGGGCGCCGTGCAGGGCCTCGCGATCCACGCTGCTCTCTCCCTGTTGATCCAGTCTGCCGTCCTGTGCCGTACCTTACCATTGAGACCTGTCGTTGCGGGGAAGACAGGCGACTGACCCCTTTTCCGCCGGAAGCGCGTTGTATCATGGGCGGGCTCGCCCCCAGAACGCACAGCCGTCGTCCGCGCGACGGATGACGGTTCTCTCGTGTCACATTCGGAGGTCGATCGCGCACTATGAAGCAGCGTTCGCGCACGGCCAGGTCCTACCGTATCCTCGGGATCCTGGTGACCCTGGCGCTTCTCCTGGGATTGCTCTTGCCGTTGGCTGGCGTTGCCGCGCAGGATGACAGTGCCCAGGGGCAAACGAAGGAAGTTCTGTCGGACATTCCGACGACCGGCGGCCGCCGCCCGGGCCCGGTGATCCTGGGCGCCTCGACGGTCAAGATCGCCGCCCCCACCCGGCCGGCCGGGTTTACGCCAGTCGAGTTGCAGGCAGACAGCATCGGGCTTGATGCGCCAGTCGAGAACGGCTCGATTGTCGATGGCGTGATGCTCGATCCCAGTGGCCCGTGGGTGGTGACCTGGTACTCCCAGCTCGGCAAGGTCGGGCAGGGCGGCAACGTGGTCATGGCGGGTCATGTGGACTACTGGGATGTGGGCCCGGCCATCTTTCAGGCGGTGCCCGCCCTGCAACCAGGCGATATCCTGCGCGTGATTGGCGAGGATGGCGAGCAGATCGAATACGCCGTGGAGTGGACGCAGCTCTTCAACGTGCAGACCGAGCTGACGCCAGAGGTGATCGCGAACCAGATCGTCGGTGATACCGGCCAGGAATCGCTGACCCTGATCACCTGCGGCGGCGAGTTCGATGCCGCGGCTGGCGAGTACCTCCATCGCTATGTCATCCGCGCCAACATGATCTAGGTCTGGCGCGCCACTACACTGTATCTACCCAGCGACGGCGCGCCTGAAAAGGCGTGCCGGTGGCATTTTGGCGTGAGCGCGGCGATACCGGTTTCATCCCGCATTGAGTCATCGCAATTGGAGCCCTGTTTTCCGTGAAGTTCCCGACCCTCTCGCTGCCCGAACTGGATACGCCCGAGGTTGCGCCGCTTCTTTCCCCGGAGCGCATTGGCCCGCGCGACGGGGCGGGCAAAACGTGCGTGGTCGCCATGAGCGGCGGGGTTGATAGCGCCGTGACCGCCCTGTTGATGCGGGAGCGTGGCTACCGCGTGGTGGGAATCAACTTGCGCCTCTTCTCCCCTGACGATCCGGACCACCGCGCCAACCCTTGCTGCGGCATCCCGGCTATGGACGATGCCCGCGCCACCTGCGCCCGCATTGGGATTCCTTTCTACGCCATCAATATGGAAGGGGAGTTCCGCGAGGCGGTGGTGCAGCGCTTCGTGGATGAGTACGCCGCGGGCCGCACGCCGAACCCCTGCCTGGAGTGCAACCGGCACGTGAAGTTCCGGCACCTGGTGGACCGCGCGAAGATGATCGGCGCCGATTGCCTCGCCACCGGCCACTACGCCCGTGTGGTCCCGGGCGACGCTGCGCTGGGTGAGCCGCACCGCCTCTACCGGGCAGTCGACCCGCGCAAGGACCAGAGCTATGTGCTGTACACGCTGACGCAGGAGCAACTGGGCTTTATCCAGTTCCCACTCGGTGGGCTGCACAAGACGGAGACACGCGCCCTGGCCCGCGCTTTCGATTTGCCAGTGGCGGAGAAAGCGGAGAGCCAGGAAATTTGCTTCGTCGGCAATCAGTCGTACGCCCAGTTTGTGGCAAAGCGCCGGCCCGATGTCGCCGTGCCAGGCGAGGTGGTGGATACGGCCGGGGTCGCGATCGGCGAGCACAGGGGGCTGGTCCATCACACAGTCGGGCAACGGCGCGGGTTGGGGATTGCGCGCCAGGATCCGCTGTACGTGATTCGGCTGGAGCCGGCCACCAACCGCGTGGTTGTCGGCTCTCGCGGCGAGGCTGCGGCCCGGCGCATCGAGGTGGATGCGGTCAGCTTCATCTCTGGCCAGTGGCCGGCTGCCCCGTTCCAGGCAGAGGCGATGGTGCGCTACCGTGGCGCGCAGGCTGCAGCCACTATCGTGCCGGGCGATCCTGGTAGCCGCACGATCACTGTGGAGTTCCCGGAGGAAGGTCCGGTCGCCTCGCCCGGGCAGGCCCTGGTGCTCTACCGGGCGGATGAGGTGCTTGGTGGCGGCACAATACGTGCGGTCACGACCAGCGACGCGGCGTAGGCCGCCTGACAGGCGAGGGGGCAGCCAGCCGGTCGCGCCATGCTACGATGCGCGGCCAGTGGGAAGGTGGAATGCGTGCAGGAGATAGGCCCCGGCATGGAGGACAACGGCGTCGATACTGGCAGATGGAAATGGTGGGCGGCCCTCGTCGTCCTCATCCTGGGCTTGATCGTCGTTGGCATCGTCTATGGCCTGTACCAGTTGGGTGGCGCGGATCAGGCGCCGCTGGAGCGCCTGCGTGACATTGCCATCATCTTCCTGATCTTCCAGTTGTTGCTCGTCACCATTGCGCTGGCCGGTATTGCCGCAGGACTGGTTTTCCTGATCGTCGTCCTCAAGGACCAGGTGATCCCGATCCTCTCGGAGTTTCTGGAAACAGCCAGGCGCCTGCGCGGCACCACGGAGTTCATGACCGAGGAAGCGGTGAAACCGATGATCCGCACCGCTGGCCAGGCCGCGAAGTTCCGCGCGATGTGGAAGGCGGCCACCAGCCGGGAATAGGGGCCGGGCCGCCGCATCGGCTACAAAGAGACACGACGACCCCCCGGCGCTCATGCGCCGGGGGGTCGCTCCTGCTCGGGGTGAAGGCGAAACGCAGGAAACGCCGTCAGGCGAGACCACTGTGTGGCGAGGCGCCGCCGCTATCCCTCCGGATTGGTTTCGCAGACGCCATCACCGTTGCAGTAGTTGTCGCCGCAGCAATCGCACTCGGTGCACCTGCCGCCCGGCGGCACACAGCACCAGTTGTCCACGCCTTCGACGGTGCTACTGCACGTGTGGCGCGTGGTTGGGCTGTCACACTGCAGCCCGGAGGCACACGTGGATTTCCCAGGGGTACAGAGCTGGCGCAGTTGCAACGTTGGGCCGCTGCCCCCCTTGTTGCCCTTGCCCTTCTTGTGCTTGCCTTTCTTGTGCTTGCGTCGCCGGCGCGCCTCAGTCTCCAGAGGCGCCGCGTGCAACCCGCCTGCGAGCAGGGCCGACAGGCCGAGCGCCTCGAGTGCGCGGCGGCGTGTGCCAGATACCGTCAGCCGGCCAACCAGATCATCGAAGCGTGAGCTTTCCATCGTCGTGCTCCTTCGGGAAGGCGTCTGCTGCCGGGATGCGCCTTCCGGTGAGGCCATGCTCGACCGTCGCCGGGCATGGCTTCAGCTTGCGCTTCGGGCGCTGGAGAGACATCAGTAGAAATACGTATTTTTCGCCCTGGCGCCCAGGTGAGGACCAACTGGCTCCGCGCGGCTGCTGCTGCTTACACGCGGTGGGCTCCGTGCAATTGTTCGGCGCGGCGGCTGTGAGTTCGGTCAGGTCAGGCTGCGGTGTCGCGTTCTCGGCGAAGAGGCTGCCCCTGGCGCTTGAGGCGTGGTTCCCCACCACGCACCCAAGAATGGTGACGTTACAGCCTAGTGCAAACGGCTTGACCTGCGAGACACGAGGGGATTCCCGGCGGCCCAACGTCTCTGCACACCGCTGTAATGCTGGCGACGAAAGGCGCCGCGTACATCGCAGCCGCGTGTTCCCCTGCGTCCGTCGTTGCCACTCCAGTGCGTCCCGACGCCCTGCGACTCACAGCAGGCTCTCGCCGTTGTGCCTTGCCTGAGCAGGTGTTCCTCACGCTTGCGCGGCATTCGTCGTCTACCCGTTCAGGCAGAGGGTGGCTGCCTGGGGCGTGTGGCGCCTGCCGGCGGCGGCGTGGCCGACCACCGGCGCAGCCAGAGCCCTGGCCACCCTGCCGGCGCATGCGCAGCGCCTGCAGCGCCAGGCGAGCTGGCGAGCGAGTCCATCAAGGCCGGTAGCATCCACGCGGCTATCTTCGTTTCTTGCTGTGAGGTTCGGTCAGCAGCCCGAGCTTCCGCGTCTCCATCTGCCGTAGGGCGATGTTCGTGTGTGTCCACGCACGCCACAACCTTCCTTGGACCGCCGGTCTGCGCTGATGCGGGCGGCCGCTACGGGATGCGGCACGCCGTTGCACCGGCGGTCTTCCCCCGTCCGGGGTGAGGCCCACCCGGCGATGTTGCCGGGTGGGCCCAGTGGGGCTAACCGATGATGGGGTTGGATTCGATCGCGATTCGATCGAAGACGTCGGTGGCCCAGCCTGCCTGCTTCGTGGCAAAGGTGCCGTTGGTGGTCATGTTCATCTTGGAACAGTTCGGATCCCCGAACTCATTGCCGGGGCCCCACTCCCAGGCATACCAGCCGAAGCCATGCTCGCTGGCCTTGGTCATGATGGCGTTGTAGTCGCACTTGCCGTCACCGACGCAGATGCTGTTGTTGCCGTTAAACGCGCCCCATTCGGAGAACTCGCCGATGATCAGGGCGATGTTTGCGTTGAAGGCGGCGTCGAACTGATTCTCAATGAATGCGGGTGTTGCGCCATCGGCGATGCCCCAGTACGGATGGACCGAGAAGATGAGGTTGGAGTCGACAGCAAGCAGGCCGCTGGCGCCTGCCACAACTACTTCGAGGTTCTTGCCGAAGTCCGGCGCGTCAATCACCAGCGGGGTGCGGATGCCAGCGGCGCGCATCTTCTTGATGACCGGCGTGTAGGCGGACACCCACTGGTTGGCCGTCACGCCGTCATCGCCACTCTCGTTTGCAATGTTCACCAGCAGGTTGCCGCCGGCGTTGAAGATGACCTGCAGCACGTCATTCCTGGTCCAGTAGTTGGCCAGTTCCGGCAGTTTCGAGAGATCGCCGGTGGCGTCGTGCAGCTCGATCATGGGCAGCATCTTGTTGGCCTGGCAGTTGGCGATAAGTGCTGCCAGGTCGTTGACGTTGGTAGGGCCGTTGTCATCTTCAATGGCCCAGACGATGCGCACCGTGTTTGACTTGGACAGGGCAATTTGCGGGAAGTAGTTGTCGCCGCGCGGATCGTCGTCATCGAAGACCGACATCTTGTTGACGCCACGTAAGGCGACAGGATCGCCGCCCGTATCCAGAATGCTGCGCCCGCTGACCGTGAACACCGGGCCGTTGTACGGGGTCGGCCCGCCGCCACCGTTCTTGCCGCCGCACTTCCCCTTCTTTCGCTTCTTCTTTGAGCACTTCTTCTTTTTCTTGTGCTTCTTTTTCTTCTTCCTGGCTTCGGCGTCATCCAGAAGGGCAAGGCCCGTCAGGCCCGCCAGCCCTCCGGCCAGGCCGGAAAGCAGGCCGCGCCGGGAGGGCGCCGGGTGCGTGGTGCTCAGAGCGCGAGCGAGGGCGTCGAGTTTCTCCGGTTCCATCGAAGTTCTCCCGATCCAGGAACGCCTGCGAACGCGGTGTCGTTCGTGGGTCACAGTCTGGTCTCGGGCCTGGGGCAGCACATCCGTAGAAATACGTATTTCTGCTCGTTGGGAGCCGGCTATCAGGCAGCCGGCGAGACAACAATGGGGCTGGCCAGCGGCCAGCCCCATGCGCGTGATCAGGCGCCCTGATGACCGCTACCCCTGCAGGGCGGCGAGTGCCTCCAGCACCGGCTGGGCCTCTTCGGTGAGGGTCGCGGCCACCTCATCGAAGACCGGCTGCACCTCTTCCTGATTCACCATGATCCGCTCCAGACCCTTGCCGATGATCTGGTCACCGTTCGGGATGAAGACGCGCGCGGCGTCCTGCGGCTGGGTCAAGGGCAGTTGATCGACCGCCGTCTTGAAGTTCGGATTCTCCGTGAAGAACTGCTGCATGGTCTCGCTCTCGACGGCGGACTTGCGCACCGGCATGTACCCGGTGTTCTGGCTCCAGAACTCCGTGCCCTCCGGCGAGGTGGCGAAGGCGATGTACTTGAATGCCGCCTCCTGTTTCTCGGCCGGAGACCCCGCCAGGATGGCCAGGCCCGCGCCGCCAGTGCAGCAGCCGAAGTTCTCGACCTTGGGCAGGAAGCCCGTGCCGATACCAAACCGGTCGCCGACATTCGTGGTGATGCCGCGCAGCGAACCGGTAGAGGCCATCAGCGACGCGGTCAGGCCGTTGGCGAAATCGGTTTCCGGGTCAGCCGGAGTTGTAGCCCAGCCATCCACCACCGAGGACCGATAGAAGTTGCCGGCCTCAACCGCCTTTTCCTGGTTGATCATGATGTTGAAGTCGGCGTCGCTGTAGGCGCCGCCATACTGCCAGACCACTGGCTGGAAGAGCCACGCCACATAGGAAGCGCTGTTCGGGTGGGCGAAGGCAGCGCGGGTGATGGTGTCGCCATCCTTCTGCACCAGTTCCGGCGCGACGGCGACCAACTCTTCCCACGTCTCCGGGGCAGCTTCCAGGCCGACCTCCGCAAACATCTCCTTGTTGTAGTAGAAGAGCGGGGTGGAACGGGCGAATGGCAGCCAGTAGGAGATGCCGTTGCGCACACCCTCGTTGTACAGCGAATCCACGTAGTCGCTGGTGTCAATGTTATTGGCAGCCAGCAGGTCAGTCAGCGGCGCAAGGGTGTTGTTCAGGTAGAACTTGAACCACCAGACATCCGAGAGTACGGAAACGTCCGGGGCCTGTTTCGCCTGTAGGGCGGCAGTCAGCTTCTGGGCGGTCTCTTCGTAGGTGCCCTGGAATTGGTACTCGACTTCGACCTCATCCTGCGATTCGTTGAACATCTTGACCAGGGCCTGCTCGGCCTCGCCCAGGACGTCGCTGTAGGAGCCCCAGTAGAGCACCTTGACCCTGGAGCCGGTATCCTGGATCACATTGGGCGCGGCAAAGGCGGTGCTGCGCTTGCTGATCCTGCTGCCGGCCACGGCTGCGCCCAGGCCGGCAGCCCCACCCAGCAGATTCCGGCGAGAAATTACTCCACCCACGTTGTTCCTCCTTGAGACCATTGCGGCGACCTGCCGCCATGCGGTGTCACGGCCTGCCCTGGGCCATCGCTCCCCCTCATCCTTTCGTCGCCCCGGCGGCAATGCCCTCGATGATGTGGCGTTGTGCCCAGGCGAAGATGACAAGCAGGGGAGCGATGACGAAGACAGAGGCCGCCATCACCGGACCCCACCGTGTGTTCCCCTCCTGATCGAAGAGGTACGTGAGTCCCACTGTCAGGGGCCGCATCAGTTGCGTGTTGGTCACGATCAGCGGCCAGAGGTAATCGTTCCACTTGGCGACAATCGAAATCAGGGCCATCGTCGCCAGCACCGGCCGCGCCAGCGGCAGCACGATGTCCCAGAGCAGGCGCAGGTGCCCGCAGCCATCCACCCTGGCGGCGTCCAGGACTTCGCGCGGCAGGCTGAGGAAGCTTTGCCGCAGCAGAAACGCGCCGAATGCAGTCGACGCGCCTGGCAACACAATGCCCTGGTAGGTGTTGATCCAGCTCTGCCCGAACACATCGGCAAGGGTCAGGTAGTTCGGCAGGATAGTGACCTGCTCGGGGATCATCAGGGCTGCCAGCAGGAGCAGGAAGAGCCAGTTCTTGCCGGGAAACCGCAGGAAAGCGAAGGCGTAGGCGGTCAGGGAGGCGTTGATCAGTTCCAGGCCGGCGCCCGCCACCGTGATGATGATGCTGTTCAGGTAGAAGCGGCCAAAGGGCGCCGCATTCCAGGCGTCGATGTAGTTGTCCCAGCGTGGCGCAGAGGGCAGCCACTGGACCGGGAGCGTGTAGATCTCCTGATTGGTTTTCAGTGAGCCCAGCGCCATCCAGAGCAGCGGCAGACCCACGATCACGACCACCAGCGCCATCAGGGCGTAGCTCAGGAGTTGCAGCGGCAACGCCGGCTTCGAACCCTGGCTATCCATAATGGACCCGCTCCTCACCCTGCCGCATTTGCAGCAGCGTAACGCCGAACATGATGACGAAGAGGACCAGCGCGGCGGCCGCGGCGCGCCCGGCGTTGAACGCCACAAAGCCCTGCTCGTACACAAAGAAGATCAGGGTGTTGGTGGCGTTGACCGGGCCGCCTTCCGTCATCACCTTGATGATGTCGAACGCCTGGAACGAATTGAGCAGCGACGTAATCACGAGGAAAAAGACGATGGGAGAGAGCATTGGCAGGGTGACCGAGCGGAAGCGCCACCAGACCCCCGCGCCATCCAGGCGCGCCGCCTCGTAGAGATCCTTCGGGATCGCCTGCAGCCCGGCCAGGAAGATCACGGTGCTGAAGCCAACGTTCTTCCAGACATAGACGATGATCACCGCTGGCATGGCCCAGTTGGGGTCGGTTAACCAGTTGGGCGAACTGACACCGACCACCTTCAGGAGCTGCGCCAACAGCCCGAAGCGTGGATCGAAGATGTACACCCAGACAATGCCGATGGCCGCGCCACTGAGCAACGTTGGCGCAAAAACCACCGCCCGCGCGCCGTTGCGCCAGCGCAGCGGCTGATTCAGCAGCAGCGCGGTGGCCAGCCCGAGGATGAGCGCGCCGCCCACGGCCCCCAGCGTAAAGACCAGCGAATTCTTGAGCACGGTGCGGAACGTATCGCTGCCGAAGAGATAGGCGAAGTTTGCCCCGCCCACGAACGTCTTGACCGGCGCGATCATGTCCCAACGCACCATGCTCAGGTAGACGTTGGAGATCATCGGCCAGTAGCTGAATACGCCGAAGAGAAAGAAGTTCGGGGCAACGAAAAGGAGAAAAAGGAACCATTCCTGCCGCCAGAACGCACGCTTGCGCGTCTGGGGTGACGCGGACGGGACCGCGTCAACGGCCTGCCCGTCTGCAACTGATGCCCGCCCGAGCACGGCATTGCTCCAGGGACTCGTCACGGGCTTCATGGCCCGTAGTGTCCACGCTCACCGTCGAGCAGGGACTAACAGAATGTGAAGTTTAGCAGGGGGACGCGGGAGAGGTGGCGGAGGGAGGCTAATCGAGACCTGTCGGCCGCTCCCGGGAGGTGTTCGACGCTGAGGCGAGGCTTTCTTCCCGACGCCCAGGCCCGGGCGTCGGGAGGCAAGGGCATCCCTGTGAACACGCTGCGCGTCCGGGAGCAAGCGGATGTCACGAGGCCGACTCGCTGACCTGATCGCTACGGTCAAGATCGAGTATTTCCTCGCCAGGCGCCGCAGCCGCAAGTTCTCGATGCAATGTCACCTCGCCCGCGTTCACCAGCCACCGCGGGCGCGGTGAGCCGTGGCTGCGACGGGTGGGCGTGCGACCAAAGGCCGGCGCAACGTGCCAGTCTGGCCGATTAGCGGAGGAGTTGTTGCCACTCTTTGGCGCTGGCCCACTGCCAGCGTGTCCCGAGCCGCTCGATCCGCCCCCGGTTGGCTGCGTCATGGAAGCGCCATGTTCGCTTCTGATAGATGATGGGAATCTGGAAGACGCGTTCGTAGTACGCCTCGAGATCGTCAGGAGCGCCTCCCATCCCCAGAGGGCATCGAATGCGAACGGTCGCGTCAGAATGGGACGGGTGATGCAGGCTGTACTCACATCCATGCCGTTGCCGTGCTGATCAACCAATTGCGCGTTGCCTGTTGGGTCGAACACCTGCCAGCGGCCCGCAACCCGGACTTCCATCGAGGTGTGACCCCAACTCGCGTCCCAGGGCCCTGCAAAGAACGGGTTGATCATGCGGGCCGAGATGCCCGACCGCGCGAGCGCCCGGACGCCAAGCATGGCCTGAATGGTGCACTGCACCATAACTCGGTCGCCGTGGGCGATTCGCGCCTCCAGATGGTCGATGCTGCGCTGGTCATCTGCCTCGCCGTGCCACATCAGTTCGGCAAGTGGCCCCAGGATTGCAGCCACCTGTGCGGCGTCCACTGCCGATCTCAGGGTCTTGCGGCGCCGTTCGCGGCGCTTCGGCCTCTTGCCTTCCCGGGCGATGGCGCCCCCTGATGCCAGGCCGATCATGCCCAGACTTGCTGTCAGGACATGGCGCCGGCTCACAGGCAGCCCCTCACGCTCGCACTCTCCGCCCGACCTCGTCGCCTGCAAGCACCGGCGCCTGGTTCAAGCGGCGAGTAGCTTGATAGCGATAGTACCCACTTGCCTGAAGCGTGTACCGACGAGTCCCTGGCCTGGCCACGGGCATCCCCCAGGCCGGCAGCCAGTCCATTCTGGACATCCCACGACCTCCGGTACTACCCTGCCGCGCGCTGCGTACGACGCGCAGCGCTCCACGCTGGAGTGGAGGTTTGGGCGCCTGAGGAGTTGTGCGAGTGAAGACCGGCGATAAACCTGCCGAGCGCTGCGCACGGCGGCATGTGCCCAAGCTGCGTCAGGCTGCCCTCTTGAGCAGGGTTCGCCTCGCCTGACCGGTCGAGACATGCACCACACGTTGCGCCAGCGCTCCAGGCCCCTGTCCCCGGGGAGGTTACGGTATGGAGCGAGAGACGCTGTTTCCAGAGGTGCGCGCCCTGCTTGACGCGCGGCAGATGGCGGGCATTGCCGCGCTGAGCGAGCGCGTTAGCCCCGCTGCCTGGGCGGATATCATCCCCAGTCTCGACACTGCCGAGGTCGTCACGTTAGTGCAGGCCCTGCCGGATGCGGTCCTGCCAGAGGTGATGGCCGACCTGGCGCCCGCCGAGGCCGCCAGTATCCTGCGCACCCTCACGCGCGCCGAAGCCGCCAGCGTGCTGGAAGCAATGGCGCCGGACGATGCCACCGACGTGGTCGATGAGTTGCCGCATACCGAGGTGGAGCCGATCCTTGTCGAGATGCAACCGGCCGACGCGGCTGAGATCCGCGCGCTGCTGGCTTTCCCGCCGGATAGCGCGGGCGGCCTGATGACGCCGGCCTTCGTGGCAATTTCACCCGATCTGCGCGCGGATGAAGCCATTGCCGCACTGCGTCGCGTCGCGGCCGAGGCGGAGACGCTCTATTACGTGTACGTGGTGGATAGCGCCGAGCACTTGCTCGGTGTCCTTTCGCTGCACAGCCTGGTGCTGGCCAGACCGCAGGCCCCGGTGGCCGCGCTCATGGCGCCGGAAACCGTGCGCGTCCTCGCCAGTGACCCGGCCGTCGATGCCGCTCGCCTGCTGCGTGACCGCAATCTGCTGGCGGTGCCGGTGGTGGATGATGACAACCACCTGCTGGGCATCATCACAGCAGACGACGCCATCGACGTCCTGGAAGACGAACTGGCGGATGATCTGCTGCATATGGCCGGAACCGACGCAGAGGAGATGGACCGTCGCTCACCCGCCCAGATCGCGCGGCTCCGCTTGCCGTGGCTGGTTGGCACCATGGGTATCGAGCTTGGCGCTGGCCTGGTTATCTCGCATTTCAACGCAGTCCTGACCCAGGTCATCCTGCTCGCGTCCTTCATGCCGGTGATTTCCGCGGTCTCGGGCAATGTCGGGTTGCAGGCCGCAGCCATCGTGGTGCGCGGGCTGGATACCGGCCACGTCAGCATCGCCCGCTGGGGCGATCAAGTGCGTAAGGAGCTGGAAACCGCGCTGATCATGGCGTTGATCTGCGGCGGGCTGCTTGGCGCGGTCGGGGCGATCTGGGCGGGGCACGTACCCTTCGGGCTGGTGATCGGGATTGCCATGACCTGCTCCATGCTGACAGCCGGGTTCATGGGGACTGTCGTGCCGATGCTCTCGAAGCGCATCGGGTTCGATCCGGCCACCACCGCTGGCCCATTCGAGACCGCCTTCCAGGATGTCATCGGGTTTGCGGTCTTCCTCTGGCTGGCGTCGCTGCTCCTGCATTGGCTGACCTGACCAGGGAGTGCGAGGTCTCACCACTGGTGTGTCCGGCGTGAGGAGTCACCGGGGAGCGCGATCCTGCGCTCCCCCTTGCGTGAGAGTGCAGGACGCGCGACGATCCAGCAATCGGGTGATGTGTTCAAGAGCGAGCCTCGGGCCAGCCTGCCATGTCCTGACCTGGCAATGTTGCTGATTCGCCGGGTCGCGGGGACGTGCAGATGTTCGAAACGCTTGTCGTCGCCTTGCTGCCAGCGGTCATCACGGTCGTTCTGGGCTTTGTCGCTGCGAAGCGGCACGACTTTGTCGCGGCCGATGCATCGGTGCTCATCAAGATGGTGATGCACTACGCCCTGCCGCTCGCGCTCTTCGTGGGTGCCGTCCAGACCACGCGGGTCTCGCTGCTCGATGACATTCCGCTCCTGATCGGGCTTCTCGTCGCGATGGTCGCGCTCTATCTCGTGGTGCTCGGCGTGGGGCGATTCGGGTTCCGTTGCTCGTGGGGAACCAGTGCCCTCGCAGCGCTCGCTGCCTCCGCCCCAAACTTCGCCTACATCGGGACGCCGGTCCTGGGGAGCCTCTACGGGTTGGCCAGCGGCATCCCCATCGCCGTCGGCAATACCCTGCTGGTGCTGACCATTTTTCCCGCCACCGTCGTCCTCCTGACGCTCGACGCACAGTCTCAGGCCGTGGGCAGCCAGCCGGGGGATGGGCAAGGGCAGGGTTCCCGGTCGGGTGCGGCCGGTGTCCTGTCGGTCCTCGGCCACGCTTTTGCGCAACCTATTGTGTGGATGCCGCTTCTCGGTGTCGGCTTTGTCATGCTGGGCATTCGTGTTCCCGAAGCAGCGGCCAACACCCTGGACCTGCTCGGACAGTCTGCGACGGGTGTGGCGCTCTTCTCGGCGGGCATCGTGATTGCGGCCTACAAGGTCGAGGTATCCCGGGGTGCTCTCGCGCTCGCCTTCCTGAAGAACATTGGCCAGCCCGCCCTCCTGATGGCGGTGCTGCTGGCCCTGGGGTACACCAACCCGCTCCTCGGGGAAGCCGTGGTGACGACGGCGTTGCCGGCTATCGTGTCGGTGGCGCTGCTTGGCGTGCAGTATGGCGTGGCGCAATCGCTGACGGCCTCGACACTGTTCCTGAGCCTGGTGACATCCCTCGGGACGCTGGCGCTGTTCATTGTCCTGACTGGTGCGTGACCGTAGGCGGTGAGCCCCGGGGCGCCGCTCAGCGCCCGGGCCACCAGCGCAGACGTCAGGACACGAGACCCGGCGGGGCGTGGTTTCTGCAACAATTCATGGCGGCATGGCGGCGCACATCCAGAAATCGGGATCAAACCCAGTTCGATGTGGAGGGAGGGTTCATGATCCGCAGCGCACATCCCCGTACAAGCCCGCATCAATCGGGCGGGTCGCCAGGGCCGTGGCCATGGCGAGGGCTGTTGTCCATGGTCGGCGCGGCGCTGACCGTCCTGCTGCTGCTGCATGCCTCGGCGGTTGCCCAACCAGCCGGGAGCGCGGCATGGCTGCCGCGCGCTGTGAGCGAGGACTTCTCCGGACTGGTTGAAATCGGCGGTGGACGCCGCCTCTACCTGGAGTGCCGGGGAACCGGCACTCCCACGGTTATCCTCGAAGCCGGGGCCGGCAACAACGGCCAGACGTGGGATACCGCCGGGCTCCCGGCAGGGTCCACGCAGACGGCGGTGCTGCCAGGGGTGGCGCGTTTCACTCGCGTCTGCGCCTACGACCGCCCGGGGACCATTCTCGATCCGGAGCACCTCGGCCGCAGTGACCCGGCGCCCATGCCGCGCACAGCGGGCGCTATCGTCGATGACCTGCACCGCCTGCTGGTCGCGGCCAATGTCCCCGGCCCCTACGTGCTGGCCGGGCACTCCTTCGGCGGGCTGGTAGCTCGTTTGTATGCGGCGACCTACCCGGACGAGGTCGTTGGCCTGGTTCTCATCGATGCCGCCCACGAGGATTACTACGCCGCACAGCAGGCGGCGCTGGCGCCCGAGCAACGTGATGAGTTGACACGTCTCGCTGATGAGGGGCCGCCCGAACTGGCCGGACACCCCGATTTCGAGCGCCTGGATACCAGCGTCAGCGCAGCCGAGGTGCGTGAGGCGGTGGCGGCCTCGCCGCTGCGCCCCATGCCCGAGATCGTGCTCACCCATGGCCGCCCCTGGGAGTGGCCTGAGGGCTATCCCGCTGCCGATCTGGAGGCCCTCTGGATGCCTCTGCAGGAGCAGCTCGCAGCGCTGACGCCGCAGGGGCGCCTCGTCGTTGCCGAGCAGAGCGGCCATTTTATCCCCGGCGACCAACCCGGGCTGGCAATCGAAGCCATCAAGGAGGTCGTCGAGGCGGTGCGGAACCCGGCGTCGTGGTCTGCCGGCGCGGGCGCGGCGACTCCGGTCCCGGCCGCAGCGCAAGGCTGGCAACTCACGCCACTGCTTGACCACACGCTGTTTCCTCCTGCCTGGTTCACCGGCAGCGATGGCCAGGTGCATCTCGTCGCCGAGCTGCTGTTAACCAATGCCCTGCCAGTCCCGGTGACAATCAGCAGCGTTGAAGTGCTGGACACCGGGTCCGGAGCCTCGCTTGTGCGGCTGGATGGCGAAGCCTTGTTGGCGTCCATGTCGCTGGCAACATCGCCAGAGACACCGGCAGTGGCCCTGCCTCCTGCGAGCGTCGGTGTGGCCTGGCTCGATGTCCCGCTGGCCAGCGCGCAGGCAGTCCCGGCCGCCGTGTCCTACCGTCTGACCATTGAGCCACCGGAGGACGTGCCGGTTGCCGATGCCTTGCTCGCCTTCACGACGGAGGAGGTCGCGGTAGATCAGCGCCCACCCGTGGTCCTTGGCCCGCCGCTCGCCGGGGCAGGCTGGGCCGCGCTCGGCAGTTGCTGCGACGGGCCGCACCGCCGCGCATTGCAACCGATCAACGGCCAGTGGTTCCTTGCACAGCGATTCGCCATCGACTTCAACCAACTCGATGCCCGGAACCGGCCGGGAGTTGGCGACCCCGCGCTCCCAACCAGCTTCCCCACTTTCGGCCAGCCGGTGCTGGCGGTGGCGGACGCCACCGTGGTCGAGGCCGTTGACCGCTACCCGGATCTGCTGGTTGGCGAGGCGCGGGAGGACCTGAATGCTCAGACGGCGGGCGGCAACCGGGTCGTGCTCGATCTGGGCGACGGGCGATTTGCCATCTATGCCCATCTGCACGCAGGTAGTGTCAGCGTGCAGGCCGGCGATCAGGTGCGCCAGGGGCAGGTGATCGCTGCCGTGGGAAGCTCAGGCACGGGCGGCGGACCCCATCTGCATTTTCAGGTGACCGATCGCCCCTCAGTCCTCTTCGGCAGTGGCCTCCCGTTTGTCTTTGACCACTTCGAGCTTACCGGGCAAACGCCGCCGCTTGCGGAGGTCTTGCCGTACTACGACTCCCTGGAGCCGATCCCGGTGACGCCCGACCGCACCGGGCCACGCGAAGGCGAACTTCCCCTCGGGCGTGATGTCGTGACCTTTCCCCCCGTGCCAGCCAGCGCCGCTGCGGCGGCAGGCGACTTCGCCGGGCTGGTGGATATCGGCGGCGGCCGGAAGATGTTCCTCCAGTGCCAGGGGGAGGGTGGGCCTACCGTGGTGCTCATTTCCGGGTTTGGCAATCCTGGCGGCGCGTGGACCGTACTGCCAGACGGCGTGGCTTCCCCGGCCGTGTTGCCTGGCGCCGCAGGGTTCACGCGCGTGTGCGCGTACGACCGGCCAGGCACCCTGCTCGATGCTGCGCCTCCCGACGACAGGAGCCGGAGTGATCCCATTCCCCAGCCGACAACCGCCACCGCCATGGTTGCGGATCTGCACGCGCTCCTGACGGCTGCCGAGGCGCCCGGGCCCTATGTTCTTGCCGGCCACTCGTTCGGCGGGCTCATCGCCCGGCTCTATGCCGCCACCTACCCCGATGAGGTCGCCGGGATCATCCTGGTCGATGCGTTCAGCGAAGGGGTGCGGGCAGGGCTGCCGGCGGAGGATTGGCAAACCTGGACGGCAACGAACGGCGTACCATCCCCGGAATTGCTGGCCCTGGAGCCGAACCTCGAGCAGACGGACATCAACGCCGCCGCCGATGCCATGGAGCAGGCGGCTGCGGCCTCGCCGCTGCGCGCCGTGCCGCTCTTCGTTCTTTCGGCCGGTCGCACCGGGGAAATGACTGCTGAGCAGGCCGCTGCGCTGCCACCGGGGTACCCGGAGGCCCTGGAGACTGCGCTGCGATCAAATGCCGTCTTCCTCGCCGGGCTCGTGCCTGACGCGCGCCTGATGATTGTGCCCGACAGTGGACACTACATCCAGGCAGAAAAACCGGAGTTGGTCATCGAGGCGATCCGCCAGGTCGTGGAAGGCGTGCGCCACCCTGCAACCTGGGAAGACCTGGTGACGTGTTGCACACCGTGACGGACGGGGGAGCTGTGACATCGTTCGACAGGGGACGGAAAGAGCCCTGACCATCCCGGCTCAGTCCCATGTCACGGGCGCAACCAGGAGGCTGCGGCCAGGACCTGGCGCCGCTACTCCCCGGCTCCGGGCCCCAGTTGCGATGGCTGCGCCTCGCCTGGCCCAATCTCACGTTCCGTCATGGCCAGCGCCTCGCGCCAGGCTACGCTGGCCATGATCGGCGCGCGTTCCGGCGCGAGGCGGGGCGCCCGGCTTTGGAGTTGCAGCAGATCGGGCCGGCTGTAGTGCCCGCAGGCATCGAAATCAAAGCGGGCTTCCGCCACCGCGCCGGGGTCGATCTCCGCGTAGAGAATCCCCCGCTCGTCCCAGAGCGGCCCGGCCAGGTATTCGCCCAGCGGGCCAATGATGGCGCTGCCGCCGCGCGTCATGGGGTCTGGCATCGTGGCAACTTCTCGTAGCGACGCCTCGTCCAGATCAACCGGGTATTCCGCCTTCGTCATGAACTGGTTGCAGGCCAGGACGAAGCAACGTCCTTCCAGCGCGATGTGGCGGATGGTGGACTGCCACGTCTCACGTCCGTCCGCCGTGGGCGCCAGGTAGATATCGATGCCCTGCGCATAAAGCGCGCTGCGCGCCAGGGGCATGTAGTTCTCCCAGCAGATGAGTCCGCCGACCCGGCCCATGTCTGTCGGGACTGTGCGCAGGCCGGAGCCGTCGCCCTCCCCCCAGATCAGGCGCTCACTGGCGGTGGGCTTGATCTTGCGGTGCACGTTCAGGAGCGTGCCATCCGGCCCCCAGAGCGCCAGGGTGCAGTAGACCGTGCCCGTTGCCCGCCGGTCGCGCTCGATCACGCCAACTGCGAGGTAGATGCCCAGGTCCGCTGCGGCATCGGCCAGCAGCGAGACCTCCGGTCCGGGGAGGGTAATGGCGCTCTCGACATACCGGCGGTACAGCTTGCGCCCCTCGGCGCTGCGGCTCCCGACCATGGCCCCAAAGCTCAGACCTCGCGGGTAGCCGGAGATGAACGCCTCCGGGAAGAGCACGAGGCGTGCCCCTTGCGCTGCGGCTTGCCGCGCCAGCGCGATCGTCTTGCGCACACTGGCGTCGCGGTTCAGGAAGACCGCGCTGTCCTGCACCACCGCCGCAACGAACGTTCCCGGCTCACTGAGGGACATGCTCACCCTGTTCTGTCTGACCTCGCCGCTCAAAGCTGGCGGCATGGTAGCCCTTGCCGGCCGGGCACGATCCGTTTCGTTGACGCGTTGGTGGCAATCGTGGATGATATTCGACTAATAAGATCGGATATATACGCATCCATGATGAGAAGCGCATGGCAACCCAGGTTCCGGGGTCGCGCGTGCCGTGTGCCCAGCGCGCGTGTGCGTCCGCAAGGAGCGCCGGGGGGCGGCGGCAGGTGATCGGCGCAGGGCTCGGCTGGACTTTCCAGGCGCGAGAGGGGCAGCGGGCACACGCCCGGCAGGGTACGCCACAGTCAGGCTGGACCTGCACCGACATTCACGGGCAACCCATCACCTTGCCCCGGCGGCCAGAACGGGTGGCCGCCATGATTACCCCGGGCGCTGCGCTCTGGGACTTCGGCGTCCGCCCGGCGGGCAGCTTTGCGTGGGAAGCAATGGTTGCCCCGGATGGCAGCGACCCCGCCTGGGGCACTATCGACGCTGCTGCCGTCGCCATTTTCGGCGGTGGAGAGGCGGGCAACCTGGACCCGGAGAAACTGGTCGCGCTGGATGCGGATCTGGTGATCACCACCAGGTTTGACGACGTCACCCCCTACGTGCCGATCGACCCGGAAATCGTCACGCAGATCGGCCCGCTCGTCCCAGTCGTTGCGGCGTACGAACCCGCGCCAGCCATCGAGAACCTGGGGCGCATGGCGGATCTGGCAGTCCTGCTGGGCGCGGACCTCGATTCGCCCGAAAATCAGGCCGCCCAGTCTGCGTTCGATGCCACGCTGGCGGAGTTGCAGAGGATGGCGGAAGAGAAGCACGACCTGTCCGTGCTCGTCATTGATCCCTACGAAGCCGAGTACGGCGTGGCAGCGCCGCGCGACTTCGATGATCTGGCCTGGCTCGCGGATCTCGGCGTGAATTTCGTCGGTCTGGATTTCCCGAATGGCGCCTGGTTCGAGTCGCACAGCGCGGAGCAGGCGCTGGCGTACCCGGCGGATGTGGTGCTCATCAGTGCCCTCGCTGGCCGCCTGACCGCTGCCGAGTTGCAGGCGCACCCCACCTACGGCCAGCACCCTGCTATCCAGGCCGGGCAGATCGGGCAGTGGAACCAGAGCTACATTCCCGGCTACCCGCAACTCACGGCGACGCTCCAGACGATGCTGGACGTACTCAAAGACGCCGAGAAGGTCACCCCGTAACGCCGTCGCATCAACCACCCCGGAGCTTCCCGCCCACCGGGGTGGTTCAGGCCTGTCCGCCCTGCCGTATGATCCTGCGCAGTCATCGGGTCCAGGAGCGAAGGGTGGAAGGCAACGTGGGTACGATTGTGGTGGGCGCGGGGCCAGCGGGCGCCGTGCTGGCGGCGCGGCTGGTGGAAGCGGGCGAAGATGTCCTGCTGATCGAGGCTGGGCCAGACTACGGCCCATTTGGTTCGCCGGAGTGGCCGGCCACGCTGCTCGACCCAACCCGGATGCCGATAGATGAACTGTCGTGGAACTACACCTCGGCCGCGCAGCACGGCGCGCCAGGTCACCAATTGCAGCGAGCGCGGGTCATCGGCGGCTGCTCCTCGCACAATGGGGCGGCGGCGCTGTGGGGCCATCGATCCGACTACGACGCCTGGGCGAAAGAAAACCCCGGTTGGAGCGCCGCCGAGGTTGAGCCGCTCTTTCGGATCGTTGACGAGAAGCTGCGGGTGCACGTGCCACCGGCAGACTGGGTCACGCCGTATCACACCCATGTTGTGGAAGCGGTGCAGCAGGCTGGCTATCCGGTACTGCCGACCCTGTGCAGCCTGGACCCTGAGTTCGGGTTTTCCATCCACCCGGTCAACATTGACCCCGAAACGCGCCTGCGCTGGAACGCCAGCTTTGCCTACCTCGACCCGATCCGCGACGCTCCGAACTTCCGCCTGCTCCCGGACACCCTGGTGGATCGCGTCTTGCTGGAGGAGAAGCGCGCAGTAGGCGTAGCCGTTGTGGGGCCGGCTGGCCCGGCAGAGCTTCGCGCCGACCGCGTCATTCTGGCGGGCGGCGCTTACGGTACCCCCCTGATCCTGCAGCGTTCGGGCATCGGGCCGGCCGGGGCGCTGGAGAGCTGGGGCATTCCCGTGCAGCATGACCTGCCCGGGGTCGGGCAGAATCTGCACGATCACCCGGCCGCCGCTGTGACCTACGAGGCCAGCCCGGAACTGGTCGCCGAAATGGATGCCTTCCTGGCCGCAGGCGGCCTGGCCCGAGAGGAGGGAACCACCGGGCTGGTCAGCTCCAGCCGCTGCGAAGGCCCCTACGACATTCACATTTACCCGGTGGCTCCGCACCCGCACGGTGGGGAACCCTGGCGCTTCGCGATTGCCTCCGCCGTGATGGTGCCGCGCTCTCGCGGCTCGATCGGGCTGAACCCCGAGTGCCCGACCGACCCCGAGGCCGCGCCGGTCATCGATACCAATTACCTGAGCGACCCCGGCGACTACGATCTGGAAGTACTGGCGGAATCGCTGGAGCTGGCGCGCCAGTTGGGGGCGCAACCCGCCCTGGCTGCCGTGTTGGTGCGCGAGTTGTCGCCTGGGCCGCAGGTGCAGACCCGTGACGAGATCAAGGCCTGGCTCCTGGCCAACGCCACTCACGACTACCACCCGACGAGCACCTGTCGCATGGGGCCCGCTGAAGACCCGCTGGCAGTGGTTGATGCCTCCGGCAACCTGCACGGGCTGGATGGCCTGATGATCGCCGATGCGTCCATCATGCCCTTTGTGACCCTGGCGAACACCAACGTACCGGCGTTCATGGTCGCCGAGAAGGTGGCGCGAGACCTGCTGGCGACGTTGTCGCGGTAACCCGGCGAAAGGGCTACGGAATTCCCGTAACGCGATGTGGAGCCGGCACGGTGGACGGCGGGGAGTGCGGCGTGGCTGCCTACCCTGGACTGGGCGCCCCGCTGATTGGAGTGATTTCCACAACTGGCAGTTGATCGGCCTGTTCTACCGCCATTTCCAGTTTGCCCTCGTAGTCAAAAAGCCCGGCCGACTTGAGGAAGCTGCGGACGGGGTCTGGCGGGCCACACTCACCGGACCGGTTGCGCATTTGCAGCATCAAATCTTTGCGCCGCGCCGGATCATCGACCAGCCTGGCCGTCGCCTTGAAGCGCTTGCCGCCGATTTGGACAGTCACGTCAGGGTTGGCCAGCAGGTTCTTGTATCAGTCGGACTGGATGCCCCAGCCCGCGAAGACGATGTAACTGTCTCCGACCGGCATGAAGCTGACGCCACTGGTGCGAGGGAGCCCACTCGTGCGCCCGATGGTGGTCAGCATCATCACACACCGCTTGCTCATCATCTTGCCAACAGGACCCCGGTACAGGGGGACCGGAAGCCTGAAGAACCACTTGCGGAGCGCGTTGGGGCGGCCACGGTCGAATGTCGGTTGATTGGTCGCCATGGGGATTCCGTCCTTTCTTCAATGCTGGCAGGCCAGTACGGCGTACAGGATGCTGCGGGGTGCGTCTCACAATCCGTTCCACGTCGCAGCATATGCGCAGGGTGACCTGCCTGCCCGGTGTTGGTTGAGGGAGCGAGCAATTGACGCCTGCTACTGGCGCGTGCGCTCGTCATGTCCGATCCTTTGGTTCTGATCTGCTCGCCGCCCCTCCCTCAGGTCAGGGGAGCCGGGGAATCAGGGAAACTGCCGCGTGGCTTCGGGACCTGACAATGCCTTGCCGCATGTTGCCTGGCTGAGCCTCCGCGCGTTCTGCCGGCTGGCCGTGTGTGGCATCGGCCTGCACGTCACCGGGCTGGAGCACGTGCCAGCTCGTGGCCCCGTTGTGCTGGCAGCTCGCCACTACCACTACACCTACGATGGCATTGCCATCTACGCGCTGATCCGGCGCGAGTTGCGCGCGGTCGCCGCGCTCGATTGGCTTCCGCCCGGCCGCCTGCGCGGGCTGCTCCGGACCGCCTGCCAGGCTGCTGGCTGGCCATCCGTCCTGCGGGAACCCCTGCGCGGCATGAATGACCGGGAGACGGAGCAGGAGCGGCGGCTGCTCCTGTTGCAGGCATCGCGCGAGGCGGTAGACCTGCTGCGCGCGGGGAACGCGCTGCTCATCTTCCCGGAGGCGTATCCGGTCGTCGATCCGCACATCTCGCACTGCCGCGCAGAGGGCGAAATGCTGCCCTTTCAGCCTGGCACGGCGCGCTTTGCCGTGCTGGCAGCGCGGGGGCTTTCCGCGTCCATTCCGGTGGTTCCCATTGGGTTGCGTTACACGCGCGGCCGCCGCTGGCGGCTCGATGTGGCTTTCGGGGAGCCGGTGCTGATCGGCCCGGAAAGCGATCTGGACGAGCGCCTGGCTACCCTGGAGTCGTCTGTGCGGCGGCTCTCCTGCCTCTGAGGATCACCGGCTTGCCTTGCGCTTCTTCCCGCCTCCGTTCACAAGCGGCCGTATACACCACGCATGAACGAAGGGACGATCCGCTGTGAATGGGGCGCAGCCATACCGGAACAAGCCGTGCACAAAGGCGTTGATGCGGATATGGGAGACCCCACGGGCCAGTGACCGTGGTCGCCATGCTCGCGGAGCGATCTCCTCCGGCGCGGCCACGCCGCCCTGTTTCGCGCCCACCGCCGCCCACAGCGCGGCGTGGTGGCGCCGGGCGCCAGCCCGCATCGGCCTGGGTACTGTGGAGGACAAGAGGGCAGAGGGTACGGGAGGGGAAACTCCCGAGGCGGAGTTTCCTCCGGCTATGGCAGTTGTACGCAGTGTTGCGGCAGACTGCTCGCACTCACCGCGTGATGGCCCGGGAGTCTGACGGGTTCCACCTGTGGGGTGGCCCGCTTGCCCGGCTGGTATCGGAGTCCTCACCAACCGCTCGCGATGTCAGCGGCGCACCTGCCATCCGGGAACGTTCCATGACCGACCTCCTGCTGGCGGCGGCGACGGGTTGGGCGGTGTCTGGCCGCCGCTTCCTGCTGGCCCGCGACACCCCTGTGGCCGAGGTGGGCCTGCTGCTGACCGGCTGGGCCCTTGACCAGTCCCCCTCTCGCGTGTCGTCCTGAGCGAAGTCGAAGGACCTCGTCCCACGTCAATCAGTGTCGCATCGCCATCAACCTCGCTGTTTCATCTTGAGTGGAGTGCCAGCGGGGCGTTGTCAGGTCCCGTGGGGCGGCCCGACGACGAGACTCTTCGCCTGCGGGTTCAGAATGACTGATAGGGAGGCGCGGCTAGCTGACAACTCCCTGTAGCCGCGCTCCTGAGCCCGCTGGCGAGGGATCTCAGCCCAACCTGTCTTGCCCCGTTCCTTGGCAAAGGAGCGCAAGCAACAATGCCGGCGCCCTGCCAGAACAGCTTGGCATTCCTGGCACGCCTGGCATCCGTGCCGGCTCCTTGCCTTCTTCGGCCGTACGCCTTGCAGACAGCACCCCTTGCTTCTTGCGATAGTTGCGCAACCAGCCAGGTGGCCAGAGGGCAACAGGAGCACATGGGGGCAAGGGAACGCGCATGTCTACGCATTCAGGGACCGGTCTGCACGTCGTTCAGAACCGCTACGATGTCGCCCGGCGCTGGTCGGCGAAAGCCGACCCGGTCGAGCACTACGCTGCATCCGGCGTCTACAGCCTGCTCGGTGAGCCAACGGTGGTGGAGCCGCAGTTCCCGGCCGGGCACGAGGCGGACGAGCCGACCGTGAAACTCGGCGTCTTCGGCGGGCAGATTGCGGAGGCCGTGGCGGCCGGGCGGCGCGCCGGCAAGCCGGTGCTGGTGGTCGGGGGCACCTGCGATGCGGTGCCCGGCATCGTCGGCGGCATTCAGCAGGCGCACGGCCCGGCCGCGAAGATCGGGCTGGTCTGGTTCGACGCCCACGGCGATTTCAACACCCCGCGCACCACGCTCTCCGGGATGTTGGGCGGAATGCCGGTCGCCGTCTCCGCCGGGTTGGCCTACCCTGAGTGGCGCACACTCTCGCGGCAGGAAACGCCGCTGCCCACGGATCGCATCGTGATGGTTGACGTGCGTAACCTCGATCCGGCTGAGGAGCAACTGATTCGGGCCACGGATATCACGATTGCCGCGCCTGCCCCGGGCTTCCCGGGCGTGAACCTGCAACAGGCCATTGACACGCTGGCCGAGAAGTGCGACATCATCTATCTGCACATCGACGCCGATATCCTCGACGGCCGCTACGTTCCCAACCACCGCACCGTCGAGCCGAACGGCCCGAGCATGGAGCAGGTGCAGGCGGCCATCGACACCGTCATGAACACCGGCAAGGTGGCGGTGTTCGCCGTCGTCTCGATCTGGACCGATGGCGAAGGCGGCGCCACGGCAATCGAGTCTGGCACGCAGTTGGTGCGCGCGGGTGTCGAAGCCTGGGCCAGGCAGACGGCGTAGTGATTGGTGGCGAGCAGGGTCCGTTTGTGGTTGTCCGCGCAGATCAGAGCCTGGCTCACTGCTGACGGCTGAACGAAGACTGCAGTACGGAGTGCCGATCAGCGCGGTGGCAGAAGATGCGGGCCGTCAGAGACCCAAAAGGTAGTAGTGCCGGTCGTGACGAAAGGAGGCATCGTCGTGCTCGAGACCCGGATGAAGCGAAGCGCGGACTTGAACGCAGGGCGGCGCGCACTGATGCCTCTGGTTGGGGCCTGGTTCTCGGCACCTGCGGCTCCTGTCTCTGAAGGCCGATCCAGCGCTGCGGCGAAGAGCGCAAGCGCCGTGGCAAGGTCGCCGGGGCGAGACTGGCCAACAGCCGGCGGCGCTCGGGGAGGCGGGAGCGCCGGGGCCAAAGGCGACAAAGGCGACAAGCGTGACGGGAGAAAGGGCGATCCGCCCACCGGGAGTTGCCCTGCCGGTACGATGTTCATCGGGCGGTTGGCTGCGTTAAACCGAACCTCACAGCGAGTGCTTCCGTTTCGCGTTTGTCACCTGTGCAGCGAGACAAGCGCCTCATGACGAGTGCCGAACTTCTGGCGGTTATCTCGTCCGGCAACGCCGGGAACGTCGGGTTACCGAAATGACCGACGGTTGTCTGCCACCGACGTGATCGTCGACCCGACGGTGAGTCCACCTATGGCTTCCAGCTCAACAGCATATCATCCGTACCACTGCGTGTCAGTGCCAGATATTGCGTCCTGACCACCTCGAGCACGGTGGTAACGCGACACAAGGCCTTCGTAATGGCGCCTCCGCTGGCGCACCGTCAATCGACGTTCCCCCGGCGGGTCCCGCGACTTGCGACAATGCGCGCAGCACGTAGCGGGGGGAGTTCATGGCAGGGGAACAGCAGCGGGAGTTGACCGCCGAAGCCATCGTCGATGCCCGGCGGGTGAGCGGCGTGAGCCTGAGCCCGGCCGGGGCGCTGGCCGCGTACGTGGCCGCACCAGTCAGCCGGAGTGAGGAGCATCCGGTCAGCGCCATCTGGCTGGCCAGCGCCAGTGCGCCGGCCCGCCAGCTCACGGCCGGGACAGCAGAGGACAGAGCACCGCGCTGGAGCGTGGATGGGCGCACGCTCTACTTCCTTTCGGATCGCGCCAAACGGGGCACAGCGCAGCTTTATCGCATCTCCCCGGACGGCGGTGAGGCGCAGGTGCTCACGGACTGGGAGCCGGGCATCGTGGAGTACAGGCCACTGCCCGATGGCCGGATCGCGCTCCTGGCAGTTGACCCTGAGACCGCGGAACAGAAGACGCGCAAGGAGCGGCGCGACGACGCCGAGGTCTACGGTGAGGAGTGGCCGTTTCAGCGGCTGCGCCTGCTGGACCCCGGCAGCGGCGACATTGTGACGATTGCTGGCTTGCCTGGCCAGCACGTGGTTGAGGTGGCGGCCGCCAGCGACGGCTCGCGGCTGGCGATCATTGTCTGGCCGACGCCGGAACTGGACAACGTGACCGAGCGTGGCGAAATCGTGGTGATCGACCTGGCCGGGGAAGAAGCCCCACGGACGGTGGCATCGCTGACCTCGGGTGGTGGTGATCTGGCCTGGGGGCCGGGCGACGCTGCGCTCCTTTACCGGGCGCAGCTCCTGCCCGGGATGCAGGGCGGGCAGGGCATCTTTGCCCTGGACCTCCCCTCCGGCTCTATCCGCACGTATGCGCATGAGCTTGAGGCGTGCCCCGATTTCCTGGTGACCGATCAGGCCGGGACGCCCTATGTCCTGGTGCTCGATCACCTGGAGAGTTGGCTTGCCCGGCTCGATCTGGCCGACGGGGCTCTGGAAAAGCTGGCTCACTTTCCCGGTGAGATCGACGACGTCAGCGTCAGCGCGGATGGCGGGACCATTGCCGTTGCCGGCAGCACGCCGGGAATCCTGAGCGATCTCTGGTTGGGCCGCACTGGCGAACCGCTGCGGCGCGTCACCGGGACCAATCCGGGGTTGGAATCCCTGTCGTTCGGGCCTCAGGAGCGTGTGACCTGGCTCGCCCCGGATGGTCTGGAGATCGAGGGGCTGCTCATCCTGCCGCCAGGCGCGACCCGCGCGGATGGACCCTTCCCCATGGTGACTCTGGTCCACGGCGGCCCTTACTGGCGCTACGCTGATACGCTCCAGGTCGGCCCGACACGGTGGGGCCAGTGGCTGGCAACAGCCGGTTACGCCGTGCTCCAGCCAAACCCCCGCGGGGGTTCTGGCCGCGGCCACGCCTTTGCGGACACGGTGGCGGCGGCAGTTGGCAAGGAAGATTGGCTCGATGTCCTGTCCGGCGTGGAGTACGCCGTGGCGGAAGGGATTGCCGATCCGGAGCGGCTCGGGATCGGCGGCTGGAGCCAGGGTGGCTTCATGACGGCCTGGGCCGTCGGGCAAACCACGCGTTTCAAGGTCGGCCTTATGGGCGCGGGCGTCAGCGACTGGGGCATGATGACCGCCACCGGCGACCTGCCTTCCTTCGAGCGCATGCTAGGGGGCAGCGCGGGATGGGAGGGTCCGGGGCCGCACCAGCACATGGCGCTCAGCCCGATCTCGTTTGCACATCAGGCCACCACGCCACTGCTGATCCTGCATGGGGCTGAAGATGCGCGGGTGCCGGTTAGCCAGGGCCGCTTCATGGCCCTGGCGCTGCGCGAGCACGGGGTTCCGTGTGAACTGGTGGTGTACCCGCGTGAGCCGCACAGCATCCGGGAGCGCCGCCACCAACGCGATCTGTTGCGCCGTGTCCGTGAGTGGACGACGCGTTGGCTGGGACCGGGTTGGGAGCAACCCGCCGCAATGGACGATGGAGACCAGGCATGAGCGAACTCACCGCGGAGCTAGTCGCGGATCACTTGCTGGTCACGGCAGTGACTGTCAGCCCGGAGCATGGCTGGATCGCCTTTGCTGCCGAGCCGCTGGGGCATGCCGGCGAGCACCCGGCCAGCACAATCTGGCTCGCTTCGCCAGGGGATGCCGCTGCTCCGCTGACCGCTGGCACGGCGAAGGATCACGCGCCGCAGTGGTCCCCGGACAGCCGGACGCTCTATTTCCTGTCAGACCGGGAAAAGCGCGGCGTCAGCCAGCTCTATCGCATCAGCCCGGAGCGCGGCGAAGCGACGGCGATTACAGACTGGGAGCCAGGAATTGCGGGCTACCGGCCGCTGCCCGATGGCAAGCGTATCGCCCTCATCGCCGGAGACCCGGAAACAACAGCGGCCAGGAAGCGCAAGGAGGAGCGCGACGACGCCGAGGTCTACGGGGAAGACTGGCGCTATCACCGCTTGCGCCTGTTGGACCTTGCCTCAGGGGACCTCACGGTCGTTGATGCGCTCGGGGATCGCCACGTTGTCGATGTGGCAACTGAACCCACTGGCAAGCGCCTCCTGGTGAAAGCCTGGGCCACGCCCGAAACGGACAATTCGTTCCACAGCGTTGATGTGTTTGTCGTGGACCCCGACACGGGCCAGACCACGCTCGCCTGTCACCACACCGCAAGCGTGGATGATATGTGTTGGGCAACGGACGACACCATCATCCTGCTGGCAACGCAGCCGCGATGCTTCCACGCCGGCGCCAGCATCTGGACTGTGCCTGTCACGGGCGGCGAAATGCGGGAGTTGATCCCTGATCTCACCGTTTGCCCGGTTCAACTCGTCGCCCCAGGCAACGGTGAGGTGCTGGTGCTGGTCGAGGATCGGCTCGATTCGTGGGTTGGGCGGCTGAACCTGGCGGCAAACTCGCTGGATGTCCTCCAGGACCTGCCTGGTGATGCCTTCGCCCTCAGCGCCAGCCGCGATGGCAAGCTCCTGGCGGCGGCGCGGCGCACCCGGGAAGATGCCGGCAATGTCTGGGCGGGAGCGCCTGGTCGTCCCTGGGCGCGGCGAAGTGATCTGAACCCCACCCTGGATGCCGTGACGTGGGCGCCCCACGAGGCGTTCTCCTGGCTCGCGCCGGACGGCCTGCCCCTCGACGGCGTGCTGCTGCTCCCGGCCGGGGCCACTCGCGACGATGGTCCGTTCCCGCTGGTGGTCTCGGTGCACGGCGGGCCGTACTGGCGGTTTCCGGACGCCATCATTGTGGACTGGATGCTCTGGGGACAGTGGCTGGC
This sequence comes from Thermomicrobiales bacterium, assembly GCA_041390745.1. GTDB lineage: Bacteria > Chloroflexota > Chloroflexia > Thermomicrobiales > UBA6265 > JACCXM01. Next base: position 1,417 of record JAWKPJ010000019.1, on the reverse strand, counting down.
GACGGCTGGCTACGCCGTCTTCATGCCAAACCCGCGCGGGAGCAGCGGGCGAGGCCCCGAGTTCGCGAAGGCCGTCCTGGGGAACCCCGGCGAAAGCGCCTGGGCCGATATCGAGGCTGGGATCGATGCACTGGTTCGCCAGGGTGTCGCGGATCCGAAGCGGCTGGGTATCGGCGGCTGGAGCTACGGTGGGTACATGACCGCCTGGGCGCTGGGGCACTCGGAGCGATTCCGGTGCGGCATTGTCGGCGCGGGCGTCACGGACTGGAGTTTGATGATCGCCACCGGCGATATCCCCAGTTTCTCCGCTGGCATGGGCGGTAGTCTGCCCTGGAGCGGGCCAGGGCCGCACCAGCACGCAGCAACCAGCCCCATCTCTTACGCGCACCGCATCACCGCGCCGACCTTCATTCCGCACGGCGCTGCCGACGTGCGCGTGCCCCTGAATCAGGGGCAGTACCTCGCGCAGGCTCTGCGTGACCGCAATGTGCCCAACGAACTCGTCGTGTATCCCCGCGAGGATCATATCTTCAGCGAGCGCCTGCACGAAACCGACCTCATGAACCGCGTTCGCGCCTGGTTCGCGCAGTGGCTGGGACCGGGGTGGGCGCCGGCTGATTAGCTGCCTGCATCCGGGCGATGCACGTGCAGATCAGGTCTGCGTGCGAAGTGCCTGAGGCTGTGGGTCACGAGAAGCGGTTCACTGGAGATAGCTGCTGCAGGAATCAGGAGAGCAAGGCGCGGAATCAACTGCCCCTGGCGGCGGAGGCTGTGCCTGATCGCCCGGAATCGCCTCAGGGTTGCCGTGGCAAGTTGAACAACGGGGAACGACTCAAGGAGCGCATCACTGGGCGCCAGTTCCGATTCAGTATTCGGCGAAGCAGCGACACGGCCGGAGAGTGCCCGCACAGGAGACGACGCTTTCAGCAAGTCCTGCTCTCCGCAGCCGCGCCACTTCGAGGGCGACACGTGGAGTGCCGCTGCCCACCGGGGTAGCGAAGTGGCCACTGGCAGCAACGAAGTTGCATGGGCGCGATGGTCTCTTGTTGCCGGGTCTGGCGGGTCTGCTCAGATATGGCAACTGCGGTTGACAGGCAGCACGGCGTCACTCAACTGCACGTGCTGCGGCTGCATTCAATGGCGCGGCGTGCGGAACGGACTTGCCGGCAGCTGCTGGCCGCGATTAGCCATCGGTATCATGGAGATGACCACTGGCGTTCGGTTGGTGGTATCTCGGGGTGAAGAAGGCCCCGCAGTGCTCTGGCCGGCTCAACAGGCGGCTGCAATCGCCTCCTGCATCTCCTGCACGAAGCGCAAGGTCTCCGGGTACGCGCGTGTGGCGGCAGCCGGGTTGTTCGGCTCGGCTTCGCGCCAGCGGAGGGCTTGCTCCAGCAGTGGTGCGTGAACAGGCACTTCG
>JAWKPJ010000018.1:0-99884 GCA_041390745.1 Thermomicrobiales bacterium | reverse complement strand
CGTTGTCAGGGATCGTCGGCGTCGAGCCCTCCGGGGTGCGGATAATGCGCGGGCCATCCGGGCCCGAGATGACGGTGATGTCTCCGGAGCGGGCGAGGGCGAACCCGCCGTTGGTGCTCACGGCCGCGATGACATCCGGGTTGGCCTGGACCGTCAGGTCGGCGTCTGAGAGGTCTGGCACGTCATCAAGATCGACGTTGGGGTTCGTGTCCTGAAGGAAGTCTGCACTGGAGACAGCCTGGGCGTTGTGCGGCGTTGCGGGCGTCGTGCCGTCAGCGCCACTGTCGACGTCTGAGCCATCGTCGCTCGTCGCATCCTCGGTTGCGACCGCGTCCTGGCGGCGAGTGGCGTGGCGCGTCTTGCTGTGGTCCTCGTCGTCACTTGCATTGTTGGAGTCGTCATTGTTCGCATTCCGGCGATTCCGGTTGCGACCCTGGTGGTCATCGTCGTCGTCGTTATTCCTGGATTCAGCTCGGCGTTCGGCGCGGGTCTGGCGATCACGGTCATCGTTGTCGTCGTTCTGGTTCTTGCGGTCGTTCTGGTCGCGGCGGTCGCCCTGGTCACGATTGCGACCGCGCCCCGCGTTCTCCTGTTCGACCTTGGGATCCTCCTGGGCGCGTCCGTTCTTGCCAGAAGCGTCGGCGCTTTCGTTGTTTCCGTTGGCCTGGTTGCCGGCAGACCCTGACTCATCGCCAGAACTGCCGGTGTCCTGCCCACTCGCGTCATCACTGGCCGAGTCGCTCGCAGCCTCGCTCTCGTTTGAAGACTCGCCGGTGGTGGATTCGTCCTTGTGGTTCTTGCCGCTGTCCTCGCTGGCCTGCTGATCCTGGCCGGAGTCCGCATCGGCTTTCTTCTCGCCGGTCGCGTTATCCTCGTTGCCTTCGCCGGTGTTCGAGTCATTGCCCTTGGCTGGCTGTGGGTCGGTTGCCCCGGAGTCGCTCGCGGAAGCCTGGCCGTCCTTGCCTGCGGAGGCGCCGCCCTTGTCGCCCCTCTCCGGCGATTCATCGACCGGCTCGCGCTCTTCTGCCGGCGCGGACTCCTCTGCCGGTTGTTCTGCCGCTTCGTCTGAAGCGGCCGGGTCCGAGGCGTCCTGAGTGTCGTTTTTCTTCGCGCTGGCCAGTTCGGAGAATACGGGGAGACCCGCGCCGAGCGGGATGAACCGGCGCACCGAGGCTCGAAGCCGACCGGCTGCTGTTCCTGCCGCCGTGCTGAATTGACGCAGGCCGATCATGCCGCCTTCCCTCTCTGCACGGTTGACAGCCTCGTCCCGCAACGAAGTCTCTCACCGCGCGTGATGTGCGTGACGCAGCGTTCGGTGGTGTTGAGTAGCTCGCTACTCACAACGAACTGGCAATGTGGGCCGTTTCCCCCTGGGCACACCCCCACGCCACGCAATCAGCCGCAGTCTAGCATGTCGTCTGCCCACCTTCGGTGAGAAATGCTCGTACGTACGCCAGAAACTAATGCCTCAAAGCACAGGTGGCGAAGGCGGCGCGCGCTCGGGATCTCTGACTGTAAGGCATAACTGACGTCTCGCCTGATGGCGCGTCGATTGCACGGTTGTGGATGGGAAGCGTAGGCTTGCCGCAGTCGGGCTACTTGTTGACACAAGTAGTAGCCCATCCGTGACGAACTATCCCAGAGGGCGCGGCGGCACCAGTGACATCTGCGATTGATCGACGCACGCTTTCCACCATTGGCAGCGAGAAGACCGCAAAATGGCCGCGCACCACGCGCCGCCAGGAGCGGGTGCGCAGCGTGCTGGAGCGGCGACAACCTGACCTCACGCTCATTCTGGAGAACGTCCACGATCCGCACAACGTCAGCGCGATACTGCGCTCCTGCGACGCGGTTGGGGTGCTCCGTGTGCACGCCGTTTATTCCGTCGAGTCGCCGCCACCGGGCATGTTCGCGCGGCAAACATCTGCCAGCGCGGCCAAATGGGTGGATGTGGTGCGCCACGCCTCGATGAGTGCCTGCGTGACCGACCTTCGCGATGCCGGATTTCAGATTCTGGCGACCGCGCTCGGGCAGGACTCGCGGCCGCTGCACGACTGGGACCTGACGCGCAGCGTGGCGCTGATCGTGGGGAATGAGATGCGAGGCGTATCCGACGAGGCGTTGGCATTGGCCAACGGTTTGGTCGAAATCCCGATGGCCGGCATGGTGCAGAGCCTCAATGTCTCGGTTGCCAGCGCAGTCTGCCTGTATGAGGCTTTCCGGCAGCGGCTGGCTGTTGGCGCCTATGACGCGCCGCGCCTCTCGCCTGAGGCGCTCACGGACCTGGAGCAGGACTGGCTGAAGCGCTAACCCTGCTTGCCAGCCTGGGGCGAGTCCGGCGGCCTGGTGTCGCTCGCGTTGCGTCCGACATCCCGCAGCAGGTACAGGCTGACAACGGTGATCGCCGTGGCGCCAAGACCCAGCACGGTGAAGCCAGCACCGATCAGGAGTCCGATGGCGGCCGTTACCCAAATAGCCGCTGCGGTCGTTAGTCCAACGATCTGCGAGCCGCGGGTCAGGATGACGCCTGCCGCGATGAAGCCGATACCCTGGATGACCGTGGAGGCGATGCGGCCGGGATCCGAGATTCGGTTCTCCGCGGCGAGTTGATTACTGATCAGCAAACCGCAGAGCATGAAGAGCGCGGCGCCTTCGCAAACGAGCATGAAGGTTCGTACGCCGGCAGGCTTGTCGGCGCTTTCGCGCTCGAACCCGAGGATCAGACCCGCTGCCATCGCCAGACCGAGTCGCTTGATCGATTCGATGTCGGTCAGAGGCTCCACGGCGAACCCAGTTCAGGCGGCCTGGAACCGGCCGCCTGAGCGTGCTGACGGGGGTAGCGGTGATCTAGAACTGAAGAATGACGGACTGGTCGGCGCCGTCGCGCAGGTACCTGGCCGTCGCCTGGTCACCTGCCTTGAGCGTGTCAACCATCTGGTCGAGCTGAGCCATCGAGCGGATGCGCTTGCCTGCGAAGCTGGTCAGGATGTCACCCGGTTGCAGGCCGGCACGTTCCGCGACCGTTTGCGGGCGAATCTTGCCGACATACACACCCTTGGTGCCGGCCGGGACCTTCTCGGCCAACTCCGGATGCCTGCTCAGGTACTCCTCGGCGTCTGCCGCCATGATGCCGAGGGGTGGCCGCTTCGGCCCAGCGTACTTCGCGGCGATCTTTGCCAGGCGGGCCTGATCAAAACCAAGGATCACTTCTCCATCAGCGACCGTGACCGGAACCCCTTGCTGGCCACTGAGGCGCACCATCTCCATGGCGGCGTTGTAATCCTTCGAGACATCGACATCCTTGAAGGGCACACCCTGCTGGGCAAGGTAGGCCTTGGCGCGATCGCACCACGGGCAGGTAGGGGTGGAATAAACAGTCACGTTGGGTGCTTCGGCCATAGCTTGGATCCTCAATCCAGGGAACGCAGCGGCAAACGACCTGAGTCGAACCCGCTCAATATCTTATGCACGTTATGGTACCAGCCTTGACAAGATGTGACCCGGCCTACTCCCACTCAATCGTGCCCGGCGGCTTCGAGGAGATGTCATAGACCACGCGGGTGATGCCGTGGACCTCATTAACAATACGGTTACTGATGCGTGCCAGGAGTTCGTGCGGCAGGCGCGCCCAGTCGGCCGTCATGGCGTCCTCCGAAGAGACTGCACGTACTGCGCAGACACGCCCGTATGTCCGGTAATCTCCCATCACCCCAACCGTCCGCACGGGCAGAAGCACCGCAAAGTACTGCCAGACTTCTGGCGCCTGGGGCGAGGCGTCGATCTCCTCGCGCACGATCGCGTCGGCTGGACGCAGGAGTGCGAGATCCTCTGCCGTGACGGGACCGATAATGCGCACAGCCAGACCGGGGCCGGGGAAAGGCTGCCGCTGCACGATTTCGTCGGGCAGCCCAAGGGCGCGGCCGACAGCGCGCACTTCGTCCTTGAAGAGGTAGCGCAGCGGCTCGATCAGCGGGAAGCGCATGTTCTCGGGCAGGCCGCCGACGTTGTGGTGGGTCTTGATCTTGGCGGCCGCCTTTGTGTCGGCCGAGGTGCTCTCAATGACATCCGGGTAGAGCGTGCCCTGGGCCAGGAAGTCGAACGGGCCGTGCGCGTCCGAAGCTTCCTCGAAGACGCGGATAAACTCCTCACCAATGATCTTGCGCTTCTGTTCGGGATCGACGACATCCTCCAGGCGGCGCAGGAAGCGCTCGCTGGCATCGACAAAGACCAGGTGCATGCCGAAAGAGCGTTCGAAGACATCGCGCACCAGGTGCGCTTCACCCTGGCGGAGCAGGCCATTGTCAACGAAGACCGGGGTCAGCCGGTCGCCGATGGCGCGGTGGAGCAGCGCTGCCGCCACACTGGAGTCCACGCCGCCGCTGAGCGCCAGCAGCACCCGGCCGTCGCCAACGGTTTCCCGAATCTGGGCTACGGCCGTGTCGATGAAGTGATCCGGTGTCCAATCGGTCCGCGCATGGCACACCCGCACCAGGAAGTTGCGCAGCACATCGCGCCCCAGCGGCGTGTGCGCAACTTCGGGGTGGAACTGGATGCCGAAGACCTTGCCGTTGCCCATGGCCGCAATCGGCGCATTCGGGGAACTGGCGGTGGTGGTGAAGCCTGGGGGCGCCTGCGAGACGTGGTCACCGTGGCTCATCCAGACATCGAGGTCTGAGGGGAGCGCGTGGAAAAGTTGAGTCGGGTCGCTGATGGCAATAGCGGCGGGGCCGTACTCGCGGCGCGCGGCGGGCGTGACTTCGCCACCGAGCTTGTTGGCCAGGAGCTGCATGCCGTAGCAAATACCGAGCACCGGCAGGTCCTCGCTGACCACCCAGTCCGGCAGGGTGGGAGCACCAGGCTCATACACGCTGGCCGGCCCGCCGGAGAGCACCACGCCGACCGGGTGCAGGGCAGCGATCTGCTCCTGTGGCGCGTCCCAGGGCATGAGCACGCTGTATACGCCCAGCTCGCGCAAGCGGCGCACGATCAGCTGGCTGTACTGGCTGCCAAAATCGAGCACGACGACGGTATCGAAGTTCGCGTCAGGGGTGGAGCCAGCCCGCGCAGCATCGCGCCTGGTTGCGGTTTCGGGCGAATTGGCGGTAGTCATGCGTGTGCTGGGCTCCTTGCGCTACTGCGGCGGGTCCGCGTCACCAAGATAGTGATAGGTCCGGTCGAATTCCCACTCGGAAATGGTTTCGATGTCAATCTCAACGCGCGGGCGCAGCGGATCGATACGTTTGGCAAGGTGAAGATCGACAACTGACCGATCATCGAAGCCCAGGGATGCGGCCAGCACGTCGAGCGTGATCTTCAACCCGCCGTCGAGGTCTCGCTTCATTGGCGTTTCGAAGTAGAAGGTGAGATACACGCCGAGCAACGCGTTCCCCAGCGCGCGCTCGTGGGCCGGGTGAATGGCGCCGCTGGCGCGCAGCGCCTCAATCGCCTTCCTGGCGTTGCTGTGGAACTGCCGGGCGGTGGCGCTGAGGGCGCGTTTGCGGCCGATTGTCACATACTGGTTGTTCACGCCGGGCGGCAGCGGCAAGACCAGCGACAGCGTAACAGGTGCGGCGCCAGGCATAGCGGACGTCCTCAAGGCGAACGGGGCAACATGGGGAGATGATAGACATCGCGCTGCTCGGGACCGGCGGCATGATGCCGTTGCCGCGCCGCTGGCTCTCCAGCCTGCTTGTGCGCGTTGGCGGGGATGTGATCCTCTTTGACTGTGGAGAGGGTACGCAGATCGCCTGGCGGGCGACCGGGTGGAGCTTTCGCCGCCTCTCGGCCATCTGCATCTCGCACACGCATTCGGACCATATTGCCGGGCTGCCGGGCCTCTTGCACACGGTGGCGAATACCGGACGCACCGAACCGATCACCATCGTCGGTCCGGCGGGTTTGGCGGCGGTGGTGCAGGGCCTGCGCGTGATTGCACCGGAGTTGCCGTACCAGGTTGTGGTGCGCGAGCTGGTCGGCGGCGAAGCATTCCCGCTGCCCGGTGGCGTACGGGGAACGTGCGCGGCCGGGGAGCACGCGCTCCCGGTGCTGGCGTACCGGCTCGATCTCGCCCGCAGACGGCGCTTCCTGGCTGACCGCGCCCGCGCGCTCGGCATCCCGACCAGCCAGTGGCGGAAACTGCAAGATGGGCAGGCTGTGGTGCTGGATGGCCGCATGATCGGACCTGACGAGGTGAAGGGGCCTCCCCGCCCCGGAATCTCCGTGGGCTACGTCACCGACACCCGCCCCACCGTTGGTATTGCTGAGCTCATCGCCGGGGTCACGCTGCTGGTCTGCGAGGGCACCTACGGCGACGACGCGCACGCCGGGAACGCCGTGCGCAATCAGCACATGACGTTCCGGGAGGCGGCCACCCTGGCGCGGGACGCGGGCGTGCAGCAACTCTGGCTCACGCACTTCAGCCCCGGTGTGGATGATCCTCAGGCGTTCACCGGCAACGCGCAGGCGGTCTTCCCAGGGGCCGTCATTGGGCGCGACGGGATGTTGACAAGCCTGGCGTTCCCGAACGTGGCGTCACGCCCCTGACCTTGCCGACCGCTCCTTCTCTGCCAGCGTCTGGGTGCGCTGGTAGGCAGCGTAGACGGCACGGGAAAGGACGGTGCGCAGGCCGCCCTTTTCCATCTGGTAGATCGCCTCGGCGGAGGTGCCGCCGGGTGAAGTGACCATGTTCCGCAGTTCCGCCATGTGCTTGCCGGAGTCGCGGGCAAATGCCACCGAACCGGAGACGGTCTGCAACACGATCTCCTCGGCGATGCGGCGCGGGAAGCCCATGTGGACTCCCGCGTCAATGAGCGCTTCCATCATCAGGAAGACATACGTGGGGCCGGTGCCGGAGAGCGCCGTCGCCATGTCAACGTACTTCTCTTCTTCCACCCACAGCTCGCGGCCAAGCGCGCCGAGCGCCGCCCGCACCCGGGCTTGCTGTTCCGCCGAGACGCCGGGTGTCGTACACCAGACGCTCATACCCTCACCGACCTGGGCAGGGGTGTTTGGCATGACGCGGGCGACCGCCTGATGCTGGAGGCCACGGGTGAGGACCTCAACCGGCGCGCCGGCCAGGACCGAGATGACGACCTGCTCCGGCTGTAAATGACCGGCCAGTTGGGGCATGATGGTTTGCAGCACCTGTGGCTTGATGGTCAGGAAAACGAGGTCTGCGCCGTTGGCAGCCTCCCGGTTGTCGGGTGCAATGTCGATCCCGAAGCGCTTCTCCAGCTTCTCCAGGCGTTCATGGCGAGGGTGGCTGGCGATGATCTGTCCCGGCGCTGCCTGACCCTGCTTGAGGATGCCAGCAATCATGGATTCCGCCATGACGCCCGCGCCGATGAACGCCAGCCGGGTCCCCGCCAGCGGATTCGATTGCTCCGATGTCATCAACGCTCCTGAAGTCTGTGGGGTGGCCCACGTTTGGCGTACGTCCCTGTGTCACCATTGTAGTAGTGGCGCCGTTCCGAGGCAGATGCTGCCGATGTCGCCACACTCAGCGGAAAGCGAGAGATTGTGACAAATCGGCTGGCGTTAGAAACGAGCCCGTACCTTCTACAGCACGCCGAAAACCCCGTTGACTGGTATCCGTGGGGGGAAGAAGCCCTCAGCCGCGCCCGCGCCGAGGACAAGCCGATCCTGGTCAGTATCGGCTATTCGGCGTGTCACTGGTGCCACGTCATGGAGCACGAATCGTTCGAGAATCCCGAGATCGCGGCGAAGATGAACGACCTGTTCGTCAACATCAAGGTCGACCGCGAGGAGCGGCCCGACCTCGATGCCATCTACATGACCGCCGTGCAGGCGCTGACAGGGCACGGCGGCTGGCCCATGAACGTCTTTCTGACCCCGGATGGCACGCCTTTCTACGGCGGCACCTACTTTCCTCCGGACGACCGGCAGGGGATGCCCGGCTTTCCCAAGGTGCTGGAGGCGGTGGCCGACGCATACCGCGAGCGGCGCGAGGAGGTCGATGAAAACGCGGAGCAAATCCGCGAGATGCTGCGCCGCTCCGCTCAGGATCTCCCGCAGCCCGGAGACCTCCAGGGCGCCATCGCCGATGAGGCGTCAGAAACCCTGGCCCGTTCGTTTGATGCACGCAACGGCGGGTTCGGGTCGGCGCCGAAGTTCCCGCAGCCAGCGATCATTGAATACCTGCTTCGGCAGGCAAAGCGTGCTGGCGATACCCGGGCCGAGGTGATGGCCCGCCGCACGCTTGACCGAATGGCGGCCGGCGGCATGTACGACCACCTGGGTGGCGGCTTCGCCCGGTACGCCGTGGATGCTGTCTGGCTGGTGCCGCACTTCGAGAAGATGCTGTATGACAACGCGCAACTCGCCAGCGCGTATCTGGCTGGCTACCAGGCGTATCACGACCCTCGCTACCGCAAGGTCGCCGAGGAGACCCTGGATTTCGTGGCGCGTGAGTTGACGGGTGAGCACGGCGGTTTCTTCTCGACGCTCGATGCTGATACCGAAGGTCACGAAGGCCGCTTCTACGTCTGGACCCCCGAAGAAATCGACGCGGCGCTGCCGCCGGAAGATGCAACCCTGATCAAAGCCTGGTTTGCCGTGATTCCGGGCGGCAACTTCGAGGGCGCGACGGTTCTTTCCACCCCGCGCCCGTTGGAGGCGGTGGCGACGGACGTGGGGGTAACCGGTGAAGCCCTCTCGGCGGCGATCGAGCGCAGCGTGCCCCTCTTGCTTGCCGCGCGCGAACAGCGCACGCGGCCTGGGAGAGACGAGAAGGTGATCACCGCCTGGAACGGAATGATGCTCCGCGCCTTCGCCGACGGCGGACGCATCCTGCATCGTCCTGCCTTCCTCGAGACTGCGCGAAAGAATGCATCGTTTGTGCTGGACAACCTGCAGCGCGATGGTGTGTTGCTGCGAAGCTGGAAGGACGGAGACGCGCGGGTTACGGGCTTCCTGGAGGACTACGCCCTTTTCATCGACGGGCTCCTGGCGCTCTATCGGGCGACCCTGGAAGCTCGCTGGCTGGAAGAGGCGCTGCGCCTCACAGAAGGGATGATTGCGCGCTTCGCCAGCGAGGAGAACGCCGGGTTCTTCGACGCTGCAGAGGACCACGAGACGCCGATCACCCGTTCTCGCGATCTGCACGATGGCGCCACGCCTTCTGGCAACGCGGTCGCGGCGGATGTGCTGCTTCGGCTCGGCGCGATGACTGGCAACGATGGGTGGACGGCCCGTGCAACTGCCTTGCTGCGAGCCCTGGCCAGCACCATGCGCGATCATCCGCTGGCTGCCGGGCGTTACCTGAGTGCGCTGAGCTTCTACCTGGGCCCGGTGCAGGAGTTGGCGCTTGCCGGCGACCGTGAGAGCGAGGGGCTACAGGCGCTGCTGGATGCCAGCTACAGCGTCTATTCGCCCAACCTGATCTCTGGCTACGTTGATGAGCGCGCGCCCGACCTGATGGCCCGTCTGCCATTCCTCCAGGATCGGCCCGCGCGCGGCGGCCAGGCGACAGCGTATCTCTGCGAGCACATGGCGTGTCTGCCGCCGGTCCATGATCCCGAAGCGTTGGCTGCGCTGCTGGCAACCGGTACTGGTGTCGCCTGGCGCGAATTCTGAGCGAGGGTGAGGCGCTTCGCTCCGGGGGAGGCAGCCTCCGGGCCTCAGGGCGTAAAGGACGAGGAAGAACGTCAGCGTCTCCCACTCGTTCTCCTGCCTCCCATACTTCCCAGGCGAAGCGTCTCCCCCTGCGGCTATGCCGCCTCGACCGGGTTGCTGAGGACGCCGATGCCGGTGACTTCGACCTCGATGGTGTCGCCTGGCTTGAGCGGGCCAACGCCTTCCGGCGTGCCGGTAAGGATGAGGTCGCCGGGTTTGAGCGTCATGACACCGCTGATGTAGGAGATGAGGAAGGCCGGATTCCAGAGCATACTGGAGGTCTTCTGATCCTGCCGTGTCTCGCCGTTCACGCGCGAGCGCACCGGCAGGTCGGCGATGTCGATGTCAGTTTCCACCCACGGCCCCACCGGGCAGTAGGTGTCAAACCCCTTGGCGCGAATGAACTGGCCGTCCTTTTTCTGCAGGTCGCGGTCGGAGACATCGTTGGCGACGGTGTAGCCCGCGACATACGAAAGGGCATCGGCTTCGCTGACATGGCGGGCCGTTTTGCCGATGACGATGGCCAGTTCGGCCTCGTGATCGGTGCGGTGATCGAGGTTGGCAATCTTGATCGCCTGGCCGTGGCCGAGTAGCGCGGTTTGCGGCTTCATGAACAGCACAGGCTCTTCCGGCACCTTACGGTTCGGGTCGCGCTCCGTGACGTGGGCCAGGTAGTTCATGCCGACGCAGACGATCTTTTCCGGTTCGACCGGAGCCAGGAGCTCCACCTCGGAGAGGGTTGCGATCTGCTCGCCGGTCGTGATTTCCTCACCCTGGAAGGGTTCGCCCGAAAGCGCGAGGATCGCTTCGCTTTCCAGCGCTCCCCAGACAGGCGTGCTGTCTGCTGCTGTCCTGAACCGCACAATGCGCATGATGCTGGGTGTTCCTTCCCGAACGCCAAACGACTCAACGGTTCACGATTGTACGCCCCGCCACCCAGAGCGGCGTGACACGGCCCGCGGCGAGAGGCGCAGAGTAAACTGCACTGTCCGACGCGTTGCATCACAAGCGGACCCGCGAATGCCCGACCTCTTCCTCGAACTCAAGAAAGGCGACGGCGAGTCGCAACGACAAACTCCGCTCACCGACGCTGAAGCCCTGCGAGTGCTGGAAACTGCCGACTTCAGCGGCGCGCAGCTCGTTCCCTGGGGCTCGAACTACACCTTCGCGGTCGTGCTCGAACCCGACGGTGACCAGAGTGTGCTGGCGATCTACAAGCCGCGCGCGGGAGAGGCGCCGCTCTGGGATTTTCCGGACGGCACGCTGTACCAGCGCGAAGTGGCGGCGTACCGGTTCAGCAAGTGGGCCGGTTGGGACCTCGTGCCAGCCACCGTGGTGCGAGAGGGCCCGCACGGCGAAGGCAGTCTGCAACTCTATATTGAGCCTGAGCCTGCAACAGAGCATCGCGAGGAATTCTGGGGCGGCGAGCACCCGGATATCGAGCGCCTGGTGCTGTTTGACCAGCTAACAAACAACGCAGACCGCAAGATTGGGCATTGCCTGCGGGACCAGAACGGCAAGGTGTGGGGTATTGACCACGGCCTGACGTTCAACTGCGAGCCAAAATTGCGGACTGTCCTCTGGCAGTTTGTAGGCCGTCCGATTTCCCCGGCGTTGCAACGCGAACTTGGCGACATCTACGCGCGCCGGGATGAGTTGCCGGCACTGTTGAGCGACGTGCTGGATAGCGACGAAATCGCGGCCCTCGCGCGCCGGATCGAGATTCTGTATGAGCGAGGCGTCCATTCCCGCCTGAATCCGCGGCGAAACGTTCCGTACGGATGGTGGTAGCAGGCCGCCGTGTTCGGTGACCCAACTGCAGGCCGAGAGGCGCCGAACCAGGCCCCTACGAATTGACGCAGGGGCCTGGTTGCGTGCAGCGGCCTGAGGAGTGGCGGTGGCGGCTAGTGGGCCGGCATCGTTGAGGCCGAGGCGCTGACTTCAGGCAATTCACGGCGGCCAGTCTCGTAGTCGCCCAGCCGCTTGTACACCATCCAGACCATGATGATGGCCGCAGGCACGGCGACAATGGCGAAGCTGAGCCAGACCCAGTCCATGCCGCCGTTGTTGAAGCGAACGCCGACCCAGGCCATACCGACCGCGGCCCACATCGACAACGACCCGACCATCAGCGGCGTTCGTGTGTCGCCAGTGCCGCGCAGCGCGCCGCTGCTGACAATCCACACTGCCCAGAGTGGCAGCGCGATCGCCAGTGAGTGCAACGCCAGTACCCCGGACTCAATGACTGCCGGCTCCTGCGTGTAAATACGCATCAACTGTTCGGCGAACAGGTAGACCAGCACGGAGCCGATGCTCATCCAGATGAGCGCCCAGCGGACCGAAATCAGCCAGGCCTTGCGGGCATCGGCCGGCAGCCGTGCTCCGATGCTCTGGCCCACCAGGGCAGTGCCCGCGATGGAGAAGGCAAGCCCGGGCAGGAACGCGACCGAGAACGAGGTGAACGCGATCTGCTGTGCGGCCAGCGCCGGTGTGCCTATGAGCGCGACAACGCCAATGAGCGTCATGAAGGCTCCGGACGAGAGCATTTGCTCTGTCGCGGCCGGGATTCCCAGGGTAAAGAGTTCCTTGCCCACGCGGAACTCTGGCTTCCAGCCCCAGTTGCCGCGCAGCGAGATCTTGCGGTTGCCCCAGACCATGGCGGCCAGCATCACGATGGCGCCAACGCCTCGGCCAAGGGCTGCGCCCCAGGCGCTGCCCGCGATGCCCAGCGCGGGAAACCCAAGGTTGCCGAAGATCAGCAAGTACGCCACGCCAATGTTGACGACGTTGGCCACTATCGCCGCGTACAGCGGAGTACGGCTGTCGCCAGCACCACGGAGAATGGCGCCGCAAACAAACGACAGGAAGAGCGCCACCGCTGTTGCGGAGATGATTTCCATGTAGATCGTGGCGGCTGCGGCCACATCCGGCTCAGTCCCAAAGAAGCCGACGATGGTCGGTGAGGCAAAGAAGATGATGATCGAAATCGGGATGGCCAGCAGCAGCCCCCAAACGATAGCCTGGCGCGCCAGGTGGTTGGCTCGGTGGCGGTCTCCGGCCCCAATCGCCTGCGACACCAGCACAGTCGCGCCGATGTCGATGGCCGAAAGGATCGAGATGATAAAGAACACGATCTCGAACCCGGTGCCAACACCGGCCACAGCCGCAGCCCCCAGGCGCGCCACCATGAAGGTATCGACCGCGCCGACCGCAGTCTGCAACAGGTTCTCCCCAATAATGGGGGTTGCCAATCCCAGGACGCGACGCTGAGTCATGGGTTCGGCCGGGACGTGCTCGGGCTGAGGCATGAACTCTGCGATCACGCCTGGCGCCGGAGCCGCCTCGGCAATCTCTAAGGCAATGTCTCTTTCGTCGAGAACGGTAGACACAGTTCCTCCGTTTCCATGGCGGACCCGCGGGAACCGCGCCGCACACTGTAGCGTCATGAGGGTGACGGCGTTTCGATGCCGCCCGAATACAACGCAGGATGTTTCACCCCGTGAGATGCCTGAAAAGTGAAGGCCGGATCGCCGCCTGTGCGGTACGCTAGCAGCCAGGTGCGGCGCAGATCATTTTCCGCTTTCCCTGTCGCCGTGGAGGTAAGAGACCATGAACATGCAGTATCCCTCCGGGCAGAGCCAGGGCAGCAGCCGCATGCAGTGGGGAAGTTATGGATTCATCGCGGGCATCGTCCTTGGCGTGATGATTGGCTGGATGTTCAGCGGGTTTGTTGGCCTGGTGATTCGGTTCGGCCTGGCGTTGCTCGTAGTGGTTCCGATCATACTGCTTTACCTGGCCTACCGTAAGTTCGTCTCTCCGGTGCGGCGCATGATGACCGTTGAGTACGTGCACTCGCAGCCCGCGCCGTACTCCGGCGGGTACAGTACCCCAGGTGGGTACGGGTCGATTGAAACGCGCCATGTGGTGCACAGGACACCGGCCGAGTCGCATATGCGGTGAGTATGGCTCCGGAACACGCGCAATTCCTGTCCACTGTCGCCGAACTGGCGGCAGTGACGTTTCTGGTCGGTCTCCTGATCGGGTTCATCGGTGCGGGCGGCGCCGGGGTGGCTGTGGCGATCATGACCACGGTCTTCGGTTTGCCGGCGCACACTGCGGTTGGCACCGCTATCGCCGCCATGCTTTTCGTGACGGCCTCCGGCACCCTCTCGCACTTTCGTGAGGGCAACGTGGCGTGGAAACTGGGTCTCGTCATCGGGCTGGCTGGCGCCGCCGGCGCGGTCGTTGGCGCCGATAGCAGCCAGGCGATCCCGGACGACACGCTCGCGCTGGCGGCGGGGATCGCGCTCTGGATACTGGCGGCGCTGGTCTGGGTCAGAACGCGCGTCGCACCCGCCGCGATGGCTGACGTCGAGTGGCGCGGTGAGCCACAGCGGCAACCGTCAGAGTGGGGCGCGGCGCTTGGCCTTGGCGCCGTCGGCGGAGCGGGAGCCGCATTCTTCGGCGTCGGTATGGCTCCGTTTCTGCAGCTTGGGTTGCTTGCTGTTTACCGGCTGCCGCTGCGGCAAACCGTCGGGACCACCATGATGGCGCTGATCTTCATCAGCGCTGCCGGGGGCGCCGCCATGGCCCGCCACGGTGATGTCTCGCTGCCTCATCTCATCGGGCTGACGATTGGGCTCGGGGGCGGGGCGTTTGTTGGCGCACGCTTTACGCGGCGGGCTCCAAGGGCCTTCCTGCGAGCCGCAGTTATCCTCGTGCCGTTTGTCGCCGGGGCAATGCTGTTGTTCCTGTAGTTCGGCAGCGCCCGCGCAGCGTGGGGCAATCCCTCCGCCTGCCTCCAGGCGGAGGGACAAGACATGTACTGGCCTATCCGCTCACTCCGGCAACCTGCACCTTCAGGCCCTGGCCGCTGCGAACGGCCTGCATGGCCTCATCAAACTGGTCGATGGGAAAAGTGTGCGTCACCATGCGGTCGGCATCGATGGCGCCAGCGGCCAGGATGTCGATGGCCGGGCCGTAGGAGTTCTGGACCGACATCGTGCCGAGGATGGTGATCTCCTCGTTGTAGATCTTGTAGGCGTCGTACGAGGCCTTCTCCCCCGGTGGGCAAACGCCAAAGAGGAGCAGCTTGCCTCGGCGCTTGACCGCGTCGATCGCCCGCTCGGCGACCTTCGTGACGCCAGTGGCCTCAATCACATTGTCGAAGCCGCGCGGCGCAAGGCTGCGCAGGTCGTCCAGATTGGTCGCAACGTGCTCGAACCCGAACTCATCGCGGGCGCGGTCCAGCCGGGACTGGTTGATGTCGATGATGGCGACCAGGCTCGCACCGTTGAAGCGGGCGACCTGGGCGTTGAGGAGCCCCATTGGGCCGGCGCCGTAAATGAGGTAGGTCTCGCCGACCTGCGGTGAGAGGCGATGGAAGCCGCGCACGACGCAGGAGACCGGCTCGATGAGGGCGGCCGCCTTCATTGACATGTTGTCCGGGATCGGATACACCTGCTTCTCTGGCACCGAGACGTACTCGGAAAAACCGCCGGAGGTGTAACTGGTGCCGACGCCACCGAAATGGTCGCAGAGGTTGCCCATGCCACGTTGGCAGTAGTAGCAGGCGCCACACGGCATGCAGGGGTCGATACCAACGCGGTCGCCGGGTTTCACACCGCGTACGGCGTCTCCAACGGCAACCACGTCGCCGCCAAGTTCGTGACCGATGCGCACCGGAAAGATGGCCGGCGGAAACTCTCCTTCGATGATATGAACATCTGTGCCACAAATGCCGCACGCGCCCACTTTCACCAGGACATCGTGGGCGCCAGGCTGCGGAATCTCTTCATCGATGACCTGCACGTCGTGCGGCTCGATGACGAGCACCGACTTCATGACCGAACTCCTTTGAATCGCGATCCCTGAAAACAACGATCTCGCATGAGTGTCGCACAGCAGGGCAGAAATCGCGGATCCGGACCAGAATCAGCCCGCATCGGTACACTGGTTCTTGTCTCGCACGCGCCAGGGTCGTAGGCTACGTGGGTCCCGCCACTTTCAACCACTTTCGTGACGCGACCGTGTCACGGCGCTGCGGCGAACGAGACGGTTGATTTCGAACGGGGGCGCCCGAGTTCATGGATGGCCGAAAAAACCGGCATGAAGAAGTTGCCCGGGGAGCGACCGTCCTCTTTGTCGCTCTGATGGTGTCACTCCTGATTATCGGCGGGCGCCTGGGAAGCCAGCGTTTCCTGACGCCGCCGCCTACGCCGACCCCTATCCCGACGGCGACGCCGGCGCCCACGCCGCTGCCGACCGCGACGCCTACGCCGCCTCCACCGCCGCCCACGCCGACGCCGCTCCCGGCGGCGCCCACACCGACGCCTGTGCCCGTGCCCGTGCCGGAAGTCGATGCGGCCTACGCGCGAGACGGCCGCAATATCGTCTGCATCGACCCCGGCCACGGCGGGATTGACCTGGGGAACGTGCGCGTGGTTGATGGGAAGATTGTGCTCCAGGAGAAAGACCTGACGCTGGCGCATTCGCTGGCGCTGGCCGAGCGGCTGCGCGCGGATGGCTTCGAGGTGGTGCTGACTCGTGAGACCGACACCGAGGTCAATCCGTCAAACGAAGATGTCAACGGGGACGGCGTCACAGCGGATCCGGACGGCCCGGCGAAGACGGATCAACTCGACGACCTGCAGGCCCGGGTGAACATCTGCAACCTCGCCAGCGCAGACCTGCTGGTCGATGTCCATTACAACGGCGCTGAAAACACCGCCTTGCAGGGGTACGAAGTCTGGTACAACGATCAACGGCCATTCAGCGGGCGCAGCCGGGCATTCGCCGAAATGATGCATGCGTCCCTGGCCGAGGCATACGAAGCGGCGGGGTACGACGCGAATGATCGCGGTATCGGGATAGAGGACCACGCGGTCACCGGGCCAGAGCGCCCCGGCAAACTGGTGCCGAGCAACATGCCCGGCGCGGTCATCGAGGGTATCTTCCTTTCGAACGACGACGATGCAGCGTTCATTACCTCTGCCAAGGGGGAAGACACGTTGGTTGGCGCCTACGAGCGGGCTATCAAGGAGTATTTCAACGCGTATCCCGGATAGAACTTCTGCCTGGCGGAATGCGGCGGCTGGGGTGGCATTTTCGTGAGCAGCGATGGGCGCCTGGGATAAGGCCGAACTGAACCCACCCGGATCCTCGGGCGACGCGCCGACCTGGTCGTGGCGCGGTGACTCGGCACGCCCGAAACCTGCGCCTTCGACGCCGCCCGACGCCCAGTCTGGGCCGGCCGGCAACGCTGACTGGGCGTGGCAAAACCCTGGACGCCCGGCTGCCAGATCGTCGCGTCCAGTCCCGAAAATGCCGAAATCGCGGCAGGATGGACGGTTGCGCTCACCGGCCCTGACGCTGGCCGGGGCGCTGCTCATCGTCGGGTTGACCGTACTGGCGTTCGCGGGTGGTCGTCTGTTCGGGCGAGTCCAGGAGCCGACCCCGGTTCCGGAAACGCCGGCAGTTGCCAGCATCATTGATCCGACGCCTGAGACGGCGGTCGAGGCCCCGGTGGAGGCCGCGCCGCCGGCCGTGCCGGAGGAGCAAACGCCGATTCCGCTGCCAGCAAACTTCACCCGGCCGCCAGTCGTTTGCCTCGATCCGGGGCACGGTGGCAGCGACCGTGGTTTCACCCAGTTCTTTGACGACGGAAGCCCCGAACTTGAGGAGGCCGTGCTGGTGATGCAGCAGGCGTGGGATCTGGAGGCGCGCCTGAAGAACCGTGGATACGACGTCGTGATGACCCGTGATACCGACATCGATGTCAATGCCGATGGCAAGGACGTGAACAAGGACGGACGGACCGCCGCGCACGACCCGCCACGGTCTGATCGCAACAAGACGCTGGATGAAATTCAGGCTCGGATCAACACCTGCAATGCCGCTGATGCGGACCTGCTGGTATCGATCCATATTAATGGTTACTCCACCGAGAAGCCGCGCGGCTACGAGACGTGGTTCACGCGGGAGCGTCCGTTTGGCGAACGCAACGCCGAGTTCGCGACACTCGCGTACGCGCACATCAAGGAGCAACTGGCGCGTATTGGTTACGTCTTGCCTGCCGAAGAGGAGCGCGGCGTCTTGCCCGATTCATCTGCTGATGTGCAAATGGAGCACCAGGTCTTCGATCACTTCATCATCACTGGCCCCGAGATTCCCGGCGTTATCAAACCAAGCAAAATGCCGGGCGCCATTGTGGAATCGTTCTTCCTGTCCAATCCCGGCGATGTCGCGGTCATGACCTCCCAGGAAGGCGAGAACGCCATTGTTACGGCCTACGAGCAGGCCATCGTGGAATACTTCGAGTACTACCCGCCAGGCACGTAGGGCCACGCCGGGTCTGGAGCCAGGATGTCAAACGAAGTCCCGGATGTCACATCACCATTGAGACCGCGCCTGTCGCGACGCCGGGTGTTGTCTACGCCGGCGATTGGCCTCGGCGCTGCCGCCCTGGATGCGTTGCAGCGGCACGCTGCCGCGGCGCCGGGCGCGGCGACTCCGGAACGGTTTCACGGCGCACAACGCCAGGCAACGGCGACGCCCGTCGCTCGGCAGGCGGACTGGCGGCTGCCAGCAGGAATGGCGTTGGTGGCCTCGCCCCGGCTGCCGGTTTCCGGGGTGGGCCCGGATGATGTCTGGGGGTTGCTGAGCGGCCAGATCACGAACTGGGCCGCAGTCGGATCGTTCGTGCCGCTGCCTGTACGACCGGTCGCCCTGGCCGGCTTCGAGCAGGCGGGCGCCGTTGCCAGCGCCACGGCCCAGAGCTACGACGACCTCGCCGCTCTGCTGCGGGCAGACGCAGGAGCTGTCGCCCTGGCCCCGATTGATGTGGTCGATTTCCGGGTGCAGGCCCTGAAGGTCGGCGAGGACGACCCCTTGCTGGTGACCATCGACGGCGATGCGCCGTGGCGGCTCGGCGTCGTAGGCGATATTGTGCCGGGGCGCAACGTGCACGCGCACATGGTGCAGTATGGCGATTTCACCCGACCGTTCTTGCGGGTGGCGCCGCTGTTGCGCTCGTTCGACATCACCATTGCCAACCTGGAGGGGAATCTCTCTGCAACCTTGCCGCAGCCGAGCGACCCGCATTCATTCAGCTTTGTCTCCGACCCGGCCATGCTCAACGGCATGGCGTTGGCTGGCATCGATGCCTTGACCGTGGCCAACAACCACACGGTCTGGAACAGCGAAGGCTGGGGAGTGCAAGCATTCCTCGACACGCTCGATGCCATGGAGACCCACGGTATGCCGTACTTTGGCGGTGGCCGCGATATCAGCGTGGCGCGATCACCCCTCGTGTTCGCGTTGGGTGGGCAGCGCATCGCGTTCCTGGGCATTGATGGCGTAACGGCGAACTACGAAGTGGAGCCAGGCGCAATCAATGGCGTGCTGGACTTCGATGCGGGTGCAACTGCAGATCGGCCCGGGACGAACCCGTTTCTGATGAGCCAGGTGCTGGAGGATATTAGCGCCGCGACTGCGGTGGCCGACGTGGTTATCCCGTACTTCCATTACGGCGCGGAGTACGTTTCTGTGGTGCCGGGTTGGGCTGCCGCCGCAGCGCGCGCCGCCATCGACGCGGGCGCGACGATGGTGGTGACAAATCACCCCCACGTCAACCAGGGCATGGAAGTCTACGCCGGGCGTCCGATTGTCTACTCGCCAGGAAACTTCATCCTGGATCAGATGTGGGCGGCGGAGGTGCGCTCGGGGTATGTGCTGGAAGTCGACTTCCGGGGCACGCGGATTGTGGGCCTGCGCATTCACGGCGTCGAGATCGAAGATTTCCACCAACCTCGTCCCATGTCGGCAGGTGAACAGGCGACGTTGCTGGATCGCTTCTGGGCGGCAAGCGAACGCCTGGCCGCGCGGGACGGCCTGACGGTCTAGACGGGCCCGATCGCGCGCCGGTCCTGGGCCGCGCGCAAGGCGTTCTCGGCGTGCGCCACCAGCGCGAGGCGCGCGCTATGGCGCTCCACGGCCTCGGCCAGGCGCCGCTCTTCCTTTGCCAGGGCCGCCAGGCGTTTCCTGAGACGGCGCTCCGCCTTGCGCTCGTCCGCCAGAAGCGCCAATTCGGCCGCGGCCCGCTCCTTGAGCGGCGATGGCGTCTCGTCAGCTGATACAGCCGCTGATTCGTGTTTTGTCATCGCTTGACTCCGTGTGTCCTGACCCGAGCCAGTAGCCTGAAGGCTAGACTACCTCGTCAGGCGTGAGAGGGAAATTGCGAATGCAATCAGCAAGGGATCTGGCCTGTGACTGACGCCACAGCGCGCGTTGCAGCTGCAATCGACATCGGCTCCAACTCAATCAAGATGTCGCTCGGCAGGCTGAGTGGCGATGGCAGGCTTGAGGAGTTCGGCCAGGTGGTTGATGTGGTGCGCCTGGGACAGGGCGTGGAACGGACTGGCGCCCTCAATCCGGAGCGGGTTGACGCTGCCATTGCAACGCTCAAGCGCTTCGCTGGCGAGGCTCGCGCGGCTGGTGCGACCGAGATTGCCGCCGTGGCGACGGAGGCCACGCGGGCGGCTCGCAATGGCGCGGAGTTCCTGGAGCGCGTACGGAGCGAGACGGGCATCGCTGTGCGCGTCGTGAGCGGCGAGGAAGAGGCCGCGCTGACGTTTCGTGGCCTGGAGACCGACACTGAACTGACCGGGCATGTCGTTGTCGCCGATATCGGTGGAGGCAGCACCGAGTTCGTGGTGGCCAACGACGGCGTGGTGCTCGGCTCGCGTTCGACTCCGCTTGGCTCCGGGCGCCTCACAGAACGCTTTGTCACCACAGACCCTCCCACACCGGAGGCCCTGGCTCAGGCTCAGGCTGAGGCCGCCCGCGTGATTGAGCGGCTGGCCCGCTCGCTCAAGCTGCCCCGCGGGGAAAGCGTGCGTCTGATTGTGGTTGGGGGCACCGGCGAGTACCTCGCGCGCATGACGGCTCAGGAGCGGTCGCTGGATCGCCGCGTGGTGCAGAACGTCCTGGGGAAAATGGCGGTCCTGAACGCAGCCGAACTGGCGGAGATCATTGATGCGCCAGAGGCACGGGCGCGCGTACTCCCGGCCGGAGTGGCGATCGTGGCGGCGGTTGCGAGCCGGGTGCTGGCCAACCGCATTGAAACGGCGCGGAGTGGCATTCGGTCCGGTCTGCTGCTGGAGATGCTGACCCGGCCGGTCAGCGCGGAGAAGCCGGCGAAGACGCGGCCGGCCCGGGTGCGCAGGGCAGCAGGCGCAACACCAGCGGGAGATGCGCCTGAACCGGCGTTTCGGGAGGCGATGCGCGGGCTGATCCATGAGCGGTGGCAGGAGGTTTGGAAGGTAATGCCTGCCGCCATCGAGGGCACGAGCATCGAGGGCGTGCACGACGTTCGCGTTGCCTCGCGCCGGCTGCGAGCCGCGATGGATGTGGCGGCTCCGGCGTTTCCCAGGAGTTGGTACAAGCCGCTGCACCTGTCAGCCAAGGAGATCACCAGCGCGCTTGGCGAGGTTCGGGACCGCGATGTCATTCTGGAGCGCCTGCAGGAGCAACGGACAGCGGCGCCTCCCGCCGACTGGCCTGGCATTGACCGCCTGATCCACCGGATTGACGACGAGCGTATCGTGGCGCGGTCAGCGATGGAGGCTTACCTGGCCGGGCTCATGCGGGGGCATCTGCGGGACGAGGTTGAGCGGCGCTTTGCCCCACGCGACCCCGCCAACGCGCGTCACCCGGAAGACGAGGGGAAGGAATGAGCCGCGCCTGGCCTGTGAACGACGTGGACCCGGAGGCGCCGGTCGGCGTCAACGCGCGGAAGGTGCTGGCGGTCCGCATTGCGGAGTTGTACTCCTACGAGCCTGCGGTCGCGCAGCCGACCTGGTCCCACGAGCTCCACGACATGCGAATTGCCGCCAAGCGACTGCGCTACACACTGGAACTCTTCGAGACACAGTTTGGCGAGACGGGCAAGCAGCAGATCGACCGTATCAAGCAGGTGCAGGAAGCCCTGGGCGTGCTGCATGACCGCGACGTTGAGATTGAGATGGTCGGCGCCGAACTTTCTGCCGCCATGGCTGATGAAGCGGACCGCGTCCGCGCCGATCTGGCCAGCGCTGAGCCGCAAGAGATGGCGGCCATCGCGACCTCTGCCATGCGTCCTCCCCCGGACGATGTGCGGCGTGGGTTAATATCATTGCTTGTTGCGGCGCACGCGGACCGGCAAGCGGCGTACGATGCCTTCACTTCCCTGTGGAGCACGCTGGGCGAGGACGGGATGCGCCGCGATCTCGTGACCTTGTCCATGGCGCAACGACCAGAACGCCTGGAGGCGGATACCTCAGCATGAGCCAGATGCAACCCGTGGATGTCGCCGTAATAACGGCTGCGGTGGCCAGCTTGCGCGAGCCGCTCGTTTCGGCGCTCCAGGAGCTGGTGCGGACGCAAAGCCACACCGGTAATGAAGGGGCTGTCCAGGCCGTTGTGGCGCGCCTGATGCGCGACCAGGGGCTGAGCGTCGATGTCTGGGAGCCATCTGAGGAGGCCCTGGAGCCCTACGCGGAACATGTCACGCTGGAGGGCGGGTTCGCTGGGCGCCCGAACGTGGTTGGCACATGCCAGGGGGCGGGCAGCGGCCGCTCACTGATCCTGAACGGGCACATCGATACGGTTGACGCGGGGGATGTCACCGCCTGGAATGCCGATCCCTACTCGGGAGCCATTCAGGATGGCGTGCTGTTCGGCCGTGGTTCTTGCGACATGAAGGCGGGGGTGATCACCAACCTTTTTGCCCTGCGGGCACTGCAGGCGGCAGGGCTGACTCCGGGCGGCAAGGTGATTGTCGAGAGCACCATTGCCGAGGAAGATGGCGGCGCCGGGGCGCTGGCAGCCATCCTGCGTGGATACGTGGCTGACGCCTGCATTATCACCGAGCCCACGAATCTGGAAATCGTCGTGGCCCATGGTGGTTCTCTCATGTTTCGGCTGGTCGTGCCTGGCTTGTCTGCGCACGCCGCGACGCGCGACGAAGGCGTGAGCGCAATCGAGAAGTTCAGCTACCTGCACGCCGGACTGCTGGCGTTCGAAGCGCGGCGCAACGCGGCGAACCGTCATCCGCTGTACGCGCATCTCTCGAACAAGATTCCGCTCAACATCGGAACCGTTCGGGCTGGAGCCTGGGCTTCCACCGTTCCGGACCTCCTGATCGCGGAGGGGCGCGCCGGGCTGGCGCCGGGTGAGGATCTGGAGACGTTCAAGGGAGCGTTTGCCGCCGAAGTGCAGGCCATTGCGGATGGCGACCCCTGGCTGCGCGAGCACCCGCCGCGGGTTGAATGGCTCGAGGGCCAGTTTGCGCCTTCGGAGGTTGCGGTTGGCCACGACCTGGTGCGGACCGTGGCAGAGGCTGCGCGGGCCATTCTGCCCGCAGCGCCGGCTGTGTCCGGAGTGACGTACGGCGCAGACATGCGGCACTTTGTCAACACGGGCGGCATGCCGTGCCTGATGTTCGGGGCCGGTGATGTGCGCCTGGCGCACGCGCCGAACGAGTCGATCATTGTCGATGACATCCTCCAGGCAACCGCTGTCCTTGCGCTGGTCATTGCCGGCTGGTGCGGCGCCACAAACGCTCCTGGCGCGCCGGGCAATGACCCTGTGAGCCAGACCGTGTAGCCTCGTCAGCGTTCCCTGGCGCCATCCTTGCGTAGGAACTCTTGTCCGCATCGCGGGCCGCATGTTCTTAGACACGCGACTTGAAGGAGCAGGCAATGAAGTTCGCTTCACGCGAAGGAGCGACCGCGCGGACGCTTGCGGTGACTGCGCCAGGGTGGTACAGCAGCGCGATGACAGACCATCGCGGAAGCGCGCAGACGCATCGAGCGGCCGCTCAACCGACCACTCGTCAAGCAGGAGCCGTGGCGGTGGGACAACTCGCTGATCTGAATTCGTACTCGCGAGCCAGCACGATCACCTTTAACCGCGGTCAGGAGATTTTCCGGCCCGGGCATGGCGAGGGGTTCATCTACATCGTGCGTTCCGGGTATGTGCGGTTGTACAAGTCCCTCCCGGATGGCCGTTCAATCAATCTTGGCCTGCTGGGGCCCGGGACGGTCTTTACACAGGAGATTGATCCGGACGGGCTCTCCAGCGGAAGTTCCGCCGAGGCGTTGGTTGATGCTTCAGTGGCCGTGGTCGAAGCGAACGAACTGGCCGACCTGATTCAGCGGGTGCCAGAGTTGGCGTCGGCCGTGGTGCAGGGCATGTCACGCCGGCTGTCGGAAATGCACATGCTGACTGAGCACCTTCTGGCGCGCGATACCTCGGTGCGGCTGGCCGCGACCCTGTTGCACCTCTCCCGGGGGTTTGGCCGGCCGACTGCTGATGGCTTAACGGCCATTACGCTGCCGCTGACACACCAGACCCTGGCGAACATGATCGGCTCCAACCGGGTCACGGTTACGCGCAAGTTGCTGGAACTGCAGGAGCAGGGCGCAGTGCGGTCGCTCGGGCGAAATTCCATTGCCGTCTCGCCAGACCGCCTGCTCGCGCACGCCCAGGCTGCCACGACGCAGGA
The DNA here is from genome assembly GCA_041390745.1 of Thermomicrobiales bacterium. GTDB lineage: Bacteria > Chloroflexota > Chloroflexia > Thermomicrobiales > UBA6265 > JACCXM01. The sequence goes on along the minus strand of JAWKPJ010000018.1, from coordinate 75,706 downwards.
AGAGCCTCTTGACTGATCCCCAGGCCGCAATCACCGCCTGCCCGGCCAGGAATCTGCGGAGTCCCACCTATACTCGCCTGTGAGATGGCGACGACCATCGCACGCGTGACCACCTTGTGAGCGGGCGACATGGCACAGGCGACGGGTTTCGAAGCAGGGCAGCAGCGTCCTCCAACCGCCGAGCGCGAGTTGCGGGCGCCGATCAGCACGAGTGGCCGGGTACCGGGGAAGCGTGAGGTCGATCTCTACGTCCGAACCTACACGACGTTGCTCCAGAGTTCTGGCGCGGTTCCGGTTTCGACGCTCACGCCGGCCCATCTCACGGCGGCTTCATCGCTCCATGCCGGCGCGGAAGAAGCTGCGCCCGACCTGAACGCGTTCATCTATTCGGCGCAGCGTATTCCCGAGAGTATTGTCAACGTCACGGACATTTTGCTCGGGCAGTCTGCGCGCGGGTTCCGGCGCGCCGGCCACCCGGATGTCGATGCGTGGGAAGTCGTTTCGGCGCCCGGGCGCCGTCGCCGCTGGCGGTACGACGGCGCGCAGACTCTTGCGGTCACCATCGCCTCGGCCTCTGATCTCGATGATCTGGCGCCCTCGATCGTCGCGTATCAGATCGAATGGAACAAGATGCACGGCATCATTGCGGACGATGCCCTGCTGCGTGATCTCATCGCGCGGGCCGCGCGGGGCGAACAGTTGACGCCCGATGAAAAGGCGGACATCGGTGCGCGGCTGTTGCTCGACGTCGCCAGTTGGCAGCGGTTGCAGTCTGTTTGGGGGCAGGCGGTCTGGCGGAACCTGGAACTGGTGGCATCTCACCGCAAGCGCATGATGTTGCGCATGATCGGGGGCACGCACCTGGGGAATGCGCGGGCCACGCACCAGTGGTGGGCGCCGGCCGAGCGGGTACTGCACGACCTGCAGGCGATTGACCGCCCGGTCTATTTTGTCTCCTCCAACACACACTCTATCGTGAATATTCTCTCGGGCACCTCGCGGCGTCGCAAGGCCGAGTTGATCGACTTTATCCGGCAGGGAACCTCGGCCGATCTGAAAGAGGAGTTGGCTCAACTGGAGGCCGGCAACAGCCGCTCCAATTGGGAGAACCTGCTCTACTTCGCGGCCCGGCCCTATTTTGCACAGGCCGGACGAGAGAAGGAACGGCAGGCCCGCAGCCGGGAAGAGCAGACCATCGGTATTCACCATATCGATCCGCACGGGCCGGTTGATGTCGGCATCCAGATTATTGAGCTTGCCCGCCTCGATCCAAGCCAATTCGATCCGCGCCTGTGCGATGACCACGGGGTGTGTCTGGATCCGCGCGCGTCGGACGCGATCATCGTCAACGTCAACTATCCGCTCGGGCTTTCGGCCTACAACATTCTTTCGCAGGTAGGGATGACCACCGATGAACTCCAGGGCATCTATATCCTGGGGAAGGCGGCCACGCTGAACGGCCGTATCGGCGACGTAATGATCTCCAATGTGGTCTACGACGAGCACTCGGGTAATACGTACTGGTTCGATAACGCATTCAGTTCGGCTGATCTCGACCCGTACCTCGTCTACGGGGCGGCGCTGGACAACCAGAAGGCCGTGACGGTGAAGGGAACCTTTCTGCAGAACGAGGGGTATCTCGACTTCTTCTACCGTGAGAACTACACCGTCGTGGAGATGGAGGCAGGCCCGTACCTGAATGCCCTCTACGAGGACATGCACCTGCGGCGCTACCCGGCCGAAGAGGCGATCAACCTCCAGACTCACCGGGGAAATGCGATGGACCTGGGCATTATCCACTACGCGTCGGACACTCCGTACACCCGCGCCCAGACCCTCGGCGCGCGCGGCATGTCCTACCATGGCATGGATTCGACGTATGCCTCGACGGTCGCTATTCTGCGGCGCATCTTTGAACGCGAGATCGAGAGCGAGCATCCGGATTTGATTCTGCCCACACGCATTGCGGTCCAGGCGCCGGCCCGCGCGTGAGTCTCCGCGGCGCAGCCATCGACTGGGAGTCGCGGCCCCAGTTCGAGATTGCCATGCAGGCGCGCTTTCATGAGGCCGACCTGCTGGGACATGTCAACAACGCGATTTACCTGCATTACATGGAGCAGGCGGCAATCGAGCACGCAACCTACCTCGGCCTGACGGTTGCAGCGTCGCGGGCGTTCGGCGGCGTGTTCGTGGCGCGGCGTCACGAGATCGAGTTCCTGCGGGCGGCCTACCCGGGCGATGTGGTGCGTATCCAGACCTGGTTGCAGGAGCCGCGCGGTGCGCGGGTCACGCGATGCTACCAACTCTACCGTGCCGACGATCCCGCCGGGGAACCGTTCGTCGGGCGGGCGCCACGGCCGGATTCGCCGTTGCCCTCCGATGCGGTACTGGTACGCGCGGTGACAGAGTGGGTATTCATGTCGGACGACGGCCGGCCACGCCGCATACCCGCAGAAATCCTGGCGATGTTTGCGCAGGCTGCTGTTGCCGCCTCCTGCGGGCAGTGAGGTGCATACTTCCCCGCATGGACATGGCAGACCCAACTATCTTGCGTCTGGCGCCTGGTCACTCGTCCTCCCCGGCCTTTCGCTCCGCCGCGAACGAGGCTGGCGGCGCAGTGCGAGAACCGGAGCCGCGCACCATCCTGGTGGTGGATGACGAGCCCGCGATTACTGACGCTATTGCCTACACCCTCCGCAAGGAAGGGTATCGCGTAGAGCTGGCCGCAACTGGCACAGAAGCCATCGCGGCGGCGCGGCGGCTGCATCCCGATGCCATCGTGCTTGATGTGATGCTGCCGGGCGTCGATGGCCTGCAGGTCTGCCGCACGCTACGTGCGGAATCGACTGTCCCTATTCTGTTGCTGTCGGCAAAGGGCGAGGAGATCGACCGGATTGTTGGGTTGGAACTCGGGGCAGACGACTACCTCGGCAAGCCGTTCGCCATGCGCGAGTTGCTGGCGCGAGTTCGTGCGATGCTGCGTCGCGCGCAGATGATGAGCGCCGCTGCCGGCGCTCCTGCGCGCGCGGAGGACGCCCGGCCAGAGCCTGTCCTCTCCTCCATGCCGCTCGACGATGAGGCGGAACAGGTCGTTCGCCTGGGAGACCTGGTAGTCAACCGGGCGAGGCGGGAAGCCATGCTTGGGAAGCAGCCCCTCTCGCTGCGCCCCAGGGAGTTCGATCTCCTCTACTTCCTGGTCAGTCATCCGAACGTGGTGCATTCGCGGAAGGTCCTGTTGCAGCGTGTTTGGGGGTATGACTACCCCATTGATACGCGCACGGTGGACGTCCACGTGCGCTGGTTGCGCCAGAAGCTGGAACAGGATTCCCGGTATCGTGCCCGAATTGAGACGGTGCGCGGGTTTGGGTATCGACTCATAGCGGACGATGAACGCCAGCCAGAAAACTGAGCCATCTGTTATCTCTCCACAGCCGGCCCCGGCCTCGTGGCGGCAGAAGAGCGCTGCCTGGCTCAGGCGGCTCACGCCGCACACGCTCGCGATGCGGCTGGCTCTCACCTACGCCGGGCTGAGCATGCTGATTATCGCGGTGCTCGGGTGGCTCCTCGTCCAGACAATTGAATCTTTCTCGGTGGACCGGCTGCAGCGCGATCTACTGGAAGAGACGCTGGTCGCTGGCGATCTCGTCTCGCCCTATGTCCGCAGCGGACAGACCGGTGAGATTGAGCCGGTCATTCATCGATTCGGCCAGGAACTACAGGCTCGCGTCACGGTTATCGCGCCGAACGGCCAGGTTATTGCCGACACCGAGAGCAACCCCAACCTCATGGATAACCACGGCGGACGCCCGGAGGTGCGAGCTGCGCTTGCGACAGGAACGGGGAGCGCCGTACGGCCGAGCACTACGATAGGTGTCCCGTTCCTGTATGTAGCGCGCTCGATCGCGGATGGCGAGGCGGTGGTGCGCATGGGCTTGCCCCTGACCGAGGTGGGAGCGCTGGTCTCCAATGTCAGGCAGCAGGTCATCGGGGCGGTGATTGTGGCCGGCCTGCTCATGGCAGGGGCCGGGTGGTATGTGGCCAGGCAGATCGGCGATGGCTTGCACGCCATGCGTCGTCACGCTGCCGCCGTGGCCGCAGGCGATTTCAACGCCCGTCTTGATCCGGCGCCCACGCAGGAACTGGGAGATGTTGGCCGGGCCTTCAACTTCATGACCGCCACCCTGAGAGACACACTGGAAGAGCTGGAGCTTGTTCGGGCGCGCCTGGAGGCAACGCTGGTCAACCTCACCGATGGTGTCGTCATCACTGATGAGGCAGGCCACGTCGTGCTCATGAACGACGCAGCGCGGGCCATGCTCGCCGTGCGCGGGGAGGTGCTCGGGGAATCCCTGATGCGGGTGGGGCGCGACCACGAGCTTTCCGAGCTCGTGGACCAGGCTGTCGTTGAGTGTGGTGACCCCATGGAGCGCGTCATCCAGCACGGGCGGAGCGGGCGTACGTTGCACATTGCGGCTCGCTGCCTGGATGCACCGGATGAGCGCATCGGCGTCGTTGTTTTGCGGGATATCACGGAGTTCCGCAAGCTGGAGGGGGTGCGCCGAGACTTCGTGGCCAATGTCTCGCACGAACTGCGGACACCACTCACGTCGATCCGGGCCATGGTCGAAACGCTGGAGGCCGGCGCGCTTCATGATCCCGAGGTGTCTGGTGAATTCCTGACCCGCATCATCTCCGAGGTGGACCGCCTGGCTGACATGGTGAACGAGTTGCTCGATCTGGCCCGGCTGGAGTCAGACCGGCTGCGGTTGGCGCTCGACTGGCTGGATCCGGGGGAGATTGCCAGAGAAGCCGAGGCGCGGCTGGCCGCGCAGGTGGCTCGTTCTGGCCTGAGCATGACGACGCACACGGCGCCTGGGTTGCCGCTGGTGCGTGCGGACCGAACGCGCATCGGCCAGGTTTTGCTCAACCTGATTCACAACGCGGTGAAGTTCACGCCTGCGGGGGGAGCCATCCAGCTCTCGGTGTCGGAGCAGGATGGCTGGATCGTGTATCAGGTTGAGGATACAGGCGTTGGCGTCGACCCGGAAGACATCGAGCGTCTCTTTGAGCGCTTCTACAAGGCCGACCGATCCCGGCGATCGCATGGCACCGGCCTGGGCCTGGCTATCGCCAAGCACGTTGTGCAAGCCCATGGCGGTACGATCGAGGCGCAGCGCAACCGGCCGCAGGGTATGGTGTTTACGTTCCACCTGCCGGTGGCTGGCCCACCGGACCACGCCTGCGATGAGTCGGAGCCGGCGCCTGGCGCCGCCGTGGCAACGTGATCAGCGGCGGCCAGAGCGCGGATCCAGCGCGTCTTGCAGCCCGTCGCCCAGGATGTTGAACGCAAAGACAGTGAGTGTCAGCGCAACGCCGGGAAAGGTGATGTACCACCAGCCCTCACGGAAGTAGTTACGGGCCGTGGACATCATGGTCCCCCATTCTGGAGAGGGAGGCTGGGCGCCGAGACCGATGAAGCTGAGCGAACTGGTGGCCAGAATGGCGTAGCCGACATCCAGCGTGAGCTGGATGATGACGACGGAGACGGCGTTCGGCAGGATATGCCGAAGCAGCAACTGCCGCCCGGTGAGGCCAATGCTTTCGCCAGCCGTGACGAAGTCGCGCTCGCGAATGGTCAGAATCTGGCCCCGAATGAGGCGGGCGTACCACGGCCAGAATACCGTGGCCAGCGCCACCATTGTCCAGTACAGCTCACGACCAAGCGACGCAGCGATGGCAATGGCCAGGATGAGAGCCGGGAAGGCAAGGAACATGTCGGTGAAGCGCATAAGCAGCTCATCGACGATGCCACCAAAATAGCCGGCGATCGAGCCCACGAGCGTCCCGAAAACGACTGCGAACGTGAGGACGACCACGGCTACCTGCAGGCTGATGCGCGTCCCCGCCATCACCCGGCTGAAGATGTCGCGCCCCAGTTCATCGGTGCCCATGGGGTGGGTGAGCGAGGGCGCCAGGAGCTTGGATCCGGTGATGTCCTGGGCGTAGGGATCGTGTGGCGCGATAGCCTCACCGAAGATGGCGAGGAAAAAGAAGAGCACAACCAGACACAGACCCAGGAAATTGAGACGGTTGCTGACCAGAAAGCGCTTCAGATTGCGCCGCAACTGGCTTTGACCACGTGTTGTGGCAGCCAGGTTCGCATCTGGCGACAGGGTCGCGCTAGTGGTCGCCAGCACAGCACTGGCAGTCGGGCTTTCGGCGCTCATCAGTAGGAGATCCTTGGGTCGAGGAAGAGGTAGAGGATATCGACCACGAGGTTCATGAGGACAAAAATGAGCGCGATGATCAAGGTTGTGGCCATCGTGGCGTTATAGTCGAGACGCTGGATCGCTTCAACCGCATAGCGCCCAATGCCCGGCCAGGAGAAGACGATTTCCACCAGGAAAGCCCCGGAGAGCAGCAGGCCAATCTGCAGCCCGAGTGAGGTCACGGTAGGCAACATTGCGTTCTTCAGGGCGTGACCGTAAATCACGCCATTGGGGGACATGCCTTTGGCGCGGGCAGTGCGGATGTAATCCTGATTCAGGACTTCCAGCATGCCGCCTCGCACCATGCGCGTGATCACCGCCAGCGAGCCGTACGCCAGTACCGTTGCGGGCAGGATCAGGTGCGTTACGGACAGTTTGAAGAGACCCCAGTCGCCCGCCAGCAGGGAATCGATGGTGTAAAGGCCAGTGACGTTGGGTGGTGGGTCGGTGCCAATCGGTATGCGCGCACCGTCGGGCAGCCACCCCAGCCGCCCGAAGAAAATGAACTGGGCCATGATGGCCAGCCAGAAGACCGGCAGCGCCAGCCCCGAGATGGAGATGAAGCGAGCGATATGGTCCGGCAGCTTGTCTCGTTTCACCGACGAGATGACGCCTAATGGTATGCCGATGAGCGTGGACATGATGAACGCCACGAGCCCGAGTTCGAGCGTGGCCGGCAAGTAGCGTTTCAGGTCGTCGAGGACGGGGCGGCGAGTGGTGAAGGACGTGCCGAGGTCACCGCGAAAGATGCCCTTGACGTAGTTCACGTACTGGACCGGGAGCGGATCATCCAGACCGTACTTTTCCCGGATCTTGGCCACCGCGCTCTTGCTGGCGCGGGGGCCTGCCATGAGCCGGGGCCGGGTCGCCAGGCACAATGTGTGATAACCCGAAGGTGATCAGGGAGAGTCCGAGAAGAACGAAAACGAGGAAGAAGAGCCTGCGGACGATCAGCCGAACCAGCATGTGCGACCCCTTACGAGGTTCGCTCCCGGAAGCGAACCTCGTACCGTACTCGTGCGATCAGGAGGCCGCGCGCGACATGTCGTAGTAGTTGAAGCTGTCGAGGTACAGCGGATTCGGGACGAAGCCCTCGATGTCCTTTCCGAGGATGGTGTACCGGATCACCTGGCCGGAGTAGATGGCCGGGGGATCGAGTTCGGTCAGGATATTCTGGGCCTCCTTCATCAGTTCGTTCAGTTGCTCTTCAGACGTAAAGTGCTCAGCTTCCGCCATGATTTCTTCGAAACGCTCGTTGACGTAGCCGCCGACGTTGGAGCCGCCGTCGCCAATTTGATCCTGGAGGAAATTGGGCGCAAGCTGGTTCCAGGGGTCGTTGTAGTCTGGCCACCAACCCCAGCTTCCGAGGAAGTGCGGGCGCTCTTCTGGCGGGGCATCGCCAAACGCCACCGAGTTCAGTGTGGCGATATCGACAGCAACAAGTTCCAGGTTGAAACCCATTTCGGCCACGTTCGCCTGGAAGAGTTCGGCGATGGTCTGCTCGTACGCGAGCGTCGAGTCAAACATGTACTCGAACGTATCGCCCTCTTTGAACCCGCCAGAAATGATGAGATCCTTGGCTTTCTCAAGATCGGTCGGGTAGAGGAAAACGTCTGGATCATAGCCTTTGACGTTATCGGTGATGGGTCCGGTCCGCTTCATCAGGCCCTTGTAGACCGCGTTCACGACATCGTCGTACGGGAAGGCGTAGCTGAAGCCCTGGCGCACTTCCGGCGTTAGCAGGCGCGGCGCATTCATGACAGTCCAGGAGACAGCGGTCGAGGGGTACTCGATGACCTGCACATCCGGATTGCTCCGCAGCGCATCGACGGCGTCGTAGGTCAGGTTGAAGGCGGCGGCGTCTGCCTCGCCGCGCTCCAGCAACTGGCGGCGGGCGCCGTCTTCGGGCACCACGCGCAGAATAATGGTGTCGAAGTGGTTCCCTTCCCAGCCACGGTGGTAGTTGTCGAACTTCTTGAAGACGATGCCCTCATTGATGGAGTTGGACTCCAGGATGTAGGCGCCCGAGCCGACGGCGAACTCCTTGGCCCACTCGTGCGCGTAGGGGTCGTCCTCCGTCGCGTTTTCCGCCAGCGCCGTGGGGCTGATGACCATCGGCCCATAGGACGATGCCATGGCGGCCAGGAAGAGCGGCTGCGGTGTACCGAGGTTGAAGCGGATCGTGAGGTCGTCAATGACCTCCATCATGTCGGGGGATTCCACGAAGCGCGTGATGATTCCGACCGGCGAGCCGCCCATCTCGATCCAGCGCGTGTAGGAGTCCTTGACCGCCTGTGCATTCGCGGGCGTGCCGTCCTGGAACTGCATGTCCGGATAGAGCGTGAAGGTGTAGGTGGACTGGTCGTCGCTGACCTCCCACGACTCGGCCATCATGCCTTCGAACTCATCGGTGGTGTCGCCCTTGAGCCGGATCAGGGGCTCGTAGACGCCCAGCGCCACGACCGACGACAACGTGGAGTAGGAGTAGTGAGGGTCGATATCTTCGTCGCCGCCCTGGATAAGGATCAGCAATGTGCCTGGCGACCCTTCCTGCGCGAGCAGCAGACGGTGATCGGTGACCGGAACGGCGCTGGCGCTGGCAGGCGCCGCCTCAATCAGGGCCAGCAGGGCCGGGGTTGCCACACCGAGCTTGAGCCCGGCCTCGAGCACGCCGCGTCGCGAGAGTTTTCCGGCGTTCATCTGCGCGAGTATCGACGAAATTCGCGTGTCGCTCATGGGGCCTCCTGTACCGGGACTGGCCTTGTGAGCCAGAACCACAATTGTCTTGCCGGAGTCCAGCAAGAGAAGCGGTAGTCGCCAGGCGGGCAGGCAACTCATCGAACGTTGTCCAGATGGCCGGAATGCTATGTGATGGAAGATCGTGACGCAAGGACAGCGTGCACAATTTCGCGCCCCGCGACGACTCGCGGGGCGCAGTGTTTGCGACTTTCTGTTGCAAAGTGGGCGCTATGCGCGCGCTTCCTGCAGTTCGCTGCGAATCACGTCAGCGATGGTGCGCACGCCCTGTTCAATCCGATCATCCTCGACGAAGGAGAATGAGAGCCTGAGTTGATTGGCTCCAGAGCCATCCGTGAAGCAGGTTGCGCCGGGCAGGTACTCCACGCCCAACTCGCGAACCTGGGGGTGCATGCGAGTCGTGTCGATTTCCGGCGGCAGGGTGACCCAGATAAAGAACCCACCTTCGGGCACAGTCCAGGTGACGCCAGGCGGCATGTGCGCAGCCAGAGCGGCCAGCATGATGTCGCGCCGCCGGTGGTAGACCTCACGCAGGCGGGCGACATGCGGCAGGAGCCCCTCGGGTAGCCAATCTGCGGCCACGTGCGCGCCGAAAACGTTGGTGCCGCCATCGACCTTCAGGGCGGCGATACGGCGAATGACTTCGGCGGGCGCCACGAGCCAGCCCAGGCGCATGCCTGGCCCCATGGTCTTCGAGAGCGTACCCATGTAGATCACGCTGCCCGTCGTGTCCAGCGAGTAGACGGAGGGCAGATTGTCGCCGCCATAGCGCAGGTCGAAATAGGCGTCGTCCTCGATCAGCATCGTGCCGGCATCGTGCACCAGGTCCAGAAGCTCCTGGCGCCGCTTCAGCGTCATGGTGACGCCGGTCGGGTTCTGGAAGTTGGAGATTGCGTACACGAACTTCGGCGTGATGCCCTCGGCGCGGAGCCGCGCCAGTTCGCGCCCCAGCACCTTGACGTCCGTGCCGTCTGCATCCACCGGGATGGGTACGACGTTCGCGCCCACGTTGCGGAACGCATCGACGGCGCCCAGCCACGTCGGCATTTCGCTGCAGATCGTGTCGCCCCAGTTCACGAAGGCATCCAGCAACAGGCCGATTGCCTGTGACCCTCCGGCCGTAATCAGGATGTTTTCCGGCCCGGCCACGATCCCCTGGTCGCGCTTCAGTTTGGTGAGCAGCGCATCGATGAGGCCGCTGTAACCGTTGTTGTCGCCGTACTGGAGCGCTGCGCTCCCGCGCTTCTGCATCACGCGCGTTGTGACCTCGGCAATCTCACCGGCGGGGAGTGAGGCGGGATCGGGAAACCCGAACGTGAATGAAATCCTCTCGCCTACATCATCCATACCCTGGAGGAGCGGGGCCGGATTCACGGTGAGGGCGCGCTGCGAAAAGAGGCGATCAAGATTTGGCGACTTTGCCGGGGACGAGACCATGTCTTGTACTCCATACCGACAGTGCGTTTGTGCCATTCTAACGGGCGGCCTGCATGCGGGCGCGCACCTGATCGGGAACAACGCATTTGGACGGCGCGCACAGGGTGTTTCTCGCGGCTCGCACGGGCCCCGATGATAGAATCGGTCTACCAACGAGCGGTACGCCGGGTGGCGCCCACTGGCCAGGAGTTTCGACATCATGACCGACACGCTGCCGAATGATGCAGCCGCCACGCGTACGATTCCCGGGGACGATATCTACGACATCACCATTATCGGGGCGGGGCCGACCGGGCAATTCGCGGCGTTCTACGCCGGGTTACGCGGGGCGCGCACGCAGGTTATCGACGCGCTGGAAGAGCCGGGCGGCGCGCTGACCGCGATCTACCCGGAGAAGTACATCTACGACGTTATCGGCTTCCCACGGGTGCTGGCCAAGGATTTCGTCGCGCACTGCGACATCCAGGCCCGCCTGGCGGAGCCGACGATCCGGCTCAAGGAACAGGTGCTGGAACTGGAGGCGCGTGAAGACGGGCTGATTCGCCTGGGCACGTCGCAGGGCGACCGCTGGAGCCGGTCCGTCATTGTCTGCGCGGGCGTCGGCGCCTTCGAGCCAAAACGCCTTGACACCCCCGGGTTGCGCGAACTCGAAGGCAAGGGCGTTCACTACTTTGCCAAGCGGGTCGAGGATTTTCGGGACAAGCACGTCGTTATCGTGGGCGGCGGCGACTCGGCGGTGGACTGGGCAGTGACGCTGGAACCGGTGGCGGCGCACGTCACCATCATCCACCGTTCAAAGTTCCGCGCGCACGAAGCGACCGTACGGCAACTGGAAGCTTCCACGGTCGATGTGCACTATCCCGGCTATGAGTTGGTCGCCGTGCACACGAATGACGAGGGGCGCCTGGCCGGGGTGACCTTCAAGGGGCCTGATGGCGAGGAGACTTCCGCGCCGTGTGATGATCTCATTATCGCCATCGGGTTCGTGGCGGACCTCGGTCCGCTCAAGACCTGGGGTTTCGAGCTTCAACGCAACCAGATCGTGGTCGACAAGACCTCGATGGCAACCGGGATCCCCGGGGTCTACGCTGCTGGCGACGTCGCTACCTACCCGGCGAAGTTCAAGCTGATTGTGACCGGGGCGGCCGAGGCGGTGACCGCCGTCAACCACGCGGTCACCCACTATGACCCCAAGGCGCGCCTGGACGCCGGGCACTCCACCAACATCATGGAGAAACGCGAAAAGGCGGGGTCCAGCGCCGAGTAGCGGCGGCTCAGGCCGGCGGTCGCAGGTTCTGGGCAATGTCGCGGGCTGCCTCCAGAAGGCGGTGGTCGGTGTCGTCCGGGACCGAACAGCCGTTGGCCAGGATGAACTTGCGGCCGCCGGTCTGGGCGACAGCGTCCTCTGCCTCGGCCTGGATCTGTTCGATCGGCCCCTGTGACAGGGGGCCGAATTCGTTCCAACCGCCCATCAGCGCCTTGCTGGTCTTGACGCGGACCTCGCGCAGGCTGGGGCCCGCCAGCCGGTCAGACCAGTTCAGGACCTGCACCGGGTAGTCCAGGAGCAGGTCAAACATCAGGTTCTTGTCGCCGTGCACATGCAGGACGTTAAGCCAACCGTCGCTGCTGCCGCGCAGGGCCAGCAAGTCGTAGGGCCGGCCGAACTCGCGGTACTGCTGCTCCGTCAGGACATCGCGAGTAATGCCTTGCACGGAGAAGAAGACGCCATCGGCGCCTGCGGCAATGATGTCCCGGATGTGGTTGTTGAGGTTCATCGCGATGGTGGTCAACACCTCATGGATAAGGGCGGGGTGCTCTTCCAGGTGCGCCAGGAACAGGTTGCGGTCGCGCGCGGCGTACATCGCTTCCGCCAGCGGGCTGAAGACGGTCATGATGACCGGAGTATCCATCCCCAGCACATCCCGGATCGAGGCCACCGACTCGGCCCGTTCCCGGAAGAATCGCGATTGACCGGGGTCAATGGGTTCGATCAGGCGCCAATCATTCGGCTTCTGAATGGACCGCTGCGGAAAGGGATAAGGAATGTCTGGCATCACCTTGGCGATGTCGAGATCGAACTCCTGGTCGAAAAAGCGCAGCGTGGCGTCTGCCATCGCGCGGCCAGAACCCTCCGGGCTGAAGTGATGCCAGAAGCAGACCGGAATGCGATCCACCTCGTCTCCGGCCACAGCCGCGGCCACCCGTTCGGTGCGCGTCATGTAGTCCACAGGAATGGGGCCTTTGCCGAGCTTCCGAGCGCGAGTGGCCATGCTGAAATGCCTCCCTGTGGTTGATGCTGACGCCTTGCTGAAGAGTATCAAAGTCGCTGGGGTCTGGCGCCTCGCGCCTTTGTCCAGGATGGCGCGTATCGCTCCAGCAATTGCGCCAGGCGCACGTACTACCGTGCTGGCAATGGGAAGGCGCTGACTCGCTGGAGCGGAGTCGGCAGGCCAAAGGGAGAAGGTGTGTTCGCGTTGTCCAGAGATCGTCAGCCGGCGGCGCGACCTGTGACAGCTCGGCGGGGCGTGCGGCCGCATTGATCTCCGGGGAGCAGGCTGATCCGGCTCCCCGGCGGCGTGTGTGGCACACTCCGTTCAGGGCGGCATGCCGGTTACCGACGGAGATGAACCGTGGCAGCGAACACGCACGAAGAGGCGACGCCCGTCGTCGTGGTGCTCAACCGGGACCTGATGTTCGGCTCGCGTATTCGCAGCGCAATGGCGACGTTAGGTCTGCAGGTTGTGGTCAAGGGGGACACTGCGGCGTTCCTGGAAGCTGCCAGAACGCTCGGAAATCGGGCCGTGATGGCGATCATTGACATGAATGGGCAGGTGGATTGGGAGAAAGTTGCGACAGCGCTGGCGGGCGATGATGCGCTGCCGCCCGTACTGGGCTTTGGTTCACACACGGATGTCGAAACGCGGCGTGCCGCGAAGGCTGCCGGCGTGGATCGCATCGTCTCAAACAGCCAGTTCCACGCGGACATGGCAGGTTACGTGCAGCGGTATCGCCGCAGCCTGGACGCGGTGCGTGGTACGGTGCGTGTGCCCCACCAAGAATGACCCCCGCGCCAGCGCAGCTACCGGCGAAGGCGGACCATGGCCAAGACCCAGAGCGATTTGGCAACACCGGACGACGTCTCGGGAGACGAGCCACTGACAATTGCCGCAGCCGTTGACCTGTTCTTCGGGGATCTGCGGCTTTCCCCACGGACGAAGAAGACGTACTTTCACGGTATCGACAAGTTCCTGAAGCATGTGGCGCAACACGAGGGGATTGATCCGAACGTCGCGCCGGTGACGGCGCTGCGCGCGGATCACGTCACTGCGTTCGCAGCGATCCTGGTCCCGCCCGATATCCGCACGCCGGAAGAGGTCTCCCGGATGCGGACCGCCCAGAACAACCTCTCGGCCGTGCGGAAGTTTTGCTCGTACCTGGCCAGCTACGACCTGAACACCGATCTGGCAGGGGACCGGTTGAAGACGCGGATCGCCGCGATGATGCCTCGCTTTACCCCACCGCCCCCCGATGTGAAGCTCAGCGACCTGGACTGCATCGTGGCGCACGTAGATCGCCTGCCCCGTGAGCAGAAACCACCGGCGGAGTTGCGGCGTCTGAAAGTGCGGGCCATGATCCGGTTCATGTTCCGCTCCGGCGTGCGCGTGTCGGAGTTGTGCGCCCTGCGGCGGCGCGATATTGACCTGGCCGAGGGATCGGCGAGCATTTACCGCGCCAAGGGGGGCAAGAGCCGGACGGTGCACTTCGATCACGACACCGCAGACGCCCTGACGGCCTACTGGGCGCTGCGTGGCGATCCCCTGCGTGGGGCTGGCGCGCTCCCGGCCTTCAGTGGGCGGGATAGAATAGGGAATCCTGGCAATGCCATCAGCCCGCGCACGGTGGAGCATATCGTGGCCGGGCTGGCGGTGGCGGCGGGTGTGGAGAGCGATGTTACCCCGCATTCCTTCCGGCACGGGCTGGCCACCGAACTGGTGCGGCGCCGCGTGCGCGAATCAACGGTGCAGACAATCCTTGGACATGCTTCCCCGGCCACCACACGCATCTACGTCCACAAGTCGGCTGTCGAAGTGGCTGACGAGTACCAGGATGCATTCGGCGCATACCGGCCGCCCGGCAGCGCCAGCGCGGACTGAGCGGCTGCGGGCAATCGCGGGCACTGCACTGCTGGCGCTCCTGGTTCTCACCGGGTGCTCGTCTGGCATGGCAACGGACGCCCGGCGGGATGAGGCACGGGACGCAAGGTTGCCGGAGCAACTCGAGGCGGACCAGGCTACACGCACTGCTGAACGGTATTTCCCGCCAACGTCGACACCAGGCACGACAGTGCCGGAGCCGGCGGGCCTCGAAGAGTTGGTCCTTACGTTCGGTTTCCGGGGAGACGGCACGCCGGACGGCAGTTACGAGAGCGTGCCGGCGGGAGTCGGCACGGTCTATGCTGCGGCGCGTGTCTCTGGCGTGAGCGCCGGGCAGATCGTGGGTGCGGTCGTGACGGACGCCTGGGGGAATGATTTGGCCAGGCCCAGCGTGATGATTGACCCCGGCGCTGCCGATCGTTGGCTGGCCTTGCCCATCGGCATTGGCGGCAACGTGGCTCCGGGCGAGTACGGCGTCTACATCGAGATCGACGATCAGGTTGTTGGCTCACTCGCCTTTGGCATCACCTCTCCCGGGAGTTCGGCGCAGTTGCTCCCGGAGGCGCCAGCTAACCCGCAGGTGCGCGCGACCTTGCCGCCGCCGGGTGCTGCGGCAGTGGCAACGGGCACGGCGAGCCCGGACCAACAAGGCCAGCAAGGTCAGGCCGACGAACAGTGGCAGGATCAGCAAGGGCAGGCCGAACCACAGTGGCAAGAGCAGCAAGGCCAGGGTGACCCGCAATGGCAGGATCAGCAGGGCCAGGCCGAACCGCAGTGGCAGCCTGGTCAGGGTGACCAGCCGTGGTTGCCCGGTCAGGGCGATCAGCCGTGGCAACCGGGCCAGGATGGACAATCACCGCCCGAGTGGCCGCAGGTTCCGCAGGGTTAGGGGCGCCGCGGGTGTCCGTATAGGGCAGTGGGCTTTGTTACAATCCCGGCCTGACGCTGAGGGAAGCGTTCTGTCGTTGTCGTCGCAGGAGCGAGGGGCACGGGATGGATGATCGCGATTTGCCAAAGGCCGCAGTTGCAGAATTCCTGGGCCCGTTTGCACTCGTGATGGCTGGCGTCGGCGCCATCATTTCCACCCAGAACCTCGGGAGTGGCGGCAACCTGGTCGCTGTGGCGCTGGCTCACGGCCTGGCCATCGCGCTCATGGTCGGTGCGTTGGGTGCGATCTCCGGGGGGCACTTCAACCCGGCCGTCACGATTTCCATGCTTGCGACCGGTAACATCAAGGCGGCGCGGGCTGGGGTCTACATCGTGGCGCAGCTGCTGGGTGGTATTGCTGGAGCCGGCATCCTGACGTTGATTTTCCCGGCCCTGGGCGAACTTGGCCGCAACAACATCGGCGTGAACCTGGGCGTTCCGGGCCTTGGCCCCGATGTGACGCCGTTTGGCGGTGTGCTGATCGAAGCGGTCATGACCTTCTTCCTGGTGCTGGTGATTTTCGGCACGGCAGTCGACCCTCGCGGGCCCAGGGCGCTGGCTCCACTCCTGATTGGCCTGGCCATTACCATGGATATTGTCTTTGGCGGGCGGATCACCGGTGCGGCCATGAACCCGGCTCGCGCGTTTGGCCCGGAGGTGGTGCAGCAGGACTTCTCCAACTTCTGGATCTACTGGGTCGGGCCCATTGTTGGCGGCCTGGTCGCAGCGTTCCTGTACACCTTCCTTTTCCTCCAGCCGGCGGCCCCGGCGGTGCAGGCAAGCCGGCCGGCGCCCAGCACGCCGCCGCCGCCGCAGCCAGTGCCGCCCCCGCAGCCGCAACGGCGGCGCAATCGTCGCTAGGGTGATTCAAAGGCCCCGTCCAACCTGACGGGGCCTTTGGTTTGTGACCGCTGGCGCAGAACGCGGGACAAGGCATTTCGTCGCCATGCGATGCTGCGTCGCGTGTACGGTTCCGGGCGAGCAGTGGTGATAGCGGAGGGCGGCATGGCGCAGCGCACAGAGGCAGCACTGCAGCTTGTGGATGAGTGGGTAGGGGAGCGCGGTGTCCCGGGGGTCGGCGCCGTTGTCTGGCACGCTGGCCAGATTGTGGCTGAACGGTACGCCGGGGAGGCAGCCCCTGGGCGGGCCGTTGGGCCGGAGACGCTGTTCGCCCTGGCCTCGGTTACGAAGCCGATCACTGGCGCGACGGTCTTGACGCTGGTCGATGACGGGCTGCTGGCTCTGGATGAGCCGATTGGCCGGATCGTGCCCGAGTTTCGGGCGAGCGGCGAGACGAATCCGGAGTGGGAACGATTGCGGCCCCGGATTTCCGCGCGGCAACTGCTCTGCCACGTCTCCGGGCTGCCCGAGGACCTCAGCGGGCGTGAATCTCGCTACACCGAAAAGGTGAGCATCGACGACGTAATCGATCAGATGCTCAGGCTTCCCTTGCAGTCAATGCCTGGCGCCGAGCTGCGGTATTCCAATGCCGGGTTTGGGGTGCTCACCCGCGCAGTGGAGCGCCTGCTGGGACGCCCATTCTGGGAGGTGGCCCAGGAGCGGGTGCTTGACCCGCTCGATCTGACCGGTATCGTGCCAGATCCGCAGCGCGCCGACCTGGCCCGGACCGCCCATCTGGCGGACTCCCTGCACGCCGGAACCGACATTGAGACGTACAACAGTGCGTACTGGCGGAGCCTGGCGCTGCCCTGGGGGGGGCTGTTCGGGACGGCGCGGGCCGCCGCGCAGTTTGCCGGTGCTTTTCTGCAGGATGGCGCCGGCGCCTTTTCGCCGGCGATCGTTCGGCTGGCCACGCATGATCAAACCCTGGGGGTGGCCGGCGGGGTGGAGAGTGCCCGCGTTTGGTGGGATCCGGGCGCGTGGGGCCTGGGCTGGGAGGTGAAGGGGCCAAAGCGCAACCACTGGACCGGAGACCTGACCTCACCACGCACCTTCTGTCACTTTGGACACGCTGGCACGCTGCTCTGGGCTGATCCAGACCTGAACCTGGCGCTGGCGGTCTTTACCAACCGGGCCGTGACCAACATGTGGTCCTTTATCCTGGCGCGTTGGGCCCGTCTCAGCAACGCCGTGGCAGCGGCGCAGGGCCGCTAAACTCACCAGTCGCGAGTTGAGGCGTGGGCAGGAGGGACGGCGGCCGATACGCGGTACGGTTGACACTCGCTCCAGACGCCACTACCGTTCATGCGCTGTCCACACATTTCCCGGCACTGGCTCATGGGGGTGAGCCTTCTCGCACGCATTCCGCGCACCGCGCGGAGAGGAGTTAAGCGTTGAACGAGGAAAACACTCGTCTGCCTTCGCTGATCTCGGAAGCTCGCTCGGGAGCACTCACCCGGCGGCAGGTGGTGCAGCGGGGCATCGCGCTCGGGCTTGGCGCTGGCGCCATTGGCGCTGCGCTCGGGAGCATGGCGCCGCTGGCCAGCGCGCAGGACGCGACACCTGAGGGCGGCGCCACCACTACGGTTGGCATCGTGAACAAGGAGATGAGCCACGACGAGATTGTGGCCGCTATCCAGGCCGAAGGTCAGGTCAACGTCGGCAACTGGACCTACACCGCCAACGACACGGTCATCGCCAAGTTCATCGAGTACGTGAAGACCACGTACGGTGTGGACATCAAGTTGAACTACGAGGCGAGCCAGGCGCCCAGCACCTACATCACGAACCTGTATACCGCGCTACAGAGTGGCAATCCGCCCTCCTACGACGTCATGGCGATCGAGGAGAACTTCTGGGCAGAAGCAATGTCCCAGCCAGAGCCGGTG
This sequence comes from Thermomicrobiales bacterium, assembly GCA_041390745.1. Taxonomy (GTDB): domain Bacteria; phylum Chloroflexota; class Chloroflexia; order Thermomicrobiales; family UBA6265; genus JACCXM01. Next base: position 57,373 of record JAWKPJ010000018.1, on the reverse strand, counting down.
GCGGAGGAGTTTCTGCCTTCCGCGCTGGTTCCCAACGCCGAGCGCGTGCTGGACATGTTCAACTACGCCCCGACGGCGGTCGGTTTCCAGGCTTCGGCGACGCCCGGCATTGTCTTCGACAAGGAGCGCGCGCCGTGGTTGGCCGACTGGACCGACCTGGGCGACGAGCGGTTGAAGGGCAGGTTGACCATGCCGTTGCCGGGGGACATCACCTGCGGTGGCATGATGCTCGGCGTGGCCGCATCGCTCGGCCTGGACTACAAGGTTCCTGAGGAAATGACTCAGGCGATTGACTTCCTGATCCAGAAGGTGCATCCGAACGTCCTGCAGTACACGACCGACAGCTCCACCATGCAGCAGCTTCTGCGCGCGGGCGTGGTCGATGCGGTGGGCTTCTGGAACTCGCTGGCCCGGATGGAGTTCCTGAACGGTCAGGCAAACACCGCGTTCATGCTGGCCAAGTCGGGCCAGTACCTCGTGAACGGGTACATGTGGATTCCGAAGGGGACGCCGCACCCGATCCTGGCCCAGATTTTCGTCGACTGGCGCCTGAGCGATGACGTGCAGTTCCCGCCGGATAGCTGGGGGCTTGAGCACGGCCCGTGGGCAGAACTCAACGAGGGTATCCTCGGCGAGTCCTACGAGGGGCTCATCCCTGAGTGGTTTGCTGCCGACTACTTCAACTACTACCCGACGATCGCCCAACTGACCGAGAACTACCGCACGGTCGATTGGCCGTACTACGCCGAGCACGTCGGCGAGTGGATGGACTACTACGCCAAGGGCATTGGCCAGTAGCGCCAGAATCCGGATCTTCTGTGCCGTGGCGGGATGCGTCCCGCCACGGCGCGCGTGAGACAAGGTTTCCACCCACCATGACGCACGCCCCTGCGGAGGTCGCACTCGAGTACGAAACGGCGACGGAGCGGCCGCGCCGATTCTGGGCCACACCACGCGCACGCGGCCTGACCCTGTTGCTCCCCGCCGTGCTGGTGGCGCTGCTGTTTTCGCTGATTCCGCTGGTCTATCTGTTTCAGATCAGCCTGACAAATGATTCCTCGTTCTTCTTCGAGGCTGAATACACGCTTGACAACTACCGCGAAGTCTTCAGCCGCTATGTGCCGGCTATCGGTGAGACGGTGTACCTGGCCGCCGCCGCGACCTTGATTTGCCTGCTGTTCGGGTATCCCTTTGCCTACATCCTGATTCGCAAGATTCGCTACCGCGAGTTGGTGCGGACGCTGATGACGTTCCCGCTCTTCGGGCCGCTCTACCTGGCGTTTGGGCTGTTCTACGTTCTGCTCCCGACCGGGCCCCTGGGCGGCTTTTTCGCCACGTTCGGGATCGACCTGGCCCAGTACCTGTTCTCGACGGCTGCGGTGCTGTTCTCGATGGCCGTGTTCACGTTTCCCTTCATGGTGATGAACATCGGCGCGGCGCTCTCCAACGTCGATCCGATGCTGGAGGAGGCCGCGCGCACTCTCGGCGCAAAGCCCTGGCAGATTTTCACGCGGGTGTTGTTTCCCCTGAGCTGGAGCGGTATTGTGGCCGGGTTCCTGATGTGCTTTGGCTGGAATCTGGGTGTCTTCGCGCAGCCTCAGTTGCTCGGCTCGCCGAAGGAGCAGTCGGTTATCTCGCTCCAGATGTATTTCAAGGGTCTGGTGCAATTCAACTACGGACTGGCGGCTGCGCTCGGCGTGATCCTGATGGTGATGGCGTTCGCCGTGACCTGGATCTCGCTGCGCTTCTCGCGCGGCGCGCTTGGCGCCTAGGGCATAGGGAGGAACGGGGAGATGGCCACCCTCGCAGCCGAGGCTGCACCAACGGGCCCCGGATCGACCGGGCGCTCGGGTTTGCGTGTGCTGGGGAACGCGCTGGCCCACGGCTACGTCTGGGCCTGGATGGCGGTATTCGCCCTGCCCTTTCTGGCCACGCTGACCTATTCTCTGCGGACACCGCAGGGCGAATGGACACTGAGCGCCTACCAGTATGTGTTCGGCAGCTTTCGCGAGAATCTGCTGCTGTCGTTCCAGACCACCGTATTAACCATCGTCATCAACCTGCTTATCTCCATACCGGCGGCGTACGCCATCGTGCGCTATCCGATCCCCGGCAAGAGCTTTCTGCTTTCAACGCTGAATCTTTCGCTCTACACCCCGGCTGCCGTGATGGGCATTAGCCTGGTCATCGCCTTTGCCTTCCTGTTTCGCATTCCGCAAACGATGACGGGCCTTATTGCGGCCTACGTGGTGGGCACGTTCCCGTTGATGCTCGTGCCGATCATCGTGGCGCTGCGAGATTTACCGATGGTCTTCGAGGAAGCGGCGCGGACGCTTGGCGCAACCCGGATGCAGACGTTCTGGCGGGTGGAGATGCCGCTCCTCGGGCCTGGCATCAGCGCTGGCGTACTCCTCACGTTTGTCATCATCTTCAATGAGTTCCTGGTGACGCTCTTTGTGGCGGGGCCAGGCACCACGACCGCCGCGCTGCGCGTCTACAACCTGACGCGAACAGCGGGCTTCCAGCCATCGACTGCTGCGCTGGCAACCACCATGCAGCTTGTCTCGTTCCTGGTGGTGCTGACGTTCTTCCACTTCTTCGGCTCACGCTATCTGAAGGGCACGTACCTCATTTAGCCAGAGAACGCCGTCGGTGATTTTCGGGAGCGGGTATGACGCGAGTGCAACTCGACCATGTAAGCAAGAAGTTCGGCGCGACAACGGCGGTCGATGATTTCAATGCGGATATCATGGACGGCGAGTTCATCACGCTGCTTGGGCCCTCTGGCTGCGGCAAAACGACGACCTTGCGTATGGTGGCTGGCCTTGTTGACCCCTCGTCGGGGCAGATCCGTTTCGACGGCCAGGTGATGAACAACGTGCCGTCGCACAAGCGCAACATCGGCCTGGCGTTTCAGAGCCACGCGCTCTTTCCGCACCTCTCGGTGGCCCGAAACGTCGCGTTCGGCCTGGAGGTGAAGGGCGAGCCCAGGGCGCAGACGCAGGAGCGCGTGCGCTCGATGCTGGACATGGTGTCGCTGTCCGACTATGCCGACCGCATGCCGTCGCAGCTTTCTGGCGGCCAACAGCAGCGGGTGGCGCTGGCGCGCATGTTGGCGACTGATCCGCGCGTGCTGCTCTTTGATGAACCACTCTCCGCACTCGACCGCAATCTGCGTGATACCCTCAAGTACTCGATCCTGGATCTGCAGCGGCGAACGAAGAAGACGGCAATCTACGTCACGCACGATCAGTCCGAGGCGTTCGCAATCTCGGACCGCATCTTCGTCATGAACGGCGGCCGGATCGAGCAGGCCGGCACGCAGCTCGATATCTACCTGCGGCCACGTACGGAGTTCGTCGCCAACTTCGTGGGCGACAACAATGCCATCGCCGGCACGGTTATCGCGCCAGTTCAGGCGGCGCCAGGCGAGCCGCGTCTGGTCGACGTGCGCGCAGCCGGTATGACCCTGCGCGGGCTGGACCCAGGCGGGGTCCAGACGGGAGACAAGGTGCTGGTCTTCGCGCGGCCGGAAAACATTGAGGTGTTTGCCGAGCCGCTGCCAGAGGGCACGCCGAACGTGGCGCGTGGCAAGGTCGATCAGATCGTCTTCGAAGGGCCCACCGTGCGCCTGACCGTGGAGGTGGACGGGACGCCTGTCAAGGTGACATCCAGCGGCATGAGCCGCCTGACGCTCCTGGACAAGGAGCGGAGCGAGGTGACGTTGCGGCTGCTGGACGTGACGGTGGTGCGCGACGAGGGAGCCAGCGCGTGACCCCTGGCGCAGTTAGCAGCCGTCAGCTTCCCAGGCCGTGATGGCATCACGCACCTGTTGCAGGGGATAGTCTGGTATCGGCAAGGCTGCCCACGCCTCGGCCACTACCTCCGGGGTCGCCCTGGCCGGATCGAACGTCTCCAGCTCCTCCACTCGAAGCGGGACCGACACCAGCCCGGATTTTGGATGCACGGAAAAGGGTACGCGGAAGGGCGCGTTGTCCTTGAGGATGAGTTGATCGAACAACAGGCCGCCCCGCTGTTCACGGTCCGCGGATGATGTGGTGATCAGCAGTTTGTCCGGGCCGACGGCGTCGCGGATCGGCGCGGCGTCGGCGTCATCCTCCAGGAGCCGTTCCACCTCGCAGGCAACGGCTGCTACCACGCGTTGCTCAATCTCCCACAGTGCTGCATCGGACAGTTCGTTGCTGTCCGGCACGTTCCACATCAGGTGGAACCCGTTGGAGCCGGAGAACTTGATGAGCGGCGCGAGTCCCTGTTGCGCCAGGATACCGGCAGCGTCGCGGGTGGCCAGGCGCGCCATGTCCAGTGGCAGACTGCGAGCGTCGATATCGAGCACAAACCAGGCAGAGCCATCTTCGGCGCGAATGTGCCCGTGGAAACCCTCGGCGTATTGCCAGACCCAATCGACAATCTGCTGCGGCTCATCAATATAGATCCACTGCGTCGAGTCTGCACCGCTGGGGTGACGCCGGAACACCAGGTGCTGCGACCCCGGGTATCGGTGCTCAATCGAAACGCGGCGGCCAGCGAGATACGGCGCCATGCGGTCGGCGACCTGCTGGTAGTAGGTGTAGTACTTGCCTGGCACCGGCTGTGCTCCTGACTACTCCGTGAGATTGCGTGGGCCGAACGCGCGAGGCAGTAGCTCCTCGATGCTGGTCATGATGCCGCCCTCGCCGTCATCCAGGATGACCGCCATGTCGCCATCGGCTGGACGAAACTCGTTCAGGACTTGCCTGCAGGCCCCGCAGGGTGAGGCGCCTGGTGAGCGGGGCGCGGAGACCGCCACGGCGCGAATCTCGCGATGCCCGGCGCTGGCGGCTGTCGCCACGGCCGAACGTTCCGCGCAGATGGTGAGCGGGTAGCTGGCGTTCTCGACATTGGCGCCAGTGACGATGGAGCCATCGGCGAGCAACAGCGCAGCGCCAACCGGAAAGTGAGAGTAGGGAACATAGGCGTTTTCGGTGGCTCGCCGGGCGCAGGCGAGCAGGTCCTGCCGGGTCTCGCGATCCATTGTCCTCGCCATTCACTCTGCCGCGTACGGCCGGATCATCGCATGGCCTCCGCTGGCGTGTCACTCCGAGGCCAGATAGCGTGCTTTCCAGGCCGCCTCGGTGGCAGCTGGCACGCGCACGAAGAGCGCGGTGGCTGTCGCAATAATCTGACCATCGGTTTCGCGCACGATCTGGCCCGAGGCGGAAATGGCGCGCGTGCGAATGTCGGTAACGACGCCCGACAGGGTCACCGCTTCACCGACGTGAAGGGGACGCCGGAACCGGACCTGCATCTCGCCGGTGACCGCCCAGATGCCTGCGGTCGCCACCGCCCATGCCATGGCCTCGTCAAGCAGTGTCGAAAGGATCCCGCCGTGAACGACCTGTTCATACCCCTGGTGCACCGGCAGGGGCGTAAACGTGGCGCGCACGCCTTTCGCATCCGGCGTGAAGCGCAGGTGCAGCCCGTGGGGGTTGGCGGCGCCGCAGCCAAAGCACCCGTGGTCCGCGCGGACCTGGAGCGGCGAAACGTCGTTGGTGGTGGTAGTCATGTGTCCATTTCCTGCGTCGAGCACATTGGCGCAAGATCGCCGGGCGACCTAGGCTATCCGTCAGTATTCACTTTTCCGTACGGGAGTCACCATGCCGAGCTACCAGGAACTCCTCGACCGCGTGCGCCTGGGCGTCCGCGAGGTCGATCCCGAGACGACCAGGCGCTTGCGGGGAGGCGGCGCGACGCTCATCGATATCCGCGAACAGGACGAGGTCGACCAGGGCTCTATCCCCGGCGCCATCCACATCCCGCGCGGATACCTGGAAATGCGCGTTGAGAGCGCGGTGCCCGACCGGTCCACGCCCATTGTCGTGTACTGCGCTGGAGGCACGCGCTCGCTTTTTGGCGCGGAGACCTTGCATGCGCTCGGCTACACGAACGTGCAGTCACTGGCCGGGGGGTTCAACGGCTGGAAGACAGCGGGCCTGCCGTGGTCGATTTCCCAGGCGCTCACCCCCGATCAACGACGGCGCTACAGCCGGCATCTGATGCTGCCCGAGGTAGGCGAGGTGGGCCAGAGGAAGTTGCTGGAGGCGCGCGTCCTGATCGTGGGCGCGGGTGGGCTTGGCTCACCCGCGGCGCTCTACCTGGCGGCAGCGGGGGTCGGCACGCTCGGCATCGTCGATGACGACGTGGTGGATGATTCCAACCTGCAGCGGCAGGTCATCCACTCCACAGAGCGGCTGGGCATGGGCAAGGCGGCCTCCGCTCAGGCGGCGATCACCGCGCTCAATCCCGACGTGCAGGTGATCACCCACGAGACCCGCCTGAGCAAGGAGAACGTGCTCGACGTGCTCGGTGGCTACGATGTGATCCTGGACGGGACCGACAACTTTGCCACACGCTACCTGATCAATGACGCGTGTGTTCTGCTGGACAAGCCCAATGCGCACGGCAGCATCTTCCGCTTCGAGGGACAGGCGACGACGTTCGTGGCTGGCGCGGGGCCTTGCTACCGCTGCCTGTTCCCCTCGCCTCCACCGCCGGAACTTGCGCCAAGCTGCTCCGAGGCGGGGGTGCTCGGATTGCTGCCAGGCATGATCGGGATGATTCAGGCCACCGAAGCCGCAAAGTTGGTGCTTGACATCGGTGAGCCGCTGATCGGCCGCCTGCTGACCTACGACGCACTGGCCATGGAGTTTCGCGAATTGCGGCTGGCGCGCGACCCAAACTGCCCGATGTGCGGTCCACATGCGCCAACAGATCTCGGTGAGATCGAGTACACCGATGTGGGGTGCCGGATTCCAGCCGCGGTGTAGCAAGGCCACGGCCTGACGTCAGGTTGCACCGGGTTGGCAAGAGGCCTGACCTGACAGGCCACCGCTCGTGTCGCTCGATTTCGCCCAGGGCGCGACAGGCCGAGCCGCGACGGCGAATTCCTCTGCGACCGGCTGCGGTTGGTCAACGCAGGGTATGGGCCCACGCCAACCCCGGCGGCTGGCGGACGCGCTTCGTCGACCTTACGCAGGTGGACATGCGGGTGGCAGATGCCACCTCACCCAGCCTCGAACTCTGATCTCTGGCAGGAGTCGCGGCTCCATTCGGAAGCGCCAGGCAGGAACAGCGTCTCGCCTGGGTGCGGCCCGGTTCGTCGCTAACCGAGCCCGAGGCCCATGGCGTCTCGCACCTGCTCCATCTTGGCGGCGGCGCGGACACGCGCGCGGTCCGCACCTTCGGTCAGAATGGCGCGCGCAACCTCGGGATTGGCGCTCAGTTCGGCCAAACGAGCCTGAATCGGCGCCAGCGCCGTGACCACGACTTCCGCAAGATCGGTCTTGAAGGCCCCGTAGCCCTTGCCGGCGTACCGGGCTTCGATATCCCCTGTTGTATCGCCGCTAAGCAAGCTGTAAATGGTGATCAGGTTCGTGAGCGCGGGCTTGTCCGCCCCGGCGACGACTTCACTGCCTGAGTCTGTCACAGCGCGTTTGATCTTGCGCCGGATGACATCGGGACTATCCGTGAGCGCAATGGTCGCGTTCGGGTTGGCGTCGCTCTTGCTCATCTTCTTCAGGGGGTCTTCGAGCGACATGATCCGGGCGCCGCTCTCCTTGATATCAGCCGCCGGCAGCACGAAGGTCTCCCCATAGCGCTGATTGAAGCGAGCAGCCGCATCGCGCGTGAGCTCGATGTGCTGTCTCTGGTCTGCGCCCACCGGGACCAGGTCGGAGTCGTACAGGAGGATGTCTGCGGCCTGCAGGACCGGGTAGAAGAAGAGTGCGGAACTGACTTGCTCCTCCTTGCCGCCGGTCTTGTCCTTGAACTGCGTCATGCGGCGCAATTCGCCAAACTGCGTCACGGAACTCAGCAGCCAGCAGAGTTCCGCGTGCTCACGGACATCAGACTGCACGAAGATGATCGATTTTTCCGGGGAGAGGCCAGACGCCAGCAGCATGTTCGCCAGGTTGGCGATGTTGTTGCGTAGCCCATCGCGCGATGTCGGCAGCGAAATGGCGTGCAGGTCCACGATGCAAAACACGTTGTCGTACTGGTCTTGCTGCGAGGCCCAGTTGCGGATGGCGCCCAGGTAGTTGCCGAGGTGGAAATCTCCGGACGGCTGGATGCCGGAGAAGACCTTCTTGCGCGCCAGTGCAGCGCCGCTTGCGGGTGCGGATACAGGTGCTTGAGCGACGTCCCCGGTCACGATTCCTCCCAGAACAGGACACATGCAAACAGGCCGGGAAGTATACCGGGCATTGGGGAAGGGTCAGGCGGAGCAGGATTCCAGCCAGCGTTCGCCGTAGAGGCGCATGCTCTCCAGCACGGGCAAGAGCGCGTGGCCCTTGTCGGTCAGCTGGTACTCGACCCGGGGAGGCATTTCGGCGTAGCAGGTGCGATCCACAATTCCGGCTTCTTCAAGCCGGCGCAGGCGATCGGCCAGTGTCTTGGGACTGATGCTGCCGAGCGAACGTTGGAGTTCCCCAAAGCGAACGCTGCCTGCCTGCAAATCGCGCACAATGAGCGGTGTCCAGCGGTCGCCGATGAGAATGGCGGTCTTCGCAATGGGGCAGGCGACTTCTTCGCATCGCTCAACGGCAGTGATCATCGTTCGGAGCCTTGTGCAGGATCAACACCTGGGGAGTACACGGCCAGACCGAGCCTGAAGGGTACGATAGCACGATGTCCCGGGCCGCCGTGGAAAGTGTGGACGGAGAATCGTGACATCGACCAGGGGTTTTCGGCGCGTGCGGCGTGAGGAGCAGCAGGAAATCAGCGTGCCCACGCCGGTAGTCATCGGCGTGATTGGCGACACGCATCTGCTGCGCGGCGACGCCCGTACACGCCTCGCGCCGGTGTTCGATCTGTTTCGCAGAGCGAAGGTTGACCTCATCCTGCATACCGGAGATGCGGGTGCGTTGGCGGTGCTGCGCGACCTGGAAGAGATCGCCCCGGTCGCGGCCGTGCGCGGGAACGCCGACCCTGTGGAGACCCTGGATGCCTTGCCGGACCGCGTCCTGATCCACGCCGGGCGCCGGAATATCCTGCTGCTGCATGGGCACCTGGGAAAAACGGCGATAACCACGGCGCGCCGGGCCGCCAGTGGCGAGATCGACCTGCTGGTTTTTGGCCATTCCCATCAGCCACTCATGGACCGCGAGGGCAGCACGATCTTGTTCAATCCCGGCTCCCCGACCGAGCGACGCTGGAATCCCCACTTTGGCATCGGGTTGATCACTGTGACTGACGAGCGGGTTGCGCCCGAACTGATTCTCTTCACCGACATGGCGCATCTGGCGAACGTTGCCATCTAGCGCCGGGTTACCCCATCGCCAACATGGACTCGTGAGCCGCAGTAGGCGCTGGCGGCAGTGTGGCGGTAGGGATGCCAACGGCTGTGGCCAGCGACCCCGCCACGCCATCTGGCGTCACAGCGGAGAGGTCAATAAAGCTCGCTTCGGCCAGGGCAAAGGTTTCCTGGACTAGAGGGAGGTCTGCCCACGTCAGGGCGTGGGTTTCGATCATCAGGACAATCGTGGCGTTGCTGCGACTGGCGAACGACTGGGCCACCCGGCGGAGATCCTCGGCGGAGCGGACAGGTTCGACATGCCGGACGGAGCGCGCCACGATTTTGGCGTGGAAGAACTGGATGACAATCTTGGCTACCGCCGCAATGGGTACTGAGAGGATAAGGCCGAGTGGTCCGGCCAGGGCAGTGCCGGTGACCAGCACGAAGATGACCGTGAACGGGTTGAGGTGCACAAAACGTCCAATGACCAGCGGGATAACGAAGGCATCCTCCAGTTGGCGCAGGGCGAAGTAGATCAGGCCCACCACCAGGGCGAGTGACGTGTTTGACCACCCGAACGGCGCGGTGGTCTGGAAGAGCGCGATGGTGACGGCAATGCCGCCGGCGGTCCATGGACCAATGAGCGGAATGAGTTCGAGGAAGCCAGTGGCGATCGCTATCGAGAGGGCGTAATCGACATCCAGGATATGCAGGGCGACGTACGACGCCGTGGACATAATGACGACCAGCAGCGCCTGCCCGCGCAGGTAGGCGCCGAGGGTGGTGTTGACATCGGTCATCAGGCGGTCGTACTCACAGTGGTACTTGCGGTTGATGGCGTCTCGCAGGGTTTGCATGAAGCGCGGGCCAAAAACGACGAGGTAGAACGACGAAAAGAGGTAAATGAAAACCTCGATGGCAAAGGTGAGGGTTGAAAACAGGAGGGGAATAGCTTCGGTGCCAGCCAGTTCCGCTGCCTGCCGCCCAAAGAGCCGGATGCGATCGTTAACTGCCGCGATGTCGATTTGCTCGAAACGGGGGTCGATCGCCTTGCGATGCTGCAACCAGGAATCGATGTCGCGCAGCACGGCCGGGACAAGCTGGCGCTGTACCTGCTCGCTCTGGGAAATCAGCAGGGGCACGAGATTCACGACAGCGCTGTATATGACGAAGCCAACGAAGATGTAGAACGCGAGGGCGACGACCTGCTTGGGTAAACGGGTTTTGCGCTGAATGAAGGCGACAATGGGGTGGAAGAGGTAGGCGGTGATGACGGCCCAGACGAAGGGGGCCAGCGCGTGCCGCGCCAGGTAGAGCACGACCAGCAGCAAGGCAACGCCGATCCAGATGACCGTGGCGCGGGCGCGGGCTGAGAGCGTGACTTCCATGCAGCGGTCCAGGGTGCGTGACGAATCGTTGTCACCGGCTTGCACCACCATGCGCGCCAGAAACACTGGCAGGATGGCAGCACGCAATTTGCCCTGTATGGCGGGCGGATTTTAGCATGGAGCATCTTTCGGCCTGCCCGTGGGCCAGCATCGTGGTACAGGAGCCGCATTCCATGGCAATCAATTTCCGCTTTCCCGGGCCCACGCCGCTGCCGCCACGCGTGCGTGAGGCACTGGGGCACGAGATGGAGCCGCACCGTGGCCCGGCGTTCCGCGCCCTGTTCACAGAGTTGCTGGAGATGGCCCGCGCCGCGCATCGCACCGAGCACGAGGTGCTGGTCTGGGCGGGGTCTGGCTCCGCAGGCTGGGAAATTGGAGTTGTCAATCTTTTCTCGCCCGGAGACCCGGTGTTGGCTGCGGTCAACGGCAACTTTGGCGAGCGATTCGCAGGCGTTGCCAGCCGTTTGGGCCTGGACGTACGTAGGCTCGACGTCGAGTGGGGGCAGCCGATCTTGCCGGACGCGTTGCGCGAGGCCCTGAAGGCAAATCCGGAGGTCAAGGGCGTTCTGCTGGTTCACAACGAAACATCGACTGGCGTGACCAACCCGATCCAGGAGCTGGCGGGTGTAGTGCGCGATCACGGCGCGCTGGTGCTGGTCGATTCCGTCAGCGGCATCGGCGCGCTCCCGCTGGAGATGGACGACTGGGGCCTTGACCTGGTGATGTCCGGCTCGCAAAAGGCGTGGATGTGCCCTCCGGGGCTGGTGATCGTGGCGGCCGGACCGCGCGCGTGGGCGGCAACCGAGACATCGAATTACCCGCGATTCTTCTGGGACATGAAGGAGTCTCGCGAGTGGGCGAGGAAGGGGATGACGCCGACCACGTCCCCAATGACGATGCTCTACGGCTATCACGCTGCGTTACAGCTCATCCACGACGAGGGCATCGAGAGCGTCTGGCAGCGCCATCGGGAGTTGGGCGCGTTCACGCGCCAGGCCGTGCGGGATGCCGGGCTGGAACTTTTCGCCGCTCCGGGATATGAGAGTAACTCCGTCACGGCTTTCCGGCCGCCGGACGGTGTGCCAGCCAGTGAGATGCTGGCGATCATGCGAGATCAGTACGGGGTCGAGGCACAATCCGGCCAGGCCCATCTGGTGGAGCAGATGGTGCGCGTTGGGCACATGGGCTGGGCCCACATGCCAGATATGGAGGAGGCGATGGCGGCGGTGGCTGCGACTGCTGCCCACCTGCGGGCCAGCCCGGCCGGGGCGACGGCAGTCTAGTCGCCGCCGCTCAGGAAAACGTAGTTGCGCCAAATGGGCCGGAATCCGTATACTTCCGACTTCGGCTTTCCGCGACGTGTCGCCAGTTGTGGCGGACATCGAACGGGAAGCCTGCGGCATGTTCGTTTTTTCGGAAGGCCATATGGACGGAATTGACGTGAGCGAGCGAACGAACGAGGCTACGGCGGGAGCTGCGCCCTCGGCCAATGGCGCCGCTGAAGAGGCAGCGACTCCTGCTGTGTCCGTGGAGACGATCGCGGAAGCTGCGACGGCTATCGACGATGCCGAGTTGGACGCGGCCTCGCTCATGGAGCAGTTCCTCAACGATCCCAGCCACGACTACAAGAGCCTGAAGTACGGCGATGTCATGGACGGGGTGATCATGCACCTCGACCGCGAGGAAATCCTCGTGGACATCGGGTCCAAATCTGAGGGCATCGTGCCTTCCCGGGAATACTCCAGCCTGACGCAGGAAGAGAAGCAGGCGCTGCATGTGGGCGACACCATTCTGGTGTTTGTCGTGCAGCCGGAGAACCAGGAGGGACACGCGGTCGTTAGTATTGACCGCGCCCGCCAGGAAAAGAGCTGGCGCCGCCTGCAGGAGTTGCACGAGGCGAACGAGGTTATTGAGGCCGAGGTGACCAACTACAACAAGGGTGGTCTCCTCGTGAACCTCGATGGCGTTCGCGGCTTTGTGCCGGCGTCCCAGGTAACCGAGATCCGGGGTGGCGACGAGGCGAGCAAGCAGGCCGATATGGCCCGCCTGATCGGTACATCGTTGCCGCTGAAGGTGATTGAGATCAATCGCCACCGCAACCGGCTCATCCTCTCCGAGCGTCAGGCCGTTCAGGAACGGCGCGACGTGATGAAGGAGCGCCTGATCGAGGAGTTGAGCGAGGGCGAGGTTCGCAAGGGTCGCGTTTCCTCGATCTGCGACTTTGGCGCATTCGTGGACATTGGCGGGGCTGACGGGCTGGTTCACCTTTCCGAGCTGTCCTGGAGCCGTGTCCGCCACCCAAGCGAAATCCTGCGCGTGGGTCAGGAGGTCGATGTCTACGTCCTGGGCATCAATGCCCAGGAAAAGAAGATTGCCCTCTCGATCAAGCGCACGCAGGCCGAGCCGTGGAGCCGCGTGGCCGCTGCCTACGAAGTGGGCCAGTTGGTGCGGGGCACCGTCACCCAGCTTGCCAACTTCGGCGCGTTTGCGCGCATCGAGGATGGCATCGAGGGCCTGATCCACGTCTCCGAGCTGGTGGACGACCGCGTCACGCATCCGAAGCAGGTCGTAACCGAGGGTGACGATCTGCTCCTGCGCATTATCCGCATCGATCCGCAGCGCCGCCGCATGGGCCTGTCTCTGCGCCGCGCTCTGGACACGCCGGATGCAGAGCTGGAAGGCGTCTTCGGTGAGGGCGTGCTGCAGGAGCGGGACGAGCTGATCGAGCGCATTCGTGTCCGCCTCGAGGCCGAGGGCATCGAACTGGGCGATGCGTTTGAGCCGGGCGCCTACGAGGCGCAGCAGGCCGCGGCCGAAGCTGCGGCGGCTGCAGCAGCGGCGGAGGCCGAGGCGGCTGCTGCCGCGATGCCGGCGCCAATGCCGAACCTCGACAAGTTCAATGAGCCCGTGGCGCCGCGGCAGCCGCAGGCTCCCAAGCCGCGTCGCGAACAGTCGCGGCCGCAAGTCGAGCTGCCCGATGATCTGGGCGGCGAGATGTCCGCCATGGAGATGGCGTTCGCTATGGCGGGCGCGTCGCTCGACGTGGTGGACGACGATACCGGGGATGATGACGACGATACAGGAAGCGAACAAGACAACTCCTGATCGCCGTCTGGCCGGCGATGAGTGCTGGCTGATCCGGGTGACAATTCACGGCACATTTGTGCGCGGCAGACCAATTCCGGTCTGCCGCGCCTCGTCTCTCCGGAACATAACGACCGGCCAAAACGTCTTCAATTGTGCATGGTGCGCGCGACACCCCTTGCAGGGGTGATTATCATTAGCCCAGGTTTGGTGGCCGCCCCGCAAGGCAGACCACCCAGGGCGACGGGAGACCACGGATGTCTGACAAGTTTGACAAGTTCACCGAGCGCGCCCGCAAAGTGTTGACGCTGGCTCAGGAAGAGGCGCAGCGTTTCAATCACAACTACATCGGGACCGAGCACCTGCTGCTCGGACTGGTGCGGGAAGGCGACGGTGTTGCAGCGCGCGTGCTCAGTAACATGGGCGTGCAGTTGCCGAAAGTTCGCTCAGCCGTCGAGTTCATCATTGGCCGTGGCGAAACCATGGTGATGGGTGAAATCGGCCTCACGCCACGCGCCAAGAAGGTGATCGAACTCGCCGTCGATGAGGCACGACGGCTCAACCACCACTACATCGGGACGGAACACCTCCTCCTCGGCCTCGTGCGCGAGGGTGAGGGAATCGCCGCGGGCGTGCTGGAAAGTCTGGGCGTGAACCTCGAAAAGGTGCGCGCGCAGGTGATGCAGGTGGTTAGCCAGAGCCCCTCCTACAGCCAGAGCAAGCAGCAAACCAAGACGCCGTACATGGACGCGCTGGGTGTGGATCTCACAGAGGCGGCCCGCAGCGGCAAGCTGGGCCCGCTGGTGGGGCGGTCGACCGAGATCGACCGCGTAATGCAGATTCTTTCGCGGCGCACGAAAAACAATCCGGCACTGATCGGAGAGCCGGGCGTCGGCAAGACGGCCATCGTAGAGGGGCTGGCGCAGCGCATCGTCAACGGTGATGTGCCCGAGCAACTCCAGAACAAGCGGCTGATTGCGCTTGATATCGGCGCACTGGTGGCTGGCACCAAGTACCGCGGTGAGTTTGAGGAGCGCCTGAAGAAGATTGTCGGCGAGGTCAAGGAGACGGGCAGCATCCTGTTCATCGACGAGCTGCACACGCTCGTCGGCGCGGGTGCGGCCGAGGGCGCGGTGGACGCCGCGAACATCCTGAAGCCGGCGCTTTCGCGCGGTGAATTGCAGACCATCGGCGCCACGACGCTGGACGAGTACCGCAAGTACATCGAGCGGGATGCCGCGTTGGAGCGCCGCTTCCAGCCGGTCCAGGTCGATGAGCCGAGCGTTGACGAAACCATCCTCATTCTCACCGGCGTACGCGGGCTCTATGAGGAACACCACAAGCTGAAGATTACGGATGAGGCGCTGCGGGCTGCGTCAAGCATGGCCGCGCGCTACATCACGGATCGCTTCATGCCGGACAAGGCCATCGACCTGATCGACGAGGCGTCGTCCCGGGTCCGCATGTACCGACAGGCAGCGCCGCCAAGTCTCAAGGAGGCGCTGGCCGGGCTGCAGTCCCTGAATCGCGAACTGGACGCGGCGGTCTCCAACCAGGAGTTTGAACTGGCCGCCGAGTTGCGAGACCGGGAACGCAAACTGCGGGACCGCATTGATTCGCAGGAGCAGGACCTGCGAGACAGCAACGCCTCGGACGAGATTTACGTCACCGAAGAGGACATCGCCGAGGTCGTCTCGATGTGGACCGGCATTCCGGTCGTGCGCATCGCCGGCGAAGAGTCCGAGCGCCTGCTGAAGATGGAAGACGCGCTGCACGCGCGCATCATTGGCCAGGACGAGGCGATCTCGGTGCTGTCCAAGGCTGTGCGGCGGGCCCGCGCAGGCATCAAGAACCCGAAGCGGCCGATAGGCTCCTTCATTTTCCTGGGCCCCACCGGCGTCGGCAAGACCGAGTTGGCCAAGGCGCTGGCCGAGTTCATGTTCGGCTCTGAGGACCACCTGATCAAGATCGACATGTCGGAGTTCATGGAGCGCCATGCAGTCAGCCGCCTGGTCGGTGCGCCTCCGGGGTATGTCGGATACGAAGAGGGTGGGCAGTTGACGGAGGCCGTGCGGCGCAAGTCGTACAGCGTGATTCTGCTCGATGAGATCGAGAAGGCGCACCCGGAGGCGTTCAATATGCTCCTCCAGATTATGGAGGACGGCAACCTGGCGGACGCCAAGGGGCGCAAGGTCGATTTCCGCAACACCATCATCATCATGACCTCGAACGTGGGCGCGAACCAGATTTCGCGTGACATGCACCTTGGGTTCACCATCAAGGAAGACGAGGACAAGGCCAAGGCGCGCGACTACGACCGGATGCGTGAGAAGGTGACGGGCGAACTCAAGCAGACCTTCCGCCCCGAGTTCCTGAACCGTATCGACGCCGTCATCGTGTTCCATTCCCTGGCCAAGGATCAGATTCGCCAGATCGTGGACCTTGAGCTGGCCCGCGTCCGCAAGCAGTTGCTGGAGCAGGATATCGAGCTCGAGGTCACCGAGGCGGCGATGGATCTCCTTGGCGAGCGTGGCTACGACCACACGTACGGGGCGCGTCCGCTGCGCCGCATCATCCAGAACCTGATCGAGGATCCGCTCGCCGAGGGCGTGCTTGATACCCGTTTCCAGGCAGGCTCCACGATCCGCGTGGATGTCGAAGAGGATCTCCTGAAGCTCGAGCCGGTCAATTCCGAGGCTGGCGCAGAGTTGGCAGGCGTTTCCTGATCAACCTACGGTCAACCAGCAAACGGGGCGGCAATTGCGCCGCCCCGTTTGTTGTCTCTCCGGGGGTCTCCCGGCTGGAATAGAGTGATTGATGGCCAAGCCGCGAACAAGTTTCATCTGCCAACAGTGCGGCGCCGCCAGCCCGGCCTACCTTGGCAAGTGTCCTGGCTGTGGCGCGTGGAACTCGATGGTGGAGACGATCGAGGAGCGCCGCGCCGCACCGGCGGAACGCGCCAGACGCAACGTCGAACGTCCGCTGCCACTGTCCTCGCTCGGGGCGAGCGGAGTTGCGCGTATCCCGGTCCCTATCTCCGAACTGGACCGGGTGTTGGGTGGGGGACTGGTGCCCGGGACGCTGGCCCTGATCGGCGGCGACCCAGGAATTGGGAAATCCACCCTGGTCTTGCAAGCAGCTGCCGGGCTGGGCACGGCTGCCGCGCCGGTGCTGTACGTCTCGGCGGAGGAGAGCGCGCACCAGATTCGGCTGCGTGCAGAACGCCTGGGTGTTCAGAACGCCCACGTCCACATTCTCTCCGCAACCGACCTCGACGCCGTCCTGGCGACGGCGACACAGGAGGAACCATCCCTGTTGGTTGTGGACTCGATCCAGACGGTCACGGTTGACGAGATCGCATCATCGGCCGGGAGCGTTTCCCAGGTTCGCGAGTGTACGGCGCGGCTGATGCAGTGGGGCAAGGGCCGGAACATCCCGGTGTTCATCATCGGCCACGTGACCAGGGAGGGGACGATTGCGGGGCCCCGCGTCCTTGAGCACATGGTTGATGCCGTGTTGTACCTGGAGGGGGAGCGCTACGGGCACTTTCGTGTGCTGCGGGCCGTCAAGAATCGGTTTGGCTCGACGGACGAGGTCGGCGTCTTCGAAATGGCGGAGGCGGGGTTGCGTGAGGTGCGCAACCCCTCAGCGGCGTTCCTTGAGGAGCGCAACAGCCGCGCCTCTGGTTCGAGCGTGGCCGTCACCGTCGAGGGCTCACGTCCGATCCTGGTCGAGGTCCAGGCGTTGGCCACCACATCGGCGTTCGGCCTGCCCCGGCGGAATGCCAACGGCATTGACACCGGGCGACTGCAGTTGCTGGTCGCGGTGCTGCAAAAGCGGGTAGGGCTCGGGTTGGGAAACCAGGATATCTACGTGAATGTGGTTGGCGGCATCCGCATCGGTGAGCCAGCTGCCGATCTGGCGATGGCGATGGCCGTGGCCTCCAGCTTCAAGGATCAGACCATCGACCCGGAACTGGTCGCTATCGGCGAAGTGGGGCTTGGCGGAGAACTACGCGCTGTTTCGCAGATCGAGCGCCGCCTGGCCGAGGCGCAGCGGCTGGGTTTCAGCAAGGCAATCATCCCGGCTTCGGCGGCGCGCAAGGGCACGACAGATGTGGCCGGGATGCGCGTGCTACGGGCCGACACGGTGGGAGAGGCTATCGAAATCGGATTGGGCGGTTAACGCGAAGCCAGCTCCTGCACGATATCGGCGAGTCTTGCGGCGGCGTCAGGCTGGGCCACGGATCGGGCGGCAGCGCTCATCTGCTGCCGCCGGTCCGGGTCTCCAAGAATTGCCACGCACTCCTCCAGCAGGCGGTCTGGCGTGGCGTGCTCTTGCAGGAGCATTACGGCGCCGCCGGCATTGACGAGAACCCGCGCGTTGCGGGCCTGCTCGTCGCCGCCGGCGCCGGGCAGCGGGATCAGGATCGCCGGTTTGCCGACCAGCGCCAGTTCCGCCACCGTGCCGGCCCCGGCGCGCCCGATCACGAGATCCGCCGCGGCGTAGACATCCGGAAGTTCGTTGCGAATGAACTCCACAATCTTGTAGCGGCGCTGCAGGTCAGTGGGGAGCGCAGCGCGCTGGGCAGCCAGAGTGGCGGCGTCGTTGTTCGCCGTCGCCGGGCCAGTCTGGTGCAGAAGCTGACATCGCTTCAGAATTGCCGTCAGCCTGCTGGCCACGCGCTGGTTCAGGGGAGACGCGCCGCGCGCCCCGCCAGTCACGTACATGACCGGGAGATCGTCGCCAAAGCCCATCCAGGCCAGGCCACGTGCGCGGTCACCGTCAGTCAATGTGGTGCGCACCGGATTGCCTGTCAGCGCCACCTGCGGGTGAAACCTGCGCGCTTCTGGTTCGGTCTCGGCGTGGGAAATTGCCAGGACGTCGGCGAAGCGGGCGTTGATGCGGTTGGCCAGTCCAACAATAGCGGTTTGCTCGTGGGTGATGACCGGGGCGATGCCGCGCGCGGCGACGACGGTTGGTACGCTGACGAAGCCTCCGGTACTCAGAACGACCTGGGGGCTTGCCCGGCGCAGCGCGCGCCGGGCCGCCACGACTCCCAGCGGAATACGGCCAGCATCCGTGAGGTTCTGCAGGGAAAGGTATCGGCGCAGCTTCCCGGTTGGTATCGCGACGTACGGGATACCGGCGTCCTGGGCGGCCTGACGTTCGTGACCGTCGCTGCTGCCGATCCAGGTGACTTCGCCCAGCGCGCCCCGCTGGCGCAGTTCGCCGAGGACGGCGAACGCCGGCAAGACGTGGCCGCCGGTACCGCCGCCGGCGATGACCAACCGGACACCCTGGTTTGCTTCAGACATGAACGACCTGGACCTTCCATGAATCGAAAACATGCCGCGCGAGTATACGGAGGGGTGCGGTAGGCGCGGCGGGCGCGGGGAAATGCTGTGATACCATCGCGCCTCAAAGCCACGCCGGGCCGCGTCCGGAATCGTGGCGTAGGCACTCGCACCTTTGAGGTTGAGCAACCATGAACGACAAGCAACTGGCCGAGCTGCGTGGATTGCTCGAGGCGAAACTCGCCGAGATCGACGAAAACGCCTCCTCGATGGCGGTGGAATCGCGCGAGATGGCGGAAGACCAGGGCGACGAGCCGGGGTTCCTCTCAGAGGATGGCAGTAGCCTGGCCGAGGCCGAGCGCCTGGACGTATTTTCTGGCAACCTGGCCCAAATGCGAGCCCGCATTCTGAACGCACAGGCACGGATGGAGGATGGCGTCTACGGCAAGTGCATGCGCTGCGGCAAAGACATTCCTATTGATCGCCTTCGCGCCATTCCCTACGCCGAATACGACGTAGCCTGCCAGGAAATCATTGATCGCGAACAGGCTGTCCGTGCCGGCGTCGCGTGATCTCGGGATCGCTGGCATGGGCGCCGGGATCGTCCTGCTGGTGGATCAGCTTACCAAGGCCTGGATCGTGTTCACATTGACGCCGCTCGTGCCCCCCCGCATCAATCTGCTGGGAACCTGGCTCGGGCTGGAGTACACCGAAAACCGGGGCGTTGCGTTTGGGTTGCTCGGCGGCCTGGGACCGTTCGTGATGGTCGCCCCGTTGCTCGTGTTCGCCATCATGGCGGGGCTCTACCTCAGGAGCGCTGACCCTCCGGTCTGGCAGTCGGTCGGCTTCGGGTTATTGGCGGGAGGCGCAGTCGGGAACCTGGTGGACCGGATTCGGCTTGGCTACGTGGTGGATTTCCTTTCTGTTGGACGTTGGCCAAACTTCAACGTGGCCGACAGCGCCGTTACGGTCGGCGCAGCATTCCTGGTCGTGGGCTGGGTGCTTGTGGATGGGGCACGCGTCAATGGTTGATCGGGCTGAGTTGATCGACCTGGGCGATGACGACGGCGATGGCTCTCTCCCTTCGGGCACTGTCAGCCTGTACCCGGAGAGGCAGGACCTGGGAATCCGGCTGGACAGGTATCTGGCCGACAATCTGCCGAACATGAGCCGCGCCATGCTGCAGGGGCTCATTGAAGAGGGGCATGTGCTGGTCGATGGCATCCAGCGCAAGTCCAGGTTCCGCGTCACCCCTGGGCAGGTGATTGCCATCGATATTCCGCCAGTCGCCGATGACGAGATTCAGCCAGATCCGATCCCCCTCGACACCGTGTACGAAGACGCAGATGTGATTGTCATCAACAAGCCGGCGGGCATGGTGGTACACCCTGCGCCTGGCCACCCACGCGGCACGCTGGCGAACGCGCTGGTGGCGCATGTGCCGGAAATCGCGGTGGGTGGCAGCCACCGGCCAGGTATCGTCCACCGGCTTGACAAGGACACCTCTGGCCTGATCGTGGCCGCCAAGACGGATCGTGGCAAGCTGGCGCTGGTCGATCAGTGGGCAGCGCGGACCGTGGACAAGACATACCTCACACTGGTCAGCGGTGTCCCGGAAGAGGACGAGGCGACGATCGACGCGCCAATCATGCGGGACACGCAGCATCGCCAACGTATGGCAGTGCACCGGAATGGACGCGACGCCGTGTCGCATTTCAAGGTGCTGGAGCGATTTCCGGATGCGGCGTTGCTCGAGGTGACCATCGAGACTGGGCGCACGCATCAAATTCGCGTCCATCTCGCCTTCGCAGGGCTGCCCGTCGTGGGGGATCCGGTGTACGGGCGACCGGGGAGCGATCCCGTTCACGCCAGCCGGCAACTGCTCCATGCCAGCCAGCTTGGTTTCAACCTGCCAGACGGCACGCGGGTGCTGTTCGAGGCCCCGTTGCCGAAGGATTTTTCGGCGGCGCTGGAGGACTTGCGTGACCGGGAGCGCGGCGATGACTGAGGATCCCGAACTCGAACGCGCGCGAGCAACCATCGAGCGGCTCTTTCGGGCAGCCCTGACTGCGTCTGATCCGGTCAGCGCCGTGCGGGATGCTCTGGTCTGGAATGGCCACCACCTGATCGTCGACGGGCAGCGCCTGAGTGCACCGCAGGGCGTCCACATTGTGGGCGTTGGCAAGGCCGCAGCGGCCATGACGGCAGGCGCCCTGGCAACCCTGGGAGCAGCCGTCGTCTCCGGGGTCATCGTCACCAAGGACGGCCATGTCGACCGCGCGCTGCCGGCGCGCATCCAGGTCTTTGAAGCGGGTCACCCCATCCCGGATCAGCGGGGAGTTGATGCCACCCAGGCTATCCTGCACTCCCTGGAGGTCTTGCCCAACGATGTAGCGGTGCTGGCCCTGATCTCCGGTGGTGGATCGGCGCTGCTGGAGGCGCCGCGCGCGGGCCTGACGCTGGATGACTTCCAGCAGACGACGGCTGCGTTGCTCCGCGCGGGCGCGCCGATTGACGCGCTGAACGCGGTCCGCGCACCCTTGAGCCAGGTGAAGGCTGGCGGACTGCGCCGGGCTGCGCCGGAGCACGCGTGGGCGACGCTCATTCTTTCGGATGTCCTGGGCAATGATCCCCGCGTCATCGCGAGCGGACCGACGACACCCGGTCGCAATGACCCCGCCCTTGCGCTGGAGACCATCGCGCGATTCGGCGTTGAGGAGCGGTTGCCAGCGGTCGTCATGGCGGCGCTCAGGGACATGGCCTACGAGCCGCAGCCGGAGGACGACCGCGACCGACTGGTGATAGTCGGCGAAAATGCGCGCGCGGTCGCCGCCGCTCAACAGTGTGCTCTCGACATGGGGCTGCGGGCGGAGGTGGTGTGGCGCGCCCGCGAAGGCGAAGCGCGAGATCTGGGCACTGAGTTTGTGCGCCTGGCGCTTATGGCGCCGGACGAGATTGACCTCCTGCTTGGCGGTGGAGAAGCGACGGTCACCGTGCGGGGCGAGGGCATTGGCGGGCGCAACACTGAGTTTGCGCTGGCCGCAGCACTTGACCTGGAGCAGCAGCCGGATTTGGGGTGGGTAATTGCGAGCCTCGCCACGGATGGGCAGGATGCCTTGACGGGCTTGGCCGGCGCCATCGCCGACGCAGGCACGTGCCAACGGGCGCGTGCGACTGGCGTCGATCCGGTGTCGGCCCTGGCTGAGAGCGACAGCAAGCGCGTTTTCGACGCAGCCGGCGGTGTGGTCGCGACCGGGCCAACCGGCACAAACGTGAACGACATCTATTTCGCGCTGCGAATGAGGCCCGAGGTAGCTGCGGGCGAAGGGAGCTAGCCATGCAAGGAGCACGGGCGCTGGTTGAAGTGATGCGCCAGTCGGGTGTCGAGCACATCTTTGGCTTGCCCGGCGACACCGGCATGGCCTTCTACGATGCGTTGGGCGAGGCCAGCGGCGATATCACGCATGTCATGACGCGCGATGAACGCTCGGCGTCGTTCATGGCGGATGCCTATGCGCGCGTCTCGGGCAAACTTGGCGTGTGCGAGGGGCCGAGTGGCGGCGGCGCGACGTATATCGTGCCGGGAGTGGCCGAGGCCCAGGGTTCGGCGTTGCCGCTCCTCTGCCTGACTTCGGACACGCCGGTGGGGCAGCATGGACGCGGGGTCCTGACGGAACTTGACCAGGAGAGCCTCTTCCGCCCGATCACCAAGTGGAACACGCGTGTCAATTCGGCGGCGACCATGGCTGAGGCGACTCGGCGGGCTATCCGCATGGCGACTGGCGGCCGGCCGGGAGCGACCCATCTTTCGTTGCCGACTGACGCCCTGGAAGGGGAGACGCCGGACTGGTCGGTGTACGGCGTGCCCGAGTTTGGGGCGGTTCCAGCAGCGCGTGTGCGCCCCGACCAGGCCTTGCTGGAACGCGCCGCCGCCGAGATCGCCGCCGCCGAGCGGCCGGTTATCGTGGCGGGAGGCGGTGTTGTGATTTCGCAGGCGTGGGATGCCCTGACCGCATTCGCCGAAGCCCTGAACGTGCCGGTGGCGACTTCGATCAACGGGAAAGGAAGCATTGCCGAGACCAGCCCGGTTTCGATTGGCGTAATCGGCGGCAACGGGGCCAGAGACTACGCCAATGTCTGTCTGGCGGAGGCGGACCTGGTGGTTTACATCGGGTCCCGCACCGACTCCACAACCACGTGCCACTGGAGTCTGCCGTCTATCGAGAAGCCGCCGGCAATCATCCAGATTGATATTGAGGAGTTTGAGGTCGGGAACAACTACCCGCTGACGGTGGGCCTGCTTGGAGATGCGCGGCTGGCCCTGGAGGGGTTGCTCGACGCCGTGCCGCGTCCGGCTGCGGTTGCGGCGCGTAATCAGGCGCGCATCGATACCCTGCAGGCGCAACGCGTCGCCTACTGGCGGGAGGTGGCCGCGCAGGCGGCTGTCCACAGCAGCCCGATCAAGCCGGCGCAGGTGATCAGGGAACTTCGAAGCTTGCTCGATGATGACGCGATCATCGTGGCGGACCCGGGCACGCCGACGCCGTTCCTGAATGCGCAGTACGAGACCAGGCGCGGCGGACGGACGCTCGTCATCCCGCGCGCTCACGGTGGCCTGGGCTACGCCATCCCGGCGGTGATTGGCGCGTGGTACGGCGGCCGCGGCCGGCGCGTTGTTGGCATGACTGGCGACGGGAGTTTCGGCATGTCCGTGGGGGAACTGGAAACGATCAGCCGCCTCGGGCTGCCGATCACGATCATCCAGTGCTCCAACGGGTCATTCGGGTGGATCAAGGAGTTGCAGCACCTGTATCACGACGACCGTTACTTCAGCGTCGATTTCAACACGGTGGATTACGCTGCCATCGCCCGGGGGTTCGGCATGGAGGCAGCGCATGTCAGCGAACCCGCCGACCTGGCAGGCGCCCTGCGCCGGGCACTGGCTGCAGATGGCCCGTACTTCCTGGATCTGGCGACCGAATCACCCATTACGGAAACGCCGCCGGTAGCTGCCTGGACAGCGGCTGAGGAACGGCGACGCGTTGGAGCCGAAGCCTGATGACCTCGCCTATGCCGTTGATTCTGGATGTCGACACAGGGACCGACGACGCGCTGGCCCTGGCCTACGCCCACGCGAATCAGCTCATCGAACTGGTGGCTGCCACCACGGTGGCTGGCAATATCGGAGTAGATCTGGCGACGGCGAATACGCTGGCTGTGCTGGACTTCGTCGGCGCGAGCAATGTCCCGGTGTACCAGGGAGCCAGCCACCCGTTGGTCCGCCCACATCGCGATGCCATCTACTTTCACCACGAGAACGGCATGGGCGGCGCGCGGCTTCCCGCGTCCAACCGGGAGGCCGGGGAGTACAAGGGGCCAGCGGCGATAATCCGGCTGGCGAAGCAGCGCCCGGGCGAGATTACGCTCCTGTGCCTGGGACCGCTGACGAATCTGGCGATCGCGCTGAACGTCGAGCCGAACCTGACTGAGCTGCTGGCGGGCGTTGTGCTGATGGGTGGCGCCTACAACGTGCCTGGGAACACAACGCCGGCGGCTGAGTTCAACATCCTGGTGGATCCCGAAGCTGCCGAGCAGGTGTTTGCCGCGCCCTTCCAACGGTTGACGGCCGTCGGGCTGGACGTTACTGAGCAGGTGCGCCTGACTACTGCTGACTGGAAGCACGCGCTCGAGCACGCGAGCACGCTGCGCCCGACGGCGGCGCTGCTGGGTGAGGTCGGCCGCTTCGCCTACGGAGAGCTTGGCCGCGACTCCTTTGCCCTTCATGATCCACTGGCCGTGGCAGTGGCCGTGAAGCCTGATCTGATCAGCCGCGAAGAGGCAGCAATTGCGGTGAATTCAGCCGAAGGCGACCACCTGGGGCAAACCCGGATCGTCGGTCCTGGCCGGACCGAGGTGGCTATTGCCGTGGATGTCGAGCGCGCGCTTCACGAATTTCGGGAAACTGTTGGGCTGGTGATGTGAGAGGTGGTGGCCCGGGCTGTCCGCGGGCCTGACCATGTTCACGTCGCCCAAAATGTGGTATCCACGTCGTCCCGGAAACCAGCGGTGGCGAGCCACGCCCCTGGCGCCACCATTGCGGAGGGCGAACATGGCCGGTGATGACTCGATGATTGACCTGGCTCCGATTCAGGACCGGGACTTGCTTCAGCGGCTCAGCATCTACTTCGATGCGGTGGAGCAACGCTTGCGGCAGGGCGAGGGCTGGATGATCTTCAATGCGGGGAGCCGCCGCTCTCGCCGCATTTCCGGATTCATTCAGAACCGGCTTGCCGAGCATCGGCCGCCTGTCTCGTACTTCATGCTGCCCTGGCGGGATTTCGCCATCAGTTCGTACGTGACTGAGGTGGGATTGCCGATTCTGGCGCCCGAGGCAGCGCACAGCCCGCGCGCTGAGGCCGAGTTCAACCTGGCGGCCAAGGTGACTTCGACGATCTGGACGCAAATGCTGAGTACCGACCTGCTGGTGCTGGTGGGCTGCAAGCCCGCACATCGCCACGAAATCGAGCTGCTCGACCGCACCCTGGCGAGCCGTCAGGGGCAGCGGCTGGCAACGATCCTGATGACGCCGGAGATGCCGCAGCAACTGGAAGCAGATCTGGCGACCGTTGACCCCGAGCGGCGCTACTGGGAGAGTATCTTCGGCGGCATGTATGAGACCGGCCTGGTGGCGATGTAGCGGAATCGGCTACGCGGAGCGCTGCACGACAACATCGGCGACCTCGGCCAACATGTCGCAGGTCTCCGCATCAGTCACCTCTGCAGCGCAAAACTTGGCCTTGTCCGCGAAGGCTATTGCCACCTCAAGCGCCGCCTCAAGCGCCCCGGATTCCCGGATATCCTGGACGACGCGGCCGACCTCTGCCGGCGACAGGGTGTCCCCGTTCACGACGTCACGGAGCCGCGTCATGGCGGTTGAATCGGACGACTGGCCTGCGGCGTAGAGGATTGTGGGCAAGGTTACGGTGCCCTGGGTCAGGTCATGACCGGCGGGCTTGCCGAGTTGCTGTTCCCCTTCACGCAGGTCCAGCACGTCGTCCACGATCTGGAAGGCCATTCCGATATCTGCGCCGTACTGGCGCAGGGCAGTGATATCGTCCTCCGACGTGCTGCCGATGATGGCGCCCATCTCGGCTGCGCCCGCGAAAAGCGACGCTGTCTTTCCGTAAATCCGCTGTTCGTACTCTGCTTGCGTTTGATCCAGCCGGTGCGCGCCGAACATTTCGCGCAACTGACCGTCGCAAATATCCGCGAGGGTGCTGGCGAACACACGCACCACGCGTGGGCTGTCGGTTGCGGCTGCGAGCATGGCCGATTGAGCAAAGAGGAAGTCGCCGAGCATGATAACGGCGCCGCTGGGGAGCACGCTGTTCAGCGTCGGCTTTCCCCGGCGCAGTGCCGCCCGGTCAACGGTGTCATCGTGGACCAGCGAGGCCGTGTGCAGGAGTTCCACCCCCGCGCCAGCCGTCACCAGCGTCTCCACATTGGCGTCAAACGAGCGGCCCGCCAGGAGCAGAATCAGGGGGCGCAGTCGCTTTCCACCCGCCTGCACCAGGCCCAGGACCAGCTCCGCAACGCCGGGAAAATCTACCTGAGCCGCCGACTCAAGCCGCGCCTCAACGCGATCCAGTTCCGGCCGCATGGTTGCAAAGACGCCGCGCGTCCGGATATCTACCATCAAAGAGCCCTGTTCCACCTCACGGTGACGTGCCGGGTCACGTCGGCTAACGTCCTCCACGAGTATACGGGTGGTCGGTAGGCGTCACCACCGATCCGGGTGAGAGTTATGGCGTGTGATACACTCGCCGGGCGGTGTGCGCGTCAAACATGATGGGGCAGCCGTTCCCCGCCCCGAGGTGCCGGCATCGTGCCGGGACATACCACAACGTTGCGCAGCGGCGCAGCCCGGGCATCGACATGGCATCCAGGTCATCCACAGTTCGCTTTGGCCGGGGTTCCGGCCAACCTCAGGCAGCGCCACGGCGGCCGGGTCAGCGGCCCGCGTCATCAGGTGGGCGGCCGCTCTCCCGCCTGAGCTGGCCGGTCAGCCTTGCGTTTTTCCTTGTGCCGCTCCTGTTGCTGGGCGCCACACTGTTCCGCGCCCAGTTTGCTGGTCCGCCACAGGTGCGACTTGTTGTTGCTGATCGCTACACCGGTCAGCCCATTCCGGATGTCGCCGTGCTGGCGGACGGCGCGCACGTGAGCGCCACTGCTGATGGTTTCGAGCCGGTACCGCTGACCGCAGAATCCGTTGTGGTTGAGGTTTCGGCGCCCGGCTACGAAGGAGTACGCACGACTCTGGCCAGGGGTGGGCCCAGCGAGTGGCAGATTGGCTTGCGGCCAAACGTGCTCAGCGGCACGTTGACGGATTCCGGCACAATGGCCGGGATCTCCGGGGCGAACGTCAGCGTGGTGGCCCCGGATGGCAGCGAGTTGCACACGACGACCAACGCCGACGGCGCCTTCGTCTTCAACGGCGTTCCTGAGGGCGCCACACTTCGCGTCTCCTCTGCCGACTATGGAACATCCGAGGTGCCGGTCGAGCAACAGACCAACCTCAATCTTGCCATGGCTCCAACCGTCGTGACCGGCACGGTGCTGGATGTCACAGGGCAGGCGGTGCCGGACGCGCGCATTGTGGCGACCAACGGCACGGCGGAGACCGTCACTGGCGCCGACGGCACGTTCCGGCTGGTGGGTGGGACCGATGTCCAGGAGGTATCGGTCACAGCGGCGGGCTTCACCTCGCAGACGCTGCCGGTCGATGCCAGCCGTCAGGTCTCAGCGCAGCTCCAGACAGAGATGATCAAGTCGCTTTACGCTAACCTCGGGGTTCTGGGTGAGCCCGAGCGGTGGAACGCGTTGCTGGATATGGCCGAGCGGACGGAGGTCAATGCCATCGTCATTGATGTCAAGCAAGACAACATTTACTACGACACCCAGGTTCCCTTCTTCCAGAGTATCCCCAACATGGTGACGCCCGTCCTCGATATGCAGGCGATCCTGAATGACATGCACGAGCGAGACCTGTACGCCATCGCCCGTATGGTGGTGTTCAAGGATCCGGTCGTCGCCGCCGGGCGTCCAGACCTGTCTGTGATGAGCGATGTCACGGGCGAGCCGTGGCTCGACATGAATGACACGCCATGGGTGAACGCTTTCTACCCCGAGTTGTGGGAAGCGAATGCAGACCTGGCAGAGGAACTGATCAGGATGGGCTTCGACGAAGTCCAGTACGACTACATTCGGTTCCCTTCCGACGGTGACTTGCGTACGGCGGAGTTCGGCAACGACTACACCGAGGCCCTGCGGCGTGAGGCCATTACCGGCGCAGTGGCGCTCGGCGCGCAACACGTGCATGAGGCGGGCGGCGTGTTCTCCATCGATCTCTTCCCCATTGTCGCGCTCATGGGGGACGATCAGGGCATTGGCCAGACGTTGCAGGATCTGACGCCGCTCGCTGACTACGTGAGCCTGATGATCTACCCGTCGCATTATGAGCGAGGGAATATCCCGGTCGATGGCCACCCCAACGACTACCCTGCTGAGACCGTGACCTACACCTTGCAACGATCCCAGGAGATCGTGCCGGGTACGATCAAGAAGATGCGGCCATGGCTGCAGGACTTTGATTACCCGCTGGAGGGGTACACCCCCTATGGGCCAGATCGCGTTCGCGCCCAGATTGACGCCGCCGAGGCGATGGGTGTGAGCGGCTGGATCCTCTGGAATGCCGCCGGGCAGTTCCAGGAAGCGGCTCTCAGGCCGGGGTGATCCCGAGCGGCGATATCGCACCCTGTCTCGGCGTCGCCGGGCGGCAGGCGGTCGTGTGGCTACGCGCGCTGCGACCGACGCAGTGGATCAAGAATGGCGTGGTCTTCGCCGGCCTTGTGTTTGGCGGCAAGCTGCTCGATCCATTTGCCTTTGCGCAGGCGACACTGGCGTTCATGGTGTTCTGCATCGTCAGTAGCGGCTTCTACCTGATCAATGATGTTGTTGACCGGCAGGCCGATGCCCGCCACCCGCTGAAGCGGCTGCGCCCCGTTGCCGCAGGCGAGATAGCCGTGCGGCGCGCTCTGGCCGCCGGGGTGGTCCTGATCGCGGCAGCATTGTCAGGTGGCCTGGTCCTGGGACGCTCATTCTTCCTGGCCGTCGTTGCCTATGCCCTGCTGATGGCCGGGTACAACCTCTGGTGCAAGCGCGTCGTGATCCTGGACGTGTTCGTGATCGCTGCGGGGTTTGTGATCCGGGCGGCGGCCGGCGCGCTCGCCGTGGACGTGACTATCTCGCCCTGGCTGCTGATCTGCACCATGCTTCTGGCGCTGCTGATCGCCTTTGGCAAGCGCCGCCACGAGTTTGTGTCGCTGCCGGAGGCGCGAAATCACCGCCGAAACCTGGAGCACTACAGCCTGACGCTGCTGGACCAATGCGTAGCGGTTACCGCGATGGGCTCGCTGCTGGTGTATGGGCTGTACACGTTCGACGCGGAATCCGTCCCGCCTGATCACCGCCTGATGCTGACGGTTCCACTGGTGGCCTATGGCATCTTCCGATATCTCTTCCTTCTGTACCACAAGGGTGACGGCGGTGCGCCCGAGACCATGCTGGTCACTGATCGTCCGCTGCTCATAACGCTGGGCGCGTGGGCGCTGTTGGTGGGTGCGCTCTTTTACGCATCCTGAACCGCCCCGGGACGCTCGCTGACGCCGGGGTGGCCACGACCAACGCTCGTCGGGCGTTGGTAGTCCCGATCAGGTGGAGACGGCACAGTTCCTGCGCGCGCCAGGCAGGGAACTGTGGTGGTTCCGGCGGCGTTTCAATGGTGCCTTGATACGAATCGTAGCAAGGTATTGCACACGCGTGTATACTAGCAGCGTGATCCAGGTGGAGTCCTGACAAGACTGGAACGCGTCTACTGACCACTACTGGTTCCGTTGTCGGCGGGCGCATGGCACATACGGGAACCTTGGAAGGGCAACGGAATGATTCTCTTGCGGCGGGTGCGTCCTGCTCGGCCCGCGCGTTCAACAGTTGACATTGAGATAGCGTTTGATATCGCGCAGGCGCTCGTGCGCCAGCGGCAGGAGTGCGTGGCGCCGTGGCGACCCCCGGTCGAAGTGTTCGAGACAGAGGGTCACCTCGTGGTCCGCGCGGAGATCGGCGGACTGGTTTCTGAAGAAACGACCGTTCGGGTAGAAGGGGATTACCTGATCATACAGGGTGAGCGGCGGATCAGCCGGCCGCATGTTCCCCACGTTTACCACGAGTCACGCATTCGCTACGGCGCGTTCGAGGTGGTGACGTATCTCCCGTTTGCCGTGTTGGCGAGCGAGGCGAACGCCGAATACCAGGATGGATTCCTGACCGTGCAACTTCCCCGGGTCTCGGCCGAACCGGTGACGGCCGGTGCGCGCTATCAGCCCGCTGGCGCCCAGCGAGGAGGGCAATAACCATGACTGATCAGACCGAAAAGAAGCCTCGCACGAGCAGAAGGAAGAAAGTGGAAGAACAGGATACGACCGTCATTGAGCTGCCAGCGGCGACCGCTGACCTGGCGCCGTTGAACTCGGACGCAGAGAACCGTGAGCGCACGGATGAGAACGAGGTGCTGGAACTGCCAGTGCTGCCGTTGCGCGGCACGGTGGTGTTCCCGCTGACGGTGGTCCCACTGGCTGCGGCGCAGCCACGGTCTCTACGGCTCATCGATGAGGTGATGTCCGGGGACCGCACAGTGGCGCTGGTCATGCAGAAAGACGCTGAGCTCGAAGGGGCCGGCCCGGACGATGTGTACGACGTGGGCACCATCTCGACTATCCATCAGATGATGCGTGTGCCGGACGGCACCGTGCGCCTGGCAGTTCAGGGCAACGAGCGCATGCGCGTCCTGGAGTTCATCCAGGAGGAGCCGTACCTGATGGCGCGGGTGCAGCGCGCGCCTGAGGTGATCGAGGAGTCGGTCGAGGTTGAGGCGCTGACCCGGAACACGCTGGAGCTCTTCCAGCGGCTGGTTTCGCTGGTGGCGCACATGCCCGATGAGTTGGTGACCGCCGCCCTGAACGTGGACGACCCGAGGCACCTGGTCTACCTGGTGGCGACCAATCTGCGCATGGACGCGGAGGAGCGCCAGCACTTGCTGGAGATCGACTCCGTCCGCGACAAGCTCGCCACGCTGAACACCTTCATCCTGAAGGAACTCGACGTCCTCGAACTGGGCAAGAAGATCCAGAGCGATGTTCAGGAGGAGCTGGGCAAAAACCAGCGTGAGTTCTACCTGCGCGAGCAGTTGAAGGCGATTCAGCGGGAACTGGGCGAGGGCACCGAGACCGAGGCCGAAGTTACCGAACTGCGCACCAAGATCGACGAGTCCGGGATGCCGGAGGAGGCGCTGAAGGAGGCCCGGCGCGAGTTGGACCGCCTGAGCAAGTTGCCGCCGGCGGCAGCCGAGTACGGCGTGATCAAGACCTATCTTGATTGGCTGACGACGTTGCCGTGGAACAAGAGCACGGAGAACGAGATCGACGTCGCGAAGGCGCGCCAGATCCTGAACGATGAACACTACGATCTGGAGAAGATCAAGGACCGCATCCTCGAGTACCTGGCGGTGCGCAAGCTGAAGCAGGCGGCGGCGGCCGAGGCCGGCGAGGAAGACACGTCGCTGTCCCGCGAGCCGATCCTGTGCTTCGTTGGTCCTCCGGGGGTCGGCAAGACCAGCCTGGCGCAGTCGATTGCCCATGCGCTCGGCCGCGAGTTGACGCGCATGTCGCTGGGCGGCGTGCGGGACGAGGCGGAAATCCGGGGCCACCGTCGCACCTATGTCGGGGCAATGCCCGGGCGCATCATCCAGGCGATTCGCCGCGCAGGCTCCAACGACCCGGTCTTTGTGTTGGACGAAGTGGACAAGCTCGGCAGCGACTGGCGGGGTGATCCCTCATCGGCCCTGCTGGAGGTGCTCGACCCGGAGCAGAACAACACGTTCCGCGATCACTATCTTGACGTGGCGTTCGATCTTTCCAGGGTGATGTTCATCGCTACGGCCAACCTGCTCGATACGATTCCGGCTCCGCTGCGAGATCGTATGGAGATCCTGGAGCTTAGTGGCTACACGGATGAGGAGAAGCAGGCCATTGCCCAGCGCTTCCTGATCCCGAAGCAGGTGAAGGCCCATGGCCTGGCCGGCGTGGAGCTGGACTGGACCGCCGAGGGCCTGACTTTCCTGATCCAGAACTACACGCGTGAGGTGCGGCGTGCGGAACCTTGAGCGAGAGATCGCGACCGTGGCACGCAAGATCGCGACGCGCAAGGCGGAAGGCCGCGAGTTCAGCCTGACTGTTGGGCCGGACGAGGTGCGCGAGTACCTGGGGCGCCCGCGCCACTACTACGAGGAGCGTGCCCAGCGCACTGAGCAGCCGGGTGTAGCGATTGGTGTCGGGGTCTCCAGCGTGGGCGGCGACATCATGTTCATCGAGGCCTCCCGCATGCCGGGCAAGGGCTCGCTGACCGTGACTGGACAACTCGGCGACGTCATGCGCGAATCAGCAACGGCGGCAATGTCGTTTGTACGCTCCCGGGCGCATGATCTGGGCATCGATCCCGAGTTCTTCAAGGAGTCGGACATCCACCTGCACGTGCCGGCCGGCGCCATTCCGAAGGATGGGCCCTCGGCTGGAACAGCCATGACGACCGCGCTGGTCTCGCTCCTGAGCGGGGCGCCGGTGCGCGAGGACGTGGCGATGACAGGCGAGATCACGTTGCGCGGGCAGGTGCTGCCCGTGGGCGGCATCAAGATGAAGGCGTTGGCGGCGCGGCGCGCTGGTGTCACGACGTTTGTCTTGCCCAAGCGCAACGAGGCGGACCTGGATGACTTGCCGGAGGAGTTGCGCGAGGAAATGACCTTCGTCCTGGCGGACGATGGATGACGTGTTGTCGGCAGCGATGCCACAGGACTTCCTTGATCGCCGCCCGGGGATCAAGGAGGATCTTGAGTTTGCGGAGCCGATCACCTCGGGCCACGAGCCCGGCGGCTGTCGCCTGATCGACGGCTGTCAACCAGATAGCGAGCGTGGCGGGGCCCGGCAAACACCGGGCCCCGTTTTCGTTTCCCGACCAGTAAGCAGGTGAGGTAGCTGCAAGGCGCCAGCGTCAGGTCGAGCGTTCGTCCAGGCGGACAGATTCAACCTGGCCGCGATCGAACGAGGAGTACCCAACGGCCGAGCTGCGAGTTCGTCAGCCGACCCCGGGGAAGCATCCTTGGGCGTATTGGCGGCGGGCTCGTTGCACTCGTCCAGCTTTGGGTGAAAACCGCCCACTGCCGCGAGCCAATGTCCTGAAGCCCACGGCGCGAAGGAAATCATCGACTTCAGCTTCGGATCAGGCGGCAGTCCTCCCGCCTTCACCGGGGACGACGGTTTGATCAACGTCGTTTGCCGAGTATTGGATGGCCACCCGAATCCGGGCGTCCTCAAGGACGGGGCACATTGCTTCCCGGACTACGAGACGCAGCCAGGGCCGTCAGGACCGCTTTGCCCGGGACCGATCAGCAGACTGCCAACACCAGAACTTGACGCGCTGATCACGGACTTCCCGCCCGTCAGCAATGCGGAAAACGCCGCGTCGACGTCACAGAGGCCAAAGAGGGAAGGGGCTGTCGCCGGTCTCGCTGTTCATACAGGCGCAAGGCGAATCGCTGATCAGGATGAACGGCCAGAGTGCGTCCTGCTAATGCACCGCGACCGACAGCTTCTTTTCAGCTGCCGCGTTGACGAGGAGCGCGAATGGCCGCAGGTGCTCGTCGTGGGTATCGAACATCAGCTCCGGGTGCCACTGTACGCCGAAGACATCGCGGCGGTCCCGCATGACGACGGCCTCGACCAGGCCGTCCGGCGAAGTGGCGGCCGCACAGAGTGGCGGCGCAATCTCCAGGATAGCCTGGTGGTGGAATGAGTTCACCGGCAGGGAATCACCATCGAAGATGGGCAGGAGATCCGGCAGCAGCGCTGTGACCTGGTGACTGGGTTCCGAGGCGACCACCCCGCGCTCGTGCTGGCGGTGCCCGACATCGGCTGCGCCTGGGTGCTGCGTCGGGAGGTCCTGGATGAGCGTACCGCCAAGGGCGACGTTCATGACCTGGATGCCCCGGCAGATGCCGAAGATGGGCTTCTCCTGCGCCATCACCGCGTCAAAGAGTTCCAGTTCGAAGCTGTCTCGCTCAGCGTCGATGCCATAGGTCGCTTCGTGCAACGTGGAATCACCGTACAGCTCGGGAGCCATATCGGCGCCGCCGGTCAGGAGCAGGCCGTCGATCATGCCTGCAAGCTCTCGCGCAGCGTTGGTTTGCGGAGGCAGGATGAGCGCCAGGCCACCGGCGGCCTCAACTGCGCGGACGTAAGGCACAGAGACAAGATAGCGGCGGAACGTACCGTGATCCTGAGGTTCAACGAAGGGTGTCGTAGTGATGCCGATAACCGGCTTCATGGTGCTGCTTCTCCCCGCAACCAACCGCACAATGCGCGGCAGATTATAGAAAGATCAAGGTGCTTTCGGAGACGGTCGCAAGCGGGGCAAATTGCTGTGGCGCAACCCCTTGACATCCGCATATGCGTATGGCATTATCGGCGGGTTGCGCAAACAGGTCCCGTGAGGGCCGCCGAGCAGCGCGGCCTGGAAGCAGGCGACGTGATCGGATTGCGAAACACTTCGGCAAAGGGCTTGACAATAACCCGGAGCCGTGATAATGGTCAGCTTGCATGAGAAACGCAGCGCGGGGTGACCCCAGAGGCGGATACACGTCCGCCGCACGTACGAATCCGGTACAGGGAGCTTTTCGCCGGCGGGTCTTGACAGACGCCGTTGGAGCGAGTAAAGCTTCGCAAGCCCTCGCCCTGAGGGCGACCCTGGATGGACCTTGTGGGCCGGTGATGCGGCGGTCGGGCGGTATGCCTGAACCTCCAGCAGCGCTGGTGGCTTGCAAAATCATCCGTGGGGATACCTGACAAGCTGGCAGTTTGGCGAGCACAGAATACTCTGTGGCGATGCATCTGCCGAAGACGGGAGCGGAGAGCGGCTTGCGCCTGGAGGGTAATCGGAGGATTGCCTTTGGGGTGTGGGGTGTTTTCTGTCTTGCGTTCCGATTACCAGCGTAACTGGTGACTACCGGTGTTGTGGTCACACGACACGCCGGTGCGGCCTCGGAGACGGGGCGCGCCGACCACACACGCCTGAGCGGGATCAGCACGATGTCGTGGGGGTGGGTGTGAACTCCTGTCAGCACAGACAGGCTAAGAAAAGCAAGAATCAATGGTGTGGGAGAGTTTGATCGCTCAGAACAACGCTGGCGGCGTGCCGCCTAATGCATGCAAGTCGAGCGGGGCGGCCTTCGGGTCGCTACGCGGCGGACGGGTGCGAACACGTGGGCACCTGCCCCGAGGTGGGGATAGCCGGTGGAAACACCGGGTAATTCTGCATACGGTCGTCGGTCGGGACCGACGAGGAAAGGGTTTTCGGACCCGCCTTGGGAGGGGCCTGCGGCCGATTAGCTAGACGGTGGGGGTAACGGCCTACCGTGGCGATGATCGGTAGCTGGTCTGAGAGGACGGCCAGCCACACGGGGACTGGAGACACGGCCCCGACTCCTACGGGAGGCAGCAAGGAATCTTCTCCGCAATGGGCGAAAGCCTGACGGAGCAACGCCGCGTGTGGGATGACGCCTTTCGGGGTGTAAACCACTTCTTCGGGAAGAAGCACTGACGGTACCTGAGGAAGAAGGACCGGCTAACCACGCCAGCAGCCGCGGTAATACGTAGGTCCGAGCGTTGTCCGGAGTTACCTGGGCGTAAAGCGCGCGGCGGTAAGCATGGCGTGGTGAAAGCCCCGTGGCTTAACCTGGGAGGGTCGTCGTGGACTGCACCGCTTGAGGGCGGTAGGGGCTGGTGAAATGCCCGTGTAGTGGTGAAATGCGTAGAGATCAGGCGGAACACCCGCGGCGAAGGCGGCCAGCTGGGCCGTCCCTGACGCTGGAGGCGCGAAGGCGTGGGGGAGCGAACGGGATTAGATACCCCGGTAGACACGCAGTAAAACGATGCAGACTAGGCGGGGATGGACCCCCGTGCCGGAGCCAACGCGGGAAGTCTGCCGCCTGGGGAGTATGGGCCGCAAGGCTAAACTCAAAGGAATTGACGGGGGCCCGCACAAGCGGCGGAGCGTGCGGTTTAATCGACGCGACGCGTAAAACCTTACCAGGGTTTGACATGCTTCCTGCAGAGCCGGAAACCGGTTGGCCTTCGAGGGTGGAGCACAGGTGCTGCATGGCTGTCGTCAGCTCGTGCCGTGAGGTGTTGGGTTAAGTCCCGCAACGAGCGCAACCCTGTGGGTAGTTAGATGATCTACCCAGACTGCCGGTCGCAAACCGGAGGAAGGTGGGGATGAGTCGTCCGGGCATGGCCCTTACATCCTGGGGAAGGACACGCACGCTACAATGGCCGGGCGCAGTGGGTAGCCAAGCCGCGAGGCGGAGCGAATCCCAGGAAACCCGGTCTCAGTTCGGATCGGGCTGCAACCCGCCCACGGGAAGCCGGAGCTAGTAACCGCAGGTCAGCAGTACTGCGGTGGTGAATATGTTCCCGGGCCTTGTACACACCGCCCGTCACGTCACGAAAGCCGGTAACGCCTGAAGCCGGTGGGCTAACCCCTTGGGGAGGCAGCCGTCGAGGGCGGATTGGTGATTGGGACGAAGTCGTAACAAGGTACGTAGCGGAAGCTGCGGCTGGATCACCTCCTTTCTAGGAGTTTATCCCGAGGTCAGCGGTGGGGTGAAGAGGCAGACTGGTGAGGCACCGAGCCTGGGGTTTTCCTGCGGGTTGAAACCTGGCGGAGGCGCTCACGGAGTCTGAGGAAAGTCCCACTGAGCCACGAGCCGGGCGCTCGGCGCCGACAGGCAAGCAGGCACGCAATCGCAGGAGAGGCTGGCGACAGTCTGCTCCGCGCGCTCCGTCTTGGCAGAGGTAGCCAGAGGCATCTGGCCGCCGAACCGTGGTATTGGAAGATGACCAGCCTGATGGCGTAGCCACGGGGCGCGTAGCTCAGGTGGTCAGAGCGCGCCCTGATATGGCCGAGGTCCCGTCGAGTCTGTGCGCTGCTCTCACCAGTGGGTGCGTTTGTTGACTGGGTTTCGGGGGCCGCAGCTTAGTTGGGAGAGCGCCGCCTTGCAAGGCGGAGGTCCGGGGTTCGAATCCCCATGGCTCCACCCGTGGCGGTCTCGAGCTATCTTTTCTGTAGCGGTTCACTGTCCAGCTTGCGCACCTTGACAATGCGCCACGCAGGCCCGACGGTCTTGCGGCCGTGGATGAGGCAGGGCCTGTGGTCGTGCCGGTTCATCCACGCGCACTGCATGGAAAGATCAAGCAAAGAACATGAAGAAATGAGTCCTGTCTTGCCGAGGACAGAACCTGAACCGGGACACTGAGGGTCGGGTGATGCACTGGCAGGCGAGTGGTGGTGGCGGGGTTCGTCCCCGAGGCTGGCGCGAGCCGGAGCTCAGGTCTCAACCGGAAGGCAGGAAGCCTGGTTGGGAGAGTGTTAGGAACCGGGCGTTGAGAGGACGTCCGGAAGACGGGCGCAGGGTGGATGCTCATGATGGCGGCCGAGTAGCTGACGCGGCCACGCGGCGAAATGCCCGTGGGAGGTATACAGTCGAGATCCCGATCCGAATAGCAGAACCTGGGTGGCGACGGAATGCATCACCCGGCGGTGAATGGGGAACTGCGAAGTGAAACATCTGAGTACCCGCAGGAGAGCAGAGAGGACTCCCTGAGTAGCGGCGATGAACGTGGAGGAGCCCAACCATTGAGGCGGTACGAGCCGACTGGCGCTGCCTGAATGGGGTTGAACGGGCGTGTGAGCGGGCAGTTGACCGCCCGCACGGAGGGATCGTAGTGAGCGGAAGGCCACTGGAACGGGTCATCGCAGAGGGTGAGAATCCCGTACGCGAGGCTACCCCGGTGTGATCACGGATCAGAGCAGTACCAGCCGACACGAGGAATCCGGCGGGAAGCGGGGCGGACCGCCATACAACATCGCCATCGACCGATAGTGACCAGTACCGTGAGGGAACGGTGAAAAGGCACCCCGGCGAGGCGAAAGAGATCCTGAAAACCCTGCGCTTTCCGGCCGGCTCAGCCCTGAGCAATTGGGGTGACGGCGTGCCTTTTGTAGAATGAGCCGACGAGTGAGCCGTGCGAGAGGCTGGCCGTGGACAGGCGGAGCCGGAGCGAGTCCGAAAGGGCGGACAGTTCGTACGGATCGACCCGGAAACTGGGTGATCTACCCATGGCCGTGCTGCTGAAGCGGGCGGGGAACACGCCTGTGGATGAACCGGACTCCGTTGCAAAAGGTCCGGATATGCTGTGGGTAGCGGTGAAATGCTAAGCGAACCCAGAGATAGCTGGTTCTCCCCGAAATGCATGCAGGTGCAGCCCCGGCGGGCGCGGCGGAGGTATCGCGCTGGATTGACGAGGGGCTACCGCTTACCGACTCAAACCAAACGACGAATGCCGCTGCGATGGCGTCGGGCGTGACAGCGGGTGCGAAGATTCGTTGTCGAGAGGGAAACAGCCCAGACCGCCAGCTAAGGTCCCCAACTACGGACTAAGTGGGCAAGGCAGTCGCGGTGCAGAAACAACCGTGAGGTTGGCTTAGAAGCAGCCACTCTGAAAGTGCAATAGCTCACTGGTCGGCGCAGCTGCGGCTACCGACAATCCACCGGGGCTCAAGTCCGTGACCGAAGGCGGATGGTGCGCAAGCGCCATGGTAGGGGAGCGTCCCCGTCAGCGGTGAAGCCGAGCCGGGAGGCGAGGTGGAGCGGCGGGGAGTGAATGTCGGCATGAGTAGCGCGAAGGGGGTGAATCCCCCTCACCGAATGCTCGAGGGTTCCGCAGCCATGCTGATCAGCTGCGGGTGAGGCGGGCCTAAGCCGAGGGCTAGCTGCAGGCGATGGATAACCGGTCAAGATTCCGGTTCCACCCACGACCGTTTGAGCGATGGGGGGACGCGGGGGGCTAGGTTCCGGGCAGCGATACCCTCCAAACTGGTAGGCGGCGCCCGGGAGGCAACTCTCCGCGCGAGCGCTGAGAGGTGACGGGAAGGTGCGCACATGCCGCAGGACGAGGCCGCACTGCCGAGAGCATTTCAGAGGGCGTGGGTGTCCGTACCGCAAACCGACACAGGTGGGCTGGTCGAGTAGACCAAGGTGGACGAGAGAACCTCTGTCAAGGAATCCCGGCAACTGGCCTCCGCAAGGGGGAGAAGGGGCGCCCCGTGTAGCGTGAAGCAGCGAGTCTGCGGAGCGTGAGGGGGCCGCAGTGACCAGCCCAGGCGTCTGTTTACCAAAAACACCGGTCCCCGCTAACGCGGAGAGCGTGGACGTATAGGGGCTGGAGACCTGCCCAGCGCCGAAGCGTTAAGGGGAGCTGTGCAAGCGGCGAACCGAAGCCTCGGTAAACGGCGGCCGTAACTATAACGGTCCTAAGGTAGCGAAATTCTTTGTCGGGTAAGTTCCGACCCGCACGAAAGGTAGAACGATCTGGGCGCTGTCTCGACAGGGGACTCGGCGAAATTGAGTACCGGTGAAGATACCGGTGACCCGTGGCAGGACAAAAAGACCCCGTGGAGCTTTACTCCAACTTGTCGTTGGCGCGGGCGCGGCTTGTGTAGATAGGTGGGAGCCGGAGAACCTCGGGACGCCAGTTCCGGGGAGGCGACGGTGAAATACCACCGGCGCGGCGCTTTTGTGTTCTCACGCGGAAGGTGATCCCTTTCGCGGACCGCGGCTGGTGAGTTTGACTGGGGCGGTCGCCTCCCAAAGCGTACCGATGTTTCCAAAGGTTCCCTCAGGCCGGATGGCAATTGGCCGGAGCGCGTAAGGGCAGCAAGGAGCTTGACTGCGAGGCGGACAGGCCGAGCAGGGACGAAAGTCGGGCTCTGCGGGATCCCACGGTGCCGAGTGGAAGGGCCGGCCATCTGGATAAAAGCTACCCCGGGGATAACAGGCTGATCCCGCCCAAGAGTCCACATCGACGGCAGGGTTTGGCACCTCGATGTCGGCTCGTCGCTGCATCCTGGGGCCGGAGAACTTCAAGGGTTGGGCTGGTTCATGAAAGCGGTACGCGAGCTGGGTGAACGTCGTGATCCGCCACGGGCGCAGGGAGTGTGCGGGGCTG
The DNA here is from genome assembly GCA_041390745.1 of Thermomicrobiales bacterium. Lineage (GTDB taxonomy): Bacteria > Chloroflexota > Chloroflexia > Thermomicrobiales > UBA6265 > JACCXM01. The sequence goes on along the minus strand of JAWKPJ010000018.1, from coordinate 17,088 downwards.
ACCCTAGTACGAGAGGACCGGGTTGGACGCACCGCTGGTGAGCCAGTTGTCGGCAACGGCACCGCTGGGTAGCTACGTGCGGACGGGTGAACCGCTGGAAAGCATCTAAGCGGGAACCCCTCCTCAAGATGGCACTCCCCACTGCGCGAGCAGGGGAAGGCCCCCGGCAGATGACCGGGTTGATAGGCGGCAGGTGGACAGCGGGCAACCGACTGGAGCTGAGCCGTCCTAATGGCCGAGGCCGGCGCTTTAACGCACCGGTTCAAGAACAACACGCTTTTCCGACCAGGTGATCTCCTTTGGGAAGCACCAGGGCGGCCCGCGCCAGCAGGAGGAACACTTCCTGGCGCGCGTTTGACAGGACTGAAACCATGCAGGGCGCGTGGATGAACCGGCAGGGCTGACGAGGCTGAGCCGGAGATGCACGCAGGCGCAGAGAGTGCGAGAGCAGGAGCACCTTGGCCGCCGTGGAGGCGGGTGAGGGGCATCCGTGGCCGAGAGCGCGCTGGACCCACCCGGACCATCCCGAACCTGGTCGTGACCCAGTGCGCGCCGGAGAGTACTGTGGGGGCGACCCCACGGGGAGGCGAGGTCGTTGCGACTCCTCACCCGCTACGGTGGGGAGGAGCGGACGCGGGGTGGAGCAGCGGCAGCTCGTTGGGCTCATAACCCAAAGGTCGGGGGTTCGAATCCCTCCCCCGCTACCACGATCACAACATGCTAGGATGGAACTCCGGTACCGGTTGCGGTGCCGGAGTTTTGTTATTGACGGGTGTCACGATTGGTTAGCAAGGTGCTCGCGGCGACGGGAGACTTGTTGCTTGACGTCGTCTACCCTCGCCGCTGTGCCGGCTGTGGTGCGCGTGGGGGCTGGCTGTGTCGCCGTTGCGAGGCAGAGGTCCCCCGCTTCTCCCCTCCGCTCTGTGCCGCCTGTGGCATACCGGACGTGCTTGGCATCTGCCGGTGCGATGAGTTGCCGCCCGAGATCGAGCGGGTGCGATCCATCGGCGCCTACGGCGGCTGGCTGCGTGGCGCAGTTGTTCAGGTGAAGTACCATGGCGAGTGGGCCAGGGCGTCGCACCTCGCGCCGTATCTGGCGCACGCCTGCGCGGACCTGCTGCCCGTGGACGCGGTCGTCCCCGTGCCGCTCCATCCGTCCCGGCGCAAGCAGCGCGGGTTCAACCAGACCGAGAAGTTGGCGGGGGAACTCTCCCGGAGCATCGCTGCCCCGGTGAGCCTGCTCTTGCAGCGAACCAGAAGGACGACGCCTCAGGTTTGGCTCGACGCCGGGAAGCGCCAGGCGAATGTGGATGGTGCGTTTGCACTGGCGCCAGGAGGGGACGTTGCCGGGCTGCGCCTGCTCCTGGTGGATGACGTCATCACGACAGGTGCAACGTTGGGCGCCTGCGCCAGGGTCCTGCACGCGGCAGGGGCGACCTCAGTTTGCGTTGTGACGGTGGCGCGGGAGCTCGCGTAGCGGCTCTGGACTACGGACGCTCGTGTTACGGACGCTCGTGTCGTTTCACGAGGTTTGCTGCGATGTTGCGTGCCCAGGCATCTGCGGTGAGGATACGCTCGATAGTCACCGGACCGTCTGGGGCGTGCGTGTCCAGGACATCGGCAATGATGGCCGGAATGGCCGGAAAGGTGATTCTGCCCTCCAGGAACGCAGCAACGGCGACGTCGTCAGCGGCGCTGAGGACCGTGGGGTAGGTAGAGCCGGCAATGCCAGCTTCACGCGCCAACCGCAGGCAGGGAAACCGCACTGGATCGGGCGGCATGAAGTGCAGCGTGCCGGCCTGAGCAAGGTCGAGGCGCGCACCGGCGCGTGGCAGCCGGCCAGGGTAGGAGAGGGCGTACTGAATTGGCGTGCGCATGTCCGGCAGGCCAAGCTGCGCCAATTGGCTACCGTCCACAAACTCCACGATGGAGTGAATGATGCTTTCGGGGTGCACGAGCACATCGATGCGCTCATAGGGCATGGCGAAAAGCCAGTGCGCCTCGATCACCTCCAGGCCCTTGTTCATGAGCGAGGCGGAATCGATGGTGATTTTGGCGCCCATCGCCCACGTCGGATGGGCGAGCGCATCGCGGGCTCTGACGGAGGCCAGGTCTCCCGGAGGCAGAGTGCGGAACGGGCCGCCCGAGGCCGTGATAATCAGCCGCGCGACATCGCGCGAACGGGAGCCGTTCAGTGCCTGCCAGATCGCGCTGTGTTCACTATCCACGGGCCGCAGGGAAATGTTGTGCCGCTGGACGAGTGGCATGATGAGTTCGCCGGCGCAGACGAGCGTTTCCTTGTTTGCGAGGGCAATGATCTTCCCGGCTTCAATGGCTGCAAGCGTGGGCACGATTGCGTCATGGCCCGAGGTCGCGACCACGATGATCTCCGCGCCGCTCGCGGTGGCAGCCGCGAGTAGCCCGGCGTTGCCGCCGACACGTTCGGGAACCTCGGGGAAGCTGTCGCCGGGCGGCTGTTGGAGCGCAACGAGTTCCGGGCGATGGCGAGCGATCTGCTCGCGGAAGAGTGGGGTATCGTGCCGCGCCGCGAGGGCCACCACGCGAAAGCGCTCGGGGTGCTCGGCGATGACCTCTAGCGTTTGCCTGCCAACGGATCCAGTCGATCCCAGAACGGCCACACCGATTTGAGCCTGATCTGCAGACGCCATCACCGCAGGTAGCCTTCGGCAATCCAGAACATGAGCCAGGCGGCCGGGAAGGCGAACAGGAGCGCATCGACGCGATCCAGCATGCCGCCGTGCCCGGGGATCAAGTGGCCGCTGTCCTTCACGCTGGCTTGCCGCTTGAGAAAAGACTCGCTCAGGTCGCCGAGTTGCCCGCACACACCAATACCTGCGCCGACGATCGCTCCAGTCCAGGCCGGGAGCGTGCCGCTGACGCCGAATACTGCCGCGCTGGCGACGATGGCGGCGATCAGCCCGCCCAGCGCCCCCTCGATGGTTTTGCCTGGGCTTACGGCAGGAGCAAGCTTGTGGCGTCCGAACGCACGGCCTGCCAGGTAGGCCGTCGAATCGCTCGCCCATGTGGCGAGCACCACTGCCAGCACCCAGGCCATGCCCACTGGGGCGGGTGTCCAGCCTGCCGCCAGGCGATCTGCAAGCGCCTGCCAGGTGGCGGCCACTTCGCTGCCTGCGGCTTGCCGGAGGGCAATGGCCGCCAGGACCGGAGTTCCGGCGTAGCACGCGCCAGCCACCCCCCAGGACCATGCCCCGGCAGCGCCTGGGGTATTGATGGACCTGAGAGAGATGATGAGAGAGACGAATACTGCCAGAAGCACGGCGAGCAAGAGCAGGGCGGGCTGGGTGAGCAGGGCTCCGCCTGCGGCCAGAACCAGTGAGGTGTGGAGACACCACCGCGTGGCTGGCGTCACGCTCTCCCGGCCCAGTGCCAGGAATTCCCGCAACGCGACGATGCCAATGGTCACCATGAGCAAGGCAAAAGCTGGGCCGCCAATCAGCGCCGGAAGCAGGCCTACCGCCACCACGACGACCGAACCAATGAGGCGGCGCTGCATGATCAGGAACGGCTAAGCAATGGGGGGAACGAGGTCGCTGCCTCCACTCCGCCGAAACGGCGCTCGCGCCGGCCGAACTCATCCACAGCCCGGCGCAGATCCTCCGCGCCAAAATCGGGCCAGAGTGTGGAGGTAAAGAGGAGTTCGGCGTAGGCAGACTGCCACAGCAGGAAGTTGCTGGTGCGATGCTCGCCGGACGTGCGAATGATGAGGTCGGGATCCGGGAGATCGTGCGTGAACAGGTGCTGTTGTACCGCGGCTTCGTCGATGGCTTCCGGTGGCACACCACTGGCCACCAGGCTACGAATTGCGGCCAGCATCTCCTGGCGCCCGCTGTAGTTGAACGCGAGGGTCAGGATCAGGCGGTCATTGTCCGCCGTCCTGGCCACCGCGCCCATGACTGCTTCCTGGAGTTCAGGCGAAAGGCCCTGCAAGCTGCCGATGTGACGGAGCTGCGCACCCTGCCGGTGCAACTCGTCGGTTTCGCGATCCAGCACATCACTCAGGATTGCCAGGATACCCTGGATTTCCTCTTGCGGGCGGCGCCAGTTGTCTGTGGAGAAAGCCCAGAGGGTCAGGTATTTGACCCCGAGTTCCACGGCTGCGGTGGTGATCCGGCGGATGTTTTCAGTGCCCCGCTGGTGCCCGGCAAGCCGCGGTAGGCCGCGCTGCGCGGCCCAGCGCCCGTTGCCATCCATGATGATGGCCACATGCTGTGGCACCGGTCGCGGCGGCTGGACGGGCTCTTCGGGTTGGCGTGTCTGCTTTGCAGACCACTCGTCGGACATGGTGTTCCGTACCTGACGCGCGTTGCGCCGTTAGACCTCCAGGACTTCCTGTTCCTTGGCTTTGCCCATTTTCTCGGCATCGGCCACGAAGCGCCTGGTGATCTCATCGACCTGCGCTTCTGCACGCCGTTCGTCATCCTCGCCGATCATTTTTTCGTTCAGAAGTTCCTTGACCTGCCCCATCGCATCCCGGCGTACGTTGCGAATGGCGACCTTGCCATCTTCCACATGCCCCTGGACCATCTTGACCATTTGCTTGCGTCGGTCTGCGGTCAACGGCGGGATGGCGATGCGGATGACCTGGCCGTCATTCGTCGGATTGAGGCCCAGCTCTGACTTCTGGATTGCCTTCTCGATCGCCTGCATCGAACCCTTGTCCCAAGGCTGGATGACCAGCAGGCGCGGCTCCGGGACGGAGATGCCCGCCAGCTGGTTGAGCGGCGTGGTGCTGCCGTAATAGTCCACAACCAGGCGCTCCACGAGGGCGGGAGAAGCACGCCCCGTCCGGATGGTGCCGAGGTCTCGCCCCAGGGCGTCCAGCGCCTTGCCCATCCGGCTTTCGGCGTCGTCGATGACGTCCTTGATCATGGTGCAATCTCCGGGGCGCGCCAGTTCGAAGCCGGCGGCCATCTCTTGCAGGGAGCGCGGTGCTCCCGAAGTCATTCAGGGATTGTACGACGCGCAGGGAAATGCGGGCTTACGGAAAGAGTTCTGCCGCGCCGCTCTGGACCCGGGTGCCGATTTCGCGGCCGACGGCGGCGTCCTCGATGGCGGAGGGCTGGGAGACATCGAACACGATGATGGGGATGTCGTTATCTCGCAGCAGCGCCAGTGCGGAGGTATCCATGACCTTCAGATTTCGCTCGATTGCTTCCTGGTGGCTGATGCGCCGGTACCGACGGGCTGAACTATCCACTCTGGGGTCCGCAGAGTAGACACCGTCCACCTTGTTCTTGGCCATCAGCATGACGTTGGCATCCAGCTCAAGCGAGCGCAATGCGGCGGCGGTATCCGTGGTGAAGTAGGGGTTGCCGGTGCCGGCCGCCAGGATCACGACGCGGCCCTTTTCCATATGGCGAATGGCGCGGCGGCGGATATATGGCTCCGCGACTTCGTGCATTTCGATAGCCGTCATGACCCGGGTGTTCACGTCGCGCTGTTCCAGCGCATCCTGCAACGCGAGGGCATTCAGCACGGTGGCTACCATGCCCATATAGTCCGCCGTGGCGCGGTCCATGCCCTTGCTGCTGGCTGCGAGCCCGCGCCAAATGTTGCCGCCGCCGATCACAATGGCGAGCTCGATCTGACGGTCGTAGACCCGCTTGATCTGCTCGGCCAATTGGTCGACCACTGCCGGGTCGATTCCGTAGGAAAACTCGCCGACCATCGCCTCGCCGCTCAATTTGAGCAAGACTCGTTGGAACGCTGCGTCCGCCACGAACCTCTCCCGCATTCCCGGCGAGCCGATGGTCGGCTGTTGGCCGGACTTACTCTGCCTCAGCGCCGGCGCGGGCCGCCTCACCGACCTCGAACCGCGCGAAGCGCGTCACCAGGATGTTCTCGCCCAGCTTGGCGATACGATCCCGGATCAGGTCGCGGATCGACAGCTTGGCGTCCTTGATGAATGGCTGCTCCAGCAGCACGGCGCCAGCAACGGCCTGTGCCCGGCTGCCGTACTCCTTCTCGAGCGCAGCCCACTCGTCCTCTGGTACATCCTCCAACGCCACGTACTTCGGCGCAGTGGCTGCCACCTGCATGGCGAGATCGTGGGCGAGTTCACGGAAGTCCGGCGTGCGAGCGACGAAGTCCGTCTCGCAGTTGACCTCGACGATGGCGCCGATGCGGCCCGCGCCGTGGATGTAGGGCTCAATCCGGCCCTGCGATGCATCGCGGCCGGTCTTCTTTTCCGCCTTGGCCAGGCCCTGCTGCTTCAGCAGCTGAATGGCCTTTTCCACGTCGCCTTCAGTTTGCTCAAGCGCACGCTTGCAGTCCATGATGCCGGCGCCGCTCTTCTCGCGCAGTTCCTTGACCTGTGTTGCCGAAATCGCCATGCGTGTTCTTTCCCTTGCAGGCAGCGCCGGGCTGGCAAGCAGCCAGGCGCCGTGCGATCTATCGATGGAATTGACTGGTGGAATTACGCCTCTGCGACTGGCTCCTCAGCCGCAGCAGCTTCGCTCACTTCCACCTCGGCGGTGCTGTCGCCCTGACCCGAGAAGACGCTGAAGAGGTCGGCCTCCCGGCCGACGGCGCCGCCTTCGCGGTCGGCAACATCAATGTCGTGGCGCGTGCGGCCTTCGATGGCGGCATCCGCTATGCCGGCCGTCAGCAGGCGCACGGCGCGGATTGCGTCATCGTTGGCCGGAATCAGGAAGTCGGCGTCATCAGGGTCACAGTTGGTATCAGTCACGGCGATGACGGGAATACCCAGACGGCGCGCTTCGTGAATTGCCAGCTGCTCACGCTTCGGGTCAATCACAAAGATTGCGGCTGGCAACTGTGTCATGTCCCGCATTCCGCCAAGGGTGCGTTCCAGCCGTTCCAGCTCAGCCAGCTTCTTGGCCGCCTCCTGCTTCGGCAGAAAATCCCACTCGCCGCGCGCCTGCTCGGCCTGGAGTTGCTTCATGAAGCGCAAGCGGTTGCGGATGGTGACGAAGTTGGTCAACGTGCCGCCGAGCCAGCGGCGATTGACGTAAAACTGGCCCGAGCGCTTCGCTTCGCGCTCCACCACATCCTGTGCCTGCTTCTTGGTCCCAACAAAGAGAATCTTGCCGCCCCTTGCCGTCGCATTCTCGACAAACGTGTGGGCTGCGGCCAGCAGAGGAACGGTCTGCTGCAGGTCAATGATGTGGATGCCGTTGCGTTCGGTGAAGATGTACGGCTTCATCTTCGGGTTCCAGCGCTTGGCCTGATGGCCAAAGTGGACGCCGGCTTCCAGGAGCGCCTTCAGCGTGACGGTCGGTGATTGCCCATGCACGCTCGATACGTTTTGCACGGTTCCTCCAGCTTGATGTTGAACTTCCGCGCCATTCATCCAGAAGCGGAACCGGCCGAGCCGGCACACCCGCGTCTGTCCTGCCGCGTGACACATTGCGGCGCGGCCAATCGACCGCGCCACCTGGCAGTATACCGCATGTCTGGTAGAGCTTACTGCGTGACGGGTTGGAGATACTGCTCGATCACAAAGCCAGCCTGTCCCGTTTCCGTGGCGGTAACTGGCCACCAGTCACACTGCCCGGCTTCAGAGAATGGCCCGGTGACCTGAAGCTGCGCACCGGCCGGCAACTCGGTCACGATGTTGCCTTCGGTCGTCGGCGCGTCCCGCAGGTTCACCTGATCGGTGGTCATGACCAGCGTGCCAACCTCGTAGACTGGCAGATTGGCGCACGGATTCTCGGGCGCGGTGGTCGGCGCAACCGTGGCCGGCGCTGGCGGCTGGGTGGGAGGCGGCGCCACCACGACCGCCGTGGCGGTTGGCGCCACCGGCGGACCCGGCGTGGGTGCGATTACCACTGCCGTCGGCGTGGGCGGAGCCGGAGTTGCCTGGTTAATGGGCGTGACGATAGCGGCGACTTCGGGCGTGGGAGCCTGGGCAGGAGAACCGTCGCCAATCAGCGCGGAGGCCCAGTACCAAAGCAGGCCGATGAGCAAGAGCAGGCCGACGACTGGCAAGGCAATGCGTAGATAGTCTGTCCAGTACCGTTCCTCGGGCTGGTAGCTCACCGTGCGCTCCTCACTCGGCCTCGCGCGCCCAGGATCACTGGACATCCCCACATCCTTCGCGTGCTGGCTTCTCCGCGGCAGCCGTGGCGCCCGTGACCTGGCTTGCTTCGCGGCGGCCCAGTCCGGGTAATCCGCGTCTGGCTGCGCTGAACCCTCCCACATGTCCCGGCCGTGCGTTGCTGCGCAGTCCAGCGACCCGGCATCCACCGGGTGGCTTTCCTGCGGCCCGTACAGCCGTGGGTGCCGGCACCACCCCTGGCGCCAGACCCCGGAGGGTTCAAAGAAACGGCACGTTGCGCAAACATGGTCAGTCACCGCTGGCAATCTGGCCGTCTGAGGGCGCTACGTGCACCGGGAATCTTCACCATCCCGTGGAGATTGTACACCTCACCCCGCGACCCCACCGCCAGAGCTCACGTGGCGGGTGCTTCCGGCGAATCATCCTCCCTCCCTGAATCACCCTCTTTCGACTCCCAGGCGGTCTCCGGGCTGCCCAGCCTGCGGATGAATGTTGACCCTGCGCTACTCTGACGATCCGCCACAGCCGCTTCAATACTCACAGGCGGCGGTGCTGACCGTGCGCGCAGAGGGCGCGGCACGGCGCGCTCCACGCCCGCCATGTCCAGTTCGCCTTCGTAGATCGCGCCTTCCTGGATGACAAGAGACCCGGTGGCCACCCGGGCCCGCACCCGACCGCTCGGCAGGATTTGCAGACGACCGCGACAACGCACTTCGCCAAGCACATCCCCCGCTACGGTGACGTGTTCGGCGTCGATGGTGGCAGACACCGTGGCCCCTTCCGCGACAAACAGTGTCCCGTCGCAGGCAATAGTGCCTTTCAACTCACCCTCGACGCGCAGGTCCTTTTGCGAGCGGAAGATTCCCTCGAAGGAGGACCCGCGGTCCACGACGCTTGCCGCCTCAAATCCGGCGGCAGCGTCATCATTCCAGTCAAAGTCAACGGCGGTCAAATCTCGCATGTGCTGGCTCCCGGTAGCTCGTGGTCGCGTTGTCAGGGTCACGAGGGCGTTAGCCGCCTCGCGCGGCGCGCACCGGCGCGACGTTGGCGGCAGGTTCCTCGGTCATTGAAACCCGGCCCGCAACCACCGCTCCCTCGTGCACGACGACTCGGGGCGCGAAGACATCGCCGCAGATCCTGCCGCGGGGGAGAACCTCGAAACGGTCCCGGCAGCGGACGGCGCCGCGCACCAGCCCTGCTACGACGACGTGCGCGGCCTGCAATGTCGCATCCACCTCCGCATCTTCAGCGATGTAGATGCTGTTGCGCGCCGAGAGGACGCCATCGGCGCGCCCATGCACATGCAGGGAGCCGTCTGATTCCAGGTTGCCGGACCAGGCCGTGCCGTGCGCGATCACACTGGTTTCCGTATCGAGCGCAGGCACCGGGGATTGCGGCTCCGCCGGTGGCTCGGCCACTGGCTGGGGAGCGATATCAAGCGTATCCCGCAGCGCATAGGTGGACTCAGCAAAGAAGTCCAGATCTGGCAGGGGGCGCTTACTCGTCGGCTGGTCCAGGTCGTGATCGGGAATTGAGGCCGGGAGCTCAGCGGGCTCATTCCCAAGCTGATTGCGCAGGGCACTGAGTTGTCGCTGGAACGCATCGACCTTACTGTCACGGCGGAACACCATGCGAGACCCTCCCGGGCGCCTGTAAGCGCCAAAGCTGAGCGCCGCGGAAGGCGCTGCCAACAAACCGGGGTCTTGCGGCGACCGTCTTGCAGGGAACGGGTGGGGTATGCCGCCACCATTGCTGCGAACGGCAAGCCACGCGTGCCGTTCGCAGCAATGGGTGTACGTACATCCTAGCATAGGCGGAAATCCTCTGAAAATGGGCCAGAAGTCATGCCGCGCCATCTGGCCTCTGGCAATGTTCTGCGCGACCCCATCGTTTTCTCCGCGCACTGCGTTCGAGTCGCCCGGGGGCATTCGCTGGCGCGCACTGCCGGGGAACTCCGAGTGCGTACGGATTTGAACGCGCGTGGCATCTCGTCAGTCCCGGCGCACTCGCTGTCGTGGTGGCGGCCGCGTTGAACAAATGGCCATCTCTGCGGCGTGGCGCCAGCGGACGGTCGCTTGCGTTATTCTTACTGAAACAGTCGGAATTAACCCGGACTGGCGCACGGGTCAGTCACCTGGTCACCATACGAGGTAGGGGAGGTCTATGTCGCGCACGACATCGAGACGACGGTTCACCATGCTTGCGGCGGCGGTTCCGGTGTCGCTCGCGCTTGCCGGATACGCCCCTGCGACGCTCGCGGACGAAGCCGCGTCCGAAACGTCGCGGCAAGGCGAATTGCTGCCAGCCGCTGAAGGGCTGACGCACTACCCGCTCACCCTCCAAACCGCCTGGGGCGAGGTGACGATACCGGAGCGGCCAGAACGGGTTGTTGCCGCAAGTTGGCGCGGTGAACTGTCGTGGCTGCTGGCGCTCGGTGTGACCCCGGTTGCCGTAGAGTCTGCAGAGTGGGCAATCGAGGCGGCGCCGTGGGCGCCCGAAATGCTGGCGCAACCGATCGAGCACACCTGGGACTTCATGGAAGTCGCACTCAAACCAGAGCCGATCGCTGCCGCCAAACCTGACCTGATCTGGGCTGGCTCGCTGGGCGCCGAGCCGGTTTCCAATCTCCGGGCCTTGCAAGCCATTGCTCCCGTGCTTGCGCAGCCTGACACGGGCGGTGTTGTCCCGACCTGGCAGGAAAACCTGTTGCTGGTGGGTGAGGCGCTCGACCTCAAGCAGACTGCACAGCGCGTCATTGATGACTACGAAGCGTTCTTCACCGAGTTTCAGGCCCAGCACCCCGGCTTCGCGGGCAAGGTGATCGCCTACGTGGAGTTCTGGGGGGACAGCGCCGGAAACGAGATCTGGTTTGGCAACCCGGCCGGTTCCGAGATCGACGCGTTCTTCTCACGGCTGGGCTTTGCTTCGAACCCGGCTGATCTGACCGATGCCGAGGCGCTGAGCCCGGAACTGGTCGGCCTGATCGAAGGCGACATCCTCATCATTATTGACTACTCCCCGGCAGAGGATGAGGGCAAACAGTTTCAGGAGTTCCTCGGTTCGGCCCTCTTCCAGAGTATCCCGGCGGCGCAGGCTGGCAACGTCATCCGCCTGTCCAATCCGGAGCGGACCACGCTGTACCTCGATGGGGAAGAGGTCGGTGCTACAGCGCATCCAAGCATCACGTTTGATGACCCGATTGGCAGCCCGCGATTCGCCGAAATGCTGGCGCCGCTGATTGAGCCGGTGCTGGCGGACTGACGTTCGATGTCGACCCTGGCGGCAAGGTCTGCCTTGCCGCCGGACTCACTGGTGACTTCGCTGGGGCAAACAACGTGGGCACTTTCGGGGCTGCCGAACTGGCGGGGAGCTATCGGCGCCGGGCGTTCGGCTTGCTTGTTATCGCTACCTTGCTGGTCGTCGCGGTCGCCTTCAGTCTGGCGCTCGGCGCCAACCAACTCACGTTCGCGCAGGTGTGGCACGGCCTGTGGCATCGCGACGGTAGCGTGGAATCGGCCATTGTCTGGGATCTCCGTGTTCCACGGACCGCTGTTGCCATAGCCACGGGCGCGGCGTTTGGGGTGGCCGGCGCCCTTATTCAGGCGCTCACCCGCAACCCGCTGGCCGACCCCGGGATACTCGGTGTCAACGCGGGGGCCGGGTTCGCGGTGACGATCGGGTTCTGGATGCTCGGCGCCCTGACGATCGGCGGCTATCTCTGGTTCGCATTCGCTGGCGCAGCGGCCGCCACGGTCCTTGTGTATGCCATCGGCACGCTGGGCGGGCGGAGTTCGGCTTCGCCTGCGGTGCTCGTGCTCGCAGGCGTTGCTCTGGCGGCTGTCCTGAGTGGGATAGCGCAGTTTCTCGCGCTTCTCGACCCCTACGCCTTTCAGCGACTGCGGTTCTGGGGGCTGGGTTCGGTCACCAGATCCGGCCTGGATGAGTTGTGGCCTGTGGCGCCCTTCCTGGCGGCCGGCGTGGGGCTTGCCCTGTTCCTGGCCGCTGACCTCAATTCAATCTCACTGGGGGATGATCTTGCTGTCGCACTCGGCTCGAACATTGCGCGCACCAGACTGCTGGGGATCGTCGCAGTCACCATGCTTGCTGGCGGGGCAACGGCGCTGACGGGCGGCATTGCGTTTGTGGGCCTGATGACGCCGCACGTGGTGAGGTGGTTCACCGGACCTGATCAGCGCTGGATTCTCGCCTTCAGTGCGCTGGCGGCGCCGATCATGGTGCTGGCAGGCGACGTGATTGGGCGTGTATTGGGGCGTCCCGGCGAGATTGAGGCTGGGCTTATGGTGGCGATGATTGGCGCACCCACGCTCATTGTGCTTGTTCGGCGCTCGCAGGTGAGTGGACTGTGAACCGCTCTGGACAGACTGTCGACTTTGGTTACCGGTTGGCGACGGTGAGACTGGGCCGGTTGTCGGTGCGGTTCCCGCTGCGAGCGATGCTTGTCTCCGCCGTGCTGCTGGCCCTGGCCAGCGCCGCTGCATTTGTCTCGCTGCGGTTCGGTGAATACCCCCTCACGGCCGGAGAGGTGTTGGCAACACTGACTGGCGAGGGAGATGACTTCCACCGGTTGATTGTGATGGAGTGGCGGCTCCCGATTTCGGTGGCGGCGGTCGCGTTCGGCGCCGTGCTCGGCCTCGGCGGAGCGATCTTTCAGTCGTTGACCCGAAACCCGCTTGGTTCACCCGATGTGATCGGGTTCGACACCGGCACGTACACCGCCGTGGTCATCGCGATTCTCGTCATCGGAACCAGAAACTACTGGACGCTGGCCGGAGCAGCTGTGGCCGGCGGAATCGCCACGGCGCTCCTGGTATACGTGCTTGCCTGGCGGCGCGGCATTCAGAGTTTCCGGCTGATTATCGTCGGCATCGGGGTCTCGGCCATCCTTGGCTCGGCCAACGCCTACCTGGTCTCCCGTGCGGAACTCGAGGATGCAATGGTGGTGGGGTTCTGGAGCGCCGGGTCGATCCGCCGAGTGACCTGGGACAGCATGGGTCCAGCGCTACTGGTCACCGGCGCCATCGTCGTCTCCGCCCTGGCGCTCTCCCCGGCGTTGCGGCGGTTCGAACTCGGCGACGACGCTGCCGTAACCCTGGGCACTCGCGTAAATGCCGCTCGTCTCGCCCTCATTGTCGTTGGAATCTCCGGCTCTGCTCTCGTCACTGCCGCAGCCGGACCGATCAGCTTCATTGCGCTCGTAGCGCCGCAGGTAGCGCGCAGGTTGACCCGGACAGCCGAGGTCAGCCTCGCGGCTGCCGCGTGCATGGGCGCGGCCCTCCTGGCTGCGGCGTACCTGCTATCGGTCATGCTGGCGGAGGTTTTTCGGCCGATTCCGGTTGGTCTCATCACGATCAGCCTGGGCGGCGCCTACCTGATCGGGCTGCTTGTCCGGGAAACTCGTCGCCGGGGTGGAGTGCTGTGAGCAATATCGTTTCTGCTGACGCAACAGGGGTTCGCCTCGAAGCCATTGAAGCGACGCTTGGTTACAACGACACGACGGTCCTGAACAAGTTGACCGCCCAAATCCCTGACGGCGCATTTGTCGCCATCATCGGCCCCAATGGCTGCGGAAAGTCCACCCTTCTGCGGACCTTCGCCCGGGTGCTGCAGCCTGCGGCGGGGCGCGTGCTGCTCGACGGGAAGAGCATTCGCAACTACCGCACCAGGGAGGTTGCCAGGACCCTGGGGCTGCTCCCGCAGACATCCCTGGCGCCAGAGGGCATCAGGGTTGCGGATCTCGTCGCGCGCGGGCGCGCTCCCCATCAAGGCATCTTCAGCCAGTGGAGCCGCGCCGATCAGGAGGCGGTCGCAGCCGCGCTGGCGGCCACGCGGCTGACCGAGCTTTCCGGACACCTGGTGGATGAACTGTCCGGGGGGCAGCGGCAGCGGGTGTGGATCGCGCTCCTGCTGGCGCAGGAGACGCCCATCTTTCTTCTCGACGAGCCGACGACCTTCCTGGACATCGCCCACCAGTACGAACTGCTGGATTTGTTCAGAACCTTCCATGAGGCTGGCAAGACAATCGTCGCAGTGATGCACGACATCAACCAGGCCGCACGCTACGCCGATCACCTGATCGTGATGCATGACGGCGCCGTCGTTCGGACAGGACCTCCAGACGAGGTTCTCACTACCGGGTTAATTGCCGAGGTGTTCGACCTGTCAGTTCTGGTCGTCCCTGACCCGGTGACTGGCACCCCGACCGTCGTGCCGCTGGATTCGCGATCCCCGCGAACGACCGGCTGAACGAGGACCACCTCTGGCTGGCGCCTGATTGGTGAACCTCACCCGGGCTTCTGCGGCACATCTCAAGGAATCTGGTCTTCAGGGACGCACTCCCGAGCCTCGAGACACGAGGTTTTCCGCAGGCGGCCTGCGGACCATGCGATTGGCTGTGGTGTTCGGAGGAGGCAACGTCGCCGTGGTACGCCCGACAGGACTCGAACCTGTGGCCTCTTGCTCCGGAGGCAAGCGCTCTATCCGCTGAGCTACGGGCGCATCTTTCAGATACAGCGGTTAGTGTACACCACCAGAAGGTGCTTCCACGCCCGGCGCCCCATACGTTGGCGGTGAGACGCCGCATGACGCTACCATTCGCGGGTTATTCTGGTCCGCGAGTGCGCGCAGGCCATGCTGCGCCATACATGGAGGAACGATGACGTCTGGGGACCCCACCGAGACGGGAGGCATTCGTCTTAGCGACGACGACGTAGCTTACTTGATGAACGTGCTGCGAAACTCCTCGCAACCCGTCACCACACAGCAGTTGATTGATGTCCTGCGCCGGCAATCTGACCAGCAACGCGGCGATGCTGATGGCCAGCACTCAGGCGAGGCGTAGCGCGTCCGGGCTGTAGTTCGTGGCCAGTCCACAAGTTTCCTGAATCCAATGCAGCATTTCGCCCATTCGTGATTCCCACACCGGAAAGGCAAACATGGTAGTTCAGCAGGATCAACGTGCGCGAAAGCTGTCTGGCTCGGCCAGCGAGCAGGAGCTGGCCGGGCTCATGCTCAATGTCATGATGGCGCGCGGAATGTTCATGTCCGCCAACGCGGTCATCCGCATGCCGGTGGCCATCCTGGCCGAGTATGCGTCATCGCAGGGGAAAACCGGAGGTGAGCAGGCGATCCTTGAGGCCGCCGCCGCCAACCCGGAGGTCTTCGCCGTCGATGCTGCCGGCGATGAGCCGATGATCCAGACCATGCGTGACGGCCGCGCCCCCATTGTGGTCGAGCCGGTTTCCCGCCACACGTTTGCCAGGCGCTTTCTGACTCCGCTGCCGCGGCCGGATCGTCCGGTGACGCAGCGGCCTCGCCCCCGGTTGCAGGAACCAGTCATTGACGTCATGGCGGAAATCGTTGACCTGCCGCTGGATATGGCCCCGTTGGCCTCGGTGTTCGAGACAGAGCGCGCAGAGTCGCCAGCGGTCATCGACCTGGTGGAAATCGAACCTGAGGCGCCCACGCCGGCCGTGGCGGAGCCGCCGGCTGCCCGTACCATCACGACGCAGGTCACACGCGCCACTGATGTCAGCAACGTCGATGATCTGGAACTGGCTCGCGCCCTGCGCGACCGCCTGGGCAGTGACCCACGGGTGGCAACCTTCGGCGAGCAGTGGCTGATGGAGGACCGCGTTCCGCGCTTCAGCCGTGGCGATCTGCGACGCCTGAAGGATTACCTGCAGGAGAAGGAGCAGCCGCTGACCGATGATGACCTGGTGCAGGATGTCCTCGGGGTGCGCCCGGGGTCCGCAGAGTTTGACCTGCAGCGGTTCGCGCTGAACTACCGGCTCCTGAACGAGCACCGGGAGTTCGAGTTCGTCGGCACGGCCAACCAGCGCTTCTGGACAACGAGTGGCATGCCGCCGATTGGCACCACCCGGCGCAAGCTGACAGAGTTGGGTTCAGACTACCGTTTCCTGCTCGAGGAGCTTGGCGAAGAACCTGCCTACCGCACGCGGAAAGCCCTTGACCATACGCTGACCTTTTATGAGTTCATCCACGGCATGCTGCCGTATGACCGTGAAATGCAAGAGCTCCTGGCTGGCCCGGCAACCCCTGGCCAGAAGAGTGCAGTCCTCACCTTCGAATGCCCACAGTCCTTCACGACATACCTGGTCGAGCTGCGCTTCCCGACGCCAAACCGGGGTGGGTTCATCCTTGGTCTGGATGACTTCTTCGCGGAGAACCTCGTGCCTGGCGCCATCCTTTCCATTCAGCCGACAGAGAACGACGGGCATTACCGCGTGGAGTATCTGCCGGAAGCCGCCCGGAGCGAACAATTGCTGGAACTCGACGAGCGTCGCGCGCTGCGCTACGTCTTCCGCCCCACCACCTACGCCTGTGGGGTGGATGAGGCTCAGCTCCTGACCGAGGCGCGTTTCGGTGGCCTGGCGAACGAGAAACCGCTGGATGAGAAGGTGCGCCGCCGGCCGGAAGCAGTGATCGCCGCCACCTTCGAGCGCATTGGCGAGGAGCACGGCGGGAACTACTCGCTGGACCTGCAAACCCTTATGGCGGGAGTGAATATCGAGCGCCCAATGTCAGAAACGCTGTTGCGCTCGGTGCTGGAGAATGACGACACGGGCGCCTTCTCCCGTGATCCGGACGCGGATAACTTGTACACGTATGTGCCGGGTACGACCCCGTAAGGAGCCGTTCCATGGAGAACCTGGAACAGCCTCAGGCGGCTGACACCCGGTCGCTGCACGATGTCCTGGCGGAGCTACGCGACGGAGACCTCTCCGAGGCGCGCGTAGCCCGCCTCTCTGATCTCTCACGCGAAGATGGTCGCCTCCTGGCGCGGGCGTGGCCGGCGTTTCCGGAAGCGACGCGCGAGGCGATCGTGCGTCGCATCGATGAGCTTTCCGAAGAGCGCCTCGATGTCAATTTCCGGCGCGCGTTGCGGATTGCGCTGGATGATCCTTCCGCAACCGTGCGGCAACTTGCCATCTCGGCGCTCTGGGAAGAAGACTCGACTGATTTGCTGGGGCGTCTCGAGGAGCTCC
>JAWKPJ010000017.1:0-113252 GCA_041390745.1 Thermomicrobiales bacterium | reverse complement strand
CGAGGTTGATCCGCTCACTGGCGAGCTCCTTGTAGAACGCCTGGAGCTGGATATCTATCCGGCGAAGCATTTCGTAACCACTGAAGAGAAGCTCAAGGCAGCCATCCGCGATATCGAGCTGGAACTGGAAGAACGTATCTCTGAGCTCGATGCGGAGGGCAAGATTCTGGAATCCGCCCGGTTGCGACAGCGCACCATGTACGACATCGAGATGCTGCAGGAAACCGGCTACTGTGCTGGGGTAGAGAACTATTCCATGCATCTTTCCCGGCGCAAACCGGGCGAGCAGCCATCAACGCTCATGGACTACTTCCCCGACGACTTTCTCATGTTCGTCGATGAGTCCCATATCTCCTTGCCGCAAGTACGGGGCATGTACGCCGGCGACCGCGCTCGCAAGGACGTGCTGGTGGAGCATGGGTTCCGCCTCCCGTCGGCGCGCGACAACCGGCCGCTGACCTTCACCGAGTTTGAGCGGATGTTGGCGCAGGCAGTCTTCGTGTCCGCTACACCTGGTCCCTACGAACAGGAGCATGCTGAAAAGGTCGTTCAGCAAGTGATCCGCCCGACTGGCCTGATCGACCCAGCCATTTCGGTGCGCCCAACCAGAGGGCAGATCGATGACCTGCTGGCGGAGATTAACCAGCGCGTGGTGCTGGGACAACGTACCCTCGTCACCACCCTTACCAAGCGCATGGCGGAGGACCTGGCCGACTACCTGAAGGAGATGGGCGTCCGCACTCACTACCTTCACAGCGAGATCGACACCCTGGAGCGCGTCGAAATCCTGCGCGATCTTCGCCTCGGGGTCTACGATGTTGTGGTCGGGATCAACCTCCTGCGCGAGGGTCTTGACCTCCCTGAAGTCTCGTTGGTCGCCATCCTGGATGCCGACAAGGAAGGCTACCTGCGCTCGGAAGGCTCCCTGATCCAGACCATCGGGCGCGCGGCTCGGCATGTTGATGGTCAGGTCATCATGTACGCTGACACCATGACTCGCTCCATGAAGGCAGCCATCGACGAGACCTATCGCCGCCGCGCTATCCAGATGGCGCACAACGAAGAGCACGGCATTGTGCCGCGCGGCATCGTCAAGGAAATCAAGGACATCACCGAACGTGTCAAGGCAGTAGCCGAAGAGCAGGCAGGCTATTCCGCAGGCGGTGGCGGCAAGCCGGGCGTTATCACGGAGATTCCGCGCGAAGAGATGGTGCGCATGATCAAGGAACTGGAGTCCCAGATGAAGACAGCGGCCCGCGATCTTGAGTTCGAGAAGGCAGCGCTGTTGCGTGACCAGATTGTCGAATTGCGGCGGATCACGCTCGTCGATCCGGTGTTGAACTAGTGGGTGACGCCGGCAATCCATATGTCCTCGTGCTCAACGGCCCGAACCTGAACCTGCTCGGCACTCGAGAGCCTGACCACTACGGACGGACAACGCTTGCAGACATCGTCCGAACCCTGGAGGAAGACGCCTCACGGGCGGACACTCCAGTGGAAATCAGGCATGTGCAATCCAACCACGAAGGCGCACTGGTCGATGCCATCCAGGAGCTTGGCCCCGGCGCGGTTGGCCTGATCATTAATCCGGGCGCACTCACGCATTCCAGCATCGCCCTCCGCGACGCCATTTCAGGTGTCGGCGTGCCCACCGTCGAAGTCCACATCTCCAATATCCACGCTCGGGAGGAGTTTCGTCACCACTCCTTCATTGCGGCCGTCGCCAGAGGACAGATCGCTGGTCTCGGCGCAACTGGCTACCGGCTGGCGCTCGCCTACTTCCTGGAACAGGCTATGCTGCAAAGGACGATGTCACATGAGTGAGCGGCTCACACGCGTGCGACATCTACTGGCCGAACTGGATGTGGACGCCATCCTGATCAGCCATCCCGCGAACCGGCGCTACGTGTCCGGTTTCCCCGATGAGGACCACGCTCCAGACGAAACGTCTGGCATTCTGTTTATCTCTGGGCGCGAAGCAAGACTCTTCGTTAGCCCGACAAATCTGCCGTGGGCGCTCGCGTCAGCCGGATCGGAGATCGACGTCGTCGGGTGGCAGCGCCCCTGGCAGACCTCGCTGGGCGCCTATCTGAAGGAGCAGGGAACAGACCGGGTCGCATTCGAGGACCGGGCCCTGATCGTTGCGGACTACGACGGCATCAGGAGCGCCGCAACTGGCGTGGAACTTGTGCCTGCAGGCACGGCAGTCCACCGGATGCGCGAGGTCAAGGATGCCGAGGAAGTTTCGCGGATCCGTGATGCTGCGCGCATCACGGACGAAGCGCTCCGGCAGGTTCTCGCGCAGTTGCGGCCGGGGACAACTGAGAAGGAACTCGTCTGGCATCTGGAAAGCACCATGCGCGACCTTGGCGCGGATGGTCCGGCATTTCCAACAGGCGTTGGGGCTGGCCCCCACGGCGCCCGGCCGCACCACTCAGCCACTGACCGTCCCATTGGGATCGGGGAGCCTGTTGTCATCGACATGGGCGCCAGAGTTGACGGCTACTGCGCCGATCTCACCCGCACTGTGGTGCTTGGCGATCCGACGCCATTGTTTCGCGAACGGTACAATCTGGTGCTGTCTGCCCAGCAGGCGGCGATCGACGCCATTCGCCCGGGGATGACCGGTCGGGAAGCCGATGCCGCCGCCCGCGATATCATCGAGGCGGCGGGAGCGGGCGAGGCCTTTTTTCACGGTCTGGGTCACGGCGTGGGTCTGCTGATTCACGAGGCTCCGTCGCTGGGCCAGACTTCTGACGACGTGCTGCAACCCGGCCACGTCGTGACGATAGAACCTGGCATCTATTTCGACGGTTGGGGCGGAATTCGCATCGAGGATCTTGCGGTGGTTACAGAATCCGGGATTGTGATTCTGTCCAATGCACCAAAATAGGAGACGACAAACTCAATGATTGACACCGGTGATCTGCGCAAGGGGTTGACGTTCGATCTGGATGGTCGCCTGGTCAAGGTAGTTGACTTCCAGCACAACAAGCAGGGCCGCGGCTCTGCCCAGGTTCGCATGACCTTGCGTGACCTGCGCACGGGCTCTCTGACGACGCACACCGTTCAGGCCGGGGCCAAGTTCCCTCAGGTGCGGCTGGAGCGCCAGCACGTGCAGTACCTGTATCCTGACGGCGACCACCGCTACTTCATGGACACCGAGTCGTTCGATCAGATCGTGCTCGATGCCTCCACCGTTGGCGACAACGCCCGGTTCATTCGTGAGAACGATGTCGTCGATCTCCTGACCTACAACGAAGAGCCGATTGACATCGAATTGCCGCCGGCCGTTGTTCTGACGGTGACGGAAACAGACCCAGGCCTCAAGGGCGACACCGCCAGCGGCGCGACCAAGCCCGCTACTCTGGAGACTGGCCTCGTGGTCAACGTCCCGTTGTTTATCAACATCGGGGACAACCTGAAGGTGGACACGCGCTCCGGCGACTACATCGAGCGAGTCAACTAGGTGACTCTCCCGGAGGGACACGACGCCAGCCCCTCACCAGAGCGCGTGGCTGATCTGGTCCGTGCGCTGGCCGGGGTGATGCAACAGGAATCCGTCACTGAACTCGATCTCGAACTCGGCGCCATGACCTTGCGCATGCGCCGGACGGCCGGTGCATCGTCGCCGACGCCTGTCTCGGTCGTTGCAGGCGTAGAACCACCAATGCCGGTCGAAGCGGGGCACGTGGTCAGTGCGCCAATGGTCGGAACCTTCTATGCCTCCCCGACGCCCAGTTCGCCGCCTTTTGTAGCCGTGGGCGACTACGTGGTGGCTGGTCAGACCATTGGCATCATCGAAGCCATGAAAATCATGAACGAGATCACGACCGATCGCTCAGGCGTAGTCATTGAGTTCCTCGCTGGCAACGCACAGCCAGTAGAGTATGGTTCTCCTCTGCTTCGTGTTGCTGACACTCGCGGCTGAACGGCGTGTCGGCGTACGTCTTGCCAGTGGGTGCATTTGTCTGTTTGTTCCGTGATTCACTGGAAGCAGACCCTCTGTACAGTGACCTGTGGCTGGAGGGCGAGATTACCGACCTCAGTCAATCCAGCCGGGGGCACGTCTACTTCTCACTTCGTGACCCTGATGGCCTGTTGCGGTGCGTGATGTTTCGCCGCCAGCTCATGCAGGCGCCGCGCCGCCCCCGGGTGGGGGATCAGGTCGCCGTGCACGGGGGCCTCTCCGTCTACTCGAACTCGGGCTCGCTCCAACTTGTCGCCGACCTGGTCACACCAGCCGGGCAGGGCGCAGCGGCGCTGGAGCTTGAGTATTTGCGGCAGCGCCTGGAACAGGAAGGTATTTTCGACGCGTCCCGGAAACGTCGTCTCCCCGCCTGGCCTCGCGCCATCGGCGTCGTTACCTCTCGCAACGGCGCAGCCTGGCAGGACATCCAGTCAGTCATCGCGCGTCGCTACCCGCTGACGCAGTTGTTGCTGGCGCATGCGCAGGTGCAGGGTCAGGGTGCTGTCGAAAGCCTCGTCACGGCGGTCGAGCTGCTTCAGTATGTTGAGACCGTCGATGTCATCATCGTCGCTCGCGGTGGTGGCTCGAATGACGACCTTTCCGCGTTCAATGACGAAGCCGTCGTGCGCGCCGTCTTCGCCTCGCATGTGCCGGTAGTCACTGGCGTTGGCCACGCTACAGACCAGACGCTGGTGGAAGCAGCAGCAGACCTTGCAGCGCCTACGCCGTCAGCTGCTGCCGAACTTTGTGTACCGTCGCAAACTGATCTTGGCCTCCGCATCGGACAACTGCACACGCAACTGGCAGAGTCCATGCGTGTGTCGGTGGCCGGGTTCCGCTCACGAACGCAGCGCCAGACGGATCGCCTTCTGGCCTCAGGTCCGCAAACGCGCTTTTCCGAGTCACGACGCGAGATCGACCGCTCGTGCGTCCGACTCGACGCTGGTGTCACCGCGAACCTTGCGCCGGCCCGGGCGCGGTTGCACGCCGGTTCTGCCGTGCTGGAGGCACTTAGCCCCGCCGCCATCCTGGATCGCGGTTTTGCGGCGATCTCGCTTCCTGGTGAGAGTCAAGCCCTGCACAGCATCAATCAGGGGCGCAAGGGAGCCAGGGCCCGAGCCCGGGTCACAGACGGCGAGATTGACCTCACCCTGGGTGACAGCCGCGCGGTACCAATTCTGAGGACCGTGACATGAGCGACGCCAACGGGCGCGAACTCTCGTACAGTTCGCTGGCAGAGACAGCAGTTTCAGGGACCTTCGAATCGGCGCTTCAGGGCCTTGAAGTCGTTGTTGAACGCCTGGAGCGCGGGTTGCTCCCAATTGACGAAGCTATTGCCTGGTACGAGCTTGGGCTGCGTCTGGCGCAGCGCAGCGAGATCCTGCTGCGCAATGCAGAGCTGCGCGTGAGCGAACTCCATGATGCCTTCGGCATATCCTCGGACAGTGATAGCATGTGGCAAGATGCAGATTACGAGTAGTGTTTCGCGCGTAGTTGGTGCCACCAGATGAAGTCCGAAAAGCTGCTTCAGCCACTTCCCGCCGGGAAACTGCCCGGATGGCTGCTCAAGAAGGTGCTTCCCGCAACACTTACCGACGAACGGATCCTGGTCGGTCCAGGCATCGGCTGCGACGCGGCCGCCGTTGCTGTTGGCGGCGAGGTCGTTGTCGCCAAGACGGACCCCATCACGTTTGCCAGTGAGCGCGCTGCCTTTCACCTGGTTGAAGTCAACGCAAATGATCTGGCATGCATGGGCGCTGAGCCAAAGTGGTTACTGGTTACCAGCTTGTTGCCAGTGGGCGTCACGCCGGCCGATGTCCTGTCGTCCTTCGCCGAACTCACCGCAGCGTGCCGCCAGCGTGGCGTCCAGCTGATTGGCGGCCACACGGAAATCGTTCCCGGCATCGACCGCGCGCTTCTGATTGGCTCCATGCTGGGCGTCACGTCGCCCGGTGAACTGATCACTCCCGGCGGCGCCAGGGCCGGTGATGTCCTGATGCTGACCAAAGGCCTCGCCATCGAGGGCACGGCGCTCCTTGCGCAGGAACGTTCTGCCGAGCTGCTTCCTCTCGTCGGGGAGGCTATCGTCGGTCGCGCGGCTCGCCTGCTGCACGATCCGGGGATCTCCGTTGTGGCGGACTGCCGGGCTGCCACGACGGTGGGCGGCGTCACCGCGTTGCACGATCCCACTGAAGGCGGGCTGGCCACGGCCATCCGCGAGATTGCCGCGCCGGCGGGTCTCGGCGCTTCACTGGATGGTGATCGCATCCCCGTGCTCCCGGAGTCAATGGCAATCTGTGGAGCACTCGGGCTTGATCCGCTTGGAGTCCTTGCCTCCGGTTCACTCCTGCTCGCTGCCACTCCTGATCGTGCAGCGGATGTCCGCGTGGCCATCGGGGCGACGGGAATACCAGTTGCTGAAATTGGCGTCCTGACCGAGGCCCGCTCGTTCACGATCACCCGCAACGGCGTCCTGGATCCGCTCCCCGACTTTGCCGTCGATGAAATCGCTCGTCTCAACGCCGCAACCAGGGAGTAACCGTGCAACTCATCGGTAGCAGCAACGCAGTCGTCGGCTTTGCTGATGGTATGGCTGTCCTGGCCGCAGGTGGAACCGCGCTCGACGCCGTTGTCGCCACTATCCGACGCGTCGAGGCAAACCCAGAGGATCACTCCGTTGGCTACAGCGGCCTCCCCAACTTGCTGGGTGAGGTTGAACTGGACGCCAGCATCATGGACTACGCCACACTGGCGACCGGCGCAGTCGCTGCCTTGTGCAACTATCAGGATGCCATAGACGCAGCACGCGCGGTCATGGACACTCTCCCCCACGTCCTGATCGTCGGGCGTGGCGCAGAACTACTGGCACGCGAATCGGGGCTGCCCAGCACGAACTTGCTCACCCCGGAAGCTCGCAAGATCTGGGAGACTCGCATCGATGCGACCGATGCGTACGCCATCGCTATGCGAGACCGTGCGACGCGGCTCAGTCGCGATCCAGAACGGCCACTAGAGTCGCATGGGACCGTGAATGTGATTGCCCGGGATAGCCGCGGCAACATTGCGAGCGGGGTCAGCACCTCTGGCTGGGCCTGGAAGTACCCTGGGCGCGTTGGCGACTCGCCCATCATCGGCGCCGGCAACTACGCCGACCAACGTTTTGGCGCGGCCTGCTGCACCGGTCGTGGCGAAATGGCGCAGCGCCTTTGCACCGCGCACAGCGTGGTGATGTTCATGCGCTGCGGGCTTTCGCTGCACGAGGCGCTGGTGCGCGCGGCAGAAGACTTGCACGGCCTGGCGGATCCCTTCTGGGGAGAGGTCAATATCGTGGCGATGGACCGCGATGGCCGTCATGCTGGCGCCTCGACCGTGCCAGACAAGACCTACGCCGCGATGGACGAAACGATGTCCGAACCGGTACTTCTGGAGCGCACCTTCGTGCCAAACCCGTAAGCGCAACACGGCGGGCCCATCCTGGGCCCGCCGTTCCTTGCTGCGCCGTATGGAAGGTATGTCGCCCCGAAAGCTGTCGAGGAGACCAGAGCCCCGCCGCGTACACGGGACGGAACGACACAAGGTCTCGCGGTTCGCACCGCATCCGCCCCGGTGAGTACGCACCAAGGTTGACTGCTAGATGTCCCTGTTCAAGGTCTCCAGGAACTCCTCATTGGTCGTCGTCTTGGACAGACGGCCCAGCACAAGTTCTGTGCCTTCACTGCCGCCAAGCATGGAGACCATACGCCGCATCGTCCAAACCTGCCGCAGCGTCGACTCGTCCAGCAACAGTTCCTCGCGTCGGGTCCCTGACCGCTGAATATCGATCGACGGGTAGATCCGCCGCTCGGCAAGCTTACGGTCGAGGTGAAGTTCCATGTTGCCGGTGCCCTTGAACTCCTCGTAAATCACGTCGTCCATGCGGCTGCCCGTGTCAATGAGGCAGGTTGAGACGATCGTCAGACTGCCGCCACCCTCGATGTTGCGGGCAGCACCAAAGAAGCGCTTGGGCGGGTAGAGCGCCACCGGGTCGATACCGCCGGAGAGTGTCCGGCCGCTCGGCGGCACGGCCAGGTTGTAGGCGCGGGCGAGTCGCGTTATGGAATCGAGCAGGATCACAACATCGCGGCCGCCTTCCACCAGGCGCTTGGCGCGCTCAAGCGCCATTTCCGCCACCTTGGCGTGGTCTTCCACCGGCTCATCGAACGTGGAAGAGATCACCTCCCCTTCGATCGAGCGTCGCATATCCGTGACTTCCTCTGGCCGCTCACCTATGAGGCAGACCATGAGGTGAATATCGGGACAGTTCGTACTGACGCCATTGGCGATTGCCTTCAGCAGCATGGTCTTGCCAGCCTTGGGCGGCGACACAATCAGGCCGCGTTGCCCGCGGCCAATCGGCGCGACCAAATCCAGCAACCGGGTGGAGAGAATGTTCGGCGCGGTTTCGAGATTGATCAGCTCCAGCGGGAAAATCGGCGTGAGGCTGTCAAACGATGGTCGCCGCCGTGCCGTCTCGGGATCGATGCCATTGACGGCCTCAACCCGTAGCAGGCTGAAGAACTTCTCATTGTCCTTCGGCGGCCGCACCTGGCCGCAAACACGATCACCGGTGCGCAATCCGAAACGGCGAATCTGCGACTGCGAGACGTAGATATCGTCTGGACCTGGCAGGAAACGCTGGCCACGCAGGAAGCCAAACCCATCTTCGATGATTTCCAGGATGCCGTCACCAAAGATCTGGCCATCCTTCTCGGTCTGCGCCCGCAGCAGACGCACCAACTGCTCCGGCTTTGCCAGGCGTGAGAAGCCCTGGATCTCCAGTTCTCGCGCTATTTCCGCCAGTTCTTCGGCCGTTTTGGCCTCCAGGTCGAGAATGGTGAGGTGTGGCGGCCCGCTGCGCACGGGCGCTTGCGTCTGCTGCTGGCTGTACGGTTGATTGTTGCGAGGCGGGCGAGGTTGTCCCTGCGGCTGGTGCTGAACATAGCCGCTGCGATGGTCATTCCCGTAGCGGTCCGAGCCGTTGGAGCGGTCGCCCTGTGAGCGATCCTGAGGCCGCTGGCCTCGCCGGCTGCGGCTGTCGCGTCCCCGGCTCCGCTGCATGTCGTGCCGTGGGTCAATGCCGTTGTCGTGCAGCGGCTCCAGCACGCTCTCACGCAGGGCCGGGTCCAAATGGGCCAGGGGCGGCCGCGCACCGTCGGTTCGTTCTGGGCGTCCGCCACTTTGAACCTCGCCGGCTGGCGCTGCTGCAGGCGGTGGCTGCGGCCCGGCAGCATGCTCAACCGCTGGCGCTGGTGAATCAACCGGCGCTGGAGCCTCGCTCCGATCAGCCATCAGGACTTCAGCTGGCGCGGGAACATGTTCGGCTGTGATGGAAGGCGGCTCACTCGCAGGAAGCGCCAAAGGTTCTCCTACGCCGCTGGCCTCTTTCTCCGGGATCGCTGCGGACTCAACAACCGGCATCAGCTCAGCGACAGGCGCTACGGGCTCAGGGGCTGCTGCGGCCTCCACGGCCGGCGCCGCCATTGCTGCAGCTTGCCCTGACTCGGCGGCCGGCGCCTCAACCTCGGAAACAACTTTCGGCTTTCGCGTCCGCGGCGCACGAGCGGGCTTCGGCTTCGGCGCCGCTGTGGTGTCGGCAGCGGATTCCGCCTCAGCAGTCGCCGCGGCGCCGGCGCTGTCAAGAGCGTCGGCTTCAGGCTTCACGGCTCGCGTTCGCGTTGTCCGACGCCGGGGCGGTGCAGCGACCTCGATTGTTTCCTCAACGGTCAAGGGATTTTCCTCCAAATGGATGCAACATCATCGGGAATGCACAAAATCGCCCTTCGGCACGGGAGTTGGAGCTTTGCGTCGTGCGAAGACCATTCAGTCCTCTTGCGCACTACAGGAAGCGCACAAGCCCGCAGGCTTGTCTGGGGAAGGGCAACGCAATGTCCGGCGCTCCAGAATGTGCATGTGTTGAGTGGCGGAGGGCGTGGCTATCAGTGCCCCCGGCGTGGCAAGCCCGATTCTAGCACTCATGCAATGTGCAGTCAATACGGCAATGCGATGACCTGCCATGGGTCCCGGCGTAACGAGCATCAGTTCCCGATCGAACGGAAGGCCTCCAGCTTACTCAGTGGGTGCTGGGCCTCCACCCACCGCACCGTCCCTGACCGGGAGCGCATAACGACCGATTGGGTGGTCGCCATGTCGCCAAGGTACCGCACGCCCTTCAGGAAATCGCCGTCCGTGATGCCGGTCGCTGCGAAAAACACGTCATCTCCACTCACCAGATCCTCGGCGTTCAGGACAGCGTCAATATCGATGCCTGCTTCGAGGACGTTTGACCGCTCCTCATCGTTACGTGGCCACAGCTTGCACTGAATCTCGCCGCCAAGGCACCGCAGGGCGCACGCGGCGACGACAGCCTCAGGCGCTCCGCCAATCCCCATCAGGATATCGATGCCGGTGCCAGGCGTGGCCGCCATCACTGCGCCAGCCACGTCCCCATCCATGATGAAGCGAATGCGCGCCCCGCTCGCTCGAATCTGCTCGGCAATCTCGGTGTGACGGGGACGATCCAGCAGGATGACCGTCACGTCGTTGATGGACTTGTTCAGCTTTGCGGCAACGCGGCGAATGTTCTCATCAACGCTCGCATTGATATCAATTGATCCGGCTGCTGCCGCCCCAACGACAATCTTGTCCATGTAGACCACGTACGGTGATTCGTACATGGTGCCGCGCTCGGAAACGGCCAGCGTCGCGATGGAACCTGCCATGCCTTGCGACAGCAGACGTGTGCCGTCAATGGGATCAACGGCAATATCCGTCTTCGGTTCCGGGGCGCTGCCGACAAATTCGCCCTCGTACAGCATGGGCGCCTGATCTTTGGTGCCCTCTCCAATCACCACCATGCCATCCATGGGGATTGTGTTCAAGACCATCCGCATGGCATCGACAGCTGCCTTGTCAGCCAGATTCTTCTGGCCACGGCCCATCCAGCGGCCGGCCTGGAGAGCGGCGGCTTCGGTGACGCGGACCAGCTCCAGAGCGAAGCTGCGGTTGATAAACTGATCCATGTGGCTCACCTTTCCTCAACGATGAGCAGGGGCTGTGTCCCTGCTGCGGTCCGTTCTTCTGCCGGAATCCATTCTCGCGCAGCGTGCGGCAGCTCGTGGGCGCTCCCAACTTCGACCGAGCACTCCGGAAGCGACTGCAGGAAGGTGGCCCCATAGCGCTTGGTCAGGATGCGCCGGTCGAGCACGGCGCACACGCCTCTGTCGCTACTCGAACGGATCAGGCGGCCGAAGCCCTGCTTGAAACGCAGCACCGCCTGCGGCACGGCGTACCCCGCGAAAGCATCTTCAAATGCTTCGCTGCGGGCGGCGATAATGGGGTCGGTTGGCACGCTGAATGGCAAGCGGGTAATGATCAGGAGGCCTGGGGCCCCGCCGGCCACGTCAACCCCTTCCCAGAACGAGGATGCGCCTAACACGGCGACATTCCGCTCTCGCCGCAGCCGTTCGGTCAATTGCTGCGGAGAACCGTCACGCCGCTGCGCCAGCACCAGCACGCCTCGATCCAGGAGCGGCCCTGAAATCGCGCGGGCCATGTCCGCGAGTAGCGCGTGCGAGGTAAAGAGCACCAACGCCTTGCCGCGCGTCGCGGCAATCGTGTCGATCAGGGTTTGCTCCAGGGCATCACGATACGCGTAGCTGGTCGGGTCCGGGATATCGTCCGCCAGGTAGAGCAACACCGAGCGCCGGTAGTCGAACGGCGACGGCACGATCAGGGATTGCGCGTCGGGAACGCCAAGCCGGCCTGCCACGTAATCGCAGCTCCCGTCAATGGCAAGGGTCGCGCTGGTCAGGACTCGTTGTGCGCGGTCGCTTGAACAGCTTCTCCTGAGCAGGCCACTGACATCGAGCGGCTGCCGAGCGAAACACCAGTCGTTCGCTGCCCCGACCCGCTCCAGCCAGTACACGCGGTCCTGCTCAGGCCGGTCGAACGCGCTAGCGAAGCGCGCGGCCATCTCTGTCCCAAAGCGAACGTGGACTGAAGATCGCCGAGCAGCAACTCCTGCCGCTCCCCGGCTTCAGCGAGATCCGCGGCCGCGACATCATCAACGGCATTGACCGCCGCCAGAAACCAGCGCAGTTCTTGCTCGGCATCCTTGAGCGCGCCAAGCAGGCGGTCCCAACCTGCGTCAACAGCCTCCCAGGACTCGCTGTTCGGGTGGCAGCGGTGACCCGGCGCGTGCGCTCCTCCACCCGAGATCTCACCGGTTTCCGCAGCACTCCCTTCCAGGGCGGCGAAATGCTCCTGCCCTGCATTTCGCAGGCGGGCCGCCACGTCAAGCGCATCTACGTGGGCGCGGGCATCCCTGGCCCGCTTTGCCCGGCGTCGTCCTCGACCGCGCCGAGGAGAAGCCCATCGCGCCGGCGACGCCAACCTGCTGACCGCAGCGCCATCACCGACGGCGACGGCATTCGGCCCGGCAATGTCGCGTTCCTGGACGGTGAAGGTGAACTGGGCTGTGGCCTGGTCTTCGAGGTGATGAGCCTCATCGACAATAAGCGTATCAAACGGCGGCAGAATGCGATTACTGGAGGCCGCATCAGTCAACAACAAGGCGTGGTTGACCACGACCAGGTGTGCCGCCGCCGCCGCACGCCTCGCCCGGAAAAGGAAGCACTGCCCGCGATGGTGAAAAACACATGAGCCGGGGTCGCACGCGCCCTCTTCCTCAGCGATCTGTCTCCAGTAGCGTTCCTCACCTGAGGTGAGGTGAAGCTCCGCGCGGTCGCCCGTTTGCGTTCGAGGTAGCCAGGCCTGCACCTTGGCTTTCAGGCTGGCCTCGTCGATCTCCAGTGACGGTTGCCGCTCCCAGGCAAACCATCGGCGCAGGCACAGATAGTTTGTCCGGCCCTTTACGGCGACCACGCCGACCGGCTGGCGGGCGTCGTCCTGCTCCAGCGCCGAGGTCAGGTCCGGCACGTCTTTCCGCAGCAACTGATCTTGCAGAGCCAGCGTATTGGTGGAGAGAACGGCGGTCTGGCCGCGCTCGGCCGCCGCCAGCGCGGCAGGAACCAGATACGCCAGGCTCTTGCCAGTCCCGGTCCCTGCCTCGACCAGGAGTTGGCCGCTTTCGTTGATGGCATGGGCGACCGCTTCCGCCATCTGTTCCTGCTGCACGCGGCGTTCGAAGCCAGAAATGATTCCGGACAACGATCCGCCTGGCCCCAGGATCTCCTGAACGGCGTTGTCGGCAATGTCCTCTATCGACCCGGTGGGTTCGAGTTCTTCTTCGCGTGGCCGGTCGCGCAGAAACTGTAGCTCTGGCGGATCGAGCCGGCGCACCGGGATGTCCCCGCGCAGACGGACATTGCGCGCGGGTGCGAAGAGCGGCGCGAATGGCCATTCGGCCTCGGTGGCGTGAAGATGAAGCCGATCCAAAGTCAGGTCGTCGTACTCGGCGATTCGCACCAGCAGGGCTTCAAAGATATCCGCGATGTGCTGCGCCTCATCCTGATCTGTTGCCGGTAAGCCAAGGCTCTCTCGCAGCGATGGTACGTCGGGCGCCGGAAGGCCCGGGATCATCAGCGCCCCCAGGGCGGCGACATCGATGGCTGGCGCGGACAGGCGCACGCCATCCGCCGCCAGCACTGCCAGCACAGCATCGGCGTCTCGTGTGACTACCGTCTTGTCGCAAAGTAGTTCCCGCAGATCACGCGCAATATCCGCCCACCGCCGCCCTGTGGGAAGCGACGAGCACCCCGGTCCTCGCCGGGTCCCGGCGGAGCTCACGTGTGCCTGGAACTCATTCCGCGCACCTGCACTCCGCACATCAACCGCCGCAACGTGCTCCACGCGGTCACGCCGAGGGTCAAGCCCTGAAACCGTCACACTTAGGGCAACATAGGCTGGCAGAGACATTGGGTTGAGACTGACCGGCTTTCTAGATCTGAATGACGTTCGCGGCGAGCAGCTCACAGACTGCCAACGAAAGCAACCCCAATTGGGCCAGCCCCGTCGGTACGGCGATCGTATCAATGTACTCATCAACGCGATGAACATTGCCGCCGCTCGTCAGGCCGATGCAAACGGCAGGTATCCCGGCCGCAATCGGGACATTGGCATCGGTGCTGGAGGCATCCAGCGTCGCATCGACGCCCAGCACATTCAGCGTGGCGGTGGCCATCTTGACGACCGGGCTATCGACCGCCACCACACCGGCCGGCCGCTCTCCGATCGTCTCCAGGGTTACTGTCACCCCGTCAGGCCGGCTGTGTTTTGCCGCCAGCCGGACGACTCGCTCACTCAACCGCTGCAGGGACTGCTCATCGGTCGAGCGCAAGTCGAGGAGGCAGGAGACAGTGGGAGCGATCGTATTGACTGACACGCCTCCTTCAATCGTCCCAACATTCAGCGTGGTCTTCGGCATCCGGGGAAGGGGGATAGCATCCAGGTCAGCGATAAACCTCGCCATGGCGTGAATCGCATTCGGCTGACCGAAATCACCCCAAGAGTGCCCACCCGGACCCACGGCTGTGATCCGGTAGCGACGACTGCCAACCGCGACATGCGTGACCCGGCCCAGGGTGTGCCCCTCCAGGGCAATCACTGCGCCAACCTCGGGGTGGGCGGTCAGCACCTCACGGATGCCGCGCAGGTTGCCCAGCCCTTCCTCGCCTACGTTGCCCGTAATCAGCACGTCAACGGCGGGCTTCAGACCCGCTGCCACGTACAGCTGTGGCAGCGAGAGTACGGAAGCCACTGCCAGGCTATTGTCGCCAATGCCAGGCCCAGCCAACCGCCCCTCGCTGGTGCTCACCTGAAGCGGGACACTCTTCCCAAACACTGTGTCCAGATGGGCAGCAATCAGCAACGGCCTGCCGCCGGCGCCGGGGGCGAGCCGACCGGGTATTCTGGCGACGACGTCACCCAGGTCATCACAGGCAACGGTGAGTCCAAGCGATTCGGCGTGGCGTTGAAAGAAGCGAGACCGCTGTCCCTCATCATTCGTTGGCGCCGGAATCTCGGAGATCTCCCGGGTCAGCGAAAGCACGCGCGGCGCGAGCGATTCTGCTGCTTCGCGCAAGGCATGGACATGGTCAGGTGCATCGAGAATCACGCTGGCTCCGGCTCGCTGTTCCGGAACGGATCACGCCGTGGTGATCTCCGCTGAGACCCGGAGTCGCTAGATTCGCTGGCTGCGAAACATGGTCAATGATACCAAAAACCCGCGCCATTCCTGACGAATTGCGCGCGCTCTCGCACAAGAGTGAAGCTGATTTGGGTGCGGCTCCAGCCACTGTCAGGGATTTGCACAACTGACGTACACAACCAACTTGACACCCTCCGGCAAGCGCACTAGTTTTGGCCGGGTAGCGGCAATTCTGGTTCCCGCTCAACGCGCGTGTTTTTCTCCGTTCGCCCCGAAGCGGACCAGCCCACGGAGGACCCAAGGTGGCCTATCACAAGTTCGACACCGTTATCGTGGGAGCTGGTGGCGCCGGCCTGATGGCGGCCATTCAGATGGCTGGCAAGGCGAACATTGCAGTAGTCAGTAAGCTCTATCCACCGCGCTCCCACACCGGAGCGGCCCAGGGCGGGATCAGCGCCGCGCTGGGCAACGTTGAAGAAGATCACTGGCAGTGGCACATGTTCGACACGGTCAAGGGAGGCGACTACCTCACTGACCAGAATGCTGCCGAAGTGCTGACCCGTGATGCGATCGACGCTGTCCTCGAGCTGGAGCACATGGGGCTCCCGTTCAACCGCACGCCCGACGGCAGGATCGACCAGCGCCGTTTCGGTGGGCACACGCGCAACTTCGGGGAGGGCCCGGTCAAGCGGGCCTGCTATGCCGCAGACCGCACCGGGCACATGATCCTGCAAACGCTCTATCAGCAGGGCATCAAGCACAATGTCAATTTCCTGAATGAGTTTCACGTCCTGGATCTTCTTTTCAGCGATGATGGCCGCGCCTGCGGTGTGGTGGCGCTGGAATTGCGCACGGGCGAGATACACACCATCCACGCCAAGTCGGTCCTCTGGGCGACTGGCGGGTTTGGCCGTGTTTTCAGCGTGACATCGAACGCCATGGCCGGTACGGGTGACGGTTTCGCGATCCCCTTCCGGCGCGGGGTCCCGCTGATGGACATGGAGTTCTACCAGTTCCACCCAACGGGTATCTACAAGTTCGGCATCCTGCTTTCCGAAGCTGCCCGCGGCGAAGGCGGCATTCTGCTCAATGGCGAGGGCGAGGCCTTCGCCGCTCGATATGCGCCAACGCTCAAGGATCTCGCTCCGCGAGACATGGTTTCTCGCTTCATTTACCAGGAGATCAAGGAAGGGCGCGGGGTCAACGGTAAGGACTACGTCTATCTCGACGTCTCTCACCTGCCGGACGAAGTCATTGACGCCAAGCTGCCGGACATCACGGACTTTGCGAGAACGTACCTTGGAATCGAACCGAAGCGCGAACCAATGCCAATCCAACCGACCGCTCACTACGCCATGGGCGGCCTTCCGACCGACCTCAACGGCCGCGTCCTGAGCAATGCGGCCGGCGACACCTTTCCCGGCCTCTACTCCGCTGGCGAGAACGCCTGCGTCTCGGTCCACGGCGCAAACCGCCTCGGCACCAACTCGCTCGTGGATCTCGTCGTGTTCGGTCGCCGGGCCGGGCGCGACATGCTAGATTACGTCAAGCATGCCGATCTCCCGCCGCTCCCGTCAGACCCCGATTTCTACGCACGCGCTCAGGTCAGTGACTTGCTGTCCCGTTCGAAAGGTGAGCGTGTCGCTGACCTCCGGCGCGAACTGCAGGTCATGATGATGGACAAGGCATCCGTGGTGCGCACAGCAGAGAGCCTGACCGCTGCCTCAAACGAGATCCGCCACCTGCGGGACCGGTATGCGCGTGTGGGGATCGACGACCATGGCACGACCTTCAACACCGACCTCACCGAGGCACTTGAGTTCGGGGCCATGCTTGAATGCGCCGAGACCCTTGTCACCGGTGCGCTGGCGCGTGAAGAGAGCCGCGGCGCGCACTTCCGCGATGATTTCCAGGCGCGAGATGACGCCAACTGGCTGAAGCACACGGTGCTGAAGAAGACTTCTGGTGGCCTGGAGTTGACGAAGCGGGATGTCAGCATCACGGAGTTCCAGCCAAAGGAGCGGAAGTACTAGCGGGCCCGCAGCACGAAGCGCTTGTCGTTCCGACAGACGCCGCATTCGTCGCCAGGCACACACAGCCCGAGGAGCAGTCGCGTGGAGTACACGTTTCGGATCAAGCGCTACGACCCCGATGTCGATGTCAAGCCATATTTCAAGGAGTACCGGGTCGACCTCGAAGAGACTGACCGCGTTCTTGACGGGCTGAACGCGATCAAGTGGGATCAAGACGGCAGTCTCACCTATCGTCGTTCCTGCGCCCATGGCGTATGTGGCTCAGACGCCGTGCGTATCAATGGCCGGAACTACCTGGCCTGTAAGACACTGATGAAAGAGTTCGGGAAGAAAATCACGATCGAGCCCTTGATTGGCTTCACCGTCGTCAAGGACCTTGTCGTTGACATGGAGCCGTTCTTCGACGCCTACAAGTCGATCAAGCCGTATCTGATTGCCAGCGAAGCGCCCGCCGGCGAAGAGCGCCGGCAAACGCCAGAGCAACTGGAGCGATTTGAAAACGCAACCAAGTGTATTCTGTGCGCCGCCTGTACATCGTCCTGCCCAATCACCTGGACAAACGAGAGCTTCATCGGCCCAGCCGCTATCGTAAACGCCGGGCGTTTCATTTACGACAGCAGGGATGAGGGTGCGGCAGAGCGTCTACGCGTCCTGAACATGAAATCAGGGGTATGGCGCTGCCGTACCGTCTTCAACTGTACTGAGGCATGCCCACGCGATATTGAAGTAACCAACATCATTGAGGATGTGAAGCGCACACTCCTGCTTGAACAAGTGTGAGGCGGTCTGTCTGAAACCACGCAACGCAGCGGGAGGGAGTTCTGGCAATGCGAACTCCCTCCCGTTGCGTTGCGGCTGTCCATGACGCATCGGGCGTCGTGCCGCCCACTGTCGGGGTTAGCCGCCGCCGCCAACCAAATTGAAGGATTCAGGCAAACGACAGAATGCCCCGCTCCGTCACGAGCGAGGCATCCATGGAGGTTGACCGTGCACCCCTTGTCGATCACGCCACTCCGGCTTGTCAGCGGTCGTTAACTCCGGTCGGGCTGTCCCTTCGTCACCCAGGGAGGTCGGTTTACGGCTGCTACCTTCCGGTCCTGACCGGGTTCGCCGTTCCCCGCCGCGAGGGACCCTTCCATCAACATCACGTATCGCCGCCAGTCCCGAAGCACCGGACCTCGAAGAGGAATTCAACCCCGCTAAGGCGGGTTGCGGGTTCAGGGCACCGCCAGCTCCCCATCTAGCACGATCAAGCCTGGAGTATACCTTCCCGGCGCCCTCTACGCCATGACATAACCTTGAGCGCTGCTAGACCGTCGTGCACTCCAGTGGCCAGGTCTCCGGCTGCGGGCCGGCATCACTCATGTCCGGGTTCTCTGACAGCCGGCGGAGGATGCGCACGCTGAGGTCGTCGCAGGTACGCACCTGGCATGAAAGCCGCATGTTCTCCGGCAGTTCACTCAGCGTCGCCAGCTTTGCGGCCTCTGCCTCTGTCATCGGCCCGGGATCACCCGCGAGAATCTGGACACGGCATGTGGTGCAACGGGCGTTGCCCCCGCACCGGTGCAGAATATCGACACCCGCGTTCATGATCGCCAGCACCAGCCGCTCGCCGTCTGGCGCGGTCGTGGCGCCAATCCCTTCCATTTCGACGTGAGCCATCGTTTCTCCCCTCTCCCGGTTCTTCCCTACGCATGAAAGCGCGGACCTCCGAGTGTCCGCTGCCGGAATCGCTCGGAAAACTCGGCCGCATGTGGCCCCGCCAGGACAACCGACCCGCAGTGACCGTGGCGCGAGGTACCCGTGACGAAGCTGTACACCACGGCGCCTTCAATGAACTTCCGCTCTGAGTAGAAGATCTCCGTGCTGATCCGCGCGAAAATCTCGAAGGCAACCTGATCTGCGGTCATGAGATCCTTGACGGGACGGTCCACCCAGAACTGCAGGGTCAGGTGGTGGTCGTCCAGTTCGGGCTCTCCAATCAGATGGGCATCCGCTGTATCTGCGACCAGGCGTTCAGCCTCGATCGCGAAGCGGATATTGGCGTCGGTATCCGTGCCCCACTCCGCCCCGTAGCGAGAGCGGAGAAGCTCCACGATATCATCCAGCATGTGGACGGCTTGCCCTTCCCGGTTCACTCCAGTGCACGACTGATTGATAAACCAGTTCCCCGGTTTTGCACAGCGGGCGCAAATGGCGCCAACTTTGGTAGGCTGGCAGCGACAGAACGTTGTGCAGAAGGAGTGGGTTGCGTGGTGCAGCAGGTGCTGGATTGGGTCTTCAAGCGAGAGCGGGTGGAGCCCGATGTACCGCTCTGCCCGGATCACCACACGCCGATGCAGTTGCGTGGCTACATCGGCCGGCCCACGCGCTTCACGTACCAGCAGAACGAAAGCTACACGGTCGTCTACTTTTGCCCGGTGCAAGGATGCAACGAAACGGCAGAGCGCGAACTCTCCAGGACCCAGATTCCCGTGCCGGATGTTAGCCCCCGACGCCCGGATTTCTCGCGCCGGGGCTAGCGCCTACTGCTCGCGGCGGAATACGACGTTCTCGCCCTGGTACACCCCGGAGTACCCCTCCGCCGCCGGCCTGTCCAACGTAAAGAACACCAGTTGCAGCACACGCGCGTCACGCGCCAGGCGCAGCCCGGCCGGGTTCGTCACCACCAGCAGCGACGTTGACCGTCCGGTGTACCCGGCGTCCCAGACGGCGGTGCCGAGGGTAGCGCCACAGCGGCAAAGGCTGGAGCGCGGACGGCCGAGGGCCATCAGGTCATTTGGCAGCGCCACGATCTCGTTGAAAAGCACCTGGTACATCCCAGGCGCCAGATCGAGCCACCCATTCGCATCGAACGCCAGTGGTCGCGCGTCCGGCACGACCCGTTCAGCGTTTGTGCGGCCGAGGGCGCCTGGCCCGGTTAGCTCACTGATCTGCGCGACGCTGAGATCGAACCCGTTGGGTTGGAGTTGGTCTTCCAGCGAGAGGTACCCGCTGATCAACGGCGCGTCATCCCCAAGGCGAGCCAGGATCGCTTCCCGCCCAAGCGCGCCACCGGCGGTGTGTGAATCGACTCCCGGCTCACTCATGTCTTTTTCGCCGCATAGATGACATCACCATCGACACGCACCTCATAGGTCTCAACCGGGACAACAACAGGAAAGCTGGCCGGCAGGCCGGTGCGAATCTCGAAGGCCCCACCGTGCAGGGGGCACTCCAACTCGTCCCCAATGATCTCGCCGTCGGAGAGCGACGCATCCTGGTGGGTGCAGATGTCGTTCAGGGCGAAGAACTCCCCGTCCATATTGACCAGTACCACCGGGTCGCTGCCAACCTCGACATACATTAGCTCACCGGGGCCGAGGTCCGAGGTGCGCGCCACGTCGTACCAGCGCTTGCCGTCCGTGCTCACATCCGTCCTTTGATTGTCTACAGAGCGTCATCCGCTGGCGGCACTCCGTAAATGCCCGCCTTCAGCACTTTCAAGCCCAGCATCGCGCACTTCATGCGCGCCGGGCTGATCGGCACCCCCAGTTCATCCAGCAGATCGTCGCGGGAAATGGCCTTGACATCATCCAGAGTCTGACCGTCCACCATCTCGGTGAGGATTGATGCCGCCGCCTGGCTGATCGCACATCCCCGCCCCGAGAAACGGATTTCGGTCACGCGTTCACCATCGGTCTGCACATCCATCCGAATCTCATCTCCGCAGAGCGGATTGACATCCTGATAGGTGAACTGCGGATGGTCCAGCGTGCCCTTGTTCCGGGGATTCTTGTTGTGGTCCAGGATTTGTTCCCGGTAGATCGAATCTGTCATCGTGCGTGCTTCTTCTAGGCGCCGAAGATATCGCGCGCCCGCTGCAGACCAGCGACGAGGCGATCCACGTCCGCTTCGTCGTTGTAGACGTAGAACGAGGCGCGCGTTGTCGCCGGCACATCCAGACGGTCCATGAGCGGCTGGCAACAGTGATGCCCGGCCCGCACCGCGACATTCTCCTCGTTCAGGATCGCCGCCACGTCATGCGGGTGGATGTCGCCAAGCCAGAAGGACACGACCCCTGCGTGGTCCTCGATATCTGGCGGTCCGTATATGAACAGGTCCGGCACACCCGCGAGCCGTTCAAGCGCAATCGCCGTCAGGTGACGCTCGTGCGCCTGGACGTTGCCCATGCCGATTCGGGTCAGGTAGTCAACAGCCGCACCGAGCCCGATCGCGTCGCCGACTGCAGGCGTCCCGGCTTCAAAACGCGCCGGGACATCTGCCCAGGTAGAACCAGCGAAAGACACCTTCCGGATCATGCCGCCGCCTCCCATATAGGGTGGCATTGACTCAAGCAAGGCGAGCTTGCCGTAGAGTGCGCCTGAGCCCATGGGACCTAGCATCTTGTGCCCCGAAAGCGCCAGGAAATCTGCGTCGAGGGCCCGCACATCGACCGGCATGTGAGGCACGCTCTGTGCCCCGTCTACCAGCACCACTGCCCCTGCCTCGTGAGCAAGAGCAATGATCTCGACCGCCGGGTTGATGGAGCCGAGTGCGTTCGAGACGTGCGGGAACGCTACCAGCTTCGGCTTCTGTCGAAGCAGATCCCTGAAATGGTTGAGATCGAGGCGCCCACGATCGTCGATCCGCACCGCTTCAAGGCGCGCACCCTTGTCTTCGGCAAGAAGCTGCCAGGGGATGATGTTTGAGTGATGATCAAGCTCGGTGACCACAATCAGGTCGCCGGCTCCGATGTGCTGCCGTCCCCAGGTTTGTGCAACGAGGTTGATCGCCTCCGTGGTGTTGCGGACGAAGACGATTTCGCGGTCAGTGGCGGTGTTGAGGAAGCGCGCCAGCTTGTGCCGCGCCTCCTCGTACTGTTGGGTGGCCCGCTCGGAGAGGTCATATACGCCGCGATGAATATTGGCGTTGGACTCCCGGTAGTAGGAATCCAGCGCCCGTATCACGCTCTCCGGCTTCTGGGAACTTGCTGCGCTGTCCAGAAAGGTCAGCGGCTGTCCCTTGGCGTTGACGGAATCGAGAACCGGGAAGTTGCCTCGCACCCGCTGCCAATCAACGGCCGGGCGGTCAAGTGTGCTCACCATGGGATATGTCCTTCGGCCGGGCGCGTTTCGCGACGCCCGGCCGCGTGGATGCAGGAACTCTTGCCTGAAGCCCGTTTCGTCTCGAGCGCGTCGCAAGTCCGCGTTGGTCGCCCGAGGCGGCGCCTTAGCTACCTGGCGCCCTAAATGCCGACCTTGCGGGCAATTGCCCCTTCCAGGAAGTCCTGAATCTCTTCGACCGGAATCCGGTCGATAACCGGCCGGAAGAAGCCCTCGACAATCAGCTTCTGCGCCTCAGAGCGCGGGATACCGCGTGCTTGCAGGTAGAAGAGGTGCTCCTCCTCGACCTGGGAGACCGTCGCGCCGTGGGTACAACGGACGTCGTTCGCGGCAATCTCCAGGTTTGGAATGGAGTCGG
The DNA here is from genome assembly GCA_041390745.1 of Thermomicrobiales bacterium. Classification (GTDB taxonomy): domain Bacteria; phylum Chloroflexota; class Chloroflexia; order Thermomicrobiales; family UBA6265; genus JACCXM01. The sequence continues at coordinate 90,640 of JAWKPJ010000017.1, read as the reverse complement.
CCCGCGCCGTGCGGCTCAGGACGAGGTTGCGGTTCTGCTGATACGCGTCCGTCTTCTGTGCGCCCTCGGAAACCTTGATCAGGCCGGAATACACCGAGCGAGCGTGCCCCTTCAGCGCACCCTTGAATTCCAGGTCGCTGGTCGCGTAGGGCGACTCGTGCAATTGCCAGGTATGGTGATCGAAAAACTGATCACCGTCTGCGAAGTAGATGCCCAGCATTTCGGCCAGCGAATTGCGTCCGCGCAGGTGCGACGCAATCGACGACTTCGAGAACTTCGAGCCCAACGTCACATGCAGGGAGTTCAGGAGCGCATCGTCGTGCAGGATGGTGCGCTCGGTCATGAAGTTCCAGACCGCCCGGCCCCAATCCTGCACCTGAACGTAGCGCAGCTTGGCATCGGCCGCAATGAACTGTTCCACCACGGCCGACGCAAAGGACTGCTCCTCGCTGGACGGCGAGCGGAAGGCATCCACCACAAAGGCCTCGGCCTTCTCTTCCAGGACGACCAGCGTGTGGGAGAAGACCGCAGCGCCCGGCTCGGCGATCAGGCTGAACGCCCGGAACGGCGCCTCCACCTTGACCCCGGCCGGAACGTACAGGAACGACCCGCCCTGCCAGTAGGCCGCGTGCAGGGCCTCAAACTTGCCGAAATCAACCGGCACCGCCTCGGTCATGAAGTACTTCGCGACCAAATCCGGATGCTCACGCATCGCCGTGCTGAGGTCACTGAAAATCACGCCCCTGGCTGCCACGGCCGGGTCGAGCGTCGTCAGGATGGTGGCCGCGTCCCGCTGCACCACGACGCCTGCATTCGGCCCGAGCGCGATCTGCGCCTCCGCGTTCTCCACGCCTGCTTCCCGCAGCGCGGTCAGTGGATCGATCCCCCTGGCATCAATCCCGGCGAAAGGGTTGACCCGATTCAGCTTGAGGCCGCGAATATCCGTGCGGCGCCATTCCTCGTCGTTGCGCGCGGGCATGGGCAGACTCTCGTACACCTCCCATGCCTTCAACCGCGCCTCGCGGATATGGTCGAGCTCCTGACGCTCCCGCGCCAGCGCCTCGACGCCTTCCCGGGAGAACCCCGTCTCCCGGGCAACGTCTGCAACAGTACTCATGCTCGCTCCGTGGTTGTGGCTGACTGGACCGGTGGCCCAGTCAGCGTTGGTGAAGACGTCGTATGACCAGAACCGCGTCACCCTGGACTTGTCGAAGGATCTCGCCGTTCGTTCCAGTTGCCGTGGATGAACGAGGCCTCTCGACAGACTTGAGGCGATTCGGTCAGCACAAGCTGACTAGCCGACCGAGCCCTCCATCTCGAGCTGGATCAGCCGGTTCAGTTCGACGGCGTACTCCAGCGGGAGCTCCTTCGCAATCGGCTCGATAAAGCCGTTCACGATCATGCTCATGGCCTCGTCTTCCGTCAGACCGCGGCTCATCAGGTAGAAGATCTGCTCCTCGGCAACCTTGGAGACCGTGGCCTCGTGGCCAATAGAGGCGCGCTCCTCTTCCACCTCGATGTACGGGTAGGTGTCCGTCTTGCTGGTTTCGTCGAGCAAGAGCGCGTCACAGACCACGTTGCTCCTGACGTTCTCGGCGCCCTTGTAGACCTTGACCAGGCCACGGTACGACGAGCGGCCCGTGCCCTTGGAGATCGACTTGGAGATGATCTGGGACGAGGTGTTCGGAGCGACGTGGACGACCTTGCCGCCAGCGTCCTGGTGCTGATCGTCACTGGCGAAGGCCACGGAGAGGATCTCGCCGCGCGCGCCCTCTTCCATCAGCCAGACCGCCGGGTACTTCATCGTTACCTTGGAGCCAAGATTGCCGTCAACCCACTCCATGGTCGCATTCTTGTAGGCAGCGGCCCGCTTCGTGACCAGGTTGTAGACGTTCTTCGACCAGTTCTGGATCGTGGTGTAGCGGCAACGGCCACCCTCCAGCACCACAATCTCAACCACCGCCGAGTGAAGGCTGCTCGTGGAGTACGTCGGCGCGGTACACCCTTCGACGTAGTGGACGTAGGCGTCCTTGTCGACAATGATCAGCGTCCGCTCAAACTGGCCCATGTTCTCCGCATTGATGCGGAAGTAGGCCTGTAGCGGCACCTCGACCTTGACCCCCGGCGGCACGTAGATGAACGAGCCACCCGACCAGACCGCCGAGTTCAGCGCCGCGAACTTGTTGTCGTTGTAGGGAATGATGGTCCCGAAATACTTCTTGACCAGGTCCGGGTGCTCGCGCACCGCCGAATCCATGTCCAGGAAGATAACGCCCTGCTTCTCCAGGTCCTCACGCAGCGAGTGATAGATCACCTCGCTCTCGTACTGCGCGCCGACGCCGGCCAGAAACTTGCGCTCGGCCTCCGGGATACCCAACTTCTCGAACGTGTTCTTGATGTACTCCGGCACCTCGTCCCAGGTCCGGCCAATGTTCTCGGCGGGCCGGATGTAGTAGAAGATGTCGTCGAACTTGATGCCGCTCAGGTCAGCGCCCCAGTTGGGCATTGGGCGCTTCTCGTAGTGGTCGAGCGACTTCAGCCGGAAATCGCGCATCCACTCCGGCTCGTCCTTCATCTTCGAGATATCTTCAACGATTTTCTTGTTCAGGCCGCGTTCGCTTTTGAAGACATAGTCCTCTTCGTCGCGGAACCCGTACTGGTAATCACCAATGTCGATTTGTGGCTTGGCAACCATGTCGTGCTCCTGTCGATCGCTTCACTCCCTCTCACGCACACCGGCAAGAGGGACTGGGTGACGGCGCTAGGCGTTCGCCGCCAACTGCTCGCGGAGTCCTTCGTAGCCACGCGCCTCGAGCTCGTGCGCCAGTTCCGGTCCGCCGCTCTGGACGATGCGCCCCTCCATCATGATGTGGACGAAGTTCGGCTTGATGAAGTTGAGCAATCGCTGATAGTGCGTAATCAGCAGCATCGCGTTCGTCGGGCTGGCCAGGTTGTTGACGCCCTCGGAGACCACCTTCAGCGCGTCGATATCCAGGCCAGAGTCCGTCTCGTCCAACACCATCATGCTGGGCTCGAGCAGCGCCATTTGGAGAATCTCGGCGCGCTTCTTCTCGCCGCCGGAAAACCCTTCGTTCAGGTAGCGAGTGGCGAAGGCGTCGTCCATCTTCAGGAGCGCCATCTTCTCCCGCATGAGACGGCGGAACTCCCGCGGCGTCATCTTCTGAACTTCGCCGCCGTCCTTCGCGGCTTCTTCCGCTCGGGCGTTGCGCACGTTCGTGACTGCCATGCGCAGGAAGTTCGCCATTGAGACGCCGGGAATCACCGTCGGGTACTGGAAGGCAAGGAAGAGGCCCTTGCGCGCCCGCTCGTCCGGCTCCCACTCGAGGATGTCTTCGCCGTGGAAGCGAATGCTGCCCTCGGTCACCTCATAGCGGGGATCGCCGGCGATCACGTACGCGAGCGTGCTCTTGCCGGAGCCGTTCGGGCCCATCAGCGCGTGAATCTCGCCCTCGTTCACAACGAGGTTGACGCCCTTGAGAATCTCCTTGCCCTCAATCTCGGCGTGCAGATTCTCAATCTCAAACATCGGTACACTCACGTTCGCGTTCCCCCTTGTGGCGGCTCCCTGCCGCTCATCTGCTACGCGCCATTTCCACCCGGTTGATGCCTAGCGGGTCTCAGCGGCGCCTCCGCGTTCCGGTTGCTCCGTCCCCATCTGGCGATTGCCAGACCGGCAAACCGGGCATGTCCCCAGGAACACGGTGTGATGGCTATCGATATCGAACCCGCTTTGCTCCGAGGCCACATGCATGGCCATCAGGGCTACCGGGACATCGACATCGAGCAACACGCCGCAGGCCTGGCAATGCACGTGGTCGTGTCGCTCCACCCGGCCGTCGTAGCGGCTGGCCTGGTCCGCGAACGTCAGCTCCTGGATCAGCCCATGCTCCGCGAGAAGGTGAAGCGTGCGGTACACCGTGCCGTACCCGATGTGTGGGTCACGGCGGCGGACGCGCTCGAAAATCTCCCCGGCGGTGAGGTGCGACTCCGACTGACGGACAATGTCCAGGACAGCGGCGCGCTGGGCAGTGTTCCTAAACCGTTGACCTGGCACCACGCAACCTTTCGGCACACAAGATGAGAATGAGTCTCACTTGCAGGGCAATAGTACCACACCCCGCGAGATAGCCGATGGTTTCAGTAAGAATTGGAACCTGGCGCGGCGACCATGCCCCCGGTCGCTGGTCCCCACGTTCCGGCAAATCAGGTGACAATAGCCCCAGAGAATTCGGTCGTTCGCAATTGGCAAAGCCGCCAGGAGGTTCTTCGTGGCACAGGACTGGAAGATCGTCGTCACTCGCCAGATTCCGGAGGCGGGCCTTGCCCTGCTGCGCGACATGGGCACGGTCACCGTCTGGGAAGACGAGCTGCCGCCCTCCGCCGAACAGCTCGATGTCCTCCTTGGCGACGCCGACGGCGCGCTCACGCTGCTCACGGATCGCATCGATGGCGCCGTTCTCGATCGCCACCCGAATCTGAAGGTGGTCTCCAATTTTGCCGTGGGCTACGACAATGTTGATGCCGATGCGGCTTCGGAACGTGGGGTGATTGTCTGCAATACACCCGGCGTTCTCACCGCCGCGACGGCCGACCACACCTGGGCATTGCTCATGGCTGCGGCGCGCCGCATTCCCGAGTCGATGGAGTACGTCCGGGAAGGCAAGTGGCGAACGTGGGGGCCGCTCTTGCTGCTCGGACAGGAGATTTCCGGGGCAACACTCGGCGTTATCGGGCTCGGGCGCATTGGCAAGGAAGTTGCCCGCCGCGCGAGCGGGTTCGGTATGCGTGTGCTCGCCCACGACGAATACCAGGATGCCGAATTCGCAGCCCGGAACGACATCCAGTATGCGGACCTGGATACGGTTCTGCGCGAATCGGACTTCGTTACGCTCCACGTCGCGCTGACACCCGAAACGCGGCATCTCATTGGAAGCGTTGAGTTCGGCAAGATGAAGCCAACGGCCATCCTGATCAATGCGTCGCGAGGGCCGGTCGTCGATACCGAGGCCCTGGTGTCCGCACTGCAGACCGGCGAGATCCTCGCCGCAGCACTTGATGTGACCGACCCCGAGCCGCTGCCCGCTGACCACCCGCTGGTGAACATGGACAACTGCATCGTGGTGCCTCATACGGCCTCGGCCACCGTTCAGACCCGCGACGCCATGGCCACGCTTGCGGCGCGCAACCTGGTTGCGGGTCTGGAAGGGAAGCAACCACCCGCGTCCGTCAACTATGATGCGGCCATGGCCAACCGCGCCTGAATTGGGCATGGCAGGTGACGTAACGCGGCCGACGGGCGGCTATACTGCTGGTACGTGCGCACGCATTCGGCCAGCCGTTGTGCAAGCGGACGTGACAGCAAGTACTGACTGAAGGAAAGTAGCCCCCATGTTCCGATGCAAAGCCTGCGGTTGGATTCATGAAGGAGACGCGCCGCCAGATGTGTGCGTGTCCTGTGGCGCGGGGCCAGATCGCTTCCGGCCCATGGACGCCATGGAAGTCGAGCAGGTTTCGCAGTCGCTGTCGTCGTACGGCATTGCCGGTCAGGGCTTCGATGAGATCGAAGTCGATTACACGCGGCGAATCCGGCTCCTCGCCTTTGTGGACGCATCGTTCTTTTCCAACTTCATCGCGCGCAGTGGGCCGCGTCTGCCCATTTACACCGGGGACCCGCAGTGGTTCCAGGACAACATTCCGTGCATGACGGCCTGCCCGTCGCACACGGACATTTCCCGGTACATCGCGCTCATCGCTGATGGCCGTTACGCAGACTCCTATGAAGTCAACCGCGAGCACAACGTCTTCCCGGGGTGCCTCGGCCGCATGTGCGCGCGTCCCTGTGAAGATGCCTGCCGGCGCAAGGAGATCGACGCGCCTATCGGCATCTGCTACCTGAAGCGCGTAGCCTCCGACTACCGTGGCGAAACGCGTCGCGAGGTTGCGCCGCCGTGGAACGGCAAGACCGCCGCCGTCATCGGTGCTGGAGCAAATGGCCTGACCACCTCCCGCCAACTCGCGCGTCAGGGCTACAAGGTCACGATCTTCGAGCGGTATCCGGTCCCGGGCGGCGTTATGTGGGCAGGCGTGCCGGAATGGCGGCTGCCGCGCGACGTCATCATGGATGAGGCCAGCCTGATCACCGATCTCGGGATCGACATCCGGTACAACACCGAAGTTGGCAAGGATGTCATGCTCCAGGATCTTATCGACGAGTACGACGCGGTCGTCATTTCTGCAGGCTGCCAGATTCCACAGGAACTCGGTGTGCCTGGCGAACACCTGGATGGCGTCGTCTCCGGCCTGCAGTTCCTGGAGGATGTCAATCTCGGCCAGAAGGATGTCTGGGTCGGCAAGAAGGTTGTGACCGTCGGTGGCGGGTTCACCTCGATGGACTGTGTCCGCACCGTCCTCCGCATGGGCTCCGATGAGTCGATCATGACCTACCGCCGCTCGATCCAGGAAATCCCGGTCGAAGCACTGGAACTGGAAGACGCGGAAATCGAGGGCGTGGAGATCATGTATATGGTCGCTCCGACCCGCGTTATCGATGATGGCAATGGCCGTGTGGCTGGTATCGAAATGGTTCGCAATGAGCTCGGCGAACCGGATGCTCAGGGCCGCCGTCGCCCACAGCCGGTCGCAGGGTCCGAGTTCATCATCGACTGCGACATGGTTCTCGTCGCAATTGGCCAGCGCCAGGATAACTCACTGCTGAACGGCGTGACTGTCCAGACAGATCGACGCGGCGTGCCGTTGTTGGACGAACAACTGCACACGGAGTTGCCACACGTCTGGGCGGCCGGCGACTACGTCACCAATCCGACAAACTTCATCTCCTCGATCGGCGAGGCCAAGCGAGTTTCCGAGTTTGTTGACGAGGAGATTCGCGGCGTCGAGCCGAAGATCAAGGACATGGAGATCACCCGCGTCCCGACTGAATATATCTCGACGCCCAACCCGTTGGTCTCCGAAGGAATCGCCGAGTGGACGCTTTCCACCACGAGCCGCCGTTTGGTTTGGGGCGACAACTACACCAGCGTCGGTCGCCAGATGATGCCGAACATGCCCCTGGCCGACCGTGGGTTGGGCCTGGGTGATACGACCATCGAGACAGAAATCGGCTACACGAAGCCGATAGGCTTTGAAGAGGCGAAGCGTTGTCTGCAGTGCCAGCTCAACATTTTCATCGACGGCAACCGGTGCATCCTCTGCGCAAACTGTGTGGATGTCTGTCCGGTCAAGGTCATCGAGATGGTGTCGCCTGACCGCATCCACTCGATCGATGGCGACGTTGAAATGGCAGAACTTGCGCGCGCCGAGCTCGGGCCGCGCGCGGCGGCGATGCTGATTGACGAACGCGCGTGTATCCGGTGCGCGCTGTGTGTGGACTGGTGCCCCACCGAGTGCCTGACGATGGATCATTTCCGCCTCACCCCGGCGCCGACTCGGGAGAGCGTGGACCTGGCAATCGTCGCGGACTAGCAGCACACCCCCCTTGGGATCTGCAACGAAGCAGGAGGATCCTGTGGAGGCATACGAGTTTGACGACCTCCTCGCCGGCCAGCAAGCTGGCGAGGAGCCCTATGTTCAGTTCATCAACCGCGGCTCCATGAGCCTTGGCCTCTACGTGCTGCCGGCAGGGTCCGAGGACACACAAACACCCCATCTCGAAGATGAGATCTATCATGTCGTGTCTGGCCGCGGGGAGATCCTCGTCGCCGGCGAACGTCGCCCGGTCCAGTCCGGCTCCATCATTTTTGTCGGGAAACACGTCGAACACCGGTTCGTGGACATCGCCGAGGATCTCGCAATCCTTGTCTTCTTCGCTCCCCAGCATGTCCGCACGGCGCCGAACGCGGGAACAATGGTTACCAGTTGACGTTCTATTGGTGAGGGATAGCTTGACACCACCCGGGCGTGCCGTACACTCAGCCTGGACGAGATGCACTTCTCGGGCGGCGCCTTGTTGACGTGCCCGAGCGTGGAGGACACATTCATGATCACTATCACCCCGGAGGCTGTGGCTCAGCTGAAGGATTTTCTGGCCGACCAGGGCAACCCCGAGGCGGCGCTACGCGTGTTTGTCGCGCCAGGTGGCTGCTCTGGCCTGCAGTACGGTATGACCGTTGAGGATATTGCCGAAGAGGGCGACGAGGTCATCGAGACCGATGGCGTCCGGCTTCTGGTGGATAATTTCAGCGCCATGTATCTCGATGGCGCGCAGGTAGATTACGTCAACTCTCTCATGGGCGGCGGCTTTACTGTCCACAACCCGAACGCTGTCTCGGGCTGTGCTTGCGGGCACTCTTTCAATGCTGGCGCGAACGAGACGACAGCGCAGGGTTGCGGCTGCGGGGACTAGCCTCGCGGGTGTTCCCTGCGGAGAAGAGCCGGCGGCTGGCGTCGCCGGCTTTTGACGTGCGCGCGGCACGGCGGTTGCGCTGGTGAAACTCTGGTCTGGTGTTCTGCGCCTGGCCTGATATGATCGCAATAAGTCACGGGCGCCCTGGGCACGCGGCTTGCAAGGAACCAACGCGAGGCCAGGATCGTTAGTACCTGGAGGTAGGTTCGCGCACGCGCGGATACGCCAGGGAGCCGCTCACCGCTACCGCACTCACGATACCGGTGTTTTAGACACCCGCCACTATCGGAACATGAATCGTCTGTCAACAGGAGTATGGCGCCCATGAGCGATCCAATTCAAACCTATGGAATGGACAAGATCGATGACCTTGTCGTCAGTGGCGTGGTTGACGACCGAATCGACATTCCCGAAGAGATTCAGACCCAAATGGCCGATGAGATCGAGCCAGAGGTCGATATCGAACGTGATCTTGACGTTCTGCAGCGGCTCGATCCCAACTTTATCAATGATCCCGTTCGGCTCTACCTGCGCGAAATCGCTGAGACCCCCCTCCTGACTCACGCCCAGGAAATTGAACTGGCCAAGCGAGTCGAACGAGGTGATCTTGACGCAACGCAGCGATTCGTGCGGGCCAACCTGCGGCTTGTGGTGTCCATTGCCAAGCGCTATGTGAATCGTGGTCTTACGCTGCTTGATTTGATTCAGGAAGGCAATATCGGTCTCATGCGCGCCGTCCAGAAATACGACTGGCGCAAGGGCTTCCGCTTCTCTACGTATGCTACCTGGTGGATTCGGCAGGCAATTACCAGGGCTATCGCCGACCAGAGCCGCACCATTCGCCTGCCCGTGCACATGGGTGACTCGATCTCTCGTTACCGCAAGACGTTGAACATGCTCGCCCAGGATCTCGGTCGCCAGCCGACGCCCGAGGAAGTGGCCGAGGCCATGAGCGTGCAGCCGGAGAAAATTCACCAGATCGTGCAGGCAGCCCAGCGCACCATCTCACTGGAGACTCCCATCGGGTCAGAAGATGAGACGAGCCTGGGCGACCTCATCGCAGACGATGTGTCCGAGACACCATACGAAGCCGCCTCGGAATCAATGTTGAAGCGCGATGTCAACGCTGCGCTGGATACCCTGAGCCCACGCGAAAAGCTGGTCCTGCAACTCCGCTTTGGCCTCGGCCATGGGCACCAGCACACGCTGGCTGAAGTTGGTGAGCAACTGCAGATCAGCCGCGAGCGCGTGCGCCAGATTGAAAACGAGGCGCTGCAAAAGCTGCGCCGCCTCGATGGCGACCGCCTGTTTGCCTACCACCAGGAACTCTAGGCCCGTCGTCTCGAGGTTGTTTCGGGCTCACCGGGAGTTCTCGTTTGTGCTCCTGCGCGGAGTTGGTGCACGTCTCCAGCACACCCCGCGACAGCTTGAGGGCCGTTTCAAATGAACCGGGCGGGGGAAAAGCAGTCCCCAGCCCGGTTCGTTGGACCTCCGCGCTCCTATTGCCCGCCGCGCATCACGATGTTCCACTCTCTGACGAGCGCGTTGTCCACAACACCCGCAGCCCGGTAGGGGTCGTTCGCCAGGAAGCCCTCGACCTCCGCCAGCGACTCCGCCTCGATCACCAGCAGGGCGCCCGAGTCGTCGACAAACGGCCCGGACAGCACGATGTTGCCCGCCTCAAGGAGGCCCTTCAGGTACTCCCGGTGCCTGGGGCGTGTTTCGAGCCGCACAGCCTCGTTATCTGTGAACGTGTAGACAACAGCGAACGTTGCCAAGGCACTCCCTTCCTCTCGGGTCTTCAGCCGAAAAAGCGGCCTGCGTTCCGGCCAACTTGCGGCGACAATGGCGAACCGCGTAGGCTAGCCGTCCCGCACGCGACACATCAGCATCATACCCGCAGAACGTGAGCGCGCTCTGGTGGCAGTAGGAACCCCAACGTCACGTCAGCCGAATGGCAGCGAGGAACGGCAATCCGGCCAGCGCGACGTCGCGCCCGTGCGCCGCCAGTATCTGCAGATCAAGCAGCGCTTCCCGGACACAATGCTTCTCTTTCGCATTGGGGACTTCTACGAGACCTTCGAAGACGACGCCACGACTGCCGCTCGCCTCCTCGATATCACCCTTACGAGCCGCGAGATGGGCAAGGGAACGCGAGTTCCCCTGGCCGGCATCCCGCATCACGCAGCGGAGTCCTACATCGCGCGGCTGGTCGCGGCAGGCCAGAAAGTCGCCATTTGCGAACAGGTCGGTGTCGCGCAGCGTGGCCTGATGGAACGTGACGTTACGCGCGTGGTTACCCCTGGCACCGTGACTGATCCGTCGATGCTGGACGGTCACCGCCATACCTACATCGCCGCCGTCGTCATTGAAGACCAGCGGGGCGGCGTTGCCTATGCCGAACTGTCGACCGGGACATTTGCCGCCACCCAGGTGCAGGCTGCCTCCAGGCAAGAGGTGGAAGCCGCCGTCGCCCGCGAAATCCTGCGGCTTGGCGCCGCCGAAGTCGTCCTGAGTGGCGATATGGGGCCAACGGCGTGGTTGCCAGAGGCAACCACAATCTCCACCACCGAACCCTGGCAATGGCGGCTGGAGCGCGCTCGCGAGTTGCTGTGCGACCACTTCGGCGTTCCAATGCTCGATGGCTTCGGTCTGGAGGCGCTGCCAGGCGCCATCCGCGCCGCTGGTGGACTGCTTGCCTATTTGCAGGAAACACAGCGATCGTCGCTGGCCCAGTTGACCTCGCTCCACCACTACAGCACCGACGGCTTCATGGTCCTCGACGCTCAGGCTCGTCGAAATCTGGAACTCCTCGAAAGCGGCCGAGGCGAGCGCCGGCACGGCCTGATTGCCGTGCTGGATCAAACATGCACACCCATGGGCGCGCGATTGCTAAGAACTTGGTTGAACCAACCGCTCCTGGACCTGGACGCTATTCAGGAGCGACAACAAGCAGTCCAGTGGTTCTGCGAGAACCCGGTCGCACGCGCCAGCTTTCGCAACACGGTGCGCCGGATTGGTGACATCGAACGCCTGACCAATCGCGCCCTGCTCGTTTCCATCTCGCCACGCGAACTCGTCGCGCTGCGACAATCGCTGGAAGCGCTCGCGCACATCGAAGATGGCGATGCTGGTCCCTCGTGGAGGCTGCCGGCCGCCACGCGCGCTGCCTGCGCCGGACTGGCCGGGTTCTTGCAGGACGCGCTCGCGGACGAGGTTCCCTCGTCCGTCGGCGCGGGCGGCGTGATACGGTCCGGGTTCGCCCCCGAACTTGATGAGCACGAGCGACACGTTCAGGAAGCCCGCGCGTGGATCGCTGGCCTGGAACGGACCGAGCGCGAGCGGACCGGCATCCGCACCCTCAAGGTCGGCTACAACCGGGTTAGCGGCTACTACATCGAGATCACCGCGAATGCGCTGCTCGCCCGCACTCGTGACCTTGGCGCTGTGGACGGCGTCACTCCCCTGCCAGATGAGTACCTGATCCGGCAATCGCTCGCGAACGCCACCCGCTACGTCACAGCCCAACTCAAGGAGAGCGAGGCGCGGGTTCTTGGCGCGCAGGACACCCTGGCCCAACTTGAGGCCGATGTCTTCCGGCGCGTTGTCGGGCACGTGGCGAATGGCCGCGCGGTGCTTCTCGAAGCAGCAGCCTGTGTCGCCGAGGCGGATGTGCTGGCAGCCTTCAGCGAGACGGCGGCCACGCGTGGCTACGTCCGCCCGACAGTCGATGATTCAGTTGCGCTGGAGATCCGGGGAGGCCGCCACCCCACCCTGGAGGCCGTTCTGCCACCGGGCGCCTTCGTAGCCAACGACTCCGTCCTCGATGCTGATGGCGCGGCAATAACCATCCTGACCGGCCCGAACATGGCCGGCAAGAGCAGCATCCTCCGCCAGTGCGGTCTGATCGTATTGCTTGCCCAGGTTGGCTCGTTCGTACCTGCCGACTTCGCGCGCATTGGCCTGGTCGATCGCATTTTCAGCCGCATTGGCGCCCAGGACGACATCGCCGCCGGGCAATCAACGTTCATGGTCGAGATGCTGGAGACCGCGAACATCGTGCATCACGCAACCCGCCGCAGCCTCGTTCTCCTGGACGAGATCGGTCGCGGTACCTCAACGTGGGATGGCCTGGCGATTGCCCGCGCCGTCGTCGAGCATCTGCACAACGCCCCCAACCTGGGCTGCCGCACGCTGTTCGCCACTCACTTCCATGAGCTGACGGTCCTCGCCGACTACTTGCCCGGAGTCACCTGCGCGCGCATGGATGTACTGGAAGAGGGAGACCGTGTCGTCTTCCTCCACCGCGTGGCGCAGGGCGGCGCAGATCGCTCGTATGGCATCCACGTTGCGGAACTTGCCGGCTTGCCGCGCGCACTGACGCGGCGCGCCCGGGAGATTCTGACTGATCTGGAGGCGGGCCCAGGCGCCCCGGTCGCCCGAGAGCGCCGCGCCAGATCACCTCGGCCCGCGCCGGAACCTGGCGCGATGCAGTTGACCCTCTTCGCTCCGCCGAACCCCGCCATCGCAGCGCTGCGCGCGCTTGATGTCGATTCGCTGACCCCGCTGGAAGCCCTGAACCGGCTCTACGAGCTGCAGCGCCTCGCTGTTGACAACGGATCCTGATGAGCCCCGGTCCATAGCAGTGGGCGTCGCTTCGTGTCAGGTGCGACGTGTGTCGAGTGACCTCGTGTCGAGACGCCCCGGTGTGCAACGAGACCTTGACGCCCCCAATGACGCGTGGGAACACGCACCGACAGCGCCTGGCGCTAGCCGCTGGCGTCATCCCGCACGATGAGGCCATTGCCGGTGCCGTCTGCATTGGCCTGGCACTCGCACCCTTTGCCCATAGTCAATCCGTCCGGGCAAGGCCGACGACACATGCCCGCGCAGCAGAGCGTGTTCATCCCTTCGGCAAGGCAATCGGTATCACTGACGCAAGGGTTGCATGGATCCCGGTCCGTGAACTGGCAGATGCCGTCAACGCAAGCGCCAGTTCGACACGGGTCGAAGACCGCGCACTCCTCGTCGGCGCCGCAATGCTTGTTGCAGCACTCCCCAAAGCAGCACTCGTACCCTGGCTGACAGTCGGCAATGGCCATAACGCAAATGCCATCGACGCAGCTGTTGTTCACACAGGGATCATCGTTTTGCCGGCTGCGGCAATCCCGATCGGTCTCACAGACGCGCCAGCACGCGCCGTCGATACACGCTTCACCGTCGTAGCAGCCGCCGCAGGCATCCAACGCTGCGGCGCCACGCGCGGCCATCGCCGTAGCGCAATATGCTACCGCCGCGCCAAGCGCCCTTCGCGTCACACCGCCAGCAAGCGTGACGGCCAGGCGGTCAAACTGGTTCGCATCCATGCGGCGTATTCTGCCTGATTCTGCGCGCCCGGCCCGCGGTCGGCGGACTGCGTCATCATCCAACGGTATCTTCAGCAACGCTTGCGCCAATGGGCCGGTTTCTGCACCGCCCAGCTGATCCGTGCAGCGTTTGCCGGAACGTGCCATAGTCTCCCTATTCCAGCGGCACACGTGCGGCGAACTCGCCCAGGCAGGAAGTGAGGGTGGCGATGCTGATCCGAGTGGGAGATTCTGTTTTTGGCATCGGCGGCAAGGAGCTTGGCAAGGTGGCTGGCGTTGTCGTGAACGCCGGGACCATGCGTGCAACAGGCATCCTCGTGCACTCGGGCCTCTTTGGCCACAACGAGCGCATACTGGCCGTCACGGGTGTTAGTAGAGCCGACGAACGCGGGCTGCACCTCGATACAACCGGCCCGGTGGCAGCGTCCGAATCGCCGATCCTGGACAGCGAAGAAGTTGCGTTCGCGCAACGCGTGCAGCCAGCGGAGACCTTTCTTCCGGCTGCTGGCGTCGGCGGACCCGTCTACGCGACGGAGCCGAATGTCTCCGGGCCGTACCCTGATGATTCCAGTTTCTTCGAGATGGCGCCGATCGATCCGCCGCCAGTCGAGATCCTGTCAAACCTGGGCGAGAATGACGTCAAGCTGACCGGTCACACGGAAGCAGTTTCCAGTGACGGCCACGGCCAGGGTCGCGTCGAGAGTTACACCCTCGGCGATATGGGCCTCGTGGTCACCGTAACGCTTTCAGACGGCAAGGCATTCACCACGAACCAGATCGACGAGTTTGGCACAGACAAAGTGCACCTGAAAGCTGGAGTCGCCTAGGTCGATCTGCCTCATCCACGGGCGGGTAACACGCGATTTGAAGTGACATCCACGCCGGGCAATGCTACGCTCGCCGGGCCGCCACCCCGTGGAGAGCGTGGCGTGCCACGAATGGCGTTTTCCACCAGGCAGGATCTGCGAACGTGACCGACATTTTCCGATTGGCGATCGACCTCGACGGCGTCTTGACCGAGCACCCCCGCCCTCTCGCCCAGGCAGCATCCGCGCGCTTCGGCGTCGAAATGCCGGAAAGCGCTTTCGTCGACTCTGCAGGCCTGAACGTGCCTGACGAGGTCCGGGACTGGGTCTACAGCCCCGACGGCCCGGCCTCGCGTCTGGCGCCAGATCCCGAAGGACCCGAGTTTCTGCGCAGGTTGCAGGAGTTGATCGGCCCCGAGAATGTCAGCATTGTCACGGCCCGGCCCGAAAGTGCGGCCGCAATGACGCGCGCCTGGCTTGGCCGGAATGGCTTTCCGGAATGCGCCATCGTCTACACCGACCTCAAGGCCGCCGAAGCGCTTCGCTCGGGCTTTGGTTACGCCGTTGAGGACAGCCTGCGCCACGCGCGCAACTATGCAGCGGCCGGCGTCAACTGTTTCCTGGTCAAGGCCGGTCAGCATCAGATCGACGATCCCCGGATCTCGACATCGGATGATCTCGGTTCCATCCTGAAGTTCATCGCCGGAAAAATGAAGCCGATCTCACGCAATGGCGCGCACGCAGCGGGCCTCCCGGCCGGGAGTGACTCCGCCCACGAAGCCCCACGTCCACGCATCGTGATCAGCGATGCCATTCATCCTCAGGCACGCGAGCGATTGGCGGCCGCCGCCGAGATCGTTGATGTTGACGGCACGAATCTTCCCGCGCTCCTTTCCGCGTTGCACGACGCCGATGCGCTTGTTGTGCGCAGCGAGACCGAGGTGACCGACGAGGTGCTTCGGGCCGCTCCCAACCTCCGCGTAGTAGCCCGGGCTGGCGTCGGGGTCGATAACATTGATCTTGATGCCGCGACCCGGGCCGGGGTGCTGGTCCTGAACGCGCCAGGCGCCAATGCAATCTCTGCGGCAGAGCACACCATCGCCTTGCTTCTTGGCGTCACCCGCCAGATCGCCAAATCAGACGCCGCAACTCGCGCCGGCCGTTGGGAACGCAAGACGATGAAGCCGATCGACCTTGCCGGGCGCACCGTCGGTATCGTCGGACTTGGCCGGGTTGGCTCGCGGGTCGCAAAGCGATTGCGCGCGTTCGATATGCGCGTCATTGCCTACGACCCGTACATCACGCCGCAACGTTTTACGGAACAGGGTGCGGCGCCGGTCGATCTGGAGACGCTGCTCCGCTCGGCGGACGTCGTGACTTTCCACGTTCCGGAAAACGCCGAGACGTTCCACATGCTCAACCGGGAGACCATGCAACTCCTGAAGCCCACGGCCATCGTCATCAACGCGGCTCGGGGGGGAGTCGTCGATCAGGAGGCACTGGCCGAGGCGGTTGCCGAAGGACGACTTGCCGGCGCAGGGGTCGACGTCTTTCCCGTTGAACCCTGTACGCAGAGCCCGCTCTTCGCGCTCTCAAACGTCGTCCTGACGCCCCATATCGGCGGTTCCAGCGCAGAGGCGCTCGCGGCTGTCGGGGAAGTCATCAGCACCACCACGCTTGCGGCGCTGCGTGGCGAGGCCGTTCCGAACGCGGTCAATTTGCCCGCGTCCTCGTTGCACGCGCCGGAATTGCAGCGCCTGACGACGACTGCCGGAGCGGCCGGCCGCCTGCTGGCGGTCCTCGAGCCGGCAATCCCCTGTTCCTTCGTGGTGGCGGTCAACGGTCAGATTCCGCAAGACATCACCGAGCACGTGGTCGTGGCCGCGCTGAGCGAGGCGCTCCACCGTTGGACCGGACAGCGGGTGACCCCGGTCAACGCGCGGCTCCTTGCCGATGAGCATGAAATCCGGGTTCGCGTCATTCTTGGCACGGCCGACGACAGCGTTGTGCCCCACTTCTCTTTCGAGGTCATCGATACCATTGGCAGCCCGCAACCGCATCACGTCACCGTGCGCTGGGACCGAAACGAAGCAGCCATCATGGAAGTCGATGGCTTCACGTTAAACAGCCCGTTGGCCGGCGATGTCCTGATAACGCACCATCGTGACCAGCCTGGCGTCGTTGGCGCCGTCGGCATGATCCTGGGGCGGCACGATGTGAATATTGCCGGCATGCAGGTAGGACGACATCTTCCCCGGCGAGGTGGAGAAGCCATCATGGTCCTGAATGTGGATGATGTCGTGCCTGCCGAAGCTCTGGAAGAACTGAAGGACATCCCTGGCATCACAACGGCCTACGTGGTCTCCCTGCCACAGCCGGCTCCGCAGCCTCAGTTGGTCGGCGCCGGCGCCGGCGGCCGCCGCTGATCCCAGGCCGCCTCGGCGTCGGCCACCTCCTCCAGGAATGGCTGCCAGAAGGCTTCCCCGGCCATCTGGACGGCGTGGCCAGCGCTGGCAACATGCGTGTGTCGCCGCACGCGTGGACTCTTCGCCATCAGGTGCGTAACGCCCTGCAGCGCCGGGTGGCTGCGCCCCCCGCTGTACAGCAGTACCGGGAACGACGTATCCAGGGTTGTCCAGTGTTCGACCGGAAACTCGCCAGGGGTTCGTTCCTGGCGAACGGGCCGCGAAGGTCGTCAGCAGCTCCCACTCGTCGCTGCCGCGCAACCGTTCGGGGACATGTTCCGCCCCGATCATCCTGAAAAAGGCCGTCGTTGTCGCATCCAAATCTTCGTCGCTGTGGTCGGCCTGAAGTTCCCGGACGCGCCGCGTCATCACCCTGGTCGCATCATCGTCCAGCAAACGCAGTAGAGGCGGCTCGATGAGGTGCAGGCTCTTGATACGCTCGGGAGCCTGTAACGCCATGGTTACGGCCACCAGCGCGCCATAGGAGTGCGCTGCCAGGTGAAACGCACTGACGCCCATGGCCGCCAATTCCCCGAGCAGCGCATCAGCATCGCCGGCGAAGGTGTACCGGACCGGGTGTACCGCGCCCATCGCAAATCCGGGCCGGTCCAGCAGGATCGCCCGGTACTCCGGGCCAATCTCCGCTGCGACCTTGCCAAACGATGTCTCACCGTTGCCAAAGTCGCCGTGCACAAAGGCGATGACCGGTTCAGTTCCCACGAGTCCCACATCTCCAGGTAATAGCCGGACCTCCTGCAAGCGCAGCGCCGACAAGCGTATACTACCGACCGACTGGTCAGTCGGTTTTGCGTCAGGATTTCGGTTACCGTGAGCGTTCAGGAGCGAAGCAAGTCTCGCCGGCAGCGGCTGCTCGACGCCGCGATGACGGTCTTTACCGACCAGGGCTACGCCGCAACGCCTATTGACGACATCGCTCGCGCCTCCGATACGTCCAAGGGCGGCGTCTACTTCCACTTCCCCAGCAAGCAGGCACTCTTTCTGGCGCTGCTTGAGGAGTCAAGCAGCGCGCTCCTGGAAAAGGTGGAGGCAGCCATGGCCGGCGAGCCCGACCCCCTCATGCGGGGTGAGGCTGCCCTTCGCGCGGTCTTCACCTCTTTCGCGGAGCACCGGCTGCTGGCCCGGCTCCTCCTGGTTGAAGCGGCTGGCGCAGGCCGTGACTTCAACCGGGCCCTGATGGAGATGCACGAGCGGTTTGCCACGCTCATTGCCGAGTGCCTGGACGAGGCGGTGACAGCCGGGCGGATTGCCCCGCTTGACACCCGGTTCGCAGCCCGCGCCTGGTACGGCGCAGTCAATCACACGGTCCTTCACTGGTTGCAGACCGGGGAACCATCCGATCTGGAAAGCACGTTTCCGCTTCTGCGCGACCTCCTTCTGGTTGGCGTCGTTGGACGAGAGAAGACATGGGCACGCTCATGACGGCTTCCGCAACGCTCCCGGACATCGAATCACTGCCCGTGGGGCAGCTTACGCAGTTGCCATTTCTTCACTCGCTCGTTGTGCCGGTGGTTTGTCCCGGCGATGGTGTCGCATTTCTGGCCCGTGCCTCCGCTGCGCTGGGTGGCGGCGTCCTCTGGGCGCAGCCAGAATCAGGCACGTACTTCGCGGGCGCGGGCGTCGCCGAACTCCTGACATTTTCAGGCAGCAGACGCTTCACGGAGGCTTCTGCGGCCCTCCGCCTGCTGCGCGGCAGGGTGGTTCGCGAAGACAGCGAGATCTTTCCGCTCCTCGGCGGGTTTTCCTTCGATGTGAACTCAGCTCAGGATCACGCCTGGCGGGAGTTCCCGGACGGCCGCCTGGTCGTGCCAAAGGTGCTACTCCAGGTCTCGCCTGCCGGTTCGCATCTTCGGGTAACGCTTCCCTCCCGTGTCGGATCAGCAGACCTCGCAATCAGGGCCGCGCTTGCCGGGCTTCTCGACAAGGGCCTCGGTTGGCTGTCTGCCGGGAACGCGACGTGCGTTCCGGCGTTTGCCCGCACCACTGGCGCCGAGCGGCGCCAGATCGACTGGGAACATCAGGTCGAAAGGGCGATCGCGGCTATTCGCTCCGGCGACATGTCCAAGGTCGTCCTTGCGCGGACGGAACATCTCCAGGCCAGCCGCGAAATCTCTGTCGAGGCAGCGCTGGGCTGCCTGCGTGAGGAGCACCCCGGCGCGACGCTGTTCGCCTTCTCCGGCCCAGAGACCAGCTTCATTGGCGCCACGCCCGAACGCCTGGTGCGCCTTCACCACGGTCAGGTCGATGTTACGTGCCTGGCGGGCTCCGCTGCGGTTGGGTCCACTCCCGAGGCAACCGCTGAGTTCGGCAGGCGCCTGCTGACCAGCGCCAAAGACCTGCGCGAACACGAGATTGTGGTCGAGTCCACGATAGCGGCATTGCGCGCCACCTGTCGCCAGGTGACACGTCTCTCAGGGACGCCGCGGCTGCGCCAGGCACGTTCAGTGCAACACCTGGAGACCCCGCTGACTGCCTCTGCAGGACCAGAAGCAGATGTGCTGCAGCTTGTGGGTCTGCTTCACCCGACCCCTGCCGTCGGTGGGTTCCCGACCGAGCCAGCCCTCGCCTTGATCCGCAACCTGGAGACCTTTGACCGAGGGTGGTACGCCGGGCCGGTTGGTTGGGTCGATCTCGACGGCTCAGGAGAGTTCTCGGTTGCGATCCGTTCGGCCCTCCTCCAGGGGAATACTGCCACGGCGTACGCCGGATGCGGTATCGTCGCAAACTCTGACCCAACAGAAGAGTTCGTCGAAACCCAATTGAAGCTCAAACCCATGCTGGCGGCTCTGGGCGAGGTCTAGGCGTGGAGTACGGCCGCGCCAACCTGAGCTTCTCTGCGACCCTGCTCGATAGCGCAGTCCAGTCCGGGCTCCACCACGTCGTCATCTGCCCCGGCTCGCGCTCCACACCGCTCGCACTCGCGGCAGCGTTGCACCCCGTACTCAAAACCTACGTCCTCATCGACGAGCGCTCTGCCGCGTTCTTCGCCCTGGGCATGGCACGCCAGCTCGGTGAACCAGTCGCACTGATCTGCACCTCCGGGACGGCCGCCGCCAACTTCGCTCCCGCCGTCATCGAGGCCTGCCTCAGTCGCATCCCATTGATCGTACTCACGGCGGACCGGCCCGCTGAACTGCGGGGCTGGGGCGCTTCCCAGACAATCGATCAGGTCGATCTTTACGGCCACCACACGCGCTGGTCGCACGATCTGCCCGCCCCGGTTGGAGACAGCTCGGAAAGCCGGTTTGCCCGGGCCACGGCCAGCCGCGCCATGCAGCAGGCCGTCGGCTCACCCGCCGGTCCGGTGCACCTCAACGTCCAGTTTCGCGAACCTCTGATTCCGCCGGACGCTGACCCGCTCGCATTCCTGCGCGCTTGCTATGCCGTGCGTGAGGAAGTCAATGTTGCACCCACCCAGGCACGTCAACCCGCCCCGGCCGATATCGAGCGGCTCACGTCGCTTGTCGTTACCCACCCACGTGGTCTCATCGTCTGCGGGCCTCATAGCGGCCCAGACCTGGGCACGACGGTCGCCGCCTTTTCCACAGTAGCCGGCTACCCCTGCCTTGCCGACCCACTCTCGACGGTGCGCTATTCGTGGCCAGGCCCGACCGGCCTGATCGATGCGTACGACGTCTTTCTGCGCGACAATTGCCTGAGCGAGCAGCTTTCGCCTGACTTCGTCATCCGCGTCGGCGCCCTGCCCACATCCAAACCCCTCATGCAGTTTCTTGGGCGACAGGAAGTGCCTGTCGTCGCCATCGACCCAGGCGACTTGCGAGATGCCGGGCACGCTGTCACCTGGCATCTGGCGGCGGACGAGCAAGCTACACTTGGGGCCTGCGTCTCCGCCCTCACCACTGCCAACCTGCCAGTCAAGGCAGACTGGCCCGGTTGCTGGCAAGAACTTAACGCGCGAACCAGACGCACGCTCGACGCGAGCATCGATGACTGCCCAACGCTGAGCGAACCTTCGGTCGCGGCCAATCTCATGAACGCGATGCCGACGGGCGGCACGGTGGTGATTGGCAACAGCATGCCCGTGCGCGACGTCGATACGTTTGCGGCAGGAGGCCATCGCGGTATCCGCGTGGTCGGAACGCGCGGGGCGAGCGGCATCGACGGAGTTGCCTCCACCGCGCTGGGAGCGGCGGCGGTCACCACCGGACCGGTCGCCCTCCTGGTCGGCGATCTCTCATTCCTGCACGACCTGGGAGGGCTTCACGCCGCACAGTACGCCGAAGCGCCACTTGTCATCGTGGTGGTCAACAACGACGGCGGCGGCATTTTTTCCTTCCTGCCCCAGTACACCCAGCTTGACGTTGGAACGTTTGAACGACTCTTCGGCGCCCCGGCTGCCGTGGACATTGCGGGAGCTGCCCGATTGTTCGGCTGTACGTACGCCAGACCCACCACACTCAAGGCGTTCAAGGATATCGTCAGTCACGGGCTTTCGATTCCTGGCGTAACCGTTGTTGAAGTGCGAACGGACCGGGCCCAAAACCTGACGCTCCACCGCAAGATCGCGGCTGCGGTCCTGGCAGAACTCACAGGATGGCGCCCGGCATGAGGTCCGAGCTGGTTGTCGCACCAGGCGGGATTGGCTACCCGTTCTGGCAAACTGGTGCGGGGCGTCCACTGGTACTGCTGCACGGCTTCACGGGCAGCCACGAGACGTGGCTGCCGCTCGTCACGCGTTTCGCGGAAACTCGCCTTGTTGCGACGCTCGACCTGCCAGGGCACGGACGCTCACAGCTGCCGTCATCACAAACCTGGAGATTTGCAAGCATTGTTGACGACCTCGCCTGGCTCATCGCCGCGCTGCCGGGTGGCGCCGCCGATCTGCTCGGCTACTCGATGGGTGGCCGCATCGCCCTGGCCCTGGCGGCTACGCACCCTGACCGCGTCCGCAACCTCGTCCTGGAAAGCGCCTCGCCCGGCATTGCCGACGATCAGGAACGCGACATGCGCGTGCGAGCCGATGCGCACCTCGCGGATCGGCTCCAAGAAAGCGGCATCGAAGCCTTCGTTGCGGACTGGGAGCAGTTGCCGATGTGGCAGAGCCAGGCAAAGCTGTCTGAACATGACCGGGAGCGGCAGCGGCGTATCCGGCTGAGCCACACGCCGGACGGATTGGCGGCCAATCTGCGGGCCACAGGCGCCGGCGCACAGCCATCCTACTGGGCGCAGTTGAGCAGCCTGCAGATGCCTGCGCTCCTGATCGCTGGAGGCCTGGATCGCAAGTTCACGGACATTGCCAACGCCATGAATGCGGCAATCCCGAACTCCTGGCTCGAGATCGTGCCGAACGCTGGTCACGCCGTCCATCTGGAGCAACCTGCGGTCTACGTCCAGCTCGTCTCGCAGTTCCTGAATCGAACCGTCGCGAAAGCATCGTGAATGAAAGGCGCCAACCGTGACTGAAGCAGTGTGGGACCAGGCAAGCGGCTTCGAGGACATCATCTACGAGAAATCATCAGACGGGATCGCGCGAGTCATCATCAACCGGCCGCACGTTCGCAACGCATTCCGTCCGCAGACCGTAAACGAGATGATCACCGCCTTTGTCGACGCGCGTGAGGATCAACACGTCGGCGTGGTCATTCTCACCGGGCAAGGGCCGGAAGCCTTCTGTTCCGGCGGCGACCAGAAGGTCCGCGGCGATGCTGGCTACATCGGCACGGACAACGTGCCCCGGCTGAATGTGCTCGATCTGCAACACCTGATCCGCTACCTGCCAAAGCCAGTCATCGCGGCTGTCTCAGGCTACGCCATCGGAGGTGGCCACGTGCTGCACCTTGTCTGCGACCTCACCATCGCGGCCGAAAACGCCCGCTTCGGGCAGACCGGGCCGCGCGTTGGCAGTTTCGACGCGGGATACGGAGCCGGCCTGCTGGCGCGGACAATCGGGCAGAAAAAGGCAAAGGAGATCTGGTTCCTCTGTCGCCAGTACGACGCCCAGGCGGCCCTGGAAATGGGGCTCGTGAACACCATTGTCCCGGTCGACCAACTACAGGCTGAAGCTGAGAAGTGGGCGCGAGAAACCCTCGCCCTGAGCCCAACAGCCCTCCGCTTCCTGAAAGCGTCGTTCAATGCTGATACCGACGGCCTGGCGGGCCTCCAGCAACTGGCCGGGGATGCCACGCGTCTCTTCTACATGTCCGAGGAAGGGAGCGAAGGCAAGAATGCGTACCTGGCGAAGCGCAAGCCTGACTTCTCGAAGTTCCCGCGCCTGCCGTAGTTCACGCGGGAGCACAGCGTGACCTCGGTTCCAGACTTCATCGACACAGCTGCGCGGCTGTATGGCGAATCAATCGCCATGCGATTCGGCGATCAATCGTGGACGTACGCCCAGCTACGCAGTCGTGTTGGAGCCGCGGCCGACCAACTCGCTGGCAGCCACCGTGCCGGGCGTATCGGCGTCCTCAGCGCCAACCGCCCTGGCGTGGTGATTGTCGCTCACGCCTGTGCACGCGCAGGGCTGTCGTTTGTCCCGCACGGTTGGCGCTTGACGGCTGAGGAGGCAACGTGGCAAATCACGAAGGCCGGGGTCTCGACGCTTGTCTACGATGAGCCTCGCGCGGACCTCGCCAACCGGATCGCATCCCGGTTTGGCCTGCGCCTTATCCCGATCACCGCGCTCGAAACTGCCGCGTCAGGTTCCCTGCGGAGGTGTCCGGCGCCGTTGATAGACCTGGAGCGAGAGGCCGCGATCCTCTTCACGTCAGGCACTACAGGCCGGCCCAAGGGAGCCCGCCTCACCTACGGCAACCTCTGGTTCAGCGCTGCAGGTTCGGCGCTGCTGCTCGGTCACCAGCCGGGGGATATCTGGCTGGCAACGCTCTCTCTCCACCACATTGGTGGGCTGTCCATTCTCTATCGCGCGGCAATCGGCGGCGCAACGGTTTGCCTGCATGAGCGGTTCGAACCGGACGCCGTGGTTTCCGCAATACTGGCGGGGGCGACCCATGTCTCGGTCGTGCCCACCATGCTCCAGCGTGTCCTCGAAGCAGCAGGCGCGGGCTTCTGCTCGCCACCGTCGCTCCGGAGCGTGCTTCTGGGTGGGGCGGCGGCGCCGATCCCGCTGATCGAGGAGTGCTTGCGACGCAACGTCCCGGTTCTGCCAACCTACGGCCTGACCGAAACGTCGTCGCAGGCCGCCACGCTGCGCGTCAGCGAGGTTGCCGCTCACGTGGGGTCGTCAGGTCAGGCGCTTCCCCTCACCGAGATACGAGTCGTTGCGGACGGAAGGACCGCATCCCCGGGTGACATCGGTGAAATCGAGGTGCGCGGGCCTTCCGTTTTCGCTGGGTATCTGGACGCGCCGCGACACGGCCCGGAGCAGTGGTTTGCCACCGGCGACGCCGGGTACCTGGACCAGGAAGGGTACCTTTTCGTCGTTGATCGCCGCAGCGACCTCATCATCTCCGGCGGCGAAAACATCTATCCGGCAGAAATCGAGCGAGCGCTGCTCACGCACTCACTCGTACGCGACGCGGCAGTCATTGGGATGCCAGACGAGACATGGGGCGCCAGGCCTGCTGCCGCTGTTGTCTGGGCCGGCGCCCCCGGCCGGGCCAGCGCGGAGCTCAGCGCGTACTGTCGCGCCTCCCTTTCTGCGTTCAAGGTTCCGGACGTGTTCCTGGAGGTGGAGCAGGTACCCCGCTCACCCGCCGGCAAGCTGCTCCGGCGTCAGGCGCGCGCGCTGTTCAGTGGCAGCTAGCGTGTGTCCTTGACGGTGAACATACCCAATCAGACACTTGGTGCCTTGAGCATGTTGTGAGGCTGTGATGAGTGCCCTCCCGCGACGAGGACTCCCGACAAACTTGGATCACCCTGGACGGCGATCACCGCAGTGCTTTCGCTCCAATCCGCGTTAGCACGAGCGCGCCAAATCCGCCCGGACAACGCGCAAGCTTTCATCCAGGATGGCAATCAGGTCGTCCACCTGCGCCGCAGTGATGGTTAGCGGCGGCGCGTACAGCAAATGGTCGCCGCAAACGCCGTCGTAGGCACCTGAGCCCGGGTACGAGACAAGCCCACGCGCCAGTGTCGCCGCGCCGACGCGCTTTGCGACGCCCCACCCCGGCGGAAATGGCGTCTTGGCGTCGCGGTCGATGACGAGTTCTACGCCCAGGAGCAACCCTTCCCCCCGCACATCGCCAATGATGTCGTGGTGTTCGGCCAGCTCCTGGAGCTGCCGCTTGAAATACGCGCCAACGCGTGCCGCGTTCTCGATGAGGCCGTTATCGAGGATGTACGTCAGCACGGCCGCGCCAACCGCCGTCGAGAGGGGATTGCCGCTGGCGGTGTGGCCGATGACGAACGAGCCGCTGCGGGATCGGATTTCGTCGACGAACTCGGGTTTCGCCAACACCGCGCCCAGAGGCGCGTAGCCGCCACTGATCCCTTTGGCGCACGTAATCAGATCCGGCGTGACATCCCAGTGATCGAGCCCCCACGGCTTGCCGGTCCGGCCAAAACCGGTCATCACCTCGTCCGCAATGAACAGCACGTCGTGGTGGTCGCATATTTCGCGGATGCGCGCGAAGTAGCCCGGCGACGCTGGCATTGCGCCGAGCGTGGCTCCAACGATGGGTTCAGCAATGAATGCCGCGACATTCTCTGGCCCGAGTTGCACAATGGTCCGCTCGAGTTCGTCCGCCCGCGCGTCAGGATCAGCATCCCGGTACGGGTTGCAAGCCGAAATATGCTCGGCTGGCGGCAAGATGCTGACGAATGGCTTACGCCGGCCTGCATTGCCCCCAACGGCAAGCGCCGCAATCGTCGCCCCATGAAAGGACTGCCGGCGGCCAATAACCAGATGCCTGGAGGCGTGCCCACGCTCGCGGTGATACTGGATCGCCATCTTGATAGCGTTGTCGGTCGCCTCGGAACCACCCGACACGAACCAGACCTTTTCGAACTCCGGCGGGGCGAACTCCTCGATGATCAGTCTGGCGCACGCCTCGATAGCGTCCGTCGTAAAGGCGTGCGTTGGCGCGTAGGCCAGCCGCGAGGCCTGGGCAAGCATTGCCTCCAGCACTTCGGGCACGCCGTGCCCGATGGCGGTCACCGCCGCAGAGCCACCGCTGCCGTCGATGTAGCAATTCCCGTCAGCGTCGTAGAGGTAGATGCCCTCACCCCGCACCAGGGTTGGATAGGTGCGCGCCAGATCGCGATGTATGACGCGGGTTTCCAGAGCATCCACGTTAGGTCTCCACCGGTTCCAGGTCATCTGCGAACAGCATCATCACCCGGCCTGGCCCCTGCACGCCCACGGTCAGTACCCGCTCGATGTCGGCGGTGCGGCTGGGCCCTGTGACCAGAGTCACCATGTTCCGTCCGGGGGCCAGCGCCAGTGCGCGCAGGATCGGGGCAGCCTCGTCCAGTGAGGGCAGGAGCGCCCGCGTCGGGATGACAATCGCTTGCGACCGGGGCAACATGCCAATCGAGCGGTCCGCCAGGGTCGACTCTGCCATCAGGGCCGAGCCGGTTTCCGCGATCCCCGCGCGCGCGAGGCTGATGCCGAGCGCGGAGTCGCGCATTTGCTCAGGGCCCTCCGGCGCGACCTGAGCAATACCCAGGCCGGAAAGAGCGCGGCAAAATGCCGGATACCGTTCGCGGAGCTCCTCGGCGACGATGACGGAAGGCGTTTCGGCGTTCGCCGCCCACGCCACAAACGCGCGGGAAAGCATGGCGTGGTCGCCCTGGTGGACCACCACGCCAAGCGGTTCAGCACGAGCGCGAAACAGTGTCAGCAGTTCTGCAGTTTGTGGGCCGGTCACCGGACATTACCGGTTGGCACTAGAGCATTGCCCCCAGGATCCAGGGGTTGTACTCCTCTTCACCCACGCCGGCTGCTTCACTCTTGCTCTTGTCCCCGGACGCCACTTCCAGGATGCGTTCGAAGATCTCCTGCCCCAACTCATCAAGGGTAATGCCATCCAGCACACGACCGGCGTTGATATCCATGTCCGGCTCCTGGTTGGCGAACAGCGTGGAGTTCGTGGCGATCTTGATGCTCGGCGCCGGCTTGAACCCAAAGGCCGAGCCCCGGCCGGTTGTAAAGACCACCAGATTGCAGCCACCGGCAACCTGTCCCGTCACGGACACCGGATCGTAGCCGGGGGTGTCCATGTGCACGAAGCCGCGCTCAGTCACGCGCTCGGCATAGCCCACCACCTGGTTGAGCGGGGTATTCCCCGCCTTGGCGATTGCGCCCAGGGACTTCTCGTAGATTGTGGTCAGGCCACCCAGCTTGTTCCCTGGAGCAGGGTTGTTGTCGATCGACGCCCCGAACATGGCGGTGTACTTCTCCCACCAGTGGATACGGTCGATCAGATCTTGCGCCACCTGCTCGTTCCTGGCTCGTCGCGTCAGCAGGTGCTCGCCGCCGTAGACCTCGGTCGTCTCACCGAGCACAACCGTGCCGCCCTGGCGCACAATCTCGTCGGCAGCCTTGCCCAGGCCCGGGTTTGCCGTCACTCCCGACCACCCGTCGGAGCCACCGCACTGCAGCGCCACGACGAGCTCAGAGGCCGGCACCTCCTCGCGGCGGGCCTCATTTGCCACGGGCAGCAGCTTCTTGACTGCCTCGATTCCGGCTTCGACGGTCTTCTGGAACCCGCCGTCCTGCTGAATTGTGAGCACCGTCGGCTTGTGACCATTGCCCATGCCGGTCGAGTCGATCAGGTCAGCCGGTTGGTTCACCTCACACCCAAGGCTGAGCACAACGTACGCGGCCACATTCGGGTGCTCGACAATCCCGGCCATCGTCCGTTGGAGCACACCCAGATCGGAGGAGCCGTAGTGCGACCCGCAACCGCCCTTCGTCGCCAGCGGAATGACGCCGTCAACGTTCGGGTAATCCTTCATCACTTCTGGGTCGCGGAAGTAGTTGGCAATACGCTGTGTCGCCGAGGAGGAGCAGTTGACCGAGGCGAGAATAGCGACGTAGTTGCGCGTGCCGACGCGGCCATCCTTACGCCGGAAACCCATGAAGGTGCGGCGCTCAGCCTCGGGAACCATCTCGACCGGTACGTACTCGGTGGAGATTGCATAGTCGAGCTCCAGCCCTTCGCCCACCGACAGGTTGTGCGAGTGGACGTGGTCGCCCGGCTTGATCTCCTTCGTGGCGAACCCGATGATCTGGTTGTAGCGGCGAACCTCTCCGCCTTCCGGGATGTGCCTCAGCGCCACCTTGTGCCCCGGCGGAATCATCTGCGCCACCTTGATTTCGCCCTCGGGGGTGCGAACGACGGTGCGCGGCAGCAGTGGCTGCTTGGCAATGAAAACCGCGTCATTCGGGTTCAGCAAGACGGCGACGTCGAGCATCTCCACCGGCCCGGAAGAACCGCGTGTCGAGATTGTCAGCCCTTCTCCGCGAGGTTTGGAGGGTTCCATGTGAGCGTTTCCTGCTTTCTAGAGTGCCCTGCGGCGAACGTGCATGTGCCCACCGCATCACCGCGCTGCGAACAGCGCGACACCGCCCTGCTCCCGCGCTGTTTCATTTTCAGCACTGATTTTACGACAGAAGCTCGTCAAAGCACCTTGTAGCGCGTCCAGACTTCCGCGAGGGACGAACCGTTTCGCAAGTCCTCCCGTGCACCGTCCTCTTTCGCCACTTTCTCGAACGCTCGCGTTACGACCTCGTCGGCCACAGGCCGGGGATCACGGCGATGCCATCGATCTCGCGAACACGATGTCCCCGGCTGCACGCGCACGCCTGCAGCCTCAACCGGTCGCCGTAGCTGACGACGGTACCCCGCCCCGAAATATCAACAGGCCGCGAACCGCGAGAGAAAACCGGAAATCCAGTACCTGGATCATCCGGGTGTCGCGATGGCAGCCATCAGTAACCACCCCCGTGCGCCGCGGGGCGCCGCATTCGAGAAAAGCTCACCCCACACGGCGATCTCGTCATTGCCGCCCGTGGCAATGACCACCACGTCGTCGGGCTCAATGCATCGATGGCGGCGATCTGATTCGTGTACGGCTGCCCTACGACTTCGAACTGCGGGGCGACCACGACGGTGGCGGCCCGGCCCACGAGCACTGGAGCACGAGACTGGTCGATTGGCCGTACATGTGAGCGCATGACCTGGTCCCGCAGCCCCAGCCCGTCCAGCATGTCCGAGATGACTGCCACGTAGAGATCCCGCGCCATGCGGTCAAAGAGCGTTGCATCCATGGTCATCGCATTCCCTGCCTACCCGGAAACCAGGATAATGTTTGCGTAGGGAACGGTATCCCCGGTACGCACCGTAGCCTTGCCCTCTGGTGCGAGGCGTTTGAGCTCCAGATGCGTCACCACCTGGATGGGCAGGTCTCCAACCACAGCGCGTATCTCAGCGACCCGCTCCGGGCTCACCTGCTCCATCTCCTCGGTAATCAACACCCGGTCGATCACCCATTCGGCGTGTACCGCCCGCAACACGTCGAGCACCGTGGGAAGACCGTCTACCAGCGCCAGGTCAATGCGTTCCGGCCCATCGGGAACCGGGAAGCCCCGGTCACAGACAGTGAAGTAGTCTGTGTGCCCCGTGCTGGACAGCAAGTAGCCGAGGGCCGGGTGCAAAATGCCGCCGCGCTTCAATTCGCACCCTCCGCCACGTAGGCGCCGCGCTGGTCGAGCGTGATTTGCTCGCGGAACCCCGGCAGGGGCCGCTTCAGGAACAACTCGGCGCCACCGTCTGCTACGGCAACCGCCACGAGTTCCCAACCCTCCCGGCCGAGATCATTGAGGCGCTCCGCCTCTGACCGCCCCAGGATCAGGTACTCCCAACCCGAACCGCGTGATGATGACATCGCAGTCCCCTTGTCTCATGCTCGTAGCGATCACCCGCGCCACGATCATCGCACAGCCACCCTGGCCAGGCGGTGTCCGCTATCCTTCGCCTAACGCAAAATGGCAAAGGCTGGCAGGAGAGAGTGATGAAGCTCGCGTCGCGCATGCAGCGCCTGGGCACAGAGACGGCTTTTGAAGTTCTGGTGCGCGCCCGCGCCCTGGAGGCGCAGGGACGTGATGTCATCCACCTGGAGATTGGCGAGCCCGATTTTGACACACCGTCGAACGTGAGCGCAGCCGGCGCCAACGCCATCCACGAAGGGTGGACTCACTACGGTCCGGCTCCGGGCCAGCTTGACCTGCGCGAGGTCATCGCCAACTACATCAACACACGCTCGGGCAACAGCTACGGACCAGGCAACGTTGTCGTCACGCCCGGCGGAAAGCCGATCATGTTCTTCCTGATCACCGCGCTGCTCGAAGAGGGTGACGAGGCGATTTTCCCGGACCCAGGCTTCCCCATCTACCGCAGCATGATCGACTTCGTTGGGGCGAAGGCCGTCCCGCTCCCGATCCGCGAGGAGAACGACTTCAGACTCGATGTCGCGGAACTTGAATCGCTGATTACCCCGCGCACGAAGTTCCTGATCATCAACAGCCCGGCAAATCCGACCGGCGGCGTTCTCACCAGGGCCGACCTCAAGGCTATCGCCGACCTCGCCGTCAAGCACGACCTGTTCGTGATGGCTGATGAGATCTACGCCGAGATCATCTATGACGGCGAGCACGTCTCCATCACGTCATTCCCGGGTATGGTCGAGCGCACGGCCATCCTCGATGGCTTCTCGAAGACCTACGCCATGACCGGTTGGCGTCTGGGGTACGGTGTCATGCCCGAGTGGATCGCCGAGCAGGTCAGCCGCCTCATGGTGAACAGCGTCTCCTGCACCGCGTCAATGGTGCAGCGCGCCGGGCTGGAAGCGCTCTCCGGCCCGCAGGACGCCGTGCGCGACATGGTCAACGCCTTCCGCCGCCGCCGTGACCTGATGGTCGAAGGTCTGAACGAGATCCCGGGGATCTCCTGCCTCACCCCGGCGGGCGCCTTCTACGTGTTCCCAAACATCACTGGCACGGGCCTCAGCAGCAAGGCGTTTGCCGATACCCTGCTGGACAACTCTGGGGTTGCCGCAATCGCCGGCACCTCGTTCGGCGATCATGGCGAAGGCTATCTCCGGCTTTCCTACGCGAACTCGGACGAGAACCTCGCCCGAGCCCTGGAGCGCATCGACGCCGCTGCCCGCAGTCTGGTCGGAGCAGCGCGCTAGTCGGCCTCAGTGGGCAATCAGCGCATCGTGCGTGCGGTAGGTGGCGGAAACGCTGGCGCCGGTGTGGATGCGCTGAATGGTTTCCCCGAGCAGTGCGGCCACCGAGAGCACAGTCACCTTCGGAATCCGCTTGCTCTCGGGGACATGAATGCTGTTGGTTACCACCAGTTCCTTGATCGGGCTGGCTTGTAGCCGGTCAATGGCCGGTCCCGAGAGCACGGGGTGGATGGCGGAGGCATAGACTTCGGTTGCTCCGGAGTCCAGGCAAACCTGCGCGGCCTGGGTGATCGAACCGGCCGTATCAATCTCGTCGTCCACCAGCACCGCCTGGCGCCCTTCCACGGAGCCGATGAGGTTCAGGACCTCGGAGCGATCCACATTGCCCAGGCGCCGCTTTTCGATAATCGCCAGCGGCGCATTGATGGTTTCGGCAAAGTTGCGCGCGCGTTTGGTGTTGCCAAGGTCGGGCGAGACAACGACCGGGTTCGGCAGGCGCTTCTGGGCAAAGTACGCGGCCGTCAACGACATGGCGCTCATCTCGTCGACCGGGACATCGAAGAACCCCTGGATCTGTCCGGCGTGTAGATCGAGCAACAGCGCGCGGTCCGCCCCGGACACACCGACCAGCTTCGCGACCAGCCGGGCCGTGATCGGTACGCGCGGCTGGTCCTTCTTGTCCGTGCGCCCATACCCGAAGTACGGAATCACTGCGGTGACGCGCCCGGCGGACGCGCGCTTGATGGTGTCCAGCATGATCAACATCTCCATGATGGAGTCGTTGACTGGATCGGAGAAGGACTGCACGACGAAGACATCGTTCTCACGCACACTCTCGTTGATGCGCACGAAGGTATTGTCGTTCGAGAACTTGAAGACATCGGCCCGTCCCATGGGGATTCCGACATACTTGCAGATTTCTTGCGTCAACTCAATGTTGGAGTTGCCAGAGAACACGGAAAGCTGGTCGTAGTGGCCCGCCACGTTCCACCTCTGTCAGTCCCGGATCCGTCTCGGCGGCGCACTCCGCGCCCGCGTGCGTCGTTGCACGCATCATCGTAGCGGCTCAGGGACGGAAGCGCGGGGGGAATTGCGCCCCCGGAGAGCACAGAAGCGGTCAGCCGGCGTTCAGGCGTCTCAGAGCCTGCGCGGCAGCGGCCTGCTCTGCCTCGCGCTTGGACGGCCCGCTCCCGGCCCCGAGCACCTCGTCACCAAACAACACTTCGACCGAAAACGTGCGAGCGTGGTCTGGGCCTTCCGCGCCAACCGTGCGGTATTTCGGCCCCTGCCGGTGCCGTTCCTGCAGGAGCTCCTGCAAGCGTCCCTTGGGGTTCCCCGCCCCCTCCGCCTGGGTCAGCAGCAGATCGGCGTCCCGTTCAAGGAGTTGCATCACAAACTTGCGCGCAGCTCCAAAGCCGCGATCCAGGGCGATGGCCCCAATCACTGCCTCGAACGCTCCGGCCAACATGCGGTCCCGAGCACCTTCGCCTGGCTTTTCACCGCCGCCCAGGTAGAGGTACGAGCCCAGGTCAATCTCGCGGGCCCAGCGCACCAAGGTCTCTGCTCGGACCAGCGCGACCCTACGCCGCGTAAGTTGTCCCTCGTCCGCATCCGGATCTTCCACGTAGAGGTACTCGGCAGCTACGGCGCCAAGGACCGCGTCGCCCAGGAACTCCAGCCGCTCGTTGGTCATGGCCGCCGTGCGCGCCGTACTGATCCCGGCTTGCGCAACCTCGTGCAGGATGGAGCGATGCGTAAGCGCCGTCCGCAACAACCCAAGGTCGCGGAAGCGAAAACGCAAGCGTCTCGCGAGCCGCGCAGCGTTGTCGGAGCCCATCGGTCGCGGCAACTTCGGACCCGGCCTGGGGTCAGACTCCTCGTCTGGTTGGTGGACGCGATTCGGCGCGAGCATCAGCCCCCCGGTATCGTGGCAGCGTCGGCAAGCGCCGCCGGGAGGTCGATCCCGTGCGCATCGGCGAACGCATAAAGCGCTCCCCAGGACACGGAAATGAAGTAGATGAAGTGGCCAGGGTCCGTTTCCTCGCTGCGGGACTCACCCAGGTCATAGCGGACCAGGTAGGTAATCAATGCGTCAGCAATGGCGTTCTGGTCAGCCTGCCGGTCATCCAGGCTAATCTCCGCGTGCCCGGTGCCCTGCGCCTCGTAGGCGAGAACAATGCCCTGCCGGAACGCTCCCTCATGCTTGTCGGCGCTGGCGGTTGCCGACGCAACGATCTCCGCTTTCTGTTCCGCAATCGCTCCGCCATCGACATCCGCAGCAGCATTGAGATCGACATCCTTCTGCGCGTCGACAATCACCAGGTCCCGCACGATAGCCTCAAGCAACGCCGAAAACGCATCTGCCAAAGCCATCTCCCAGTCCGAAGTTCTGCCGCATCCTTGCAGACGCTTCCCGGCTGGGTCTCTGCCGGAAGGCTGCGACACCAGTATAGAGGTGGCTTGCGAGCATCTGTTGACAGCGATTGATGTGCATGGTTAAGTCGCATTACTCCCACGGTTGGAGAAAACCTCAGGGCGGCGTTGCCCTCATGACCCTGGAGGCGCTCGATGTCGAGTGACAAGGCTTTCTGGAACTGGATCGAAAAGCGGAACCTGGCGCGGGAGCAACTCTCGGCGAGCAGGCGCACTCTGCTGAAGGGTGCAGGCGCCGCCACGGTGCTTGCCCTGGGAGGCGGCCGCATCAGTGTGCCAGGGGTCGCTGCGCAATCGGAGCCGATGTATGACGGCGTCACACTGCGCGTCTTCACCCAGACCGGCCCCTTCATCTCCGGACCGGTCAAGTTTCACGCGCCCGAATTCAAGGAGCAGTACGGCGCTGATGTCCAGGCCGTCGAAGCGCCAAACGCCGACCTCTTTGCTCGCGCCCAGCAGGTTGCCCAGACGGGCTCGGGCGACTTCGATATTCTCCTCCTGGCGAACACCTGGATGCCCGACTTCGTGAACCTCGGGTACGCGATCTCGCTGCAAGAACTCGTGGATCGCGATATCGACGATGAGTTGCTGGCCTGGGACGACATTCCGGACGGCATCAAACGCAAGAATTCCTGGGCCGGCGAGACGTACACGTACATCGTCGACAATGACAACCAGACGATGTTCTACCGCAAGGATGTCCTCAGCGACCCGAAGTGGCAGGAGGCATACAAGGCCGCCACCGGCAAAGATCTGCCCAATCCCGGCCGCAGACGCCTCGAGTTCACGGAGGGTCGCGAAGTTCTTCAAACGGCGGGTGCGGCCTGGAACACCGCCGGAACGGGCTACGGCTTTATCACCTGCGTCCTGCGCGGCCAGCAGTCCTACTGGTACTGTACCCGTGGACCGCGCCGTACCGGTCTGCCCACGGAAAATGCACCCGACAAGATTCCCGGCATCTACATCTTCGATCCTGATATGAACCCGATTATCAATACCGAAGGCTACGTGCGGGGCTTGACGGAGTTCGTGGACACCATCAATGGAGCGATGAAGCCTGGCCTCGACTCGGACCGGACTACGGTCATCAACGACATGGTCAACGGCACCACGCTGATGTCCCTCGACTGGGGCGATACCGGCCCCGCGTCGGTGGCGGAAGGGTCAATGGTCAAGAATCTTCTGGGCTTCGCGCAAACGCCAGGCGTAACCGAGTACTACGACTGGATGAACAAGACCTGGGTCACCATGCTCGAGGGCGAGGTTCACCGCACCCCGACGCACGCTTACAACGGCTGGTCGTACTACATCACCAACCAGACCCAGAACAAGGACGCTGCCTGGCAGTGGATCAAGTTCGCCGGCAGCCCTGGCATCAGCGCGATCGACGTCGCCTCGGCCGACTCGGGGTACCAGCCGTGGCGCAAGTCTCACTCCACGAACCTGGAGCCCTGGATTTCCGCTGGCTGGGACGAAGCCGAGGCCAAGGCCTACATCGACAACATCCTGGCGGCGACGGACGACCCGAACGCAGCCTCGATCCGCGCATCCCGGCGCGGCCCGCTACCAGGACACGCTGGAGCTGTACACCAACCGCGCTATAGCCGGCGAATTGCAACCGCAGGAAGCAATGGACCAGTGTGCCGCCGAGTTCAATGCCATTACGGATGAACTCGGTCGGGATGCGCAGGTTGCCGCCTACCGGGCCCACCTGGGTATGTCTTCGTAACCCTCTGACTACCGCTCGCGCCCCGGATGCCGGCGCGAGCGCCCTTCGTCATCTCCAGGTGATTGCCATGTCAGCAGCCGGTTCGATGACCGCGCCAGAGGTCGCGCAACCTGCAGCGGGGCGCACGCGCCTACCGGTCGTCCGCGAAGTACGTGTTCCTGGTGCCGGCGATGGTTTACCTGCTGGTGCTGGCAAGCCTCTCCCGCTCTTCTCCTGCGCCTGGTGTTCGCGCGCGGGAACGCGGGGCAGCAGAAAGAGGTCACGTGGGTTGGGCTGGCGAACATCCAGCGTCCATGGCAGACGAACGGTTCTGGGCTCCTCGGCCGCACGCTTGCTTTCGCGGCCTTGGCGGCTGGTCGGGAATCCGCTGATTGGCTGCGGCGTTGCGCTGGCGTTGCAAACGACGCGGCAAGAACTGGATGCGTGTTGCGTTCGCGCTGCCCATGCTCTTGCCGCCCATTGCCGTGTCGTTCCGGAAAATGCTCTTCGACTACAACCGGGGTCCAGTCAACTACTTCCTCGACGAGGCCGGACTCCCGCGCGTGGCCTGGCTCGCGGGACAGGAATCTGCGCTGCTCTCGCTGGTTATCGTCGATCTCTGGCAGTGGACCCCGTTCATCATGCTGGCCGCGCTGGCCGCGCTGGAGTCCTTACCCGTTGAGCTCTATGAGGCCGCGACCGTCGACGGAGCTTCGCGTTGGGAAATGCTCAAGAGCATCACGCTGCCGCTCATCAAACCGTACCTCGTGGCCATCGTGCTTCTGCGCGCCATCGACGCCTTCAAGGTGTTCGACACCATCTACATCCTGACCGGCGGCGGCCCGGGCACCGCCACCGAGATGCTGACCTTCTACGCGTACGTGGCCGGCTTCAGACCGTTCAACATGGGCTTCACCGCAACGGTCTCGTGGGCCATCGTCATCGTGATGTCGATCGTGTTCCTGTTGTTCCTGCGCGCGTTCCGGCGGATCGAGGAGGTCTGATATGGGCGTTCGGGCTGGTCGCCTGACCTCGGTAGTCTCGTACGTCATCCTCGCGATCTTCGCCGTCTTCACGCTGTTCCCGATCTACTGGATGTTCATTACGTCCGTGAAGCCGGAAAGCGCCGTTGGGGCGCCCACGCCATCGTTCATTCCCTGGCTGCAGTACCAGCCTCCACTCTCCAGCCCTTCCGCGCCATTCCCGGGCGAAGGGAAGGCCATGGCGTCAGCGGCATGGGCAACGTGGTTCTGCTTTTTCGCAACAGCTTCCTCTCTGCATTCTTTTCGGCGCTCATCGCGACCGTGCTCGGCGCCTCCGCGGCGTACGCACTCAGCCGCTTCCACTACCGCCGCTGGACCAACAACAACATCGCATTCTGGTTCGTGTCACAGCGCATGATGCCGCCCATTGCCCTGGTTGTCCCCTACTTCCTGCTGTTCGGACGCCTCGGTCAACTGGACAAGGTCACGACCCTGATCGTCGTATTCGCGGCGGGCAACCTGCCGCTGGTCATCTGGCTGCTGCGCGACTACTTCCAGGATCTCCCCATCGAGATCGAGGAGGCGGCCATGGTGGATGGCGCGTCACAGTACGGCGCGTTCTTCCGTGTGGCATTGCCCCTGGCGCTGCCGGGCCTGGTCGTGGCGTTTCTCTTTGCCTTTGTTTTTGCCTGGAATGAATTCCTGTTCGCACTGACCTTGAGCATTGACCAGGCCAAGACACTCCCTGTGCAGATCGCCGGCAACGTCACCTTGCGCGGCCCACGTTACTGGGATATCGCTGCTCAGGGCTTGATTGTCATGCTGCCGCCACTCGTCATCGCACTGCTCGTCGGCAAGTACATCGTGCGCGGCCTCACGTTGGGCGCGGTGAAGTAATCCTGGAACGACTCCGACGAGGCACGAACTGCCGGGGTGCTCCGCCAAGGCAGTTCGGCTGCCGGTGCAGTCGGGAAGCATTCCTCACCAGCAGCCTTGTCGGAGGCGTCATGCCTCTTGCGTGTCGTCCCGAGCGAAGTCGAAGACCTCCACTCCCCAACCGTCAGGTTGCGCGGTGTCACCCACGCTACCGAGGCATGCTGAGCCTGCAGGCAAAGAACCCCGGCCCGGCCTTGCGCCTGTCAGAGCCGACTGTCCGAGTCTGTCACTCCTCCAACGCTCGCTAGCACCCGCCCGCTGCCTGTTGAATCGTCACGAACCGGTATCCCTGCGCAGTCAGATCGTCAATGATCCAGGGCAGCGCTGTGGCCGTCGCCCAGGTGCTGTTTTGCGAATCCAGGTGCACCTCGAAGATCGCGCCGTCGAATGCGCCGCCCACAATCCGGTTGTAAATTGCGTCAGCAGTTGCGTCCGGACTCCAGTCACCGGACGTCACGCTCCAGCCAACAATCACCTGGCCCAGTGCGTTCGCAATGGAGCGCACCCGCCAGTCGCTGGCGCTCGCGAACGGCGTCAGCCAGGGCGACGGATAGTAGCCGAGTGCATTGCCTACGGCGTTGATTCCGGACTGAATATCCCAGGAGATGTCATCGTCGGAGCGAAGGGTCAACTCCGGCGGGTTGTAGCCGTGCGTGCCAACCGGATGCCCGTACGATGCAATCGCCTGCACCAGGCCCGGGTTCTGGTCTGCCAGCCAGCCCATCACGAACATCGACTGGCTGAGACCATAGGCGCTGAGCGTGTCCAGAATGCCGTAGGCCGGCTCAAATCCAGACCCAACGTTGAACATGAAGGACACGTTCCCGCACCCGGCCACTCCCGCCGTGAGATCGTACCCATCGTCGGCCTGCGCCGTCGGCGCCAGCGGTGTCGCGCCAAGCGCGCCGGAGCCAGGGCAAGCCCACCAAACGCGGCGGCTCCGCGCAGGAGAGTACGGCGGTCAAGTGCGCACATGGCAGAACCTGGCAAGGCCGGGCACACGTTGGCCTCGCCAATCGCGGTAACGTTGTGATCAGGTTGTCTTGCGCCGCCGCTGCGGCGGGGCGAGCGGGGTATTCATGGTACTTGACTTCGGTGACTCTGGGACACCGCTCAAGTGCGCTTGCCGAGCCATGCCATCTACCGTATAAGTCCTTGCAAACCATCTGGCCGGTTGCAGCGCCGCAACGGCAGAAGCGCCAGGATGCGGACACCCCGCAGGAGGAAACCATGTCAGCAGCGGAGGTTGCTGGGGCCGTGGAACTCGACCGCGATGCCCTGCTCGGCATGTACGAGCGGATGATGGAAATTCGGGTTTTTGAGGACATGGCGGGAAAGAACTTCGCCGCTGGCCTCATACCCGGGTTCGTCCATCTCTACGCCGGCGAAGAAGCCGTGGCCGTCGGCATCTGCTCGCAACTCAGCGATAGCGACTTCATCACGTCCAACCATCGCGGCCACGGGCACTGTATTGCCAAGGGCGTTGAGATCCCCGGCATGGTCGCCGAGCTGATGGGCAAGAGCACCGGCGTCTGCAAGGGCAAGGGCGGCTCGATGCACATCGCGGATGTCGAGAAGGGCATGCTGGGCGCGAACGGCATCGTTGGCGGCGGCTTGCCCCTGGCCTGCGGGGCGGCGTTGACTGCCAAGACCCTGGGCACCGGCGGCGTTGCCGTCTGCTTCTTCGGCGACGGCGCCTCAAACCAGGGCACATTCCACGAGTCGCTGAACCTCGCGGCCATCTGGGATCTGCCGGTCATTTTTGTCTGCGAGAACAATGGCTACGCCGAAGCCACCCCATTCCACTACCACTGCTCCACCAGCGACATCGCCAACCGCGCCGGATCCTACGAGATCCCGGGGGTCGTGGTCGATGGCCTGGATGTCTTTGCAGTGTACGAAGCCGCCCAGGAAGCGATTGCCCGCGCTCGCCGTGGCGAGGGCCCCACACTGATCGAGGCCAAGACGTATCGCTTCTACGGGCACTTCCAGGGTGACCAGGTGACGTATCGCACCGCCGAAGAGCTGGAGTCCTTTAAGCAGCGTGATCCAATCTTGACCCTTCGCAACGCGCTCGTCGAACGCGGCATTGCCAGCGGCGAAGAGCTGGACGCCATTGACGCGAAGGTCCACAAGGCGCTGGACGACGCCTGGGATGCGGCGAAAGCTGCGCCATTCCCGGCGCCAGAAGAGGCGCTGACAGATGTGTACGTGAGCTACTAGGCCCGCCGGAGCAACGACGCCATCAAAGGAGCAACGGAACTCATGGTTGCCGCAACAGCTACCCGCACCATGACGTATCAGCAAGCAATAAATGAAGCCTTGCGCATCGCCATGCGAGAAGATCCCACCGTCGTCCTGATGGGTGAGGATATTGCCGGCGGCGCCGCGGTTGATCACCTGATCAACGAGGACGCCTGGGGCGGCCCGATGGGCGTGACCAAGGGCCTGGTTCAGGAGTTCGGACGCAACCGGGTGCTCGACACCCCGATCACCGAGGCAGGCTTCATTGGGGCGGCCGTCGGCGCTGCTGCCACGGGTCTGCGCCCGGTGGCCGAGTTGATGTTCGTCGACTTCTTCGGCTGCTGCATGGATCAGATCTTCGACCAGGGCGCCAAACTGCGCTACATGTTCGGCGGCAAGGCCACCTGCCCGGTCACCATCCGCACCCAGATCGGGGCGGGCGTAAGCGCCGCCGGGCAGCACTCCGGCTGTCACTATTCGGTGTTTGCGCACATGCCCGGCATCAAGTGCGTCATCCCGTCTACACCGGCGGACGCCAAGGGGCTGCTCCTGAGCGCAATTCGAGACGACGATCTGGTCATGTTCTTCGAGAACAAGGTCCTCTACGGTATGAAGGGTGAGGTGCCGGAAGGCAATGAAGGCATCCCCTTCGGCGTCGCCGACATCAAGCGCACCGGCGATGACGTGACCATCGTCGCGCTTTCCCGCATGGTGCAGCAATCGCTGGCCGCTGCCGACTTGCTGGCGGCCGAGGGCATCGAAGCTGAAGTCATCGACCCGCGCACGATCTCGCCGCTGGACGAAGACACGATTCTCGCGTCCGTTGCCCGCACGCACCGCCTGGTGATCGTGGATGAGGACAACCCGCGCTGTAGCGCCGCAGCCGACATTGCGGCCATGGTTGCCGACAAGGGATTCGATACACTCGATGCCCCGATCAAGTTGGTGAATGCCCCGCACACGCCGGTGCCTTTCAGCCCGCCGCTGGAAGCCTTCTACGTCCCAAGCCCCGAACGCATCGCAGACGTCGTCCGCGAAATCGTCTAGTTACCAGCGCAGTTCAGGAGCGCCACGATGCCAACAATCGTCACCATGCCGAAGTGGGGCCTGACCATGAAGTCCGGCACAATCACCGGCTGGTCCCATCAGGAAGGAGATGCCGTCAGCGAGGGCTCGCCTCTCCTGACGGTAGAGACCGAGAAGGCCGTAGACGACGTGGAAGCCCCTGCCAGCGGCGTTCTGCGGAAGATTGTGGCGGAAACCGGCGCCGAAGTGCCGGTGATGGGCGCGGTGGCCGTCATTGTCGCGCCGGGTGAAGACCTGAGCGATGATGACCTGGCAGCCCTGCTGGCGTCGTCCGGCCCCGCAGCGGCCGCCGGCGCGGGCGCCGCCGGGGCCCGGCCGGTCCGGGAGCGCCGCCAGGCCGTTGCAGACGCGGGCGGGCGTGTCAGCGCCTCCCCCGCGGCCCGCAAACTGGCCGCAGAACTCGGCATCGACCTTTCGACCGTCGAGGCCTCTGGCCCGAATGGCCGCGTCACCAGCGAGGATGTTGAACGCGCGGCGGCGAGTGCTGCCTCGGCCGCTGCCGCCCCCAGGGTCGAATCCATTACCCTGGAGAACGGCACGGAGATCAATGTGCTTGTTGCCGGCGCGAGCGACGCGCCGGCAAGCCTCGTTTTCGTCCACGGCCTGGGAGGTGCCCAGTCAACCTGGGCTGCTGTACTCGGCAACTTCGCCGAGAACTCCCGCGTCGTCGCGCTTGACCTGCCTGGGCATGGCGCCAGCAGCAAACCCTCTCCTGGGGATGGCGGCGACTACTCGGTACCAGCACTTGCCGCGGCAGTTGGCGAAGTCATTGAGAAGCTCGATCTGGCGCCGGCTGTCGTTGTCGGGCATTCGCTCGGCGGAGCGACCGCGCTCGATCTGGCGCTCACCCGGCCGAAACTGGTGCGCGGGCTGGTGCTCATTGACAGCGCGGGCCTTGGCGCAGAGGTGAGCGGCGATTTGCTCGACCGTATCGAAGCCGAGCCGACACGAGACGAGGCGAGGAAGCTCCTGAACCTCTTCTTCGCTGACAAGCGCTTTGTCCTTGACCGCGGCGTCGACGAAATGTATGCCAGCCGTACCGCGCCTGGTGCTGACGCCGCCGTCAAGGCTACTGCGACCGCGGCGTTCAACCGCGAGGGGCAGATCGTTCGTTACGATGAGCGGCTTGGCGAACTCACCCAGCCGATCCTGATTGTCTGGGGCGAGCAGGATGCCGTGCTTCCTGCGGCGCACGGCGTGGCGGCGGCAAAGGCCGTGCCGCGCGCGTGGTTCGAACTGTTGGATGGCGTAGGCCACGTGCCGCAGATCGAGGCCAGCCAGGCGCTTGCCGACATTGTGCAACGGTGGCTGGCCAGGCTGCCAGCAGCGTGAACGGCAACGCGCTGGTCGGTATTATCGCCAATCCTGCGTCGGGCAAGGACATCCGACGCCTTGTCGCTCATGGCTCGGCGTTCGACAACAACGAGAAAATCAACATCGTGCGCCGCGTCCTGCTGGGGCTGGACGCGGCAGGCGTCTCGCGAGTGGCGCACTTGCCCGATGAGTACGGCATTGTGCAACGCGCCGCCCACGCGGCCAAACCAAAACTCCAGTTGTCACCGCTCCAGATGCCGGTCATTGCCAACGCCACCGACTCAACCGAGGCGGCTCAGCGGCTGCGCGATGCCGGCGCAGCCGTCATCATCACCCTTGGCGGCGATGGGACCAACCGGGTAGTCGCAAAGGGGTGTGGCGACGTGCCTCTGCTCCCCATTTCCACCGGCACTAACAATGTGTTCCCACGCATGATCGAGGGCACGTTGGCAGGGCTTGCTGCCGGACTCGTGGCAACCGGCGTGGTTGCCAATCGACCCGAGGGTCCAACGGTAATCCGCCGGATGCCCCAACTAGAGATCCTCATCGACAACGAACAACGCGACATCGCGTTGATCGATGCTGTGACCTCCACGCAGTCCTGGATTGGCGCCCGCGCCATCTGGGAACCGACGCACCTGCGCGAAGTTGCCCTTTCGCGCCTCATCCCGGCCGCAATCGGGGTTGCCAGTATCGGGAGCCCGCTCTTCCCTGGCGAATGCGGAGCTTGCAACGGCGCGTTCGTCAGGATCGGTTCGCCTGAGAGCGCGATGTCCACCATAACCGTGCCCATCGCGCCGGGGCTGATCCGGCAGATTCCGGTGAAGAGCGCGCAGGTTATGAAACCGGGAGAGGTCATCCCGTTTGCACCCGGCCCATGCACGATCGCACTCGATGGCGAACGCGAGATCGAAGTGCGAGACGCACAGGCATCCCTGGCGGTTCGATTGCAACCCAGGGGGCCCCGGGTCGTCGATGTTGAAGCGGCTCTTGCCCTCGGCGCAACGCTCGGCGCGTTCCACTCGTAGCCGGCAGTCCGATTGGCGTCGCACCTCTCTTGCGACGGTCGGGCGGTGGATGGCCACCGTTCCTGGACGCCGGCCCGACGGCGTCCAGGAACGGCCAGTCCTACGCAATGGGCGGACGCAGGCTGGCCCACGGCTGCGCCTTCTCGAATGCGCGTGATGCCCGCAGAACTGTGGCATCCTCTCGCCGGCGGCCGACCAGTTGCAGGCCAATCGGGAGCCCCTGCCGATCGAATCCGGCAGGGAGCGTCGCGGCGGGCTGTCCCGTGATGTTGAACGGAAACGTGAACGGCGTCCAGTCCAGCGGCGCAATCGTCTGCCGCCGCCAGTTGTCGGGCTCGTCCAGCCCGGCGGTGAAGGCTGTCGAAGGCATGGAGGGCGTGACCAACAGGTCAAAATTGCGCATAAACTCGCGCATCCCCGCGTAGTAGGCATTGCGCCGTTGCTGGGCATTGGCCAGCTCGCCTGCGGTCAGGTCCGCAGTGCGCTGCACCGTCGCCAGCAGCCCCTGGTCAATCAGGTCGCCAACCTGGTCCAGTCGGCCCAGGAAGTATCCGGCCATGGCGCCAGCCCACAGCTTGTCGAGGATGTCCGCCGGGTCGCCAACGCCAGGATCGACCTCAACTACCTCGGCTCCGAGACTGGCCAGCGTTTTCACACCCTCGTTCACCGCCTGCGCCACGTCGGGATCAACATCAACGTAGCCAAGCGTCAGGGAGTACGCGACGCGCAATCCCTTGATTCCGTCGTTGAGGCCGTGGGTGTAGTCCACACCGCTGGACCAGGACAGGCGGTCTCTCGGGTCATCGCCGGCAATCGCATTCAGCATCAGGGCCGCGTCGGTTACCGTCCGCGTCATGGGCCCAAGGTGCGAAAGATCACCTACTGCGCTCGACGGATACTGCGGAACCAGCCCAAATGATGGTTTCAGTCCGAAGATGCCGCAGAACGCAGCCGGAATGCGCACCGAGCCCGCGCCATCACTACCTTGCGCAAGCGGACCAAGGCCAGCCGCGACGGCGGCAGCGGCTCCACCGCTGGAGCCGCCCGCCGTCCGGTCAAGCTTCCAGGGGTTAAAGGTCGGTCCGAAAACGCGGTTGCCGGAATCCCCCTTCCAGCCGAGTTCGGGCGTATTGGTTTTGCCCAGAATTACGCCGCCAGCCGCATACAGCCGCTCAACGACTGGGGGATCCTCGCCAGGCACCCAGTCCGGGTCGACTAACGAACCTCGAGCGGTGCGGATGCCCTTTGTTGGGGTCAGGTCCTTGATCGAGAAGGGCACTCCGGC
This sequence comes from Thermomicrobiales bacterium, assembly GCA_041390745.1. Lineage (GTDB taxonomy): Bacteria > Chloroflexota > Chloroflexia > Thermomicrobiales > UBA6265 > JACCXM01. Next base: position 46,473 of record JAWKPJ010000017.1, on the reverse strand, counting down.
AAGCGGTCCTGCTTCCCCTGCCGCGTAGGCGGCTTCCGCCGTCCGGGCGCCCGCCATCGCCTGCTCCGTGCTAACTGTAGTGTAGGCATTCACGACGGGATTGACCCGGCCAATGCGCGCCAGTATCGTCTCAACCACTTCCACGGGCGACAGGGTGCGCGCACGGTATGCTGCCACCAGGTCTTCCGCAGAAAGAAACGCGACCTCGTCAGCCATCAACACTCCTTAACGGGCGCAATGGCCCGGCGCCACGACTCGGTACTCCACACTGCCGATCATATCCGCTCCGGCTTCCGCACGCCTTGGCTGCGTTACGCAAGCATTTCGGCCGGCCTGGTTTGACCGGAACTGATGGGATATGTCGTGCTTCGGCGTGCAACCTTTCAGCCACAGTCCGCTACACTCTTGGCGCCTGCGCGAGCAGGCTCATCGGTCTTGCCGGTAAGGATTCCTTCTGTTGCTCCGACGGCGGACGCTCCTGCAGGCCCTGGCGGCACTACCGCTGTGGCGGAGCTATGCTCAGGGGACAGTCCGCGCTGACTCACGTCCGCACATTGTCGTCGTCCTGCTTGACGATCTCGACGCGGGGTCAGTCGTTCACATGCCGATTACGCAGAAGCGTATCTTCGCTCAGGGAGTCACCTTCACCCAGTTCTTCGCCACAACGCCGCTCTGCGCCCCCTCCCGCGCGACCCTGCTGACCGGGCTCTACGCGCACAACCACCGTGTCTTGCGCAACACGGGCGATAGCGCAGGATACCGCGCCTTTCGCGCACTCGGCAGCGAGACGGTGGCCATGACCCTGCAACGCGCCGGCTACCGGACCGCGCTCATCGGCAAGTTCATGAATGGCTATCCGAGTGCAGACGAACCGGAAGTCCAATGGCCGCCTGGCTGGGACACCTGGATCGCCGGCGCGGACCATGCAGCGTACGGAGGGGAAAACTACGAGCTGAATGAGGACGGCGTCGTATCGAAGTACGGGAAATCGCGCGGCGATTACCTGACAGACGTGATCGCTCAGCGCGCGGTGTCTTACTTGACGGAAGCGCTGCCAACTCAACCAACTTTCCTGTTCTTCGCCCCGTACGCTCCGCATGCGCCGTCGCTGCCTGCCCGGGAGGATCGCGGCTCATTTGCAGACGCCAAAGCTCCGCGTGGCGGCGCGTTCAACGAGCGCCGCGCCAGGAAAAAGCCACGCTGGGTCCGGAAATCGCCGCAGCTCACCGAGGCGCGCATCAGCAAGATTGATGAAAACTATCGGGACCGGCTCGAAACACTCCAGGCCGCCGACCGCGCCATCGGAGCCCTCCTCGACACCATCGAGACGAGTGGCGCCAGTGGGAATACGTACGTTTTCTTTCTGTCGGACAACGGGTATTTCCTTGGTGAGCACCGCCAACCCCACGGCAAGGACGCGCCGTACGATGCCGCTGCACTGGTCCCGCTCGCGATTCTCGGTCCCAGCATCCCGGTTGGCGCAACCGTCTCCGCGATAACTGGCAACACCGACATTGCCCCCACCATTCTCGATCTGGCTGGCGTGGCGCCCACGCGCGAACCTGATGGTCGGTCACTCTTGCCGATCATCCGTGGCGAGAGCAACGCCGAGCGGCGCTACCTGCTTCTGGAGGGATTTGGAAAAGAAGTCGAAGGGCACGAAGCGGGTGAAACGATCACCCCGCCCTTTTCAGCCCTGCGGGGAACCGGTGTGCTTTACACCGAGTACGCCACGCACCAGCGAGAGTAGTATCACAAGCGGCGAGATCCCGACGAGCTCAACAATCGCATCGCCGCCGTCGACAAGGAACTCGTCCGGCGCTACAGCGAGGTGCTCTCCGGGTTAACAACATGCACGGGCCTGGCTTGCCGGCAGCTTGAGGATGCGCCCCTCGCCCCAAAGGAGCGAGAGCGCCGGCGCCGCCGCAAGAAAGGACGGCGGCGCCGGCGGATTGTCAATGGCTAGTCACGCCCGTGGGATTGGCGCTTGGGGTCGATCACGGCCTTGATCCACGCGCCCGTGGAAGCGGCCACCTCCTCCAGAGACTTGATGGCCGACTTCAGTTCGGGTTCCGATTGCGAGTACGTGGCCTCGGCGCCCGCCTTGATGTCGGTGACCACTCCACGCGCCATGCCCAGGAGTTCCTGCAGCGAGTCCTTGAGTTGGCCGGCGGTTTCTTCCGCTTTCACGCGTTCCTCGCTCCCGAGCCCCGACTTCTGCTCATCGATGGACGAGGCGAATGAGGCGCGCAGCCGCGATGCTGATTCCTCCAGCCGGGACAAGTCGGCCCGGAGCCGTTGCGCTGCGGCCTCTTCGCCCGGGTTGCTCTCCACCGGCTTGCCCATCGCCCCCCTGAGATCATTGACCGAGCCACGCAACTTGTCTACCAGTTCGTCCCAGCTACCATCTTTCTCGCTCAAGAGACACTCTCCTTCGTGCTCGCCCGCATCAGTCTCCCGACCCTGAGGTCCCCGCCTCGCAATCGGGCTCTGTCAAGGAAACGACGAACCTTGGCCCGGTGATCCCCGAGTCGCCGAGGAACACCGCTGGTTTGGGCTAGGCTTACCGGTCTGTGTGTTTGATTGCAACGTGAGGATCACCGCGAATGCAGATGTTCGATACCCGGTGTGTACATGCCGGCGAAGCACCTGATCCTACCACCGGGGCTCATGGCGTTCCGATCTACCAGAACGTTACATACGCATTCGAGACATTTGGCCAGGTCGAGGCCATGCGCTCTGGCGAACGACCGCACTTCTCCTACTCCCCACGCGGCAACCCGACGGTGCGCTGCCTGGAAGCCAAGATTGCCAATCTGGAGGGTGCTGACGCAACCGTTGCTCTCAATTCCGGCATGGCGGCGATCTCCGGCGCCATTTTGGCCGTGGTGGGGAATGGCGGGCACATTGTCGCCTCCGATCACGTCTACGACCTGACTCGCGAGCTGCTGCGAGATGAGTTGCCCCGCTTTGGGGCTTCCGCGACCTTTGTCGATATCAACGATGCAGCTGCAATCGCCGCAGCCATAACGCCGCATACACGGGCCATCTACGCCGAACCCGTCTCGAACCCACTCCTGCGCGTTACAGATATCGCGATGGTCGCTGGCGTTGCCCGGGAGCATGGCCTGCCACTCATTGTGGACAATACGTTTCTCTCTCCGGCACTGTTGAGGCCACTCGAGCACGGCGCGACCGTCGTCATCCACAGCGCCACCAAGTACCTCTCGGGCAACGGGCAGGTACAGGGTGGTGTCGTTTCAGGGCCGCGAGACATCATTCACCAGGTTGTCAACCAGATGCAGATCCTGGGAACGGCCATGCCGCCGTTCTCCGCCTGGCTCTTGCTGGCCGGGAGCCACACGCTCGCCCTGCGCATGGCCCGCCACAGCGAAAACGCCCAGGCCCTCGCCGAGTTTCTGGTCTCCCACCCGGCCGTCGCTGAAGTTAACTATCCCGGCCTCGCGTGTCACCCGCGCCACGACGTGGCTGCCCGTCAATTCGGCGCCAACGGCTTCGGAGGTATGGTTTCCTTTCGGCTACGCCGACCGGAGGATCAGGAGCAGTTTCTCAATCGGTTGCAGCTCTTCACGATCGCTGTCAGCCTAGGCGATACGGGATCCCTCGCCTGGCCGTGGGCAAACAGCGACCTCATTCGCATCTCAGCCGGGCTGGAGGCGCCCACTGACCTGGTTGATGATGTGCGTGCTGCCCTTGACGCCCTGCAACCCGCGTGAGGTTCTAGCGCGCCCGGTCACGCAGAAGTTCGGCGACCTGCCGCTCCAGGCGTGAGACCTTCATCTCGAGCTCGTCAACCCGCTCTCGCAGTGGGTTGACCTCGCGTTCCACAAACTGGCGCGCTCCTTCTTTTACACCCTGGTTCACCTGAGTCGCCGCCTGTTTCAGCACTTCGCGTGCCATGGGATTCTTGAGCATGTGTCACTCTCCTTGATGAAGTCGCAGGTCGTCCCGACCTCCGACGTGGGGCTGCCGCAACCTAATGATGCACTGATCGACAATTGCCGTGCTACGGTCGATCACGGTAGGATGGGCAGATTCGGCCCGCCACTCGGTGAGGATCTTCCCAATGCGCTACCTCTGGATCAGTTCCGCAGTCATGGTGGCAACAGGCATTGCCTGCATCATTGCCCGCTCATTTGGACTGCTAGATCCGATCGCCACTATCCTGGGCGCCATGCTCGTCTGGTCCGGCGTGGTCAAACTAATTGTGCTCCGGGTGTGGCGGACATCGCTTCACCGTCCAGGAATCCAGGAGCGGCGGCGTGAACCCGGGCGGAGTGTCACATGAGCCGCCGATCTCCGGGTCGCGCAACGAAGCAGATTCTGTCCGGGGATCAAGCGGCAAGCCATGTTCCGCAGCGCTCCACCGCTCCGAGCGCTGACTTCGCCAACCATCTGATCCAGTGGTACTTTGTCGTACTTGCCGCGCTCCTGCTCGGCGCCGTCATCGCCTGGGCAATCTGGGGAATGGGCGCCGCCTCGCCCCTGCTTTTCCTGCTCGCCGTCGGCCTGGTTGCCGCCTGGCTTGTGATCTGACGCGGAGCCACCGCACCGCGCCAGATCCCGCCCGCGTCCCTAGTTGAAGATGTTCGGATCAGTGCCCTGGGCGATCTCGTCCCCGTCCAGGATCCCGTCGCCGTCCGTATCCGGATTCAGTGTGCCGGTAGCGAAGATGTAGTACTCGTCACCGTCAGTGAGGCCATCCTGGTCCGTATCCACCGTGTAGGGATCAGTGCCCAACTCAAACTCGATGGCGTCCTCGAGGCCATCTCCGTCCGTATCGCCAGGCGTCGCAGCGACCGGAACATCTTCGACGACAGGCGCTTCTTCAACCGGCGCCTCTTCGACTGGAGCCGCAGCTTCCTCTGCAGGCGCCGCAACCTCCTCGGATCCCGCCGCATCTTCCGTCACGGCCGCAGCGTCGCCGGCCACTACGCCGTTGTTCGGGTCATTGGGATCAGTGCCCAGCGCCACCTCGTCGCCATCCAGCACGCCGTCCGCGTCACTGTCGGCTGCCAACGGGTTCGTGCGGTGGTCCCGGACCTCTGCGCCGTCTGTCAGGCCATCCTCGTCGGTGTCCGCGAGCGACGGGTCTGTCCCCAACTCTGCTTCACGGCGGTCGTTCAGCCCGTCGCCGTCAGCGTCATTGCCGGCCTGCCCCGCATCAGCCTCGGGAGATGCAACGGTCGCTGCGGTCTGGGCTCCCTCAACCTCAATGACGCTCGGTACGGGTGTCCCTGCCGACGAGCCGCCAGTTGGCGTTGATGGCGCGGTCTGCGCCGCCTGGCTGAGCAGCGGCACCGCAGGGCCAATCGCGACCACCGAGACACCGGCGCCCTCTGCCCCTGCCGTGATGATCACCTGACCGTTGAACGACGCGGCTTCACCGGCGCCGAGCGAAACGACATCGCCACTTTCAGTGGCGACATCAGCCGCGCCAGCATCAACAAGCACCAGGGTCGGGAGGCTGCCGGCAGCAACTGACCACTGCCCACCGGCCGGCAGGGTGTCCTGCAGCAGGTCAACATCATGGCGGGCATCCGATCCGGCAAAAGGCTCACTGGCGTAGATAACCGTTTCGTCGGCCGGGACTGCTTCTTCAGACGACACAAGCGTCACGTCATGGTACGAGGCGACATCCGAACCAAGCGCAACCCGATCCTGGTCCGCCTGGGCGCCTGTGGCTGCTGCTTCGCCAGCGGGCAACCGGTACTGGTTGCCTGTCTCCGCGTCCTCCATGAGCAAGACGCCGGACTGGACAATGACGAAACCCTGCTCACTCTCGACAGGCTTCGCGTTGCCAGGGAGTTGCGCCACGCGGTCGGTCACCTGCCAACGCAATTCTCCTTCGCCGAAGTCCATGACACGCTGGGCAACCACTTGCGCCGTTCCCGATTCTGGCGATGCATCGGCAGGCGCCTGATAGAAGGCGCCTACCAGCGGCGCAGCACCCAGTGCTGCACCGGCAAGCAAGGTCAAGGCAAGCCCGTGCCTCCGCAGGAGGCCAGGATACGGACTGCGCCGCAGGCGCTCGATTGGCTCATTCTGGACGTCAGTCACCGTGGAGTACCTCCCTCGGGAGAAGACCTGGGGCATGACACAGCGGCGCCAGGCGAGGCTCCCGTCGAAAATCTGGCGGCGTGCACGTGTCCTGTGTGGCACAGTCTGGAGCACACAAGCCCCTCAGCTCATGTACGTACGGCTGACTATACCCGTTTCGGTGACTTAAAGGCATCCACGCTCGGAGGATTGCCATGGGTGACGATCCAGCAGGATGACCACAGAGATTTGCCCGGTCAGGGTAGATGAAGGGGGGATTGGCTCATGATCTCCTGGGGAGGGGTAGGAGCATCGCGTACGCCAGAAGCCGAAAGCGCCCAGGAATCAACAAGTTGCACAAAAACACTCAGGGGCAGGCGCTATGCACGCCTGCCCCTGAAAGTTGCCTTGCGGCGAGACTAGCTCACGAAGGCGAGGTTGTGGTCGCCGCCGGTCGCGTCAGCAATGCCGGTGCCACCATCAACAGCAACGCCAAGGCTCGTGGCGTTCATGCTGTCGCCGCCGTACACGTCCGGATCCGGGCCATAGGTGTTGCCAACAGCGATTGCGCTGCCGACGTTGCCGCCGCTGTTGATATTGCCAGCGGAGACTGCGCCACCATTGCCAGCAGCCGTGGCCACACCACCGTTACCAGCGCTCGCGGTATCGATGAACTGCATCTCGAAAACCCTCCCCGAACCTAACCCTTCCCAAAGGGACGCAAAGTTGTGTGTGCGAGCCGACTAGCTGACGAAGGCCAGGTTGTAGCTGCCGCCGCTCGCATCCGAGATAGAGGTGCCACCATTGGCCGAGACGGAAAGATCCGTCGCGTTCGCCACAGTGCCGCCGTCCACACCAACAGTCCCGACCGTGTCGCCAACGCCAATCGCGTTGCCAGCATTGCCGCCGCTGTTGACATCGCCGATGGCAACCGCACCGCCATTGGCACTGGAGGTCGCCACACCGCCGTTACCGGCGCTGGCGACATCGGTGACGCTCTCATCAGCGCCAAAGAAGTCCTTGACGAGTCCCATCCGTTACCCCCTTACAGGTCGCTCGCGACCGCCCCTCTGCGACCCGCCGAGGCGCGCCGCGTCCCCTTTCGGTTGAATCGCACGCTACCACCGTTGCCATTCCCTGTCAATGGCCCGGCCGCATGCTGCAGTCAGAAAGGTACCCCCAGCGGGATTCGAACCCGCGATCTTCACCTTGAAAGGGTGACGTCCTGGGCCACTAGACTATGGGGGCCCCCGAAGGACGAATGATAAGGATGCCGCAACCTCACGTCAACGCACTGCGGTGCTCCCTCGCGGATCAGGCCTGGCCTGCCCACGTGTCGTCGGTTCAACGCAGAATAGGCTTTCTTCGGATAATGCTTACGAAACATCTGACATTTTCACGGTCATTGCAATCACCACGCTGCTCACTGTGGCGAACATCCTCACAAAGCCTCTGGACAAACCGGGCATCATGCATTACTATGCGTGACAATTGACTAAGGGGATTGGGACGAAAGGAAACGAGGCTGTCTGAACTATTGCGCAGCGAAAGTGAGCTTTCTCACGCTGCAGACCTCGCCCCAATATCAGAGGAAACTCCGCTTCAGGGCGTTCCCTCCGCCGCTGAGTTGATCGCTGCGCAGGAGGCTCGTCGCGAAAAGCGAGCGCGCCGGAAGAATCTTCGCCTGGTGGAGCCGAACAGCGAGGCGACGCCAGCACCAGCAAGTGAAGGTCCTGTTGAAGCAAGCGCCGCAGCGGCGGCGCCGCCTCGCGAGGTGGCGCCAACCCAGAAACTGATCGATGCGGAAATGCGCCGCATGTCCCGCGAAACCCGACAGCACCCGGAGTCCAGCGTGCGGGCCGACCGGCAGGCCCGCAATGCCACGCGCGACGCCGCAGAAGCTGACCCCGGTGAAACGGACGAGGCCGTTGATCAGCTTGACCAGAAACCTGAAGCCGAGGTTAAGGCGGCAGCAGTCGATGCAACCGCGCAGGCTGCCGATCCGGTCAGGGCCAGCCGGGCCCATCGCCGGCGCGCCAACACTGCAGACAGGGCTCGCCGGAAGAACACCTCGGCGCCCAGTGAAGAGAACTTGCTGCTCGTGCGGCAACTGAGCCTCACCAACCAGCAACTAAACGCGGCCCATCGCGTTATCGGCCGGCTTTCCGCCGAACGCGACATCCTGCGCCAGCACTTCGCCGATGCCGTCGGCATCCCGGTGAACGAGGTCGTGGTTGCAACCGACACGGACTCGACCGCAGAGACGCAGAAGAAGGTCCACGTTGAGGCCAAGCCTCCGTCTCGCATGGAAAAGCTCAACTATTTCGGCGGAAATGACTACGCACAGATGCGCCGCCGCCGCCAGGCATTCGTCGGCGTCCTGTTTGCCATCATCCTGGTCTTGTGGGGACTTTCACGGGCCGGTTACTGGAGCATGCCGGACAACATTTCCCGCGACTCACTGGGCCAGGTGCCGCTTATCGGCGATCTCATGACCTACTTCCTCGCGGGCTGGCTTTTCTTCCGTGTGGCCAAGGTCAGCTCCAAGGGCGTCCGCTGGGTTTTCCCAACGGACAAGGGGCAGCGTCGCCGGCGCTAAACCCGTCAGCCTCCCCGGCAAACGGCCCGATCCTGGACAGGATCGGGCCGTTTGGTTTTCCCGTTCATCGTCGCTGCGTCGCCAGTATCCAGACGAGCATCGCGCAAGTCCCGCCAAGGACGAACGAGCTCGGCAACGGCGGCGCCCCACCGCAATCGCCGAATCCGGTGAACCGAGCCGCTCGACTATCGCAATCGTGAGATCAGCAGCAAGCGACGCGGGAACGACGGCAAGTTGCCCAAGGAACGGGTTCCACATCCCCAGCAACCCAGCCAGTCCGGCAAGTGGCATGGCTACGCCAGCCAGTGGCGCTACCAGGGCGTTGGCAGGAATGCTGAGGGATGTGACGGTCCCGAACACCGCCAGCAACAGGGGAATCGTCGCGATTTGCGCCAGTGTGGTGGCCGCAATGACGCCAGTGAGCATGCCGGCACTCCCCGCCCGGCAAACGCCGGCATCGCCAGAGCCAGTGCGAGCGAAGCCGCGACCGAAAGCTGAAACCCGAGGCTATTGACCTGCCCGGGATCGAGCAACGCCATCGCGCCCGCAGCCAGCAAGATCAAGGTGGGGAAATCTGCCGCGCGGCCAAAGCGAACGGCCACCAAGGCGACGGTCGCGACGATTGCCGCTCGCACAGCGGGAGCCTCGGCGCCGGTAACGAAGGCGAACGCCCAGACCCCAATGATCGTGACCACCTGCCAACCGAGCCGGTGCTGCCCGACAGAAGCCCGCCCCAGCGCGACGAGCATGCCAGCGATCAGCGCCAGGTTGGACCCACTGACGGCTGTCAGATGCGTTGTCCCGGAGTTTCTGAAAGCAGCCTCTCGCCCACGCGAGAGCGCGGAATCATCGCCAACAACAAGACCTGCCAGTAGTGCTCCAGCGTCTCCGGGCACAAGACGGCGCAAGCTCCCGCTCATCTCGGCGCGAATAATCCCGAATGCCCGCCAGATGTCGGCTTGCGCACCGGTGACGCGCACAGATTCCGCGAACAATGACGCCGTGCACGCTCGCGAAGCGAGAAACCGCTGAATGCGCAGCGGTTCATCCTGCACCCGGCCTGGCTGGCCTGCGACGGCTACCCGGTCGCCAGGCCTGACGGCCGGGAGCGAGCGCGCCACGACGCAAATCCGACCTGTGGAGTGTCTTTCAGGCGAGGTGACAAACTGCTGAAACTCGCCGCCGAGGTCGGGATTCGAGACGACAACCAGCGCTGCAAGGTCAGGCACCGAGTCCGGGTCGGCTACGTCATTCGCATCCAACGCCGCGTGCCGCCACACGCCGGCTACCGTCAGCAACGCGACTATCGCGAGTGCAGCGCCTGACGGACGTAAACGAAAACAAGCTCCCAGAACCACCAGGCCAGCCAGGAAAGCAACCGCGCCCCAGATTCCGAAGGCCACGCCTGCCAGGATACCGACACTGGCTGCAATACCCATTACGGCCCGGTGGTGACGAGATCTCGCAGGCCGTTGACCGTCTTCATGCTGATTCCCTGCACGTGCACGAGGTCATCGATGGAGCGGTACGGACCATTGGCCTCACGGAAGGCAATGATGCGGCCTGCCGTGACCTCACCAACGCCTGGCAGCGTGTCGAGCTCGGCGGCACTCGCCGTGTTGAGGTTGATACGACCGCCAGCCTGACCTCCGCCCGCACGCGGTCCCGCACCTTCATCGACCCCAGAATCCTGCGGCGTGAGCACTGCAACACTCGGCACCGTGACGACTGATCCGTCCTGGAGTCGCGCAGCCATGTTGAGTTGCGACAAATCTGCCTCAGGCGTTAAGCCACCAGCCGCCGCCACAGCGTCATCCAGGCGGGAGCCAGCCGGGAGCTCGTAGACGCCCGGCCTCGCAACCTCGCCGCGCAAGTCCACGACAAGGCCCGGCTGCACTATCGCGTTGTCGATGATGATTGCCGGCGCCGCCCGCTCATCAATGGCCCGTGCGGCCGCAAAGACCACGACCACGGCCGCCACGATGGCCACGACTGCCAATCCAATGCGCGTCAGGCTCACGTCAGATCCTCACATGCGCGTTCCACTCGCGTGTGCGGCAATCCTAGCGAACGACAGGGCCGAGCGGAGACGCCTCGTCGTGGTAGTCTTCGCCGCCCGCCCGGCATCGACCAGCCCGGCAGAGGCCGGCCCATTTCCACCCCGGAGCCCAATGGCACTTTCGCACCTGGCATCGCAACTGGCCGGAGATCCATCAGTCGAGGCGGCGCTCTCTGCTGTTCGCAGCCGGCCAGTTGATATCATGCACCTGCCGCCATCAGCACGTGCTGCGGTCGCCGCCGCCGCGATCGACCAGGAGGCTGGTCCCACGCTCGTCATCGCGTCGCGCGCTGATCGTGCTGAGCGTCTGGCCAGCAACCTGGCTGAGCATCTACCCGGCCATGACGTGCTGCTTTGGCCTGCACCCGACGCTCTGCCCTACGAGCAACTCCCCTTCGACCTGCAGACGTCGGTTGAGCGCGCGGCGATCCTGGGCCAGCTCACGGCCCAACCAGCGCGGCCGATCGTGGTCGTCTCACCTCCCCAGGGGCTCATGCAGGAGATCATGCCTCCACGCGTGTTTCGGAACGCCACGCGCACCATTCGGCTCGGAGACCGCCTGCAACAACCAGAGCTGGTTTCCTGGTGCCTGGAGCATGGCTTTGAACTGGCTCCGCTGGTGCACGAGCCTGGCCAGTTGGCGCGGCGCGGCAGCATCATCGATATCTACCCGGCGGATGCCGACCTCCCGGTACGCGTCGACTTCTTCGGCGATGACGTTGAATCGATCCGCACGTTTGATCCGACGACGCAACGTTCACGCGACCGCCTGAAGGAGTTGCGACTTCTGCCACCCGCCGAGGTCGATATCACGCAACTCGGGATGGCGCGTGATGCACTGGAAACGCTCGACTTTGGCGCGCTGCGGCCCGAGGTGGCAGCAGAATGGAGACGAACGCTCGAGCAAATGGGTAATGGCCGGACGCCTCCCTCCCTCGATCTCTTTGCCCCGTATCTCGGCCGTGAGCACGCAACCTTGCTCGATCATTTTCCCGACTCCAGCCTGGTGATCGTCGACGAGCCGGCTGCAGTTGACTTGAGTGCTCAACAGCTTGAGCAGAAGGCCGAGGAGCTCCGGGCAGCCTTTGTTGCGAACGGCGAGCTTCCCGCAGGGTTGCGCAGTCCATTCACGCCATGGGACGAACTGCGGAACGCGCTGGCGGAACGGCGTGCCCTTAGCTTCGGAGACACTGCGTTTGCCCCTGTCTCGGAACTGCACGAACTGGACGTCATCGAATCGCCTCACTTCGCTGGTCGCATGTCCGATGCGGTGAGTGCTGTTCAGGACAGGCTTGCCTCCGGGTGGAGCGTTTCCATTGCCACCGATCAGGTCGAACGGTTGACCGAGCTTTTTGAGGATGCCGACATCTTCCCGCGCAAGGACCGTCGCCGGGATCAACACTCGGTCGCGCCGCCGTTGCCCTCTGGCGCCCTGGAGATCCGGGCCTCGGATCAGGCAGTCGGCTGGCAAGCGCCCGCAATCGGGTTGCTGGTCCTGGCCGACTACGAGCTCTTCGGCTTCAGCAAGACCACGCGCCGGGCCCACCACCGCCGCCACGCCGAATCCGCTCCACTCTCCTCGGCGCTGACTCCGGGTGATTATGTCGTGCACGTGGACTACGGTGTCGGCCAGTACAAGGGCCTCGTGCGCATGGACGCCGCAGGGGTCGAACGCGAGTACCTCCATATCGAGTACGCCAAAGGAGACCGGCTGTACGTTCCAGTCGATCAGACCGACCGCATCGCCCGGTACTCCGGTGGCGGTCTAGACCCGACGCTCACGCGGCTGGGATCCGGTGAATGGCAGCAAACGCGCCGGCGCGTGCGTCGCGCCGTGCGTGAAATGGCCCTGGAACTTGTTCAGCTCTACGCCAGCCGCGAGGCTTCCGGGGGGCGGCCATTCGGGCCGGATACCGTCTGGGACGAACGGCTCGCGGAGTCTTTTCCCTACACGGAAACACGCGACCAACTCGCCGCAATCAATGCCGTGCGCTCCAACATGGAGTCGCCCTCACCGATGGATCGCCTGATAGTCGGCGATGTCGGGTTCGGCAAGACGGAGGTCGCCCTGCGGGCAGCATTCAAGGCCGTGAACGACGGGCGCCAGGTCGCCATCCTGGTCCCCACCACCGTGCTTGCGCTCCAGCACTTCACCACGTTCAGCCAGCGCCTGGCCGCTTTCCCGGTCCGCGTGGAGATGCTCTCCCGCCTGCGCAGCAAGCAGCAGCAGCGCGACATCGTCAAAGACCTGCAGACCGGCGCCGTCGATATCGTGATCGGCACCCACCGCCTCGTACAGGGCGACGTCAAGTTCAAGAATCTCGGGCTCGTCGTTATCGACGAGGAGCAACGCTTCGGCGTACGCCAGAAAGAGTTCCTGAAAAAGCTGCGGACGGATGTCGATGTGATCTCGATGAGCGCAACGCCGATCCCACGAACCCTGCACATGGCGCTGGCCGGCATTCGGGATATCAGCATCATCGACACGGCGCCGCAGTCGCGGCTGCCCATCCGAACCTTCGTGACGCCGGCAGACGATCAGTTGATCCGCGAGGTGATTCTGCGCGAGTTGGGCCGGGGCGGGCAGGTCTACTTCATCCACAACCGCGTGCGGGGTATCGAGCGTCTGGCTGCGCGCCTCAAGGACCTGGTCCCCGAGGCGCGCTTCGCGGTCGGGCACGGACAGATGGACGAGGAGGTTCTGGAAGAAATCATCCTGGGGTTCATGCGCAAGGACTCAGATGTCCTGCTCTCAACTACCATCATCGAATCTGGCGTGGACATTCCGAATGTCAACACGATCATCATTGATAACGCCGATACGTTGGGGCTGACTCAGCTCTACCAACTCCGGGGCCGTGTCGGCCGCTCGAGCAACCGGGCCTACGCCTATCTCCTGTACAACCCGAACAAGGCGCTGTCAGAAGAGGCGCAGGAACGGCTGGTCGCCATCCAGGAAGCAACTGAGCTTGGGTCCGGGATGCAGCTTGCCATGCGGGACATGGAGATTCGCGGAGCCGGCAACATCCTCGGCGCAGAGCAGAGCGGGCATATCGCAGCGGTGGGGTACGAACTCTACGTCCGTCTACTGGCGCAGGCGGTTGAGGAAATCCGGTCAGGCAAGCCATTCGAAGAACACGGGCCCGTTATCCTGGATCTTCCGATCACCGCGCTCATCCCGCAAGACTACATTCTGGATACGGAGTTGCGCCTGGTCACCTATCGGCAAATTTCGGCGATCTCCGCCATCGAGGCGCTGGATGACGTGCGCGATGAGCTGGAAGACCGCTTCGGCGAGATTCCGGACGAGGTTGAGCACCTGCTGGCGCTTATCGCCCTCCGTATCCGGGTGGATGCGCTTGGCATTGAGTCGATCATCGAGCGAGAGCGTGAAATCGTCATTCGCCCGGTCGACACAGCAGGCATGGAGCGCGTACTCACCGCGCGCCTGGGACACGCGGTGAAGCTGACCAGGCACTCGATTCGCATCCGACTACTGGACCTGGCCATTCCGTGGCGCGAAGCTCTTGAAATCGTCCTGCAAGCAATTGAGAAATCCACGCTGAGCCGCCCCCGAAATGCCGAACTGGCGACCGCCGTTCCGTAGACCAGGACGCGATCCGTAACGTGTCGGCAGCGGCTGGGATGTCAGCGATTGAGGCAGCCGCGCCAATCTGTGCCAGGCAGTGTGTCTGCCAGAACGTGCACGAGCGACGCCGTTTGTCTTGCTGCCAGCCTCTCCATGCCAGGGAGTCCGGCTCACGAAACAGGGCTGCCCTTTCGGGCAGCCCTGTACCGCTTGTCTCTCCGCGAAGTACCTACGCGTGGGCGGACTCGTCCCACTTGACGAAGCCGCGCGCAGCCAGCTCACGCATGATGCGACGTGCGTTCTCCTCCGGGGTGTGGCCCACGGTATCCAGGGTGATCTCCGGATCGAGCGGCGCCTCGTAGGGGTCGCTGATGCCGGTGAACTCTTTGATCTCGCCACGGCGGGCCTTGGCGTACATGCCCTTCACGTCTCGCTCTTCACAGACCGAGAGCGGCGTATCGACATAGATCTCGATGAACTGATCTTCGTCCATCATGGCGCGGACGGCGTCGCGCGTGGCGCGGTACGGGGACACTGCCGCGCACATCACGGTGCCACCATGGCGGGCAATTTCGCTGGCCACGAAGCCAATACGCAGGATATTCGTGTCGCGGTCCTCGCGGGAGAAGCCAAGCCCCTTCGAGAGGTGAGTCCGGACGACGTCGCCGTCAAGCTCGGTCACCTGGCGGCCAGCCTCCAGGAGAAGCACGCTCAGCACCGCGGCGGTGGTCGATTTCCCCGACCCGCTCAAGCCAGTCAACCAGATGCAAAGGCCCTGGCGATGCCGGGGCGGGTAGGCCTCAGCCAGAATCTCCGCCGTTTCGGGCCGCGTAAACCAGGCCGGGAGCAACTGACCCTTTGCCAGGTACTGCTCGCGGACCTGCGTTCCGGAAATATTCGCCGTCTTGGCGCCCGGCGCCAGCTTGCTGGTCTCTTCGTACCGGTCTTCATCGGGCAGGTAGACCAGTTCGGAGAACGGCACCATCTTGACGCCGATTTCATCCTGGTATTTGCGAACCAGTTCCTGGGCATCGTAGGGGCCAAAGAACGGCTTGCCTGTCGAGTCCTTGCCCGGGCCGGCGTGATCGCGGCCAACCACGAAATGGTTCACCCCGTGGTTGCGCCGGATAATGGCGTGCCAGAGCGCCTCGCGCGGCCCGCCCATGCGCATGGCCAGCGGCAGCAATGAGAGTACGATGCGGTCCGGATCGTAGTGGTTCTGGGCCAGGGCCTTGTAGGTCCGCACCCGGGTGAAGTGATCGACATCACCCGGCTTGGTCATACCCACCACCGGGTGCAGCAAGAGGGTACCGTCGATGGCGGCCGTTGCGCGCTTGGTCAACTCCTCATGGGCGCGGTGGAGTGGGTTCCGCGTCTGGAAGGCCACGACGTTGTTCCGGCCCCGCTCGGCCAGAACCTCGCGTACCTCAGCGGGGGTCCTCCGCAGTTCGCGGAAATCGTAGTGCCGGGGCAGTTGCAACACGCGCAACTTGCCGGCCGCGTTGAGCCGCCCCCAGCGGCTCATCTCATTGACCAGGGGGTGCTTGCTGTCCTGCGATCCGAGCACGTGCTGCGCGACGATCGCCGGATCCCACGGGTAGAGTTCCTCGATCGTCATGATCGCAAGAAGATCGTTCATCGAATCGCGGAGTGCGATGTCGGTGCCGACCGCCAGGCCAGCGTCAGCCGGGACCGGCAAGGTGATTGGCATGGGGAAGAGCGTCCCGTCCGCCAGGCGCATGTCGGAGACAACGCCCCGGAAATCTGCCTCCCCCATGAACTGCTTCAGCGGGGAGAACGCTCCGGTGGCCAACATCTCCAGGTCACACACGGCTCGGGCCGAAATCTGGAGCGAAGGCAGCGTACTGGCATAGGCGCGAGCGTCCGCCAGATCCTCTTTCGGGACCATGAGGTCGACGAGTTCCCCGCCATACGGTGAGATGAGCGTTGCGCGTGACGTGGTTGCCGACAAAGACGAGCCTCCTCCTGAGTGGGATTGCGTGAGCGCACCAGGATCCCAGTGCCGGTACACTCCGGGGCAGGCGCGCATGGGCGCACTGTATCCCTACAAATCCTATTGCTTTACTAGGATGACACAACTCCTGCCGCTCAAGCAACCGGGGCGCGTCGCCTACACCGCGCGCATCAGTGCGACAGTGGCCCCATCACCACCCTGATTCGCAGGCGCTGATTCGTACTTTGCCACCGCAGGATGCGCGGCCAGGAAATCCCGCACCACCTTTCTCAGCGCCCCGGTTCCCTTGCCGTGAATGATGCGCACAAAGGGCATCCCGGACCGGTAGGCGTCTTCCAGGTACCGATCGAGCATGGCCTCGATTTCTGCCGCGCGGTAACCTCGCAGGTCGAGTTCCAGGTTCACGGTTGGCGGCGGCGCGGCGGCGATAACGACAGGCCGCGCTTCCGGCTCAGATCGTGCCCGCCCAATTCGCTCCAGCGCCGAGAGCGGCTGCCGCAACTTCAGCGAACCCAACTGCACGTCAGCAGAGTCATCATCCACGGAGAGTACGACGCCTTCCTGGCCGAGTGACGTGATCGTCACCCGGTCACCGGCGGTAATCGGCTTCTTCCCCTGGAGCGGCGGCGGAGCGGCGGGCCGCACTCGCTTGAACGCGCGGAGATCGTCGGTGGCCCGGTCAACCTCGCGCCTGCGCTCCTCGAGATGCTCGCGGGAGAGGTGCAGCGCATCCCGGTCGCGCTGAAGCCGCTTCATCGTCTCCCGCGCTTCAGCCAGTTCGCGTTCGGCCTCAGCCAGGGCCTCATCGCGAGCGCCCCGGCGGACCTGCTCTGCCTCGCGCAGCTCCTGTCTGGCCCGATCACGCAACCGTTTGGCCGCAGCATCCCGTTCGTTGGCCCGCTCCAGGATTGCCTCGGCCTCTTCGCGACGGCGCCGGATATCCTGCAGCAGGGCGTCCACGCGAAGTTCATCCGGGTCGAGCATGCCCTGTGCCTGGTCAAGAATCTCCTGGGGCATGCCTAGCCTGCCGGCAATGGCAATCGCGTTTGAACGACCGGGAACGCCGATCATGAGCCGGTAGGTCGGCGCGAGCGTAGCAACGTCAAACTCCACGCTTGCGTTCTCCACGCCGGGCGTCGCAAACGCGTATGCCTTCACCTCCGGATAGTGCGTGGTCGCAACCACCAGCGGTCCGGAAGCCAGCAGACGCGCCACAACGGCCCGAGCGAGTGCTGAGCCCTCCTGTGGGTCGGTTCCGGCGCCTAGCTCGTCCAGCAGGACAAGGTCGTCGCTCCCAACTTCGCGCAGCATCCCAATCACGGTACGAATGTGTCCGGAGAAGGTGGACAGGCTCTGCGCAATACTCTGCTCGTCCCCAATGTCGACGAAGACCGCCGGAAAGACGGACACGATGGACGTATCGTCGGCCGGGATGAAGAGCCCAGTCTGCGCCATCAGGGTCAGCAGGCCGATGGTCTTCAGGGCCACGGTCTTGCCGCCAGTGTTCGGTCCCGTGATCAGCAGGACGCGGAAGCTCTCGCCCAGGTCGACGTCAATGGGAACAACGGCGTCCGAAACCAACAGGGGATGCCGCGCTCGCCGCAGGGAAATGCGTTGCGACGGGTGCCCATTCTCGCTGGCATTTCCGCCTTGCCAGACCTGCGGACGGTTGGCTCGCATGGCGAACGCGAGGCGCGCCTTGGCCATCGCCAGGTCAAATGCGGCCGCGCCTTCGACCGAGCTCTTCAGGGCGTGCGAATGGTCACCCACCTTCCCGCTCAACTGATCCAGGATGCGGTTGATCTCATGCTGCTCTTCGATCTGCCGCTCCCGCCACTTGTTGTTGAGCTCAACAATTTCCAACGGTTCGACGAAGAGCGTCTGTCCGCTGGCTGATGTGTCATGCACGACACCCGGCACTTGCCCACGGGCGTCGGAGCGCACGGGCACCACGTAGCGCCCGTCACGCATGGTGACTATGCTGTCCTGCAGTGCAGTCGCGTACTTCCCGCCGCTCACCAGGGAGTTCAGCCGCTCGGTCAGGCGGCTCTGCGCGACCCGCACCTCCCGCCGGATACGGCCCAGGTCGGCACTGGCGGTGTCGAGCACATCGCCGCGCGGGCCAATCGCGCGGCCGATGTCGGTCTCCAGGTTCGGGGTCTCGATCAAGTGCTCGGCGAACCCGGCAAGATGGGGAAATCGCGTATCAACTTCCGGCAGGCGCAGGAAAGCGCGACGCAATGTGCGCGCCGCCGCAAGCATATCGAGCACCTGGAGGAGGTCGAGCGGCTGGAGGCGCGCGCCTTTCGCCGCCCGCTCGGCCAGCGCACGCACATCCCGCGCGCCGCCAATAGTGACCTCCGGAAAACTGGTGAGGAGATCGACCGCCTCGGCGGTTACCTCAAGGAGGTAGACCACGGTCGCTCGCTCACCGCTGGGCCCGAGTTCAAGGGCCCGCTCCGCAGCGACGTTGAAGCGACAGTGCGCGGCGAGACGCTGAAGAATCTCGGGAAACTCCAGCTTGGCCAGGACGTGTTCGTGCATGCCGGGGTCAGTCCCCATGGTGGTCTCTGTCATTGTGCCGAGTTTACTGCGAAGGTCAGGACTTGCAGTGCCGCGTCGTTATTGACACGAACATGTGTTCGCACGTATGATCTGGACCAATACGGATCGCCCTCCTTCCGGGGCGATGGCAGCGCCGCTCTGGCACCCGTAACCGGCCGCTGCACCCAGCATGATTCAGGAGCGGACCATGAAAGACCTGTCCCGCAAGCAGCAGGCAATCCTCCAGTTCATCGAGACGTTCCTTGAGGAAAACGACTATCCTCCCACGATCCGCGATATTCAGAACGAGCTTGGTATTTCTTCCACCAGCGTTGTGGACTACAACCTGAAGGCGCTGGAGGCGCGAGGCGTTATTCGCCGCAACAGCAAGATCTCGCGGGGCATCGAACTCGTGAATCGCGGCCCGGCGCGGCGCAACGTGGTGTCCATTCCAATCATCGGCAGCATTGCCGCCGGTCTTCCCATTCCGGTGCCGGGCGATCTTGAAGGGTCCGACGTCGCCGAGGTTGTTGAAGTCGGTTCGGAAATGGTCCGCGGCTCCGGTCAGGGCCTCTTCGCCTTGCGGGTCAAGGGGCAGTCGATGATCGACGCGCTCATCGACGATGGCGATGTCGTAGTGCTCAAGCACCAGCAGACCTGCGAGAACGGCGAGACGGTCGCAGTCTGGCTGAAAGATCAGCGCGAGACCACCCTCAAGAAGTTCTACCTTGAGGGAGATCGCGTTCGCCTGCAGCCTGCGAACTCCACCATGGAGCCTATCTACACCCCGGCCGACAATGTGGCAGTGCAGGGTCGCCTGGTGACCGTTCTCCGCTCGATGTAGCTCAGTTGCTTCCGTCCCGTGCGGCCAGGCTGCGCTGGCCGCACGGGATTGCTGTGTTTCGCGCCTGGCGAAACGGCTGTTTGCCCGGCGGTAGGTGATACACTGCCGGGTTGACTGAGGTCGCCGTTCGTCAGCAGTGGCATTCAACGCAGGAGCAGCAGCGTGGAAACCGCGATCCTCACGGGCGCCGGACTAGCCGCGCCGGCAGGCCTCAACGCCTACATCCCCCTGCTGGTCCTCGCGCTTGCCGATCGCGCCACCGACCGCGTCACGCTCCACGGCCCATATGACGCATTGTCCTCCAACGTCGGGATTGCACTCCTCATCCTCCTGCTGACCATTGAGATCACCGTGGACAAGGTGCCCGGCGTTGACCATATCAACGATCTCATCCAGTCATTCGTGCGGCCAGCCGCAGGGGTTATCGCGGCCCTGGCGTCCACCAGTGGCGTCGTCTCGATCAACCCCGCCATCATGGTGCTCGTCGGGCTTGTGCTGGCCGGCTCCGTCAACGCGGTAAAGGTGACGTCTCGCCCCGCATTCACGGTTGGCGCCGGCGGCATTTTCAATCCGTTTGTCAGCATGGCCGAAGATGGCATTGCAGTTGTGACATCGCTGATCGCGGTCTTTCTGCCCTTACTGGTGATCCTGATTCTCGCCATGTTTCTGGTTTCCGCTATTCTTCTGGTCAGCAAGGTGCGCGGGTCACGACGCAGGAGCGCCTGATCCTGACGTTCGCGTGTCCGCCTGTTCGTAGGTACGCCGGCCGAATTGCCGGGGGACAACCATGTCCAGCGTTCAAGTCAAGGATTACTACCAAATCCTCGGTGTGCCGCGAACCGCCACCGAAAAAGAGATCCGCACGGCCTACCGCAAGCTGGCGCGGCAATATCATCCGGATCTGAATCCGGGTGACTCGTCGGCGGAGGAGCGCTTCAAAGAGGTCAATGAGGCCCACGAAGTCCTGACCGACGCCGACAAGCGCAAGCTCTACGACAAGTTCGGCGAGGACTGGCAACGCTATCGCGACGCCGGGTACACCGGCGACGAGAACTTTGCGCCGCCAGGCGGCAGTAGCCGGGGCGGCCGTTCGGCCACCTTCGACCCCAACGACTTCAGTCGCTGGTACACCAGCCAGGGCGGTGGTTCCGAATACACGTTCTACGGAGCCGACGAGAACGATAGTTCGCACTCCGACTTCTTCGAAACGCTCTTCGGCTCGCGCGGTGGTTCGCGGTTTGGGGGGTTTGATTTTGGGGGTGGTTTCGGCACACGCAGCCAGCCCCGAGCGGCCCGGGCTCGTAGAGGGGAGGATGCGGAGGTGCCAGTTGAAATCTCCTTCGACGAATCCTTCCGGGGCACGACCCGCCAGATCCAGCTCCAGGTGAACGAAGAGTGCCCAACCTGTCACGGCCTGGGTGAGGTGCGGGGCCAGATCTGTCCCACCTGTGATGGAGCAGGCACAGTCCGCCGTACCAAGACCCTCGAGGTCTCCATACCAGCGGGCATCGCCTCCGGCAAGCGCGTGCGCATGGCCGGGCAGGGTGGACCGGGTCTCAACGGCGGCGAAGCGGGCGACGTCAACCTGGTAATAACAGTCCGGCCCGACCCACGATTTGAGCGCGACGGCGATAATCTCAAGACCGAGGTCGATGTGCCGGTGACGACGGCCGTGCTTGGCGGGGAAGTGGAGGTCAACACCCCGACTGGCCGCGTCGCACTCACGATCCCGGCTGAAACCCAGAATGGCCGCAGCTTTCGGCTCCGTGGCCAGGGAATGCCGAAACTGAGGAGCAAATCGGGCGAACGCGGCGATCTCACGGCTCGGGCCCGGGTGGTAGTGCCAACCAGACTCTCGGAACGCGAGCGCGAACTCTACGAAGAGTTGCGCGGCCTGCGCTCAGGGGGGAAGACTCGATGAATTCCCAGCGCTCAACTGACGTCATTCGCGTCTCGTTGACTGACTGGCTTACGGATGACGATGAACCAGGCACTCAGCCGCAGTACGCAATGTCCATGGTCGCAGCCCGCTCAGGACTGGGCCGCACAACGCTGCTGCGGTACGAAGAGTGGGGCGTCGTCAACCCGGCGCGGAGTGGACGGGACCGCCTCTACTCCGATGCCGACCTTGATCGCCTGATGCGAGCGCAACGCTTGATCGACGATCTCGGCGTCAATGTTGCCGGGGCGGCAGCCGTGCTCCAGCTGCGGGAACAGATCATCGCGCTCCAGCGGGAACTCTCCGCTCTGCGCAACCAGGGCGAGTGAGCACAGCGCGCAAGCAATAATCTCCAGTGAAAGGATCAGCGACATGCCCGCGACCATTGTCATGGGCGGCCAATGGGGTGACGAGGGCAAGGGTAAGCTCACGGATGCACTGGCGGCCGAAGCAGATATCGTCGTCCGGGCTAACGGCGGCGCAAATGCCGGCCACACCGTCCAGACTGACGCCGGAGTCTTCAAGCTCCACCTGATCCCCTCCGGCATCCTGAACCCGGAGACCCAGTGCGTCGTGGGCGCTGGCGTCGTTATCGAACCGCGCCAGGTTCTTTCCGAGATGGACAACCTGCGGGAGCGCGGAATATCGCTGGAGCGCCTCGCGATATCCGAGCGTGCGCATGTCGTTCTCCCCTATCACCCTATGCTTGACCGCCTGGAAGAGGCCGACCGCCTGGATGGCTCTATTGGAACAACCCTGCGCGGTAATGGTCCTGCATACAGCGACAAGGCAGCCCGGCGCGGCCTGCGCATGGCGGACCTGATCGATAGAGATACCCTGCGCAACCGGCTCGCGCGCGAGTTGCCGCGCTGGAACCGCTTGCTAAGCAGCGTTTATGGCTCGGACGAACTGGCTCTGGAGGATCTGGTCGGGGATCTGGGCGACATGGGCGAGCGGCTACGCCCGTTCGTACGGCCGACCGAACCGATGGTGTCGGCTGCCCTGATTGCCGGCAAGAGAGTCGTGGTCGAGTGTGCGCAGGGCGCCATGCTCGATATCGACTACGGCACCTATCCCTTCGTTACGTCGTCCAGCACGACCGCCGCCGGCGCCTGCCAGGGCGCCGGGGTGGCGCCGATCCGGGTCGACCGGGTGCTGGGGGTTTACAAGGCCTACTCCACGCGCGTGGGAGCAGGGCCGCTTCCAGCAGAGCTGCTTGACGCGACCGGAGACCTCATTCGGGAGCGCGGCCATGAGTACGGCACGACAACCGGGCGGCCCCGGCGCACCGGCTGGTTCGACGCCGTTGCGGCACGCTACGTCGCGGAACTCAACGGCGTCTCCGAGATTGCCTTGACGCTTCTGGACGTGTTCGATGTCTTCGAATCGATCAATGTCTGCGTGGCGTATGAGCTGGATGGCAACCGCATCGACACGGTTCCCGCGCGCATCGAGGAGTTGAGCCGCGCACAACCGGTGTTTGTGACACTGGAAGGATGGCGCGCCTCAACTGTTGAGGCACGCACGCCAGACGATCTGCCGCGACAGGCCCGGGAGTACATCGCGTTCCTGCAGGAGCAGGTCGGCGCGCCGATTACCAGGGTGGGTGTTGGCCCG
Organism: Thermomicrobiales bacterium; assembly: GCA_041390745.1. GTDB lineage: Bacteria > Chloroflexota > Chloroflexia > Thermomicrobiales > UBA6265 > JACCXM01. The sequence goes on along the minus strand of JAWKPJ010000017.1, from coordinate 23,247 downwards.
GCTCGCGACCAGTTGGTGCGCTTCGGGGCGAACGACCGCGAGCCCGCAACCGCGTAGGGCAAGCCAGGAGAGTCACAGATGACTGATGGTACGGGCCGCGTAATCGAGGCGGAGGAAATCCAGCGCATCCTGCCCCACCGCTACCCGTTCCTGCTTGTGGACCGCGTCATCGAGATTGCGCCGCCGACGCGTGCAGTTGGCATCAAGAACGTAACTATCAATGAGCCCTTCTTCCAGGGACACTTCCCTGCCTACCCGGTCATGCCGGGTGTGCTGATCGTGGAAGCGATGGCGCAGGTCGGCGGCGTGGCCGTACTCACCGCTGATGAATACAAGGACAAACTGGCGCTTTTCGCCGGAATCGACAACGTCCGTTTCAAGAGGCAGGTGAAGCCGGGCGACACGCTGCGAATCGAGGTTGAAGTCCAGAAAATCCGGCGCGGGCTCGGCATCGGCGCGGGAACCGCCACCGTCGATGGCGATCTGGCCTGCAAGGGTGACATCATGTTTGCCCTGGTCGATCTCCCTGCCGCATTGAGGCAGAAGTAATCAGCCGTTGGTTCCGTGTGCCGTAAACTTGGCGGCATGGAGCAACTGAGTACACATCAGGCAACTGCATGAATGCATCCGGTAGGGTCATTGGCCTGATCCTGATCGCGATTGGCGCCGTCGTCGCCATCATCTCAGGGCTCTGGCTGCTGTCAGGCATGAGCGAAGGCACGTTGCGGGGATCGGGCGCGCTCTTTGGCGCGGCGTTCCTCTTCCTCGTGGTCGTGGCGCCGCTCGTGGGCGGCGGCATCTTCTTCCTGATGCGAGGCCGGGCTGAGGAAAAGGCGACCGCGCGCGCCCGCGCCCAACGGCGGCTGCTGGACATGGTTAGCACGCGCGGCAAAATCTCCATCATCGACATTGCACAGGAACTGAAGCTCAGCCGGGGTGAGATCGAAGGCGATCTCTATGACCTCGTTGGCATGGGCCTCTTCACTGGTTATGTCGACTGGAAGAGTGGCACCCTGCAGTCCGTTGAGGCAGCCCGCTTGCAGGGCGCGCAGCATTGCCCGAACTGTGGCGGGGTGCTCCAGCTGGCCGGCAAGGGGCTCGTGAAGTGCCCGTACTGTGGCGCGGAGATCTTCCTTGGCCCAGATGGCGCCCGGCAGATCGCGCAGCCGGCAGCCAATCCGGCGATCTCATCGACAGGAGGTCAGAGGTGACCAACGACCCAGAACAAGAGCTCCAGCGACGGGCGCAGGCGTTGCTCGATCAGATCCCCGGCTACCGTGGCTACCGCCTGAAAGAGCAGCGGCGGGACGCCGACCGCCAGGTGCGCGAAGCTGTCGCCCGGGCCTATGAGACCGAACTGGCCCGTGTCGAGCGAATTGGCCGCGACCTGGCCAAAGCACGCCGGATTGGCGACGTTGCCCCTGTCGAGGAAGTCAGCCAGCGCATTCGGCTCATGGTCAACCGCGTGCGCGCGGAGACACCCGGCTACGGCGGCCTGTTTAGTGACAACCCGATTGACGGCGTCGCCCTCGATCAACTCAGGTTGTTCGACGAGAGCCTCATGCAGGGTGCGATTGACCTTCGCGCTGAAGTCGATGCGCTTGAGCGCGCTGCCGCTGCCAATGCGGCGCTGGCCGCTCCGCTCGCCTCGATCGCGGCAGAAACTGGCCGCGAACTCCTTCGGTTGGACACGAGACAGCACGTGGTTGATTCGGGCCGCGCCGTGAACGCCGAGCGTGCGCTTGCAGTACTCGGCCCGGAAACCCCGGTGTTGCCCGCGCCTGACCTGACGGGACTACGCCCCGGTGATGCCGTCTCCATCCTGGGAACGGATTACTCCATTGACGCCGTTATCGTGGTGAAGGGCCGGCCCGATTCGTTCGAATTGGCCCGCCTTTCGCGAGAGCCGGAGGAGTGGCTGCTCGTCATCTCCGATTCCTCGCGACCGATTCTGCGCGTTCGCCCGGCCAAACCTGCGAAGGACGCGCTGGGTGTGGCTGGCGCCAGCCTTGAGCAGGCGAGCACCGGTACGGGCGACGGCGAAATCGTGACGGATGACTCCGTTGGCCCATTGCGCGCCGTACGCTACGCTCTGCTGCGGGACGACAATACCCCCGACATCAGCGGCGTCGCGCTGGACTGGGACGGCGAACGGCAATCGTTCGTGGGTGAGCCTGTCGAAGCACTGGACATCGAGCTGTACCGGAAAGCGCCGGTCCAGAACTAGGCAACGCCGCGAGAACAGAGGAGGAAACCTGTGGCTGGAATCATGGATCGTCTGACTCGCCTGGTTCGTGCAAATATCAATGACCTGATCGACCAGGCAGAAGACCCGGAGAAGATGATCGACCAGATCATCCGCGAGATGCAGGAAAGCATCGTCACCGCGCGCTCCCAGGTAGCGGCAATGATCGCCCAGGAGAAGGAACTCGAACTCGAGGTTGCGGAAACTCGCAAGCTCGCGTCTGAGTGGAACAAGAAGGCTGAGCGTGCGGTCGGCGCGGGCAAGGACGACCTGGCGCGCGAGGCGCTGCGCCGCAAGCGGGACAACGACGAGAACTCGGCAATCTACCAGCAGCAACTGGATATCCAGAAGCAGGCCGTGAGCAAGCTGAAGGATCAGTTGCGACAGCTTGAGGCCAAGTATCAGACCACGCTTGGCGCGCGGGACTCACTGGTCGCGCGGCAGCGGCGCGCCCAGGCGACCAAGCAAATCGCGGACGCCATCGTGGTCGTGACACCGCTCGATCCCTCCTCTGAACTTGATCGCATGGAACGCAAGATTCGCAGCCAGGAGGCGCAAGCCATGGCCTCACTGGAAATGGGCGACGAGAGCTTCGATGCCCAGTTCCGCGCTCTGGAAGCAGAATCCGATGTTGAGGACGAACTTGCCGCGCTGAAGGCGTCGCTCGGGGTTGAGGCGCCGAAGCTGACCGCAGGCGGCGGGTCCGACGCCTGAGTCACCAACGAGGGAGCCCGACATGGCCCTGATTGACGTTATCGAACTTCCAGATCAGCGGGCGGGCGATCTCGTCACCCGGGTTCCCGAGCAGGGCGCTGGCCAATTCACCATGGGCTCCCAGCTCATCGTGCGCGAGGGCCAGGCCGCCGTTTTCTTTCGCGATGGCAAGGCGCTCGATGTCTTCGGACCCGGGCGCTACACCATCTCGACCAATAACCTGCCCATCCTGGGTGGCCTGACCGGAGTGTTCTTCGGCGGCCGGACGCCGTTTACCGCCGAGGTCTATTTCGTTTCGACACGGGAGTTCAACGATCTCAAGTGGGGAACCTCCCAGCCGCTCGTGTTTCGCGATGCCGAGTTCGGCATGGTCCGCCTCCGCGCCTTCGGCACATATGCCATGCGCGTTGCGGACCCTGGCCTGTTCGTGCAGCAGGTTGTCGGCGCTCGCGGCGCGTACACCACCGGACAAATCGAAGACTACCTGCGCAGCGTGATTGTCACCGAGTTCAACGACATGCTCGGGTCCGTCAAGGTTTCACTGCTCGATTTGCCTGGACAGCTTGGCGACATTTCTGCGGCGATGCGCAACTCGCTGGGAGACAGCTTCCAGCGGCTGGGCCTCGATCTCACCAGCTTCCAGGTGGCAGCTATCACACCGCCCGACGAAGTGCAGAAACGTATAGACGAGAGCACCGGGATGGCGATTCTCGGGGATCCGCAGCGGTACCTGCAGTTCGAAACGGCGAAGGCGCTTGGCAACGCTGGGGAAGGAAGTCCCGCGCTTGGCGCGGCTCAATCCGGCCTGGAGCTCGGTGCCGGCTTGGGCCTCGGGCAGGCAATGGCCCAGACCTTCCGCGAAACGCTGAACCAGCCGGCGCGTATTGAAAGTGGGGGGACTGTCGAGTGCCCGAACTGTCACGCCACGGTTCCTGCGGGCTCGAAGTTCTGTCCAAACTGCGGTCATCGCCTGCAGCCGTAGACCGGAATCGTTCGCTTGGCAGGGCGACCGAAGGTTAAAGCAGGCGAACACCGGCCACGACCATGCGCTCGCGCACTCGATGAATCAGGGAAGGGGAGTTTCATGACGTTGCATATGGCACGACGCGCGGCCGTTGCGGCTATTGCCGGCGGCATGCTTGCGGTTGCCGGAGCAGGGGCTGCTCTGGCCCAGGGCAGTCTGGGCTCGGTGGTCACCATTGGCGGTGGGACCATCGGGGTCCAGGGCGGTACGTCAACCATTCTGGCTCCAGGGGTCACCATCAACGGCGGCGACGTCGGCAACAGCACCGACATCGGCGTGCTGTCGGGCGGCGGGTCGTCCATCGGCGCCTCGACTGGCGGCAACGACTCCCTCGCGGCTTCCGAGTAAATGACGCACCCTCACCTTTCGCGGCGGACGTTGCTGGCAACGGGTGCGACCACACTGGCTGGTCTCGCGTTGGCAACGGGAGCCATCGTACCCTGGCCGATGCGGGAGGCCGAAGCGCAGATCGACCCGTCACCGCCCGTGAATGACCTTGCGCCGGATCCATACGATCCGGCGCTCGCGGAAACTGGCGCGGCGCCGGGTGGAGGTGATGGGACTCTTGACGAGCCGGGCCCGTCGTTAACCGGAGGCAGCGCCGCACTTGCCGCACCTGCCACCCCGGTTATGCCGCCCGAGGCCGAAGCCCCGGCCCCGACAGGGGAGCCAACGGACGCAGGCATGGCAACTAGCCTGGGCGGTTCTGACGTCGCTGTGGCGAGTGTTGGCGGCTCGCACCAGGTCGACGCGCCCAGGCGAAAAGCCGACAAGATTCAGGGCAAGAAGAAGCGCCCCTGAATCACAGGCGCCGGGTTCACCGTTGGGCGCCAAAGAGCGCCAATTGCGCCATGGCTGCCAACATGGGCGGGTCAGGGCCCCGGCAGCGTCGTGGCTTCCGCGTTGACGCCGCTGCGGGCAAGGAGCCTGAAAGCGGCAACAATTTGGTTGCCGACAGCAGGCAGCGCCGCAGCGCGTCCTCACGGTGAGGCGACGTCATCGCGGCCAGATGCGCCACCTTCCCGGTCGTCCTCTTTCACCCTCGAACGCGACGAATCTCCGCGTACGGACGCCATGTTTCTGCTGAAGAATGTGCCGAATCGTGGTAAACTTATTCAAGATTATTTGCTTGCATAGCAGCATTGAGACAGGGGAATTCGCTCGTGGAAATTGGAAACGTTCGGCTGGCAAGTCTCGACACCGAAATGCGCCAGTCGTATCTCGACTACGCCATGAGCGTGATTGTGCAGCGCGCTCTTCCCGATGCGCGAGACGGCCTCAAGCCCGTTCACCGGCGGGTGCTCTACGCGATGGCCGAGATGGGGATGCGCTCCAACACCCGCTACCGCAAGAGCGCCGGCGTGGTCGGTGAGGTCCTCAAGAACTACCACCCGCACGGTGATGCGTCGGTCTATGACACCCTGGTGCGCCTGGCGCAGGACTTCAACATGCGCTACCCCCTGGTCGATGGCCAGGGCAACTTCGGCTCGGTCGATGGTGACGGCGCTGCGTCCATGCGCTACACCGAAGCGCGCCTGACCGCGATTTCGGACGAGATCCTGGCTGATCTCGACAAAAACACCGTCGATTTCATGCCGAACTACGATGCCTCAACGGAAGAGCCAAAGGTCATGCCCGGCCGGTTGCCGAACCTGCTGCTCAATGGCAGCTCTGGCATCGCCGTCGGAATGGCGACCAACATCCCGCCGCACAACCTGAACGAAGTCTGCGACGCGGCCACCATGCTCATAGACAACCCGGATGCGACGGTTGAGGACCTGATGACCGCAGTCACCGGCCCGGATTTCCCGACCGGCGGCATCATCCTGGGGCGAGAAGGCATCAAGGCAGCGTACGCAACGGGGCGCGGCCGGATTGTCGTGCGCGCCAAGGCCTTCGTAGAGGAAGCAGCGCGCGGCGGCCGCTACCAGATTGTGATCACCGAACTCCCCTACCAGGTCAACAAGGCCGTATTGCTGGAGCGAATAGCTGACCAGGTGCGCGAAGGCAAGCTGGAGGGCATCAGCGACCTGCGCGACGAGTCCGACCGCACCGGCATGCGCGCCATTATTGAACTCAAGCGGGATGCGCAGCCGACCAAGGTGCTGAACAACCTCTTCAAGCACACGCAACTGCAATCCAGCTTTGGCGTGAACATGCTGGCGCTCGTGGAGCGTGGCACGCAGCCGCGAACCCTGACGCTGAAACGCGCCCTGCAGGAGTACATCAGCCACCGTCAGGAAGTGATCACGCGGCGCACCGAGTTCGAGCTCGAACGCGCGCGGCGGCGAGCCCATATTCTCGAAGGTCTCAAGATCGCCCTCGACAACATCGACGAGGTGATTTCCACCATCAGGGCCTCGCGCACCACGGAAACGGCGCGGACGAACCTGATGAAGAAATTCACGCTCACGGAAGTCCAGGCGACGGCCATTCTCGATATGCGCCTCGCCCGCCTGGCTGGTCTGGAGCGCAAGAAGATCGAGGATGAACTGAAAGAGGTCCTCGCCGAAATCCTGCGTCTGGAAACCCTGCTGGGCGATGCGCGCCTGATTCTCGGCGTTGTCCGTCAGGATCTGCAGGCACTCAAGGAAAAGTACGGTGACGAGCGCCGCACGCGTATCCAGGACATCTCGGGCGCGATCTCCGAAGAGGATCTCATCCCCGAAGTCGACGTCCTGGTCACACTGACGAACCGCGGTTACGTCAAGCGCAGCAGCGATGAGGTGTTCCGCACCCAGCGGCGCGGAGGCCGGGGCGTGACTGGCGTCAAGATGCGCGACGAGGATGCTGTCCAGCACATCCTGGCGGCAAACAGTCACGACTGGTTGCTGGTTTTCACCAACCGTGGGCGTGTCTACCAGTTGAAGGTACACGAGTTGCCTGATGCTGGACGCACAGCCAAGGGTATGCCGATCATCAATCTGGTCAACATGCAGCCAGATGAGACCGTCACAACCTTGATGAAGGTGAAGGATTACGACTCGGCGCAGTATCTGTTCTTCACCACACGCCTGGGCCGCGTGAAGCGCACAGAACTCTCCCAGTTCCGATCGGTGCGCTCCAGCGGCCTGATCGCCATCGGCATCGATCCCGAAGACGAGTTGGCCTGGGTACGGATGACGACCGGCGACGACGAGATCGTGCTTGTGAGTCAGGGCGGGCAGGCTATCCGGTTCCGTGAGGACGATGTGCGGTCAATGGGACGCCAGGCGGCTGGCGTGATCGGCATCCGGATGGACCCGGGTGACCGCGTGATTGCCTCCGAGGTCATTGTTGAGGGCCTTGACTTGCTGGTTGTGGCCGAAAAGGGCCTCGGCAAGCGAACAGCTACCAGGCATTTCTCGGCGCAAGGCAGGGGGGGCAAGGGTGTGCTGGCCATGCGCTTGACCACCAAGACTGGCCACATTGTCGGCGCCGGCATGGTGAATGACGAACACGCCCTCATGCTGATGAGCACCTCCGGAAAGGTCATCCGCCTCCCGGTCGCGCAGATCCCGACAATCGGCCGGCAGACGCAGGGCGTCACGTTAATGAAGCTGGATCCGGACGAAGGCGTGGCTACCATGACGATTGTGGAGAAAAAGGAAGAGGAGAACGACCCCACCATTCCGGCGCTGAACGGCAATGGAGCGTCCGACTCCATTCCGAAGTAGGCGGCTAACTATCGCTGCGCCGGCGAGCACCCCGTTGGGGAACCCTCGCTGGCGCGGCAATTCCCGCCCGTTCGTCAACTGTCTGGAAGAAGCGGCGGGCAAACATGGCTCCCACAGGGGCCAGAATTATCAGACCGAGTGCCGCCATCAGCACCAGGCTGACGCAGAAGTAGCTGACAAATCCAGGTTCTGGCCCGATCACCGGACCCTTCCCGAGGACCAGAAGCCCAACAAACTGCAGAACGAAGACCGCGGCGGCAAGGAGCGGACGCCAGCCAGCAGGTCCGAGCAGCGCAATGAATGCTGCCACCCCGGCGAGTAGCGCGGACTCCCCGAACATCGCCAGCGATGCGGTTTCATCCAGTTCCGAGCCTGCCCCCAGCACCGCCGGGACGACAAGCGCCGGCAAGAGCAACAGCAGGGCCGTGTTCTCAGCCGGATCCCGCTGCACGAGCACTCCAAAGACCAAAAGCCCCAGCAGCACGAGCAGGCATGCGATGGTCATCGAGATGGCGAACCCTGATGAGCCACGCCCCAGTGCAACGAACGGGGTGCGCACCGCCGACGACTGGAGCGCCACAACCGGCATTTCTACCAGGATTACTGCCAGCACAAGTTGCCAGTAGGGTCGAGCGGAGGCGCGATCGAAGACAAAGGTTGCGCCAATGCCCAGAAGCAGCACCGCAAGCACCACGATCATGCGCAAGGGTGCACTGATCGGCGGCGCGGGCAGCAGGTGTGCGGCGCCCGCAATCGCTGCCATTCCGGCCAGGAAGTGGGGGCTGGTGCGCCACAACGCGTTTGTCACCAGGCCGCGCCCGCCCTCCCCGGCTGCCCGCTGCGGATGACGCCTGGCGCCACCACCCGGCGAGGTGCGTGAAGCGCGGCTTCGTGGCGCTCGGTCAGATGGCGCGTCCATCGACAATGTCTAAAGCAGACTCAGGCGTCGCGCGATTGCAACGTGGTGATGGGGACCAGGGTCGCCTCGTGCTTTCGGAACGAAGCGACGTTCTCGACGCCGCAAAGCTGCAACATGTCGAGGGTCAGCGGGATGCCCGCCCCGACTGTCTGGGCGGCGTGCGAATCGGAGCCGGTAGTGATCAGTTTGCCGCCACGATCCGCGTACCACCGCACGACCAGCCCGCTGGGCATGCTGGTGCGCGGTGTCTGGCGCAGTCCGGAGGTATTGATCTCAAACGCCACGCCGCTGGCAATCATGCGGTCGAAGATCGGCTCCAGCCGCTCCTTGAACAACAGTGGGTCGTAGTCGCGATGAGTCTTTGGCGCATAACGCTTGGGGAGATCGAGGTGCCCAATGGAGTCGAACCAGCCGGTCGCCACGGCCCGCTCGACCTGGTCGAGGTACGGTGAAAACACGTCCTCCAGCGACTTGCCCGCGAAGTAATCCGGAAAAATCATGGCGCCGTCACTGAAGTAATGCACTGACCCGATAATGAAGTCGTACTCATCCCGGTAGCGGTCAAGAAAACGGGAAACGTCTTCGACGGTGCTGTCGTTGTAATCAACTTCGGCGCCGCGCAGGACGGTCAGACGCCCCGCAAATCGTTCCCGGACATCGTCAAGCTCCCGCAGGTACTCCTCGGGCCGGTAAAAACCGAAGCCGAGATCCGCCGGGACGTGATCAACGTGGTCTGTGATCGCGATTTCCGTCACGCCTGCGGCAATGGCTGCCTCACAGGACTGCGCCATGGGAATGGCGCAATCTACCGAGTATGTGCTGTGTACGTGGTAATCGAACACGCCTTCGCCTCTCGTCCCCACCGGCTCACCTGCCCGGAACTATAGCAATGGCGTTGCCGGAACCGTGGTGTCGTCACCCCCTGATACAATCTGGCGCTCGCACGATCGATCAGGAGACTCCGTGACGAAAGCCACCTCAGACCGGGACCCACTTCGCCGCATAGGCGTGTTCGGTGGGACATTTGACCCCATCCACCTGGGGCACTTGCACATTGCGAACGGGCTACGCGAAAAACTCGATCTGGATCAGATCATCTGGGTTGTCGCTGGCCAGCCGCCCCACAAACGAGGTCAGATCGTCAGTTCGGATGCAGACCGCATCGCCATGGTGCAGCTGGCGCTTGGCGAGACGACCAGGGACATTGTGAGCCGAGTAGAAATCGACCGGCCTGGCCCTTCCTACACCGTGGACACCCTGGAGCGATTGACTGACGATTTGGGGCCTGCCCGCTACTTCTTCCTGATGGGGGAGGATTCCCTGCGGGATTTCCCGAACTGGCGCAATCCAGAGCGTATCCTGGCGCTCGCTGACCTGGGTGTGGTCGGGCGCCCGGGTATCGACACCGACCTGGCGCACCTCACCGACGCCCTGCCCGCCCTGGCAGGGCGGGTTCACCTGGCGCCGCTCGCCGAACTGCCGTACTCCTCATCCGAAATTCGGCAACGCGTTGCGAATGGCGAATCCATCGACGACCTCACGGTCGCACCCGTGGTCCGGTACATCGAGGACCACGGGCTCTACCTCCCGAGATACGCGAAGCGCTAGACCAGCCTGCGCTCGGCGGCAACTTCGTTGATCGCCAGGGCAGCGACCCGCACGGCTTCGTCCAGATCTGCCTTTGTAGAGATCAGCGGCGGCGCCATCTCGAACGAGGTTCCGATCGCGCTGGCAATCACCCCGTGTTCGAACATCCGGGCGACGACCGCCTTGACAGTGTCATCCGAGAAGGGCGCCTTGCTTTCCTTGTCCGCAGTGAAATCGACTGCCAACCACATGCCCTTGCCGCGCACGTCGCCGACAATCGGGTGAGGATCAAGGAACTCATGCAGGGAATCCAGCATGTACTCTCCCATGTCCTTCCCGTACTCAATGAGGTTCTCGCGCTCCTTGATGGCAATCACGGCATTCGCGGCTGCCGCCGCGCCCGCGTGTCCACTGTAGGTATGCACATGTCGGTAGACCGGCAACGCGTCGATGAGTTCCGGCCGGGCGACCACCGCGCCCATGGGCATGTACCCGGCGGTCATCGCCTTGGCCATGGTCATGATGTCCGGTTTGATATCCATCTGCTCACTGGCAAACCAGGAGCCGGCCCGGCCGAAGCCAGTGATCACCTCATCGACAATCAGGAGTACACCGTACCTGTCGCAGATTTCGCGCACTCGCGCGAAATACTCGGTCGAACCGTCGTTCACACCGTGCGCCTGCATGATCGGCTCGGCGATGAACGCGGCCACCAGGTCAGGCCCTTCGTGCAGGATCTGGTTTTCCAGGTAGTCGGCGCAAAATGCGTAGTACGCCGCTTCCTCCATGCCAAAGGGGTTTCGGTACCGCATCGGGCCCGGAATATGCGAATAGCCGGGAACACCTGGTTCTGAAATGTGCCGCGTGCCGAGCCAGTCGGTGGCTCCCAGGGCGCCCATTGTCGCACCGTGATAGGCGTTCCAGCGCGAGATGATCTTGTACGCGCGAGGCTTGCCGGCGTGAATCTGGTACTGCTTCGCGATTTTGATCGCCGATTCCACAGCTTCCGAACCACCGCTGACGAAGACTACCTTGGTCAGCCCCTCGGGCGTGAGTTCCACGAGTTTGTCGGCAAGTTGCACCGTCGGCGGCGCCATGTTGTTGACGGTGCCCGCGTAGTGCATGGTCTTCAGTTGGGCGGCGACGGCGTCAGCGATCTCGGCGTTGCCATAGCCCAGGGAGTTCGCCCGCGCGTGGGAGCTCATCATGTCCAGGTACTCCCGCCCACCAGCGTCGGTGACCCGAACCCCCTCGCCCTTGACCCACATGCGCACGCCATCCCTGGCAATGTCCTCTGCCGGTGCAAGTGGGAAGACACAGTGCTCCAGTGCGGATGCAACGAGTGCCTGGGCATCCAGATCAGCGCCTGTCGCGGTCATGGAAACTCCTTGTGCAATCAAGATGACTCGCCTCGCCGGACATCCGGCACGCCTGATGTTGCCGCCGCAGCAGCGTGTCGTCAACAGGCGCTGCAAGCACGGGTGCACCACGGAGACCGGGGCAAGAGCAAAGCCCTCACCCCGGGTTCTCCCATCCCACGGCGCCGCCAGCAACCTTACGGCGTCGGTGTCGCCGCCTCAACGACCTCTTCGACGCTCTCATCATCCGTCGGCTTGGGGCCTGCCGGCGCCAGAGTTGCGCCATCCGGGACCGCCTCGGCGGCAACCAGCATCCAGAGCGCCCCGCGTGGGTTTGGCGCGGTCTGCCCGTAGCCGCACTCGCACGACGTGAAGTAAATGTTGCCCGCTTCATCCTCACCGGACCCGGTGACGAAGAGTGAGGTGTCCAACAACTCTTCCATTTGCCAGGCGCCAGCGTTGGGAGCAATGCCCCAGACCCGGCCTGAGATGTAGTCGGAAACGAAGTAGATGCCCGCCAGTGTTGGATAGGCATCGCCCCGGTAAACGTGCCCGCCAATCACGGTTGAGCCGCCGGTTGGGTCATGCGGATACTCAGCGACCGGCAAAACCCCCACTTTCGGGCAATCCGGGTTCATGCTGTCCGGGAAGCAGTGCGACCCCTGCAGGAACTTCCAACCGTAGTTGAAGCCGCCGGCGCTGCTGGCAGGCTCGAAGTCAATCTCCTCCCAGAAGTTCTGGCCAACGTCGCCAATCCACAGGTCGCCAGTCTCACGGTCGAAGGAGAATTGCCACGGGTTGCGAATACCGAACGCCCAGATCTCCGGCGCGGCGTACGGGTGGTAGCGCGCGAAGTCATCTTCGGTGAGCCCGAAGAGATCGAGGATCATGTCGCCCTTGACGAACGGGTTATCGGCAGGGATCGCGTACCCCTTACCGATCATTTCCCGTCCCGTCCCGGCGCCGTTTACAGCGTGTGTCTGCGGCGACACAGGCTCCATTGCCGCCGCCTCGGCCGCAACATCCGCGCTGGGAAGCGTCCACTCCGCGCCGCACGCGGGCAGACCCAGGTTCGGGTTAACGTCGATGCGCAACATCTTGCCAAGATGCGTCGTCAGATCCTGACCGGCGTCCAGCGGGTCACCTTCGAGGCCACCATCGCCATGGCCGATGTAGAGGCAGCCGTCCGGTCCGAACGCAATATCGCCGCCGATATGGTTCGGATACGGTTGCGAACGGAAACTGATGACCTCAGCGCTTTTCGGATCCGCCACATTGGGGTTATCAGCGGAGACGCGGAACTGCAGCGTCAGCACGTCGCCGCTACGCAAGACATCGGTGTAGTTGATGTAGAAAACGCCGTTCTGGGCAAAATTGGGGTGGAACGCCAGACCGAGCAACCCTTGTTCCAGGAAGGCCGACATCGTCCAGCCCGTCCAGTCCAGGAACGGTTCCGGCAAGACCGTGCCATCTGGTTGCACGATCTTGATCTTCCCGCCGCGCTCTACGACAAAGATGCGCCCGGTGCCATCCATAGGCGCAGCGACGTTGACCGGTTCTTCGAGTTGGTCGGTAATCCGGACCAGTTGCACGGCCGGGTCTCCCGGGAGGTCTCCGCCAGGTTGCGCGACGTCAGCGGGATAGAACGCGTACTGTCCCGGAAGCGGGCTCCCGGCGTTAGGAGCGGGCGGGAGCGGTTCTGGCGTTGCATCCTGGGCAGACGCTGCCAGCATTCCTCCTCCCAGCATGATGAGGACGACGACTCCGGATAACCAATTCCGCGCGGCACTCATGGGGATCGATACCTCCTCACCCGACGCGACTGCACTGTGGCCTCGTGCGACAGGACCCAAACCCGAACACTCTGTGATCCGGACCGTCTCGATTCTATCGCACAATCTAAATATCTGTGTATCTCTTTGATTTCTTTTCCAGGTATGGCGGCACGGCCTGACCCCCTGCCCGCGCTGAGTTCGATGCGGTGGGACGCCCTGTGTGGCCCATGCCATACAATCGGCCTATACTCCGCGCCGTTGTCGGCTGTCTGAGCATTATGTTCGCTCGGCTCTGCCCCGCGCGTTGGTCTGCTGAGATTCGCTGGGAGTACGCGCTTGCGGTCGCGAACCTGGATCACGCTGGTCTTCATCATCCTGCTGGCGATTTTCGCCACCTGGGTCGCGCTCCCCGGCTCGAACTACGACATCAATGGCTTCCGGGCCGCCCACCCGGTGCGCGAAGGACTCGACCTCCAGGGAGGTCTCCAGGTTGTTCTGCAGGCGAATCCGGTTGCGGGGCAGACGCTGGACGCTGAAACTCTGGAAGGCACGAGACAGACGCTCGAGCGTCGCATCAATGCGTTGGGCGTGAGTGAGCCGCTTTATCCAAACGCGCGGAAGCGACCAGATCATTGTCGAACTGCCCGGCATCCGAAATCCGGAGGATGCCATCGAGATCATGCAGCAGACCGCCCTGCTTGAGATTATCGACCCGCAGGAAGATCCCTTCCGCCGGGCACCGTGGTGGACACCTCACTCGGCGCGGCAGATCGTGAGGGCGACCGTTTGGCCACACCGGTCGCCTCGCCAAACGCAGGCAGCGCGACGCCGGTAGCCGGGGCAATGGCCACGCCGGTGGCGGCTGATGCGATTCCGACTGGCCCGGTGTACCAGACCATCATCAGCGGCGCGGATCTCAAGGACGCCTACGCCACCCAGGGCAATACGGGCATTGGGCAGGTCGTTGCCTTCGAGCTGCAAAGCGATGCCGCCGGTCGGTTCTTTGAATACACGAGCAGTCACCTCGGCCAGCCTATGTCAATCGTCATTGACAAGCAGGTGATCTCCTCCCCGGTCATTAACGGCGCTATCTCGAGTTCCGGCATCATCGAGGGCATTCCGCCTTCGGAAGTCCAAAACATGGTTATCCAACTCAAGGCGGGCGCCCTGAGCGTGCCCCTGGATGTCGTGCAGAGCCAGACGGTCAGCCCGTCGCTCGGTCAGGATTCACTGCAGCGAAGCCTCATTGCGGGCTCGGTCGGACTCTTTATTGTCGCGCTGTTCATGATTCTGTATTACCGCCTGCCAGGGATCGTCTCGGTGGTGGCGCTTATCTTCTACGCTGTGCTAACGGTGGCGATCTTCAAACTGATTCCGGTCACGCTGACCCTGGCAGGTATCGCCGGGTTCATCCTGTCCATCGGTATGGCGGTTGACGCCAACGTGCTGATTTTTGCCCGAATGAAAGACGAGATACACCGCGGCAGAACACTCACGCAGGCCCTGAACTCCGGCTTCTCCCACGCGTGGCCTTCGATCCGGGACTCGAACATCACGACGATGATCACAACCTTCATCCTCTACGTGTTCGGCAGTTACACCGGCACGTCGATCATCACCGGGTTCGCGTTGACACTCTTCATCGGAGTGCTCGTCAGCATGTTCACCGCCATTACCGTCAGCCGCACGCTGCTCCAGATTGTGGTGACGCTCGGGCTCACTAACCCGAGTTGGTGGTTCAGTTCCACGCCACCCGCCATCAACACGGCGCCGGCGGACTAGCAGCGAAAAGGCAGGCAGTGCACAGGCATGGAACACCTCGTCAGCAAGCGCAAACTCTGGTTCACCATTTCCCTCATCCTGATCATCCCTGGCTTGATCTCGCTGCTCCTGTTTGGCCTCAAGCTGGGTATCGATTTCACGGGTGGGACGCTCTGGGAAGTGCAGTTCAGCCAACCCACGACGACGCATCAGGTCGAAGAGGTCTTTCGCGACGCTGGCTATGACGAGGTCGTTGTCCAGCAAACAGGTGACACCGACGCCCAGACCTACCTGATCCGTGTTCCAGAGATTCGTGAGGGATCGCCAGAGAAAGCCGTTCTGGCGGAGAAAATGACCAGTGAACTGGGCGCGTACACCGAGCTTGAGTTCTCGTCAGTCGGCGGCGCGGTGTCCACCCAGATCCGCAACCGGGCCATCATCGCGGTGGCGGTGGCGTCTGTTGGCATATTGCTCTACATGGCCTACGCCTTCCGCAACACGCAGAGCCCACTGCTCTATGGCGGCGCGGCTCTGGTGGCTATGCTCCATGACGTGATCATTGTGCTGGGTATCTTCTCGATTCTCGGTGTGCTCTTCAACGTGCGCGTTGACGCCTTGTTCATCACGGCGCTGCTCACCGTCATTGGGTTCAGCGTGCATGACACCATCGTCGTCTTCGACCGCATCCGCGAGAATCTGGCGCTCAGCCCCAATGAGTCCTTTGAGAGCGTGGTCGATCACTCACTCGCGCAGACAGTCGTTCGTTCGCTCAATACCTCGCTGACGGTCGTGTTTACGCTGCTGGCCCTGGTGCTCTTCGGCGGGGAGTCCACCCGCGTCTTCGTCCTCGCGCTGCTGCTTGGCACAATCAGCGGCACCTATTCCTCGATCTTCAACGCAAGCCAATTGCTGGTTGCCTGGGAGAACGGCGAGATCCAGGCATTCTTCCGGCGATTGACCCGGCGCGATGCGCCCCAACCGGCCAGGACGTAACCACTCCTCAATATCGGGATTTCCGGATAGCATGGTAGACTCCACCTCCGCGCATGACCTGATACGCGTACATCGGTGCGCCTTCCGTGCGGCCGCGCACGACTTCAGGGAACCTTACGTCCGGGGAAAGATGTAGGGAGTCGCCAGGCGACACCGGGGAGCCCGGTGCTACAGGGGGAAGTCCTTTGCGCTGCGCTGCGCAAGGGGTCTGGAGGAGGGGGTCTTGGAAGCTCGGGAGCTTTATTCGCTGCCGGTGCTGGTATGTGGCCTGGTGGCCATCCTGTTTGCGGGCTGGCTCGCGAGAGATGTCCTCGCCCGGGATACCGGCACCCCTGGCATGCAGGACATCTCCAACCGCATTTACGTCGGCGCCGTCGCCTTCCTGAAGCGGCAGTATTCCACCATCGCGATGCTCTCCATCGTCATCGCGATCATTATCGGCGTCATCGTCGGCCTCTCGGAAAAAGATCACCAAACGACGCGCGCGGTAATTACTGCGGGCGCGTTCCTGTTTGGCGCGCTTCTTTCCGGCATCGCCGGCTACACCGGCATGTATGTCGCGGTCAAGTCCAATATCCGCACGGCTTCTGCGGCGCGCCGGAGCCTTGGCGAAGCGCTCACCGTCGCGCTGCGGGGCGGCGCGGTCTCTGGATTCCTCGTGGTCGCGCTGGGTTTGCTCGGCGTGCTGGCGATGTACTGGATTGTCTTCCCGATGGTGGAAGGCGCCCTGCCTGCCGCCGCTGAGACCCCGTTCTGGATCGTCGGTTTTGCGTTCGGCGCCTCGTTCGTGGCGCTGTTCGCACAGCTTGGCGGCGGAATCTACACCAAGGCCGCCGATGTCGGCGCGGACCTCGTCGGCAAGGTTGAGGCCGGCATCCCCGAAGATGATCCGCGGAACCCGGCGGTTATCGCCGACCTCGTTGGCGACAACGTCGGCGACTGCGCCGGGCGTGGCGCCGACATCTTCGAATCCTCCGTTGCTGAAATGATCGGCGCCATGATTCTCGGCGCGACGTTGTTCACGGCGGCGGTCGGGAGCGCGAACGATCAGGCTTTGGCATTCGTGTTCTTCCCGCTGGTGCTTGCGGCGCTCGGCCTGCTTGCCTCCATGGCAGGTCTGCTGGCAGTTCGCCCCCCGGCAACGCCAGCCGATCCGATGACTGAATTGAACAAGGGCTTCTACGTGTCGGCAGCCCTCGGCGTGGTCGGCCTGGCGATTGCCTCCTTCTGGATGCTGCCCTACGGCAAGATGGAGTATCTGCTCTGCGGCATTATCGGCGTCCTCACCGCCTTCGTCTTCGTCTGGGTGACGCAGTACTACACGAGCGGCCGCTACCGGCCGGTGCGCGAGATCATGGAGTCATCACGCACGGGCCCCGCCACGAACATCATTTCCGGCATTGCGGTTGGCTTCGAAACCACCGGCGCGGCAGCGATCGTGATTGCCATTGCGCTGCTTTCCTCCTACTTCGTGGGGGACCGGGTCACGTCGGCCTTCCCCGACAGCAGTGGCCTGTTCCAGTCAGCCGGTATTTACGGCACGGCTGTGGCGACCATGGGCATGTTGATGACCGCCGCCTACATCCTGGCGATGGACACCTTCGGCCCGGTTACCGACAATGCCGGCGGCATTGTCGAGATGAGCAATCAGCCAGAAAGCGTGCGTGACACCACGGACGCGCTCGATTCGGCCGGCAACACGACCAAGGCGCTGACCAAGGGTTATGCCATCGGCACGGCGGCGCTCGCGGCCTTCTTGCTCTTCTCCGCGTACCTGCAGGAGGTTGCCCGCTTCGGCGGCGAAGCCATCCAGTCGCAAGTCGTGAACCTGGCGAACCCGCGCGTATTTGTGGGTGGGCTCATCGGCGCCGCGCTCGTCTTCGTCTTCGCCTCATTGGCCATGCGCGCCGTCGGCCGCGCGGCGGGTGCGATGATCGAAGAGGTGCGTCGCCAGTTCCGCACCGATCCCGGCATCATGGAGGGCACGTCAACCCCGAACTACTCGTCGTGCGTCGATATCGCCGTTCGCGCCTCCCTGCGGGAGATGATCGCGCCGGGCCTGCTGGCTGTCGCGGTCCCCATCCTGGTTGGCATCACGCTGCGCTGGGAAGGCGCAGCCGGCATGCTGATGATCGGCACCATCGCCGGAATCCTGGTTGCCAACGTCCTGAATAACGGCGGTGGCGCGTGGGACAACGCGAAGAAGATGATCGAGGCGGGCCTCCTCAAGGATGCCGACGGCAAAGTCCTCGGCAAGGGCTCTGATGCGCACGCTGCCTCGGTGGTCGGCGACACAGTTGGTGACCCCTGGAAGGACACCGCCGGCCCGTCGATTCATGTGCTCATCAAGCTGATGGCAACCATCACACTGGTCATGGCTTCACTCTTCATCTAGCGATCCGCGACGGTTGCGACAACGCCCCACGCCAACCCAGCGTGGGGCGTTGTCATGTCTCTCCTCAAGGCGAGTTCTGGAGAACCGGTCCTGAACCATCGCCAGGATGACGACGCCAGATGCCGCGCATCGCGGCACGTTCTTACCAGCGCAGCCAGGGAACGAGATCCTTCGTCTACCCTCTGGATGCCACGCGAGGGTAGTCGGTTGTCTCGAGCAGACACGGCCGGCGCCAGGACCTTGACGGTACTTTGATGAGACTGAGACCAGGCAGCGACGCGGTCCTGGCGACACGTCGAGGTGGGCCAGAGGGCACGACTTGGGCTAGCGTTACGGTATGACAGACCGCAAGCGTATTGCCGTAATCGGCGGCGGCATTGCTGGCCTCACGGCTGCTTTCCGCCTTGCCCAGCAGGGGAATCAGGTTACGCTCTGGGAGCGTGCGCCACAGTTTGGCGGCCAGGCCAACGCGTTCCCGGTGGCCGGGACCTACCTGGAACGCTTCTACCATCACCTCTTCCAGAGCGACCGCGAAATTGTGGCGCTGGCCGAGGAGATCGGTATCGGCGACACACTCATGTGGTTGCCCTCCAACGTCGGCTACTTCGCGCAGGGCAAGATCTGGCCGCTCAATGGCGCCGTAGATCTGCTGAGGTTGGGGACCATCCCGTTCCACGACCGGTTGCGCGTCGGCCTGGTGACGGCGTACTTGCAACGCGTTCGCGACTGGAAACCCCTGGAAGATATCACTGCGCACGATTGGCTCCTGCGTGCTCTGGGCACACGCGCCTACGACCAGACATTCGGCGCGCAATTGCGGGCCAAGTTTGGGCGCTACCATGACCAGGTTGCCATGGTCTGGTTCTGGGGCAAAATCTGGCTCCGCACCACGTCCCGCCGCTCGCCGCTGGAGCAGGAGCGCCTTGGCTACTTCCGGGGCAGTTTCAACGTTCTCATTGACGCGCTGGTCGCGGCCGGCCGCGGCGCGGGGGCGACGCTGATCAGCGGAGCGGGACCGGACAAACTTGAGCCGACCGGCGCTGGCGGCTGGATCGCCACAGTGAGCGGGGAGCGCTACCCGTTCGACGCCGTCGTCGTGACCACGCCCTCACCGATCCTGCCGCGACTTGTGGATGGACTTCCGCCTGACTACGTGCGGAAGCTCTCCACCCTGGAATACGAAGCCGCGATTGTGGTTTTGCTGCAACTCTCCCGGCAACTCTCGCCGGTCTACTGGTTGAACATTGCGGACGACGACCTTCCCTTTACCGGGATCATCGAGCACACCAATTTCATTGGGCCTGAGCAGTACGGCGGCAAGCGCTTCGTCTACCTCTCAAAGTATCTTGAGCAGGATCACCCGTACTTCGGCCTGACAGATGAACAAATCCTGACTGAGTACCTGCCCCACCTGAAGCGCATCAACCCGGCATTCGAACCGTCCTGGATCGAGCGGTCCTGGGTCTTCCGCGAGCGGGCAGCCCAGCCGATTATTCCTCTGCGTTACAGCGAGCAGATCCCTGCGCACCGGACAGGTCTGCCCGGGCTCTACCTGGCAAACACCACGCAGATTTACCCTGAAGATCGCGGCACCAACTACAGCGTCCGCCTGGGGCACGAAATCGCGCGGATCGTCAGTGACGACCTGGCGCATGGCACCACCTGAGCCCGCGCGGTCACCGGTGGCCGTGCCCCCGCGCGTATCGCTGCAGAACGTTACGTCACGCTACAACGAGGGCCAGCGCCGTCTCACCGCGCTGGAAGACTTCACGCTCTCCATTTCGCGTGGGGAGTTCGTCTCGATCGTCGGGCCGTCTGGCTCGGGGAAAAGCACGCTTCTGGATATCGTGGCCGGGCTGCTCGCGCCAGACTCCGGACAGGTGTTCATGTCCGGCTTTCCCACCACCGCGCAAGAACGCCTCGGTCAGTCCGCCTACATGCGGCAGCGCGACTTGCTCGTGCCGTGGCGCACTGCCCTTGGAAACGCCGCCCTTGGTCTGGAGGCGACCGGCGTGCCGCGCAAGGCGGCAGAAAGTGCAGCGGCGGAGCAGCTGCCACGCTACGGCCTGGCAGAATTTGCAGATGCGTACCCCAACCAGCTGTCGGGCGGCATGCGGCAACGTTGCGCGGTCTTGCGTACGCTCCTGCCGCAGCGCGACCTGATTCTCCTCGATGAGCCCTTTGGCGCCCTCGATTCGCTCACGCGAGCGGAGCTGCAACTCTGGCTGGCTGAAGTGCTGGCCGTGCAGCAGGCCACCGTGCTTCTCGTGACGCATGACGTTGAAGAGGCCATTATGCTTGGGGATCGCATTGTCGTGCTCACATCCCGCCCGGGCCGCGTGCGCCTGGATATCACCGTGCCGCTGGCGCGGCCGAGGCGACGCGAGGTGCTCTTCGCAGCAGAGTTCCTGGCCACTCGCCGCGACGTGCTCGGCGCCCTTGGGATCCCCACGTGAGGCCGCCCGCCCGTTCGCACCGGATCATCGTGCAACGCTGGGTGGCGCCCCTGGCGATGCTAGGCGGTCTGGTGCTGCTCTGGCAGACGGCGGTGCGCCTCACTGGTGCACCGCAGTGGCTCCTGCCGGCGCCGACTGATGTTGGCGCCGCGCTGATCAATGACCGCGATCTGCTTCTGGCGAATGCGCTGGTGACCTTGCAGGAGGTTCTCATTGGGTTTGCCGTGGCTGTGGTTGCGGGGGTGGGCTGCGGCATCGCGATCACACGATCCCCGGTGTTGGACCGTGCGCTCTATCCGCTGATCATCGCCAGCCAGACAGTTCCTGTCCCGGCCATTGCGCCGTTGCTCCTGGTCTGGTTCGGATACGGCCTGTTGCCCAAAGTGTTGGTCACGGCACTGGTTGGTTTCTTCCCCCTGGTCGTAAGCACGGTGGAAGGCGTACGCAGCACGGACCGCGAAGTGGTGAATCTCCTACGCGCATTTGGCGCTCCTCCCGGCCGGGTCTTTCGCCTCGCCGAGTTTCCTTCGGCAATGCCCGCCATCTTTGCCGGGGCGCGAATTGCCGTTGCCATCTGCGTCATTGGGGCGGTGTTTGGTGAGTTGGTTGGGGCGAAGGCAGGGCTCGGCTACCTGCTGACGCGGTCAATCGCTCAGTTCGAAACGCCGCGCATGGTGGCTGCCATTTTTCTGCTTGCCGTGATGGGCTCGACGCTTTTTGCACTGGTGGGCCTGGTTGAGAAGCTCCTGCTCCCCTGGCGACGCCTTGTCACCGTGCAGGCGTAACCTTGCCTGACTCCAGAGAATCTGGCTTTTGCCCAACATGAATCGCAACCGCACCCAGGCCACGGCGCAGGAAACGCACGTTCCTGAGTCCGGCAAGCTGCATGAGCTTACCCAATGCTTCGGCGTCCGGGAACACTGCCGACGATTGCGGCAGGTAAGCGTAGGCGTCACGGTCACCGCTCAGGAGCCCGCCGAGAATCGGCAAGCCTGTCTGCATCGAGAACTCGAAAACCGAGCGAAGCAACGGTGACGGCAGGGGCGAGGTCTCCAGACACACAAACGTGCCGCCCGGCTTCAGGACACGGACAACCTCGCGCAGCGCCCCGAGATAGTCAGGCATATTGCGCAGCCCGAAGCCCACCGTCACCGCGTCAAAGACGTCGGCGGCGAAAGGCAGTGCCATCGCATCTCCCTGCACCCACGTGATGAGCGATGTGCCGCCGGGCCGCTCCCGGGCCTTCCGCTCCGCCTCAGCCAACATCGGGGCGGAGAAATCGAGGCCAACGACGCTTGCGAATCCAGCGCGCTCCAGCTCCAGGGCGAGGTCTCCGGTGCCGGTCGCGATATCGAGAACGGACAAGGCGGCGGGATTGCGCCCCCGCGCTGCCTCACGGACAGCAATCTTGCGCCACGCGACATCGCGACCACCGGTCATCAGCCGGTTGAGCAGGTCGTAGCGCGGCACAATGCCATCGAACATCGTGCGCACGTCGTCACTCGACTTGATCGCGCCCTGCACGACGCTGGATCGAGAATCACTCACAGGACGATCCCCACGGCGTACACCACCGCAAAAAACAGGCAGAGCCGCGCCGTGCCCGCCAGAACCGGGTTGAGGGCGCGGCCCTCCTCGTGCCACACGCGCTGGAGCAACATCGCCGCCAACGGCACAGTCACGAACGTGAGGAGCACCCGGAAGGACGCGAGACCACTCCACCAGACCACCACCGGAATCAGGTAGGAAATCGCCAGCAGGAGCGCGTACTCGGCGCGCGCGCCGCCCCGCCCCAGGCGCACGGCCAGGGTCATCTTGCCGGCGACCTGGTCGGTGTCGATGTCCCGCAGGTTATTGACAACGAGGATGCCGGTGATAAGGCAGCCCATCGGGACGGAGGAGAGCACGGCGAGCGCGGTGAGTTGGTGCATCATCAGGTATGCCGTACCGGCTACCGCGACCGGCCCAAAGAAGAGAAAGACGGCGATATCGCCCAACCCCACGTACCCGTAGGCCGGGCCTGCCGTGTAGGCCACCGCTGCTCCGATCGCCAGCAATCCGGCCACCGCGAAGAGCCAACCGCCCTGCCAGACCAGGTACAGGCCTGGAATGGCCGCCAACGCCAGCGTGACGGCCGTCGCTACCTCGACCTGTCGCGGAGAGAGCAGCCCGCTCTGAGTGACCCGGGTCGGACCAAGGCGCTGATCGGTGTCGGCACCGCTACGAAAGTCCGCGACATCGTTCGCAAGGTTCGCCCCGATCTGGAGCAGCAGCGCCACCGCTATCGCTGCGAGCCCAACCAGGAAATCGAAACCGCCTTCTGCCAGGGCGGCTGCAGAACCGACAACGACCGGGGAAAGCGCG
>JAWKPJ010000016.1:0-115610 GCA_041390745.1 Thermomicrobiales bacterium | reverse complement strand
GCCCGTGCCTGGGCGCTGCGCATTGCGGAGGCCCAGCAGTTCGGGAGCGTCTGCCCCTACTGCGCGGTTGGCTGCGACACCATGGTCTACGTGAAGGACGGCACGCTCCTCAACATCGAAGGGGATGCCACCTCACCCGTCAACCAGGGCACGCTCTGTCCCAAGGGCGCGGCTACCTACCAACTGCACGTCAACCCGAACCGGCTGACGCAGGTGCTGCACCGCAAGCCGGGGGCAACCGCCTGGGAGGTCATCGACCTGGAAACCGCCATGGACCTGGTGGCCGAGCGCGTGAAGCAAACGCGCGATGAGACCTTCCAGGAGCGGTACCAGACCACCAACGCCGCTGGCGAACCCATCGAGCGCACCCTGATGGCCACCACCGCCATCTTCTCGCTGGGCGGGGCCACCATGGACAACGAGTGGAACCACGTCCAGCAGAAACTGCTGCGCGGCCTGGGCATCGTTGCCATCGAGAACCAGGCCCGGATATGACACTCCAGTAGCGTCCCCGGTCTGGGGGTGCGGCTGGGCCGCGGCGCGGCAACAACCTACCCTGGCTCCCTGGTCGATGCCAACGCCATCCTCATCGAGGGGAGCAACATGGCGGAGTGCCACCCCGTGGCCTTCCGTTACGTGATGCAGGCCAGGCTCAAGGGCGCCAAGGTCATGCACGCCGATCCACGCTTCACGCGGACTACGGCGGTAGCGGACCTCTACGCGCCCATTCGCGCCGGCACGGATATCGCGTTCCTGGGCGGATTGATCAATTACATCATCCATTCCGAACGCTGGAACACGGAGCCCTTCTTCCGCGAATACGTGACGACCTACACCAACGCCGCCACCATCATCAATCCTGCCTTTCGGGGAGTGGACGAAGAATCGCCGGACAAGCCGCAGGGGGTCTTCTCCGGCCTTCGCCCCTATCGGGAAGGCCCGTGGGGCCTGGACGGCTTCCTGGCGGAGTACACGAACGAAACCTGGCAGTACGACCGCCAACCCGTGGGCAATCAGGGGCGCGCGGCCACCCCTGCCCAATCTGGCGTACAGGGCGTGGAATCCGGGCAGCCTGACGAAGAGGACGCGGCCCCGCCCGGCCCGCCCTACGACCCCCTGGTGAAGAACCTGCTGCCAGAAAACCCGACTCGTCAGGACCCAACACTGGAAGATCCGATGTGCGTTTTCCAGCTCATGAAGGCGCACTTTGCCCGCTACACGCCGGAAATGGTTTCCGGCATCACCGGCTGTCCGGCGGAAAAAGTGATCGAGGTCGCGGAGACGCTGCTCACGAACAGCGGCCCGGACAAGACGTCGGCTATCTGCTACGCCCTGGGCTGGACCCAGCACACCTACGGTCCGCAGATGATTGGCGCGGCCGCCACGCTGCAACTGCTGCTGGGCAACATGGGCCGCCCCGGCGGCGGCATCGTGGCGCTGCGCGGGCACGCCACCATCCAGGGCAGCACCGACATCCCGACGCTCTACCACTCCATCCAGGGCTACATGCCCGCGCCAACTGTGCTGAAGGATCACAACTCGGTCGCCGCGTATCTGAAAGCCGAGACCGTGCCGACGGGCTACTGGGCCAACACGCCCAAATTCTTCGTTAGCTACCTGAAGTCGATGTACGGCGATGCCGCCACCGCCGAGAACGACTGGGGCTTCGCCTGGCACCCGCGCATCTCGGGCGACCACTCCCACATGCCCATGTTCGTCGCCATGGAGGAAGGGCGCGTCAAGGGCATGTTCGCCATGGGCCAGAACCCGGCCGTGGGCGGGCAGAACGCCATCTACCAGCGACGCGCCCTGCACAAGCTGGACTGGCTGGTGGTCAAGGACAACTTTGAAACGGAAACTGCCGCCTTCTGGTACAAGGCGCCCGAGATCGTCGATGGCTCGGTGCGGCCGGAGGATATCCAGACCGAGGTCTTCCTGTTCCCGTCCGGGCAAGTCGCCGAGATGGACGGCACCTTCACCAACACCCAGCGCCTGATCAAGTACCACCACAAGGCGATCGACCCGCCAGGCGACTGCCGCTCCGATATCTGGTTCACCTACCACCTCGGCGCGCGCCTGAAGGTGATGTACGCGCGGAGCGAAGACCCGCGCGACCAGGGAATGGTCAACCTGGTCTGGGACTACGAGCCCGATCCGGAAGAAGTGGCAAACTGGCGGATAAAGGATGAGCCGAGTGCGCTAAAGATCATGCGCGAGATCAATGGCTACGTCACCGGCAACCCGGACGAGCACCTGCCCGGCTTCGCCGCCCTCAAGGATGACGGCAGCACCACCTGCGCCTCCTGGATCTACTCCGGTGTCTACCCGAAGCCGGGCATCGAGCATCTGCGCGCCGCTTCACGCGTTCCCGATCCGGAGGGGCCGGGCGCGGCCAACCTGGGTTGGGGCTATTCCTGGCCCGCCAACCGGCGCATTCTCTACAACCGCGCCTCCGCCCGGCCCGACGGCACGCCGTGGTCGGAGGAAAAAGCCTGGGTCTACTGGGATCCGGACAAGGTCAATCCGGCCACCGGCAACGCCGGGTTGTGGACAGGCGCGGATGTCCCCGACTTCGCGGCCACCAAGGCGCCGGATGCCCGGCCCGAGGAGGGCGGCATCGGCATGGACGCCCTGGGCGGCGCAGACCCCTTCATCATGAAGGCAGACGGCAAGGGCTGGCTCTTCACGCCGACCGGATTGGTGGATGGCCCACTGCCCACGCACTACGAGCCGCGAGAATCCCCGGTGTCCAATCTGCTGTACCCGCTCCAGCAGAACTCGCCGGTGCTGAAGGCGTGGAATGTTGAAGGCAACATCACGGCGGCGCCGCAGGATCCGGCCTTCCCCTACGTCTTGACCACCTACCGCCTGACGGAGCACCACCTCTCCGGGGTCATGAGTCGCTGGCTCCCCTGGCTGGCCGAACTGCAGCCAGAGCTGTTCGTGGAGATCAGCCCGGAACTCGCTGGCGAGAAAGGGATCGCCAACCTGGATTGGGTGACCATCAGCAGCCCGCGCGGCGCGATCAACGCCAAGGCGCTGGTCACCAGCCGTATGCGCCCCATGCACATTGCCGGGCGCACCGTGCATCACGTCGGCCTGCCCTGGCACTGGGGCTACCAGGGTCTGGTGACCGGCGCCGTCACCAATGATCTCTCGCTCATGGTGGGGGATCCCAACGTCACCATCCACGAGGCCAAGGCGTTCGTCTGTAACGTGGAGAAGGCGTGATGGCGCTGCCGGCCCTGTCCAGTCCGCGCCGGAACGAGGACTCCCGGCAAGCTCGAGCCGCGGCGGCCACGCCTGTGGCTACCCCACTCCCGCCGCCTGCGGGCCCGCATGGCACAGGGGAGGCCTTTCCCCAGGCGGCTGCCTACCCGGCTGAGCCGATGGGCTTCTTCACTGATACCACCGTCTGCATCGGCTGCAAGGCGTGCGAGGTCGCCTGCAAGAGTTGGAACGGCCTCTCGTCGGACATCGTCGAACTCAGTGGCCAGAGCTACGACAACACGCGTCACCTCGATGGTGAGAACTGGCGACACGTCCAGTTCATCGAGCAGTTCAGCGATGACCGCGCCACCGGGCGCTGGCTGCTGATGAGCGATGTCTGCAAGCACTGTGTCCACGCGGGCTGCCTGGAGGTCTGCCCCACCGGGGCCATCATCCGCACCGAGTACGACACCGTCGTCATCCAGGCGGACACCTGCATCGGCTGCCGCGCCTGCATCGCCGGGTGCCCTTTCGGCGTGATCGAGATCAACCCGGTCTCCAACACGGCCATGAAATGCACGCTCTGCTATGACCGCCTCCAGAGCGGCCTGCCGCCCGCCTGCGCCCAGGCCTGCCCCACGCACTCGATCCAGTTCGGCGCCATTGCCGATTTGCACCAGGCGGCCCAGAGGCGCGTGGATCAGGTGAACCGCCAATATCCCGAGGCTGGCGCGTACCTCTACGGCGCAGGCGATGAGATCCTGGGCGGGCTCAACTCGTTCTACCTGCTGCTGGACGCGCCCGAAATCTACGGCCTGCCGGCGAACCCTCAGCTGCCCTCTCGCAACATGCCTGCTGCCAGTGCCCTCGGCATCGGCGGTGCGGTCGGTATGGCCACCCTGGGCGCGGTTGCCCTGCGCAAGCGGCGCATGGATGCGTTCGCGCGGCAGGCCGCCGAGGCACACGCCGGGGAGGCCGCGCCAGAACCCGAGGGGACGGCGGGATGACCATGCCCTGGCTCGTGGCACAACTGCCACCATCAGACACCTCGTTCACGGTCTCCCCGCACTGGGGCTGGTACATCGTCGTCTACTTCTTCCTGGGCGGCCTGGCAGGCGGCGCGGCTTTCCTCGCGGGGCTACTCGACCTGCTCGGCACGCCGCAGGACCGCGCCATGACGCGCATCGGCTACCTCATCGCCCTGGTGGCCGTGGCGCTGGGCGGCCCGCTGCTGATCCTGGACCTGACCCGGCCAGAGCGCTTCTGGCACATGGTGCTCCAGTCCAACACCATGCTGCCCATGTTCAAGGTTTACGCCCCGCTTTCCCTGGGCGTGTATATCCTGATCGCGTTCTCCTCCTGCGTGGGGGTGTTGTCCCTCGCCGCCCTCGCCGATTGGGGCTTGCTGCCGCGTGCGCTCTCCCGATTGGGGGAAGGCATTATCGGCAAACTGCTGGCGCTGGGGTGCATCCTGACCGGGACGGCGCTGGCCGGCTACACCGGCCTGGTGTTGACCGTGACCAACCGCCCACTCTGGGCCGATTCCTCGCTGCTGGCGCTGCTCTTCCTGCTTTCCGGCATCTCGGCTGGCAGCGCAACCATGATCCTCTGCGGGCAGCGGCGCGGGAACGCTGGCACGGTGCGCTGGCTGGAAGCGATGGAGCGCTACAGTTCCCTCGGCGAAATCATCGTACTGGCCATCATGACCGTCACGCTCTGGAGCGTCGTGCGGGTCGTCTGGGGTGGCCACTGGGGAATCGTCCTGATCGTCGGGGTGGTGCTACTCGGCATCATGATCCCGCTGTTCCTCCAGCACCGCCCCCGCACCCTGGGCGCGGCCACCCTGCCGGTTGCCGCACTACTCGTGCTGCTCGGCGTCTTCCTGCTGCGCACCGTGGTCATCCTGTCCTCGGAGGCGGTCTGAGATGACCCGGCCACGCAGGCGCCGCTGCGCCTTGCGGCTGGCGGCCGGAGCCGTCGCCATCCTCCTGCTGGGCGGCTGCTCGCTCTCGCCGGAAGCCACGCGGACACGGGGTGAGCCCGGCGGCGATGTGGGCAACCACAGTCAGCCCGTGCAACTGCTGGAGCCGGCCGACCGCTTCGAGCGCATCTTCTACGATATCCCCTTCAAGGAACCCGCCGTGACGACCGAGGACATCGCGCAGCAGTGAACCGCCTCCCCAAGCTTTCGCTCCGTGGCCGGGGCAGGGACGCCCCGGCCATGGCTCCAGAACTACCGGCCGGCGCCCAGCGGCAGATCAGCCAGATCCTGAGCGCGCAGCCAGAAGCCGCCGCGTGGCTGGCGATCATGGAGGCCGTCCTGCGCGAGGGGCAGAACCCGCTCTGGGATGACCTGGCGGCCGCCACGGTGCTCCCCGCCGAGCGCGAGACGGGCGCGCCGCTGCTGACGGGAGCAATCATTTCGCTGAATGGAGAGCCCTCACCCCCAGCCACTCTCCCGGTGCGCGGGAGAGGGGTTGGGGGCGAGGGCTCTCTCCACGCCTGGGTCACCCGTCTCCTCCTGCTGGCCAGCAACGCCGGCCCAGACGCCGCTCCCCTGGCGCAGGCCGCGCAATCGCCGAATCTGGATGCGGTGAGCCTGCTGGCGGCCGCGATCAACGCGGATGATGCGCGCCTGGCAATCCTGGCGGATGAGCTGCATGTCGACATCGAGCCGCTGGCGACCGTGACCGACCTGGCAGCGGCGCCGCTCCTGCAGGCTCTGCGCCGCCGCTTCGCCCCGGTCGCCTCCGCGCCCTGGCACGAGGGCTGCTGCCCGATCTGCGGCGACTGGCCGCGCCTGGCCGAGATCCGGGGCCTCGAGCGCGAACGCCACCTGCGCTGCGCGCGCTGCGGCAGCGACTGGCAGCAGCCCGGCGTGCGCTGCGCTTTTTGCGACGCCGCTGGACAGGGCACGCGCGCCACCCTCGTATCAGAGCAGGACGGCGAAGCGCGCAAGGTGGAAACCTGCACCCGCTGCCGGGGCTACCTGAAAGTCGTCTCCACGCTGCGCGCCTGGCCCGGCGACGAGGTCTGCCTCGCCGACCTTGCCACCATCGACCTGGATCTGGCGGCCCTGGAGCGGAACTATGAGCGCCCCGAGCCGCGCGCCGGGCTGGCCATGCGCATCGGGTGACGAAGGTCGGCGAACCGGTCGATGACAGCGGTGTGCAGAGAAGTTGAGCCGCCGGGAATCCCCTCGGGTCACGGGATCTTGCCTCGCAGGTCAAGTCTCTTGCACGACGCTGTAGGCGCCCATCCTGTTCGTGGCATCAGGCTCCTGCCCGGCTCGCACCGGCGACCTGATCCGTCCGCTCGTGGACGGCAAGCCGGCGTTTCGCCGCGTCAGCGAGGCCATCGGGCAGGCACGCCACGCCGTCAGGGTGACAGCCACGGTGATGTGGCCGGGGTTCCAGCGCCGAATGACCTGGACGCTGCCGTGGCGGTGCTTGACCGGGTGGCGGCGCGGTTGTGATGTACGCGTGCTCCTCTGGCAACCCGACCGGGAGACGTCGCGCTTTCCGGCACGAAAACAACGGGAATCGTCAACTGCGATCAGCCTCGCGTACTCGAACCGGGGCGCGCCACGCCCAGCCAATCACGACGTGGCCGGCCGGGGTGCTGGGCGAGTTCTGGCACGTCTGGTGACGCTGCTTGAGTAGCAGGTATGGACGGCGCGCTGTGCCCCCGGGTAACGTGTCAGCGCTTGACAACGCAACGGTCGCGCCGCAGTCAACGGACTGCGGCGCCTATCAGTCGGATCGACGCAACCCGTTCCCAGGGGCTTGTGCTCCGGGCCGGCAGAACGGGCTATTTCTTCTTCTTCTTTTTCTTCTTCTTTTTCACCTGCGCCGTGATCTCGATGCCCCAGCCGCCGCCGAAATTGCCGGGGCCGTTGCCCTCCCAGTCGTTGATCCAGAGTTGCCACTCGCCATTGGGGTTCTGGCCGTTGAACACGCTCAACGCGCTCTTGCCACTCGGCGCAGGCGCCGGGGCAGGCCACGTATCCGGGCTTCCGGTGTAGTTTGCCGGGCGGTACGTACCGCTGGTCAACTGATCACTATCCGGCAGCGGATTGGCAGCATTGTCATCCAGCACCAGATCGACGTTGCTTACTGCATTCGCCGCACCGACGTCACTCATGATGATGGCGTTCAGGCCGGGTAATTGCGATGCCGCCAGCAGCACGTCGATGTCATCGGGAACGTCGTAGGTGTAGCCATTGAGGAACACGCGGACCTTCTGGATCGTGCCCTTCGTCAACCCGCTGACATCGATGGTGGAGGGGTAGGGCGTCGCTGTCGCTGTGACAACCCCTCCCGGCAGCGTGATCGACGCGGCATTCGAGAAGGTTTGGGTGATCGTCTTACGCTTGTTCTTCTTTCTTTTCTTTTTCTTGCCATCGACAGGTGCGAGGTCAGCGCCAGCCGCCACGACGGCGGCGCCGCCTCCCATGATCATGCTACGGCGCGTAACCATGAGCATCCTCCGTTTCTCGGCTGCCTGGTCTGGCGGGTAGCTTCGACGGCAACCGAAAACCCGGGGGATGCCCAGGTTGGCGAAAGGCGAACGGGGAAACCTGCCTCGCCCGCCTCACGCCTGCGCGAATGACCCTACTCCTGAGGCAGCGCCTCGATCCACGCAGTTTCCGCGCCAACCTTCGTTGGAAGCCCATGGCCGGGGTAGACCGTGGTCTCCGCCGGGGCTTCTGCTGCCAGGCGGCGCAGGCTCCGGTTCATATCCTGCTGGTCCGTGCCAGGAATATCCGTGCGGCCGTGGCCATTCGGGAAAAGCACATCGCCGCTCAGCAGAACGCCATGCTCGGCGTCCAGCAGCGCAATGTGCGCCGGGTCATGCCCGGGCAGGTGCATCACGAGAAACGAATACCCGCCCAGCGTGACCGTATCGCCATCCTCCAGGGCCTGGTTTGTGGCCACCGGGGGCACCTCCACGGGAAGTTCACCCACCAGCGGCGTCGGGTTTGCCAGGGGCGCCTCGGCCAACGGGTGCGCGGCCAGTGGCGCTTCGGTCGCTTCGGTGAGCGCCTTGGCGTCCGCCACATGGTCCCAGTGCGTGTGGGTGATCACGATCTGGCCGATCTTCCAGCCGCGCTTTTCCGCCTCGGCAACGACAGCCGCCGTCACACCGTACGGGGCATCAATAACCAGCGCGTCACCGGTTTCGGTGTCCGCCACGAGGTAGGCATTCGTTTCGATTGGTCCCGCCGGGAACGTCACAATCTCCAACGCCATGAAGGGTTCTCGCTTTCCTTGGCAGCAATCAGCTAAAGGCTCTCTGCTATCAATTCACGACCGTCACGTACGATCGCCATCAGTCAGGGTACCAGCTACGCGCCGCCCGGGACCGTGGGCGCAGCCTGTCGACCACGTCGCTCGTCAGCACCTTGCTGCCCTTGCGAGTGACTGGCGAGCCAGCTCCACTGCCTGGCATCTGCGTATCATCGAGGTCAGATTCGCACCCGGGACACCCGGATGCACCGCCGCTGAACATGGCGCCAGCATGCGTGACGAAGCGCGACCGTGATGACGCGGACAGGCCAGCAGCGCCGGGCGATGGTTAGCCGGTGCGGCCTGTGGCGTCCGGAGCCTTTGCGTCTGGTTCTGGCTCAGCCGGCGCCGGTGGTGGCGGCTGGTCCGGCATCCCTGGTTCCCAGACCGGACCCTCCTCGGGTGGCGCGACCGTCACCCCAAGCCGCGCCAGCAGCTCGGCCGCCCAGATGGCGCGCCACGGCCGGGGATTGACCGGCTGATGCGGCGCGTGGGAATCGGACCCGGCCCCGATCAGCAGCCCCTTCTCGGCAGCCAGCGCCCGGTAGAGTGCAACCTGCTCGTCCGTGTGCGAGCGGTAGTGCGCCTCCAGGCCGTCAATCGGAATCTCGGCCAGCATCCGGTCCAGGTCCTCTTGCAGCAAGGCGCCAACCGAATCGCTGCGGCCGGGATGCGCCACCACCGTGACACCCCCCGCCTGGTGCGCGGCATCGACCACACGCTCCAGCGGCTCATCCGGGCTGAAGCCGCCTCCCAGGCCAGAGACCAGTTTGGCTGCCTCCGACAGATTACGGACGTGCCCCTCGCGAATGGCCGAGGTGAGCACGTGGTAGGGCAGCAGGGGCCGCCCCCCCGCGATCTCTTCCAGGGAAGCGAGCGGCTTCCCCTGCGCTTCTATGCGCTGCCGGGCGTCCTCCGCCAGAGTCAGCGCCTGCGCCTCGAGGTCGGCCATCAGCGAACGGAACGGCTGCGCCGCCGCATCCGCACGGTTCGGGGCAATCCCGTACACAAGGACATGCCACTGCCGCCCACTCCAGCGCGTCGTCACCTCCACCGCCGGGATAATGCGAATCCCCCGCTTCGCACCGCGCCGGGTGGCTTCAGCCACCGAGCGCTGCGTGTCGTGGTCCGCCACGGCAGCAACGCGGAAATCGTTGGCCGCCAGGTGGTCGATGAGGGCCGCCGGGGTCCACGCGCCATCCGAGGCGAGGGTGTGCAGGTGCAGGTCCACGCGGTCTGTGGCGTTGAGCGTCAGGGGCGGCAGGGCTTCCGCCTGTGCGGTGATCTGGTGAGCCGGGGTGCTGGGCGGGTCCGCCAAGGCGTGTTCCTTCGGGAGGCGCAGAAGCGCCGCAAGTCGTTTCAGGCTGAGTCTAACTGACAGAAAACCGTTCACCCTACCCGAGCGAGGCCCAGAAGGCGTTGAGCGCCGCTGCGCCAGCCGCCGGATCCTGCAGCATCCACCAGTGGCCCAGCCCCTCCAGCACCGCCACCTGCGCCCCGGCCCGTTCGGCGGTGCGGCGGGCCAGCGCCTCGCCTCCGGTGAACGCATCCTCCGAGGCGATGATGACCAACCCCGGCTTGCTGGCCAGCCCGCTCAGGTCTGCCCCGAACTCGGCCATGCCCGGCTGCATGGCCGAACGATAGAGAGGCAGGATGCAACGGGCCATCTCGGCATCGATGCCCTCGGCGAGTTTTGCAGCCAGTTCCAGCCGCGCCCCGTTGGCCACGAAGATGCCAGCCCGCGCCTCCAGGGGCGCGTTGACCATCGCGGCCACGGCGGCTTCGCCGACGTCCGGCGTCTGCCAGGCCTGCGCCATGTCGTGCCAGACATACGCAGGGTCCAGCGCGCCGGCGATGTCGCTGGCCCAGGAGCGCACCAGGGTCGGCGCAGTATTGACCAGCCCCATGACGTGGCCGGCGCCCCAGTCGTGCCCAACCAGGTCAATGGGCCCCGGAATTCGCTGCACCTCGTCCGCCAGCCACGCGACGTACTCCGCGCGGGTCGCACCAAAACCGCCTGGCACGGGCGCGCCAAAGCCCGGCGGCGAGAGCGCAAGAACATCGTCCGTGTCCAGCAGCGGGATCAGGTCCTCCCAGACTGCTGCAGTCTCCGGGTTTCCGTGTACGAGCACAACCGGCATGCTGCGCCTCCTCTCATGCCCCGCAGTATGTGGGAGGCCCGATGCTACGGCCAGCGGGAAGCGTGCGCCGGCGGTAGGGCGCTATACGAGCCGGGCGTGCGCGCCGACGTGCATGGGCATGGCGATCACGCCGCCGCCCGCCACGGTCTCCGCCCGCACGCGCTCCTCCAGCGTGTCAATATCGATCTCCTCCGCCGTGGCAA
The DNA here is from genome assembly GCA_041390745.1 of Thermomicrobiales bacterium. Taxonomy (GTDB): domain Bacteria; phylum Chloroflexota; class Chloroflexia; order Thermomicrobiales; family UBA6265; genus JACCXM01. The sequence continues at coordinate 104,768 of JAWKPJ010000016.1, read as the reverse complement.
TACCCTGAGCCACGATGAGGGGCAGCAGGCTGCGCAGCACCATCGCGCCCTGGGCGTAGGCGAAGAAATCGGGGCCTCCCCCGAGGAATCGGGTCGTTTCCAGTTCAGGCGACGGCAGCCCCGCCGCCCGAAACACGGTGAACAGCTTCAGGCCCATGCGAGGATCGGCCCCGGCGGCCTGAAACGCCGCTACCATCCACTGGAACATCTGCCGGTACAGCGGCCCCTCCGGCAGCGCCATGGGGGAGGCAAGGTCAATCTCCTGGAAGGCCACTGTGCCGCCAGGCCGCACCCGGCGCACCAGACTGCGCAGCAAGGCTACAGGGTCCCGAGCGTACATCAGCACCAGCCGGCCCACGACGGCATCAAACACGCCGAGGTCCGGCAGGTCGTGCAGATCCGCCTGCACGAACGTGACACCCGCCGCGCCCAACTCGGTGCACCGTGCCCGCGCGCGCGCCAGCACCGCCGGGTCGCGATCCACCGCCACCACGGCGCCGCCGGGAGACACGAGTTCCGCAGCGATCAACGCGACATCGCCCACGCCGCAGCCAGCATCGAGCACCCGCATGCCAGGCGCCAGCCCTCCGTTGCGCAGAAGCTGGGTGGTTGCGGGGCGAAAGATATCCGCCTGCCGCCGCAGGCGCTCATGCTCGTGGGCGCTGGAGCCCAGCGCGTAGCGTTCCGGCAAGCCTGCGTGCATCAATGCGGCCATGGGTGTGCCCTTTCGTGCGGCGAAGGGCAGAAATATGCTGTCGCCCCTCGCCAGACATCATGCGCCTACCCGTCAACGCTGCGAAACCCTGGATGTACGCATTTTTGCGGCAAGTCCTACGCAATCCTCGCGCAGGGCGGCCAGCGCGGTTGCCGGTTCCAGCCGCTCAGCCCTGGTTGCCTTTGGCGCCCTGCACGCGCGCTTTTACGGCTCGCCCGCCGGGTTGAGATCCCGGCCGAACAGCGGATTGCCAGCCGTCAGGCCGCCATCAACTGGCAGCGTCACGCCGGTGATCCACGACGCGTTATCCGAGGCCAGGAAGAGCGCCGCCTGCGCGACATCGTCAGCCACGCCAACCCGGCCCAGGGGGTACCAGGGAGCCAACGAGGCCATCACATGTGGGTTGGCTGCCTTGCGCTCCCCCCAGATCGGCGTGTCGATCGTGCCCGGCGCAATGCAGTTGATGCGCACGCCGTGCTGGCCATACTTCACAGCTGTGTTCTGCGTGAAGTTGATCATGCCCGCCTTGGCGGCAGAGTACGCCTCCTCCCCGACGGCCGTCAGGCCATTCACCGAGGCGATGTTGATGATGGCGCCTTTCCCGGCCGCAATCATGGCCGGCAGGGCGGCCTTCGTGCAGAGGAAGGCGCTCTTGAGCACAATCTCGAAGTTGCGGTCCCACACCTCCGGCTCGATGCTGAGGACATCATTGCCAATCGACGCCCCGGCGTTGTTGACGAGGATCGTGACCGGCCCGAAGACCTCGTTGGCCCGGGCAAACACGTAGGCCACTGCCTCCGGCGAGGTCACATCCGCCTGGACTGCCATGGCCTCGCCGCCAGCCTGGTCGATGGCGCTGGCCACCTCTTCCGCCTGCTTGCCGTTGAGGTCTGCGATCACGACGCGCGCGCCCTCTTTGGCGAACAGTTCCGCCGTGGCCCGCCCGATGCCAGACGCCCCGCCAGTCACGACCGCGACATTGTTCTGCAGTTGCACCTGTTGCTCCCTACCCCTCACGCTGCCTCAGTTCCAACGCGCCACGTTTTACGCTTCCATGTTGCGCAGCGCCAGCAGGGTATCCGCCACCGGGTCGTCCGGGTTCGGATTATCCTGCTCGACGATCTCCCAGCGCACGCCGGCTGCCCTGCCTGCCGCGCGAATATCCGCCCAGTTCAGTTCGCCCATCCCTGCCGGCACATCCTTGCGATCCGGCGCCGGTCCCAGGTCCTTCAGGTGCATCAGCGGCACGCGGCCCGCGAGCTCGCGCAGCAGATGCGCCGGGTCTACGCCACCACGGGCCGCCCAGTAGACATCGATCTCGAAGCCGACCAGGCTGGGGTCGGTCTCCTGCACCAGGATGTCGAACAGGGTTGCGCCGTCACCATCCGGCAGCGGGTCAAACTCGAAGGCGTGGTGGTGGTAGGCGAAGCCCAGGCCGGCGTCTCGCGCGGCGGCTCCCCACACGTCCAGGCTGGCCGCCAGCGTGCGAGCCGCCGCCAGGCTGTTGCGGCGGTCTTCGGCCACCCAGGGCACGACCGCGTACTCGCCTCCCAGCGCCTTCAGATCCCGCAGGCTCTGCTGGAGGTTGGTCTCCCACAACTGGACAGGGATATGCGACCCTGACACGCGCAGGCCCAGGTCCTTCAACAAAGCCTGGAGTGCCGGCATCTCCATCCCGCCGTAACCGGCGAATTCCACCGCCTTCGCGCCACCCGCAGCGAGCTTGCGCAGGGTCCCGGGGAAGTCCTGCGACGCAGGGGCCCGCACGGTGTAGAGCTGGACGGCAATGGGATTCTCCCGGTGGCTCATGACCTTCTCCGTATTTACGCCGCGATACATGCCCGGCGCCGCGAGCGCACCGTTGCCTGGCATTATCATCGTAACAACCGCCCAGGAGGAGCGCGAGAGCAGCAAGGAGAACACCGTGCCAGCAGACGCCGAGGCGCCACCACGAGGATTGCCACCCATTACCCGGCGCCGCACCTGGCTCCTGGCCGGGGTCATCGGGCTGGCCTTCACGGACATCCTGGCCCACGCCAATTTCGTCCTGGCCAAAAAGAACAAGAAGACCAGGCACAAGTCGTGCAACAAGCGCTGCAAGAAGAACAAGAAGCAGTGCAACAAGGCGTGCGACTACCTGGATACCGACGTCGACCTCTGCAAGAACGAGTGCCAGATCGCCAGGAAGCAGTGCAAGAAATCGTGCTGAACGGAGGGGAGAGGCGGCGCCTCCCCCTCATTCCGGCTACAATCGCGCCATCATCACTCAGCCCCGCCCGGCCACTGCAATGTTCGTTGGGAGTTGCGCCATGGATCCTGCGCGATGGGATGCGCTAACACGCTCCGCCAATGCCCAACTGACCCGGCGCGGCACGCTGCGCACCGGGTTAGGCGTCTTGCTGGGCACGTTGCTCCTGCACCGCGCCGGAGGCGAGACCTCGGCCCGCAACGCTTGCCAGGTGCGCTGCGGTGGTGACCGCCGCGTCTGCAAGGGCGAATGCCGCGACAACGTCAATCCCAAACAGTGCAGGAAGACGTGCGAAGCCTGGCATGGCGAGTGCCTGAATCACTGCGAGTTCAAATCTCTGCGCCGCCGCACGGTCAACGACCAGTACGACCGCATGCGCCGCCGCATGTCGGGATAGAGGGAGAGGCGCTCCTGCGGGGCCTGGGGGACGGCCTGCTGGCCTCAGGGAAGAAGGAACCACGGGTCCGCGCGGCTGATCCACGTTCCTGCGTTCACCTTACTCTCTTACTCCCCAGGCGAAGCGTCTTCCCCTAAACGCCCGCAGGATCGCCTCCGCCTGAACGCAGCGTCTCCCCCCTTGTCTTCCGCATGCGTATACCCATGCGCCCTGCGCCGTAGTAGTTGGGGAGCTCGATTTCGTCCTCATAGCCCGCGCTCAGGTAGAGCTGGCGAGCCCCAGCATTTTCATGCTGCACCATCAGCAGCATGACCGGGGTGTCCAGTTCCTGCTCAATGGCGTCCAGCAGCGCGCGGCCGATGCCCTGGCGCCGGTAGGCCGGATCGACGGCCAGGTTGACAACGCGTCCCCCCTCCAGGACCCGGTCGCCAATTACACAGCCTGCGATCTGCCCGTCCCGCCGCACCAGGAGCGTCCGCACCCAGGGAATCAGGCGCAGGAGCGCGAGCGTCGGCAGCGTGTACGCCAACCGCGGGGAGAACGCCCGCCGCTGCAATTGCGCCAGCGCCGGGAGATCGCGCCAGGGAGCGCGCTCCACAATCACCCGCGTGGCGGTTGGCGTCCGTTCCGCGCGGTCTCCCAGAGGCGGCGACAGTGCGTGCGACATCATGCCTGCATGGTACCGGATCACCATGGTTGGCTCGCCTGCCGGCTGGCAGGTTGTGTGCGTTGCGTCACCGGGCATGACAGCCGGGTACATCCGGGAGCCGTTCGCGCGCGTACACACAAGCATCGCCGCCACAGAACCCAGCGCAGGGATGGCTACCGGGTTGGCGGGACGGGGGAGCGCCATGACAATCTGGCAACCGCTGCGTAGCGCCTCAACAGCGGCAGGGGCCTGTGTCCTGTGTCTGTCTCTGGGGAGCGGCGTCACGGCGGCTCAGGCTGGTGTGGACTACGACTGCACCGATTTCGACAACCGGGCGGACGCCCAGACCTTCTACGAGGAAACCGGCGGCCCCGACTACGACCCCTACAACCTCGACGACGACAACGATGGCCGCGCCTGCGAGGAGTGGGCCGGGGAATACCGTCGCACCGCCGTTGGCGCGGACGGCGTCAACGGCGTAGACGACATTGACCACGACTGCGCGGATTTCGCTGACCAGGATGAGGCCGAGACGTACTTCATCGACGACGGCGGCTCCGCAAAGCAGAACATCGACCACCTCGACCCGAACCACAACGGTATCGCCTGCGAAAGCGGCGAGCCGGGGTAGTACCAGCCGGCGCAACCGCACCAACGCCACGAGGCCGGAGATTGCTCCCCGGCCTCGTGCGCTGCCGTAGTGCCCCGCGCTAACTCAGAGAGAAGCGCTGAACGCTGTTGCCGACGTTGTTCACCACATAGAGCGTCGTGCCGTTCACTGCTGTGCCCGTGGGCCGGTTCATGGACGCCTCGAATCGGCTCTTGAAGTTCAGATTCTTATCCAGAATCTGAACACGGTTGTTCAATTGTGTCGGCAACCCACAGATTGCCGCAGCTATCGACCGCCACATCTGTCGGGCGTGTTGAAAGTTGCTTGACCCGATCTCCGGTAGACCCAGCCGCATTAACAAACGAGCCAGGCCACTGTTGAGGATTGTGGTGTCATTCGTACCTGATACTTGACCACGCGGTCGTTGTTTCCGGTGTCCGACGACGTAGACATATGTTGCGAGCCACTGTTCTGGAGTCTTTGTCCCGGAAGACGGCAATACCCTGCGGGCTGGACAGCTGCCCGCTTCCCGACGGCGTCCAGTTCCACAACACGTTGCCGTTGGAATCGCCATACGAGTGAGAGATAGATCTGCCCCTGGTGATCGTAAAGTCCACTGCCCAGATGCGGTCGTTACTGTCCACCGCCACGCCCAGTCGGATCTGAGTCAGGTTGGTCCGCTACACCGATGGTGTTGCGCCAGGGATCCATCGCTTGTCTGGAAAAGGCGGAGCGCTTTCGTCAACTTGCGATCAACCTGTGTCTGTCCCCTGTCGCTGATTGCCAGCCGGTTCTTGTCGTTCTGATACGCAATCCCCTGCGGCGTTTGAAATTGCTCAGTCCCGGTTCCGGTGGTGCCGAACTGAGTGTTGTAATCGCCGTTGGAGAAGAAAACCTTGATGCGTGAGTGTCCGGTATCTGCAACATAGACCATGCCACTGCTGTCGTACGTGATGCCCCATGGCACAGCCAACGAGGCGGCCCCCCCGGATTCGAACGTATTCTCAAAGTCCACCGTGGTCGGGCAGCTTCCGCCCTTCCCGGTGCACACACTGTCCTTGCACTTCAGGTTGTTACAGCAGCACTTCTTGTCCTTCTTCTTGCACTTCTTCTTGTCGCACTTCTTGCCCTCTTTCTTGCACTTCTTGTTCTTGTTTTTCTTCTTGTTCTTCTTCTTGGCCTCGGCGTCGTCTTCCAGGCGCCACGCGCTGGCCAGCGTGACGCCGCCGAGCGCGGCGATCAGCCCGCGCCGGGGCAGCCGGGAGAGCGGTGATTCGCCAACACGTCGCGACAGATTATCGAACTGGCGGTCATCCATACCCTGTCCCCCTTCGCGCTTCAGGTCGCGTCGTCAGATTGGCGGGGTTACTGCGGGACATTACTGTAGTGTGCCGGAGCGGCGCCTGTCGTGATATGAGGCGACGCCGGGGGCAGATCCCGGCGCCGCATCCTCTCCTTCTGCGCGCTACGAGCTAAGTGAGAACTTCTGCACCTGCGCGTTCGCCGAATCCACCACGAAGAGCTGTTTGGTGTTTGTCCCAAACGCGATGCCGGTCGGCCGATTGAATCCAGCCGTGAAGCGGGTCCTGAAACTCAGGTCCTTGTCCAGGACCTGGATGCGGTTGTTATTCCGGTCGGCCACCCACAGGTTACCGCAACTGTCCGCCGCGACGCCGGCAGGGCCGTTGAAGGAACTGGAGTTGCTCCCGCGCGAACCGGCTGCTTTCACGTAGTCCAGGTTGCCGCCGGTGTAGTCGAACTTCACGATCCGGTTGTTGCCCGTGTCCGTGACATAGACGAATGTCTTGTTGTCCACCCTGGCGACGGCAATCCCGAGTGGCGACGACAACGCGCCGTTGCCACCCGGCGTCCAGTTGTTGTTATACGAGCCGTCGCTGTTGAAAAGGAAAATGCGTCCGGTCGACGAGTTGTCCACCACCCAGATCCGGTTATTGCTGTCGATGGCGATGCCGTACGGGTTCTGCAACTGGCTGCGCCCCATTGAGTTGAAGTTCCCACCGCCAGACGCGTTGAAGCGTCGCAGCCGATTGCTGGTGTTGTTGACAACCGGGTCAGAAACCGTGACCCGCGTGTTGTTCCCGTCGCGATTTGCGCCGACGCCGCGCGGCTCCTGGAAGCTGGAGCCATTGCCAGATCCATTCCAGGTACGGATAAAGCCACCGCTCTCGTCGAAGACCTGAATCCGGTCGTTGTCGGTGTCGGCCACGAAGACCTCGCCGTCGCGGCTGATGGAAATATCCCACGGGTTCCTGAACTGGCTGTTGCCGCTCCCAAAGACTCCCCATCGGGTGTTGAACGAAACCCGGGTCGGGCAGCGGCTGCCGCAACGGCCATCACTGCACTTGCTGTCGCAGCAATCCTTGTTCCGCTTGCACTTCTTGCCGTCAGCCTTGCACTTCTTGTTCTTCTTTTTCTTCTTCCGGTTCTTCTTTTTTTTGGCCTCGGCGTCTTCGGTCAGCAGGCCAAGGCCTGCAACACCCGCCAGGGCACTGCCTCCCAACAGGCCAAACAGGCCCCTCCGGGGCAGCACCGGCAATGGCGCGTCGCTCACGCGCCGCGTCAGTTCATCAAATCGTGTTTCATTCACCGAAAGGCATCCCCTGTATCTGGCCATCACCGGGCGGCATGACCCACGTTTCCCCCAGGGCGGCGCCCGCGCAACCAGCTCCTCTGCTTCTCCCAACGCACAACGCCAGCGGTCGGTTACCGCCCTCCCAGGGAGGCCACCCCACGACTTCAGGCCATCTTGCACCCAAAACGGGGCTGTTCGTGACATGCCCGGAGCGGGCTCACGTGAATCCCATGCTGTGATCCTACGCCATCATGGTCTGGGATAGCGACGGGCGCGATGACGATCGCGCGGCCAGTTCGACCGCGGCGGCCGCTACGGCGCACCCACCTGCGAACTCCTCGCCTTCACGCGCTCGCCGGAGGAAGACGAAGCATAAGGGGGTGTCGCTTCGCTCAGGGGGCGCCAGGCTTACGCCCTCAGGGGGTGAAGGAGGACGAAAGAAGACCGACGAGCGGCGCGCCTCGTGCTCCGCTCCTTCACCCCCTGAGCGAAGCGACACCCCGAGAGCAGCGACACCCTCTCCGCTACGCGGGCGTGGCGACGTTCGGCATGAAGCGCATGTCGCCGGTCGGGCCGGAAATCGTCAGCGCGAAACCATCCACGGAGTAGCCCGTGGCGTCGTGCAGGGCCTGCACAAACGGTTGCTCCAGAGACCCCTCCGGACAGAGCGCCAGCGTGGTCCGGGTGATTGTCACATCCAGCACGCCATCAGCGGCGGTCCACACTCCGGCGACCCAGTTGCAATCCGCGTGGGCGCTGATCTGCCCATCTTCCAGGAACTGCACGGTGTAGCGCCCCGGCTCGTTGATGGCTCCGAAGGTGGGAAACTCGGTCATGCTCCACACAATCGGGGGGATGGCAGTCTCCGGCCCGGGGACCGGGGTACTCACCGTCTGGGCTCCGGCCGGCGTGGCAACGCCGGGCGCCAGGCCCACGGCGAGCAGGGCAGCCAGCATGAATACTTGCAACAGGGAACGCATTCACTCACCTCCACATGGGAATCGAACATGGCTCGTTGCTGAGACGCATGAGCGATTGTGGAGGTTCCGATGTGCGATGCGGATGGCATGAAGGGGAAGGCGATTGTGATGGTCAGGTAGCGAACCCGGCTGGGAAGCGTGGGGGAGGGGCTCGCTACCTGGAAACCATCATGCGCCTCAGCCGGTGTGCTGTCATGAGGAGACGTACGGAGGTTCGGCTGAGGAACTCCCTGGTTGGAGCCGAGCCAAAGCGCTCCGGCCCCGCCAGGTTGGCGCCGCTGCCTGGCTGGGGCAGCGGCGCCGGTGTCAGGAACTCCGCTGCTGGCCTAGGGCAGGGAACGCGGCTGCACGTCTGAGAGGGCGCGGCTATCCACGCCGAGGTGCATCGCAGCCACGTCAAACAGGATGAAACCAGCAACGGCGGCTATCAGGATCAGGAATTCGGTGGGCAACGGGTCCGCCCTTTCATTCGCCTGGCATCTCACGACACCTCGCCTGGGTCGGTGGGGTGGTGGGCTTGACCAGAGTTGCACGATCTCCACCCAGTTCAGTCCGGTCCGGCATCACCACCCCCGCGACCACGAGACAGAGATTACGGCAGGCAACCGGCCGTGACAGCCGCAAAATTGACCATTTGCCAGGCCAATGCGGAACTCCCCGGCTGGTCAATAGTGCCCACCAGCGACCACAGTCTCCAGACCCGGAGAGGGCTGGCGGCACAGCCAGCCACGCAGCGCTGGGCGGCTCGACCGGCGTAGGAGGCGGGCTGGCGCCCGACGGTCTGATTCCGAGTTTATCCATGGCGTGCAGTGAAGAGGAGGCCAAACGGGCGAGCACCGGCCAGGAAGGCGACAACGGGGCAGCGTGTCTCGGCAGGCGTCTCCGCCCGCTTGGCTGATCGCGGAGCATACTGTTCGGGATTCGGCTTTGCGTATGGTCAAAAGTGACCATATGCTGCCTGCAAACACGGCGCTCACACTGGTCAAAACTGACCAGTGTCAATATCTTTGACCTGGAAAGGCACATCATCTTCTCATGCGCCGCGAGGTCGCGCTGGAGGCATGCGCGGGGCTGCGGAACGAAAAGCATCTGGAGCGTTCCGCCGTGAGTACCCCCCCTCTCTCTCACCCGGCATCAAGCACCGCCCGCAATCTCTACGGGCGACAGGAGGATGTGGCTGCCCTGCAGGCAGCGTGGCGCGCCGCCTGCGCTGGCACAGGCGGCCTCGCGCTGATCACGGGCGAGGCGGGCATCGGCAAGACCTCGCTGGTTGAACACCTCGTGGCCACCGCCCGGCACGACGGCGCGGAAGTCCTGGTCGGGCATTGCTACGATCTCGAGAGCGGCTCGCCGTACGCCCCCTGGGCAGAACTGTTGCGCAACACGTCAGTTGAGGAGGAGATCCCGCCCCTGCCCACTGCCGTCCATGAAGCAGGGCTGCCGGGGATTGCCGGCAACCGGGATGCGCTCGCCGCCGGGCTTTCAGCCTTTCTTGCAGCATTGTCGGCCCGCCGCCCGGTCATGCTCGTGCTGGAGGATATGCACTGGTCGGACCAGGCCAGCCTCGATCTGCTGCGGGCGGTGGTGCGCCGCGTTTCGGCGTGGCGGGTCCTCATCGTCGCGACCTTCCGGGACAACGAACTCACCCTGGATCAACCATTGCACCGGGTTCTGCCGCAACTGGTGCGCGAAGGACGCCCACTCCGACTGGATCTCCGGGCGCTTGCCGCCCCGGACATCCAGCATTTTGTTGCCGCCCGCTACCAACTCCCTGCCGGGGACGAGGCGCGACTGGTCGCTCACCTGTTGCACTACACCGAGGGGAACCCCTTTTTCCTGGAAGAACTGCTTCGCACACTGGAGCATGAGCAACTCGTAACGCTCACTGCCCAGGGCTGGCGGTTGGGCGATCTCACGCAGGCGCCCGTGCCGCCGTTAGTGCGGCAACTCATTGATGATCGCGTTGCCCGGCTCGGCGCATCAACGCAGCGCCTGTTGCAGCTTGCCTCCGTCATCGGGCCGGTCATCCCGATCGAGCACTGGCAGGCCATTGCCGGCGTGCCGGACGAGGTCCTCGCCGGAGCAGTCGAGCAGGCGCACGCCGCGCAGCTCTTGCGGGAAATGGCCGATCACTCCTCCCTTGCGTTCAGCCACGCACTCTTCCGGGAAGCGCTGTACAGCAGCGTCCCGCTCCTGCAGCGGCGCGCCTGGCACCGGCAGGTCGCGGACCTGCTGGCCGAACGCGCTTCCCCGGAGCCAGAAGCGGTCGCATTTCACCTGGTGCAGGCGGGCGACGGACGCGCGGTCGAATGGCTGATCCGCGCGGGACAACGCGCAGAGCGTCGCGACGCTGCGCGGGACGCCACGGCCCGCTACGAGCAAGCGCTGCCCCTCCTGGAACAACACGGGCCGTCAGACGCACTCGCCTGGCTGTATGCGGACCTGGCTGAATCCTATCGCTATGTCGATCTGGCGCGCTCGGCGGCGCACCTGGATGCCGCCGAGCGCACGGCGCAAGGCACCAGGGATCCGCTGCTAGCGCTGGCCGTGCGCTGGCTGCGCGCCCGGCTGCGCGGATTCCTGGGGCAACGCGTCCTCGCCGATCTGCGCGACTGCGTGCAAGCCCTGGACGCCCTGGATCCGCGGGAGCGCGCCGAACTGGCCACGATGGGACGGCTGCACGTGCCCTCGCGCGGGCTGCTGGCCCAGTGGCTGGCGTTTATCGGGCGCTATGACGAAGCGCGCGTGTTTGCCGAAGCCGTGCTCGCTGCAGACGCCGGCGCCGAATCGCCCGCCCAGCGCAATGAGCTCGGCGGCGCCTACATCGCGCTCGCGCTCGTCGATGCGGGGCTCGGCCGGCCTGCGGCCGCCCAGGCGGCGTTTGCCGCATCCCGCGATCAATTCCGGGCCCTGGACAGCACGTTCATGACGGCCTCCACCCTGAAATGGGAGATTATCGACGTCACCATGGCCTACCACGCGGATGACCTCCGGGAGCGCCAACGGCTGCTCTACGACTACGAGCAATCAATGGCGCGCATGTCCAGCTTTGCCGTCTTCTCCGGCCCACAGCCACTCTTGCAGGTATTCGGCCCGGCCACCGTCGAGGGCCGGTGGGATGCCGTGCTGGAGGCGGGGCTGGCCTACCTGCACGTACCCGCCTGGCGGGTTTCCGCGCTGGCGGCGCTCGGCGAAATCGAGCGGCTGCGCGGCGATAGTGACGCTGCCTGGGGTCGCATCCGCTCCGGCATTCCCGGCGGCCCGGCTACCGAGCCCGGGGATCTCTATTTTGTGGATATGCTCGCCCTGCAACGGCTGGCCGCCGAGTTGTGCCTGGATGCGGGAGACCTGCCGAACGCCCTCGCGTGGATCACGGCGCACGACCGCTGGCTGACCTGGAGTGGGCGCCTCCTCAACCGGGCTCAGAGCGCCTTGCTGCACGCCCGCTACCACGCCCTGCGTGGCGACCTGGAGATGGCGGAAGCCTCCACGGAGCACGCGGCCACCCTGGCTGCATCGCCCCGGCAGCCGCTGGCGCTGCTTGCAGTCGAGCGCATGCAGGGCGTCCTGGCCATCGCGCGGGGTCGCTTCCCCGCTGCGGAAGCTCACCTCGACGCCGCACTGAGCCTGAGCGAGGCGTGCGCCGCCCCGTACGAGCGGGTGCGCACGCTGCTCGAAGTCGCGGTGTTGCGGCGGGCACAGGACCGCCCGGAGGATGCTGCCTCCGCCCTGGAGGAAGCGGGCCAGATCGCCACATCGCTGCGCGCGGAACTGGCGCTGCGGAGCATTGCCGAGCTGGAGGCTCCAGCCGCTGAGTCGACATCAGCTGCGGCGGTAGCCGGCCTTTCTCCACGCGAGGTCGAAGTTATGCGCCTTGTGGCGCGAGGCCTGAGCTACGCCGAGATTGGCGCGGAGTTGTACATCAGCCCGCGCACGGTAGCCCGCCACCTGCAATCGATCTACGCCAAGCTCGGCCTGGACTCCCGCGCCGAGGCTGCCGCCTACGCCTACGCGCACGGCATTGTCTAGGGACAGACGCGCTGCGGGCGCCAAAGCCAGGAATGAAGCCCGAACGAGAGATCACCACCCTTGTCCAGGGAATCATGCGCTCGGCCCTTACGCTCTTCGGCGATGACCTGCGGCATGACCCTGTCGCGCAGATGTTCAGCGAGAGGCGGCGACTGTCACGCGCGTTCGGCGAGAACGCCTGGCAGCGCATCGTCAGGATGCACTGCGGCAACGGCCTTGAGCGCATACAGCGTATTGCAAAAGACCTGACCTGCCAGGCAACAAACCCGTGTCTCGAGCACAGTCGAGAGACCTCGTCGCGAGCGCCGGTGAACGAGGTCTCTCGACTCCGCTCGAGACACGAGGGGATTCCTGGCGGCCCAACTTCTTTGCACACCGCTGTAGGGCGCCCCGCTGTATGCGCCCCTGGGGTCCAGGGACGCATTGCGTATGTCTGGCATGCGAACGTCGCCGTCGGCTACCCATGTTCTGCCAACCTCGATGGGGCTGCGTGGCCGATCATCGCCTGGTGTGTTGCTCTCGAAGAACAGCAACTCCCGTTCCGCGCAATCGCGCGCCAACGCTGCCAGTATCCGGGTGTCCTCGTGGCGGTACTTCTTCGTGAGACCAGTTTAACAAGTGGGGCTCTGCGGACTTGCAGCGCCGCTGGCTGCTCCTGGCACTGCAAACACGCTACGGCGCTGGCGAGACCAGAACCCGGAGTGCTTCGTCTCCACCCAGGTTTCCGGGGCCGGCTCACCAGCGCCGTAGCGATGTCTTGAGAATACGGCAGAGTGGGACAGCAGACTGCCAACTCGTTGGCAGCCAGCCAGTCAAAAAACCAACACTCCCGCCGCCCGCACCCGGGCGCCACCGGCCGGCAATTCGCCCGGAAATACGTGGGTCTACCGATGCGCCACACGCCTCACGGCCAGATACTCGGCCCACAGTCGATCAGCCACGGCGGAATACGCTCATGGATGCACACCAGTTCGACGAGACATTGCGACGCTGGACACGCGGCCGCCGCCCGCTCCTGGGGCCTGACCTCGCCTCGCTCCTTGGGATCGGCAGCGTCACGCCGGGCAGCGCATGAAAGGAGCACAAGAAGAAAACGCACGGCAAGAACAGGCAGAAGCCAACGTCATGCACGCCACAACCCACGGCCACTACGTGCGCCGGACGGTGTGGCCCCGTCAAGGACAACTGCGGCGCTACGGTCGATTGCGGCACGGCCGCTGCCTGTCAGGCGCGCGTTGACGGCAGCCTGTGCTGCGCTGGCGCCTGTGTCACAGGGATCTGCTGTGAAAGCAGCGCCTGCAGCGACCCGACACCCGTCTGTACGGCCCACACCGGCGTGGCCTGCTCAGACAGCGCACCCTGTCCCACCGGAACGTGCTGCGCTGCCGATGGAACCTGCGGCGACTGTCTGGTTTTCGTGACATCCGAGTCCACCACCGGGAACCTGGACGGGCTCACTGGCGCAGATGCCCGCTGCCAGGCCGATGCCGCCGCCGCCAACCTTCCCGGAACGTATCTGGCGTGACTCTCCGACAGCCAGGATTCTCCCAGCACCCGCTTCGTGCGCGCTACGGCGCCCTACCGGCTCCCCGACGGCCTCACCGCTGCCTGAGACTGGATCAGCCTGACCGGCTCGGTCGAACTCCTGGTCCATTCCATTGACGTTCAGGCAGATAGCCATACCGTCTACCATGGCAAGATATGGACAAATACACGCCGGGATGGCGCCTCGGGCGGCATCAACCCGGCCCATCGGTGTGACAACTGGCGAGCACCCAGCAGTGAGTTACGAGGCAACTATGCGCTGGCTATTGCTACGGACGACCGGTGGACCGTCAATGCCTCGCAGGAATGCGACATGTTGGGCCGCCTGTATTGTTTCCAGCAACGGTAACTGCCACGCGACGGCGGATGACGCGGCCACCCAACGCCATCCCAACTACTGGCGTGAGCCGGGCAGATCCCCACGATCCGCACGCCGAATACGCGGCGTGCGGATCGTTCGTGAAGCCGCCGTCTAGACGTCGCTCTGGAAAATGACCACGCTCCGGGCCGTTTCGCCGCGCCGCATGGCCTCGAAGCCCTCGTTGATCTCGTCCAGCGAGATGCGGGCGGAAACCAGCTCATCCAGCTTCAGGCGGCCATTCAGGTAGAGGTCTACATAGCGCGGCATATCGATCCGGAAGCGGTTCGAGCCCATGTTCGAGCCCTGGATCTTCTTCTCGTCCAGGAACTCCGATCCGGGCAGTTCGATCTTCTGCCCCTCCGGGATCATGCCGATGATGGTGGCCGTGCCGCCCTTGCGCAGCATGGCGAACGACTGCTCGGCGGCCGTCTTCAGGCCAATCGCCTCGAAGGCGTACTCCACGCCGCCACCCGTCAGTTCCTGCACCTGCGCCACGGCATCGCCCTCAGCGGCATTCACGGTGTCCGTCGCGCCGAACTCGCGGGCCAGATCGAGTTTCCAGGGCGCCATGTCGATGGCGATCACCCGGCCGGCGCCGGCAATCCAGGCGCCCTGCACCGCGTTCAGGCCCACCCCGCCGCAGCCGATCACCGCCACCGTGCTGCCGGGCGTCACCTTCGCGGTGTTGAAGACCGCGCCGAGGCCTGTTGTCACCGCGCAGCCAATCAGCGCCGCGCGGTCCAGCGGCATATCCTCGCGGATCTTGACCAGTGTGTTTTCGTGCACCAGCAGGTACTCAGCGAAGGCGGAAAGGCGCAGAAACTGATGCACCTTCTCCCCGCTGCGGGACAGGCGGGAGGGTTCGTCTTCGCCGCGCTCCAGCCCCTGCCGGTTGCACAGCACCGGCCGGCCAGAGAGGCAGAACTCGCAGCGGCCACAGAAGATGGAGAGGCAGCCAATAACATGGTCGCCCGGCTTGAAATCCACCACCCCGTCGCCGACGGCCTCCACGATACCGGCCACCTCGTGGCCCGGCACGGTCGGCGTAGGGTGGGTGTATTTACCTTCCATGAAGTGCAGGTCGCTGTGACAAAGGCCGGCGGCGACAGTCCGCACCAGTACTTCGCGCCCGCGTGGGGCATCTACCTGGACCTCGCCGACCTCCAGCATGGAGGGGATTGCTTCGAGTACTGCCGCGCGCATGGAGATTCGTCCTCTCGCCAGGCTGCCGCGTTTCAGGAGCACCCGCCCCGCCGCAGCGCCAAACCATGCGCATTCTCGCTGACCACGCCGGGGAGCGGTAGGTGCGCCCTCGCCAGAGTGACATGCTATCGTGCGGCCATGGGACATCCGTTGCGATTTCACGTCCAGATCGTGCCCAACACCGATTGGGACACCGTCAAGGCCCGGGTGCTGGAAGCCGAAGCCCTTGGCTTCGAAGCGGTGGCGCTGGCGGACCACCTGGTGGACTGGACCGAGCCCAGCCGGCCCTGGTTTGAGGCCTGGAGCGCCCTCGGCGCCCTGGCAGAGGCGACCAGCGCCATCCGCCTGACGACCGTGGTCACGCAGATTCCGCTGCGCAACCCGGCTCTGCTGGCGCGCCAGGTGCTGACCCTGGACCACGTCTCCCACGGGCGCATCGAGCTGGGCCTCGGCACGGGCCTGACCATCGATCCCTCGTACGCCATGGCCGGGTTGCCCAACTGGCCGCCGTCAGAGCGCGTGGCGCGCTTCGCGGAGTACTGCGAACTTGTCGCACTACTCCTGAGCCAGGAAGTCACCACCTATCACGGCGCGTACTACGCGGTGGAGGGGAACGTCATGCAGCCACGGCCCCGGCAGCTTCCGAGCCCGCCCCTGCTGGTTGCCGCGCTGGGACCGCGCATGCTGGCGCTGGCAGCCCGCCACGCGGACATCTGGAACAGCCTCTCGTTCCAGCCGGATTTTGCCGGTCAACTGGCGGAAACACGCGCCCGCTGCGCGGCGATGAACGACGCGTGCGCTGTCATCGGGCGGGACCCGGCTACCCTGCGCCGCTCCTACACCATGTTCGATGCCCAGGCCCGGCCGCGCGGCGGCGCAATGTCGTACTACGCATCGCCGGAGGCGTTCACCCGGCAGGCGAGCCAAATTGCCGATCTGGGCATCCGCGATATCGGGCTGTACTACCCGGCCGATCCCGCCCAGCACGCGACGTTTCAGCAGATCGCGACGGAGGTCCTGCCCCAACTACGGGCGGCCTACGCTACCTGATCAGCCGCGCACCCGGTAATGCCTGCAAGGCCATGCGCCGCTATCCGCTGCGGCGCAGCCGCTCTGTCAGGTTCCGGCAGGAGGGCTCAAGGCAGCCAACGTTGGCGCGCAGGCCACGCGGCGCGATCAACGCCCCCGGAACTGGTCACTACCGGTGACTCTTCAGTCGAACTCACCGAAATGTCTGATCGCACTAACGTAACCGCGCCCGACCTGATCGTGCTGCACGATCAGGTCCAAAGACCCTGTGGCGCTCCCGTTCTCGAAGAGCGCAGGCGCTAGAACCCGGCGCCTATCACGCGGCTTCCGCCGCCCGTGACCAGCGGCCGGCGCGCCACCTCGCTCAGGGTGTCCAGGAGCAGGGGGTAATTGGTTTCAGCCGCGTAGTGCGTTTCGGCGCGCTCCCGGCCGCGCGCACCCATGGCGGGAAGTTGCGACCGGTTATCAATCGCCCAGCTCATGCGGTCTGCCAGCGGAGCCTCGCAGTCGGCTTCGATCAGGAAGCCGCCCACGCCGTCCTCAACCATCTCCGGAATCGCGCCGACCCGCGTTGAAATCACCGGCACCCCCGCCGTCATCGCCTCGATGATGGCGTACGGTGAGTAGTCGTAGCGCGTCGGAAACACGAAAACGTCGAAACTGGGCAGCACCTCGGTCATCAACTCGATCCAGGGCACTTCGGTGCGGATATCGACATTGCGCAAGCCCGAAAGGCCCCGGGGCGGATCATGCGTCACCAGCGTCAGGTGCGCCTGCTCCGCGAAATGCTCCTGGTGCACCTTCAGCAGCAGGTCACCACCCTTGCGAATGAACCCATTGCCGACAAAACCCAGCTTCAGCAGGTCCTCACTCGCGTGGCCGTTGCCATTCCCGTGGTGGCCGTTCTTGCGGCCATTCCCGTTCGCGGAGTGGCCATTGCCATTCGCATGATGCCCGTTACTGGCGTGACCGTTGCCGTTGGTGTGGCCGTGGCCATTTGGCGCGTGCATGGTGCGCAGGCCGGTGAGTGGCGGCGGCAGGGTCACCCCGTTGCGCACCACCTTTACCTTGGAGGCCGGGATCCGGTAATCATCGATGACCGAGGCCGCCGCCCAGTCTGAAAAGGAAACCACCAGGTCACTGCGCTCGAAGATACGCCGTTCCAGGTCCAGCGTGGCCCGCAGCAGAGGCGAGTTGTGGTAGCGGGACTCCTGGAACGCCAGGTTCCAGGTCAGGTCAATGGAGACGACTGCCGGCACGTGCTTCGGCAAGTCGAGGATCGAGGTCGCCGCCGTCTGGGTGTGGATATAGACGAGGTCGAGTTCCTCCGCCTCGTAGCGGCGCAGCAGATAGCGCACCTGCTGGCGCTTGAACTGGAAGATCCACCACGTCCAGAAGTCGAACCCACCGTCAAGCGGCAACAAGTGGTACTTGCCCAGCCACTCGGCCAGCTCGTCCATCCAGTAGAGGCGGATCAGGGTTGGATCAAAGCGTGGGTCCCGCCCCAGGTGCTCCTCAAGGAAGCGATGGTGCGTCTTGTGACCCATGCCGTACTCAATGAAAAAGAGGGAACGCGCAGCGTTTACGGCCGGAGCGGCCGATGACAGCTCCTTGACCTCCGCTCGCACTCGACCCCTCCCTCAAAAGGTCGCCCTGCAGTGCGGCCGACGTTGCCGGACTCCTGGCGTACTGTCTTGCCGCATACAAGACCCCCGGCTGGCCACCAGCCGGAGGCTTCCGCGCAATTGTGAAATTCCGCGTATCCGGCACCGGAGTGCCTGCCGCACTATACCCTGAAACGCGCGAGCGTACAGGGAACGGGCAACAAAACGTCCTTGCCAAATCTCGCAAAAAGTGCATACGAACGCACGCCTGCGGCGCATACGCCGCCGTGAGACGTGGACGCCGCCCGTGTATCTATGGCGCGGGCATCGTGACCCGCAGCGGCGTCCGCTTTCCGGCGGTTCCCTGCACGGTTGCCGCTGCGCCAGGCTCCAGCGGCAACCAGGAGGCGGTCAGCTTCACCCGCTCTCCGGCGTCCGCAACCGCCGTGAGTTTGGCCACGATTGTCCCGTGCGGATCCCGCGGGATCACAACGGTCCCGCTGACGATGGCATCCTCCGCGTAGCGCACCCTGGTCAGCTTCAAGGTGAGCGGTCCTTTCTTGCCCTTGCCTTTCCGCTTGCCTTTCTTGCTCGGGTTCGCGGCAATGGCGCCGCCGCGCAGGCCCGGCGTCCGCTTGCCCCGGCGCGGCGCAAACGCGACGGCGTCCCCTGCCGTCGCCACCGCGAGCGCCGCCAGTTGCTGCTCGGCCACGCTGGCCGCGTTGCCAGCCGTTGCTTCGGGCAGCGGCTGCTCAGACAGGACACGGGGGAACGCGCCGACCGCGCGAATCTCCGGGAAACGGTCCTTGCACGAGACATCCAGCGTCATCAGGCGGTCAGGGTCACGCACGAACGCCCGCAGGATGCTGCTGCCACACCCCACGATATCCCCTTGCGCCGCCACATGCGTGCTGTTGGGAATCACCACCAGCCGCGCCGAAGGGCCGAGTTGCTGCGCGGCGATTTCTGCGCCACCCAGCGCGGTCACCGAATCAAGGTCTCCGGCCAGGATCAGCACCGGCAGGCTCGGCGGCACGAGGGGGAACCCACCGGGCGCCAGTTGTCGCTCATGGGTAGGTGCAGGCCACGGGAGACACTGGTTGTAGTCCTGAATCGGGCTGGTTAGCCACTGCTGGTTGCTGAACGGGGCGAAGGCATCATTCGGCAGGGCGGCCACGGCCGCGTTGTACTGCAGCGTTCGCTCGGCAGAGGAAGCCGCCATGTCAAACGGCTGCGGGTAATCCGTACAGGGCGTCCCCACGGCGTGCCCCACGGAGTAAAGGTCCGCCGCCCAGCCATCCGCCAGCGAGCCATTCAACCCCGCGCGGGCAGCCAACCGCAGCAGCGGCGCGCCATCCCCCGCCAGGGCAGCCCGCCCGGCGGCGTCCAGTTCGCGGTAGATGCTGCTGTCCGCGCCAGCAGACCACGCCAGGGCGGCAATATCTGGCCCCTTAACCGTGACCTTTTCCGGCTTCTTGCCGGGCCGCGGCGCCTGCCCGCTCAGAGGCGCCGCATCCAGCGCATCCGCCAGCACACGCAGGCGTGCTGTTGCCGAGCCGGGCGCGGCCGCCGCACAGGCTGCGCTCCGCTCGCAAACGGCGTCGAAGGCAAAGCGCAGGGTGGCTGGCGTTTCCGGATACCACGGGTTCGCCTCCACCAGCGGCCACGTGCCGTCCAGGGTCAGCGAGCGCAGCATCTCAGGGTGACGCGCGGCAAACGCCTGCGCGAAGAAACTGCCGTAAGAATCTCCATAGAGATCGACCGGGCCCACCCCGAGCGCGTCGATCACCGCTGCCATGTCATCGACGGCATCCACCGTCCCAAAGAGATCACTGGCGTGAACGTAACCGCCGTCCCTGTGCCGGAAGGTGCGGTTCAATTGCGCCCCACATTCCGCGATGGCCTCAAAGAAGACCGCCTCGGTCTGCGCTCCGCCCAGGTTCTGCAGCGCCGGGCAGTTGATGGCCTGCGACCTCCCCGTGCCCCGCGCATCGACCACCAGCAGGTTGAAATCCTGGAGCAAGTCGCCGTACATGCCGGTCCAGAGGTACATGCTGGCCAGGCTGGGGTAGCCTGGGCCGCCTTCATTCGCCACCAGCGTGCCGCGGGCGGCGTTCTTCGCAGGCCGCCACGCGTAGCCGATCTTCAGCGTGGCGGCGCCGGGGTCATCCCGGTCCAGCGGAACCGTCAGGAAGCCGCACCAGGTGCGCTCGTAGCCCTTGCAAGGCGTCAGCTTCTGCGTACCCACCCGCCGGGTGCGCTCACCCGGCCGCGCGGCCGCGTCCGCCAGTGACGCCGCGCTCCCTGCCAGTAGTCCGGCGACCAGGAGTAGGGCCAGGAGATCATGCCACCGTCGAACCATTGTGCCTCCGGTGCATCGGCGCGCCATTTGGCGGTGGCCGCGCGTCCACAATCAATGTATCGCGAGAATCCCAGCGAATTCCCAGCTTTTTCGGATGAACGTTCAGATCCTTTGCGATACCGTAGAATAGACGTGCTGTGCGGACAGCATCGTTCTACGTTTTCGGGAGGGTTAGGATCATGCAGTACACAGATACCGCATCTGCCGGTAACGGTGGCGTTGCGACGTCGTCTGCCAACGGCGGCGCAGTCAGCCTCGGCAACATCAACAGCGGCGGCAACGCCGGCAACGCCATTGGCGTTGGCGACACCTGGGGCGGCCCGGTCGCGGTTGACGGCGGCGACGTCGCCAACTCCACGGGCGTCGGCATCACCGCTGGTGGCGGCACCGCCATTTCTGACGCCTCCGGCGGCAGCTACAACCTCGCTTTCGTCAGCTAACAAGCAGCCGTAGCGCTGCTTGCGGCAACGCAAGCGCTCGGCAGGGATCTTTCGCACATCGCGACAGCTTCCCTGCCGATTCTTTTTGCGACGGTCCACGGCTCCGGCAAGCGGCCACGCACCGGATCTCGCCGCCACGTCGTCGCCCCCATCGGTTTCCTGGCGCCAATGCGCCCTTCACCACTTTGCCTCTCCCCTCCGATATAGGTGGTCAGCCGGCAGCACCCCGACATTGGCCTGACAGCCAGCGGTTGCGCGTTCGTCAGCACTTCCCGGCGCTCCTCGCACCTGGTTTCGCAAGGGACACGTTTGCAGATAACGCGGGCGTCAGGCAGCCCCGCCTCGCCCGGTCTCCACGGGGTGGCGTCTGGAGTACTGCCTGACGCCGGGCGGATGCCGGGATGCAGGGACATCACTGCGGACGCCTGCTCTGACGCTTGCGCTACGTGCGGGCGTTCGGCGGCACAGCGAATGCAACAGGATCAGTCAGAAGGGACGGCAACGGCGTCGCCGGCCCACCGCACGAACGCTGAGCACACCCGTCAGGGCAGCAACCACGGAGGATAGTCATGAACCGGTCCGGAACGGTGACTGCGGTTCATATTGGGGACGATGTCTACGGTAGCGATGGAGACAAGGTTGGCACGGTTGCCAGTGTCCAGCCCACCTATCTCGTGGTGGAAAAGGGCTTCTTCTTCCCCACGGATTACTACATCCCGTTTTCGGCCATCACCCGGACGGGAGACGGCCGCGTGACGCTCAATGTC
Source organism: Thermomicrobiales bacterium (assembly GCA_041390745.1). GTDB lineage: Bacteria > Chloroflexota > Chloroflexia > Thermomicrobiales > UBA6265 > JACCXM01. Next base: position 83,236 of record JAWKPJ010000016.1, on the reverse strand, counting down.
TCAAGGGACACTGCGTTGCACAGTGGCTGGGAGACCGTCCCGCTTCCAGCCGCGAGCGTGGCAGACACGGACGTGGTGACTGAAATCGTGGGCGGCTCTCCCGGTTGGCAAGCTGGAGCAGCCGGCAGGGCGGAAGGCTACGTGGCGACCAGCGAAGATGAGATCGTTATCCCGGTCCGCGAAGAAGAACTGACCGCCACCGTGCGGGAGACTGCGGCCGGGGCGGTTCGCATCGAGAAGCACGTCATCGCTGAAGACCGGGTGCTGGATGTTCCGGTCACCGACGAACGCGTCCGGGTCGAGCGCCGGGTGGTGGACCGGGCGGTGGACGCCACGGATACCGGGGCATTCGAGGAAATCGTGATCGAGGTGCCGCTGACAGCGGAGCAAGTGGAACTGCACAAGCAGGCGCGGGTGGCGGAAGAGGTAGTCGTGCATAAGGATGCGGTCAAGCACACCGAACATGTGCGCGGCACTGTCCGTCACGAGGAAGTCGACGTCGTCGATGAAAGCCTGCTGGCCGAGCCGCTCCCCGCGCAGGATCGTGCCGTCTAGCAACTGGCAACGCGGGAATCTGCGGCGCGGGCGGCGCCGTCTGGAGATTGACTCGTCGCCCGCAACCAACCTGTCACCAGGCCCTGGCGCGAGCAACCACGCCGGTGGTCGCCCGCAGCCAGGGCCCTGTCGAGCAACCTGCGTCCTCGTCAGGCTGTTGATCCGCGAACACACACGCCAAGGGCGCTGAACCCGGTTGGTCCCGACCGCACCATGACCGAGGCATGGACACTGATGGGCGAGGCGCGTGTCCGCGCCGGCCCGCTCCCTTGCTGCCGCCGGGGCAAGCCGGTTTCAGCCGCTGGCCAGAGGTTGGGGTCGCCGTCGCCCCCTGCCAGGAACCACGTCCCTTCTGCGTGGTTCCTGGCAGGGCGACGCCCGAAATCCACCGGCTAACCCGCCAACGTGCAGCCCAACAGGCTGTCCGCGACCTGCGGCGGCGTGGCGTCAGAACCCGCACGCTCCCGTCCCGCTGCCGCGTCTCCGCGCCTGGATCGGCGGGCAGGGCACTGAGCCGTAGGTGCAGAAGATGCAGCAGTCTCCCTCCGCCGGGCGCAGAATTGCGCCGCACGCCGGGCAGGTATAGGCCAGCAGGCAGGAAAACGCCGGCATCGGCTCCAGGCGCCTGATCCCGCACGCCGGACAGGTGACGAGTGATTCGTACACGATGCTGACGCTCATGGCAGCCCTCCAGGACGCAACCGAGGGTATCACTGGGACCGAGGGCCGGCGAGGGGCGCCCTCCTCTATGGACGTACTCCCAGCCCGGCTGCTGATGGTCGGGCGTGCGCCTGAGAACGCACGCCCGGCGCCCGTCGGGGAGAAGGTGCGCCGCCGGGAGTCGTCTCGCTGCCGGGGTTCACTGCATGGGCGGGTTGCAAGAACCGTGCAGCATCAGCTTCAAGCCCGTGGAACCAGTGCCTGAAGCATCACAATTCGGCAGTGCAGGTTGTGGTCGGCCTGTGCGCGCCGAGGCGTTTTCCGACCGGGGGCGTCGACCCGCCGGGGCGGCATTTTCAGTCAGGGCATCAAGAGAGGTTTCTTGTTCCAGGGTCAGCGGCCACATCGCTACGAAGCCGAAGGGTGGCGGCGGGATCGCGGGTGAGCCTGGCGCGGGGTGACTGTGCCCGCCAGGGCCGCCGGACGCCCTGCGGACAGGCAGCCCTGGCGACGTGACCGTGACGGAGCGTGGGCGGTGGCAGCGTGGCGCCGCCCCCCTGGCGCAGCACGTGGCCCGCGCTTCGCCGCACTCGCCACCGTTGCCCTTCCGTGCACCGATCCCCACCGGGTGCGATGATTCGCGCCGTCATGAACACACCGCGCAAAACCAGCAACCAGCGATCGGGCGGGCGGAGGTGAACACCCCGCTGATCGATCTCTTCCTGCTCGGGATTGGCATCGCGCTGAACCCCGCCGCCGTCATCGCCATCATCCTCGTCCTCACTGGCACGCGGAGCTCCCGGACCGGTTTCCTGTTCCTGGGGGGTTGGGTCACCGGATTACTCCTGCTGGTCATCCTGCCCTCCCTGGTCATCATGGAAGGCCTGCGCCGCCTCATGGGCGCCAGCGCCTGGCTGCCAGGTTGGGGATGGCTCCTGCTGGGCGGCGTCCTTCTGGCGGCCGCGTTCCTCTCGCTGCAGAACCGCGCGCGTGAGCTTGATCTCAGCCAAGAGCCCCGCTGGGCGGGTCTCATCGCGAACGGCAGCAGCGGCCGCGTCTTTGGCGTTGGCGCGACGCTTTCCCTGGCCAGCCTGCGCAACGTCGTGCTGCTCGCCGCCGCTGTGGCGCTCATCAGCAACGCCAGCCTGAGCCTCTCGGGCGTCCTGGTGGCGGCGGGCATCTTTCTGCTGGCCAGCTCCCTCGGCGTGCTGGCGCCACTCCTCGTCTATCTTTTCGGAGGCTCTGGCGCAACCGCCAACCTGGAGGCTGGCGGCGCCTGGGTACAGCGCAATCTCGTCTGGGTGAAAATCTTCGTCCTCGCGGCGGTCGGGCTCGGCATGCTCCTGCACGGCCTGCGGCTGCGGTGACCCACAACCAGCCGAAGAAGCTGATCTCGCGGCCTATCTCGACGATGACGCCATCCCGTTGCACGATGGCTGCGGCGCCCGGTGTGCGAGACTGCGTTCATCCCGTCCCATACACACGACGACCTCCTGATCCCCTCGCCATTACTCAGCTCGACACGCCTTCATTGCGTCGCTCCAGCGAAGCGCACCGGCGTCTCCACCATGCCCGGCAGTGGACAATCACCGCTGGCCTTGCTATGGTGCCGGTAACGGTCGCTACGTTGACACACGCTCCCTCGCGAACCGCAATTCACTGATCATGGCGCGCGCATGCGCGTCGTCATCGGCGCCGCCCACGCCGAAGGCAGGTCACGCTTCACTGTCGCTGGCAGTGGAGTGATGCTGCCATGTTCGTGCGGATGTGGATGCGGTGGACCCCAGTGCGCCACCAGACAACCAGAACACGCTCCACGTTGCGTTCGCCCACATTGGGAACGCGGGAGCATAGCGCCGGAGGACCGGCAACCGTCAGCAGGCGGAAGGAGTCACGCATATGTCCCAGGCCAGCGACGCGGCGCGCGCCTACTCGCGCCAGCATGGCGAGCGCTTCCTGAGCGAACTCTTCGAGTTGCTGCGTATTCCCAGCATGAGCGCCGACCCGGCCCACGCCGGCGATATCCGTGCCGCCGCCGATTGGCTGGCGGCCAGCCTGACCGCCCTTGGCGCGCAGAACGTCGCGGTGCTGCCCACCGCCGGGCACCCGGTGGTGTATGGCGATTGGCTCGGCGCGGGCCCGGACAAGCCAACCGTGCTTGTTTACGGTCACTACGATGTCGTGCCCGCCGCCGTGGAGGATGGCTGGGACACGCCGCCCTTCGAGCCGGTGATCATCGACGGCAAGATCTACGCCCGCGGCGCCACCGATGACAAGGGGCAGCTCTACATTCACGCCAAGGCGCTGGAGAGCTACCTGCAAACAGGGGATGGTCCGCCCGTCAACCTCAAGTTCCTGCTGGAAGGTGAAGAGGAAGTCGCCTCCCCCAACCTGGGCCCCTTCATTGCCGAGCACCTCGACCTGCTCAAGGCCGACGTGGTGGTCATCAGCGATTCCTCCATGCCCAGCATCGAGGAACCGAGCATCATGCACAGCCTGCGCGGCATGACCTATCTGGAAATCCACGTCACCGGTCCCAACGATGACCTGCACAGCGGCTTCTTCGGCAGCGCCGTCCACAATCCCGCCCTGGCGCTGGTGGAAATCCTCTCGCAGATGCACAACCCCGATCACAGCATCGCCGTACCCGGCTTCTACGACGATGTCGTGCCGCTGACAGACGCGGAGCGCGCCGAGATCGCGAAGACGGACATGAGCGAGGCGCAGTTGCTCAGCGCCACCGGCTCTCCCGCGCCCTGGGGCGAGCCAGAGTTCACCATCCGCGAGCGCGTTTCCGCCCGCCCCACCCTGGAAATCAACGGTCTGCTCAGCGGCTGGACCGGCCCCGGCCCCAAGACCATCATCCCCGCCACTGCCATGGCCAAGGTCAGTTGTCGCCTGGTTGGCAACCAGGATCCCCACCGGGTCTACGAGCAGATCCGCGACTACGTCGCCAGCATTGCCCCGCCCACCGTCACGGTACGCGTGGAGCTGCTCACCAGCGGTGAGCCCGCGCTGATCGACTTCACTATCCCGGAAATGCAGGCTGCCGCTCGCGCCTACGAGACCGCGTGGGGCCACCGGCCGGTCTTCACGCGGGGTGGCGGCAGCATCCCGATCGTGGCTGACATCATCCGCCTCATGCAGGTCCCTATCGTCATGATGGGCTATGGCCTGGACACCGATGGCCTGCATGGCACGAACGAGAACTTCGCCGTGGAGAACTTCCAGCGCGGCATCGAGACGGCCATCGTCTACCTGGAGGAACTGGCCAACCTTCCGGCCTGAACAACCATGGATGTTGCCCCACCCGCACCTGATTCCGGAGTGTCCGGTGGAGACGGCCAGTTCGTCTCCACCGGCGGCCTGCCGCATCGCGAGGTCATCCGGCAGCAACTGGAGATCGCGCACCAGCGATTCGCCCCGAACGACGAGGGTGAGAACGCCCGGGTCTACCCGGCGCTGGCCGCTGTCCCGCGCGAGCTGTTTGGCCTCTGCCTGGCCAGCGTCTCCGGCCGCGTCGATACCATCGGAGATGCCGGGTATCCCTTTACCATCATGAGTGTCAGCAAGCCGTTCGTGTTCGCGCTGGTCTGCAACGCGCTCGGCTCGCAGGAGGCACGAGAGCGGCTGGGGGTGAATGCCACTGGCTTGCCTTTCAACTCCATCATCGGCGTGGAGCTTGGCCCTGGCCACCGCACCAACCCGATGGTCAACTCCGGTGCGCTGGCGACGACCAGCCTGGTCCCCGGCGACACCCCCGAGGCGCAGTGGCACTTTGTTCACGACGGGCTGTCGCGTTTCGCGGGCCGGGCTCTGGCCGTGAACGACGAGGTCTACGCCTCCGCCAGCGCCACCAATCAGCGCAACCGCGCTATCGCCCAACTGCTGGAGAGCTACGGGCGGCTGGGCACGGCAGCCGCTGCAACCACTGAGCTGTACACCCGCCAGTGCGCACTTGACGTCACCGCCCGCGACCTCGCCGTCATGGGCGCTACGCTCGCCAACGGTGGCGTCAACCCGGTGACCGGGGAGCGCGTGGTTGGCCCCGGCTGCGCCAGGCGCACCCTGGCGGTGATGGCCACTGCCGGGCTGTACGAAACGTCCGGCGACTGGCTCTACGACATCGGCCTGCCCGGCAAGAGCGGCATCGGCGGCGGCATCGTCACCGTGGCGCCGGGCAAGGGCGGCTTCGGCGCGTTCGCGCCGCCGCTGGACCACGCCGGCAACAGCATCAAGGGCCAGCGCGCCGCCCGCTTTCTCTCGGAGCGGCTGGGGCTTAACCTGTTTGCATCCCAGCCGGCGGAAACGCCTGCCGCAGAGGGGGCGTCGTGATGCAACTCCGCCACCCCTTTGACGCCGCACCATCCCCCGTGTCTCGATCGAAGTCGAGAGACCTCGTCGTAACGCCTTCTCGTTCATCGGGCCTGCCGAGAGATGCCGAGACTCCTGGCTCTCGTAAGGCCCACTCGTCTCGCCACCTCTCGTGTCTCGCGCGAAGTCGAGACACGAGAGTTTTCCTCGTCCGCCGTCTCAATCGGGAGGCTGCGTATGTCCCACGTCCCCGATCTCACGTGCTGGGTGTATATCCTGACCAATCGCTCGGGCACGCTCTACATCGGATGCACCAGCAATTTGCCACGGCGCCTGTGGGAGCATCAGCAGGGACAAGTCCCAGGCTTCACCGCGCAGTACAGGATCACGAGGCTTATCTACGCGGAGCAGCATCCGACAGTACGAGACGCCATGGGACGATAGCAGCAACTCAAGAAGTGGTCGCGTGCCAAGAAGGTCGCGCTCATCGCGCAGAGCAATCCCGAGTGGGAAGATTTAGGAGCCGAATGGTTCGGGTTACCAGCGCCAGGGCATTGAGCTCTCCTGCCTTTCGCAGCGTACCTACTCCGATACAGCGCACATCTCCGTGTCTCGAGCGAAGTCGAGAGACCTCGGTTTTTCGCTATCACAGCGGCCAACTCTCAGGTACGTCAGCGGGCAGCAACCAGCGTTACGAACGAGGTCTCTCGACTTCGCTCGAGACACGGGGTGGGTGCGTTCGAGACAACACGGGTTGGGAGCGCGACGAGGTCTCTCGACTTCGCTCGAGACACGGACAGCGTGCGATTGAGACACGGAGTGGGTGTCAGACACGAGTTACGGCGACGCGCCTGGATTACCGCACAGCCCGACCCTGGTAGCGGAGGAAAGGAATACACATGACCGCATCATTTAACCGCGAGATCGAGGACCGCTTTATCCGCTACTGCCGCATCGATACCCAGGCAGACGAGCAGTCGCCCAGCACGCCCAGCACCGAGAAGCAGTACGACCTGCTCAACCTGCTGGTCGAGGAGTTGCGCGCCCTCGGCCTGCAGGATGTCGCGCTGACCGGCTACGCCGCTGTGCTGGCGACCATCCCGGCCACGCCCGGCCACGAGAGCGCGCCGACGGTGGCGTTCCTGGCGCATGTCGATACGTCGCCCGCTTACAAGGCCAGCGACGTTGAGCCGTTGGTGCACCGCGCCTACGATGGCAGTGATATTGTGCTGCCGAAGGGGCAGGAGGCCGTTCTCTCCCCGCTGCAATTTCCCTACCTGGCCACCAAGGTGGGCGAGGACATCATCACCAGCAGCGGCGACACCCTGCTCGGCGCAGACGACAAGGCCGGTATCGCCATCATCATGGCGATGGCCGAGCATTTCCTGGCCCACCCGGAGCTGCCGCACGGCCCGCTGCGCCTCTGCTTCACCCCGGACGAAGAGATTGGGCGCGGCGTTCACGCCAGCCTGCCGGGCGACCTCGCCGCCGATGTCGCCTACACGCTGGATGGCGCAGTGCTGGGTGAGGTGGTCTACGAGACCTTCTCGGCGGACAAGGGCACCGTGGTCGTCGAAGGGGTGTCCACCCACCCCGGCCAGGCGAAGGACACGATGGTCAACGCCCTGCACCTGGCCGCCAAGATCATCGTGACGCTACCCCACGTCACGCTGACGCCAGAGACCACCAGCGGGCGCGAAGGCTTCATCCACATTTACAACATGAGTGGCGGCGCGGCGCAGGTCACGCTGGAGTTCATCCTGCGCGATTTCGAGCGGGACGCGCTGGCAGCCCAGGGCGCCCTGCTGCAACAGGTCTGCGCAACGGTGCAAGCGACCGAGCCGCGCTCCCGCATCACCTGCGAGATCGTGGCCCAATACCGCAATATGCGCTACTGGCTGGAGAATGACATGCGCCCAGTCGACCTGGCGCGGGAAGCCTGCCGCGCACTCGGTATTGAGCCGGTTTCTCCTCCCACGCGCGGCGGCACCGACGGCTCGCGTCTCACTGAACTGGGCGTGCCCACCCCCAACCTCTTCACTGGCATGCAGAACTTCCACGGCCCGCTGGAGTGGGTGAGTTTGCAGGACATGTCGCGGGCTACGGCGGTGTGCATCGAACTGGCCCAACTGTGGGGCAAGGAGGGGGAGACGCGCTCACGCGCCCAGGGGTGGCGGCCTGCGGGCCGCACGCTGTGAATCCGTATGATGTGGAAGGGACATCACCATGAGCGAAGCCAGCGCCGCTCAGGCCGAGAGTCGGAACAAGGGCATCCTGGGCAAGATCGAGGAGATTGGGAACAAGGTTCCCCATCCCGCCATGATCTTCGTCTACCTGATCGCCTTCGTCATCCTGCTCTCCACCGTGCTCGGTATCTTTGGCGTCGGCATCACTGAACAGATGCTGGCGCCGGCCGAACCGGAGCAGGTTACGGTCACTGACTGGGGCGGTACCGATGCGCCAGTTCAGGTGTATCCGGAAAGTTACGAGCCCGGCTACGTGGTGCAGGAAGTCACCACCACCATCCGGCCCCTCCTGTCCGTTGAGGGCATCCGCTTCATCTTCACCTCGTTCGTCAACAACTTTGCCGGCTTCAGCGTGGTCGCGGTCATCTTTGTGGCCATGATCGGTGTTGGCGTGGCCGAGGAAGCGGGCATGATGGGCGCGCTCATCCGTAAACTCGTTGCGGTCGCGCCGGGCAGCCTGCTCACCTTCATCATCATCCTCATCGGCGGTCTCAGCAGTGTCGCCACCGATGCTGGTTACCTGATTCTCATTCCATTGGGGGCGGCAGCCTTCCTCAGCGTTGGGAAGAACCCCATCGCGGGCGTGGCAGCGGCCTACGCGGGCGTCAGCGCCGCTTTCTCGGTCAACATCCTGCTCGCCCCGCTGGATGCCCTGCTCACCGAGATGACCAACGAGGCCATCGCCATCGTGGCGCCGGGCCAATCCCTCACCATCACCGCCAACTACTTTTTCTCGGCGGTTTCCACCATCCTGATGGCAGCCGTCATGACCTTCATCACCGTCCGGCTCATCGAGCCCCGCCTCGGGAAGTACGATCCCGCCGCCGCGCTCGGCAAGGCGCCGGGCCAGGGTGGCCCCGACATCGAGACCCCGGACGACGGTCCCATCGTCGATGAAGCTGCGGAAGCACGCGGCCTCGCCTACGCCTTGCGCGGGTTCATCATCGGCATCGTGGTGGTTCTGCTCCTCACGCTGCCACCGGGTGCGCCGCTGCGCCACCCGGAGACCGGGCTGGTCATCGGCCAGACACCGTTCATGGACAGTCTTATCTTCATCATTTCCATGCTCTTCCTGGTGGCGGGTATCGGGTACGGCCGGGGCGCCGGGACCATCAAGAGCAGCAACGATGTCATCGCCGGCATCACCAAGACCTTCGCCAGCCTGGCCGGTCTCGTCTTCATCCTGTTGCTCATCAGCCAGTTCATCGGGCTCTTCAACTGGAGCAACCTGCCGAACATCATCGCTGGCGCGATGGCGCAGGCGCTGGAGTCGGCCAGCGTGCCGCCCATTGTGCTCCTCATCGGCATGATCCTGGCTATCTGCGTGCTGGATATCATCATCCCCGGGTCGTTGCCCAAGTGGGCGATCTTCGCACCCATCTTCGTCCCGCTTTTCATGCGCCTGGGTATTGCCCCACAGACGGTGTTGGCCGCCTACCGGCTGGGCGATTCGCCGATGAACGTCATTACCCCGTTGATGGTGTATTTGCCCTTCATCGTCATCGTTGCGCAGCGCTATGACAAGAGCGTCGGTGTCGGCACCATCATCTCGCTGATGATCCCCTACACGTTCATCGTCCTGGTGACCTGGACCATCTTCTTTGTTATCTGGTGGGCGTTGGGCATCCCGGTTGGCCCTGGCTACCCGGTCGCCATGCCGTAATCGAGAGGGAGACGTCCTGCGGGCCTAAGGGAATACGGGAGTAAGGGAATGAGGAGAACGGAGTTGCGAACGGCTTATCGCTCTCAGCCTCCTTACTCCCTTATTCCCCAGGCGAAGCGTCTTCCCCAAGCACCGCAGCGCGTCTTCCCTGAGCGGAGCGATGCCCCCTCATGAATGACATCACGATCACCCTCAGCATCCTGCTCGGCGCCATCGTGCTCTTCGTGTGGAACCGCCTGCCGGTGGCCACGGTCGCCCTGCTGGTGGCCCTGTCGTTGTGGGCCACCGGCGTGCTCACCATGCAGGAGATCTTCGAGGGGTTCGGCTCGCCCACGATCATCCTCATCGCCGCGCTGTTCGTCGTGGCGGAAGGGTTGGACGCCGCCGGGCTCACCACCTGGGCCGGGCAATTACTGGTGCAGCACGCCGGCGGCAGCCGGGTGCGCCTCATCGTGTTCACCATGCTCATCGGTGCGGTCCTGTCGGCGCTTATTACGCCGAATGGCTCGGTGGCCGCGCTCTTTCCCATGTGCGTGGTGCTGGCCGTGCGCCTGGGCATGTCCCCGGCGCAACTGCTGATGCCGCTCGCCTTCTCCGCTCACGCCGGGTCGCTGCTGGTGCTCACCGGCTCCCCTGTCAACGTCCTGGTGCTGGAAGCCGGCCTCAGCAGCGGCCAGCGCAGCCTGGGGTTCTTCGAGTTCGCGCTCGTGGGCATCCCGCTCCTCATCGGCGCCATCCTCGTCGTCGTCCTCTTCGGGGAGCGCCTCCTGCCAAGCCGCCCCGCCCGTACCTTCACCCGCGACCTCAGCCGTCTGCCACAGGACCTCCTGCAGCAGTACATCGCCGATGAATCGCTGGCGCGTCTCACCGTCACCCCGGCTTCGCGTTTCAACGGTCTGCTGGCCAGCCGCGCCAACGAAGGCGATGACTTCCCCACCCTGCACATCGTCGGTGTCCTGGATGCCCGGGGCGTTCCCCTGCAAGACGATGCGATAACCTCCGGCGCCGTTCTCGTGCTGCGCGGACCGCAACCCGACATCACCCGATTCGCCGGGGAGAATCACCTGACTATCGCCGCGGATCAGGAGCTTCCGTCCGCCACGCTTGGCCTGCTCAGCCACGACTATGGCGTGGCCGAGGTGATTGTGACCCCACGCTCCAACTACGTCGGGGAGGTTGTGTTTCCGGGGCAGGTCACCGATAGCGGCCAACTGGTGATCCTCGGCGTCCAGCGCCATGGGGAAGAACTGGGCGTCCAGAACATCACCCTGCAAGCCGGCGACGCCATGCTTCTGCAAGGACGCTGGGAAGCCCTGGACCAGCACACGCGCGATCCCAATGTGCTCCTGGTCGATTCCCCCGATGCCATCCGCCGCCAGGCCGCGCCCCTTGGGCCACGGGTGATCCCGGCTATCCTGGTGCTGGCCGGGATGGTGCTGCTGCTCACCTTCAACCTCGTGCCCGCCGCCATTGCCTGCCTCATCGCGGCCATCGCCATGGTGCTGACCGGGGTCGTTACCTCGCCGCAGGCGCAGCGCTCCCTGAACTGGACGACGCTTATCCTCGTCGCCGCCATGATCCCGCTCTCGACCGCCATCACCCGCACTGGCGCGGCGGAGTTGCTCGCCAGCGGCATCATCAATGCCGTCGGCGGGTATGGACCGTACGTCCTGCTGCTGGGCCTCTTCCTCATCACCGCCATCCTCGGGCAACTCATCAGCAACACCGCCACCGCCCTGATCCTGATTCCCATCGGGCTCACCGTGGCTGCCGACATGAACCTTTCACCGCTGGCCATCCTGATGTGCATCAACGTCGCTTCGGCGGCGGCGCTGCTGACGCCCATCGCCACGCCGGGTAACCTGATGGTGATGGAGCCGGGCGGCTATCGTTTCGGGGACTACTGGAAGCTGGGCCTGCCAGTCATGCTGGTCTACCTGCTGGTCGCAGTCGGGCTGGTTCCGGTCTGGTGGCCATTCTGAGTGCAGGCACGGCCAGGTTCCTGTCCCTGATGTGCGTTTCCCGGTTCGTGGACTCGCCAGGAGGCGAGAAGGAGACAAGCATCGTGTCATTTGGCCCGATAGAAATGCTCATGATCCGCTTCCCCGGCGATCAGATCAGCGGGGATCTGGCGCCCGCGTTGACGGAACTGGTCAACGATGGCCTGGTCCACATTGTGGATCTCCTGTTCATTCGTAAGGATGCTGAAGGCAGCATCACCGTTTTTGAACTCGGCGATCTTTCGCCGGACCTCGCCGACCAGTACGCGCCGCTGCTGACGGATGTCACCGAACTGCTGAACGAAGAAGACGCCTACGAACTGGCCGCTTCGCTGGAGAACAGATCCTCCGCCGGCATCATGCTCTTCGAGAACACCTGGGCCACCCGCTTCGCCCAGGCCGTGCGCGCCTCCAACGGCGAGGTTCTGCTCAACGAGCGTATTCCCAACAGTGTGATTGAAGAAGTCATCGCCGCAACCAGCTAGCGGCGGATTGGTCGACCATCACGACGAGTCGAGAGAAAGGACGATCAGACATGCGACGACGACGCGGCGGACCCGGAGTCCTCAGCACCATGGCGCAGACGGCCGTCATTGCCGGCACCGCCAGTGTCACCATGAATGCCGTGAATGCCAGGGGCGCGGCGCGGCAACAGGCCGCGCATCAACAAGCGGCGGCTGCCCAGGCCGCAGCGGAGGAAGCCGCCGCCACCCAGGCGCGGCTCGCTGCCCTGGAGCAGCAGGCGGCGGCAGCGGCCGCGCCGCAACCGGCAGCCGTTGCGGCGCCGGCCGTTGCCGCGGCGCCCGCCGCCCCCGCCGGTGACGACATCATTGCCCGGCTGCAGCAACTGGGCGAGTTGCGCAGCGCCGGCGTTCTCAACGATGACGAGTTCGAGCAGGCCAAGGCCCGTATCCTCGGCGCGTAGCGGCCTTTGAGGAGATCATGACGCCGCCGCAGCCTGCCACGGGCAACGCGGGCCGGTGCGCTGCGGCGGGGTTATCCGGGCACAGGCCCGCGCCAGCCGTACGCACCACGCTGCGGCGTGTGAGGATCGCGCCAGCGCGATACAGCGGTGTGCAAAGAAGTTGGGCCGCCGGGAATCCTCGTGTCTCGAGCGCAGTCGAGAGACCTCGTCGCGCGTGCCGGTGAACGAGGTCTCTCGACGAGCTCGAGACACGGGATTGTTGCCTGGCAGGTCAGGTCTTTTGCAATACGCTGTAAACTCCACCCAGCAACCGTCGAGTCCGCCTGACCGGGAGTGCCGCCAGTGCCATCTTCCACGCAGCCCTCCCGCCCGCTCTCGCCCGATGCCAGCGCTCAAAGGCGTTTCGCCATGCCGCGCGGCTCACCAGCGTGGTGGGCCTGGTTTTCGCGGTACTCTTTGTCGTCTCTGCGGTCACGCTGTCAGAAGGCCCACGGCCGCAATCTTCAGATGCAGAAATCGTGGCGTTTTATCAGGCCGGCAACTATCAGCTCGTTCGCATCGGCGGCCTGTATCTCCTGCCGCTGGCAGCGATTGCCTTTCTCTGGTTTGTCTCCTCCCTGCACGCCTGGGTCGAACTCAGTGGCCGCCCTATCGACCGCCTCATGAGCACGGTTCAGATGTTGGGCGGCGTCAGCTTTGTCACGCTGGCGCTTGCGGCGGCGGCAGCGGCAACTGTCGCGTCCTTTTCGTATGAGCAGTACACGCTTATCCCGGACCTCGCCCGGCAGTTCCCGCTGTTTGGGCGCACGCTGCTGGTGGTGTTCGGCATGCGCATGGCGGCGCTGTTCGTCATGAGCACCGCCAGGCTGGGTAGCGGCAGCGACCTGCTGCCCGGCTGGTTTCAGTGGCTCAGCGTCGCCGTCGCGTTGGTGCTGTTTGCCTCGGCCTCGCTGAACGTCTGGCTCACGCTCATCTTCCCGCTCTGGGTCCTTGTGCTCTGTGGGCTGATCTGGAAGCGTCAGACACTGCGCCCGGTCTCAGCCGGCTACAGCGTATTGCAAAAGACCTGACCTGCGGCAACAAGCCCGTGTCTCGAGCGCAGTCGAGAGACCTCGTCGCGAGCGCCGGTGAACGAGGTCTCTCGACGAGCTCGAGACACGAGGGGATTCCCGGCGGCCCAACTTCTTTGCACACCGCTGTAGGCGTCGCCAGCGTGCCCCAACCCGGCGAGACGCAACCGGGGCATGTCAGCCCACGGCCTTCCGCAGCAGGTCCCAATTCTGGCCTTGTTTTCGGGCGTGAGCGCGGCCAATGCGAAGGCGGTCGGCCACATCGTGCCGTCATCGAGAGTCGCGACGTCGTTGAAACCCGGCGTCGCGTAGCGCGCCCCGAACTTCTCGGCTGCCTGGAAGAAACACAGCACCTTGCCATCTTTGGCGTAGGCGGGCATGCCATACCAGGTGCGCGGTGTCAGCGCGGGCGCATGCTCTTTGACAAGTGCGTGGACTCGCTCGGCCAGGCCACGGTCGGGCTTCAGACATCTCGGCGATCCTGGCGACCACCTCAGCTTCCGGGTCGGTTTTCTTCCCGCGCTTCGCAGCCTTCACCTCCTTGCTGCGCTCTTTCATGGCGGCGCGCTCGGCCTCAGTGAAGCCCGTCAAGGTCTCGTCGTCGGTTGCGCGGCTGCTGGTCTTCTCTGCTGCCATCGCGTGCTTGCTCCTTCACCGGTGTTCGGACGGGGCTCCGCACGCCAGTCTGGCGGCATTCCCCGCGTGTATTCAGGACGGATGCGGCCAGACCAGTGTGACGAACACCGTTTCCGGCGACGTACAATGTCCCCGCCCCGGAGCGCACCAGCGCCAACCGGTAGGGGCCAGGCGCACCTGCCGGAGGCCCCGATGTCCCTCACGCCGATCCTCACCGATGCCCTGATCGCCGCGATCCTCCTGGAACAGCGCCGGGAGCTGCGCCCACCGAGTGGCTGGGGCTATGCCGCGTGGCCGTTCCGCGCGGAGGCGGCGTTGGCCACCCTCACGCCGGACGGCTGGTGCCAGGTCGGGTGGCTCGAGCGCAGCAATCACCGCCGCGTGCAGCACCCTCCGCGTATTCAGGTCTGGTGGCAGGTTGACACCGGCGAGGTACGCCGGAGCCGTCTAGAGAACCCGCACCATGAAGAGAAACGTCACGACCCCAATGATGGCCAGTACCGCTGAGATAACATACGAGTAGATCCAGCGCAGCTTCAGCCCACGATGCACGGTCGCCGCAACTGGCGAACTCTCCAGGTACTGATTGATAAGCCAGTAGTTGTAGACCCCGACCAGGACCGCGCAGGCGCCTGTAACGACCAGGGCAAGCCCGAGGTTGCGTGAGAACTCACGCAACCTCGGTTCGCCAGTACTGTCCAGAAACCCGGAGAAGAAGTTGAAAATGGTAAAGCCGAAGCCGATCAGCGAGACTGCGGTGCGGGCCCAGGACATCAGCGTCCGCAGGTTGGAAAGGTCGGTCCGGATCCACGAGAACACGTCGGCAATGGGCGGCTCGCCCGTCCGTGACGCAACATCCTCTGACACCGAAGGACCCTCCCCGGTGAACTCCCGCGACTCTGCGCTGCTGCCCCTACGGATGCGGAATCATGCTGGCGTTGTTTTCCAGGATCCGCCCGACGGTGTAGTCAAGCTCGCTCTTGCCAGTCAACGCCATGATCTGGACTTTCTTCACCACGCGCGCGGCGCCGGTGGGCAGTTCCTGCGCCTGGCTGGTGCTGGCGGCGCCCAGCACCATACCCAGGCCGAGCAAGGCGGCCAGGCCGAGTTGCCTTGCGATGCGCGAGGAGGTTGTCAGTTGCATAGTCGGCTCCTGTCGTCACGACGGGCGAATGCGTCACGCTTCGCAGCACTCACGGGCCAATCGCGTTACGCTCTTACTTGCACTTGCCTTTCTTGCGCTTGCCAGAGCAGCAGATCAGACCAGTAAAGGCGTACTTGCCGCGTTTGAGGCAACCACACACGCCATCATTGCACTTGTGCGAGCAGCAATCCTTCTTCTTCCGGCATGTGTCGCCGGGAACCTGGCAAAACCCGAACAGTTCGCCTTCGACTGATTCTGCGTCAACCATCTGGCGGCCCAGCACCGCTGCCCCGAGCCCCGCACCCAGCGCTCCGAACATTCGCCGCCGGTTGGGCGCCTGGGCAACCTGCTTGCTCAGGCGCTCAAAGCCTTGCGCATCCATCGCTCTCGTCCTCCCCCGGCTACTTGCACTCGCCCGTGCGCTTGTTCAGTTTGTTGGAGCAGCACAGCGCCTTCACCGGCACCGGGCCCAGGGGGGTCTTGACCAACGGCTCCTTGCCTTTATTGATGCAGCCGCAGCGGCCAGAGCCCTTCTTGCACTTTTTGGCGCAGCAGTCCTGCTTGCCGTTGTTGCACTTCTGTCCGGGGAGTTTGCACCCCTTCACGAGTTGGCTCTCGTCCGTCACGTCCTGCGCGTAGCCTCGCCGCGGCCACGCCTGGAAGACCACCATGGCCAGGGCGGCCTTCGCCATCAGCTTCACGACGCCGGCGCGTGACTGCGGCTCCGCCAGCCTGACCGTCAGGGTGTCGAACAGATCCTGTCGATCAATCAAACCCATTGTGGTTCCCCTCCCGCGCTACTGGCAGCGGCCGTTCTGGCACTTGCCCGAGCAGCAGAGTGCGCCTTCCAGCGGATCCCAGCACGCGTGCCCCTTGCGCGCGCACGCACAGCGATTCTTGCGGCAGCGCCCGGTGCAGCACTTCTGGTTGCCGCCCTTCTTGCCCTTGCACTTCTTGCCCGGAATCTTGCAGTTGACAATTGGAATACCGGCCTCAGCCTCTTCCGCGCCCGGCCCCAACACCAGGGCGCCCGTCAGCCCCGCCGCCAGCACTCCCAAAGCCGCGCGCCGGCTTGGCGCTGCGCCAACCTGCCGGCTGAGCGCCGCAAAGCGGTTCGCATCCATCCTGCGCTCCCCGTCCGCGTGTCTGATGCCCAAAAAACCCCTGTGCGAGGTCTATCTCAGCCTATCATGCCAGTTTTCGATTCCTCTGGCATGGTCCCATTCTGGGCCATTTCCGCGCCAGAAGTTGCGAGAATCCAGGACCAATGGGCACGGGCGCCGCAACCTCGCAGTTGCCGCTCGGACCGGAACTCTTGTGTCACACGGGCAGCTGTTCCAGAACACCAATCGGCACAATGCAGCGGCGGGGCAGGTTCACCGAAGTACCAGTAACCCGCTGGCCGCTTCTGCCCGCCCCGCGCCAGCGCTTCCGGCCCATCACCCTCCAGACGGTAATACCGCCGCCCGTTTCACGACACGAACGGAAATACCTTCCCCCAATCGTCCTTCATGCTGACCACGATCCAGCCCCATTCCGGGGCCGCGTCGAGCGGTGTTCAGCTTGCCGATCTTGCTGTCGCGGTCGTAGGCCACCTCGCGCGCGGCGTCGTCGTGGTGCACGATGAGGCCGAGGCTGGGGCCATCGCCGCCCGTCACGTATTCGAGCATCGCCTGGTCGCCGTCGGAGTTGCCGAACGCCGATCGGCTTCTGCCCGATGTGCAGGTGGATGTTGACCGGCTTGCCGTCCTTGTCGTCGATGCTGTCCAGCTCCGGCAGCATGGTCGGGTCGGCACGCCGTTCTCCAGCGAGAACTTGACCTTGCCGCTACTGCCGACCGGTTCGCTTGCCACGCCGTAGACCGCCTGGCTGAAGGTGCGCATCAGGTCGATGCCGCCGCCCGAGACGATGTAGACGCGGAAGCCGTTGGCGCGCAGGTAGTCCAGCAGTTCGAGTTGCGGCTGGTAGACCGACTCGATGAAGCGGTGCTGCGTCAGCGGGTTGATGGCGGTCTCGGCCGGGCCCGCGCCTGCGCATCGAACGCGGTGGTAGTCATGCCGGCGTGGGTGGCGGCAACAAGCTTGCCCGTGTCGGCTTCCGAGAACGTCGCCATCGCGGCCTGGTCCTCGGTGAGGATGGCGGCGTAGGGCTGCTCGGTCTGCCACTCCGGGTGATCCTTTGCCAGCGTCTTGACCTGGTGCAGGATGAAGAAGACCTGGGCATAGTTCGGCTGCTCGGTCCAGAGGGTGCCGTCGTTGTCGAACGTGGCGATACGGTCGTCTACCGGCACGAACTGGTCGCTGCCTTCCGTGGTGACTGCCGCCACAAAGTCGGGGATGGCCTGCTTGCTCGCGCCGTCGTTCCAGTGATGGCAATGGATCGTTCTGCATCCGCGTTTCCTCCCGCCGTTCCCGCCCGGCGCTGCCGTGTGCCTTCGTTTCGCGACGTGCGCCAAGCGCAGCGGGCCGGCCCCGCCGACGACCGCGCGCCGGCTGAGCGTAACCCTGGCTGGCCGCTGTTCAGCGTGCCGTCGTGCGCCCGCATGGGTCTCCATTCTGCGCGGTCGTCCGGTTGCCGCAGGCTCACATCACCCGCAATCTGAGCAGCAGGGACCAGCCCAGGTGCCGCGCCGGGTGGTAGAAGCGATCACGGCGCACAGGCAGACCGCCTGCCGTCACGTGCGACGGGCGCCAGGCGTACCCGGCGCCCGCAGGAGCATCTAGTCGAACTTGCTCGCCAACTGCTGGTTCAGCTTCTCGACTGCCTGGTCGATGGAGAAGGTGGCTGCCCGCTGTGCCGGCGGAAACTCCTCGAAGGTCTGCAGGAACTGTGAGGCCAGCGCCTGGGCGGCCCCAACCATGTAGTCGTGATACAGGAACCAGTCGTAGTACGTGTTCGAGGTCCGGTCTGCCCGCTCGAAAGGATCCGTGCGCAAATTGAAGATCTTGGGCAGGCGCAGCACCGTAAACGGTTCTGCCCAGATCTGGAGCGTGCCCTCGCAGCGCTGCTCCATGAAGACGACCTTCCAGTTAAAGAAGCGCACGGCCACGAGATCGCCATCATCGTTGAAGTAGAAGAACCCCTTGCGCGGGCTCTCGTCCTCCTCACCAGTCAGGTACGGCAGCAGGTTGAAGCCGTCGATATGCGACTTGAAGTGCTTGTCACCAACATCCAGCCCGGCCTTGAGTTCTTCCACGATGTTGTCATCTCCGGCCACCGCCAGGAAGGTTGGCAGCCAGTCATGGTGCTGGATGATCTCGTTGGAGACGACTCCGGCCGGAATCTTGCCGGGCCAGCGGATCATCTCCGGCACCCGGAACGCGCCCTCCCAGTTCGTGTTCTTCTCACTGCGGAAGGGCGTCATCGCGCCGTCCGGCCAGGTGTTCATGTGCGGGCCGTTGTCGGTGGAGTAGATGACGATGGTGTTGTCCGCGATACCCAGGTCATCCAGCTTGTCGAGCAGCGAGCCTACCACCTGGTCGTGGTCAATCATGGTGTCGTGATACGGGGATTGACCCGGCCCGGCCTGCCCGATGCTCTCCGGCTTGGGGTGGGTGCGCAGGTGCATGTGGGTGGCGTTGAACCAGACAAAGAAGGGGGTATCTGAAGCCACCTGCCGCTCGATGAAATCCACCGCCGCGTCGCGGAACTCCTCGTCCACGGTGGGCATGCGGGCGATGTTCAGCGGCCCGGTGTCCTCGATCTTCTGCTTGCCGACCTTGCCGTAGCGCTCATCGACCGTCTCGTCGTCCTTGTCGGTCGCCCAGGAGTGGATGACGCCGCGCGGGCGGAAGGCCTCGTTGAACTTCGGGAACTTGTCGGAAGGCGGCCAGTCCGGCGCTTCCGGGTCTTCTTCGGCGTTCAGGTGGTAGAGGTTGCCGAAGAACTCGTCGAAGCCGTGGACCGTGGGCAGGTACTCGTTGCGGTCGCCCAGGTGGTTCTTGCCAAACTGCCCGGTGGCGTACCCGTGCGGCTTCAGCAGTTCCGCGATCGTCGGCGTTTCGGCCTGCAACCCCACGGTCGCGCCGGGAATACCGACCTTGGAGAGCCCGGTACGATACACGCTCTGGCCGGTGATGAACGCAGAGCGCCCCGCCGTGCAGCTCTGCTCGCCATAGGAGTCGGTGAACAGCATCCCTTCGTTGGCGATGCGGTCGATGTTCGGGGTGCGATACCCCATCAGACCCTGCGAGTAGCAACTCAGGTTCGTGATCCCGATGTCATCGCCCCAGATAACCAGGATGTTCGGTTTGTCAGCCACGTGATCCTCCCGCGCGTGATCTGCATTGGCCTCTGCGCATGCCAGTGCGTCCGGTATTGTCTGCCAATTGCGGCGTCTGCGCCTGCGCCGTCAACCCGGTGCGCCAGCTACGGTGCGGCGCTGGCTCGCGTCACCATACGCCCTCAGAGCAGGAGCAATACTGGCAGAATCGCCGTCAGCGACGTGCGGGCGACAAGCTGCGGGGCCATGTCTGGCTCGGAACGGAGCGAGGGGCTCGAGAAGGAGCCAACGAGCAGCGACGGTGTTGTCACGAACGTCACCGCGCGTCAGGCCAGGCGGTAACACCCTCCGGGCGAAGGTCACGATCGACCAAAGGTTGGTGTAGCCGCTGCCGACGTACATCACACGGGTCAAGGCCGCTTCCCAACACAGCGCGGTAGATATCGCCATCTGTCGCAAAGACACGCATTGGCGCGTAGCCGTAGCGGTTGGCCAGGTTCATGGCGATGTTGAGCAGGCTCGTGCCGCCTCAATCGGCGTTCCCCGGCTAAACCATGATCCCCGGCAGCCAGGCCATGATCGCACGCGAGAACTCGTGCGCCCGCAACCAGTCCATGTCAGGAGATGCAGACCGAGCCACTCCCACGAGCACCCCTGTGACGTTCCTGCGCCACGTGTGTGCCGGCGCCTCGCAGGCGTGGCGCAGAACGACCGGCCCGCACTCTGCCCAGCCCGGGCGCGCCCACCCCGGGACACGGCGCGGTCGCGCCAGCAGCCAGTACGATTCCCGCGCAAGTGTCCAGCGTGGCGTCACGCTCATCATTCGGTACGTGCGGATCAACGCAGCCAGTGATCGCCCTGCACCCGTCATCAGCGCCGGTCGCCATTTCGCGGACCCGGCTGTCTCCGCCCCGCATTGCCGGGGTCGCCATTCATCGCGCCGCACTCCAGGATCGCCTGCGCCGGTCACTTACCGTCCCGCTCACCATCGTGGTTGCGCCTGCCGGGCACGGCAAGACCCGGACGCTGGTCGAGTGGACGGCCCAGGCCGGCTGCCCGACCGCCTGGCTCTCGCTGACCCCGCGCGAAGCCGAGTTGACGCGCTTCGCCGCTCATCTGGCCGCCGCACTCGACCAGACGCAGCCGGGCCTGGCCAGCTTGCTCTACCGGCACCTGGAGGCGCCCGACCGCCTTGATCCCGGCGACCTGGGGGAGCGTTTCGCCGACGCCCTTTTTGATCTCCCCGGCGACCTCGTCCTGGTGCTCGATGACTTCCACACGGCGGATTCATCCGCCGTGGTGGCGTTCATGACCGGCTTCATCCTGGCCAGCCCGGCCCGCCTGCACACCGTCATCGCGTCCCGCCGCCAGCCGGCCTTCGCGCTGGCCCGACTGCGCACCCAGGGCCACGTCGAGGAGCTAAACGCGAGCGACTTCCGCTTCTCGCCCGCCGACACCGCCAGCCTGTTGTATGCGCTTGCTGGCCTGCAGGCCACACCGGAACTCGCCAGCCGCATCCACGCGGCAGTCGGCGGCTGGCCGGCCGCCATCCGGCTGTTGGCGATCAGCCTGGATGCTGGCGGCGCGCCAGACGCCTCTGCCGCACTCTCCGCCGGACCCGGCGCTGCCCTGCTTCTGGACTACCTGGGCGAAGAGGTGCTATCGCAACTGGCGCTTGCCCAGCGCAACCTGCTCCTGCTGGCAGCGCTGCCTGAGCGCTTCAACGCTGGACTCCTGGCGGCGCTGGCCGCCAGCTTTGCCACGCCGTTTACGCAAGGGGATCTGGAAGCCCTGCGCAGCCTGGACCTCTTTCGGGAGATACCGGGCCTTGATGACACGTGGTACGCCTACCATCCCCTCTTCCGCGATACGTTCCTGCGTCAACTCACCAGCGAGCACGCCGCCACGCTTGAGACCTTGCATCATGCCGCCGCCGGCTGGTTTGCCCAGGCCGGCCAGACTCGAGAGGCCGTCTGGCACCTGGTGCACGCAGGCGACCTGACCGCCGCCACCGCGTTGATCACGGCGCGCATCGGCGCAGCCTTTGGCCACGAAGATTGGCAAGCCATTGCTTCCTGGTTCGCGCTCATTCCCGAGGATGCGGTGAGAACCGACCCGGCGCTGTCGCTCGCCTCCGCGTGGGTCGCCTTCCTCAGTGGGCGCGGCGGCCGCCTGGTCGCGCACCTGGCTGACCTCGACGTGCTCCACCGCCAGGGCCTCCTCAGCACAGAACATCAGGCCCAGGTGGATATCCTATCCTTTGGGGCGTCCGTCGCCGTCGTCCGCGCAGGGCGCACGGTTGCCGATGTCCGGGAACGGGTGCTGCCCCACATGGACCCCGCCAATCGCTATCGCTACGGCTTCGCGCACATGATGGTGGGCCTCGGCCTCAGCGAAGAGGGCGACACCGACGGCGCCTTGCGGTACCTGGAGGCGTACACCGTCGCGGAGTCGTCCCACGTCGATGCCGCCTTCATCCGGGGGTTCTTCGGGCGGGTCCTGGTGCTCTGGCACGCCGGCCGTCTGGCTGCCTGCGCCCAGGCGGCCGCTGACATGCGCGCGCTGTCGGTCGCTTACGCACTCCCCTTGAGCGCCGGGTGGGCCGAACTCCTGCTGGCGGTGGTGGCCCACGAGCGCGGCGACTCCGTGGCCGCCACGGCGGGGTACGCCGCTGTGATCGCGAACGCCGACAACCTGCACTTCTCCTGTGTGCGAGAAGCCTTCACCCGCCAGATCACCGCCTACCAGATCGCGGGGCAGCACGAAGAAGCAGACCGCGCGCTCAGCCGGCTCCGGGAAATCGTCGTCGCCATTGGCGCACCGGAACATCTCCCGGTGTGCGATTCCCTGGCAGCCCGCCTCGCCCTGTTCCGGGGCGAACTCGCGGCGGCCACGTCCTGGCTGGCCACCACCCAGGCGCAGCCTGAGCGATTCGAGGCGCTGTATCTCGAGAACCCGATCCTGACCCGGGTGCTGGTCCTGCTCGCACTCGGTCAACCGGAGCACGTCGCGGAGGCGTCGGCCATTCTGGCGACGCTCCGCCAACATACAGAGCGCACGCACTCGTGCCTTGCTGCGCGGGACGTACAGGCGCTTACCGCCTACCTGCACGACCTGGCAGGCGATCATTCCGCCGCCGCCAGCCTCATGCGGGATGTCCTGCGCGGCGGCGCAGCGGAGCTGGCGTTTCACCGGCTGGCCTTCCTGCCGCTGCCTCTGGGCCCGCTGCTGCGCCGGGCCAGCGACGCGGCAAACCTGAGCCCGGCTGCCCGGGCGGCGCTGGAGTCCCAGGCAGCGCGACGCCTCGCGCCCGCCCGCCCGCCAAGGATCCGCCGGGCAGCCAGCCCGCACACCCTGACCAGGCGCGAGCTCGAGGTTCTGGACTGCCTGGCCCGGCGCCTGACCAACGACGAGATCAGCGCGGAATTGTTCATTTCCACCATCACCGCGCGCAATCACGTCTCACACGTGTGCAGCAAACTCGGGGTCGCTGGCCGCCGCGCCGCAGTAGTGGCGGCGCGGGAGCAGGGGCTTATCGCCTGATTGCTCGCAGCGCCCAAAAATGATCCGTTTCGCACCATGTTCAACCGTGCCGCTGGCCCCATGCTGAACGCCGCATTGCCGCGGAACTGAGTGCGCCGGGACCAAACCATGCCTGCCTATCAGGTCACAACGAGTACACAGATCATCACAGCGCCGGGGCGCGCCGGCATGGTCTGGATCCCCACTGGCGCCTTCCAGATGGGCGAATGCGCCTTCTACCCGGAGGAGCACCCCCGACGCGAGGTAGCGGTGGCCGGATTCTGGATCGATCGTCACCCCGTGACCAACGAACAGTTCGGGCGGTTTGTGGCCGCTACCGGGTATGTCACCCAGGCAGAGCAGCCGGATATCCGGGGCGGCATGGTCTTTCACGCGCCTGCGCACGTCACAACCACGCGCCAGGATGACACATGGTGGCGCTGGACCCCCGGCGCGGATTGGCGGCATCCCCGCGGCACGGAAACGGCCAACCTCGCACTCGCGCAGCACCCGGTGGTCCAGGTCACGCTGGCCGACGCGCTGGCATACGGCGCCTGGGCCGGTGGCGAACTACCCGGCGAAGCCGAGTGGGAGTACGCCGCGCGGGGCGGCCGCCAGGGCGCCATGTTCACCTGGGGCAATGAGGAGCGCCCGAATGGCCGCTTCATGGCGAATACCTGGCAAGGCCCTTTCCCGTTCCGCAACACCGCTGAAGATGGCTTCCGCTGGACCTCCCCCGTCGGCAGCTTCCCCGCCAATGGCTACGGCCTGCTGGACATGGCCGGCAACGTCTGGGAGTGGACTGCCGATCCCTACCGCGTGCCCACCGCCAGCGACGACGGGGGACAGGCCACGCCCGCGCTGCACCACGTGGTCAAGGGCGGGTCGTTTCTCTGTGCGCCCGGCAGTTGCTTTCGCTATCGCCCTGCCGCGCGCAAACCGTATCCCACCTCACACGGGGCCTGCGATCTCGGGTTCCGCCTGGTCATCCGCCCGCAGACACCCCTGGCTAGCGACATGACGTAGAGGAGGTTCGCCACCCGCATTCGCAGCCTGCGCGATTGTTCGGTTCGTTGCACACAACAGGGAGGCTCACGTGACCATTCCTTTCAAGGGTGTCATCAACGTCGATATTCGTGACTCCACGCCAGACTGGGCGCCATACATTGCGCCCAGGGCGCCAGAGGGTGCGCCCAACGTCCTGATCGTGCTCTACGACGACACCGGGCTCGCCGCGTGGTCCCCATTTGGCGGCCGCATCGAAATGCCGACCCTGCAGCGGCTGGCCGACAACGGCCTGATGTACTCGCAGTGGCACACCACAGCACTCTGCTCCCCCACCCGCTCGGTGTTCCTGACCGGGCGCAACCACCACCAGAATGGCTGCTCCTGCATCACGGAGGGCTCGGTCGGCTTCCCGGGCGGCAACGGCCACATCCCACCCTCCTGCGGCACGCTGCCCGAGGTGATGCGCCAGAATGGCTGGAATACCTTCTGGCTCGGCAAGAACCACAACGTCCCGGTCGATGAACTGGGCATCGGCGCCACCAAACGCTCGTGGCCTTTGCAGCAGGGCTGGGACCGCTTCTATGGCTTCCTCGGCGGCGAAACCAACCAGTACTACCCGGAACTCACGGTCGACAACCACAAGATCGACCAACCCTACCAGCCGGAGGACGGCTACCACCTCTCGAAAGACCTGGCTGACCAGGCGCTGCAGATGCTGAAGGACGCCCGCCAAACCAACCCCTCGCGCCCGTTCTACATGTGGTTCTGCCCGGGAGCCAACCACGCCCCGCACCAGGTGGCCCAGGAGTGGGCGGACAAGTACAAGGGCATGTTCGATGACGGCTACGAGGCCTACCGCGAGTGGGTGCTGCCGCGCATGATCGAGAAGGGACTGCTCCCGGCGGACACCACCCTGACGCCACTCAACCCCATGCCGGAAGGGACCTTCAGCGAAGCGGACATGGTTCGCCCGTGGGATTCCCTGAGTGACGACGAGAAGAAGCTCTTCTCACGCATGGCCGAGGTCTACGCCGGCTTCTCCGAGTACACCGATCACCAGGTCGGCCGCATCATCGACTACCTGGAGAAGACCGGGCAACTCGAGAACACCATCGTCATCTACGCGGCCGACAACGGTGCGTCGGGCGAGGGCAGCCCGAACGGCTCCGTGAACGAGAACAAGTTCTTCAATGGTTGGCCGGATACGGTCGAAGAGAACATGAAGCTCTTCGATGAACTGGGCAGCCCGAACACCTACGAGCACTACCCGACCGGCTGGGCAGCGGCGTTCTCCACCCCATTCAAGATGTTCAAGCGCTACAGCTACGCCGGGGGCACCGCCGACCCGCTGGTCATCTCCTGGCCGGCCGGCATCAAGGCCCGGGGCGAAGTCCGCAACCAGTACCACCACGTCACGGACATTGTGCCGACGATCCTCGATTGCTGCGGGCTGGAGTTCCCGGACACTCTGAACGGCGTCGATCAGGCGCCGCTGCCGGGCGTCTCCATGCGCTACAGCTTCGACGACGACGAGGCGGCGACGGAAAAGAAGATCCAGTATTACGCCATGCTCGGCACACGCGCGCTCTGGCAGGACGGCTGGAAGGTGGTGACGGTGCACGGCCCCATCTCCAACCTGGGCAACTTCGACAAAGACGAGTGGGAGCTCTACCACGTCGATGCCGACCGCTCCGAGTCGCAGAACATTGCCCAGGAGAATCCGGAGAAGCTGAAGAACCTGGTCGAGCTGTGGTTCAACGAGGCCGGCAAGTACGACGTACTACCGCTCGATGACCGCTCGGCCGTCGAGATTACGCAGGATCCCCGGCCCCAGCCGGAGCCGGAGCGAGACACCTACATCTACTTCGCCGGGGCTTCCGAAGTGCCAGAGGCGGTGGCGGTCAGCGTGCGTGGCCGCTCGTACAAGATTCTGGCCAACGTGGAGATCGAGAAGCCGGATGCGGAAGGGATTCTCTTCGCGCACGGCTCCCGCTTCGGCGGTCACTCGCTGTTCATCAAGGACAAGAGGCTCTGGTACGTCTACAACTTCCTGGGCATCCCGCCGGAACAGCAGATCATCTCATCCGTGGAGATTACCCCGGGCAAGCACACCCTGGGCATGGAGTTCTTCAAGGAGAGTACCGGCCAGTACGGCGAGTCCCACGGCACCGCCAAACTGTACATCGATGAAGACACCGTCGGTGAGGGGCAGATTCGCACCCAGATCGGGAACTTCACCCTCTGTGGCGACGGCCTGTGCGTAGGCCGGGACAGTTCCGATCCGGTGAGCAAGGAGTACACCTCGGGCTTCGCATTCGAGGGCGGCACGATCCAGGGCGTCGCGGTCAGCGTCGGCAGCGATGTCTACCTGGACCTGGAGAAGCAGGCTGCCGCCTTCATGGCGCGCGACTGACGGCTGCGCCGCACGGGGCTACGCCAGCAGACGCGGGCCGTTTGGGAGCCTGCACACGAAGCCAAACCGGGCGTGGCGCTTCCGCCACGCCCGGTTTGGGTAACACGTGAGCCCCTGGCTACGAGGGCCGGTATTCCTCCGGAATCTGCCAGAACGGACCGCCGTCGATCAGCGACTGCTTGTTCGGGTACTGCGCCAGTTCCTTGAAGTGGGCATCCAGCGCCGGTGTCATGAACATGGAGACCGTCCAGCCGTGGTCTGCGCCGGAGAAGCGCCCCGGTGAGGTCTGGATTTGCCCTGGCGGCATCGCGCCGTTGAAGAGCGAGTCAAATTGCTCGCCCGGGTCCCAGAACAGGTTGTACATCGCCGGGGCGCTGGTCAGCGGCTGGCTGGGGCCAAGCCAGGTGTCCTTGGCGGTGAACATGAACTTGTAATTGTCCACGCGTACGCCGCCGAAGGACTGATCGTAGTAATAGAAGAAGGTGTTGCGCTGGCTCGGCCCCTCGCCCAGCAGATAGCTGCTGTTGTCGATGCCGTCGAACACGATGGGGTTGCCGTTGTTGTCTTCCCAGATGTGCGGCGGTGCTTCCACGCCGATCAGCCCGGCAAAGGTGGGCCACCAGTCCATGTGGCTCATCATCTCCGTCGCCACCTGGCCACCCGCGATCTTGCCTGGCCACCAGGCGATGGCGGGCACCCGGAAGCCGCCCTCGTAGGCGCTGCCCTTTTCACCCCGGAACGGCGTGTAGCCGGCATCCGGCCAGGCATCCACCCAGGCGCCGTTGTCCGTGGTCCAGATCACCAGCGTGTTTTCAGCGATGCCGAGGTCGCGGATCGCCTGCAGCACCTGGCCGGTGTTGTCGTCCATCTCCATCAGGGAATCGAGGTACGGATGCCGTCCGGGGGATTTGCCCTCCCATTCCGGAGAGGGGAAGTTGGGGTTGTGGACCTTCATGAAGTTCAGGTACATGAAGAATGGGGCCTCGTCACCGGCGTGCTCTTGCAGCCAGGAGACCGCCGTCTCCCGCATCTCGTTGTCAACCGTAGCCAGGTCTTCCCAGGTGAAGTCCCGCGTCTTTGTGGCCGGCTCCCCGGCCTTGCCTTCCCACTCGCCCAGGTTGAAGCTGTTCCAGGCCGCCATGAACTCCGGGTTGTCCGCCGGCCAGTCGGGCGTCAGGTTGGTGTCGGGGTAGGCGTACACCCCGGCGTAGTACGGGAGCATGTGGTACATCTCGTCGAAGCCGTTGGCGATGGGGTACGCCTCGTCCACATCGCCCAGGTGCCACTTGCCAAGCTGGACCGTGGTGTAGCCCTGGTCGCGCATGAACTGCGCGACGGTCGGCGTTTCCGGCGTCAGGTGGTCCGGGTCGCCCGGCAGCAGCACCAGCGAGAGCGCCGTGCGGATGGGAATGCGCCCGGTGATGAACGAGGCGCGCCCGGCCGTGCAACTGGCCTGCCCGTAGTAGTTGGCAAAGCGCATGCCCTCGGCGGCCATCTGGTCCAGGTGTGGTGTGGGCGCGCCACGCATGGCCCCGCCGCCGTAGCAGCCAAGGTCACCCCAGCCCACATCGTCCGACATGATCACCACGATGTTCGGGCGCTTGCCGCTGGCCGCCGGGGTGGCATCCTGCGCCAGAGCGTTCGCGCCCGGCTGCCGCGCGAGACCTGCGCCAGCACCGAGCGCACCGAGCGCCAGCCCACCGGCGCCCTTCAGCAAATTGCGTCGTGCGGTTCCACGTTCGAGGACATTTCCGGACTCGTCGCTCACACGTCCCCCGTTTCTCGTGGCATGCCACGTCACCCGCGCTGAACGTCAGCGCAGCGTGCAGGTTCTTGCGGGGCGGCGAAACGCAGTCTAGCAGGCAGACGCCCCGGCAACGCTCCACGACCAACCAGACAGCCGGAGCCTTCGCACCGTGAGCCTTTTCCCTGACCCATGAGCGCGATACGGCGTGCGTGGCAGCGCTGTCGATTTCTCAGGGCTGCGACGTATCACCCCTCCCCAAAGATCGTCTTCCAGTCAGTCTTCATGTCGATCACGAACCAGCCCTTGTCGATCGCCTCCTGCAACAGGGCGTCGGTGAACACGCCAATGCCGGTGTCCGGCAGGCCACCCGCCGGGCCGTAGGCGTACTCGCGCTCGGCGTCGGTGTGATGCACCAGCATCATCAGCGTGGCGCGGCTGCCCGCGCCGGTCCACTCCAGCATTTGCTGGTCGCCGGTGGAGTTGCCGAAGGCTGCGACCGGGCGCTTGCCAATAAAGAGGCTGATGTCCTCCGGCTTGCCGCCGAAGTTGTCGTTGAGAAGCATCACGTTATCAATCGTGATCACCGGCGCGCCGTTGTTTCCCATCGTGTACGTGGTGTCATAACCGGTGCCGATCACCTGCTGCGGCGGCACCCCAAACGTATGCTGCGCGAAGGAGCGCATGAACATCTGCCCGCTGCCAGACACGATGTAGGTGTGGAACTCGTTGGCGCGCAGGTAGGCCAGCACTTCGAGCATTGGCTGGTAGGCCAGGTTCGTGTAAAGCGTGTCGAAGCGGGGGTGCTTTGCGGAAGCCAGCCAGATGGCGGCAGCCGTCTCGTAGTCCTGCACCGTCACGCCGCTCACTGAGGCGTCCATCACCTCGACCCACTGCTCGTCGGTCAGCTTCGCCATTTCCGCGAAATCGCCTTTGGCCAGTGTGGCGAAGGGCTCCGTGGCAGCCCACTCCGGGTGCGCCGGCGCGAGCGCCTCGATCCGCTCGACGGTGAAGGTACTCTCCGTGTAGAGCGGCATTTCCACCCAGAGCGTGCCATCCATATCAAAGGTGGCGACACGGTCGGCCACGGGCACAAATGCGGTAGTGGCTTCGTCTGTGCAGGCGGCGACGAAGTTCATGATCCCTTTCTTGCGCGGCCCCTCATTCCAGGAGGGCAGCGGGTCCGCCATCTGCAACGCGCGCGCAGAGGTCGGAATCTCCACCTCCTGCCAGAGCGATCCACCCGGCCCGGCGCCCAGCGCCAGGCCCGTGAGGCCAGCGCCGAGGGCGCGCAGCATGTCGCGCCGGGTGACGCCGCGCTGCCGCCGGGAACCACATGGCTTGTCCACTCGCACACCTCCAGGCCGTCCTTGGTTGCTTGTTTCCCGTGAGTCATCCTGAGCATACACCCGACCGCCTGAACCTTCTGCTCCGCACCGGCGTTTCCGTCATAGCGCCACTTCAGGAGGGCTGGCCCGACATGACCCAATCTGCTCCATTCACCCATCAGACACCGGATCACCTGCTATCTGTTACTGCCGAGTCGTCCGGCCTCCAGACGATCATCCGCCTCTACCGCGACAGCGACCTGGTCGAGGAGCAGCGCGGCATGGATTCCACCGTCACGCTCCGCAACGGCGAACACATGGTGGTCGTGAAGGTTGGTCCCTTTGGCGGCATCACGCAGGCCATCCTGCTCCCGGAGAGCAGCGACCCGAAGGATGCCCAGAAACTGGGGACGGAATTCACCGCGCCGCCGGGCTCCTTTGCGGCGCGGGTCCAGGCGTGGGGCAACCGCCACCCGGATTTCTACGCCTCCCGGCACGTCGCAATCGCCATCGGGCAGACACTTCTCGGCATCGTCGGCTTCAGCGCCATCCTCTTTGGCCTACTGCCGGGCATCCCGTGGCCAAAGATCGCGCTCGACATTGGGCTGCCACACCTGCCACTCCCACAGATCACCTTGCCCTCGCTGCCACTCCCCGGCGTTGCGCTCCCCGCCGTCCCGCTGCCAGATGTCACACTGCCCCGGTTCACGCCGCCAGCGTGGCTTGAGCCGCTCGTCAACGCCCTGAACGTGCTGTCGCCTGTCGTCATCGCCATCGTGATCGCGGTCCGCGAGGCACGGCAGCGCCGCCAGCGCCGGGCACGGGCAGGGCAGAACGCACCCGGGCAGCCCGGGGCAGAGCGCGCGAACCAGAGCCAGGCGTAGCCCCTGGCGCGGCGACAGCTTGCGCGGGGCTCCATTGTTCGTGCCCCCGAAGGCACGACGCTTGCGGCATGGCTGTCAGGATCGCATGCGAACCTGTTGAAAGGAGAGACCGGATGCCGCACCCCCTGGTCGATCAGTTGCGCTTCGCCCGGGCCGAGTTTCAGCGGGGGCTGGACGGCGTGACCCAGGTGGAAGCGCAGGAGCGCTTCCTGCCCATGAACTGCATCAGTTGGAACGTAGGGCACCTGGCCTGGCACGAGCAGCGCCACTGGCTCATCAACGAGCAGGGCATCACCCTCTTCCCTGACATCGACCGCGCCTACGCCGCAGGAGCGCCCGCTTCAACGCCCATCCTGGAGGATGTGCAGGCCGCCTGGCAGACCATCACCACGGCTGCCGACCCCTGGCTGGACTCGCTGACCACCGAGCAGCTTCTGCAGCCCACCACCCGGCACGGCCGGGCCGGGCGCTTCAACCTCGGCTCACGCATGCACCGCATGATCTATCACTACTGGTATCACACCGGCGAAAATGCCGCGATCCGGCAGATGCTCGGTCACGTCGATCTGCCACAGTTTGTTGGCCCGGTCGAGGAGCGTGCGCCATTCCGCCCCGCAGGGTGATCGAGCAGGCCGCCTGAGGCCGCGTTGCGCTCAGGCCGGGAGAACGCCGTCCTCTCGCGCCCGGACAACCGCCTCACCACGCGTCCCGACACCGAAGAAGTCGAGGATAGTGCGAATGTGCCAGCTCACCGTCCGCCGGCTCAGGAACAGCTGCTCTCCAATCTCGCGGTCGGTTTGGCCGCCTGCGAGCAATGCCAGGATCTCGTACTGCCGTGCCGAAAGCGTAGGCTGCTTCCGTTGCGCAGCCTGCCCCAGATGCGCCAGTGCCTCGCGGAGCGTCATGGCCCGGCCAGTGGCCAGCAGGTGCTGGGCCCGCACCGCCCCGAGCGCCTGCTCTGCGGCGTCCCGACCGGCCATCTCCCGGGCGCCTTCGCGCCAGGAGCGCGCAGTGTGCTCGCGCTGACGCATGCCATCGGCCACGCCGAAAAGCACCAGGGCCGACGACCAGTCGGCGCACCCGGCGCAGGCGCAGGCCGCCAGCGTGAAGGTATCGGCCACCAGGCGAGGATCCCCCTGCTCGCCCAGGGTCGCCAGGCCCTCGTGCCAGCAACGCAAGGCTCGAGGCAGATCGCCGCTGGCATCATGGACTTGCCCCTCTGTCAGTTGCACCTGCGCCATGGCGAGGTCAAAACCACCGGCCGCATAGTGCTGCAACGCCGCATCGATCAGGGCACGAGCGGCCTCCAGACGGCCCTGACGGCGGGCTGTCAAGGCCAGGTTGCCCAACACCCTGCCGGTCATTCCAGCTCGCAACGTGGCATCCGGAATCTGCCCGGCGACGGCGCGGGCGTGAAGCAGCGCCTGCTCCGCCTGTGCCTGATCGCCTTCCGCGGTGAAGGTCGCTCCCCGCAGGGTTCCGACAATCGCCAACTCCAGCGGCGGACTCTCTGCGCAGGCAAGGAGCCGTTCGGCCTGCTCCAGCAGGGCCGGGATATCCGCATAGCGCCCCTGGGCGAAGCAGATGCCGCCGCTGCCAATGAGCAGGCGCGCGTGTTGCAGCGGGCTCGCCAAAGCAGCTTTCGCCAAAGCGCTGGCCAGCCACTGTGCTCCCTCCTGATTGGCGCGGTACGGGAACCAGGTCAGGCCCAGGGCCGCCACAAGCTCCACGAAATCCGCGGGGTTCCCCTCCTGCTGGAGCCAGGCCAGCGCGGCCCGCAGGTTTCCCATTTCGGCAGCCAGCCGCACCAAAGGCGTGCTGCGGCCATAGATGCTCCCCACCGGCAGCAAGTCTTGCACCATGGCGCGCAACGCGGCCGCGTGCGCCGCCCGGGCGGCCGGCAGTTCCCCGGCGGCGGCCAGGTGCTCCAGGCCAAACTCGCGAATTGTCTCCAGCATGGTGTAGCGAGACAGGGCGCCCGGGGTATCGTCGCGGCGGACCAGGCTGTGATCCAGCAACGTAGCCAGCGCCAGACGCGCCCGCTCCGGGCTCATTGGCGCGTTGCCGCCAGCCGCCAGGGTCGCCACCTCCGCGAACGAGAAGCCGCCCGCGAAGACGGCGAGTTGCCGGAAGAGCCTCCGTTCATCCGGGGCGAGCAGGTCATAGCTCCAGGCAATGGCGTCGCGCAGCGCCGCATGACGGGGCGGGGCATCGCGCGGGGCATCCGCCAGCAGGGGTAGCGAAGGCGAGAGTTGCGCCAGCAACTCGTGGACCGTGAAGAGGCGCGTGGCCGCAGCAGCCAGTTCGATGCCAAGCGGCAGCCCATCGACCCGGGCGCAGATCTCGGCAATGGCTCGGGCCGCCGGCTCATCTACGGGCGGGAGCGGCCCCTGATGCTCGGCGCGGTCCAGGAACAAGGCCACGGCATCTGACGCCAACAGCGTCTCCCGCGTGACCTGACCGTGCGCCAGTGCCATTGGTTGGAGCGGGACCACGCGTTCTGCCGAGAGGCGCAGCGGGGCTCGGCTTGTCGCCAGGATACGAACACCGGGCGCGTCTGCCAGCAGACCGGCGATCTCCGTGGCGGCCGGCAGCACATGCTCGAAGTTATCCAGCACCAGGAGCAGGTCCGCGTTGCGCAGGGCATGGCGGAGATTCTGCGGCGCGCTGCGGCCGGGTGAGTCGGCCAGCCCCATCGCTTCGGCAATCGCCACCATCACCAGCGCCGGGTCGTGCGTGCGTTCCAGGAACACGACGCGCCCGCCATCCCGCAGGTGGTGGTGCATCATCCCGGCGGCCTCCAGGGCCAGGCGCGTTTTGCCGATGCCGCCGGGGCCTGTCAACGTCAGCAGGCGCTCGCCGGGGTCCGCCAGCAGTGCCAGAATCTGCTTCAACTCCGCCGCGCGGCCAATGAAACGCGAGGCCATTGGGCGCACCAGGAGCTCCGCCAAACCCGGCGTATTGACCACCGTGGTGCGCCCGGTCCCAAACCGCTCCACATCAAGCGGATGCAGGCGGTACGCCGCGCCGCTGCGGATCGCGCGCAGCCGCCCTTCCTTGATGGCGCGCCGGACCGATCGCTCGGAGATGCCCAGGATCTGCCCGGCCTCGCACGTACTCAACAGGGGCGGTGTTTCGCCCGGTAGGGCGGTCTGCTGCGGGCCGGACGTGGCCCGCCGTGCGTGTGTCATCCCGAATCCAGAAATGCGGCCAATGCGCGGGCTGAATGCCCCAATGATACGAGTCTGGCGAAAAACTGCCGCTGGCGCTGTCCGCCTTGTCCGCAATGACACCCGCAGAACCAGCACATGAACCCGTACATCGCAGCTTTGACGCAGGCCACGTATTCCGTCAGGCTAAGAGGCGCGATGGCCGCAGTTGACGAGGCCATGCGTACGCCGGGGTTCTCGTGGGGGGCCTATTTTCATGGATGCGCGTCGCTTCGATGCCCTGACCCGGCTCATATCCATCCGGGATTCCCGCCGCACCGTGCTCGGGTTTCTGGCCGCGTTGCCGCTGCTGAGCCGCCTGCCCGGCTGGCTCAGCCCCGAGGAGGCGGCAGCCAAGGATCGCCGGCGCCGCCGCAAGGGCCGCCAGAAGAAACGCCGCAACAAGGCCAAAGGCAAACGCCAGCGCCAGCGCAACAGGCACGCCTGCAAGCCGAAGGGCAAGGCGGTCGTCTGCGCCGGCACGTGCGGCGCGGTGAAATCCCGCCAGACCTGCGGCAAGACCGTGGACTGCGGGTCCTGTGCGTGCGATCCGCCGTGCGCGGTGTGTTTCACCTGCCAGGCTGGCCCCAACACCCCCGGCACGTGCGTTCCTGACCCTGACCAGGCAGGAGCGCCTTGCGGCAGCCCGGGCCAGGTCTGCGCCAGCGACGGCACGTGCGCCTGCTCGGCGAACTCCTGCCCGGCCTGCGAGGAGTGCGGCGATGATGGCGCCTGCGCCGGCTGCAGCGGCTGCTGCGACGGGGAGACCTGCGTCGCCGCGTGTCCGGCGTGCACGCTCTGCGACGACAAGCAGTGCGTCCCCTGCCCCGGCTGCTGTGACGGCAGCGGGGTCTGCCAGGACGGGGACACGAACGCCGCCTGCGGCAAGGATGGCGGGGTGTGCGAGGTGTGCACCGCGCCCGAAACCTGCGGAGGCGGCGACGAAGCCGGGATGTGTGGCTGTACTCCCACAACCTGTGCGGCCGAAGGGAAGAACTGCGGCCAGTTCAGTGATGGCTGCGGAACCATGCTTGATTGCGGCTCATGCAGCAACCCCACGCCAGTCTGCGCCAGCAACATCTGCACCGCCTGCACCACGCACGCTGAGTGCGGCCAGGACGCGATCTGCGCCGATGGCAGTTGCCTGGCGTGCGACATCACCTGCGGTACGACGGATCACACCTGCGATGCGGCGGCCCTGGAGACAGCGCTGGCTGGTGGCGGCGCCGTAGTGGTTTGCCCTGGTCTCTACACCGGCCGCATCTCGGTGAAGAACGTCGCCTCAGTGACCATGCTTGGCGGCGGGCAGGGTGACGACCCCACCTCGTCCACCGTGCTCCGCTATCTCGAGGTCACCAACGTGGCTGCCTTCGCCATGTCCCACGTGCGGATACAGGGCTTCGCGCGGACCAACTGCGTTGCCGATAACGGAATCTACATCGAGGATTCTGGCGCCACGCTGACGGACTGCGCGATCGCAGACATTGGCCCCAAGTTCTGCACCGCCTTCAGTACCCTCCGGGACAGCATCGTGGAGATGGTGGATTGCCTGGTCACGGGAAGCTACCTGTATGGCTCTGGCGGGCTGCACATATCCGGTGGCCGACTGACCCTTCGCAGGTCGAGTATCAAGAGCAACTACACCCTCGACAATGGTGGTGGACTCTCCGCTACCGACGGCGCCCTGGTGGAGATCCTGGACGGAACGGCCATTACCGAAAACCGGGCGGAGGGTGGGGGCGGCGGCATCAATGTTGGCGGCGGCGCTGAGGTCAGGCTTCACGGGTCGACCGTAACCGGCAATCAGGCCCGGAAGGGCGCAGACGAGGGCGGCGGCATCTACGTTGGCCAGACCACCGATACGCCGCCTGTTCTCGGCAAAGCAATCATCAGCGCCGACTCATCCGTCACCGGGAACGTCATCTTCGACGTGAGCGATCCGAATCACACGGAGCCGAACAACTGCGCGGGACCGGGGACCATTGACGGGATCTGCGGTCCGTAGTGGGGCATCGGCAGCCCGCTACGCACTGACGGCGCTCACATCTGGAGGCGGGAGTGCTGGACTCCCGCCTCCGGATGCACCGGGTATCGGTGGGTTGTCAGCCGCCCAGCAGCGCCCTCGCACGCTCCAGCGCCTGAGCCACCTCGGAGTCTCTGAAGCTCTCCCCGTTCACAATCAGCGTCGGGGTCGAAGTCGCGTTCGTGTCCCGCGCGCTGGCCAGGTCCGCCTCCACCGCCCCGGCGTAGCGATGGCTGGCCAGGTCCGCCGCGAACCGCGCGGTATCCAGACCAAGCTCCGCCGCGTAGCCGAGCAGATCATCATCCTCCAGCGCGAGTGGGGGCGCCAGCAGCCGGTCGTGCATCGCCCGGAAGGCGCCCTGCGCCCCGGCGGCCTCGGCGGCTTCCGCCGCCGGCCGGGCGCGCGCGTGCTTCTCCAGGGGCAAGTGCCGGAACTCGAAGCGCAGCCGGTCGCCAGCCTCAGCCCGCAGCGCCGCCAGCAACGGCTCGGCGCTGCGCACATCCGGGCACTGGTAGTTCACGTACTCGATGATCGTCACCGGGGCATCTGCGGGCCCCTCTGCCCAGCCCGTACGGGTTGCTTCTGCTGCACTTGACACGAAATCTGACTCTCCCGGCGCCGGTGCGCCAATCTACGCGGCGTTCGCCGCACCCTCCAGTTCACGCCGGGCATCGTAGTACGGCCGGAAGCGGTCGTAGAGGGTTACCAGCAGTGTCAGCAGCGCCAGGCCAAAGAGCGTGGCCGGGGCATCCAGCGGCACATTCATGCCCGGCAGGATGATGGAGAACACGCCCAGGATAGCCAGGTTGACGGCTGCCATCACGACGAACTCCCGCCCGGCAGATTGCCACTCCACACCGCGCTTCACCAGCCACTGGCTGACCGCCGTGTTGGCGACAATGACCAGGGTCACACCGTAGGCCAGGTGCAGCGGTTGCACGTGCACCGTCGGCAGGACCTCCGCAAAGATCACTGTGATCAGCGAGACCAGGACAACCTTCTCCAGCAGGGCGCCGCTGAAGAAGTGCTGGGCCGCACGCTGCTGGGCGGCCAGGACCTGCTGCGGCGTGACGCCCGGGCCGTGTGCGTCCGCCGCGAGTGTGAAGCCCCAGTCGGCCGGGGGCAACTTCGCCACCACCAGCCAGCGCGCCAGGAACACCAGCGCCACGACCACCGCCAGCAGCGCCACGGTCGCTGGCGTGTTCGCCCCGAAGGCCGCGCCCCAGGCGGTATCCGCCGGCACGCCGAGCACCACCTCCTTGAAGGTATCGGTAAAGTCAAGCTGCGCCACGTGGATCCAGTACTCCTGCGGCGCCTTGATGAAGACCCAGATGGCGAACGCCGCCGCGATCACGGCGGCCACGCCCAGCCGCTTCGGGTTCCAGCGTGTGCGGACCCTTCGTAGAAGAGGAAGAAGTACTCGAACGTGTTCGGGAAGAGGAGCAGCATGGCCCGGATTTGCGAGAACTCGAAGAGGAGCACGCCAACCAGGCGGTAGTACCAGAGGAAGCGGCTCATGCTGAAGGCGGCGAGGTTGCTCCAGTTGCGCATGGTTGAGAGGTAGGCAATCGCCAGGTAGTAGATATCCAGCGCCTTGTCATACCCCTGGTACCAGTCCAGGTTCATATCCGTGAACGCCTGGAAGATTCCCTTGTCGAGGCCATCAATGACCAGGCAAAGCATGCCTGCCGGCAGCGGGAACTTCGGGATGGCCAGAGGCACGAACAGGCGCAGCCCCAGCACGACCAGCATCACGACCAGATTCGTGCCCTCGAACATCGTTCCCTTTCTGAGGGGGCGCCGCTGCGCTCAGGGGGTGGCGGGCTGACGCCCTCAGGCGCCCGAAGGCGCGTTTCCCCCTCGTATGATGCAGCGAAACGACACGTGGTTGGTGCCGGTGTCGACAGGGTGGTGCATGCGGGCGGCCGGGCGGTACCGCTTACAGTAGTTCTCGGCGCAAGCGAACGAGCCCCCTTTCAACACCTTGCGGGGGATAGCTGCCGGCTCGTTCGGGTCGATACTCGCCTCGCGTGAGCCTCCCAGCGGATTCACGGTGGCCGTGCCACAGCAATCGCCCGCTGGCGCGTGACGGGCGGAGTACCAGTCGCTGGTCCACTCCCAGGCGTTGCCGATCATGTCCACCAGGCCGTAGTCATTCGGCGGGAAGCTGCCCACCGGGGCCGTGCGGGCGTAGCCATCCAGTTCCAGGTTCTGCCAGGGGAACTCGCCTTGCCAGTAGTTCGCCAGCATTTTCCCCTTCGGCGCCAGTTCCTCACCCCAGGCAAACGGCCGCCCGTCGTGCCCGCCCCGCGCGGCCCGTTCCCACTCGGCCTCCGTCGGGATCGCTTTACCAGCCCAGGCAGCATAGGCCTCGACATCCTCCCAGGCCACATGCACCACCGGGTGGCTGTCTCGCCCGTTGAGATTGCTCTGCGGCCCATCGGGATGACGCCAGTCCGCGCCAGGGACCCAGTTCCACCAGTTGTAGTGGCTGTTCATCGGGACTCGCCCCGGCGGCTGCTGAAAGACCACCGAGCCCGCCACCAGCATCTCCGGCAGCGCCCCTGGGTAATCCTCCGCGCGGGGGACGCGCTCCGCAACCGTGACGTACCCGGTGTCTTTCACAAAGCGGCGAAAGGCGCGGTTGGTCACCTGGGTACGGTCCATCCAGAAGCCATCAACGGTCACCGGGTGGACCGGCGCTTCCTCCGGGTAGTGATCATTCGACCCCATCAGGAACGTGCCCCCGGGGATCCAGATCATGTCCTTCGCCGGGGGGCGGCCGGGCGCGCCAGAGACGAGTTGAGCGGAAGTGAGCGTGGCCATAAGACAATGCTCCTGCCCGCGCAGCACACGGGCGACATGATGATCACGGTCTGATCCGGTACAGTATGCCGTGCAAGGGATCAGTTCGGGAAAGGCGAGAGGCAAATGTTCGGGATCCGGCTACTGACAGCGTTGTACACCGTGGTCTTTGTCGTACTCGTGCTGGTCGCCATCGGCTCCATCTTCGGCATCTTTGAGAACCCGATGATCGATCCCGGCATGTAGCAACCAGCTTTCGCGGCGCCGTCGTTCGAGCCCGGGTCGGCATGATCAACCCGGGCTTCTTGCTGCCTTCTTACCAGCACCGCGCCAGCCACTGCGCCCCCTGACGCATCCGGTTGCCCCTGGCCAACGCACGCGCTACGCTATATCCGACCTATTTAGTCAGAAATAGGTCGGTGGATTGAGGAGCGCCAGGGGGTAGCCACATGGAACCGCGACGTGAGCAGCAAACGCAAGGCGGTGCGATGCGTCTTCGCCGCCGCCTCGTCCTGGCAGCGAGCCTGGGCTTCCTGACCGCGCTGCCCGCAACCCGCCTGGCCGCGCAGGGCACGCCAGCCGCAAGCGCATGGTCATTCACCGATGACCACGGCACGGACATCACCCTCCCGGCGCGCCCGGAACGCATCGTGGCGCATCTCAATTCGGCGGCGACACTCTGGGATTACGGCATTCATCCCGTTGGCATCTTTGGCGAGTTGGTCCGCGAGGACGGCGCAGCCTCACCGCTGCTCGGAAACATCGACCTCGACGGGATGACGATCCTCGGCGATACCTACGGCCCAATTGACCTGGAAGCGCTGGCAGTCCTCAAGCCAGACCTCATTGTCAGCACGACGTACAGCCCTGGCGTTACGAATGATGTCTGGGGCCTCGACCCTGAGGTTGCCGAAAAGGCGGCGTTGATCGCGCCCATCGCCGCGATCAGCACGTTTGAAACGCCCGTCACGGCGTCGCTCCAGCGCTTCGAGGATCTGGCGAGAGCACTGGGCGCAGATCTCGAGGCGCCGGAGGTCATCGCTGCACGCCAGCGCTTCGCCAGGGCAAGCGAGGCCGTACGAGCGGCGGCAGCGGGGAACCCGGAACTGACCGTGCTGGTGATGTCCGCATGGCCGGAATCGATCTACGTTGCGAATCCATCGGCCGCGTCGGACCTCATGTACTTTCAGGAACTCGGCGTCAATCTGGTTTCGCCGGAGCACCCGGATTCCTATTGGGAAGAACTGAGTTGGGAACAGGCGCTGAAGTACCCGGCCGACCTGATCCTGCTCGACGAGCGCGACGGCGGTTTCACCCGGGAGAATGTGGCGGATGCTCCGGTCACCTTTGCGGCCCACCCGGCGGTAAAGGCCGGCCAG
The DNA here is from genome assembly GCA_041390745.1 of Thermomicrobiales bacterium. Lineage (GTDB taxonomy): Bacteria > Chloroflexota > Chloroflexia > Thermomicrobiales > UBA6265 > JACCXM01. Next base: position 43,486 of record JAWKPJ010000016.1, on the reverse strand, counting down.
ATCGGCGACTGGTACACCGAGTTTGTCCTCAGCTACGACGCCATGGCGACCATCCTCGAGCAACTTGCCGCCACGCTTGCTGCGGCGCGACCTTTGGGCTGAGCGGCGCGACCTGCGCTGCAGGCCGCGTTATCCCACCCTTACTCGTCGCCCGGCACCCCGTAGCTGGGGGCTGCGCCGGGATCGAGCGCGCGTTGCCGGTAGTCTGCCGCCTGCGGCCGCCAGAGTCGCCAGATCGCCATCAGGTCCTGGATCGGGTCATCTGACCAGTCCACGCGCAGGTCGGTGACCGGCCACGGCACATCCCACGCGATCAGCAGCCCGGCGGAGTGCACCGGCCCGACCTCACCGCCCGCCGCGATGCCCGCGGCCAGCCCGGCGAGCAGCCGATCGCCCAGATCAGCCTCCGGCCGCTCTGCGAACGCGCCCACCATCTCCGGCGGCGCCTCCTCGGAGGCGAGCAAGTTGGCCGCCGCCACGCAGTCTGGCCCGGTGGCGGTGGCATAGAGTCCCAATGTGCCCTGCCCGGACCACACCGCTGTGCCGCCGCTGGCGTCAATTGCCGAGAGCTGGCGGTAGCTGATCAGTGGCTCGCCCTCCACGACCACTTCCATCGCCTCCCGCGCCGAGTTGCCCGCCTCCATCAGGTCGAGCAGCCGCGTGCCCAACCGGGGATCTGTGATGTTTTGCGTGCAGGCAGCGCCCACCCCCGCGCGCACCCAGGCGCACCGGGCCGCCACCGCCGGCGACGACGACGATATCGCAATCCCGAACTGCCCGGTGCGTTCGCACCGTCCGGCGATGGAGAGGGTCATGCGCGCACTCCTCGATCAACAAAGGATGTAGCTCGCAGCCGGGGCACGTCCATCTGCACATCTGCCACGGCCAGGGAAGTTGATCGCCACATCTTCCTCAACTTCTTGCTTCGTAAGACTACCAATTGCCAGCCTGCGTCATTCCCAGTGCGGTCACATCGTGCATGGAAAGCGGTCCGCAGGAACCATTATTGAGGCAAGCGAGGGTCAGGAGGCGTCATCGGTGCAATTGAGCCACTCTTCTCGCCAGGATGCAAAGAAAATGGCGTCACAATATGATGAAATCATGAAAATACATAAACCAAGAATTGCCTTTCGCTAGCCGATTCTGGCAGATACTTGCGCATAGACAGGTTTCTTCACATCGGATAACATTCGCCTCATCAGTAACCCGAGTTTGTCGCGCCGATGCCATCGTCACGGGGCTTAGTACTGGACAAACGCAAGCTCTGGATCGTCTCTCGACTCCGCCGGGGGATCATAACGTGATGCGCGCTTCAGGCTACCCGCCGATGGGCAGCCATCTCATTGCGATCATGCTGTTCGTGCTTGCCCTGTACGGCGCAGCGCCCGTCGCCTGGGGCGGCGTGGCCGCGCAGTCCGCCACGCCCGCCGCCTTGCAGGGTAATCCATGCCTCGACGGCAGCGTGCAGGCCACCACGCAGGCGGCCGAAAGCCCGTTCTTCGACTATGTCATCCTGCTTGATGTCAGCGGCTCGATGGAAGGCTGGCAGGATGACGGGAGCCGTGACTTCTCGAAGCAGATCATGCCCGCCGTCAAGGACTCGCTCAAGCAATACCTGAGCGAGCTTCCTCCCGATTCACAGGTGACAATCATTCCGTTCGCCGGCGACATCGACACCGCCGAGGCGCTTACGTTCAAGACCGGCAACGTGGCTGGATCGGAAAACGGACTTGCCGACGCCGAAACCTACATTGACGACATTGTCGCGGATAATGCTGGCACCCACATCACGGACGCCATCACCTACGGACTCGACGAGCTTGCCCAGAGCCGCGACGATGACCGCCAACATATCCAGACCATGTTGCTCTTCACCGACGGCGAAGGTAATGGCGAGAATGATGTTGACGCGAACGGTGACTTCATCGTTGACAACCTGCTGGATGCCATTGGCGAATACAAGCGAGAGCAGCCGTATCTCTTCGTGAAGTACGTCTCCCTTGGGGTCGCGGTCCCAGATGCCGAAGAAATGGAGCGGCGCGGGGTCGATGTTGTCGAAACCGCTGAAGGAGTCCCGCCGGTGCGCGAGGTCCGCGTCGCCATCGTGCCGGATCAGCTCAGCGACCTAAAGCCCGGCGTCGCGGCTGCCAATTTGCTGTGCGCCACCTCCGGCGAGGTAGGCGACGGCCTCGAGGTCGTAGTCAACGATGATCCTGCCGGGCTGCCGCCCGATGTTGCCCTCGCCTTCCGCAGCGAGGGCAACACCCTGACGGCGGACGGAATGCCTCTCACCTACACGCTGGCGGGCACGCCCTCATCCGACCGGGGCCCATTCACCACCTTTGTCGAGGTCAAATCCGCCGACCCCGAAGTGCTCATGAACCCCAGTCGCCTACCCGTCACCTTTACTGTCGCCGATCCCACCCCCGCCGTCACGCTTGATGTCGGCGAGTTCCCGACCGAAACGCGCACGCGCGGCATGGATACCAGCGAATTGATGTACTCGCTCCCGCTGGATTTCACCGCGCCTGATGGCGGCGCGGCCGCGCTCAGCCTCGATACCGCCGAGCTTGCCAGCATGGCGCCTGGGGCAACCGCCGCATTCGTCGCCGGCGATGACGAGGTGGGCGAGACTGCCACTCTTAGCGGGGAGCAGCCGGCCCTCAAACTTCGCCTCACCGTGCCAGCGGCTGCTATCGACGCACTGGCAGACGGCACTCACACTTTGCCTGTCGGCATCATCATCACGCCACAGGACGCCGAAGTCACGATAACCGGCGCGGACGCCACCCCGCAACCAAACGGGGCGCAGCGAGTGACGCCGGGTGCAGGGCTCACACTTCTTCCGCAGCCAGTTTGCAGCGTCGAAGTCGCGCCCGTGGCGGGGCAGGTTCTGCTGGAGGGGGATCAGTCTCCAGGGGCCGTGCGCTGGGAAACGACGGTCACCCTCACGGGCCATGATGGCTGCGCCGGGACACTGACCTTCGATGACTCGGCGCTACAACAGGCCATTCCGGGCGCCCGCGCTGCCTTCGATGTCAACGGCGAAGCGCCGCTGCAACTCGATCTTGACGATACGCCCTCACGCATTGTCCTTGTCGTGACCGCGCCAGGCACAAGTGCGCTTGCGCTGGGGGCGGGCGATCATCCGCAGACCGTCGCGCTCGTCGCCAGCACCGGTGCGCAGTTCTCGCCGCCAGGCGCCACCGCCCAGAACGAGGCCGGCGCCTACGCCATTCCCGTCACCCTGCCGCTGACCATCGGGGACCGCCCAAGTGTGACGTGCCAGCTTCCAGCATTCGAGGTCGAAGCCATCGTGGCGGATGGCGCGCAAGAACCAGCCATTGCCCGCAGCGGCGATGTGACATGCACGTTTGCGGGCGAGGTCTCCGTCACGTTGCGCGTCGGGGAGACCGAAGACGGCGTAAGTGCCAGCCTGACCACACCGGGAGGAACGCCCGGCCGCGCCGTCTCGCTGGACAACGACCATCCATCGGCCACGCTGAGCCTGGAAGTTGCTCGCGGCGTACCGCAGGACGCCGGCGAAGGCGCCCACACCTTTACCGTGCCGGTCACTGCACAAGCCTCATCGCACGATGCCACCCTGGAACTGGATGGACAATTCCCGGACTTTGCAGGCCGAGCCAACAGCGAGGTCTTCCTGCTGGTGCAGGTTGCCGGAGAGAAGGTCATCTCCATCGCTCCAATCGAGCTGACACCGGATCCGGTGGAACTATCCACCTTCGACACCGGGCCGGACCCACTGGAATGGCGCGGCGAGATCACGTTCAATCTCGACAACGGCGCGGATGGCACATTGCAAATCGATTTGCCGGCGGATTCCCCGGTAGCCGCCTTCTTCAAGGTTGGGGACATCCCCGTGGCCGGCCCCGTGCAGCTTGCCGGCCAGAGCAGTCCGCTGGAGCTGGTCGTGCAACTGCCACTCGCGACGGCCAAGGCCCTGCCACCCGGCTCCCAATTATTCGATATCCCGCTCATGCTGGATCCCACGGGAGCACGCATCGACGCACCGGACTTTGTCCGCGACGGCGAGATGTTTCGCAGCGCCGAGCCAGTCTCCCTGCTCGTAACCGCCCCACCGGTCGTGGATTTCTCCCCAATCACAATCCCCCCGGCGACTGCCTCCACCTCTGACGACGCACCAGACCCGGTCACCATTGCCACGGACCCCGTGGAATACACGCTGGAGAACGGCGCGAAGTCGCGCCTGACCGCCGATGACGCGGCGCTCGCGGATGCATATCCCGGGGCTTCGGCCGGGTTCGTAACCGGAAGCGGCGAGCCACAGCCCAGCATCACATTAGAGCGGAACGACCAACCGGTCACCTTCGTGATTCTCATCCCGCGTGATGCGCTTACGGAATCAGATTCCCACACCTTGCCCGCAGTCCGCGTCACGATGGCGGCAGATGGGGACACCAGAGTAACGCAGGGTGGGATTCCAGTGCCGGAAGGGGAAGCCGCTACGGTGGAGATCGCCCCTGAAGTCAGCATCTTGACCCCGAGATTCACGATCGATCTCGGCAGTTGGAACCCCGAAGTTCTCGGTGTGCGAGCAGATAGCAGCGGAACGGGCGAACTGCGCTGGGAACGTACGCTCACACTGAGCAACCGGGAGGACGGCGCCAATCCAGCCGTGACCATGTCGCCGAAGAACCCTGACCTCACAGTCAACCTGTACGAAGGTGCCATTGCGGACAGCACCCTCCTGGCAGAGGGCCAACCCGGCCAGCCCGTAACCGCCACCTTCGCGCCTGGTCAGAACAACATGATCGCTGTTCTCAATGCGCCAGAAGACGCCGTGCGTTCCCTTGGCCTGAGCACGCGTTCGACAATCCCTGGGCTTGGGAGCAGTGAGCGTCACATGATTCCCGCCACCATTACCATCAACCCACGCGGCGGTGAAGGTTCCGTCCGTGATGGAGCACCCGCATTTCGCGAGCCGGCGACGGAGGCTGCACCGATCACCGTTGAGGTCTACGAGCCGCGCAACAACCTGATTTTCGGTGTCCCGGTGCTGCTCCTGCTCATCCTCGCCGCAGCCTGGGCGATGTGGCCTGTGCTTCCGAAGAACGCAGCGGTGCTCGTGGAAGGCGACGCTGACCCAGTCCCCATTTCCGCCGGCTACCTGATTGGCCCGGGCCTGAACGTTGACGTTGGCTCGAATGGCGTATTCGGTCGCATCGGCGGGATGCCGGGCGGACGCCTCACTGGCAACGCGAAATTCACCGCCGGCGACGTCCCGATTGTGTACCGGGAGGACACCCTTGAGCCCGGGAAATCATCAATCATCCGCCGTGACGATGACCTGACCGACCCGGATAGCAACACCAGAATTACGTACACCCGTGCGGAAGACCCGCCTGTATTTGGCGACGATGGGTCTGGCGCCAACGGGAACTAACGGCAGCCAACTGCGCAGCATGGGAGCGAAGCGATGCCCGGAATATTCATTGGAATCGGCGGTATCGGTGGGTCCATCGTCACCAAACTCGCCGATGCCCTCAAGGTACACGTGTCACTGGCGGCCGATAGCCTGCCAGCGCAGCAGGCTGCAAATCAGTTCCGCTTCCTGCTCCTGGATACCTGGAAGGATGGTGTTTCGGCCGGCTTCGACGCCTCACAGGTGCTGGATCTGCCGGAGGGCAAGGACAAGTTCGACGTCGATGCGAAGGTGGAATCCTGGTGGCGTGGGGGTGATAACGCCTTCCGCTCCTGGTGGCCCCAACGCGGCCTGCCCGGCAGCGAAACGGGCGCACCCTTGCTGGCGGGTCCGTACGCCAGCGGCGCGGGCCAACTCCGGGTCAAGGGCCGCCTCGCCTACCGCATCTCGCTGACGGGGCTGGGGCGGCAGGCCATGCCCAGCGTAATGGCGGGCCTGCGCGAAATCGACGCGGTCCTCGGTCCTGCGGCTGGTATCCGCACCGTCCCGGTCTACCTTGTCAGTTCGCTCGGCGGCGGCTCAGGTAGTGGTATGGTGCTCACCTTCGCCCAACACCTGCGCCAAACCCTGCCGGAGTACTGCCCGATCATCGGCGTTTTCCCCCTGGCCAGCGTCACCGAAATGGGTCCCGGTGCGGCGGACCGCTCCAGCATCTGGGCCAACACGGACTCTGCCCTGCGCGAGATCGACTATTGCCAACGCGTGGCGGGCACGCCGGATAACGTGCTATCGCCGTTCTTCCAGTGGCCAGGGCAAGGGAACGTCATCTATGGCGACAAGCGTCCGTTTGAATACATCTACCTGTTCGGACGAGACAACCAGAGCGGCCAGAGCCTTGATGAGTTCAGCAAATACATTGACCTGATGGCCGAAACACTCATTGCCGAAAGCTTTGCTGGCCTGGATGATGAGGGCCTACCAAACGCTATTCTGGGCCCACACTCTCAATTCATCATGCAGCTACAAGCGCGCCCTTCGGTAGGGGATCGTCCAACCACCTACGCCAGCGCCGCTGTCGCAGCGCTCGTCTTCCCATCGGAACGCGTGGAGCGACACCTGGCGCGGCGCTTTGCCATCAAGGTTCTCGACGCGATGACCACGCCGGACGAAGCGCGCGCTCACGCCAGCGCCAACGAGTTTCTCCAGAAGCACGTCTTGCTCTGGGATGGCAAACCGCCGCTGCGTACCAAGTTTGATGAGGCAGTCACTGAGCAACCGGGTAACAAAAAGAAGAACGCGCCGCGCTTCAACTCCACGGTCAGTGCCAGCGAGAACTCGCCATTCATGAAGGCTGCTGCCGCCGGCACTACCGCGATGGCTCTGGAAGCCGAGCGTCAACTCGATGGATTCGTCGACAAGCAACTCGTGAGCCACTACGCCAAACGCAGCGATGAAATTGTCGCCGCCTACGCTGGACCGGATGGCCAGTTGCGCACACAGGTTGACCAGTGGCTCTCGGAACAGGGCGCCACGGCGCTCGGCTTCGCCTATGCCGCCGTCACGGAAATCCGGCAGCAACTCTCCGCGCAGTGGCGACACATGAACGACCTGATCGACGGCAACAAGGAAACCGGCAAGATTGGCACGATTGACGAACTGCACCAGACGCGGGAATCCTACAAGGCAGCGGCCAACAGACTGCCCAGCCAGATCGGTTCTGGCTTGCCTGGCATTTTCAGCCGAAATGGCAAGAATGCCCGCCAGCGCTTCGTCACCTCGCAATACAACAAGCTCGTAGCGAGCACCACCGATCTGCAACGGATGCGCGCAGCGCGCTCCACCTACCTGGCACTGGGCGTGGAGACTAATCGTGTCCAGCGAGTGCTGAAAGAACTGAACGACAAGGCGAATGATCTCCGCCGCGATCTGGAGCGCGAGACCGAGCACGATGTCGGAGAGCATGGCCGCACGGGCGTACTCGATCTGGCCGTGTTGGATGATCCAAGGCTGCTCGCGCACCACTTCCGCGACGTGCTGGAAGAAACGAGCCGCTCCGGCGTCGAATCTTGTGCCATCCGCGTCACTGTTCCCGCCGACAAGGGCGTGAACCCCAGCACCTTTGATGCTGCCATCGAGGAAGATGCCCTGGAGCAGGCTCCGCGTGACGCCCTCGCAACTACCGGCATCGTCAGCATTACATTACGCCGTGCGCTTGATCCCGCTACCGGCGCCTCCCAGCTTGTTTGGGACCGCTATAAAGACCAACTTGCAGCCGGCATCGTCGCAGACGGCGTCAGCCGCCTCAGCCCTCGCGTCCGCGACATGTCGATCTGGGATGCCCTGGCCGCTGAATGCCAGGCTCGCACGGCGCTGAACCTGCACGATGCAGCCGTGGAGCAGGCAGAACGCGATATCAAGAAGCAACGCCAGAATGCTGAAGACGCCGGCGTGCCCCCGCGTGACTGGGAACAGGAGTTGTTGCGCTTTTTCATCCGCCGCCGCCTTGAGGATGTCCAGAAGCGCGTGCGACCTTTCTGGAACCTGAACGGCCTCATGACCGCTAACCATGGGCAGGCCTACGGTTTCGTCGTCCTCGCTACTGATCGCAAGGCCTACGAACTCGCCGAAACCACGCACGGCATCCGGGGGTTCCTCGGTATCGTCACCAGCCTGATGCAGGCTGGCACACCCAAGTGGCTTCCAGGGAAGGACCGCATCGTCCTCTACAGCCGGGAGGGCGTGGTTCCGCTGTTCTATCTCAATGACCGCGAACTGAAAATGATGCGGGATTCGTCAGCGCAGAAGGCGCGTGACAAGTTCCTGTATACGGATGCCCGCTTCGCCCACTGCGTGGACCCGGTTGTCAGGCCCGCTGAGGCCCCTAATGAGCGCCTGCTCTACGCCATCGGCATGGGTCTGCAACTCGGCGTCATCGAGTGGGAACGCGGCTCCGCCGCCGGACTAGCTACTCTGCATCTTGGAGACGCTTCGCAAGTCGCTGATTCCCTCGGGGAGTTAGCTGCCATGCTAGAGGTTGATCAAGCCCTTGCCACCCACTTCCGCAACAAAGTGGATGCCATCATCCATGGACTCTCCGAAGATCAGCAGCAGGCAGTCCAGCATCGCGCCCAGATCACCGTCGCTGAGGCCATGCGCGCTGATGGAGCACGCAAGCCAGGCAAAGACGACCTGACGCTGCTGACCACCATCGAAGAAGCGATCCTGCTACGTATGAACTACGGACAGCCCTTCGTCAATGACTGATCGACATCGGCCGCGCGGGTCGGCCGTTTGGGCCGGCCTCGATCCCTTCGGGGACGAAGTCGTTTCCCGGCTGCCGCGCTGGTTCACGGATGATGCCACCGGCCAGGCTCTGCAGGACGCCAACCAGATCTTGCCCGGTCTACGCATCGTGGCCGATCCTGGCGATACCGCACCGCCGGGTACCCTGGAGTCGGACACGCTCACCGCGCACGATGCCGCGCCGCCCCCGGAGGAGGCTGGGGCGGTGGCGATCCGCCGCATCGAGAAGGCGGTGGCAGCCCTATTGGCTGCCCAGCAGAGCCGGGCGGCACTGGCCTGGGCTGATCGCGAAATCCTCACCCCGCACGTCTGGATGGTGGCCGATCTCTGCTCGGCTGAAACCACCGCGTTGGCTACCTGGCTGCAACAGCTACATGATCGCCTGGAGGAGCTGAATGTTGAGGCGCGCCTCTACCTGCTGCTGCGCCACCTCTCATGGGGACTCAATCGAGAGCAACAGCTCGACGCCGCCATCCGCACTCGCTCGCTCGTCGAGCATCTGGTCGGAGAAACCACACCGGGGCACGTCAGTATCATGGCCTACGTCCTCACCGACCGCGATGCCATTGGCGGCTACTACGATGAAGCCAAGCGCGAGACCATCAGCCTCGCATTCCGCCTGACTGATCTGCTGCTGCTCAGTGATGCCGCCCACGGCAATGCACCCGGCAGCGAGCATACCTTCGTCGCGCCGGTCAACGGTGCGCCTGGACCATGGGAAACACTTCCGATCTTCGGCAGCGCCGCCGCAGCCTGCCTGCAGTGGGACACCCCTGCTCTCGAGCGAGCAACCGCAGAGGAGCGGCGCGCCCATCTCTTCTCGCTGCTCTCCGCTGCCACTCCACCCACCTACGATCCTGACTATCCTCATCTCGGCAGCGTCCGATTGGCATCGGAAGGCCGGTGGCCCCAACTGGACGTACCTCGCTGGTCCCCTCGATTCTGGCGCTCCGCCCGGCAAGAGCATGACCGCTACCGCGATCTGCTGGACCGCTGGATACCCACCGCTGCGCGCTGGCGACATGAGATGCTGGTCACGCATCGAGACCGCTGCCGGTCTGTGGACCGCCACGCCGCCTCCGTGCTCACCGAGTACGAAGCGGATCTCGACACGCAGGAGCGGCGCATCCTTGCGGATGATTCGCTGCGCGGCTTCTTCGCGCCGCTGCATCGCCTGTATGACCGGGCCACCGCCGATCTCCAGGTGCAGCAGCTCGAACTGGGAGATCCGCCGTCTTCGCCCCCAGCGCCGTTTGATGCCATAACGGCCATCCCATTGCCGAAAAACGCTCTCGCCAGCACGGACGACAAGCTGGTCACCGCGCTGGAACGCAAGATCAATCCCTGGTTGCTGCTCCAGATTACGCTCATGACCATCGCCATCGCCTGGGGATTGATGGCCTGGACGTTTCTTGAGCTGAAGCAGAATCTTCCGAACATGGAGGCCGTAGACGAGTATCTCAGCGAGTACGGCTGGGATCGCGCTCGAAATCTGGCTGAATGGTTCGTTACCGTTACTGGTGCAATTCCTGACAACGCCCAGATCATCCTCTACACCGGCGCTCCCATCATCGCGCTTGTTGTTGCTACCGCAGTACTCACCGCCCTGCGCCAGCGCATTGTGCTGGAACGTGCCTGGAATATCCCCTACCGCCGCGCCAGCCGTTGGCGCGACACTGCGATACGCGCGCTGCAGGAAGATGTTCGCACCGTGGAGCAGTCCCTGGCCCGCGCCAATCTGGGCGCCGCCGAGGCGATGATCGTAGAGCGGCGCGAGCGCCTGACGGCGTTCGAGAAGCTTGGCTTTAAGCCGCTTTCCGCGGCCCCGGATGATGATGAGGCGGTGACCGGCGTGCGAGACCCGCTGCGTGGGCCGCAGCGGGTCTCAGCGATTTACAGGTCTCCCAGATTACGGTCGGGTTCAAGCAGATCTGCTCCCGCATTCCCAGTTCACAGTGGACACCCGAGCACTTGCTGCAGGAACTGTTTACCGAGGCCGCGTCGCAGGCGGGAGATCCGCCGCTTGATCTGCGGCAGGAACTCGTTCCGGTACGGCGTCGTATCCTGCGCGCCATGCCTCCTGATGGCGCGGTGCGCGTGCAGCAACTCCCAACTACTTCACCTGCCGAGCGCGCTGCACCCAAGCTTGCCCGCTTCCTGGCGGCCCCGGCCGCCGTGGCGGGAGACCTGCGCTTCGAGCCTCACGTGGCTATCGTGGCGCCGCTCCCCATCGACACCCGGTTCTACGCCGCCATCCTGCAATCCGGCATGAGCGCGCGGCGTATCCTCTCCCGTTCCACCCCGTGGGACTGCGATCCACTCAACCCGGCGATCACCCCGCAGCCAGCCGCCCCTATCTCTGGTGCAGTTCCGGAGGGCCCGGAGTCCGCGCCAGGCGCTCCCACCACTGAAGGTGATGCAGCGCCTGACGATGCTTCCGACTTAAGCGGAGAAATTGCTAGCGATTCGGCTACGCCAGGGGCAGTGTTGGCCGTTGAATCTTCAGACTGGTGGTCAGCGTCAGACAGCCCGTACAGCAGCGCAGATGTCGAACCTGTGGCGCCGCTCACCCCTCCCGTCGCCGACGCTGACGCCAGCCCAGGCGGGGCTGGAGCAGAGACAGACGCATCAGGACCAGCCGATCCGGAGGCTGAGTTACTCGCGGCCAGCGATGCCTCGACTGCGCCCCTGGCCTGAGGAGATCCTTTATGCGCTGGTTCCTGTCCTATTGGCTCACCGTGCTGATCTGTTTTCTGTTCGCTGGCATCTCCTATCTTGCCGGCGCGGATATCGCAGGAGTCAGCACCACGTTCGACCGACTCCTCATTGGCGTGCCCCCGTGGTGGCTGATCCCGGTGTTGGTCTTGGCGGTATACATGTTCGTACGCATCGTCCTGCACCGGGTATTGGCATACACGGAATCTGCTATCGAGGCCTCTCCCCGCGGGGACAGCGTGCGCGGCCGGCGGCGCGCGGCGATTGGTGATGCCGCCAACACTGCCTTCGGCAATCCCACCGGCCTCTGGCTGTCGCCCTTCGCACTCATCTTGGGCGTAGCTGCCGCACTGGCAGCGTTCCTGCGTTGGGGGCCGGGGTTATCTCACGATTCATTTCGCACTATGGTACTGACGCTGATGGTACTCTTCGCTGCCGTCACCGCTTCGGCCATGGTGAATCCAGATCGGCCCCAACCCCTGATCTATGTCGATGAGGACCCAGAGCTGGATCCCGTCCTGGAACATCCCGACGAAGCAACCGTTGCTCGCATCAGGAGACGAATGCCGTTTCGTGGCCGAAAGCCTGCCGCTCCATCCTCCTTGTAGATCGTTTCAGGCACATCTCCCCTACTCGCTCTTCACCGCCGTTGCGTCGATCTCCACCACCCACTCCGGCCGCGCCAGCGCGGTGACGACCAGCCCGGTGGAGACGGGGAAGACCCCCTTCAGCCAGCGGCCCATGACCTGGTAGACCGGCTCGCGATAGCGAACATCGGTCAGGTAAACCACGATCTTGACGATATCCTCCAGCTTCGAGCCGGCTTCCTCCAGCAGCATCGCGATGTTCGCCATCGCCTGCTCCGTCTGCGCAGCCACATCGCCAATGCCAACCGATTCCCGCGTCTCCAGGTTCTGCCCAATCTGCCCGCGCAGGTAGATGGTGTTCCCGGCCACCACCGCCTGGCAGAGGTCGTTGTCCAGGTTCTGCTCCGGGTAGGTTTCCTTCGTGTTGAACGGGCGAATCCGCCGGTGCGTCGTCATCGTGCTCCCCCTGCCGCTTCCGTCGCCGGAACCGCCTGCTTCTCACCCGCCGCCGTGGCCTTCCCGGCGCGCACCGGCTTCGCGTTCACCTTCTCCGACAGCCCCGCCGATTCCTGCACAATCCGCATCGGCTCGCTGAAATCGAAGTTGCGGTAGACCGCCAGCAGGTGGGCGAACGGCGGCGACTGCGCGAAGAGCTGGAAGGTCAGCCGGTGCCCGGCGTAGTCGGAGTTCAGCAGGTCACGCGCGTAGGCCAGCAACTTGCGCCGGTCTTCTGCTTCCCAGTTTTCGTTGATCGTGTAGAACTTCTCCAGCCACGGTCCTGTCTCCGGGTCCATGAAGGTTGCGAAGTTCGGCGTCACGCAGATCTGGCCGCCGCACAGATCCCGCGTCAGGTGCATCATCTCCGCCAGTTGCGAGCAGGCCAGCACCCGCCCCGTGTAAAGCAGGCTCTGGTTCGGCATCAGCAGCCCGCCCGGGCTCTCCTCCGCCTCGGCGATAGCGGCGGTCAGGTGCGCGTTGATCCCCTCGCGGTAGACGGCCAGCCGCGCCAGCTTCTCCTGCACCGCCTGCTGCTTCTCCAGCCCGGTCTGCCGCGCGTTGTACATCGCCGTGCCCAGCATCATGTCGGCGTAGCGCAGGATGCGCTGCACGAAGGAGAAGGCGCTGTAGCGATGCAGCGTGGCCCGGATGTAGGAGGCAGCCCGCGTGTGGCGGTAGAAGAGCACGTCCTCCCAGGGGATGAGCACATGGTCGAACACGATCAGGGTGTCGACCTCGTCGAAGCGATTCGAGAGTGGGTAATCCTCCGCTGGCGCGCGCCCGGCGAACCCGGTGCGGCAGATGTGCTTCATGCCCGGCGCGCCCATGTGGGCGATGAACCCCACCGCGTAGTCGGAGAGTTCACTGTCACCCCAGTTGGCAATGGTCGGCTTCACGAACGCCTGGTTGGCATAGGCCGCCGCCGTTTCGAACTTCGCGCCTTTCACCACGATCCCGGCGTCGGTCTCCTTCACGACATGCAGGAGCATGTCCGGATCCTGGTCCTGCGGGCGCTTGCTGCGGTCTCCTTTGGGGTCGGTGTTGGCAGAAACATGGAATGGGTCGTGCAACGCCGCAAACTCGACGTGGCGGCGGATATTCTCCGAAAAGCGGGGATCGATCTCGTTCAGGACGTCCTGACCGTCGAAGAGCGACCACATCTCGCCGACCGTCTCGTCGCCCATGCGCGTCACCACGCCGCCGACATCGTCCAGCACGGCGTCCACCGCCCGCCGCTTCGCCTTCCAGTCCTCCTGGCTGCGCGGAAGTTGCGGCCCGACTGAAAAACGCTCGCCGGTTTCAGCATCAACGGTGGTCATCACGTCCTGCGTGGCCGGATCGTGCGCCATGTCGTAGATGCGGGCGCGAATATCGACGACCGGCCTGAACATGGGGTGGCTGGGCACGTCCTCGACGCGCTCGCCATTCACCCAGACCTCGCGGCCATCGCGGATCGATTCGCGGTACTCATCCCCGGTGCGGATCATGCGCCTTCCTTCCCCCGGAATCATGCCCAACCATCCCGCTGGCGCAGGCCAGCAGGCGAGGTCATCCCGAATGACGAAATGTGCCGTCCCGTCCGGCGCCACACCGGCACAAACCCGGAAGGAGTGGAGGGCGGAAGTGTGACACACGCTGAGGAGCGGCGCACTCACCAGAGCGGAGCCGCTTGCCGCTTGTCGGTCGTGTGTAACGGTTGCGCCGTGGGGTTGGTTGCGTTCCACGTTGCGAGCGCCGAAGCTGCAAGGCATCGTCCCGTACTCCCAGCAAGCACCCATCCTTCACCTCCGCCCCACTGTCTGGCGAGTTCCTTCACCGCATGGCGGCTTGCCGCGGAGGAGGCGGGGCGATGGGGCGAATGCCGGGTGGTCAACTTGTCTCGCGAGGGTGACACTGTGCGCAGGGGACCGGGATACAGGAACTCCCCGCGTTGCCTCCGTCCCTACACTCCGCATGAACGGAAGGACGCCATGGCGCTCACCAAACTCGCCGGAACCTGGAAGTACGAGGATCTCTTCGAGTTGCCGGATGACGGCACGCGTTGCGAGATCATCGATGGCGGCCTCTACGAGATGCCGTCCCTCGACGTGGGCGCACGCCACTGTCGTATTGCCGGCCTGATCACGCTGCTGATTCCGGTGCTGCAACGGTTGGGCGCACAGTGGAGAACTGCGCCGCTCGATGTCTTCTTCGCCGGGGCCGATCCGGTGCAGCCAGATATCCTCGTGCTCCTCCCCGGAAGCGCCGCCCACCCTGTGCGGCATGGCGTCGAGGGCCCACCCGATCTGCTGATCGAAGTGCTCAGCCCTCCAACCGCGCCCATGACCAGGTCCGCAAGCGCGCGCTCTATGCTGGCGGGGGTGCGTGAGTACTGGATCGTCGATCCTGATGCGGCCACCATCGAGATCATCGACCATGGCGGCGAGACCGTGCAGCACGTAGTGGCTGCTGAGAGCGATATCCTCACGCTGCGCTCGCCGCTCCTCGGTGACCTCGCCGCCAACCCCGCCTCGCTCTTTCCTGCCGACACTGCAGAGTGAGACGCAGGCGACAACTCCAGTCTTCGCGGCTTTCCCGCCCTCACGCCAGGTTGAGGTAGACGCGCTGCGCCACCTCGCGGAACCCGAGCTTCGCGGCCACCCGCTGCGAGGCCGGGTTGTCCGCGCTCGTGCCCCAGACCGGGGTGCGCCCGCCTGCCTGGATCGCCGCACACACCAGTGCCGCCGCTGCCGTGGCCAGCCCCTGCCCGCGCTGCGATTCCTGCGTGGCGATGCCCACGTCCACGTACCGCTCGCCCAGCGCCGCCGTGAACGCCACGGCCACCAGAGCGCCGTCGATGACCGCGCCCGCGGCCAACCCGTCTGTCAGCAGCGCCCCGGCGCTGCCCAGGCGCCAGTCACCCATGTTCAGCGGCTCGGTCGCCGCTTCCAAGAGCGGCAAGTCCGCCTGGCCCAGCATCCGCACCGTCGGGTGCGGTAACGCGGGCGCGGGCGCATCAAGCGTGAAGAAGTGCTCGCGGGAGAAGATCACCTTGCGCCGCGTCGCCCACCCCAGCCACCCAGCCACGGGCCTCGCCTGGGCGGAGGCGACGTCTGCCGCCTCCCAGCCGTCTAGTTGACGCAACAGGGCAAATGTTGCCTGGGCATCTGTTGCGTAAACACTGACATCGCCGGGGAACGCGGCCGGTTGCACAGCAGCCGCCCGTGGGTCGTCAGGTGGTCCCAGCACCCACGCCCGGCACAGGCCACGCCGGAGCTGCTCCAGGCTCATCAGCGTCTCCGGCGCTTCGCCGATGGCCGCGCGCAGCAGGAGCATCCCGGCCCGGTCCAGTTCCACAAGACCGTCGGGCGCACTGCGCCTGCCTGGGCCAGCCCCAGGGTCAGGGCGCATTGGCGACTGGCCACAGGGCACACGGCTCGTCCAGTGTCCGCTTGTCCTCCGCATTGAACGCGCAGGTCTCATCGGTGTCGCTCCGCACGCCCAGCCGCGGCCTCACCGCGAAGCCTCGGGCGTGGACCGGATTCCCTGGCATCTCGTACCCGGCACGGCAGGCCACGCGCGCGAGCGTCCGGGTGTTGCCGACCAGCATGGCCATGTTCACCGGTGTGCCCCCCAGGAGCACGCCGTTCCGCACGGGGAGGCCGCCCACCGCCGCCACCCCGCGCAGCAGCGGATCCCTCCACGCCCGCACCCGGTCGCCCGGCGCCTCCCGGGACGCCGGGTTGGTCACCAGGCAGGCGATGTCGTGGTCGGCCAGCGCATCCCGGGGCGCGCCGGGGATGGCGCGAGCACGCTCCCGGATAACGGCACGCCCCGGACCGACGCCTCTGCCTCGCCGGTTTGCAGCGAGATCACGCGGAGGCCGCGCGCCGCAGCGTCACCAGGGCATCCCGCAGCGCGGCCACCGGCTCACCCTGCGGCACAAACTCCATCCCCACGTACCCCGCAAATCCGGTATCGGCGATAGCCCGGTAGATCGGGGGATAGTTCAGCTCCTGCGAGTTGTCCGGCTCATGCCGCCCCGGGTTCCCGGCCACGTGGTAGTGCGCAAAGTGCGGATGCTGCGTGGCAATCGTACGGATAACATCCCCCTCCATGATCTGCATGTGGTAGACGTCATAGAGCAGCTTTACCGCTGGCGAGTTCACCTGCTCGATCATCCGTACGCCCCAGGCCGTGTGGTCGCACTGGTATCCGGGGTGATCGACGCGGCTGTTCAGCAACTCCACGGCCAACGTTACGCCGGCATCTTCGGCGTCGCGCGCCACCCGCGCCAGCCCCGCCGCCGTGACCGCGATCCCTTCCTCATCGCTGGCGCCGTGCCGGTTGCCGCTGAAGCAGATCAGCACCGGGCAGCCCCACCGCTGCGCCAGCGCGATGTTCTCCCGGATCTCACGCTCGATGCGGTCATGGTTCGCCGGGTTGTTCAGCCCGTCTTCCAGCCAGCCGTGGCCACGGTGCGTGGCAATCTCCAGCTCCCGCTGCGCGAATCTGCGGCCACAGCTCCGGCTCGGCCATCTCCACGCCGTCAGCCCATCGCCGCGCCTCCACGCAACAGTGTCTCCGTATCCGCGCCCCGCCCTTCGAACGACCACCACGCGTAGGATGCCTTTGGCCCGGCCACTCCTGCCCTCCACCTGCGTATCCTCAACGACCATTGCGGCCAACGTGCACACGCAGGGTAAGCGAAACAGGCCAGCCGGTGTCCGTGGCAGTCACATTCCTGACAGCGCCGGGCGGGTTGCGTTTCCCACCCTGCTTGCCGGCTTTGCTCCGGCCAGTCAGCTACGCCCGGAATCACCTCGTCCAACGAGACAGCAACTCGCCCAACAGCGGGGAGCGCAGCACTGGCGCACCGCCAGCATCGACACGATGCACTATGACCCCGCGCGCATTGATGACCTCGATTACCCGCTGCTCCGGGTCCACGATCCAGGACTCGCACACGCCCCCGCGCGCGGAAAGCGCGCGCTTCGGCGCCTGGTCGTGCGCGCGGTTGGAGGGGCTGAGCGCCTCTACCAGCAGATCAGGCGGCCCCTCGATGCCGCGGCGCACGGAGCAGGCGCCGCCGGTCAACAGCGCAACGATATCCGGCTGCACGGAGTCGGCCCCAGCGACGAAGACATCGAGCGGGGCCGTGAACAACGTCCCGCCCAGCCGATCAGGCAGCGAGAGCAGCAGGCGAATCATCGCCATGATGGCCCTGGCGTGCGCCAACGTGGGTGAGGGCATCTCGAAGAGTTGCCGATCGATGATCTCGGACCGGGTTTGCTCGTCTGGCAGGACAGCCAGATCCGGGCAGGCCCAGGCGCCGGCGGGCCTGGTGAGCGCCAAGGCGGTCCGCCGGTCGCCACGAGTGTACCGGTCATCACGCGCGGCACTCTACACTCCACCGCATGAACACGCTCGATGCTGAAATCTCTCCGCTGGCCGCCACGGAGCCCTACCGCACCCGGCTGGCCACCGTCACCGCCCTGTTCGAGCAGGTCGACCAGCGCTGGCACCGCGTCGCCAATCTGCGCCTCGTGGCCTTCGTTGGCGCGGCAGCGGCCGCCGCCTGGGCCATCTGGGGCCAGGCGCCCCTGGGGTGGCCGTTGGCAGCTCTCCTGCTGCTCGCCTTCATCGGGCTTGCCGCTTACCACGCCCGGCTGGGGCGGGAGCGCGCGCGCCACGCCACCATGCAGACCGTGCAACGGGATGCCATCGCCCGCGTCGAGCGCCGCTGGGCTGACTTGCCGGCGCCGTGGCAGCCGCCGGTCTCGCCCGACCATCCCTACGCTTTCGATCTGGATATCGTCGGCCGCGCCTCGCTGCTGCAACTGCTGAACACCACCGCCACGCGCATGGGGCGCGAAACGCTCTCCACCTGGCTCCTCAGCGCATCCCCACCGGCAGAGGCACGCGCCCGGCAGGGCGCGGTCGCTGAACTGGCGCCACAGCTCGACCTGCGCCAGGATCTGGAACACCGGGGCCGCACCGCCGCCAATGACGAGGCGGATCCTGCGCCCTTCCTCGCCTGGGCTGAGGGGCCCGATTCGCTGAGCGGGCAGACCTGGCTCCGCTGGTACGCCTGGCTCGGCCCGGCCGCGCTCGGCATCCTGGCCGCCGCCAGCTACTTCGGGCTCACCCCCTACCCGCTTTGGGCCATTCCGCTCCTGCTAAACCTGGCCGTGGGGGCCACGGCTGGTCGCAGCGCCTATCACACGATCTCGGCCGTCGCGGCGGATCACCGGGCTATCGCCGCCTACGCGGGACAACTGGAACTGCTCACCACGGCCCCATTCACCGACGCCCACCTGCAACGGCTGCGCGCCACGTTCGGCGAGGGGGCAGCCAGCGCGCCGGCGATGCTGCGCCGCCTGGGCCGCCTCGCCAGCATGGCCATTCCGCCCTCGTCCATGCTCTACCTGCCCATTCAGGCACTCACGCTCTGGGATGTCCACGTCGTCTTCGCGCTGGAGCGCTGGCAGCAGCAGGCAGGGTCGCAGGTCCGGGCCTGGTTGGAGGCGCTCGGCACGTTCGAGGCGCTGGCCGCCCTGGCCGGCCTCAGCCACGACAACCCCGCCTGGGTCTTCCCGCAGCTTGCCGACGCCAACGACCGCCTGGTGGCCACGCAGATCGGGCATCCCCTGCTGCGCGGGGATGTACGCGTTCACAACACTGTCACGCTCGGCCCGCCTGGCACGTTCCTGCTGGTGACCGGCTCCAATATGTCCGGCAAGAGCACCTTGCTCCGCTCGATCGGGGTCAACACGGTGCTGGCGCAGGCCGGAAGCACAGTTTGCGCGGAGGCGCTCAGCCTGCCGCCGGTCGCAATCTGGACCAGCGTGCGGGTGCAGGATTCGCTGGAACGCGGGGTCTCCTTCTTCCTCGCAGAATTGCAACGCCTGAAGCTGGTGGTCGATGCCGCCACGCAGGCGAACGAGGGCGGCAGTTTGCGCGTGCTCTACCTGCTCGACGAAATCCTGCAGGGCACCAACACTGCCGAACGCAGCGTGGCCGCGCGTCAGATCATCGCGTACCTCGTGCAGCAGGGCGCGATTGGCGCGGTCTCCACGCACGACCTGGCCCTGGCGGATGATCCGCGCCTGGAGCCGCTGGCGCACAGCGTCCACTTCACCGATACCGTCGGCGAGGGGCCAGACGCGCCGCCCATGTCCTTCGACTACCAGTTGCGCCCCGGCGTGGCCACCACCACGAACGCTCTGCGCCTCATGCGCCTGATTGGCCTCGATCTCGACGAGGCGACCGCTGATCCTGCCCCTGTTCGCGGCTGATTTCAGACCGCTCGTGAGGCCGGCCCCGAAGATGCGAACCAGGGCGGTCCGAATTGCCGGGCCGCCCTGGTTGCTACTCGCGCCCTGTTTTGGGGTGCGCTGCTAGTTATCGTTATTCTGGCGACGGCAGCGGCGGTTGCGGCACCGGAAGTTGCGGCAGCAGTCACGGTTCTTGCCGCAGTAGTCGTTGTTCTTGCCGCAGCCCCGGCGGTAGGCGCAGGTGCCCTTGAAGTTCGCCTCGGTGTAGGGATTCTCCAGTTCCTTGCAGATCAGGCCGTGGCAGCATTCGTTGTCATCGTTGCAGCCGTAGTACTGGCGGCCACAACGCCGCCGCTTGTTGTTATTGCGCCGGGCGTCGATATCGCTGAGCAGGGCCCCGACACCGGTCGCGGCAACAGCGCCGGCCGCCAGGCCGCGCAACGCTGTGCGGCGCGAGGCGGCGCCCCCGAAAGCGCGAACCAGTTGGTCAAAGCGGTTCGTATCCATAGCGCATCTCCCTCCAGGCAGAATCCTGCCGCCAGCCAGGCGTCGCAATTATGACAAAGTAAATTAATGCATTCTGATGCGGCGCTCCGACAATCGTCCCGATTCGTCACGCACGCGTTGCAGAAACACAAAACAGGGTGGCCATGCAGCCACCCTGTTCTTTCACAATCTCACTTGTGCCACGGTGTGCGGTGGCGCCGCGGCGCGGGATCTACTTGTTCTTCTTGTTCCGCTTGCACTTCTTGTTGCTGCACTGGAAACCGCCGCAGCAGTCGCGGTTCTTCTTGCAGGCGTCGTTCTTCTTGCCGCCACACCCGGCCTTGTACTCGCAACGGCCGTTGTCGCACTGCAGACCGCGCTTGCAGTTCTTGTCCTTGTTGCACTTCTGGCCCTTGAAGCCCTTCTCAGCTTCAACATCCTGACCGAGCGCAGCGCGGCTCAGCGCGCCCATGCCCAGCAGGGCAAGCGTGCCGCCCGCAGCGGTCTTCAGCATCCCACGGCGGTCAGTCTGCTCACCGATCTGGCGGCTGATGTTATCGAACCGATTGGTATCCACGTAGTCCTCCTGAGTTCAAACCCACAACTGTGCGCGGTTTTGGCACAGTCTAACCCACAATCCAACCATGCGCCAACCAACCGGTTGGTAGTCCGCAGCGTCGTCCCGTCACTGCAGCCAACTGATCAGGAATCCACGCCATTGCACTGATCTGCGATTGCCACGCCGTATCGGATCATTGACGGGACGCGAGCCTGCGCTGGCCGGCAGAAGGCGCCGGCCAACCCATGATTCTTCGTCAGTTCCTTTGGCAGCGGTTCTTCTTCTTGTCGCAGCGGTACCCGCCACAACAGTCATCATGGTCGTCGCAGTAGTCCTTCTTGCGGCCGCAGCCATCCCGGTAGCGGCATTCATAGCGGACCTTCCGGCGGCGACCCTTTTTCTTCTTCTTCTTGATCTTTTTGCAGTAGAGGCCTTTGCCGCAGTCGTTGTCCTGCTTGCACTTGTCGCCGTCGCCGCCATTGCCCTCGATCCCGAGGTCCTGCGCCAGAGCATCCGCGCCAACCGCGGCCAGGGCTCCGCCCAGGAGCGCGCCCATCACACCCCGGCGTGAGGGCGCCGCAGCGATGGCGGCGGTCATCGCGTCGAATTGCTGAAAATCCATCCGCATTCCCCCTGCCAAGCCACGCTGTCAGGCGGGCGCTAACCGTCAGCGTCACCAGGACACAACCGCTAACGGGCGTGATTGAAAATCGGTTCCGGCCCCTGGCCGCTCTGGCCTCAATCTGGCGCAAGCAGAGGCGAGGTTGCGTTTCGGTGCAGGCCAGGAACGGCCGTCAGGAGGTTATTTCAGCGCACGGGGTGCGACTCGCGTCGCGCGGTCTGCTGTTCGGAAACCACCGGCGCCAATGCCTCGCCGAGCGCTGCCAGAAATCGGTCGGGAACCGCGAGCGTAACTGGAGCATTCGGGGTGGTCTGCACGTAGCCTTCCAGCCGGTCAGACAGCCATTGGCGGGCGCCCTCCCCCACCTCGCTGTTGTCCGTGGCGGGGACCAGGAAGACTTCCCACGCCTCCCGCGAACGGGTTATGAACCGTTTGCCCATCGCCCTGGCTTCCACTCCTTTTGCACCCTGCCGGAGCAGGAATCACCCTGATGCCTGACTTGATCCTGCCATGAACCATCTGGAATGTACAGGCTTTTCGCCCAGTCGGTCGCCTGACGCAGGTACCGATCTCCGGCAGTTCCCGATGTTCGCCATGCCAGTTTCCACGCCATTCAGGGCGTGATGGTTAAGCAACCTGAAACACCCAGACCTGGGTTTCCCGATCTGTTGCACCGGTCACCGGCAGCGAGCCACCGGCAACGGGAGCCCTCGACCGCGGGCCTGGCCCCGTTGGCAGCCAGGCAGCCCAGCTTCCGGGGCAATCGGGAGCACTTTGCGCGGCGCCCAGGCCACCCGGAAGAAGGCATCGCCTGTCATCACGCGGTATGCCGCCGGAAGGGCCGTGACGATTGACCGTGCGGGACCGGGAGGGATGAGTGCTGCTGGGCACGCCAGGGCAACCCGGCCTGCGGCAGCTGGCCGAGCCTGTGTTCGCCAGGCCGAGCCAATGCCACACCACCTTCCCACATCCCACTGCTGGCTGCACCCGCACAAGTTCACGCAAGTCAACCGGGACTCGCAAATCGTGTCGAACTGATCTGTGAAGCCGGGTCATTCACCGCCCGCCCACAATGGGACGGGCGTGGCGCCTGTGCCGGAGCCACACAGCGTTCGAGCTGAAGTTGGGGCGCCAGAGCGGGTCTACGCACGCCAGGCCGGGAAGGTCTGGGGCGCCAGTTCATCGATGCTGCGCCCGGCCCAGTCGCCCCGGTTGACATGCGCCCACATCCGCTCGCCGGCGGCCTGCAGGTCGCGGGTCAGCGCGGCCACATCCACACCCAGCACCTCGCGGTTCTGCACGCGCACCTCGCCGTCGATCAACACGGTGTCCAGGTCCTCGGCGGAGGCGGAGTAGACGATGTTGCGAATGGGGTCGCGCAGTGGGGCCATGAAAATGGAATCGCCACGCCACAGCAGCAGGTCCGCCTTGGCGCCCGGCGCAATCCGGCCCAGGTCGTCACGGTTCAGCGCCTTCGCGCCGGCCAGCGTGGCGGCGTTGAAAACATCTCCCGCCGTCGCCACTTCGGTCTGCCGGTCCACGATCTTGCTCACCACCGCCGTGTAGCGCAAACCGTCAATCATGCTCTGAGGGCAGGTATCCGTACCGAGGGTCATGTTCACCCCCCGCGCCAGGTAGCGGGCGAAGCTCTCCATGGCGATGCCACGCCGGGCGAAGACCCAGACGCAGTGGGCCACGTTCGTGCCCGTATCGGCCAGGATGCCGATGTCGTCGCCGGCCCAGTTTGTCCACGTGCCCGGCGCCAGGATAATGCAGTGTCCCAGAATCACATCTGGCCCCAGGAAGCCGATATCGCGCAACCACTCGATGGGCGTCACGCCGTGGCGCCGCGTCATCTCCAGGAACTCGTTGCCTGACTGCGAGGTGTGCAGCGCCATCGGCACGCCCAGGCTGGTGGCGGCTTCGCGGGAGCGGCGCAGCAGATCCTCGGTGCAGGTATCCACCTGCGACGGTGAGAGGAAGCCCTTGATGCGGCCATTCTGCTGGCCGTCGTACTCCTCGATGAAGCGCACCGCGCGCTCCATCCCGCGCAGTCCCGCCGCCTCGTCCCAGGCGTATTTCACTTCCTTGCCGTCGTCGGTGTACCAGCGGCCGGAGCGGTAGCCCGGCCCCATGTACAGGCGCATCCCCACCTTGCCGGCCTGGCGCACCGCCTCCTCCGGGTAGGAGCCAATCTCCATCACCGTCGTGGTGCCGGTGCGCAGCAACTCTGTCATGGAGTACGCAAGGCAGGCGTGCGCCGCCTCATCGTCCATGGCGGCCGAGCGCACCGGCAGGTACTCGAAGAGGCCGGAGAGGTAGAACTGCCGGCGGCCCTTGTCCTCGACAAAGCTCTTGTCGAGCGGGGATTCGTAGAGGTGCGTGTGCGTGTTGATGAAGCCGGGGGTGACCACCATCCCCTCCCCATCGATCACCTCGTCCACCGGGTGCTCCCAGCTTCCTCGCGGCCCGACGTGGATGATCTCATTTCCCTCGATCACCACCACGCCGTCCTGCAGATGACGATGCCCGCCATCCTGGTAGGCGATGACGTGCGATGCATCGATGCGCTTACGGGTCATGACACTGCTCCCCTGGTCGCCATTGGCAGCGAATCTGATCTTCTCTGCGGCGTATCAGACCATCGCGCCCGGTGTCGCGCAAGGGGAGGCAGGGGTGAGGATGCGGTTAGTGAGCAGGCTCCAGCGAGTTGCAAAAGACCTGACTCTGCCAGGGAACCCCACGTGTCTCGAGCGCAGTCGAGACACGAAAACGTGAGCCGCGACGGACAGTGCCATGGGAACCCGCTGGAGCCCGGCGGCCTCGCACCTGCGCTAGGCGAAGATCTCGGCGACCTCGAGCCGCAGGTCCGGTAGCACGTCGCCGCCATCGAGCGTGTCCGCCACGGTCAGGGTGACCGGCTCCTGCCCCAGCGCGAGCACGGTAACCGTCTGCGCGTCGGGATCGACCAGCCAGATCAGCGGCATCCCGGCCTCCTGGTACATCGCCACCTTGGCTCGTACATCGCGGTCGCGGTCCGTCGGCGACAGGACCTCAACCGCCAGATCAGGCGCCAGGCGCGGGAAGTGCCGACGCGCCTCCCCCTGCGGCATGCGATCGGCGCGCACGAACGCCACATCCGGCACACGCACCGTCGCCCGGTCCGGGAAGAGCACAAACCCGGCATCCGCGTTGTAGATGCGGCCCAGCTTGCTTGGCCTCACATGCAGGCCAAGCAGGAACGCGATGGTCGCAGCAATGCTGGATGACCCGTCGGACGAAGGCGGCATCTCGACGATCTCTCCATCGATCAGTTCCACGCGGTCGTCGCCGCTGGTTGCTTCAAACTCGGCAACTGTGGATCGGGTAGCAACCATGTATAAAACCTTCCGCAAGAGTGAAACAGGAATGGCGGCGCGCTGCTGCCAGCATACCTATCCCCGTTGCCGCGCTTCCCGCGCCAGGTACCCGATTGCCGCGCGCTCCGGCCCATCTTGCTTTGCGATCCCGGCATGATGACCGAAGTCGCTGCACAGCATTTCCGAAGTCGCCATCACGGCCAGCGTCTTCACCGCCATGATGGCCGCCGGCACCAGCGTGCCCATCGGCGCGGTGCTCGACGACCTGAAGCAGCGCCGCCTCGTGGCGATGGCGCTCCTCGCCAACCTGGTGCTGGCGCCGTTCCTGGCGATCCTGCTGACCCGGGTACTGCCCGTGACGGAGCCGGCGCAGAACGCCCTGATCCTGCTCGGGGTCTGCGCCGGGGTCCCGGTGATGACGCGCCTGACCATCCTGTCGCATGGCGAGCGCCCCTTCTCCATCGGCATCATGATCCTGCTCATGATCTGCACGGTGATCTATGCGCCGATCGTCATACCCATGATCCTGCGTCCGGTTTCCGTAACCTCCTGGGATATCGCCAGCTCGCTGAGCGTAGTCATGTTGCTGCCCCTCGCCGGCGGGCTGGTGGCCCGGGGCCGCTACCCGCAACTCGCGACCGTCTCGGAGACCCTGGCGCACATCGCGCGCCCGTGCATGGCCATCGGCATGACGGCAGGCGTCGTCGCCGCCTGGCACGACCTGGTCGGCACGCTGGGAAGCTGGATGCTGGTCAGCTCGCTGCTGCTGGGCCTGGGGGCGCCGGGCATCGGCTGCGTGCTGGCCCGGGGCGCACCATCGGGCGACCGCCAGGTGGTGGCGCTGGGCACCGGCATCCGCAACTTCTCGGCCGCGCTGCTGATTGCCGGCCGCGATTTCGACCCGGAAACGCTGGTCATGACCAGCGCCGGAGCCTTCATGCTCATGGCCGTCATGCTCATCGTCGCCGGGGAGATCGGGCGGGCAACCAGCACGCCCGCCGCCAGCACCACACCGTGATGCCGGCGCGAGGCCGCAGCCAAACGCAGCCCCGTCGGCACGTTTGGGTTCAGTACCGCGCTGACTGCGGCCATACCCTACTGGCAGATATAGCCCACGCCTGACGCGACGCAAACACCGCTACAGCAGGGATACCCTGGTCCGCCACAGACGGCGCCAGTCGGACGGCAACACCGTCCTCCGGTGCAAATCTCCGCAGTCAGGCCCTGTTGTTGGCACTGGGAAGTGGCCGAACATGGCGCACATCTGTTTTCTGCGCCACAGAAGCGGCTGCAGCAACCATCCGGGAAACTCTCGGAACATGTTTGCCCCGTGACGGCGCAACACACTCCCACCTGGCAGATTGACTGGTCAGCGTGGCAGACGAGGCCGCACCCCCCGCAGTTCAGCGAGTCGTTCTGCGTGTCCTTGCAACCATCAGCGCAATGCCGGTAACCATGCTGGAGATCGCACTCGCAGCCCAGAACATTGGGGGCAGTCGCGCAGATCTGGCCTTCTGGACAGCCAACGCCATCCCCGCAGCACACATCACACTGAAAGTTCCGGCTACTTCCTGGCGTACCAGTGCAGCGGCCCTCGCCCGGTTGGTTGCACACGCAACGCCCCTCGGCGGTACAGGCGAGGTCTCCGTAGGGGTTCTGGTGGGCACCCCCGCAGTCACGATCAACACAACATCGGTTCGGGTCGTCAGCAGGAATGCACCGCCCCAGGTTCGCGCACAGCCGCTCTCCACTGCCACAGGTGACGGGTGCACACAGCCCGCCCGCACACGCCTGGCCTGACGAACATCCCACGCGACAGGCGCCACAGTGGTTCGCGTCTGTCTGGAGGTTCACACATGCCTGACCGCACCGGGTCTGCCCCGCCGGACAACCACCCGCGCCCGGGTTCTGGCAAACGCCGTTCACGCAGGCTCGGCCACCACACGATGCTTTGCACGCGCCGCAGTGGTCAGCGTTGGTCTGGATATCGACACAACGTTTGCCGCACGTCTTCAGGCCCTTCTTGCAGCGCTTCCGCTTCCGTCTCTTGCGCCTGGCTTCCGTATCTGTCAGCAACGCGCTCCCACCCGACCACGCACCAGCGAGCGCAGCCAGCACGCGCCGGCGTGACCACGCGCCCGCGCAGGCGCGGACAACCGCATCGAAGTTTCGTGAGTCCATGGACGCCTCCAGGGAACAGAGCTGTGCTGGCCGTATCGAATCGTTCCTGAAGTTGCCGCTGTCAGCAAGCCACGAATCGGGTCGGGGTGGCGAGCTATGGCAGCGGGATCACGGTCATGTGCCGCCAGCTATACGACGCCGCGTAGACCGGCCCGGAATCTTGCTTGTACTTGGCGGTAAAGGTATGGACGCCGGGATTCAGGCCGCTCACCGGTATTGCCGCGCTCAAGGTCACGGAGATGAGTTGCCCATTGTTGTTGTAGCGAATCCCACGGTAATTCTGGGGTTCCTGGTTATCCCCGCTGCCGGTCACGGCAAAGCTCATCGCGCTGTAGGCGTTGGCGTTGTGATACACCGTCGCCGTCAGCATCACCAACACCCGCCCGGACGCCGGGACGGTCATCGTCACTGCCGGGCCGCCGGGCAGATCGCCGAACGAACTCGATGGCACGACCCCAAGGTCCAGCACCGTCGCCGAGGCAGCGCCGCTCACCCCCGCCGGGCCGGGGGGTCCGGTTTCACCTTTCGCCCCGGCTGGCCCCGCTGGCCCCGCTGGCCCGGCAGGGCCTGTGGCGCCGACTGTCCCACTACCGCCGCCAGCCGGACCGGCCGGACCAGTCGGACCCGGCGGCCCCGCCGGGCCAGTTGGGCCGAGCTTTCCGCCCTTCTTCTTCTCTGCCTGGGCCCGCCGCTGTTGCCGCACCCGGCGGCGCTGCTCACGGGTTTGTTTCTTCGCTTCGGCTTCACCGGTCAGGCGCAGGCTCGCCAGCGCCCCGATGCTCGCGAGACTCAGTGCGCGCAACGCGCTGCGCCGGCCAGCCGTGACCGCACCCCGACCCACTGGAACATCGTTGGTCTCACGCTCCATGGTGCTCCCCCAATCCCAGGTTTGCACGCTCGTCCCTGAGCGTCCCTGAATTGAGGGTAAGCCGTCAGCGCGGCGCTTCCATCCGTATAAATACGCAATTCCGGAATTCACATGGGCGCCGCGCCCTGCCGGCCAGAGGTCAATCGACAGCGGCCTCGTAAATCTCGTCCACCAGCCACCGGCCATCAACCTGGCGCAAGATCACCGTGTCCGGTTCCGCCGTGCGCGGGTCATCCAGCTCATCGAGGATGATCACCACCCGCGCCCGGCCATCCGGCAACAGGTCCACCTCGCCCAGGCCGCGAATGATGCGCCGCTGCGCGGCGGGCAGCGGTTGCGGCGGCATCCCGAGGAACGCCTCGAGATCGGCCTGCGGCACGCCGCCGAAGAACTCACGCAGGAACGGGGCGGTGTAGAGGCTGGCGAACCGCAGCGGATCACCGGCGTTGGCGCACGCAAACACCTGGAGCAGCGTGGCGTTCACCGCAGCCGCCGTCTCTGCGTCTGCCGGTGTACCGCCAGCGCCGGCGGCATCGGGGATGGCAGCGGCTGGAGTCGCCGGGGCGTCAGCCAGCACGGCCAGCACGTCGCCCACGGTCAGCGGCTCTGCCACGTACGCGGCCGGGTCTGGCGCCTGCGGAAACGGACCGGGTGTCGCCATCTCCTGCGCCAGCACACCATGCGGCGTCAACAGGCTGAAGACCACGAGGCTGGAGACCACGGCGCCCACAAGAGCGGGACGCCTCAGGAACACAGACATCAACGCCCTCCAACGCGCCTTCGCGTCCTATCACCATCACGGGCCAGATCTGGATACTTGCCGCGCCCAGGATAGCGACCTGCCCCGGTTCGCATTTTCGCACCAGATCTGGACTCACATTGACTCGCGCGCAACTTGCCCAGCGGCGGCGCTCACCAGGCGCCCCCTCGCAGGCCAGGACCCATCAGGGCAATCCGGTGCACGCATCGCCCTGCCCCGGCCGATTGGGCCCCGTGACCGGCACGATTGTGCCTGCCCGGCACAAGAAGCAAACCAACCGCTGCTTTCATGCGTACTTCTGGGTAGATCGGCTCACAGGGCGGCAACTTCCCGCGTTGCACCATCAGGAGTCGGTTCTCCCCGACGCGCTGGCACGGGGCTTGCGCTCAGGGAAGCACGAATGGCTACCGCAATCCGTCTGCTCCCCGACCCGGCAGACGGCCATTTCGAAAATACGTTCTAAAACCTCTTGACAACGAGGCACGGAGGTAGTACATTCGTTCTAGGTGAGGCGATCCCCGATGGATCCGGCAGACGACCCAGCCACCGTCATCCGATCCACACGTCGCCCACTCCCGCTCCTCCCCGCAGAGGAACCCAAACCCCGCACAACACCCGTGGAGATGCGCCCCCGCAGGCCGTCTCACCCCCGCCCTTTGCAGGACGCACGCCAGGCGGCCGGGACATTGCTCCCACCCCCGCCACGACCTTCCCGGTCGCTGGCGTAGCGTCCTCCGGGCGGCCTGAGGATTGTCGTCACGAGCAACCGCAGCCGGGCCACTGAGCGCCGGCTCCGCAGGTTCCGTGGAAAGGGGTTCTTCGATGTACGTTAGTCGCCTGCAACGCTCCTGGTCTCATCGTCTCCTCGGCTCTGCTCGCACGATTGCTGCGTTCACGCTGACTGTCGTGCTGGCAGTAGCGCTCTTCGCCCACTGGAACGAGGCGACTGCGACCAACGCCCCGGCGTTCATCCTCTCGAATGACACCGAAGTGGCTGGCATTCCGGTCGCCATCGAGGGCACGGTGGTCGGCGCCAGCGACGGCCTGCTCGCCCTGACGGAAGTTGACTCCACGCAACCCGTCGCCTTCCCCGTCAACGCTGCCGCCAGCCTGGTTCGTGACGGTCAGAACGTGCCTCTGGAAGCCCTGCGCGTCGGCGACTCCATCCGCATGACGATTGACGGCAGCTCGGGCCAGGTGCTACGCCTGCACGCCACTCCGGCGGCTACCCAGTTCGCCATCCGCGTCCCGGGCGCGGTCGCCCTCCTGGCCGCGCTTGGCCTCATCGCCGGTGGCGCTGCGCTGGCCATCCGCAACCGGGCACAGCTTCCGGCCCTGCCGCAGCGGTTCCCGGCGCATGCTCCGCAGGCCGCACACTAACCCAGATTACTTTCTACTCAATCCGGAGGGTTCCCTCCCCTCCACCCCCTCCCCCTTCTTCCCTCCAGCGCTCCGGGCACGATGCCGTGCCTGGAGCGCTGGGGTTTGTTGTGTCGTGCGGGTTGTTGCGATTCCGCGCTGTGCCACGTACGCTATGAGGCAGCACGACAGCATATATGGAGACCGGGATGGCGCGGCGACAGTTTGCGTTGGCCCTGCATACGCTTATCCTCCTCGCGCGGTCACCGGGGAGCACCACCAGCCAGTCACTGGCTGGCAGCGTAAACACGCACTCCTCCGGAGTGCGTCGCATGCTCGCAACACTCGGGCAGGCGGGACTCGTCGATGCGGTGGAGGGACGTGACGGCGGCTATCGCCTCGCCCAGCCGCCCAACATGATCACGCTGAAGGATGTTTACTGCGCGATTTCCCATGAGCCGCTGATTGCGAGCCACCGCCCCGTCTCACCCCACTGCCCCATCAGCGCCGCCGTCGGCCCGGCTATCAGCGCCGTCGTAGCCGACGCCGAAGCCCGATTTCAGGATGCCCTGGCGCGTCGCACCCTCGCGGATATCGCGGACTCCGTCGACAGTACGGCGACCTGGCTGCATTAACCTTGCGCTCACGGGCTTCGCTGCCGCAGCGTGTTATCGTGGCAACCGGAACTGCCCCCTCAGGGGTCGAGTTTCGCGACCCGACAGACATGTAACCGGAGGCTCCGTGCGTTTCAACCCTCTCTCCCGCCGTCGCGCTCTGGCCAGCGCACTGCTCGCCCTGGCGGCAGCCAGACCCTGGCCCAGCCCGATCCGTGCCCAGGACGCGAGTCTGGATACCTTCACTGTTCCTCTGGACTGGTATCCCAATGCGAACCACGCCGGGCTCTTCCTGGCCCAGGAACGCGGCTACTACGCGGAAGAGGGCCTGAACCCGGAGTTCTACACACCGTCTGACCCAACGACAGTGCTGCAAACCGTCGGCGCGGGGCGGGATGCGTTCGGCATCTCGTACCAGACGGATCTTCTGCTGGCGCGCGCCGCCGGAGTGCCGGTTGCCTCGATTCTCGCCCTGACCCAGCGACCTCTCCAGGGCATCATGGTTCTGGCGGAGAGCGGCATTGCCCGGCCTGCCGATCTGGCTGGCAAGACTGTCGGATACCCCGGCATCCCAAGCCAGGAAGCCTTTCTCGCCACCATGCTCGCGAGTGATGGCGCCAGCCTGAACGACGTGGAACTGGTCAACATCGGCTTCGATCTCGTTCCCGGTCTCGTTTCCGGCCGCGTCGATGCCTCGCTTGGCGCATTCTGGACCCACGAGCCCATCCTGGCGGCCCAGGAGGGCTTCGCCACGGACATGCTCAAGGTCGATGACTGGGGCGTACCTCCCTACTACGAACTGATTCTCGTGGCGAACGAGAGCGACCTCACTGACCGGCAGGAACGCATCGCAGGCTTCCTGCGGGCCACCCGCCGTGGCTATCTGGATGCCATCGCCGACCCGGCGGCTGCGTTGGCAGCGCTTCAGGCGGCCAGCCCGGAAATCGATGTCGCCGTGGAAACGGAAGGCCTGCAACTCCTGATTCCGGTCTGGACAGATGCCGATGGCCAATTCGGGACCCAAACAGCCCGCCAGTGGCACGACTACGCTGCCTGGATGCGCGAAAATGCGCTGATACCAGCGGACCTCGATAGCGCGGCGGCCTGGCGCGAGGTGTTGCCGCCGCTGGCGACGCCGGTCCCGTAGTTCTGGCGCACCGGGGAGGCTTCCTGCGTGGAAGAGGAAACGCCTGCGGACAAGCCCGACGCCGACGACCCGGCTGCGACGCCGCTCACCCTGGCGGACACCGGTGCGCTGCCAACGAGCCTCCAACGCCGATACCTGATCTCGTTCATCCTGACGATGCTCGTCGTGCTGCTCGTCCTCGGCATGCTGCCCAGTACCGCCATCAGCATGGTGCAGGAGCTGCGCACCCAGGCTGAAGGGCAACTCTTCGACATGTTTACCGGCGAGGCAGTGCCCGTAGACAGCGCCATGACGACGCACCAGACCTTTATCAACGTGACGGTGACCTCCATCGACGAGGCCTCCATGATGGCGTCGATCACGCTGTCCGGGCACCGCGAGTGCCCGGTCGCCTGTCCGGAAACGACCGCCACGCTCTTTTCGCTCGGCAACGATGCTGCCCGCCGGCGCGGCCTGCCCCCCTTTGCCACCCTGACGGTTCCGCCAGAGGAGGGCTCGTACTCGTTCGAGATTCAGCTTCCCCTGCGCGGTCAGCCCCAGCGCTACCCGTTCGACGACTACACCCTACTCCTGGGCATCGTGGTGGAGAACACCTTCCCGGGCGGCATTACCATGCCGGTCACACGGGCAGAGGTTGCCGCCCGCACGGTCTCATTCACCCTGGAAGATCTCGTCACCCGCCTGGACATGCAACCCCCGAAGGTTGTGGATCCTGCAGCTGTCCGCTCGCCCAGTGATCCGACAGATTTCATGATCGTCGATGAACTGCAATGGCAACGTCCACGTTACCTGCGCATCCTCACCGTACTGCTGGTGCTGCTCATCTCCGCTTCCGGCATCTTCGCCCTTGGCCTGCGCACGCTGCACGAACTGGTGCTCGGCATCGGGGGCATCATCCTCGGCATCTGGGGTGTCCGGTCGGTGGTGGTGCAGTCTCCCCTGCCCGATGTCACCTTGATCGATCTCGTCCTCGGCTTCGTCATGCTCATCCTGATGCTGGCCCTGGCCGTGCGCGCGGCCCGGTACTTCTACCTGCGCAGCGGACTGGTCCACTGGCGGGCCGCCCGCCGCGCCCGGGGCACGGTCGCCTGACCTACGGAGAAGCCCGCGCGCGCCCCTGACGGCGGCTATCATCCGCGCATGGCGCCGCCGATGATGTCCACCGCCCCTCCAGATCCGCCGGTTCCCTCCTCCAGCCCCCGGCACGAGGTCGAACTGTTCGGCGTGCCCCGCCTGCTTGCCGGGCACGCTCGCGTCACGGTTCGCGGCACGACCCTCGCGGAGGTCGCGGCGGGTCTCGTGCAGGGAGCCCCGCAATTGGCCGGGCCGGTTCTCCAGGCCCAGACCGGGTGGCTCCTCCCCGGTTACAGTTTCGTCGTCAATGAGCGCTTCACGCGCGATCCGTCGCAGCAGGTACCGTCCGGCTCCTCCATCCTGCTGGTCTCCAGCGCCGCCGGCGGCTGAGATGCGGGCATCTCGTATCGGCGGTGTCCACGGCCGCCTGCTGCGCATTCACCTCGGCGAGCAGGGGTGCGACTCGTGGGCGGAACCGATCCCACCGTCGCATTTTCACGATGTCATTGGCGGCACCGGGTTAGCCAGCGCCCTCTTGCTGGAGCACGCGCCGCCCGGCGTCGATCCGCTGGGCCCGGAGAACCCGCTCATCGTCGCCACCTCGCCGTTCGTCGGGACCGGCATCACGACGGCCAGTAAGCTGGCCATTGCCGCCCGCTCACCGCAGACAGGGCTGATTGGCGAGTCGCTTTCGTCCTCCTACCTCGCGCTGGCCCTGAAGCGCACCGGCTTCGATGCCCTGGTCATCACCGGGCGCGCCCCACACTGGAGCACTCTCGTTATCGACGGCGATGTCGTGACCTTGCGCCCCGCCGTCGATCTACTGGGGAACTCCCCGGGCATAGCCAGCGAACGCCTGCGCGCAACGCTCGGCGAGGAGTTCCGCGTCGCCGCCATCGGCCCGGCGGGCGAAGCCGGCGTGCGCTACGCCGCCATTGCCAACGATGGCCGCCTCGCCGGGCGCACCGGAAACGGCGCGGTGATGAGCAGCAAACGCCTCAAGGCGCTTGCCGTGCGCGGCCGCCGCCTGCCTGCCGCCGCCAACCCGCGCGCCGTGGCCGCGCTGGCGCGCGATCTGGCGCAGCGTAGCCAGGGATCGGGGATGGCCAAATACCGCGACATCGGAACGGTCGCAAACGTCGGGTTCTTTGACCGCATGGGCCTCCTGCCGACGCGGAACTTCCAGCGCGGCAGCTTTGCCGGGGCCGAGGCGATTTCCGGCGAAACGCTGCACCTGGAACACTTCACCAGCAAGCACGCCTGCGCCGCCTGCACCGTCGGCTGCGAGCATCACTTCCGCACCAGGGACGACGGCGCCGCCGTCACCGCGCGCCTGGAGTATGAAACCCTCTTCGCCCTGGGCTCCCTCTGTGGCGTCAGCGACCCCAATGCCGTCCTGCGCGCCTCTGTCCTCTGTGACGACCTGGGGATGGATGCGATATCCGCCGGGGCAGCAATTGCCTGGGCTATGGAATGTCGGGATCGCGAGGTTGACCTCGGCGTGACGCCGGCCGAGATTCCCGCCTGGGGCGATGGCAAGGCCATGCTCGCTACGCTGGACGCGATCGGTCACCGCCGGGCTGGCCTGGGCGACCTGCTGGCCGAAGGCGCCCGTGCTGCCTCCGCGCGCGTGGGCCAAGGCAGCGACGCGTGGGTCATGCACGTCAAGGGCCTGGATCTCCCCGGCTACGACCCCCGCAAGCTGCCCACGCTGGCGCTGGGCCTCGCCGTAGCCGCGCGCGGCGCGTGCCACAATCGCTCGTCAGCCTACCAGGTCGATCTCTCTGACCAGCCTGGCCGGGAAGCAGAGGCAGAGGCCCGCGCCCAGGCCGCCGCCGCCGCCGAGGATCAGGCCGCCCTGTTCGACTCCCTCACGCTCTGCAAATTCCTGCGTCACGCGCTGCACGACATCTACACGGAAAGCGCCGCGCTGCACCGGGCCGTCACCGGCCTCCCCACCTCCGCGGACGACTTGCGGTGGGCCGCCGGGCATATCAACCAGGTCAAGAAGCAGGTCAACCTGGCCCACGGCTGGACCCGCGCCGACGACACCCTTCCCCCGCGCCTACTCCAGGACGCTGGCGAAGGCCTACCCATTGACCCGGCCTGGCTCGACCGCCAGATCAGCGCCTACTACGCCGTGCGCGGCTGGAACAACGAGGGCGTGCCGCCGCGCTGACCCCCGCTAACGGCCTGGCGCCCGGCCGAGGCCGCGACCAGCCGCCCCGCTCGGGCACGCCGCTCGGGTCCCGTGAACAGAAAACCCCTCACCCTGAGCCAGCGCCCAGGATGAAGGGCCTTGAAAGGCAGACTCCGCGTTCCGCCCAGCTGGGCGGAACGCGGGGAGCCGCACGACGCTACATGGACCTGGAGCGGCGCTCCAGTTCGTCTCCGATGTCCTCAACCTTGTCCTTGAGCTCACCGAGCAGGCTCTGAGCCTTCCCCATGGCCTCGTCCAGGAGCCCCTCGGCCTTCAGGCGGTCATCGCCAGTCGCATCGCCGACCGCCTGCTTGATGTCACCTTTGGTTTCCTCGATAGCGCCGCGGATCTTGTCACCCGTTCCATCGCTCATTGAGGTCTCCTTTTGTCTTGTGACAGGCCACATCGCCCCGGGGGACGCTGTAGCCTATGCACGCGTCGTGCCACTACCGCATCGATCCGCCGGACTGATGGCGAACACCACCAGCCAACACCTCTTTCAACGTGCGGAGCCCGCAAAGTGTTCATCTCAGTCTACATCTTCATCATCCTGCTCGGCATCTGGATGCTTTCCATCGTGGGCTGTGTCGCGCTGGCAATCCTCTGCTACCGGCTCGTTGTCGACCGGGGGAGGCTTCTTCTGCGCCTGGACCAGATCATCGCGCACCCCCCTGGCGCGCACCCCGGCGGCATGCCGGTGGGCGCGTATTTGCCGGATGTCGCGCTGCCGCTTGCCGGGCCTGAGCCGCCCGGTCAGACCGGAGCCATGGTGGCGATCTCGGATCTGATCCGTTCGCAGACGCAACCAACGTTGCTCATGTTTCTGGATAGCGACAGCCTCTATTCCCGCGCCCTGGCCCGCGAGCTGACCACCGGCATCCCCGGGTCAGATCATCCTGGCATCATTGCGGTCATCGGCGGCGACCCGCCGGGCTCCCCGGACTTTCCGTTCTTTCCCGGCACGCTGCTCGTGGACGTAGATCGGCAAGCTGCGCCGATCTACGGAGTTGCGTTCACCCCGGCCGGATACCTGGTGGCGCCCACGCGCCACACCCTCATGCCCCTCTTCGCCGGCCCGGCAGCGCTCCTCCGGGCGGCCCGGGGCGAGGTTACAGCTGATCAGCCGCACCCCTCACTCCCCGTCACACCCATCCCGCGCGACGCCAGCCGCCGTCTGCCGCCACTCGGCGCCGCGGACGCCGCGCCAGACCTCCACCTGACCACGGCCACGGGAGAACCCTGGTCCCTGGCAGCCCACAGGGGCCACGCGGTGTTGCTTCTGTTTGTCGACCCCGATTGCCCACCCTGCCACGGTGCACTGGCGCAGGTTGCCGCCTGCAACGGCGCCGGGATCGCCATTGTGAGCAGCGGCATGGCGGATGATCTCCTCAACGCCCAGGCGGCTGCTATCCCCGGGGCGACCCTGCTCATGCAGCAGCAACACGAGGCGGCGCACGCTTTCCGCATGCTGGATACGCCCGCCATCTACGAGGTGAGCACCGATGGCAGCATCAGCGCCGGCCCCATCATCGGCTTGCAGCAGATCACCCGTTACCTGACCGACGGCATCTGTCGTCACACCCCGTCAGGCGCCTCCGCGGCCTGACCGGCTCCTCAGGCGGATAGCCTGTCAATCGCCGGTACGCTTGACACCCCTGCTCACGCGTGACACGATCACCGTGGGGTTTCACACGCTGCCCGCCCTTGACGACAGGAGCCCTTGCCATGAGTGAAGTGCTTGATCAGCTTTCCAGATCCCTCGCCTCCGGAGCCTCACGCCGCCGCGCCCTTGGGGCGCTCCTGGCCAGTTCGGTGAGCACCATTCCCCTTACGGCCGAGGGCCGGAAGAACCGAAAGAAGCGCAAGCGCAAGCTGCGGCGAAGGTTTGCGCCCTATCAGCAGGCATGCGGCGACTGGTGCCAAACGAACGCCCAGCTCCCCGGCTCTACCGTCAGTCTTGAGTCGTGTCTCAAGGCTGCGAAAGAGGGCAAGGGTCCGTGCTTCGGCCCCGACGGGTCAGGCGCCGCCTGCCTGGATCAGTGCCCGAAAGGGCAGTTCTGCTGTCCCACGCTCCTGAACACCGGCAAGGTCGGGTTCATTGAGTGTTGTACGACGCAATGTGGCCTCTCGCTGAACAACACCCTGATCTGCAACATCTGAGCCGGGCTATCGGCGTCAGAAGAGGCAGGACAGCAGCCGGTCTGGCCGGAGGCTGGCAGCGGAGATGAACCGTGCGGCTTCCCCAATGTCGCGTGCGACGCTATTGACACGCCCGCCAGCGCACAGGCCGAGTGGCGGGCGCGCAACCCTTGCCGGCAAGGATGCAAGTTGCGCTCTGCCGTGCTCGAACCTCGCCCCAGCTGCCGGTCAGAACTCCGGGCCTGCCAGAGGTTCGCTTCCATGTGCTGACCGGCCGGCAGCGTTGGCGCGCAGCATGGCTTCTGGTGCACCAGAACCGCCGAACCTCCCTCTGCGAGCACAAGTTCGCGGTTCAGCCGGCGCCGGTGGGCTTTCGACGAAATCTCCGCTCCATGAGCGCCATCTCCAGGCCACAGCGCACCCAGGCAAGAAGGAATCGCCTGAGTTGGGTTCCCGTTGCCCGTGCCTGGATTCGTCTCGTGCCTGAAGCGCGCCCGCACATCTCGGTTGTCCTCGCCACGCGAGACCGACC
Organism: Thermomicrobiales bacterium; assembly: GCA_041390745.1. Taxonomy (GTDB): domain Bacteria; phylum Chloroflexota; class Chloroflexia; order Thermomicrobiales; family UBA6265; genus JACCXM01. The sequence goes on along the minus strand of JAWKPJ010000016.1, from coordinate 5,823 downwards.
TCGCTTCCTGCCCCTGGCGCTGGCCTGCTATCAGCACCAGACCTGGCCCACCGCTGATCGAGAACTGATCGTCGTCGATGATGGCGACCAGTACCCGGTCGCTCGCGAGACCGTTGCGGCCGTGGGCGGCCGCCTGCTGCGCGTCCCGCCCGGCACACCGCTCGGGAGCAAGTTGAACGAGGGCATTGCCGCCGCCCGCGGCCGCTTCGTCCAGAAAATGGATGATGACGACTGGTACGCCCCACCCTTCCTCGCGGAGATGCAGGGCACGCTGGCGCAAGCCTGGCAGGATCGCTGCCGGCCCACGCTGCTCTTTCTCTCGCCGTTCCTCTTTTTTGACCTTGCCGCCTGGGAACTACGCCGCAGCCAGCCGCATCACCTGCCCGGCGCTACCCTCCATTTCCCGCGCGCGCTCTGGGAAGAGCGGCCTTTCCGCACCTTGTTTGGCGATGAGGACACCTGGTTCCTGCTCGATCACCTGCGGCGCGGCGCGGCGCGGCTCACGTGCGCCGCGCGGGATACCTACCTGGCGGTGCGTCACGCTGCCATCCCGGCGGATCGAGCACACACCTGGACCCACCAGAAGTCTGGCTCCCGAATGGAGGAGTACACGCGCACGCTGGAACGGGATCCCCGTGCCCCCGACAGCCTGCTGCCGGCGTGGGCGGCGGAGGAATACCGGCGTTTGCGCGCCGGTGCGATGGACCCGCCTCCGGGCCCCTGACGTTTGACATCCCTGCCGCACGGCGTCCGCGCCAGGGGTGTAAGCTAGCCCCGTCGTGGTGCGCGCTTCCCGATCAGCCGCCTTGTCCAGCGCCATGCCCTGATCCGCCTGCGTGGGAGATCGGTGTTCTGATCCCAGCATGTTCCCTGACGAAACGCTGCGCCGAGGTCATCGGCCGGCAACAGGCACGCCATGCCGGCAGGTAAGGCCCAGAATCCGAGGTTGCTCTTTGTCTGCCAGGCCACGCCTGCGCTGACCGGAGCTGATGTTGCCAGACGCGCCGCCGCCAGTCTGGCCGCGCTCGCCGCGTACTACCGGGTCACCCTGCTGCTGGCGCCCCATGCCGGCAAAGTTGTGCAGCCGCTTGACCCGGACCTGGCGGCACGGCTGGAGCGCCTCGTGTGGCCTCGCAGCGGCGCGCCCCTCTCCTCAGAAGATCTGTTTGACATCGTCCACGTCGCCGGGCTGGAAGCCGCGCCCGCCGCCGCGCCCTGGCTGGCGACCGCCGGTTTGCGCCAGATTGAACTCGGCCCGCTCCGGTCACGCCGGGCCCGCAGCCTGGCGCGCCTGGCCCGCGCCCAGGGCCACATGGAGGAGGCAGAACGCTGGCTTGCCGTGGAAACGGAGGCGCGCCAGGCTGAAGATGCTGCCCTGGCCAGCTACTCCCGCCTCTTCGTGACCTGGACCGGGGATCAGCGCACCCTCCAGGAGCGAGCTTCCGCGCAGGCCAGTATTGCCGTGCTGCCAGACACCCTGCCCATCCCGGAATGCACGCTCTTTCCGCCGCCCACGCGTGGCGATTACACCGTGCTCTTCGTGGGCGACCTCGGCGCCGAAGAAAACGCCGACGCCATGCTGCACTTCTGCAGCACTATCCTGCCGCGCATCCAGGCCGGCGCGCACCGCCCGGTGCGCCTGCGCATCGCCGGGGCTGGCGCCGGGCCCGCCCTGCAGCGCCTGGCCGGACAGGCCGGGGTGGAACTGCTCGGCCCCCTGCCGGATCTGGAGACCGCGTATCGCGATGCCCACGTAGTCATTGCGCCGCAACGAGCCGGCGCGGGCCCCTACCTCGACGCGCTGGCGGCCCTCGCCCTGGGGCGTCCTCTCCTTGCCACCGCCATTGGCGCTGAGGGCCTGGCGCTGGTGCATGGCGAGCACGCCATGCTGGCCGATGACCCCGCCCCTTTCGCAACCGCTACGCTGCGCCTGTTGCACGATCCAGCCCTGTCTCAGGCGATGGCGGAAGCTGGCCAGCGCTACTTCCTGGACCACCACACCCGCCTGGCCCTGGATCGCATTTTCGCGCCCGGGAATTGAACGTTCTGCACAACTTCCCGCATCTGTCCGGGGAAAAAGGTACGGTACACTTCACTGAAAGGCTGGTCGCCAGGCCGCCCAGTTTTCGTGTGTCCGCGGACACGAGTATCGCTATCCAGATGCGACCACGGGCGCAACCCGCCGGAGGCGCGAGAGGCGAGGGCATGTCAACGACGAAGGGCCAGAGCCGGAGAAGAAAGGCGTCGTCCACTGACGACGGGCCCGTAGCAGTTGCATCGAGCAACGGAGCCGCCCCAGAATTGGGCACCGAGGTCTACCTGGACCTCTACCGCAAGATGAACGAGATCCGCCTCTTCGAGGACGCCGCGCAGCGCGGCTTCCGCACCGGCAAGGTGGGCGGATACCTCCACCTGTACAGTGGCCAGGAGGCGGTGGCCACCGGTCTCCTGCACTACTATCGGGACACGGACAAGGTCATCACCGCCTACCGCGACCATGCCCACGCGCTGTTGCTCGGCAGCCACCCGAACGCGGTGATGGCCGAGATTTACGGCAAGGGCACCGGCCTGGTGAAGGGCAAGGGCGGCTCCATGCACCTGTTCGACGTCGAGAACGGGTTGTGGGGCGGCTACGGCATCGTCGGCGGGCACATTCCGCTCGGGGTCGGCATGGCGTACGCGCTGCGCTACCAGGGGGAGGATGGCATCGTCCAGCTCTACCTGGGCGACGGCGCCATCCACAACGGCGCGTTCCACGAGGCCGCCAACCTGGCTGGCCTGTGGGGACGCGATGGCATGAACCCCACCCTCTTCGTGCTGGAAAACAACAACTACGGCATGGGCACCAGTGTCGAGCGCGCCACGGCCATGACGGACCTCTCCGCCAAGTTCGATTCCTACGGCATCGAGCACGAGGACGTGGACGGCATGGACCTCTTTGCCGTACTGGACGTAGCCGAGCGCGTCACGAAGATGGTGCGCGAAACCGGCAAACCGTACGCACTGGAAGTCCACACCTACCGCCTGGCTCCGCACGGAGCCGCCGACTTTCTGGAGCGCTACCGCACCAAGGAAGAGATCGCCGAGTGGCGCAAGCGGGACCCCATTGGCATCGCCGAAGCGCGCCTGCTGGAAATGGGGGTGGATGATGCAAAGCTGGATGAGATCAAGGCCGGAGCCAGGGAACTCGTCGATGAGGCAGTGCGCTTCGCCGAGGAGAGCCCGGACCCGCCGCTCGATGAGCTTTACACCGATGTCTACGCCGACTCCGTAGCTGCGGACGGCGCGCACGGTTAGGCATGCCTCAGTCACTCAGCTCGGAGGACGCATGACGGTCATGACCTATCGCGAGGCGCTTCGCTCCGCGATGGCAGATGAAATGGAACGGGACGACTCGGTTGTCGTTCTGGGCGAAGATATCGGGGTCTACGGCGGCACCCACCTCGTCACCGATACGCTGCTCGAGCGGTTCGGCCCGAAGCGGGTGATCGACACCCCCATCGCCGAGGGCGGCTTCACCGGCGCGGCGATCGGCATGGCCATGATGGGCATGCGCCCCATCGTGGAGATGATGACCTGGAACTTCTCCTTCCAGGCCGCCGATCAGATCATTCAGAACGCAGCCAAGCTGCGCTACTTCTCCGGGGGCCAGGTCTCGGTGCCATTGGTGATCCGCGGCCCCAATGGCGGCGGCGTGCAACTCTCCGCCCAGCACACGCACAGCCTGGAGGGGTTCTACGGCCACTTCCCGGGGCTCAAGGTCGTCTCCCCCGTCACCCCGGCCGACGCCAAGGGAATGATGCTGGAGGCGATCCGCGAGCCAGATCCGGTGATTTTCCTGGAGGCAGGCGCGCTCTACGGCACGAAGGGCGAGGTGCCCGAAGGCGACATCGTGGTTCCCTTCGGCAAGGCGCGGATCGCCCGCGAGGGCACGGATGTCACCCTGGTTGGCTATGGCCGCCAGGTGAACATGCTCCTGCGCGTGGCGGACAAGCTGGCCGAGGAGAACATCTCGGCCGAAGTGGTGGATTTGCGCTCCATCCGCCCGTTCGATGAGCAAACGCTCGTGGAATCGGTACGCAAGACGCACCGCTGCGTAGTGGTGCAGGAGCAGTGGCGCTGGTTCAGCGTCGCCTCTGAGGTCGCCGCCATCATCCAGGAGCAGGCCTTCGACGACCTCGATGCCCCCGTTGAGCGCGTCAGCGGCGCCGAGGCCCCGGCCCCGTACGCCCGCAACCTGGAAATCGCCGCCTTCCCGAACGAACAGCAGATTATTGACGCGGCGCACCGCGCACTCTACCGAAAGGGATAAGTCAATGCCGACCGTCATCATGCCCAAGATGGGTGACGCCATGGAGGAGGGCACCCTCCTGCGCTGGCTGAAGCAGGTCGGCGACGAGATCAACGTCGGCGATCCGCTGGCGGAAATCGAGACCGACAAGGTGTCGCTCGAAATTGAGGCTCAGGAGGCGGGCGTCCTCTCGAAGCTCTACGTCGAGGAAGGCGCCACCGTCCCCATTGGCTCCGCCATCGCCGCCATTGGCGAGGAGAGCGCCGATGTCGCCGCACCGGCGCCGGAGGCTGCACCGGCGCCTGCCGCCCAGGCCGCGCCGGCGGCGGTTGAGCCGGTTGCCGCTGCGTCCAATGGCCGCACCGAAGCCGCGCCGGTCGTTGTGCCGAGTGAACCACTGGTGGCTGCCTCCGGCGAGCGCCTGCGCGCCTCCCCGCTGGTCAAACGGCTTGCCGCCGAGCACGGTATCGATCTTTCCGGCATCGCGGGCACCGGACCCGGCGGCCGCATCGTGCGCGATGACATCGCCGCGCTGCTGACCGGCGCACCGCGCCCGGCGGCGCCGGCGGCCCCGGCAGCAGCGCCAGTTGCGGCGCCCGCCGTGGCCGCTGCCCCGGCGCCTGTCGCCGCAACCGTGCCGGGCCCTTCGGGCCGCCCGGCGGGTATTCCGCACGACCTGAGCAAGATCCGCCGCACCACCGGCCGCCGCATGCTGGAATCGAAGACCAACCAGCCGCACTTCTACGTGACCGTGGAAGTGGACATGCTCAAGGCGGGCGAACTGCGCGAGATGATCAACGAGCAGGCCCCGGAGGATGGCAAGGTTTCCTTCAACGACCTGATCGTGAAAGCAGCGGCGCTGGCCCTGCGCGAGTTCCCGAACCTGAACAGCTCGCTGGAGAACGACCAACTCATCGAGCACCCGAACATCGACATCAACGTGGCGGTCGCTATCGAGGGCGGGCTGATTGCGCCGTTCATCCCGGATGCCGACAAGATGGGGCTCATCTCCATCGCCCGCATGACGAAGGATCGCATCGGCCGCGCCCGCAAGGGCGGCCTCACCCCGGACGAATACCAGGGCGGCACGTTCACCATCTCCAACCTCGGCATGTTCGATGTCGAGGAGTTCATCGCCATCATCAACCCGCCGCAGGCGGCGATTCTGGCCGTGGGTTCCATCAAGGACGTGCCGGTGGTCCAGGATGGCGAGATCGTGCCCGGCAAGCGCATGAACATCACGCTCTCGGCGGACCACCGCGTCACCGACGGCGCGGAAGTCGCGCGCTTCCTGCAGGTGGTCAAGCGCTACCTGGAGAACCCGCTCACGATTGCGTTCGGGTAGGAGTTTCCTCTCGTCCTGGAACGAGGAGCGGCGCGGAGTTGCAGGGCTCCGCGCCGCTTCGCTGTTTCGGCGTTCCTCTTGTCCGCTATTTCGTGTCTCGATGGTGCGCTGTTTCGCGTGCGTTGCGGAGGAGTTGACTGGCTCGGCGCCTGGCTCGAGTCTTGATCGAGTTCGAGATACAAGAAGG
>JAWKPJ010000015.1:0-124405 GCA_041390745.1 Thermomicrobiales bacterium | reverse complement strand
GGTCGCCCCCGACGTTCACTGTCATCTGAGCCCCGAGGCCACGAGCACGTGTCGGGTTTGCCATCTCCCTTCGCCGGTCATTCTGAGCCCGCAGGCGAAGAATCTCGTCATTCCTCACACAGTTCGAACGACGAGATCCCCACTAAACTGTTCACCACCCTGCAAACCCTGCCAGCACCTCGTCTCCGACCCGCCCGTTCACCACGTCATCCACAGCCTGCGCCAGGATGCCGACGCCGGTATCCACCTCTGCCTCTGTCAGGATCAGCGGCGGCGTAATCTCCAGCACGTTCCCCCACATCCCCGCGTAGTACAGGATCAGGCCCAACTCATACGCGCGGTAGACGACCTTTGCCGCGTCTGGTTGATTCGGCTCCTTACTGGCACGGTCCGTGACCAGTTCCACGCCGAGGATCATCCCCTGCCCACGGACATCGCCCACGATCTCATAGGGAGACAGGGCGCCACGCAATCGATCCAGCAGGTAGGCGCCGGTTTGCGCAGCACGCGCTGGCAAGCCGTCCTCCAGGATTGCGCGTACGACCGCCAGGCCGGCCGCGCAACAGGTTGCGTTGCCAACGGCAGTGAACAGCGCGATGCCGCTGCCAGAGTCAAGAATCTCCTGCCGCCCGACGATGGCGCTCAGGGGGAGGCCTCCACCCAGCGATTTCCCGAGCAGCACGAGATCAGGCGTGATCCCGGCGTGATCAAAACCAAACATGCGGCCCGTTCGCCCCAGCCCGATCTTGATCTCGTCCACCACCAGCAGGATACCGTGCCGGTCACAGAGCGCTCGCAACTTCGGCAGAAAATCGGCAGGCGGCGTCACATCGCCACTGTCCGCCTGCACCGCCTCCACGAAAACAGCCGCCACCTGTTCTGGAGGGCAGATGGTGCGGAACAGATACTCCTCAAGGTACGTCAGAATCTGGTCGGTCTGGTCAGCGCCATCGCCGCCGAAGGGTGGTCGGTACGGGTTCGGAAACGGAATCTTGGTCACATGCACGCCGCTCGGGGTCTCAGAGAGTGACGGGTGCGCGGACAGGCCCATCGTGCCGTCAGTCATGCCGTGCCAGCCACCGACGAAGGAGACGATGCGTCTCTTGCCGGTGGCGCGCATCACAAGGCGCTGCGCCGTCTCAGCGGCGTCCGAGCCCGCCAACCCGAACCAGACTTTTTTGGGGAATGTCCCCGGCGTGAGCGCAATCAACTCCTCCGCCAGTTCCACTGCCGGCTCGTTGATGGAGGAGATAAGCCCGGCGAACGTGCTTTTCGCCATCTGCTCCGCCACGGCGTGCTGCACGCGGCGGTCACTGTAGCCGAGCCCGGCCAGCGCCCAGCCGGCGCCAAAATCAAGGTAGCGCTTGCCTTGAGAATCAGTCAGCCAGGCTCCATCGCCGCTGGCGATCTCCATCGGCGTGTAACGCATCCGCAGTGCGTCGGCGATGACAAGGGCATCGCGCGCGACGAGATCTGACCTGGTGGCGCCCTGGACGTCGCTTGCCAGCAAGCTCACAGCCATCTCCCCCGTGATTACTCCTGTGCTGAGGCAGGCACGTTTGCGATCGGCATACCCGGCGGAACTGTTCGTCTGGGCCCGAACGAGTCCCAGCCAACCTCACGTCCCCCGGTGAGACCAGCGGGCCGCTTGATCAGGATGATGATCATGGCAATGGCGATCACGATCTCGGCGAAGCCACGCAGTTCAATCGGGATGAGTTGCCCGATGATCGTCCCGTCCGAGCGATGCTGATTCAGCCACCCTTCCAGGCGCCGCAGCCACTCTGAACTCAGCGACACCAGCACCGCGCCGAGGACGGCGCCGGAGACACTACCGGAGCCACCGATGATCAGCATGGCGACGACGACGAAGGTCTCGCTGATGTAAAAGGCCGCTGGCGAAAAGGTGGTGATGAAGTGCGCCCAGAGCGCGCCCGCCGCGCCGGCAATGAAGACGCTGGAGATCCAGGCAACCCACCGCACCCAGGCGATGTGAATGCCGATGCTGGCCGCCGCATCCTCGTCATCCCGCGCCGCGCGCAGGCGCAGCCCCACGGGCGACTCCCGGAAGAGCAGGCCGGCAACAACCACGATGAGCGCGGCGCCTAGCGCAATCCAGAGGGTCGTCAGGTCCGGGATGCCGAAGACGGTGCGCGAGCCGCGCGTCATCGGGTCCCAGTTCAGCGCCACCGTGTGGACGACGATCAGGAACGCGAAGGTGGCGATCGTGAAGGACGCGCCGCGCAGCCGCACCAGCGCCACCCCGAGCAACCCGCCCACCACTGCGGCCACGCCGCCCGCGAGCAGGATGGCCGGCAGGAAATCGGTGTGCCAGCCGTGCATGATCCAGGTCTCTGGCATGTCCGGCAGGGTGCGGTTTTTCTCCTCTGGCGTGAGCGTGAACCAGAGCGACGAGTACGCGCCAATCGCCATGAAGGCAATATGGCCGAAGGAACTCAACCCCGAGTTCCCCATGAAGATCTGCAGCGCCACCGTCAATACGACGTTGATGAACAGCACGGTGACCACGCGCACCAGCACGCGGTCGCCAAAGGTGTTGGTGAGAAGCCCGATGATGATCAGGATGCCGCAGAGAATGACCGAGGTGATGGCGATTTGCGCCAGCGGCGAACGCCGCGCCGAACCGCTCATCGCCGCTCCCTTGAGTAGACCGGGCGGATCAACCCTTCCGGCCGGATTAGCAAGATCACGATGACGATGCCAAAGAGGACCGCGTTGCGGTAGTCAAGCATGGCCTGGGGGAGCCACGTTTGCAGGCCCACCCACAGGAATCCCAGCAGGTACCCGCCAAGGACCGCGCCCTTCAGGTTCTCCATGCCGCCTACCACAGCGGCGATGAAGGCGATCAGCACGGGTTGCAGCCCGACTGCGGGTTCCACCAGTGACGAACGCCCCACCCAGAAGATGGCGACGATGCCCGCCAGCAGGCCACTGATTGCGAAGGCCACGCTGATCAACAGGTTGGCCCGCACCCCGAGCAGCCGGGTCATGGTGAAGTCGTCTGCCGCCGCGCGCAGCGCAATGCCGATGGTCGTGCGGCGCACCAGCACGGTCAGGACAACCAGGGCAAGCACGCTGACCACGATGCTGGCCAGGTCCACGATCCGTAGCCGCAGGTTCCCGGCCGTGATGCTCTCCACAAAAAAGGACGGCAGCCGCACCGCCTGCGGCCGGGGAGAAATCGCCAGTAGCGTGACATTCTGCAGCAGCGTGCTGACGGCGAACGAGGTGATCAGCATGGTGTTGGCGGAGCCAAAACGCACGGGCCGGAACGCCACGCGCTCCATGATCACCGCCGCGACAATCGCCGCGATGATGCTGAACAGCGCCACCAGCGGCCACGCGAGATCGGTGTTGCCGAAGAGGAGTAGCCCGTACCCGGCCACCATCACCAGTTCGCCGTAGGCAAAGTTGATCAGGCGCAGGATGCCGTAGACCACGACCAGGCCCAACGTCATCAAGGCGTACAGGCCACCCAGGGAAAACGACGAAATCAGGTACTGAATGAGGCTATCCACCGCTGGCCGTCCTCACGCTGGCCGCCGCCCGGCCGCCCCCCAGATAGGCCTGTTCCAGGTCAGCGTGCTGCCGGATTTCGTCCGGCGTGCCGACGAACTCCACGCGGCCGGTGTTGACCAGGTAGGCGCGGTCCACGATGTTGAGCGTCATGCGCACGTTCTGCTCGATGAGCAGGATCGTCACCCCCAACCCGCGCAACTCGGCAATGAGCCCGAAGACCTCCCCCACCAGCTTGGGCGAGAGCCCGAGCGACGGCTCGTCCATCAATACGAGCTTTGGCCGGGACATCAGGCCCCGTGCCACGGCCAGCATCTGCTGCTGCCCGCCCGAAAGCGTGCCGGCGGGCTTTGCCAACCGTTCGCCCAGGATGGGGAAGAACTGGCACCACTTGTCCATATCGGCCTTGATGCCGTCGCGGTCGTTGCGGATAGCTGCGCCAAGCCGGAGATTTTCCTCGATCGTGAGCGCTGGAAAGATGCGGCGGCCCTCCATGACCGGAGCGATGCCGCGCCGGACGACGTTCTCCGGCGTCATGCCGATCAGCGACTGTCCCTCGTAGGTGATCGTGCCGCGCTCCGGCCGTACGACCTGCATGATGGCCTTCATGGTGGTGCTCTTGCCAGCGCCGTTGACGCCGATCAGGCCCACGATTTCGCCCTGGTTGACCGTGAGCGACATCCCGCGCAGCGCAACGATGGCGCCGTAGCGAACATGCAGGTCTTCAACGTCAAGCAGCGCCATGCAGGGCCACCTCCGAGCCAAGGTACGCCTCAACGACCGCCGGTTCGCGGCGGATCTGCTCAGGCGTGCCCTCCGCAATGGTCTGGCCGTAGTTCAGGACGTGGATGCGGTCACACAGGCTCATGATCAGCCGCATATCGTGATCGACAATCAGGATGCCGCACCCGCGCACCTGCCGGATGCGCTGGAGGGTTGGCAGCAGCACTTCGATCTCGGCGTCGTTCAGGCCAGCACCCGGTTCATCCAGCAGCAGAAAGCGTGGCTGCGTCGCCAGCGCGCGCGCAATTTCGACGCGCCGCTCCTCACCCTGCGGCAGGATGCTGGCGGGCAGGTTCGCCAGGTGGCTGATGCCCATCAGGTCCAGCGCGTCCTGTGCCCGCTCTTGCGCCTCTCCCCGTCCGATCCTGTGGGCGCTCATGGCGGCGACCTCGACATTCTCGGTCACCGTGAAGTCCTTGAAGAGCTTTACGACCTGGAAGGTGCGGCCCAGACCCGCCCGGGCGATCCGGTACGGCGGCCAACCGGCCATTTCCTGCCCCAGGGCGCTAACCCGGCCACTGGTGATGTTGAGCAAGCCGGTGATCAGGTTAATGGTGGTGGTCTTGCCGGAGCCATTGGGGCCGATGAGCCCCATGATCTCCCCCTCGCGCAAGGTAAAGGTCACGCCATCGACGGCGCGCAACCCTCCAAAGTCCTTGCTGAGGTCATGCACCTCGAGCGTATTGGCGCTTGTGGCAGCAGCCGGTGTCGCGGCAGCCATTCTTCCTCATTTGCTACGTGCCAGACACGGGACGACGGAGCGGGCACATCCTCCCACCCCGTCGTCATTCGCGCAATCAGGTTAGGCGGCTGGCGTCCAGTCCGGCTGCAGGCGCTCCACAAACGTGGGTTCGCCATTCTTGACTTCCAGGATGAACGCCTCCTTGGTCGGCGCGTGGCCACCGGCGGCGTCAGCCCAGGTGAGGTGGCCGCTGAGCATGTCGTAGCTGCCCTCTTCCATCGCCTTCGCCAGCGCCGGGCCATCGGTCGTGCCGGCGCGCGTGATGGCGTCCGCCAGCATGTAGATCACATCCCAGCCCATGATGGCGAACACGGTTTCCGGCGGGCCGCCAAACTTGGCCTCATACAGCTTGAGATACTCCTCCGTGGCCGGGCCAGACTCGGCGCCCAGGAAACCGTGGGTCGAGATGAAGATGTTATTGCCCAGGTCTGGGCCCACAGCCGGGTAAAAGTCCGCCGTGTCCATCGCATCGCCGCCCATCAGCGGCATGTCCAGGCCAGCCGCGCGCAGTTCGCGCACCATCATGGCGTAGTCTGGCATGTTCGTGGACAGGAAGATGACCTGCGGCGCCTCTGGCAGCTCCTTCAGCCGCTGCACCTGCGCGTTGAGCTGCATGTCGCCCATCACGTAGGTGTCATCGCTGACGATCGTGCCCCCGAGATGCTCAAAGGTCTCGCGGAAGTAGTTCCCCAGGGATTGGGTGTATTCCGTGGAGCTATCGACGATCATGGCGGCCGTTTTCCAACCCTGTTCAATCGCGAACTGGGCGGCCGCGGCGGACATGGTCTGGTTCCACATCGAAAGCGTGAACTGGAGATCGCCCAACGCATCCGAGCCGTACAGGGGGGAGGAAGCCGCCGGGGAGATCCCCACAAGGCCGGCATCTTGCGCGGCCTGGCTGGCTGGCGCGCCATAGTCGAAGTCGTTCGGCGCGATGATGACATCGGCGCCCTTGTCGATCAACTCAATCGCCACGTTGCCCACCGTGGCCGGGTCAGTTTTGCCGTCCCCGGTGAGCAATTCCAGCGGGCGGCCCAGCACCCCGCCTGCCGCGTTGATCTGCTCGATCGCCAGCTCCATCGAGGCAAGCGACGGAAGGTCGTAGGCCGCCATCCAGCCAGACTGGTTGATGGCCGCGCCGATGATGATTGGGTCGCCCTCAGGCGCGGCGGGCGTCGCATCCTGTGCCCGCGTCAGCGAGCGGAAACCCGTCACTCCAACGCCAGCAATCGCCAAACCCTGCGCGAGAAACGTGCGCCTCAGCATGTTGCGAGTCCTTTCATAATCACGTACCCGGCGGACGGGCTCCCGGAAACACGCTGTTCCCTACACGGCCGACTCAGCCGACAGACCACTACCGGTTGCGACAGCGTTCTTGCTACCGATGTCGATTGCCCTGCGATCCTAACGACGTCCCGCAAGGTTGTCAACGTTGCACGGTCGTGCGCCGCGCCAACACCGGCGCCTTCCGAATCGTGCGTGGCGATCCGGGCACAACCCGGGCGCAGGAGCCAGGCGTGTCGCACACTTCCCTGGATTGCGAGATCAACTCGGGCCGCAGTCGCCGCGCCGGGTGTAGCATGCACCATCCGGTTCGTCTTCAATGGGTGCAGAGAGCCCCGTTTCGTCTCGTTCGGCGCGTACGACGAGGCTCCCTTGACGTCGCTCGGGGCGTGACAGCGTCGATACGTCGTTTAGCTGCTGGCCGCCTCTGGCGCCGGGCCGAGCAGGTCGAGTGACACCCACCCGGTCACGCCCGAGGCGCGCACCGTCACGTACCCGGCAACCTGGTGGCCTGTCTGTTCAACCAGCGAGCCCGCTCTGGCGGTACCGAGGACGCCATAATCGGGCCCGGGTCCGGCGAAAATGTCGGCCCGCCGGGTGACCTCGGCCGGGCCAGTTGGGCCGGAATCCGGCGCGGTGACCGAGGGCGCATTCGCGACCGTTTCCGGCGCCGGCGCCGGCGCCTCAGCCGCGTCTGGCGCGGGGTCGGCCAGCGTGGGCGCCTCCTCAGGTGGCGCCGTTTCCACGGGCACATCGGCCACCATGTCCCCCGCGGGCGCAGCCTCTGTCGAGACCGGCGTGGCTGCGGCCGCTTCGCCCTCCTCCGCCTCGATGGGAACCTCGTTCAACGCCAACGCGTCGCCTCGAATCCAGCCAGCAATGCCACCCACTTCCACCGGGTAGTAGTTGTTCACCGGCGCGCCAGTCAGGGAAACCACGGAGCCGGTGAGGGCCATGCCGAGCGACAGTGCGTCATCCGACGGCCCCTCCTGCAACGAGGCATCGTACGGGAGTGTGATCGAGCCGGGGAGATCCTGTGCCGGGGCATCCGCCGGGGTGACGGCGCCAGAAACGAACGCAAGCAATGCGCAGAGCAGGAATCCTGTGACCTTCGACATGATCGTTGCCCATCCCTTCAGCGCCTGGAAAGCGCTGAGCAGCCGTCTCACGCGGGGGCAACGGCAAACTCAAGTCTCCCGACGCCCGCGCTGGCAGAGGCGTCTTACCCGGAGATACGCCGCTGCAGGCAGTCAGGTTCATTGTGTACGGACACCATTGGTCCCGGAATCTAGAACCGCTTCAACCCGCAGGTCAGGTGGTTCCAAGAGGCCACCGCCTGGAGCCGTGACCACCTCCCGGCTGACCATCAGCGTTTCTTTCATTGCCTCGCTGTCTTCGCCGGCGGCTGGACGATAGAGGCAGCCGCAGCGGTTAGCGAGCTCCCTCTGCGGGAGGCACTCGCGCGGCTGGAGGCCCTGGCCGAGCGGAGTCCGGTCGTGCGGCAGCGGAGCAACGACGTGGCAAACCCGCGCTTCACCACGCTGGAGACCAAGCGCGAATCTGGGTTCGCGTGGCTGGCTGAAGCAGGCAATAGGTACGCACGCACGGGAGCGGCACGCCCGCCACTTCCAGGAGCTTGCCGCGCCCGCAGCGCCAGCCGTTGCTCTCGGCCGGATGCCCACGGGCCGGGTCCGCCGGCTGGGCGATGACCGCGATACCATCCGCCTTGCTCTGGTCTGGCGCCTGGAGTGCGGCGACGCGGTCCGGGCGCAGCACATTGCCGGTGCGATGGCGGACTACTGGGCGTTTGGCGGTGATCTCCCGGCAGGGCTGGCCTGGTGCGAAACGGCGCTCGCCCGTTCCCCTGCGGAGCCTGAGCCACAGGCCTACGCGGGGACGCTCTATGGCGCAGCGACCTCGCGACGATGCAGAACCATGGCGATGCTGCACTGGCTGCGGGCAACCGGATGCTGGGCCTGGCCACACATCTCCGCGACGATACGGAAGTGGCGCGGGCACACTTCGGACGGTGTCGGGTGACACTCCACTGCCACGATGACGCTGCACGTACGCTGGCGCATGCACAGGCCGCGCTGAACCTCTCGCAACGTGCCGGAAACCGCACCTGGACCGCCTGGTCGCTGAACACGCTGGGGGAAACACCCGGCAACCCCGATGGAGACGCAGCGGCCGAACTGGCCGCCCAGCACTTTCGGGCGTTAGGGAGCGAATGGAACCTGGCGAATGCACTGCACGCTTTGGCCGCCAGGCGCGCGCAACGAGGTGACCTGTCGGGCTCGGCCCGCCTGGTTCGCGAAGGCGTTCATGTTCGACGCGAGATCGGCGACCGCTGGGGCGTTGTCGAAAGTCTGGCGGACGCTGCGGCCCTTGCCGGGCAATCAGGCATGCCGTGCAGCACCGTTCGCCTCGCTGGCGCCGCGTCGTCCTGGAAGGCGGCGCACGTCTTCAGCAGCCCCTACACCGCCAGCAAAAACGTCAGCAATATCCTCGGCAAGCCTGGCGTCGCCAACCGCCGCGAAGCAGCCGCCCTGGCGGCACGCCACGGCCTGGTTTGAATCAAGTGGTCTCGTCGCGAAAACTACTGAGCGTTCTCCTGAACTCTTCGTGATGGCAAGACGCTCATCTCGGGGCATGCTCTGGACACGCCAGGAAGGCACGTCAGCCGCACGGGCAGCGCGATCCCCGGCCAACCAGACCGGAGCAGTCGCCCGCCGGAAGGAGCCCCCCATGATCCAGTCCACATTCCTCGACCACGCCACACTGGCCTGCCTGCATCTGGACGGCTTCGCGGCCAGCCGGCCTGTCAGTTGCGGTTGGCGCCTGCCGCAGCGCACCGTGAATCTCTTTCCCGGTCTCGGCGATCTGCAGCTGGCCGGTGCGGTGGGATGCCTGGCTGGCAGTCATGGCGTTTCCGCCAACCACGGCGTGGACCTTGAGGCAGCGGGAGTTCGGCTCCAGCTCTCGCGCCGGTTGAAGGGAGTCCTGGCCATGCCTGCTTCCGACGATTGCGTGCGTTACAGCATCTCGCAACATCTCCACCGCCGGTCTAACCGCTTGCCGCGCTACGGGTGTGCGAACTGACGCGCCGTGAGATCGATGCCCTCCGGCTCCTGGCCGTGCGCTGGACCAACCAGGAGATTGCCGGCCACTTTCAGATCAGCACCCGCACCGTCGAGAGCCATGTCGCCAGTATTCTCGCCAAGCTCGCCGTGACGAACCGCCGCGAGGCGGCACGTATCGCACTCCAGCGCGAGCTCGTCACACACGGGAGCCATGCGACGCTGCTTTCGCCTACGCCGTGATGTGCGCCTTGCGCAGTCAGGCAGCGCAGGTTCCCCATTGGTGCATTCGCCCGCGTGCAGCCCTCGCTGTCGGTCACCCGGCCAGATCGCTGCGCACGCGCGTGGCGCGCGCACCCAACGACGCCTGGCGCCGACGAATCCGTCTGTCATCAAGTGTCAGGACCGCAGATTTCGGAGCCGGCCATGCCGGTTCGTGCGTTCGGCCAGCGTGATCGGGTTGGCGTACGCAGCGCTCCTGCCGCGAGGGCCCGCAGGCGCGGAACCCGTTGGGGTTCAACAACGACCGGCCAGGCTCCCGCAGCCGGAGCGCGGAGCCCGGCGCCCCTGTCTGCACGCGCGAGACGAGGCATCTTGCTGCGGTCAGCCCGTTCCGTTAGCTATCCCCGCTCCCGGCTGCTGCGCTCACCCTCGATCCCCGCCAGGCGCAACGCGGCGTGCAGAAGCACGTTCGCGCCCGCTTCGAGGTCTTCCGGCCGGGAGTGCTCCTGTTCACAATGGCTGAGGCCGTTGACGGACCGGGCGAAGATCATGGCGCTGGGCGCCATCTCCTGCGCGTACCTGGCGTCGTGCCCGGCTCCCGACCAGAGGCGCTTCACCGGCACGCCCAGTTCATCCGCAGCGCCTTGCACTGCCTCCACGATGTCCGCGGCAAAGGGCGTTGGCTCACTGGTCCAGAAGCGCGTGACCTGTACAGTGGTGTTCGTCTCCTGCGCAACCTCGCGCGCCAGTCTCTCCAGGCCGCCCAGCAGGGTATCCAGCGTGGCCAGTTCGGGGTGCCGGAAATCGACGCTCATGGTGACCTTGCCGGGAATCGTGTTGATCACATTCGGCTCCGCCGCGATGCGGCCCACCGTCCCGACCGCGCCGTCAACTGTCCGCGCGATCTCGCTCACCCCGGCGATGATCCGGGCTGCCGCCACCAGCGCGTCGCGCCGCAGCAGCATGGGCGAAGGCCCGGCGTGGTCCGCGTGCCCCTCCACCACGACCTCGCTCCAGGTGATCCCGACGATGCCCTCGACCACGCCAACCGGGATATCTGCGTCCTCCAGCACCGGCCCCTGCTCGATGTGCAATTCCAGGTAGGCATCTATCGGCCCCGGGCGGTTCTGCCGCTCGCCCTTGTAGCCAATCCGCTCCAGCTCATCGCCAAAGCGGGCGCCATCGCGGTCGGTGCGACCGTAGATGTAATCCGGCGTGAAGCGGCCCGCCACGCCGCCCGAGGCGAGCATGGCGGGCTCGAAGCGCACGCCCTCCTCGTTCGTCCAGTTGACGATCTCCAGCGGCCTGGTGGTCGTCACGCCGTAATCGTTGAGCGTGCGCATCACCTCCAGCGCCGCCAGCACCCCGTAGGCGCCATCGTAGCGGCCGCCCTGGCGCACGGAATCGATGTGCGAGGCCATGACCACCGCGCCGCCTGCCCGCGCGCCCGCGCGGCGCCCGGTCATGTTGCCAAAGTCATCGTGGCGCACCTGCAGGGCAGCCTCTTCCATCCAGCGCCGCAAGAGGTTGCGCGCGCTTTGATCCTCACTAGAGAGCGCCAGCCGGGTCACGCCGCCCCCCGGCGTGGCGCCGATTTGGGCAAGCTGTCGCAGGCTTTCGTGCAGGCGCTGGGCGTTGACGCGCATGGGCGAGCTCCTTGGCTGTGGTTTGCGAGCTAGCTGAGGATGGTCAACGCACGCGTGGCGTGGTTCAGTTTCTCGCCGCCGTCCGCTGTGACCACCACCGTGTCTTCAATGCGAATGCCAAACTTCCCCGGGAAGTACACGCCCGGTTCGTCGCTGAAGGTCATCCCCTCCGCCAATGGGAGGTCGTTTCCGGCCACCAGGTAGGGCTCCTCGTGCACCGCCAGGCCCAGGCCGTGCCCCACGCGGTGGAAGAACGCCTCGCCATACCCCCTGGCAGTCAGGTAGTCACGAGCGGCCCGGTCGATCTCCTCGCAGGGCACACCCGGCCGCACCGCCGAGAAGGCGATCTCGTTCGCCGCCAACACGGCGGCATAGGCCGCTGCATACTCTGCGCTCGCCGGGCCGACGTGTGCGGAACGCGTGACATCGGAGTAGTAGCCGCCGAGCGTGCCCCCCCAATCGACGACCAGGGCATCACCATGCTGGATCACCCGCTCCCCGGCGTGATGATGCGGCGAGGCCGAGTGCGGGCCGCTGGCCACGATGCAGAAGGATGGCGTAACCCCGCGCGCCTTGAGGGCTGCCTCCAGTCGCTCCTTTGCCTGGAGTTCGGTGAGCCCGGTCACCGGCAGCGTGATGAACTCTTCCCAGGTTTCATCAGTCCGGCGCGCGACCTCGGCCATCATTGCAACTTCTGCCGCGTCCTTGCGCATTCGTAGCGGCCGCAGCAGGTGGGCGGCCTCCACCCAGCGCGCCTGCGGCATCGCCTGTTGCAGCCGCAGCAGGAACACGCTCCACAGGTCGTCATTCACCGCAATCGTGCCGGTCGCAGCGTCACCCACCATGCCCGACAGCACGATGGCCGGCTGCTCCGTCTCGGTCCAGGTTACGAGGCGCAGCAGGTCCTCCTTGCCGTCGAGCAAGGCGGCCTCCAGGCGCGGCGTCAGGTACTGTGCCTGCCCTTCGCGCGGCAGCACGAGGACGCTCATCCGCTCCGATTCATGCCCCTCATAGCCGATGAGGTAGAAGAGGTCCGGCGAAGGCCCAACGACCAGGAGGTCAATCCCGTGTTGCGTCATCTCCGCCTGCGCGCGGCGCAGCCGATTCAGGTGGACGGCATCGTTGGCCGGGGTAGTCATAATTGGGAGAAACTCCTGTTCATCCGTCGCGTTGTCGCTCGTCCAGCGTACAGTATTCTTTGCTTCTGTCTCACGTCTTTTGCCGCAGGTTGAGCGGCCTGGCGCCGGGAACCCGCCCCGAGCGCCGCATACCTGTTTCTGGAGGAGACGCACCGAATGGACAAGCAGCGATTCAGCACCCGTGGGCGGCTCTCGGCCCTGTTGTTGGCAGCCGGCGCCATGATGAAGCCGTGGGAGGTCCTGGCGCAGGATGCGACCCCGGCGGCGCTCGGCGAAGTCATCAAGTCCCAAACCCGGGAGGAGTTTCGCGCCGAACTGAACGAAGCGATGGGCTACACCGAGGCTGCCACGCCTGGCGGCGTCTTCATCGACTCGGCGACGTCCGACATCCAGACCGTTCAGCCGTTCCTTGCCGAGGAAGCGGCCTCCCTGGGCGTCGTTGGCCTGATCTACGAAGGGCTGACAGGCGGCGACCCTCGCACGGGACAGCCGGCGCCCGGCGGGCTCGCTGATTCGTGGGAAATCGCCGAGGACGGGCGCACCTACACGTTCCACCTGAACCAGAACGTGAAGTGGCATGACGGCACACCGTTTACCGCCGCCGATGTCCAGTTCTCGGCTGACGCGCTGGCCAACCCGGAGTCCGGCAGTGTCTACACCGGCAGCTTCGTTGACACGGTCGAATCCTGGCGGGTTATCGACGACTACACCTTCGAGATGGTGGCAAAAGAGCCGGTCTACACCTTCCTGTTCGACATCCAGACGTTGTTCGTCGTGCCAAAGCACATCTGGGAGGATGTGCCCTTCGCCGACTGGCGCACCGATCCCGGCGCAACCGGCGCCGATCCCTCCCGGGTTGTCGGCACCGGCCCCTTCAAGTTCCAGGAATGGAAGCAGGGCGAGAGTGTCACGCTGGTCCGCAACGACGACTACTACGATAAAGTGCCATACATTGACTCCTACATCCTGCGTATCTGGCCAGACCAGATTTCGGTCGTGAACGCACTGCTCAACGGCGAACTGGATGTCGCGGCGCTGGAGCCATCCGACATCTCGACGGTTGAGGGGACTGAAGGCATCGACGTGGCGCACTACCCCACGCGCGGCTTCACCTACTATGAGTTCAACCTCGACCCGGAGGTAACGACCAGGTGGCAGGATGAGCGGGTGCGGCAGGCACTGCTCTACGCCCTGGACCGCGACTCCATCGTCAACGACATCCTGCTTGGGTACGCCGAGGTGGCGCAGGGCACACAGCCGGTCGTTTCGTACGCCTACGCGCCGGACGAGATCGCCACGAAGTACACCTACGATCCCGAGAAGGCAAAGAGCCTCCTGGCCGAGGCCGGGTGGACCGACAGTGATGGCGACGGCATCCTCGACAAGGATGGCGAGGCGCTTTCCTTCGAGTTCCTCTACCCTCCGGCTCGCCAACCTCGGACCAGATCGTGGCCTACATCCAGGATGCTGGCGCGCGATTGGCGTTGATGGCACGCCGCGGTCGCTGGAGTTTCCGGCCCTGATCGAGGCCACGACCACGAACCCGACGTTCGACATTGCGATGTACGGATTCAGCTGGGACGCCAGCTTCATCCAGGACGCCATGTTCGGCTGCGATCAGTACCAGGTTGGCTTCAACGACATGAAGTACTGCAACCCCGAACTGGACGAGATCAACGACCAGGCCAAGCGCACGTTCGATGAGGCCGAGCGGCGCGACCTGCTGATCGAAGCCAGCAATATTGTCAACGATGAGCAGCCCATCGCGGTGCTCCACTTCTCGCAGGCCCACGCGGCCTTCAACGACGCCCTGCAGAACTACACGCCCAGCACCTGGGGGTTGAACTCAATCAGGTCTGGATCCAGCAGTAGGTCGTTCGCAACCGCGACGTGGCGCTCCACCACGTCGCGGTTTACTATTTATCATCTCGCAGACCGGGAAGTCCCGCCCGTGGTCAGGGCCATGTGCCCGTCATACTCACTACTGGTGAATCGGCCATGCATTTCCTGACACTCGTGATCGGCCCACGCGGAGGTCGCCGGTGATCGCCTACATTGCGCGGCGCCTGCTGCAGATGATCCCCCTGATCCTGGGCGTAACGTTCCTCTCGTTCGCCATCATCAACCTGATGCCGGGCAGCCCGGTGATGCGGCTCCGGGATAACCCCAAGATCCGCCCCGAAGCCGCGCTCATGCTGGAAAAGCAACTGGGGCTCGATCAACCGTGGCCCGTGCGCTACGTACAGTGGCTGGGCGATCTGGCGCACGGCAACCTCGGCGTCTCGCTCTACAACCAGTTGCCCGTGGCGGATCGCATCTGGGCCGCTATTCCCAACACGCTCCTGCTGGCGGTCACCTCACTGGTGATTGCGCTGGCGATTGCGGTGCCCATGGGCATCTACTCGGCGGTGCGACACGGCTCAGCCTTTGACCGCGCTTCAGCGTCACCTCGGTTGCGCTTTACTCCATGCCGGACTTCTGGCTGGCGCTGTTGCTGGTCATTCTCTTCGCCCTGAAGTTCAAGGAATGGGGCCTCCCCGCGTTGCCCGTCGGCGGCATGACCGACGCGCGCGGCGGCGGCGATTTCCTGGACCGCCTCAAGCATCTGATTCTGCCGGTCGCCGCACTGTCGCTGGTGCAGATCGGCTCGTGGGCCGCGTTCTTCCGCTCGTCGATGCTGGAGACCCTCAGCCAGGAGTACATTCGCACCGCTCGCAGCAAGGGCCTGCCCGAACGCACCATCATGTACCTGCATGCGTTCAAGAATGCATTCCTGCCGCTCATCACCATCGTGGGCCTGGCGTTGCCCGGCCTGTTGGGCGGCGCGCTCTTTATCGAAACCATCTTTGCCTGGCCAGGTATGGGGCGCCTCACCTATGAGGCAGTGGGTCGCCGTGACTACACCATGATCATGGCGACCACCCTCATGTTCTCGGTGCTGACCATGCTCAGCAACCTCATCGCGGACGTGCTCTACGCTACGCTCGATCCGCGTATCCGGCTGGCCTAGGGGGAGCGCAGACGTGGTTGAAGCTGCTACCAGCCGTGTTGCTGGCCAGGAACCCGATGTCGAGATTCTCCCTGCCACCGGGTCGGGGCCAATTCCCGCGTCGTCAACGCGAGAAAATGTTCTTGGCAAGTACGCCGAAACCGAAGCGTATGTCGGCACGGTAGACCGGCGCTCGCTGCGGAAGACACCCGGCCTCTACACCCGCGCCTGGCGCCGGTTCCGCAAGAACGGCGTCGCCATGACGCGCTGATTACCCTGGCGCTGATCGTGGTTTTCGTCGTAAGCGCAGGCCTGATTTCGACGTACATCACCGGTTTCACGCCCTCCGAGAACCACCTGTCAGACAAACTCAGCCGGTCATGACCGACGGCTACATCCTGGGCAGCGACGGCAACGGCCGGGACATCCTGACCCGACTGGCCTACGGTGGGCGCGTCTCGATCATGATCGCGGTGCTCTCGGGGCTGGCGACCTTTTTCCCGGCGGCGCCATCGGACTCGTCGCAGGCTACGCCGGGGGCAAGGTGGACGCCACCCTGATGCGCCTGGTCGATGTCCTCCTCTCCATCCCTGGCCTGCCGCTCCTCATTCTCATCGCTTCGCTCTATTCGCCAGGCCCGGTGGGCCTCGCCTTTGTGCTGGCCGCTGTCTCCTGGCCGGGCATCGCGCGCATCGTGCGCGGCGAGGTGCTGGCGCTGCGCGGCCGCGAGTACGTCGATGCCGCGCGCACCATTGGCGCAGCGCCTGTGCGCATCGTGCTGCGCCACATCTTGCCGAACATCCTGCCGCTCATGATCGTGTACATCTCGCTCGTGATCCCCGGCCTGATTCTGGCGGAAGCGGGTCTCTCCTTCCTCGGCATCGGCGTGCAGGTGCCGACGCCATCGTGGGGCAACATGCTGGGAGACGCCCAGCAGTTCTTCCGTACCAACCAGGCGAACGTACTCATCCCTGGCCTGATGATTTACATCACCTCCCTCACCATGTACCTCGTGGGGAGCGGCCTGCGGGATGCGTTTGACCCCAAGCTCACGGAATAGCAGGCGTTTCGTTCACCGCAGTCTGCCTGCCGTTTTATCCTGTGTGGCAGCACTCTCGCCTGCCCGGCCGCTTGCAGCAGCCGGGCACTGGCATGTCACGTTGCACGACGGAGCGGATGAGGAGCACTGGACCCCATGTCATCACTGCGAATGACCCGACGCGCAAGCCTGCTGGTCCTGGCCGGACTGGGCTCGCTGGCCGTTAACCGGCGCATCGGCTGGGCTCAGGACGCAACCCCGGCAACCGGAGAACCGCTCGTGTCGCAAACGCGGGAGGAGTACCGCGCCCAGCTTCAGGAGGCGATGGGCTTCACCCAGGCGGCGGCGCCTGGCGGCACGTTCATCCGCGCCATCGTCAGCGACCCGCAAACGATTCACCCCTTGCTGGCCGATGACGAGGATTCCATCAACCTGGTTGAGCAAATCTACGACCCGCTCGTCGGGACTGATCTCATTACTGGCGGACCGGCTCCTTCCGGCCTCGCGGACTCCTGGGAGATTGCCTCCGACGGCCGTACCTACACCTTTCACCTGAATCCAAACGCCGTCTGGCACGACGGCGCCCCCGTGACGGCGAACGACGTGCAGTTTTCCTTCGACGCCCTGGCGAACCCCGAGGTGGGGTCCTCGTACCAGCAGACGTTCCTGGATGCCACGGAGTCCTGGCGCATCGTGGATGACCACACCTTTGAGGTCGTGGCGAAGGAACCGCTCTTCACATTCCTCTACGACCTGGTGACCTGGATTATTCCCCGCCACGTCTGGGAAAGCGTGCCTGTCGCCGACTGGCGCACGGATGGCGGCGCCACCGGGCAGGATGCATCCCGCGTCATCGGGTCCGGCCCCTTCCGGTTTCGGGAGTGGCTGCCTGGCGAGAGCGTGACGCTGGACCGCAACCCGGACTACTTCGGCCAGGCGCCCAACCTGGACAGCTCGACCGTCGTCATCCGCCCGGATCAAACGGCCATCGTCAACGCGCTGCTCAACGCCGAGATCGACGCGGCGTCGCTGGAGCCGGTTGATGTCGCCACTGTTGCCGCCTCGGACGGCCTGGCAGTGGCGACCTACCCAACCGCCGATTTCAGCTTCTACCTGACAAATCTGGATCCGGAGAAGTCGACACTCTTCCAGGATGTGCGCGTGCGGCAGGCTCTGCTCTACGCCCTTGACCGGGAAGCCATGGCGCGCGACATCCTGCTGAATAGCGCCCGGGTGGCGCACGGCTCCGAACCGGAGATTTCCTACGCCTACGCTCCGGATCGCCTGACGACGCAGTATGCCTACGATCCCGACAAGGCCGTGGCCTTGCTGGCCGAGGCTGGCTGGGCGGACAGCGACGGAGACGGCATCGTGGACCGTGACGGAACGCCCCTGTCGTTCGAGGTGCTCTACCCTGGCGGCTCCCCCACCTACGATCAGGAACTCGCCTACATGCAGGATGCCTGGCGAGCGATCGGGATTAATGCCCAGCCGACCGCACTCGATTTCCCGGCGCTGGTCGGCACGATCACCGGCGACCATGCCTTTGACATGGCCTTCCTGGGTTTCGGCTGGGACGCCACGTTCATCCAGGATCTGATGTTCGGCTGCAACCAGTACGAAGGCGGCTTCAATGTCGTCCGCTACTGCAACCCGGAGCTGGATGAAATCAACGCCCGCGCCAAGCGAACCTTGCCTGAGCCGCCGCGCCGCGAACTGGTGATCACTGCCACCGACATGATCAACGAGGACTTGCCGGTCGGGGTTCTGCACTTCATCGACGCCAACATTGGCTACAGTACGCGGCTACAGAACTTCCAACCCACCGCCTGGGGGTTGGATCTGACGGCAATCTGGATCAGCGAGGGCGCCTGATTACCCAACACGTTGCCCACCCTCGCCACGCAGGAGACCCACACATGACCGCGACGTTCGCCGTACCTGCCCGCGCAGATGTGCCGGCGGAGGAAACATGGGCCCTGGAAACGATCTTCCCGGACGACGCAGCCTGGGAAACCGCCTACGACGCAGTTGATGCGCGCCTGAGCGAGTTCGCGACGTTTCGCGGTCACATCGCCGAGGGCGCGGAGATACTGCTGGGAGCGCTCCAACTCGCGGACGAGCTGGACGAACTGTCCGGCAAGGTCGCCATGTACGCCGGGCTGCACCGTGCTGAAGACGCCACCAACACGCGTTACGGAGAAATGGCGGACCGCGCGGATGGCCTCGGCAGCCGCCTCGAAGCGGCAACCGCCTTCATTCAGCCGGAGGTTGCAGCCCTGCCAGCCGCCACCGTCACCGCCTGGTTGACGGAAGAACCTGGCCTGGCGACCTATCGCGTCGCCATCGAACGGATCACGCGGCGGCGTACGCACATCCGCTCGACGGAGATCGAGGAGCTGCTGGCGCGCGCCGCCGAGATGGCCGACGCCTCGGAAGTTACCCAGGGCGTGCTGGAAGATGGTGAACTCCCGCTGGGCGTGATCCAGGACGAGGCCGGCCTGCCGGTCAGGCTGGCGCAGGGCAACCTGCAACGCTACCTCGATTCCGCCGACCGCCGTGTGCGCCAGGAGGCCTGGGAATCCTCGGCCGACGGCTATCTCGCCTTTCGCAACACCTTTGCCGCCACGTTGGCGGGCGCGGTCAAGCGTGATGTCTTCTATGCGCGCGCGCGCGGCTACCGGTCATCGCTGGCGGCAGCGCTCGACGTCGACAACATCGATCCCGCCGTCTTTCACAACCTGCTGGACACGATCTGGCGCAATTTTCCGGTCTGGCATCGCTATTTTCGCGTACGCCGTCTGCTCCTTGGCCTTCCCGCAGGAGATCACCATGTCTATGACCTGGAGGCCCCACTGGCGGACACCATCAGCTTCCCCTGGCAGCGCGGCGTCGAGACCATCCTGGCCTCGCTGGCCCCGCTCGGCGATGCCTACGTGAATGAGGTCCGGCGCGGCATGGCCGAGCGTTGGGTTGACCGGGGGGCGAACCAGGGCAAGGGCGGCGGTGCGTTCTCCAGCGGTCGGTATGGCACCGAGCCGTTCATCTCAATGACCTACCAGGACACCCTGACCAGCGTTTCCACGCTCACCCACGAAATTGGCCACTCCATGCACTCCTGGCTGACCTGGCAGTCCCAGCCCATCGTGTATCAGAACTACGGCATGTCCGCCGCCGAGACCGCCTCGAACTTCAACCAGGCGCTCATGGGCGCGCACATGCTGGCCGAGCGAGACGACCGCGAATGGACCATCGCAGTCATCGAGGAGCGAATGGCCAACAACATGCGTTACCTGTTCACAATGCCGATCCTGGCCCGCTTTGAACTGGCAGCCCACGAGCGTGTCGAAGCAGGCGGCGCCCTGTCTGCGGACTGGATGAGCAAGACCCTCCTGGGCTTCTATCGGGACGGGTACGGCGATGAGGTGGAGATCGATGCACCCAGGGTGGGCATCACCTGGGCGCGCTTCCCGCACCTGTTCATGAACTACTATGTGTTCCAGTACGGAGTGGGTATCTCGGCGGCCGCTGCCCTGGCCGACAACCTGCTCAGAGAAGGCGCACCCGCGCGTGAACGTTACCTTGGTTTTCTGCGTGCGGGCGGATCGGTGGATCCCATCGAGGGTCTGCGCCAGGCCGGGGTAGACCTGTCGACTCCCGAACCCTTCGAGCGCGCCTTCGCCATTATGGATGGCTACATTGACCGGCTGGAGGCGCTGGTCCCGAATGCCGCCCAGGCCAGCGGGGAATCAACGGCCAGCCGCCCGAAAGGACACGTTGTGTATGAACTGCCCGATTGACGGGAGTGAGTTGCGCATCAGCGACCGCCAGGGGATTGAGATCGACTACTGTCCTCAGTGCCGGGGCATTTGGCTGGACCGCGGCGAACTCGACAAGCTACTCGACCGGAACGCTCAGGCCCAACAGGCAGGGCCTGCTGGACGCGGGAGCTCTCGCTACGACGAGCCGCCCCGCTCCTACCGGGATGATGACCGGCGCTATCGTGACGATGACCGCGGCGGCCGTTCCTACGATGATGACCGCGACGACTACCGGAAGAGCAAGAAGAAGCGAGCTCGCTCCTTCCTCGAAGACCTTCTTGACTTTGACTAGCGTAGATCTTCAAACCTGGCTGGCAGGCAGCGACGCATGAGTGGCGAACTCATCGCCGTCCTGATCGTTCTCCTTATCGTGCTGGGCGCCGCCGGGGCATTCCTGGCCCGCCGGCCGGGTAAGCCGGCGCCGCCAGCGCCACGAACGGACAGCAGGCACGCATTGAGTCCACCGGGCACAGCACCTGACGCCACAATCTCGCGGCAAGCGCCTGGCTCGGCCTTCGTCGCTGAACTGAACGAACTCCAGCACACGGGGCAGTGGGACGTGCTTCTCCGACGCCTGGACACCATGCTGCCCGAGTGGCCCGTCTCGTCGTCCCTGATCGAGGTTACGCGCGCCGTCAGCAACCTCGATCACGACCTTGCGTTGCTGCCCGAGGATCCGGTCACCGGCGTCGTCACCAAGCGCCTTCGCGCCCAGACGGACGCTGTGTCCGAGCATCTCTGGCGTCTGGCTGGCCAACTGGTGGTAGCTGAGCACATGCGTGGATCGGCCTTGCAGCAACGACTGGCACAGGAGGACGCCGTGCTCCTGCGCTTGCTCCCCGCCATCCAGAGCGCCCAGGACGACCTCGTGCAGCTGACGATGGGCGGGGACACCTCCAACGCCCTCCAGCGCGCCGAAGGGCGGTTTCTGGCGCTCGGGGAGACAGCCCGAGAGCTACTGGATCTGAGCGGGTAGGCGCCGGCTCAGCCTCGGCCCCAGAAGCAAGTGCGCCGCCACCATGCGGTGTTCAGGGCAGCTTTCTCAGGCTCGCCGGGAGCCAAAGACTCCCGGCGGGCCTTCCCACTCACCCGTCCACGGTACGGTTGGCGGACACGGAGACTCGCCGCCGGACAACCGCTATCCCCTCTCCCGGTGCGCGGGAAAGAGTCTACAGCGGTGTGCAAAGCAGTTGGGCCGCCGGGAATCCCTCGTGTCTCGAGCGGAGTCGAGTGACCTCGTTCACCGGCGCTCGCGACGAGGTCTCTCGACTCCGCTCGAGACACGGGTTTGTTGCCTGGCAGGTCAGGTCTTTTGCAATACGCTGTAGGGCAAGGCTTCTCTCCGGACAGTGGACCACGTGCGTTTGCCAGCCGCATCCCCTGTCGCTTCAGTGAGCTGTTGCCGGGAGCCGTCAACTCCCGGCGGGCCAGACGCCGCGGAAAAGCTCAGGACGCCTGCTCGCCCAGTTTCTCCAGCAACAGCGCCTCGGCCACGATGTACCGCTGGAGTTCCTGCAGGCTCAGGCTCTCGTTTGCAGCGTGCACCTGCGATTGCTCGTCGCCGGGGCCCCAGACAATAAACTCTGCATCCGGGGCAACGCCCTGGAGCGTCGTCAGCAGCGGAATCGTGCCGCCAGAGCCCGTTATCTTCGCTTCCACGCCAAACGACTCGCGCAGCGATTCCTGGGCGGCGGTGAAGACTGGGCCGCCCGTCCCGACCTGGAAGGCGTCCCCGGTGTGCATCGGGGCGGTTACGACTTCAACGCCCCAGGGCGCGTGCTGGCGAAGATGCGCCATCAGGAGGCGCAGCGATTCCGCCGGGTCCGAGCCGGGCGCAATACGGAGCGACACGCGCGCCTTCGCCTCCGGAATCAGGCTGTTCGAGGCGCCCTCTGTCGGGGGGGCGTCCAGGCCGATTGCCGTCACCGATGGCCGGGCCCAAAGCCGGGTGGCAAGCGACCCGCTGCCAATGAGGCCCACCCCGGGAAGCACGCCGGCCGCAGTGCGGAAATCGCCCTCCGGGAGGTCGCCGCCCTCCCACTCAAAGCGGGTCAACCCTTCGATCGCCACATCGCCATTCTCGTCAAGCAGGGAATCCAGGATCCGGATCAACGCCATCAGGGCATCCGGGGCCGCACCGCCGTAGGCGCCAGAGTGCGCCATCCCCTTCAGGGCCCGCACCGTAACATCGCACGAGGCGATGCCGCGCAGGGCCGCCGTCAGTTCGGGTTCGCCCGCCTTCATGTTGCCGCCATCGTTGATGATGAAGGCGTCAACCTCGGCCAGGCTGGGATTGGCCTCGATCAGGGTCTCGAGATTGCCGCCGAACTCTTCCTCGCCCTCGATCAGCACACGGACGCCCACCGGCGGCTTGCCGCCAAACAGGCGCAGGGCGCCGGCGATGATCATCACCCCCGACTTGTCGTCGGATGCGCCCCGGCCGTACATGCGGCCGTCGCGCACAAACGGCTCGAACGGCTCAAAGTCCCAACCCTGCTCCGCCGGCGCTGGCTGAATGTCGTAGTGCGCGTAGAGCAGCACTGTCGGCGCCCCGGGCGGGGCGGGGATATCAGCATAGACGGCTGGGTACCCGCCAGGCACATCCAGCAACCGCGCCTTGACGCCGTAACGGTCAAACAGGTCCACGATAGCCTGGGCCGTTTGCAGCACCGGCTCTGCCGGAAAGCCCGGAAACCCACAGGATGGCATGCGCACCAGCGCGGCCAGATCCTCGGTAATATCCGCCATCAGTGCTTCGGTCGTGGTTGCAATTGCTTCGTGTGGCACGGTCACTCCTCCCGATTTGCCGTCGCTTCCAGTGCGTGGAGTATCGCAAAGACGCCCGCCGCCCGGTATCGCCCAGAAACCGGCTCAGGGAAGAAAAAGACCGGTCAGTTCGGGAAAGCGCGTCACCTGCAACAGTCGCCCTCTCCCCAGCGTAGGGTCGATCTCCTCATGCTCCAGACGCCAGGTGGCGTGGTGCGGAATGAACACAGCATTGAGGCCTGCCGCCAGCGCCGGGTTGATGTCGGACTTCGGAGAGTTCCCGATCATCCAGGTCCGTTCCGGATCGAGGCCAATCGACTCGGCCAGAAAGCGGTAGGACGCGGCGTTTTTCTCCGGCACGATCTCCGCGTGACGGAAGTAGCTGCCGAGGCCGGAGCGATCAATCTTGAGCTGCTGTTCCTCCGGCTGTCCCTTGGTCATCAAGGTCAGATCATGGAGCTCGGCCAAACGCTGCAGCGTCGCCTCGACCCCGTCGATCAACTCAATTGGCTGCGTGAGAATGCGCTCGCCGAACGCCATGACCCGTCGCAGGTCGTGCTCGTCGATCTCTCGCTCGGCCAGCCGCTCATAGGTGGTCCGCAGGTTGCGGCCAAACGCCGCCGAGCCGTAACCGTGGACGCGGAAGTTCGCGATCTCGATCTCATCGAGCACCGCGCGCACGTCGTCCCGCGAGAGCGAGGAATGGGCCAGGAAGTCCAGAAAGTCCTCGATAGCGTGCTCGAAGTGAATGTTGTTTTCCCAGAGCGTGTCATCAGCGTCAAAGATCAGGTGCTGTCGCGTCGTGAAACGGTCTGGGTTCGCGCTGGTCATGGGCCGTCCATCTCGCAATTGTTGGCGGTACGGTGGCGTGGCGCAGGAGCGCCAGCATCGCCAGCGGCGCATTGTGGCATGGCGCTCCACGGTCGTGGCGCCTCACGCCTACTGTGGTCTGTCATGAGTGTGCGATGATGCTTCATGGTCTGGTCGCAGCCCGCCGGAGGCAATCATGGTTCGTCGTCAGAATCCAATTCTGATTACCCCAGGGGAACGCACCCGCCTCGAATCGCTCGCCAGCGACGGAGCCACGCCACACCTGACCCGTGAGCACGCGCGCATTCTGCTCATGGCCGACCAGCACAATCCGGCTCGTTACTACACCGACGCCGAAATTGCTGACGAACTTGGCGTCAGCGGCCGGACCGTCGCCCGCGTGCGGGCGCGCTACGCGCAGGCTGGCCTGGACGCAGCCCTGAGCCGCCGCCCCACACGCCGGGTCTACGCGCGCCGCCTCACTCCGGATCAGGAGCACAGGGTCGTGGCCCTGGTCGGCGCTCCACCGCCGGCAGGTCAGAACCGCTGGAGCCTTCGCGCCCTCTCGAGGTGCATCGTGGAGCAGGGGATTGTTCCCTCCATCTCTCCCGAAACCGTGCGAACCACACTGCAGCGGCACGGGATTACGCTCGGGTCGTAGTTTTCACCAGCCGCATCCGTGCACATGACCAGAGCTGCAACGCCGCGCGCAGCAAACGGGCAAGCCCTTGCCGGGTGTGCCCGGCAAGGGCTCGTGACGAAAGCGACCGCGTGACCCCCCTAGCCCTCGCCCAGCCAGACGGGATTCGTCCAGGCCTTCTTTCCGGCGGCATCACGCACCACCACGCGCGCCCAGGGGCTTGTCCAATCGCCCAGATCGAACTCGGCTTCGGTTACACCCTGTTCACCCACTGCCTGATACTTCGCGCGCGCTCCGATAAGGAACACACGTTCGGCTGGCGAGCAATGGACAGTGAGTTTCTGGCCCGGTTCCACGTGCATATCGTGGATAACCGGCCCGGTGCTGGAGTAGTAGTCCCCGCTCTTCAGCGCGCCCAACAAGGCGTCCGGGTCCAGCGTTTCGCTCTTGACCATCACCCAGCCGGCCGCCCGGTCGTGGGTGTTCGGCACAAAGTGGGCGTCATCCGTCGCGCAGGCCGTAACACGCATGCCCTGCTCCAGAACCAGGTCGAGCATGTAGGTGCTGTCGGCGGAGTCGTTGTCGTCGTGACAACCCGCATTGTAGATCTCGACCGCGTGCACCGGGCCAAGGGCCTGCACGTCGCGGTCGGTCATCAGGTACCACATTGGGTGCGCCGCGGCGACATACGCCCCGGCTGCCAGCGCGCGCTGAGCCAACTCGGGGCCAGTCTCCTCCAGCGGCGAGGGCGCAAAGTCGAATGGCAGCCCCACGGCCAGGATGTGCCACTCCCGGCCGAGTTCCATGCGATCCTGCATGGGGTGGAGTTCCGCCCCGATGATGGTGGTGAACGTGTCGGTACGGTACGGTCGCGTGTCCACGATCGGCCAGTCGTAACGCTCCAGAAAATGCTCCGTCAGGGCGATGAAGTCATACCCGTTGCGAGCGTAGAACGCACAAACTTGCTCCGGCGTGCGGTGCCCGTCCGACAGGTTCGAGTGCGTGTGCAGGTTGCCGCGCCAGAAGCGGCCCGGTCGGGTAAACGGCGTTTCCAGGGCCATCAAGTGTCTCCATCATCCGAGCGAACGTGAGGTGAGCGAGCCCGTGCACGGGAAATGGGCGGCGCCCGGAGTGGGCGCCGCCGCAGCGTATCACGAGTTCCCCGGTTAGTCTCCTCCGGCCCCGGCCATGCCAATTGGGCCTGTCCCGGCCGCCGGCGACATAGCGTCTGGAGCCAACGCGGCGTCCGGGCCCATGACCCCCTTGTAGGAGCCACGGACCATCTGCCGCAGCAGGAGGACGAATTCGTCGTCATCCCGGCCACCGGAGAGCCAGATTGTTTGTGGCCGTGCACCCGCCACACCCTGCAGCCGCACTCCACCGGGGCGCCGCGCGACGCCGCCAAACTCGGTCCAGCGGCGGAACGGCGTTCCGCCCGAGCGAATGCCTGTCGAGGTCACGGTGTACTGAACAGGCATGAAGATCACGCTCACGGCGATGAGCATGGCCAGCAACGCCACGATGGGATTGACCCACCCCAGCAGCGCGCTGACGATGGCCACGATGACGAGCGCAGCGACGTGCGGCCCGTGCATGCGCAACCGGCCAAAGAGGGACAACGATTCCAGGCGCACGACATTTCCCGAGGCGCGCTCGCCCCAGGGAAGCCAGACGCGCGTGTAAAGCGCCCCGGCCGCAATGATGAGTATGAATGGTGCGATGATAGTCATCCGACGATTCCGCCCGCGTCTGCCCGGGCCCACACCCGCTTCAGACGCGCTGCAAAGCTGCGCGGAGCGGACAATGTGTATCCGCGTCCGTACGCTAGAACGTTCCTCCGCGCCGGCGCGTTCCTGTGTCGACCGGTCGCCTCCTTGCAGACTGACCGAACACAGGCGAAGTGTGCCACGCAGCGCCTGACTTTTCATGAACCCGGCGTCAACGTTCTCCGCCGGCCGATTGGACTCCCGCCACAAGGCAATAGCCCCGCGTGAAACCTCCGCTAGAATGACGCAGCATTCCCACTGGCGGGAGATTTCAGCGCAAGGGATGAACCATGACGGACACGCCGGCGATTCGCCGCCTCGCCGTGATCGGGGCCGGTTTGATGGGGCACGGCATCGCCCTCGAGTTCGCGGCCAACGGCTTCGATGTGCGCCTGCAGGATCAGAATACGGCGCAACTGGCGAGAGCCGAAGCCAGCATTGCTGAAGGTCTCGGTCGCCTGGTGGCCGCTGGGCGCATCTCGGCAGCGGAAGCCGCCGCGGCGCCCGGTCGCATTTCGTTGACGAGCAGTCTGCCCGAGGCCGTGCACGACGCAGATGTCGTTATCGAGGCGGTCACCGAGAATATCGACGTCAAGCGTGCCATCTTCGCGGAACTCGATACCCACGCGCCGCGCCACGCGATCCTGGCCAGCAACTCCTCCACCTTCATGCCGTCACTGATGGCGGCCGCAACCACCCGTCCCGAACAGGTGCTGGTGGCGCATTACTTTAACCCTCCCCACCTGCTGCCGCTTGTGGAACTGGTACGCGGTGAGCAGACCTCCGACGCCACGATCGCGGCGATGTACGACCTGTACACCAGGATCGGCAAGCGCCCGGCTATCGTGCAGAAGGAAGCCCCCGGCTTCGTCGGCAATCGGTTGCAGATGGCGCTCTACCGGGAGGCCCTCGCGATCGTGGAGGCGGGCATTGCCACCCCGCAGGATGTGGACACCATCATCCACACTGGCTTCGGTCGCCGCCTGAGCGTGGCGGGCGTGTTCCAGATCTTCGATGCGGCCGGGCTCGATGTGACGCTTGCCGTGGCGGATCAACTGTTCCCCGACATTGCGACCACGAAAGCGGCCCCACCGCTCCTGCGCGACAGGGTGGCGCAGGGTGACCTGGGCATCAAGAGCGGCCGGGGCTTCTACGACTGGCCAACAGACGACGCCATCGCGCTGCGCAGCCGAATCGGGAACGCGCTCGCGGCTATCGCGCGGCTGGAAACGGCGGCGACAACCGAAGCGCCGGATTCTGACCTCGACCCCGCCGCCCGCAAGAAGGTTCTGCGCGCGATCACGTACGGCCTGTACGCCGTCACGGCGCAGCACAATGGCGAACGTGGGGTGTTCACCGCCAACTGGCTTAGTCAGGCGTCATTCGATCCACCTGTCGTCATGCTGTCGGTCGAGAACGACAGTTCCACCCTCCCCCTGATCGAAGGTAGCGGGCGCTTCGTGATCTGCCCCTTCACTGCCGAGCAACGCGATCTTGCCGCTGCGCTTGGCAAGCCGAAGGCCCGCGCAGGCGACAAGTTCGATGCGCTGGACCTGGAGATCATCGAGACCGCAGGTGGCGACCTCGCCCTGGCCAACACCCTGGGCTACATCGTCTGCCAGGTCCGCGACGCAGTTCCGGCCGGCGATTCAGTTGTGTTCGTGGCGGATGTCGTCGAGATCGCCAGCCTTTCGGAAGGCTCCCCGCTGGAGATGCGCGCCGCCGGCTTCCGCCACGCAGGGTGATGCCGGAAGGAACAGGCCACCCGGCATCTCCTTGGCCAACAGTCAAGGCCGGTGCTCGCTACGGACGACCCGACCGCCACGACCGATCCACGACGCTGGACGCGTTGCGCTGAGGGCGAGGCGCGCTGCGGCGTTCGTGGGGAGACGGCCAGCGGTCCCCGGGGAGTAAGGAACGAGGGGGAAAACATTCCCTGTTCCCTTACTCCCGAGGCGTAGCGCCTCTCCCTACCGAGCGGGTTCCTGCGCCAGATCCTCCTGGATCTCGGTGGCCTCATCGACATCGTACTCGTCGTCGATGTCGCCGTCCTCCTCCAGCTCGTAATCGCCGGTGGCGATGGCGTGGAGGTCCTCCAGCACATCGTAGGCCGCAAAACTGGCCTCGGCGAAATCGTATTCCCCGCGTACGTACCCTACGAAGATCTCCGTCAGCTCATTGCCGATGCCACGGGCCAGCATTTCCTGCTCGGCCGGGTCCTTTTCCATCATGGCCCCTTCGGCGATCGCCCGCTTCTGACCGGGCAGATCTTCGCTCTGCGCCCGCTGGCGCGCTTCCTCCGGCGCGTGCCGGCATGGTGAGTATCGCAGGGTCGGGCCAGTGCCGGAGTACGTAGGCCACCGCCGGGAGCACGTTGCCCTGGAATTGGCCGCCGTGGCGTAGCTAGGCGTGTTTCAGGCGCAATCGAGATACGTGCAGGTCAGGTTTCCTGCAACCTGCTGGAACGAAAACAAGGAGAGAGAAGCGGGGCGCGCTTCTCTCTCCCGCGGACCCTGCGAACCGGCGCACCCGAAGGTTCCGCCGTGCCCGGCAAAGGCGTGAAAATCAGTCCGCTCCCACAGCGCTGGTCTCGATGATGACCGGCATGCGCACGGAGTTCGGGGCAACCAGCCACGCGACGACCATCGCGAAGAAGGCAACGAACGCGACCAGCAGCGTAATGTCCATCTCTCAGTCTCCTGGTGGTTACGGTATCGAAGAATCTGTTCCCGGGTGAAAGCGGCCCGCCCGTCGTGGGCCGCCTCCGCGAAGGGTCTAGAGTTGGTAGGCCACCTCGCCGTGGGTGGTGGTATCGAGGCCGAGCACCTCTTCCTGCTCCGGGACGCGGAGCCCGATGGTGACATCGATCACCTTGAGAATGATGGCGGTCACCACTGCCGTGAAGATCGCCACGCCCGCCACGGCAATCGCCTGCTTGCCGAGCTGCGCCGGATTGCCATAGAAGAGCCCATCGAAACCGGCCGGGTTGACGGCGGTGGAGGCAAACAGGCCAGTCGCCAGCGCGCCCCAGATGCCGCCGACGCCGTGGACCGCGAAGACATCGAGCGCGTCATCGACACCCACGTTGCCCTTCATGACATCGACCGCAAAGAAGCAGATAACGCCGGCGCCGAGACCGATGATGAGCGCGGAAGGCACATTCACGAAGCCTGCTGCCGGGGTGATCGCCACCAGGCCGGAGACCGCGCCACAGGCAAGGCCGACGACGCTCGGGTGACCGTGGCGGATCCAGGCGACCGTCATCCACGCCAGGCCACCCATGGCGGCGGCGGTGTTGGTGACGACCAGGGCGTTGGCCGCCAGGCCGTTCGCGCCAAGGGCGCTCCCGGCGTTGAAGCCGAACCAACCGAACCAGAGCAGGCCCGCGCCGAGCACCGTGTAGGTGACGTTGTGCGGCTCCATGCCGCCCTTCCCGAAGCCAATGCGCTTGCCGAGCATGCTGGCTGCGACCAGAGCCGCTACGCCCGCCGTGATATGCACCACGGTGCCGCCCGCGAAGTCCAGCGCGCCGAAGTCACGCAGCCAACCGCCCACCGCCCAGACCATGTGGCAGACCGGCGCGTAGACCAGCGTCGCCCAGAGCAAGGTGAAGACCACCATCGCCTTGAAGCGCTTCCGCTCGGCAAAGGCGCCGGTAATGAGGGCCGGGGTGATGATGGCGAACATCATCTGGAACGCCGCAAAGAGCATGAATGGGATCGTCGCGGAGTACTCCGGGTTCGGTTCCTGGCCGACCCCGTTGAAGCCGAGATAGCTCAGCCCGCCGATGAACGATCCGCCCGGCGCGAACGACAGCGAGAAGCCCCACAGGACCCACTGCACGCTGATGAGCGCCAGGATGAAAAAGCTGTGCATGATCGTGGAGAGCGCATTCTTGCGCTGCACCAGACCGCCGTAGAAGAACCCGAGCGCCGGTGTCATGAGCATGACCAGCGCGGCAGAGGTCAGGACCCATGCGGTATCGCCGAAGTCCACCCGATCTCTCCTCACGTCGCGCCGCGCGGCGGCGCCCTTTCCTCGGCCCTGTCCAGAACCGTGGTCAAGACTTTATGGAGTGGCGTGAGGTACGCATACGTGCGGGCCAAACGAATCGACGGGGGCATTCAGGGCATGTTGCACAACTTTTTCCCGGGCAGCCGCTCATCTGCCGGGGCGCCAGCGCCCGCTTGTACCGTGAGAACAATGCAACACGACCGAAATGTGACCGCTCCGCCAACCTGGGTCGCCGAGTCGGCGCCCAGCCCTGTGGCGGCCGCTACCCCGCCGACGTGGTGTTGGCCTTGCCCAGCGCGTCGAGCAGAAAGGCATAGATTGTCGCCGTCTCCCGCATGGAGCCAGAGAACCCGGAGTGACCGCCGTGCCCTGCCTGCAAGTTGGTGTGCAGCAGGAGGGGATTCGGGTCGGTCTTGAGCGCGCGCAGGCGGGCCGTCCACTTGGCCGGTTGCCAGTACGGCACCTGGTCATCCCCGATGCCGGCGGTGATCAGCAGCCACGGATAGGGCTGCGCGCGGGTGTTCTCGTACGGCGAGTACGCGCTCATGTACGCCAGGTACTCCGGGTCACGCGGATCGCCCCACTCAACGAACTCCCCGGTGGTGAGCGGCAGGTGGGGGTCAAGCATCACCCGCACGACATCGACGAACGGAACCCGGGCCACCACCGCGCGGAAGAGCTCTGGCCGCGCGTTTACGACGGCCCCCATCAGCAGGCCACCAGCGCTCCCGCCCATAGCCGCCAGTTTGTCTGGCGAGGTCTCACCGATGGCGATGAGATGCTCGGCGCAGGCGATGAAGTCCGTGAACGTGTTTTGCTTCCGCAGCAGTTTGCCATCCTCGTACCAGGCCCGGCCCAGGTCCTGCCCGCCACGCACGTGGGCGATCGCCAGCGTGACACCGCGATCAAGCAGCGACAGTGCATTGCGGTTGAAGCCCGGATCATAGCTGTGGCCGTAGGACCCGTAACCGAGCAGCAAGAGCGGTTGCGGGTCAGCGGGGAGGTCGCGCCGCCGCACCAGTGAGATTGGCGCCTGCGTACCATCGGCAGTCGTCGCGAAGATGCGCCGGGAGATGTAGTTCGCGGGGTCGTGGCCGCCGACAACCTCCTCCTGCTTGAGCATGGTGCGCTCGCCCGTCGTCAGGTCCAGCGCGAATGCCGTCGGCGGCGTGACCATGGACTGATGCCAGATCACGGCGCTCGCGGCGTTGAAATCGCGGTTGTCGCCCTCGGATACGACGTAGGCGGGTTCGTCGAAGTCGACATCCCGCAGCGCCCCGGTTGCAGGATCCAGCAGCCAGAGGCGGCTCCCGCCGTCCAGCCGACCCGCCAGCAGGGCGCCGTCACGGAACAGCGCGATCTGCTCCAGTAGCCGGCCAGCCTGCGGTGGAATCACGGTCCGCACCTGATTCCGGTGAGTTGGCTCGACAGGAACCGCCAGCACCTGGAAGTCACGTGCGCCATCGTTCGTGAGCACCAGGAACTCGTCGTGCCAGTGTTCCAGCGAGTAGATAACGCCCTTCTCTCGCGGTGCGAACAACGCCAGTGGCGCGTCCGGCGTGGCCAGCGGTACGTAGCGCACCTCGGTGGTATCCATGCTGCCGCTGACGAGGAACAGGAACGCGCGGTCCGCCGACGCATGTACATTGAGCGAGAAGACGTCGTCATCCTCCCGGTAGAGCAGCCTGTCCGCGCCAACCTCCGTCCCAATGTCATGCACGACGGCGGCACAGGCTCGCAGCGCGGCGTCCTGCCCGGTGTAGATCAGGCGGCTACCGTCTGCCCAGGCCATTCCCCACGGTGAAACCGGAATGCGTTCCGGCAGGGTTTCGCCCGTGGACATGTCCAGGAAGCGCAGGGTGTAGGCGATGCCGCCGGTTTCGTTCAGGGTGTAGGCGAGGTAGCGGTGGTCCGGGCTGGGTTGCCAGGAACCCAGGCGTAGGTAATCCCCCGCCATCTCGTTCAGATCGAGCAGGATCTGCTCGGGCGCCTTCATGCTCCCCACCCGGCGGCAGAGCATGTCATAGTCGCGCCCGTCTTCGGTTCGGATGTAGTAGAAGACATCGTCGATGCGGACCGGCACGCGCACATCGGTGCGCTGTACGCGGGCCATCAGTTCCTGGTGCAGGCGATCCCGCAAGTTGCCGGTTGCAGCCAATACCTGATCCAGGTAGGCATTTTCCGCCTCAAGGTACGCGATCACCGCCGGGTCGGCCGGGTTCTCCAGCCATGCGTAGTCATCGGCGAGCGTGACCCCGCTGAACTCACGTACAACGGGACGTCGTTCCGCGACAGGCGGGGTGAGCGTGGGAGAAGGCGCAGAAGTCGACATGGGTTGTCCCTGCCTCACCAGGCTGGCTGCCACTCAGGCAGTTGTTCGGGCTCCGGCAGGCTGAGGCCAGGCGCCTTCTCCGAGATTACCCTCTCGGCAGGAGCGGCGGCGGTAGAGAGCCGCAATTCGTAGTTCAGCGTCTTGACCGTGGAGGGGATGGCTCCGGCCCGCTCCATGCGGCGCAGGGCTGGCCCGGTGTGCGGCTCCTCGCTGAACAGGACGTCCTCCAGCAGGAAAACCTCGTAGCCCTCGCGCAGGAGGCCCAGCACCGATTGCAACACGCAGACATCGGTCTCACCGCCGGCGACCGCCAGTTGCCTGCGCCCCAGGCCGGCAATCGCGGCCACGATATCCGGCTCACCGCAACAGTTAAAGGTCCGCTTGGGGTGCTTCAGCCCATGCGCGGGAAAGTATGGCTCCAGGCGCGGCGGCAGCCACCCCTTGCGCGTAGCTGGCTGCTCGAAGGTGGCCAGGAGGGGCAGTTCGTAGACCGTCGCCAACGCCAACAGGAACTCCAGGCGCGACAGAAGGACATCGGCTTCTCCGGCCATCCACCCTTCCAGGAAAAATGGCTGTACGTCGATCACAATGATCGCCAGTTCGCTGGCGTTCGCAGCAGACGTTGTCAATCAGCACTCCGCAATCTACCCGTGGTCTTTTCTCTGCGACCGGACTTCGCGTGAGCACCACGCGAGCCGCGGTATGGAACCCTCCCGCCCGGCCGCGCGTCGTGTTGCACATCGTATAC
Organism: Thermomicrobiales bacterium; assembly: GCA_041390745.1. Classification (GTDB taxonomy): domain Bacteria; phylum Chloroflexota; class Chloroflexia; order Thermomicrobiales; family UBA6265; genus JACCXM01. Next base: position 91,047 of record JAWKPJ010000015.1, on the reverse strand, counting down.
TCGCCGGGCGCTCCGTGATCCCACGGGGCGCGTCAAGCGTCATGAGGTTGCTCCTGTTGGGTCAGACGCCGCCGGCCAGTGCCACGCCCGCGCGCCAGTGGCCAGCGATCACGCTGGAAAGCCTGCTGTATCTCGTCATCCTGGCGCTGGCGCTGCTCAGCCGCTTCTGGGATCTGGGGTCTCGCGCCCTGCACCACGACGAGAGCCTGCACGCCTACTTCTCGTGGCTGCTGGCCACGGGGCAGAATTACACGCACGACCCCCTCATGCACGGCCCGTTTCTCTTCCACTTCAACGCGCTGATTTACGCGCTCTTCGGCGCGTCAGATGTCACTACCCGCTTCTCCAGCGCCATCTTCGGCGTCATCCTGGTCATGCAGCCAGCCATGTTGCGCGGCGACCGCCACCTTGGCCGCTGGGGGGCGCTGACGGCCTCGACGCTGCTCCTGATCTCGCCAGTATTTCTGTACCAGAGTCGCTACATCCGGCACGACAGCTTCACCGTGGTCGGCGCGCTGCTGCTCTTCACGGCCATCGTGCGCTATATCGAGAAGCCCGGCCGGGGCTGGCTCATCACTATGGGCGCGACCATCGGGTTCCTGATCACCAACCACGAAATCGTGTTCGGCCTGGTCGCCATCTTCCTGGGCGTCCTCGCCGGGGCACTGCTCTGGGGACCACTTCGCCGCCTGATCCCGCTGGCAATCGTGGCCGGAGCAGCGGCGCTGGCGCTGCTGGTCATCGTGCCGAAACGGACCCGGCCCTTGCCGGAAATTCCCTGGCAATCACCGAGCCAGCAGCAGCAGTTTGACTACTACCGCGAACTGCTCACCCACCCGCTGGTGGTGTTGCTCGCCATCCTGGCAGTCGTCACAGTGGCCGCCGCGATGCTCCTGCTCCAGTTTCGGCGTGATCCGGATCGTGTCCAGGAGGGGTGGGCGCCACTCCTGTTCGGTGATCCTCCGCCTGGCGCCGTTGCCGCCGGGTGGCGCGCGGCCTGGCACGATTCCACAGGCATCTCCTGGGGCGTCATCGCCGGCCTGGTTATTTTCGCGACCCTCTTCACGACGCTTTTCACCAACCTCTACGGCCTGGCGACCGGCACCATCGCCACCGATGGCACGCTCCTCTACTGGCTGGCCCAGCACGACGTGCGCCGGGGCGAGCAGCCGTGGTTCTACTACCTGATCCTGCTGCCGCAGTATGAGTACATCGCCGCCATCTTCGGCGGCGCCGCTGCCATCCTGGCCGGGGTGCAGGCGCTCCTGGTGGGCCTTGGACGCAAGCAACCCGGACCGCGCTATTTCTTCCAGACGTTCCTGGCCATCTGGTTTGGCGGCATTCTGCTCGCTCTCTCCTGGGCCGGTGAGAAGATGCCCTGGCTGGTCATGCACATCTCCCTGCCGGCTACGCTGCTGGCAGCCTCCCTGCTCGGTGAAGCCTGGCGACGCTGGCGGCCAGCGCGGGCTGATGGAGCGCGGCTCATCCTCGCGCCTGGCTGGCGCGCGCCGCAGTGGATGCACCTGGCCACACTGCTCGTACTGGCGGGCGGCTGGTTCCTCATCGCCGCACCGCTCACGTACGGCGCGTTTCCGCAGCCTGGCGGTCAGCGCGAGCTGACCGCGTGGGGCCTTTCCCATTGGTGGCTACTCGCCTTGCCGCCGCTGGCGGCCCTGGTCATGCTGGTGCTGGCCTGGCTGCGGCAAGGGCCGCGCCTCACGGCGCAGGCAGCGCTGGTTGCCCTGCTGCTGGTGCTGGGCGCAGCCGAGGTGCACGCCGGCTGGCGGGTCGTCTACCAGGAAGGGGATATCCCGAAGGATATGCTCGTCTACACCCAGACCTCGCCCGATATCCACCGCATGGTGGCGGAGCTCACCACCCTGTCAGAGGAGATGACGGGCGGCAAGGATCTGGAAATCTGGTACGACGACGGCAACGGGGTATCGTGGCCGATGCAGTGGTATCTGCGCGACTTCCCGAACCGCAATATCTTCGGTCGCGCCCTGGCCGGACCGCCGGACAATGTGCCAATCGTGCTCGTAGCAAGTGATAACCTCTCTTCGGTGGAACCCTACCTCGAGGGGTACACGGCCCAGAAGTACGTACTGCGCTGGTGGTTCCCGGAATCCCTCTACCGGAACTTCGCTATCGCGCCGGAGATTCCGCCCAGCCAGTCGGCGCTGAAATCGGCTGACAACCCGAAGGACATCCGGGCTATTGCGCGTTCGATCTGGACGAGTGTCTCGGCACTGGGCACGCCCGAGGGACAGCAGCACATCTACCGGTTGATGATGTATCACGACCTGCCCACGCCCATTGGCGCGTACACCTACACCCTGTTCATTCGCAATGACCTGTTGCCGCTCTACAACGAGATTCGCTATTGAGCCAGGAAGTACAGATGCCCATGGAGGCAGAATTCACAGCACCCGCCACGCCTCCGGGAGATGTGGTGCGGCGGCCGGAAGACGGCGATGGCAGCGCGTCGTTCTACCTTCAGCCGCCGCCATCCCTTCTGGACCGCACGATTTCGCTCGGCGGGGAGCAGGTTTGGCAAATCGCTGGCCTGGTAGCGGTACTGGTGGCTGCCGTGGCCCTGCGGCTGATGCGCCTCAACGCGGCAGCGCTCAACCCACAGGAAGCGCCGTTCGCCTACGACGCCTGGGTCCTCTACCGGGGCCAACCGACCGTGACCGGTGAGCCGCTGCCGAACGTGGGCGCGTTCCTGCTTCTGCTGCAGGGAGCGCTCTTCTTCCTCTTTGGGGCAACCGATGTCGTCGCCCGGTTGGCTGCGGTGCTGCCCGGTATGCTGCTGGTGCTTGCGCCTCTGGCGTTGCGGCGCTGGGTGGGCGGGCCCGCTGCGCTCGGCATGACGGCCATTGTCGCGATCTCCCCCACGCTGACCTACGCCTCGCGCGTCATCAACCCGGAGATCATCGTTGCTCTTTGCGCCGTAGCGGTCATTGCGGCCCTGGTCGCCCTCGCGCGAGCGCCAAAGAGCGCGGGCGCTGCCGCGGCCATCGGCATCTCCGCCGGTATCGCGCTAGGGGCTGCGCCAACGGCGCTCACTGTTGCGATCACGCTCATCATCGGGCTGGCCGCCGCTGCCCTGACTGCGCCCGGCGGGACTATTGCCGAGGGATTGCGCGGGCTGCGTCAACCACGCCACGCGCTCTGGTGTGCGGTTGCTTTCGTCATCACCGTCGTGGTGATCTTCACACGCCTCTTCTCCTACCCGTCCGGCGTCGCCGGGGCGTGGGAAACGCTCGGCGCGTGGCGGCAGCTCCTGTTCGGCCCTGGCAGCGAGCAGCCGGTCATCCTCTTTCTGCTCGTCCTCCTCGTCTACGAACTTCTTGCGCTCCTCTTTGCGCTCGTGGCCCTGACGACGGGCCGCGCCGCCCACAGCGATGCACTGGCCCTCTTCGCGGCGTGGGGCCTGGCGGCGTTTTGCCTGTGGAGTTTCTCGGCGGGGCGCGGCCCGGAGCAGGCGATCCATGTGGTGCTGCCCATCGCGCTGATGGCCGGAATCGGTGTGGGAGAGACCTGGCGCGCCATCCAGTGGCGCAACGTCTGGCAGGGAATCTCCGGCGTGCTGGCCCTGGCCATGCTCGGCATCGTTATCGGGCTGGCTGCGGTCGGCGTGCTGCTCTCGCGAGCGAGTACGCTCGGAGGCGGCGTCAGCGGGGCGATGCCGCCGGTCGCGGTGCTCTGCCTGGTGGTCGTGCCGCTGGCGTATCTCGCGTGGCGAATCAGCGAGGATCTGCGCCGCGAGGCGGAAACGCGTGCTCAACCACTGCTGGTGGCACTCTTCGTGGCGTCGCTCCTGCTCGGTGCATTTGGGTACCGCTCGGCCAACCTGCTCGCCTTCGAGCGCGGCAACACCGGGTACGAACTCCTGGCCCAGCAGACCTCAACCGAGGGGACGCTCCCCACCATCAGGCACTTCCTGAACCTCTCACGCGACGTTGGCATCGACGCCGGCTCCCCGCAGGATCCAACCGGCAGCTACAGCCTGAGCATTGCGGTCGAGCGCGACCTCGCCTGGCCATATGTCTGGTACTTCCGCGACTTTCCCAACCTGGCCGTGGTCGCGCCCGGCGCAGGCGGCGACGCGGGCGCGCAGGCCGTGCTGGCACGCGACAGCGCAGCGCTGGAAGCGCGCGGCTACCGGGTGACGCCCTGGCCGTGGCGCACAACTGTGCCCGAGCCGTACCTCAAGCCCGACGTGGGCGACCTCGCGACCTACATCGTGAATCCAACCAAATGGTTGGATCTCTGGAAATACCTGCTCTTCCGCCGGGGCATCGTCGCCCCGGATCCGGAGGTAATCTCCCTGGGCCTGACCGCGGAGTTGGCCTCCCGCGTGCAAACGCCAGTCGGCCCTTTCGCGCTGGGCCAGGCGCCCGGTTCCGGCGCTGAGCCGGGGCAGTTCAAGGACCCTGTCGGCATCGCAGCCGCCCCTAACGGGACGATCCTGGTGGTTGACAGCGGCAACGCACGGGTCGAGCGTTTTCGGGCCGACGGCTCCTTCCTCGATATCTGGGGTCAGAGTGACGCTGGTTCTCTCTTCACCCGCACAGCAAACGGCCTGGGCCCCACTGGCATCACTGTTGCCGCGGACGGCCTCACCTGGGTTGCGGACACCTGGGGCCACCGCGTGGTCGCGCTCGATGCCAATGGCCAGCTCACGCGCACTATCGGCGGGACAACGGTTGACCTGGGGGATGACCCGGCGCGGGTCAGCGAGAGCCCCGGCAGCTTCTTCGGACCGCGCGCCATTGCCATCAGCGACGACGCGATCTACGTCGTCGACACGGGCAACGAGCGTGTGCAGAAGTTTGCGCCGGATGGCGCGTTCGAACGCGCCTGGGGCGGCTACGGCTCGGAGCCGGAACACCTGATCGAGCCGGTGGGCATCGCCCTCGGGCCGGATGGCAACGTCTACGTTGCGGACTCCGGCAATGCCCGCATCTCGATTTTCACACCAGATGGCGAGCCGGTAGCGCAATGGTCGATCGCGGACTGGCCACCCCCGGACCAGGATGGCATTCCGCCCGCATTCCAGCCGTACCTGGCCTTTGACGCCGCCGGGAACCTCTACGCCTCGGCCTCCAACGCGGGCGAAATCGTGATGCTCAATCGCGAGGGTGAAATTGTCAGCCGCATCGCAAATGCCGGCGCCGAGCGGCTGGCGCAGCCGCTTGGGGTTGCCGTCGCTCCGAACGGCGAAGTGCTCATCACTGACGTTGGCCGGGATGCCGTGTTCACCTACGTGCCGCTACCGGGCGCACCATCGGCCGCCGCGACACCGGTGGGGTAACATCCTCGCCTACGCATGCGCCTTGCGCGCCGCTTTGGCCGCCTTGTACAGGCGCTCCGCGTCCTTTGCTCCTGCCTTGTCGCCGGTCGCACGTAGCGCAAATCGCAGCACGTCGAAGGGCCCCTCCCAGAGTGCCGGCGGGTGGCGGAAACCGATGCGTGGGACATCTGCTCCGCTCCCCAGGTAGTGCCCCAGCATCACGGAGACACGCGCCCAATACACCGCCTGGTGTGGGCGGTCCGCCTGCCAGGCGGCATAGGCGGCCAGCCAGGGCAGTTCGGCGATTCCCGCGTGGCGGGCCATGCCCTCGGCGCACGCTTCGATAGCATCTACCGGCCGGCCGAGAGCCAGCAAACTCTCGGCGGCGCGGTACAGCGCCCACGCGCTCTCCTCGTCCCAGCCTCGCAACGCCGCGCACGCGCGGAAAGCCGTCACGGCCTCCTCATGGCGCTCCAACCCGGCCAGAGAGTCCCCCAGGTAGTAGTGCCAGCGTGGATCGCGAGGGTGCGCTGCGGTGTGGCGCGTGAGAATGGCCACGTCACGTTCGGCCTTCTGGCGATAGTGCGCCGCATCCTTCTCCAGTTCGTCAAACACAATCTGCGGCAACGTGGCGACAGGCCCGCCCCCGGTGTAGGCCTCGTGTGTCGGCCCCCGCCAGGAGCCGCGCGCCGGCAGGCGGAAGAAGCGTTCCTTGCCATACGTCCCGGCCGCGTGCATAACGTGCAGCGTGTCCAGTCTGGCCTCCCGCAGCGTCTGGTGGATCGCGAGTCCCTGCAATGCAAGACGCTCGTCTGTATCCAGAGTCAACGCCCAGTCTGCGCCCAGTTCTCCCGCCACCGTGAGCGCGAAGTTCCGCGCCGCCGCAAAATCGTCGGACCAGGTGAACGCGCGCACGACCAGTTTGGGTCCGGCAATCTCCTGCGCGAGCCGCGCGGTGGCGTCAGTGATCCCGGTGTCGATCAGCAGGCACCAATCGACCCACTCGACGACGCTCTGCAGCGCATCGCCAATTTCGGACTCGGCATTCCCGGCGAGCGTAGTGGCCACGATCACTGGCCTGCGAACAGCGGCGGGAAGCTGTCCCGGTCTTGCCGGCGACCCTACCGGGACCTGCGTTGTCTCCACGCTCTCCGCCGGTTCCAGCATGCGCATCACATCCGTCAGCGCGAGCCGGCCCAGCCAGGCTTCGCGGTCTTGCACGCCAAACGTAAGCAACAGGTCACTACCGTCCTGGGCGAGCCCGGCCACAAACTCGATGCCGCGTTCGCGGAGGTAGAAGCCTGGCGAAATCCGGCGCAATCGCCAGTCTGCATCAAACCAGACCCAGCGGTGGGTGTAAACGCGCGAGCCATCGTCGAAACGCACGGCTTCGTGGCCAATGGCCAGCCAGCCATCGGCAACTGGCAGCACCTGTCCACCACCCCGCAGAAAGCGTGCGGCCTCGGGAGCCCGCTGCTGTGCGGCTCGCGTCACCTCTCGTGTTGCCAGGTCCAGGCGCATGACCACGGTTGGCGCGATCGAGGCGACAAAGTGCAGGTCTGGTCCGCCATCAACGACCGGCATCCAGTTCTTCTCGTGACCTGAAGCGCCGTCGCTCAGCGGAATCATCTCGACGGCACGGTCGCCATCAAGCCGCAGCAGCACCATCTGGCAAATACCCTCGGCGTTGGCGTCGCGCCGCGTCGCAGCGGCCCACCAACTTCCATCCTGCCAGATCAGGCGACAGTCCTCGAAGCCCGCAACGGGGTACAGCGGCGGCTGAATCCGCAGAAACCCGTCGTCGATACGGTCAACGCTTTGGAGTAATCCGGAGGGCGAGAGTTTCGCCAGGTAGTTGGTGGTGCGCACCACGCCGTCGGGCTCGTGAGCCGTGTACCGTCCGTGCGCATCGACGGTGTAGTTGCCAGAACGCACGATAGCCGACAAGCCGTGCGGCCCCTGCGCCAGCGTCGGGTTCAACAGCGACCATCCGGCCGGGACCGGAAACGCGAGGGGCAAGGCCACGAACGAAGGCGTGAGTTCACTCAGGGCTTGCCGGTAAAACGTCGCCTTGCGCCGGGTGTGGGCCAGGACTTCATCGGGAAGATCATCGTCGCGCAAGAGCCGCTCGCTGGCCGCCCGCCCGGTGGTCAACGCATCGGCATGCCAGTCGTCAAGAGGGGCCTGGAAATCAGTCTCCCACGCGGCCATCACGCGCTGCTTGTCCTTCCACCATGGCAGCCAATCCGGTGTCGTGACGACCTACGCTACCACCCCCGGCACGAAAGCGACGCTCCCCAGACAGGCGCGCTGTTCTCAGCCAGCGTCGCGCTGTAGCACACACTGGGCCAGGCACAGTTGGCGCCAAAAGCCTGACGGTAGAACGCAAATGCCTTCTCGCAGCCGCGCTCAGTGTTCAGATGCGTGCGCGTCCGGGACACGCGCAGTCTCCTCGCTGTCTCACCGTTCCGGCGCCGGCGGGCAACCGCCGAGCGCCTAACTCAGGCGTCGTAGGCCTCCTGCAACTCCGCGAGGTTCAATTTCTGCATCGTGTACATCTTGCGCATTGCCTGACCTGCGCGCTTGCGGTCGGAACTACGCATCATGTCGTTCAAGGCCGTGGGCGTCACCTGCCAGGAAACTCCGTACTTGTCCTTCAGCCAGCCGCACTGGCTCTCCTCCCCGCCGTCGTTGACCAGCGTGTCCCAGTAGTAATCGAGCTCCGCCTGGTCAGCGACTTCGATCACGAAGGAGACCGCCTCGCTGAAGGTGAACTCCGGCCCACCATCGAGCGCCGCAAACGGCTGGCCGTTGATCTCGAACTCGACGTAGACCACCTTGCCAGCGGGGTCCGGGCCCTCATCGCTGTAGCGATCGATGGTCGTAATCTTCGAGTTCCTGAAGACGGAAACGTAGTAGTTGGCGGCTTCTTCGGCCTTGCCATCAAACCAGAGACAAGGCGCAATTGGCTTCGGCATGGTGTTCTCCCAACATATAGCGGCGACACGGTACGTACGCGATTGCACCAGGTAGTCGCTTGAACTGAGTCAGAATCGACAGTGCCGAAGGGTATTCGTCCGGCTACGGCAGAAGACGCTGCCTCAGCACGACACCTGGGGACAACCGCCGCAAGCCCGTGGCCAGTTCGTCGCCCGCAGCCAGCAAGTCCTCGTCCGGCATGGCGCCCAGGGCCTCCAGCAGGAAGAGCGCTGTCCCCGTCTCCGTATCGATGCGCGTCCGCACGCACTGCCGCCAGTTCCAGCGGCGGCAGGTCACCCCCTGGTCATCCTGCCAGATCACCTCACCCGGCAGCGCCGCATCCATGGCCGGCTCGCCGTCCGCTATGGTGTCGAACGGCTCCCCACCCCTCGCGATATCCAGGCGTGGCGCGCTGACGTACGCCGCCAGATTTTCACCACCTATCGGCAGCACATGCGAGACCGAAACAGCGTTGTAGAGGTCCGTGACCGGGTCGATGCGCGGCAGCCCGTTCCCCGCGCGCCGGATCAGCGCCAGCACGCTGGGGCTGGTTCGCTTCGGCTTCGCGCCAAACGCCGCGTAGGCGGCCATCCACTCCGCGACGTGCGGGTGCGCCGTCCAGTCCGGCTCCCCCTGTTCGCGCACGAACGCCTCCGCCGCAGCGAGCGGGTCCGGGTCCAGGCTGCGGTCATTTCGTCGCGCGTTCACCCCCTCTGCCACGATCACCAGCACCCGGTACGCTGGCCAGCGTTCGCGTACGGCATCGGACACGGTGGTCCCGTCCAGCAGTTGTTGCGACTCAGGCGACAGTTGCGCCTCCACACCTTCGGTCATCATTCCCCATCTCTTTGCTGTCGCATTCAGATGCGCCTTGTCGGCCATCCCACTGGCCCTGCGCCCGCCCCGTTGCCAGCGTGCAGGCGCCCGACGCCAGGTACGAGCAACGTGCCTTACCGGCCGCGTAGCCGTGCGTCTGGTCAGCAGCACGGCGCCGGCGAGAACCTCGAATGCTCCCTGTACGTTTCACCTGGCCGGAGTTGAGCAGCCGTGCCCAATACTTCACCGGCGTCAGGCCAGGCGCCCTCAACCACAGGCGGGCGTACCCACCCATTGTCCCCTGCCAGAACGCCGGTGCTCGCGCGTGCCTGATCGCCTGGCTCGGCGCAGGTTCTGCTGTTGCGACCAGCATGGCTATCCGCGCCGGCAAGACATCCGCAGACCGCACGATGGCGCCGAAAGCAGGATCGGCGCTGCCATGTTCCACGGCTACCCGCGCGCTCCAGCTCAATCTGGTCCCGGCGCAAAGCTGATTGGGGCAAAGCCCGGAGCATGTTGCCATATCCTGCCCGCTCACCAGGACGGTCGGGCAATCTTCAGGTGATATCGTTTCCCCGTTCGTTGTCTTGTCCGTACCATTGCGGTTGCGCCAACCGCCGTCAATCAAGGATTCCAGGCATGGTCTACCTTCCTGAACACTTTGCCGAGCACGACACGGCCACGATCCAGACGTTGATCGAGCAGCACCCACTCGGGCTGCTGATCACCCGGGATGGAGGGGCTCTCCGCCAACCACATTCCCTTCGTGCTCGACCGTGCCTTTGGCGACCACGGGCGTCTCCTGGGCCATGTCGCGCGCAACAACGCCGTCTGGCACGACCATGTGACCGGCCAGGATGCGCTGGTCGTCTTTCAGGCGGCTGAGGGGTACATCTCGCCGAACTGGTACCCCACCAAGTTCGATGGACACCGGGCTGTCCCGACCTGGAACTACGCGGTGACTCACGCCTACGGCCCGCTGATCATCCACGACGACGAGAAGTGGCTACGCGGGCAGGCCGGCCGCCTGACGAAACTGATGGAAGCGGGGCTGCCCGTTCCGTGGAAAATGGCCGACGCCCCGCGCGACTACCTGGAGACGATGCTGGCGAACATCGTGGGTATCGAAATCCCGATCACGCGGCTCATCGGCAAGGTCAAGGCAAACCAGAATCGGGACATGGTGGATCGCCTCGGCGCCATCAGCGGCCTGCGCGACGGCGGGGACCCCGGGGACAGCGCCATGGCGGATATCATGGAAGCGCTCCTGCCGGGCTGACGTGGCCAGCGCTTGCAAAGCTCCGTTGCCCAACGGACGTCACCTCCCGGGCGCAGTCGAGAGACGTCGGTCACGGCCTGACGTCGATGTGGTATGTCGAGTGCGCTCGGGGCACAGTGACTGCGGCGAAGGTGGGCACGAGGCTACCCTTGTTGGAGACCGCTGAAGCACCGTCTCTCAGGAATCACGACCTCCTCAGGGCGCCCCCGTCTCTCGCGTTTCGTCCTGAGCGACGTCGAAGGATCTCGCTTCCCGGCAACGCGATTTGAGGTCGTACCCGCGCTCAGGAGCGAAACCGCCGCATGGCTCAGGAAACGCAACCGAGCACCGAGCGAGAACTCGTTATCCGGGTCGTCGCGATGTTGGCAGACGCCAACCCGGACGGAGACATGTTCGGCGGATGGGTGCTCAGCCAGATGGATCTCGGCGCCTGGATTCAGGCCCGCAAGCTTACGTCTCACCGTGTCGTTACCGTTGCCATTGACCAGATCGTCTTCCACAAGCCGGTGTACGTTGGCGACTGCCTCCTGGTCTACGCGACCACTGACCGCATTGGGCGCACCAGTATCGCCATCCAGATCGAGGCCCTGGTCGAGCGCAAGGAGAGCCTGGCGACGGAGACCGTGACCGAAGGCCGCTTCGTGTTTGTGGCCATCGACGAAGCCCGGCAGCCGATACCAGTCACCCGACGCGGAACCACCTGACCGCCGGCACGATCCCCCGCCCTCCCTCTATAGTCCTCTCAGGAAATCTGACCATCATACGGAGGAAGCAGCCCAGTGGCCGACAACATCACGCCCGCCGAGCCGGAGCGCATTGAAATTCAGCACGTTCTCATCTCCTTCGCCGGCGCCGGCACGCGGGCGCGCCGCTCACAGGCCGAGGCTGCCGAACTGGCGACAGCCACCCTGGCGCGGGCCAGGGCCGGCGAGGATTTTGACGCCCTGGTGCGAGAACTCACCGACGATTCCCCTCCGGGCATCTACCGCCTGAGCAACAACGGCGTCAGCCCGGCCTCCGGCGAGTACCCGCGCAACCGCATGGTCTCTGCCTTCGGCAACGTTGGGTTCGGTCTCGGCGTCGGCGATATCGGCATGGCGGACTTCGACCCGCGCACCAGTCCCTACGGCTGGCACATCATCAAGCGCCTGTCGTAGCGGAGAGGGTTCTGCTGCGCTCAGGGGGTGAAGAAGAACGATGGATGGGACTCGTCCTCGTCTTCCGTCACCCCTTGAGCGCGTAGCGCAGCGCCCCTCAGTCCCCGTACGGAATCAATTCCGTCTCGATCTCGCCCAGTACGCCCAGTTCAACCCGGCGCTCGATGAAGCCGATGATCGTTTGCAGCATCTCCTGGGCGTGGTTGGCGGCGTTCGAGACGACGACAATGGCCAGCGTCGCGACGCGAGCGTCATCCAGATCCTCGACCTCGGCAATGCCCGCGTTGAACTGGTTACGCACCTTTTGCGTGATGGAGCGCACGACCTGCCGCTTGTCTTTCAGGCTAAAGGTGTCCTCCAGATAGAGCGTCACCCGCGCCACCCCGACGGTCATGGCCATTGCCTGTCGCCTTCCCGCCACACGTCCAGATGGACTGCGCCCGGCTGCGTTCCCGGCCTCAAATGACGTTGTGCTCCTGGGCAAGATCGCCCTCTGCAAAGCGGGACGGGCGGAAGGGCGCAAGGTCGATGCCGTGCGGAGCACCGTCCAGGACCAGTTCCGCCATGCAGCGGCCGATGGCGGGCCCCTGCATGAAGCCGTGTCCGCTGAATCCGGCTGCGACCGCGAGCCCCTCGACCCCGCCGGTCCACCCGAAGAGGGGGTTATCGTCCGGGGTCACTTCGTAGAACCCGGCCCAGCCGCGCAGGATGCTTGCTTCCTCAAAGGCCGGGCAACGCGCTGCCAATGCCTCCACTGTCGTCAGCATCCAGTCGTCATCGACGGTCTTGACGAAGCTGCTCGGCTCCTCGCGATTCGCCATCCCGAAAAGAAAGCCGTGGCTTTCCGGGTGGAAATAGAGCCCGCTCGCGAAATCAATGGTCATGGGCAGGCTCTGCGGCAGGGCCGGGAAGGGCTCAGTGATGAAACTCATGCGGCGGTACGGATCGACCGGCAACTCCACACCCGCCATCTCGCCTACCCCGCGCGTTTGCGGGCCGGCCGTAATGATCACTAGCGGCGCACTGACGGAGCCTTCTGTCGTCACCACGCCCCGCACCCGGCCAGCCACCACGTCGATGCCTGTGACTGGCGTCTCCTCGGCGATCTCCACACCCAGCGCGCGCGCCGCCTGCGCGAAGCCGATGGTGGCGCCGTACGTATCGCACCACCCATCCTCCGGGCAGAACGTGCCGCCATAGATGTCGTCCAGCACCACGTGCGGGTTCAGTTCTGCGATCTCCCCCGGCGTCACCCAGCGTGCGGGCACGCCCAGCCGCTGCTGCAACGCCAGGTTGGCGCGGAAGACCGGCTCCTCGCCGGGGTCGCTCAGCAGGAAGAGATAGCCTTGCTGCCGCAGGCCGATATCCCGGCCAAAGCGTTCCGGAAAGGTCTCCCACACGCGCACGCTCTCGATGGCGAGGCGCACGTTGGTTTCAGTCGAGAACTGCTGCCGGATTCCACCCGCGGCATCGGCGGTAGCTCCGCGGCCAATCTGGTCCCGCTCCAGCACAACCACGTTGGTCATGCCGCGCTCCGCCAGCGCGTGGGCAGTAGCGCAGCCCATGATCCCCGCCCCGATGATGACTGCGTCCGCTGTGCCTTTCACCTGTGCCTCCGGTTGCGCTTCAGTAGTCCGAACTGGCCGTAGTATCGCGCCGCGCGGCGATGAGTTCGTGCGCCACCTGCCAGCATTCCGGCAGACGCGCCACTGTCGCAGCGTGCCGCGCGACCAGGGCGTTGCGATCAGGAACATTCAGATCGTTCAGCAATGCCCGGAAGCCTGGCGCGTGACGCGGCATCAGGTGCGGGGCATCTTGCAGGAAAATCTGCTGGCAGCGCACGGCGGTCGCCGCCAACCAGAAGATAGCCTCGCGATGGTCACCTCGCGCGATCAGCTCGCGCGTGCCGCCAATCGCCACCGCATAGCCTGCCTCGCTGATATCGGCTGCAAAGAAGAACGGCGAGCGGATCGCCTGTGCGGCATCCACAAACGCCGCCTCCAGCGCATCCAGGTGGGCCGTGGCGCGCGACGGCGTCATGGCGGCCACGCCCAGATCCTCGAGGAGACCCGCGTAGACATCGAGCCTGCCCTGCTCCACCAGCAGTTCGCGTACCGCTCCATACCGCTGGCGCACGGTCGGGTTGCGCAGCCCGGCCACCAGCAGCAGGTGGGTCGCCAACCCGGCCGGGAAGAGCCAGGCGTTAACCTGGTTCGGGAACGGAGCGCCAGGCGGCGGAAATGGCTGCCGGATCTTCGCTGCCACATCTGCGCAGCGCCGGTACACCCACGCCTCTTCGGCGTAGTGGCGAGCCACCTCCTGGTGCAACGCGGCGAGGTAGCCGGTGGGATCCGCCAGCACACTTGGGCGGTGAAAGCTGCCGGCCAGGTGGGCATTGCCCAGGATCTGGTCAGCGTTCGCCACCTCGACCAGTGGCAAGTAGGAGACCTCCAGTAGTACGCCCTGGTAGCGAAACTTGCCCGGCTTCTGCGCCGGCTCGTCTCCTGCCAGCACCACCATGACATCCAGATCGGAGGAAGCCGGCAATGCCGCCTTGTCTGGCAGCCAATTGATGGAGCCGTGCAGGAACGCGCCCGCGAAGCCGGGCGTCCGCGCTCCCTCAGCTTCCACCCAGGCCGCGGCGACCTCGCGTGCGGCGCCGGCGGCAATCCCGCTCACACCGGTTCAGCCGCCCGCTATGGGCCGCATGAAGATCACTTCCGCACCATCGACAAGCAGACTCGCACGGTCCGCCTGCTGGCCGTTAATGAAGGGCCGGGTCTGCTTCAGGATGCTGGCTGCCGTGTCGTCCGCACCGGTCAGGTGCTGGACCAGGTCCGCCACCGAAGCGCCATCCGGGAGGGTAACCGCGTCGCCCTTGCGCTCCAGCATATCGCCAATGATCCCGGGGTATCTGACGGAAATCTGCATCGAATGCCCGACCTTACGCCGCTGCCTTTTTTGCACGGCCATACCGCCCCACCTGCGTCGGGGACGAGGTGAAATGGTAGCGCGCCCGCTCGTCCCCTCCCTGCGGGGCTCTCCGCCGGCAGGTGAGCGAGGTCAGTCTTTCACGGCAGCGCGCTTCCCATTCCCGGTGCGCGGCGAGCCGGAAGAGGTGTTCGGGCACAACGTGGCCTCGTCGCAGGCGCCGTCACTCCCACGTACCGTGCGGGAGAGGGGATTGCAGCGCAGGTTCTCTGGCGGCAGACAGCGCCAGCACGTGTCTCACAGTTGGCGGCAGGTTTCGCACGCCGGCGCCATGTGCCAGGCGGAGTGCTAGCGACCGCGCACGGCGCTCAATGCCGGGCCTGCTTCGCGGACCTGCGTGGGCATGACTCGCTCAAACTGCGCAAAATGCCTGACCAATTCCTGGGCCAGGCGCCCAGCCGTACTGTCGAAGGCGCCGGCATCGGCCCAGCGCGCTCGGGGTTGGAGGTAGATCGCGGGAACGCCGGGAACAGCGGCCGGAACCCGAAAGCCAAAGACCGGATCAACCGTCATCTCGGCGGCATTGAGTTCGCCATCGAGAATGGCCGCGACCACGGCGCGGGTCAACTCGATCGGCATGCGTGCCCCCGTTCCAATGGGACCACCGCTCCAGCCCGAGTTGACCAGCCAGACCGTGCTCCCGGCACGCGCGAGTCGCTCGCGCAGGAGGTGTGCATACCGCTCGGGCGGAAGCGGGAGAAACGGCGCGCCGAAACAGGGAGAAAACGTGGCTTCGGGCCCCGTCACGCCCCGCTCGGTTCCCGCCAGTTTCGAGGTGTATCCCGAGAGGAACCAGAAGAGCGCCTGATCATGGGTCAGTTTGGCGACTGGCGGTAAAACGCCACAGGCATCGGCCGAGAGAAAGATGATGCTCGCCGGATGCGTGCCTGTGCCTCCGGCGCGCGCATCCAGGAACGCGAGAGGGAACGCGGCACGCGTGTTCTCGGTAAGGGAATCATCGGCGAACTGCGGGGTGCGCGAGTCTGGGTCGATGATGACATTCTCCAGCACCGTCCCGAACTGGCGCACCGCATGAAAGATCTCGGGTTCGCTGCGGGCCTCCAGCCCAATGGTCTTGGCGTAGGAACCGCCCTCGAAGTTGAAGATGCCCGAATCTCCCCACCCATGTTCGTCATCGCCAATGAGCCGCTGCCCCGCACCTGTGGAGAGCGTGGTCTTCCCCGTGCCAGACAACCCGAAGAAGAGCGCGGTGCGCCCGCGCGGATCCTCGATTGCCGAGCAATGCATGGGCAGTACCCCCCGGCCGGGGAGCCAGCCATTCATGACGGTAAACATGGCCTTCTTGATTTCACCGGCGTACTGTGTGCCGGCAATGAGCACGCATCGCTCATCGAACGAAAGGGCAATTGCGGTCGGCCCCCGTGTCCCGTGGCGGTCGGGGCTGGCCGGCATGGTTGGAGCGTGCCAAAGTGTCCACGCGTCCGCGTGCCGGGTTCCACGCGAAGGCAGAAAGAGGTTGTGGGCAAAGAGGGCGCTCCACGCACTCTCGGTCGTCAGCTGCACCGCGAGCGAGTGGGCCTCCTCCGCGCCGACGGAGACCGCTGCGTGAAAAACGACGCGTGCCGCGAGGTGGCTGCCAATATCCGTTCGGAGCTGGTCAAAGGCCTCAACCGGCATGGGCTGGTTGACATCGCCCCACCAGATCTCGTCAGCAAGGGCGCCCTGTCGCACCACGTACTTGTCTTTCGGCGACCGCCCTGTGTGCTCGCCCGTGCTTACGGCAAGGGCGCCGCGCTCGGTCAGGAAGCCCTCGCCGCGCGCAATCGCCTGCTCGATCAGCGCAGCCGGTGGAAGATCACGGTACGAGCGAGCGCACATCCCGGCTGCTCCTGCCCACACGACGAGATCACAAGAGATGATTGTATTGTAGTGAGTGAAGGTGCACTCCGCGCTCGCGCCGACGACTGCCCGTCAAGTCGGGAGGCAGCGGCCTTTCGCAGGCCGCTGCCCAGGCGCGGCTCGCCAGCCTGAGGCGCTCACCCCGGCAGGGGAGACGCACCCTGGGCAGTAGTCGCCCACTCCAGCCCGTAGCGCTGCAGGGAAGCGGCTGTCGGCATCCCGCTGGCCACATCCCAGCCGGCCAACGCGTAGTAGCGGTCCAGCGCGTGCGCCATCTGCTCCTCGGTGACGTGGTAGCCGTCCGAGGGGCCGCCTGTGAGCGGCTTGAACAGCTTCTTCGGCAGCACGTCCGCGTTGCGGCCGGCGCCCTCGCGCGCGTTGAAGAGACGCTGCATCGTCAACTTGCGCGCACCGACTTCCACCAACTCATCGACAGTCGTATCCCAGCCGGTTGCCGCGTTCAGCGCCTGCGAGAGGTGATCCGGGCCGTACAACTGCCAGGCCGGGCCATACACGAACTGGCAGACGGACGCCGAGTCGAGCAGCGAGTAGAACTGCTGCGTCACCAGCGCGTAGCGCACTTTTTCATCCGAGAGGTTCAGCGGGTCCTGCGGGTCAGTGAGCCCGAGCAACGCCAGACGCCGCATGCTCTCGTCGTCACTGTCCGGGGCGTAGCTGGGGTCATGCTCGCTCGACTGATGATCCGCGCCAAACGGGTTGACCGCGTAGATAAGGGCCAGCGAGCGCTTGACCTGCGGCATGTGCGCCGGCATGGCGCCACCCTTGACGGACGTGATCAGGTCCGCGCCGCGGCCATCGAGCCGCCGGGAGGCCCCTTCCATGCCCTCGGCCAGCACATCGCCGAACCCTTCGCGCGTGGCCACCATCTCGGAGAGCTGCACCATCAGTTCTGCGTCCCCCCAGGGGAGCGCCAACCCGCCGGTGTCCTCCAGGGTGATCTCGCCCCTGTCGAACGCATCCATCGCCCAGCCAATGGTTGCCCCGAGGGCAATGGGGTCCATGCCCTCCTTGTTGCACATCTGGTTGACCAGCGCGACGCGATCCAGGTCCGAAACGAGGCAGTACGACCCGAGCGTGGCCAGGTTCTCGTATTCCGGGCCGCCGTAACGCCCCTCCACTCCAAGGTTCTCGACCTGCACCACGCGCTTGCAGCGCACCGCGCAGGCGAAGCAGGTGTCGTTCTTGAGCGTCATCGTCTCGTACATGCGCTCGCCGGAGATCAACTCTGCCTCGGCGAACACGCCGCTGTCCCAGTTCCGCGTCGGCAGCCCACCGACCGACTGCTGCGCCATCACCGTCTCGGCCGTGCCGTACTTCTGCAGCCCGGCCATTGCCACGTTGACCCGCACGTGCTTCGCACCCCACTGCGTCAGCTTCTTCAGGCCGTCGGGGTCGTGCGGCGTCACCTTGCCTGTGCCGCGCACCACGATGGATTTGAGCTTCTTGCTCCCCATCACCGCGCCGACGCCGGTGCGACCCGGCGCCCGGGAGGTGTAGGTGACCGGGCAGGCGTACTTGACCAGGTTTTCCCCGGCCCGCCCGATCGTCATCGTCTGGATCTTCTTGTCGCCGAGGGCCGCGACCATTGCGTCCTCGAACTCGCCGGTCTGCATCCCCCAGTACGCGCTGGCGTCACGCAGTTCGTACTCGCCGTCCTTGATCCAGAGGTAGACCGGGGAGGCGGAACTCCCGGTAATGACGATTCCGTCAAACCCGGCCATCTTGAGCTCAGCCGGGAAGAAGCCGCCCACCTGAGCGTCCCCGATCAGGCCGCTGAGCGGGCTCTTGCAGTTCACGCTCATCCGGCTCTGCCCGGAAATGGGCGTACCTGCCAGCGGCCCGGTGAAGAAGGTCAGGATGTTCTCGGGCCCCAGGGGATCAGCGCCAGCCGGCACCCCGCGCAGGACGTAGTCCATCCCGGCAGCAGCCCCACCCATGTAGGTGCGGTACCAGGCGTCATCTTTTTCGTCGACGGTCACCGTTCCGGCCGTGAGATCGGCTATCAGAATCTTCCCCGTGTATCCGTAGGTCATGTGCAGTCTCCAGCCGCTGGCATGCGTTGTTGCATGACGTAGATGCCACGTCGTGATCGACGAGACAACCCAACCCGGCGCAGCCCCTGCCGGTCATTTCCCGAAAGACCCGCGCACGTACGCCACTTTCCAGGGTTTCGCCGGCTGATCCGGCGGCGATTCGTTATGCACAGGCAGTCCAGACGACGCCAGCCGGCGTCGCCGGAGCCATGCGTCGTGACCGCTCCGCTCGCGGGCGAATCCCGGCTGAGTTACGCTGACCGCAGCACGATCCCCGCGAAGTCCGGAGAAGCGATGGCAGAGTTCGAACTGATCGTGGCCTTGTTGGCCGTAGTGATCGGCCTGGACTGGCTGGCCGACCGCCTGCGTGTGCCAGCGCCGATGCTGCTCATGATCGGCGGGTTGGCCATGGGCATTGCGCCGTGGACGCCCACCATCGAACTCGAGCCCGAGGTGGTGCTGGTCATCTTCCTGCCGCCCATCCTCTTCCAGGCCGCGCAGCTCACCTCTGTGCGCGATTTCCGGGCCAACTTCGGGCCAATTTCCCGGCTCGCCATCGGGCTCGTGCTTGTCACCACGGCGCTGGTGGCCGTGGTCGCGCACACCCTGATCCCGGCTATGTCCTGGGCGGCGGCCTTCGTCCTCGGCGCTATTGTTTCGCCGCCAGACGCCGTGGCCGCGACCGCGATCTTCCAGCGCGTTGGGGCGCCGCGTCGCATTGTCACCATTCTGGAAGGTGAGAGCCTGATCAACGATGCCAGCGCCATTGTGGTTTACACCTTCGCGGTGGCGGCGGTCGTGACAGGCGCCTTTTCCGCCTCTGCGGCTGCGGTGGAGTTCGTCATCGTGGTTGCAGTCGGCGTGGCCGTCGGCCTGGCGACCGGCAGATTGCTCGGCGAACTGGTCAAGATCCTGAACGAGCCCTCGCTGGTCGCCACTGCCACCCTGATTGCCCCAACGGCGATCTACGTCCTGGCCGAACAACTGCAGGGGTCCGGCGTCCTCGCGGTGGTCACCGCCGGCATCGTGCATGGGTTCCGCTCGTCACGCACCATGACGCCACAAGCACGCAGCCGCAATCGCATGATGTGGGACCAGGTCATGACGGTCCTCGAAGGCCTCATCTTCATTCTGATCGGCTTCGAACTCGGCGCCTTGCAGGATGTGCTGGATCGCGAAGACTTCGTGCAGGTGCTTGGTCACTCCCTGGCGGTACTGGCAGCGCTCATTGTCGCGCGCTTCGCCTATGTCTTTGCCGGCACCTGGGTCTTCCGCTCGCACATCCCCGTCCAGCGCTTCTATCGCACCGGACGCGACGGCCGGCAACGCCCGCCGGGGCCCGCACCGCTCGACTGGCGCGGCCTCTTTCTGATCGCCTGGTCGGGGCTGCGCGGGGTCGTTTCGCTCGCCACGGCGCTGGCCCTCCCCCTGGTGACAGACAGCGGCGCGCCATTCGATCACCGCAACGAGATCATCCTGATCACGGCCGCCATCATTGTCTTCACCCTGTTCGGGTTTGGCCTGCCGCTGCCGTGGCTGGTGCGCCGCCTGCACCTGGCGGACGATGGTTCCCACGAGCGGGAAATGCTGCTGGCGCTCACGACGATGCGGGAAGCCATGCACAATGAGATGCGCCTGGTCGCGCAGGAAGATCCGGCTATCGACGAAATGGTCGCCCCGATGCTGCGCGATCTCCAGGCCGAGCGCGAGGCTGCCGGTGAGGACGCGGTGATCACCTGGGAGGAGTTGGATGCCCACGCCCGGCCCCGGCGCGAACTCCGCAGCCGCATGGTGGAGTCGGCTCGCTCAGCGGTGCTGGAACTGCGTGACCGCGGGCTGATCGGCGACGAGGTCCTGCGCGACGTCGAGCACGATCTCGATCTCCAGGCGCTGCAATTGATTCAGTAGCACCGGAGCGTTCGCCGCGCTGGCGACCGCACTCAGTCCAGGCGCACGTCCATTCCGACCGCAATGTCACCCGGCGCCACGACTGTTGCATAGACACCGAAACAGGTCTCGTGCAGGTCCGCGACGCGGCGCAGGAGTCCCGGCTGCTCCGGCAGATCCTCCTGCGCCATGCCGATCATGACGCAGCGCACCGCACCGCCCGTAATGCGCAGGCGTACGTCGCCCAGCACAAGGTCGCGGCCAATCCACGTGTCTTCCACAAAGCCATCGCCGGGAACATCAATCACAACATTCGGGCGGAAACGCTGGGCATCGGACGCAGACAGGCCGAGCGAGCGCAGGCCGGACGTGGTAATCAGGTGCAGCGGGCTGTCGTCGTAGTGCGAAACCTCCGCCTCTCGCGCCAGCGTGACCGGCTGTCGCACGTGGGCCGAGAGCCGGTCATGGATCGCCGGGTCGTCGCCCGCCACAACCGCGCCGTCCGGGAAGGTGATGACCGGCGAGTCACCCGCATAGGCGGATGCCAGATCAAGCAAGCCCTCCATCCGCCGGAAACGGCGAGTGGATTTGCCGCTGCCGAACTTGCCCTCCGGAGTGCGGAGCGCATACAGCCGGTCACCAACCACTCCGCGTGCTTCCACACGAAGCGCATCGAGGCATTCCCCACGCAGGGATTTCACCGGGTAGCGGTGCAGCGCCATGACCGGGCCGACCCGCGAACTGATCGTCATGATCCCAGTCTAGCGCAGCAAGTTCAGGCGGAGGTCCCGAACACGGTTGTCCAGTACCAGCCCCACCTGGAGCCTTCCACCTGCTCGCGGCCAATCCCGATATCGTGGAAATCGCTGTCCAGCATGTTCTGGTTGTGTTCCTTGCTGCTCCTCCACATGGCAAATGCTTCGGCAGCCGTATCCTGGGCATACCCGGCCGCGATGTTCTCACCGATCACCCGCCAGGGATATCCAGCGGCAGAGGCCCGGTTCCCGGGGTCCTTCCCCTGCTTGTTGACGTGGTCGAAGTAGCCATGCAGCCCCATATCCAGGGAATGCGCAGCCGACGCGTTGCTGAGTTGGGTATTCAGGGTCAGCGCGCGCTTACCCTTTTCTGCGCGGTAGGCATTGATGAGTCGCAGGAACTCCTGCTCTTCGCTGTCAATCTCCCAATGCGCCGGCGGGTTACTCTCGGTGGCTGACCCCTTCTTCTTTTTCTTCTTCTTGCGACGCTTCTTCTTTTTGGCGTCAACGTCGTCACCGAACCAGGCGCCGGCAACAGCCCCCAGCCCCGAAATCAGCAGTCCGCGCAGGACCAGTCCGCGGCGCGTCCAACTGGCGCCTGAGTTCGTGTCGTCATGAGTGTTGAACCTCATGCACCCTCCCCCGGAATCACACGCAAAACAAACCACCCGGGTGCATGATACCTTCATGAAGTACGCAATGTGCAATAACGTTGCAGCCGCTACAGCATGAAACGGTGAATAACTTCAGCCATTATGTCTTATCATTCGCGATTCTCGACCGCATATCGGCCCTTCCACCTTCGTCGTGCCCAATCTACACATGAGGCGAATATGAATTTCTGGCGCAGGTTCGTACGTACAGGATACCTGATCCGGCACGTTCGTGCCTGACTGGCGAGTTTCCCGGCGGGCTGCGGAAAGTTCTCAGCAAGCACACTCCTCGCCAACGGCTCCACAGCCTCGAAACGGACGTCATATTTACTCTCACTTTATTCCATTTTCGATAACCATTCATACACTGGCGCGGGGCATCGTTGCGCTGCTGCACCGCATCCAGGCCACTGCGCGCTGCCAAAGACATCAGGAAATGCAACTCTGGTTAACGGCAAGCTTCGTCACCAGGACGTGGCCGAACCGGGTCAACTTGTCTGCGCGGACTCAATCGAGGGGCTGCAGGCTCGGCAAGAGCTGATCATTTCTGGACATGTTGGCAGGACTTGCCACGTGTACAACGAAGTCGTTGCCCGGGTGACGAACGGGCCTGTTGGAACGCACCCCGCCGCGGCGTAGCCATCCGCCCACCCGCGGGGGCCTGCCAATCGGCAGGCCCTCCCGACGTAGTGACCGTTTCGCTGGCGCTCCGCTACGGCGTCGGCGTTCCGGCCGATGCGGCGAGATACCGCGCAAAGCCATCGAAGAAACGCTGTGACGCGAGTCCGTTGGCCTTTGGCTGACAATGCAGATCGGCGCCCTCGGCCGCCGTGAAAGCGAGCAGGTCTTTTGGTCCCGGAATCCCGTCAAACAACTGCTGCGACTGTCCTGGCCAGAACTGCTCACCCTCAGGGTCGGCAATCAGGAGCGGTGTCGTGATCTGTTGCATCTCGGTTTCAGTCAACCGGTAGTCCGCAAGCTTGACCAACAGATCGGCGAAACTGTCCAGGCCGTAGGGCGCCGTGCGCATCTTGACGGTGAAGCGGAAATCAGCGCTTTCCGCCATCACTTCGTCCACACCCTGATTGATCTCCGCGGCAATCTGCGCTCGTTCCGTTTCCGGGGCAGAGACAAGTTCCTCGATCGTGCCTGGAGGCAGCCGCGCCGCCCAGGAGGCGCCCACGTCTACCACGCCGGGGTTTGCCACCGCCGCCGCGAACCGGTGCTCGTAGGCCAGGGCGCGTGGCACCCAGAACCCACCCTGGCTGACCCCGATCAGCACAATTTGCTCAGGATTGACATCCGGCCGCGCCAGCAGGAAATCCACCACGGGCGTCAGGACCGCCTCCCAGTCTGGCCGGAAGTAGAGCCGCTGCCGCCACAGCGCGGCTCCCTGGCCGGGGCCGTCGAACAGGAGTACGTTGTAGCCCCGGCGCAAACCGGCGGCCGCGCCCTGCACCCACATGTCGCCCATGGTGCCGTCGCTGCCGTTGTTCATCACCAGCCACGGCCGTCGCTCGCCGCTGTCATCGACGAGCAACGCGTAGCCCGGCAGCGTCGTGTCCTCATAGGGAATGGTCACTGCCTCGGCAGCCGGGTGCAACAGCGCCGCAAACTGGTCAAACGCCGCCCGGGACGCTTCCCAGACCTCAACAATGCGGTCTGGCTGGGTCGTCCCGTAGGTAAAGAAGTACGCCTGCCCGTAATAGGTCGAGGCGCGCAAGTAGGCTTCCCGGGCGGAGACCACGTCGCCAGCGGCCTGACTCGCCGCGCCGATGCCCAGCAGACGATCCCCGGCGGCCATGAACGCCGCAAACCAGGATTCGTAGTCGCCATCTGTGATCTGCGCGGCGATGGCAAACATCTCGCCCACATCCGCCGCCCGCTCGAACACACCGCCCAGCGCGATAAGGTATTGGAACTGCATGTCCGCGTGCTGGAAGACATGTGGCACGGACGCCACCACCGGGTCCGCCACCGGCGATGCCTGCGGAGTCGACTCCTGGGCGGCCGCGCCGGCTCGCCTGGCGGCAGCGCCAGCGGCCAGCGCAGCTGCCGAGCCAATGGCCGCGCGCCGTGAGACGCCACTACGCGACGAACTGGTTCCCTTGTACACGCGACAACTCTCCTACTGGCGGCCCGGGCGCCTGCATCACGAGCCAGCTCCGGCCGGTAATGTCCCATGGCGCGAGCCTCGCTACGCACGTGGCAATTGTCGCCTGACCGCGCGGGCCGGTGCTCTGCCGGGTTCCCCTTGTCGTGCCTGGCGCCCTCCCCTCTACCGTCTGGCCAACATGCGCCTCAGGGTGTACTCTGGCGATGTCGTGTACGAAGCGAGGGATCCTCCCGTCTCGCTGCCGCCAAGCTACCCGGCTCCACCGACCCCCCTGCCTTGACCGCGCTCACGCCTCCCTTCCACCAAAGGTCGCCCACATGCAGCAAGATCGATTTGATGACCTGACAAGATCCCTGGCGCGCTTGCAGACCCGGCGCACGGTCATCCGCCGTGCGGCTGGCGCCGCGGTAACCGCAGCGGCAGGAGCAGGCCGGCGTTCGGCTGCGGCCGCACCGTGCCCGAACGGGTTTCACCCCTGCGGGGGCGACGGTGAATGCTGCGATTTCTTCGATGGCGTTTGCTGCGGCGAGGGAGACCGCATCTGCTGCGGACCGAACGACACCTGTTTTCGGCCAGGCAATGGCGAGACTCCTGTCTGCCAGGCGAAATGCGGGCCGAACCAACACCGCTGTGGAGATGGCGGGGATTGCTGCGACTACTTCAACGGCGTTTGCTGTGGCGCCGACCAGCGGACCTGCTGCAACCCCGGAGATATCTGCGACCGGCAAACTGGCGGCGCGCCGACCTGCGCGACTCCCTGCGACATCTACTCGCGGCGCTGCGCCACATCAGGCGAGTGCTGCCCCTACGGGCAGACCTGCTGCGGAGAAATCTGTTGCCGGGCAAGTGAGCGGTGCGCATCCGGCCGGTGCGCGCCGAAGAAGAAGCGCCGACGCCGAGGTCACCGGCACGGGCGCCGGCGTCACAAGCACTAGACCCGGCGCGATTGACGCGTCCCTGCCCGCCCGCGTAGCGTACCGCTATCCAAAAGTGGCCGTTTCCGGCTCGAAGAGCTGTTTGGGTGGGGAGGATTGCGACCGGTGTACCAGGTGCCCAGCAATACCTACGATGTCGTCATTGTCGGCGGCGGCCACAACGGGTTGGTGGCGGCCTGCTACCTTGCCCGCGCGGGGTACTCCGTCAGCGTCCTGGAGCGTTACAAGGACGTGGGCGGGGCAGCCTATTCTGAAGAGATCGAGGGCGCGCCCGGGCACATCGCCTCCACAGGCTCGTATGTGCTCTCCCTCGCACCGCAGAAAGTGCTCCAGGATCTCGACCTGCTGCACAACGGCGTTGAGTTGATCAAGCGCAACCCGCGCTCCTTCGCCCCCTTCATGGACGGCGAGGATGGCGTCGTCTTCTGGGAGGAGATGGACGACACCGTGCGCGAGATCGCCCGCTTCTCGGAGCACGACGCGAAGGCGTACCCTGTCTACGACGCCATGATCGAACGCGCCTGCGAGATCATGGATCAGTTCATCCTGCGGAACCCGCCATCGTTCGCCGAGTTTGTTTCGCACTTCAATCAGCCGGGCGACGACCATGTGCTGAAGTTCATGGTGCTTGGATCCGCAGCAGACTCGGCGGAATACTTCTTCGAGTCCGACATCATGCAGGCTGCCGCCTGTGCCCTCGGGCTCATCGGCACTTTCCGTGGCCCGCGTGATGCCGGCACGGGGTATGTCAAGCTCTACCACGCCATGGGCATGTCGACCGGCAAGCGCGGCGCCTGGGCCTACCTGCGCGGAGCCATGGGCAGCTTCACGCAGGCGCTGAAGCGGGTGGCGCTGCGGGAAGGCGTCGATATTCGTACCGGCGTCGAGGTCGATCACATCTGCGTCGAAGGTGGGCGCGCCACCGGCGTCGTTACGAAGGATGGCGAGGAGTTTCACTCCCGTCTGGTCCTCTCCAATGCCGACCCGGTGCGCACCTATCTCAAACTGGCCGGCAGAAAGCACCTGCCGGATGAGTTTGTCCGCGATATCGAAAACATCCAGATCACGTCGCCGGTGATGAAGATCAACCTGGCGACCGACCGCCTGCCGGAGTACAAGGCGCTGCGCAAGCGCGACTTCGCCCTTGGTCAACTCGGCGGCGTCCACATCGGCCCCAGCATCGATTACCTGCAGCGCGCCTATGAGGATGCGCGGCAGGGCCGCCCGGCCGATTGGCCCTTCTTCTCCATCCACGCGCAGTCGGCAGTCGATCGTTCACTCGCGCCAGAGGGTGGAGAAACGTTCTCCATCTTCACGCAGTTTTTCCCGTACGATCTGGCGGAAGGAACCTGGGACGAGCGGCGACAGGAGATTGCCCAGCACGCGCTCTCCCGCTTTGCCCACTACGCCCCGAACATGGCCGACGCCGACATTACCATGCAGGTGCTGGCGCCGCCGGACATCGAGGAGCGCTTCGGTCTCACCGGCGGCCACATCTTCCAGGGCGAGTTGGTGCCCGAGCAAGCCTTTGACATGCGCCCGGTTCCCGGCTCGAAGTCGTACCAGGGTCCCATCTCCGGTCTGTACCTGTGCGGCTCTGGCGCCTGGCCAGGCGGCTGCGTGATGGGCGCGCCCGGCCACAATGCCGCCCACGAAGCCATCGACCGCCTGCGGGCCGGGGAGTACCGGTAGCAGATATCCGCGCGCAAGCGCACACACGAGCAGGGCGGGCGAGGGAGTGCGCCCGCCCTGCTGCATCCCTGCAACAGATGGAACGTGCGCTGGCCCTACTTTGCCGGCATTCCCGCGCCGCGCCCGGGGTTGCCCGATTGGCCGTCAGCCACCGCACTTGCGAACAGGCATACCGGGATCTCGCCCTGCGGGAACCTCGGCAGGAACAGTGGGATGGGCACCCAGGCGAAAACCCTGAGCAGCACGCACGAGGAGCTTGCATCCTGCCAGACGGTCTCATGCAGAGCCGGTGAGACCGCAACAACGGCGGCTGAGCGGCATTCGGGAGCACCTGCGTTGTTTCGGATGTGGTGGCCTTACCGGCCGCTCCGACGATCGAGTTCCGTGACGATCCAGGCCACCTCGCGGTCTACGCCAGGCCGTTGCCAGTCGAGGCGCATGGCGAGGCAGGTCTGATTCCTGTCGCCTCCTTGCCAGGCGTGGTCATCGACCTGGCGCACCTGCTGGCGTAACCGCGCCCGCACCTGAACACCCGAAAACCCTGTTGCCTGGCACGACGTATGCACCAGTGGGCTCGTGCCTTCACGGGTCATGCCAAACGCGGCGGCCCGTTGACTCCAGGAAGGGAGCACCCCAGGAATGGTCGACCAGCTATTGAGTGGGTTGTTCGGCTCCAGTGACGCCGATGACGTCGATACCCGTCGCAAACGCGCGCGAGACTTCGCGGACCGCGCGGAGCGTAACCCGCGTGACCTGGATGCCAATGAGGTCTTGCAGAACTACCGAGCCACGACCTCCCGCCTGACGCCAGAGCAATACCAGCGTGCGGCGGAAGAAGCCTTCAGCAAGATGTCCCCGGAGGATCGCCGCGAACTCAAGCGCGAAATGCGCCGCCGTGCTCGTCAGCAGGACCGGGATGACCGGGACGACGATGACTCGCCGGCGGTGCTGGCGCAGGCGGCGCAGCAGGCCCACCAGGAGCACGAAGGCGGAGGCGGCCTCGCCGGGCTGTTCGGCCTCGGCGGCGAGAACAAGACGGTTGAAGACACGAAGAGCGGGCTTGAGAACATCCTGAGCAACCCACTCGCCAAGGTGGCCATCGCTGGCATCGCGGCAGCAGCGGCCAAACACCTGGCCGACCCCAACCGCTGACCTCGCGTCTCCCCTGAGCGTCTGCGAGGGCCGCGCGGTTGCGCGGCCCTCGCTCAGGCAGTGGTCGTGCCCCGCCGGGCCGCGCCGGGAGTCAACCCCGCGAATCGCTTGAACGCCCGGCTGAACGCGGCCTCGGACCCGTACCCCAGGCGAAGCGCAATTTCTGCAACCGTGGCCCGGTCCTCGCGCAGCGCATCCAGCGCCAGGTACATCCGCCACCGCGTGACGTACTGCATCGGGGCCTCGCCCACCAGGCGCGAAAAACGCTCGGCAAACGCGGAGCGGGACATCGCCACCGCTGCCGCCAGGTTATCAACTCGCCATTCCTGCGCCGGGTCACGGTGGATCATGGCCAGCGCCCGCCCAACCTGGGGATCACGCAGCGCCGAAAGCCAGCCGGGGGTCGCCGCCGCTTCCTGCTCCAGCCAGACGCGGATCGCCTGGATCACCAGAATGTCGGCGAGCCGCGTAATCACCTCCTCGCCGCCAGGACGAGGCGACCGCGCCTCGCTCGCCATCAGGCGCAGCGTGCTGGCGATCCATTCCGACTCCGCCGAGCGCCATCCCTGGACCAGGATCACCGGTGGCAACAGCGTAGTGAGCTGCCGCGCCGCCGGGTGGTTGAAGTAGACGGTGCCGCACAGCAGCCGCGTCGGTTCGCCACTCCCGTCGACCCGGATGACTTCGTAGCGCTCACTCACCGCGTCTCGCGGAAGTTCGAAGAGCCCGGGCGTGGGGGCTCCCGGCTCGCTCCACAACCGGTGGCCATCTCCGTGCGGCGCCAGCACGAGGTCCCCCGGCTGCAGCCGCATCGGCTTCGCCTCACCAATCTCCAGCCAGCACGACCCGCCAATCACCACATGAAACATCAGCGAGTCTGCTATCGCCGGGAGGTCAATACCCCACGGTGCGGCAAGCTCGCAGCGGCTGTAGAAGACCCCGCGCATCCGCAGATGATGCAGCGCCTCGCCAAGTGGATCGACCAGCTCTGTCAGCGTCGTCATGCCCTCATCATAGACCGCACACCTGAAAACTCCACGCAGTCTGGACGAATAGTCAAATCGTCCGGATATTCGCTCATAGATAGTCCATTCCTCCTTGCCCAGAATGGCGTCAGGCTCGGAACCAATGAACGAGCACATTCCAGGGAGGATTATCGTGACAACCGCTGTAGACCCCCAGCCGATCCTCGTTGTCGGCAGTACCGGAAAGACCGGCCGCCGCGTCCTCGCGCGCCTTGCGGAACGGGACATTCCCGTCCGGCATGGCTCGCGACAAGCCGACCCGGCCTTCGACTGGCAGGACCCGGAGACCTGGCCGCCCGCGCTGCAGGGCGTCCGCGCGATCTACCTCACCTACGCCCCGGACATTGCCCTTCCCGGAGCCGTGACTGCGGTGCGGGCCTTCATGGGCCTCGCGGCCGATGCGGGCGTGCAACACGTTGTCTTCCTCTCCGGCCGGGGCGAGGACGAAGCGCAGCAGGCCGAAACGGTGGTGCAATCCTCGGGCATTCCCTGGACGATTCTGCGCTGTGCGTGGTTCGCCCAGAACTTCAGCGAGAACGTCTTCCTCGGTGACATCGTGAAAGGTGAGGTAATCCTCCCCGCCGGCAAGGTCGGGGAACCCTTTGTTGATGCGGAGGATATCGCGGATGTCGCCGTGGCCGCGCTGACCGAAGACGGACACGTGGGCCGTCTGTACGAGTTGACCGGTCCGCGGTTGCTCACGTTCGCTGAGGCAGTCCAGGAGATCGCTGCCGCCACCGGCCGGCAGATCTCCTTCCAGGAAATCCCCGCGCAGGCGTACCGCGCGGCGCTGGAATCGGCCCAACTTCCACCAGACCTCATCTGGCTGATCGACTACCTGTTCACAACCGTCCTCGATGGCCGCAATGCTTACGTTGCCCATGGTGTGCAGTCAGCACTGCAGCGACCGCCCCGTGATTTCCGTGACTATGCCCGGGCTACCGCGGCCAGCGGAATCTGGAACACCCCGGCGCTGGAGGTCCAATGAGCAATCCCGTTTTGCTGACGGCGGGCGCCCTTGGCGGTGGCGTCGCAGCAGGCGTCTTCCTTGCCTTTTCCGGGTTTGTCATGCCTGCGCTCGGAAAACTGCCAGCCCCGCAAGGCATTGCCGCGATGCAGGCCATCAACGTCACCGCCGTAACGCCGCCGCTGATGGTCTCGCTCTTCGGGACGGCCGTGGTGTGCCTGGGCATCGTCGTGGAGGCCGCCCTGACCTGGGGGACACCGGGCACGGCGCTGCGTTTGCTCGCGGCGCTCCTCTATCTACTTGGAGTCATCGGGGTGACCATGCTCTGCAACGTGCCACGCAACAACACGCTGGCTGCGCTCGATCCCCAGAGCACGCAGGCCGCCGCCTACTGGACCACGTACCTCCGGGAGTGGACGGCCTGGAACAGCGTCCGCGCTGTCGCTTCCGGGCTGGCGGTGATTGCGCTACTCGCCTCTCGCTGAACACCAACGCGCCGCTGCCCGGTCCTGGGCAGCGGCGCGTTGTCGCAGTGGGCGGCGTGTTACGGGGCCGGCGTGCTGGCCGGTACAGCCGCAATGGAGAAGTCCACCCAGTCATCCAGCAACCAGGCGCCATCCTGGTTCAGAAAGTAGAAGAGCAGGGTCTCTGGTCCCATTTGCGGCGCAGCCGGATCGTTGATAACCACGAAAGCCGTGGCGCGCCCATCCGGTAGCCGGGAGATATCGGTGACGGTTACCAGGCGAATCTGTGCTGGCTCCGGCCGGGGCGTCGCCGTCGCGATGCGCTCCTGCGCGGTACTGCGCAGTTCCGGCGTCTCAGTCAGTTGCCAGTAGGTGCGGATTACCCCGTTGTCGGTCATCAGGGCTGAGGCCCGGGCAATATCCCCCGCGTTGAAGCAGGCAATAATCTCTCGCGCGGCTTCCTTGACCGAGACTGACGTTTCAGAATCCAGGTTCTCACCGAGCGGGGCGGTAATGGTGGGGAGCGCAGGCGGCGTCACCCCTTCGCCCGACAGCCCCAACAGCCCGGCAATTTGATCCGCCGCGCGCGGCTCCGCCACGCATTCCTCCGGGGAAACGACGCGTGGGTTGGTTCCGTCGGTTTCGTCCTGATAGGCAGCGGCCGGCCCGGCCAGCAGCAACGTGGCCAATGGCACAATCGCGAGTGTGCGCCAAACCTTCATCCAGTCGTCCTCCTTGTTCACAGCGCCGTCGCACGACGCAGCGCCTTGCAGTGGCTTCTGGTGTCTCCCTGCAACGACCATACCTCAGTGTAGGCGCGGAGGAGGCCAGGCGACGCTCCGCTGGCCCTCTCACGGCAGGCGCCCGCACCGCGCAGGCCCGGTTGCGTCCCGCCGACAGCAAGACCTACGCAAAGCAATACTGCAAGTGCGGGAAGCTGCTCCGCAGCGATACAACCTCCTCCCGCACCTGCTCCGCGCTGCGCCGGTCAAGCAGAATGTCAGCAATCAGCCCGGCAACAAGCGCCATCTCAGGCTCCTTCATGCCCCAGCGCGTCACCTCTGTCGTGCCGATACGCAATCCGCCTGGACGGTCCCAGTCCTCGGGGCGATCCGACGGGATCAGGTTCTTGTTGACAATGATGTTGGCATCCGCCAGCCGGAAACCTGCCTCCTCGCCACCACCGAACGCACGCACATCGGCAATGACCTGGTGGGTTCGGGTGTAGCCCTTGTGCGCCGCCAGCATCGGCACGCCCTGCGCTTCCAGCGCCCTGGCCAACGCCTGGGCGTTGACCACGATCTGGGCCATGTATTCAGAGCCAAAGGCCAGCATCTCGGCGGCGGCGGCGGCCAGCGCCGCGACGCGGTTCACCTGGTGCGTCGCCGCCAGCGTCGGGAAAATGGCGTCGGTGACCGGCACGGTGAGCTCGGGGTCATTCCAGACGATGACTCCGCTCTGTGGTCCGGAGAAGGTCTTGCCAGCCGAGCCGGTCAGGACGGCCGCGCCTTCCGCCAGTGGATCCTGGAACTGCCCGCCGCCGATCAGTCCGAGTTGATGGGCGCCATCAAAGAAGATACGCCCACCCCACTCGCGGACAATGTCGCTCATCTCGCGCACCGGAAAAGGAAAGAGGGTCATCGAAGCGCCGAGTGCGACAAGCCTGGGCCGCACGGTGCGTGCTGCAGCCGCGAAGGCGTCCAGATCGACCGTCAGTTCGGTCGGATCCATCGGAACGTCGTGAATGCGAAGCCCACGCACGCCCGCCGGGCCATCCTGCCGGTTGCTGGAGTGGCCGCCGAAGGGCTGGGTCACGCTCATAATCACATCACCCGGCTTTGTCAGCGCCGCGTAGACGGTCATGTTCCCGATCATGCTGGCCACCAGCCGGTGGTCGGCATAGCGAGCCCGGAACACCCGCTTCAACAGCTCGACGCAAAGGGCTTCGATCTCGTCGATGTACTGCGTGCCTGCAAACCAGCGGTTGGCGGGACCGATGTGCCCCTCTGCCGCGCGCTGCCCGACCTCGGCCGAGAGCAACTCGCGCACCACCGGGCTCATCGGAGCCTCCGGGGCCAGCAGGTTCAGACACTCGTCGCCGCGCCAGCGCGCGTTGCGCTGCACCGCCGCCACCACCTCCCGCTGCATTGCGGCCGGGTCGCCCGCGCGGTCAAGCACGTCGCTTGCCCACTGCAGGACCCGTGCATCGTGCACCTCGGTGGCATTGAGAACGTCGGTCATGGGGTTCGCTCCTTTGAACTGCCCTGGCCTGCGCTCGCGCTTGCTGACGGAAAGGTCTCGGCCAGCAGGCGGCCGAGCGTTAGCCAGTTTTCCTCGACCAGGTCACCCGTCCGGCGTGGCTCGCCGTTCGCGGCGGCGGCGATAATTGCGTCGTGCTGGGCGACAGAGCCTCGCCCGTCCAGCGCCCGGAACCGCGCCAGTTCCAGGCGGCGCACCCGGGGCAGCAGGCGCTGAAGCGAACGTCGCAACTCGCCATTGCCTGCCCGCGCCACAAAAACGGCGTGGAAGGCATCGTCCGCCTCGAGCGCAGCGGAGGGCATCCCCTGCGCCAGCGCCCCGGCGAAGGCGCCGTTTGCGGCCCGCAGCCGGGCCGCATCCTCGCCGGTAAGCAGCGGCGTCGCATGCCGGGCGGCCAACGCGTGCAACGCTGCCACCACAGGGACGGCCTCGCGCGCATCACTCTCGCGCAGGGGTGTCACCCGCGTTTGCGACCCTGGCGCCGTCTGCACCAGCCCTTCATCTTCCAGGCGCTGCAAGGCTTCCCGCACAGGCGTGCGGCTCACCTGCAGCTCGGCCGCCAGGTCGGCATCCCGCAGCCGTGAATCAGGCGGCAATGCTCCGCTGACAATCGCATCCAGCAACGTGGCGTAGACCTGTTCGCGCAAGGTCTGCCGCAGTACCGGGGCGAACGTGGCGCCCGACAACGCGAACCTCCTTTCGAGTATGCAATATATCACATATGGATTCCTTGGCCGTTCGTGCCCGGCGTTTGCCGGTTGGCCCGGATAGCCCCGGCATTGCGTACGATTCCGCGCCAGGCTCACCGTGTGCAGGCAGGACAGGAGGGACAGGGCATGGCCGGGACGTTGCTGATTGGATATGACGTCGAGTGGCTCGACGCCGGCGATATCACCGCTCCGTTTCTGCAACGGGCGCAGGAACTCCACAACGCGCTCAGTGCCCCAGCCACCATGTTCCTTGTCGGCATGACGCTGGAACGCTGGGTTCCCGAGTTCCGGCGCATCGCTGCGGATCCCCTCTTCGATATCCAGCAGCACACCTGGTCCCACCGGCTGCTGAAGACCGTGCACATGGATAACGGCACGTCCGTGCGGGTGGTGCGCGGCCTCCCCCTGCCGGAGATTCGCACCGAAGTCCTTCGCACGTCAGACCTCATCCGCCATGTGCTGGGCAAGGACGTGACTGGCATCACCGGCCCCTACAACTACTACCGTGGTCTGCGGGACCGGCCCGATATCCTGGAAACCCTCTACGAGTGCGGCATCCGCTTCACGCGCTGCGATGGCCGCAATGCCCAGGACTGGCACCCGGTCTCCATGGATCTGCAACCCTACTGGTACGACTGCCACGGCTTCGCTGATGTGCTGGAGATTCCCATCCACGGCTGGCACGACTGCGTCTACCGGGACGAGGTCATCGGCTGGGACGACTTGCAGGGATATGTCGATTCCGTGACACCGTATCTTGATCGCGCCGCCGAGCGTAACGAGGTCTTCTCCCTCTGTCAGCACGACTGGTCGAGTATCCGCGCCGATCCCGAAATGCGCGCCACGGAAGCCATCATCCGGTACGCCCAGGATCGCGATCTCCGCATTGTGACCTACCTGGACTACTACCAGGAGCGGCTGGCCGAGCGGTCGGCGACCCGGGACCCGGCTGTGGCCGCGGACTGAGCCGAGCGCACACCTGGTAACAACGACCTGAGCGGGCTCGCCAGCCAGCGCCGTAACAGAACACGCTACGCCTAACTCCGTATTTCTACGGATGCGCGCACCTCTTGTGGGGCCATACCCTGATCCTACGTGAAGCGCCATGCGTGGCGGCTTCAATCTGGCCTTACCTGGAGGGACTCTTGTGGTCGGCTTCGATACCTCTCCCCCGGCACGCACCGTGAGTGCCATGCTCAGCCGCCGCCGCGCGCTGCTCCTGGCGCCCCTGTCCGCATTGCCGCTCGGTCAGAACGCAACCACCGCGCTCGGCAAGAAGCGAAAGAAAACAAAGGTCTGTCTCGACGGCCAGACGCTCAAGGTGCCGAAGAAGAAAAAGAAGCAACTCCTGCGCAAAGGCGCCAGGTCTGGCGCCTGCAAGAAGTGCTCGGGGAGCACCGGGTGCAGCAGCGGAGACATCTGCTGGGAGGGGGTCTGCCGGACCTGCTCGGTCACGTGCAACGGAGACAGCCTGGCCTGTGGCGCCGCCCTGAATCAGCGATTGAGCCAGGGTGGGACGGTGTTCGTTTGCCCGGGGCGATACGCTGGCGGCTTCACCACCGCGAGTGTGACCCTGATCGGCGCCGGCAATGGTGACAATCCAGCGACGAGCACGATCCTGGACGGCCGCGAACAAGAGCGCGTCCTGACGACGAGCGAAGGCGCGACTGTCTCGCTGTCCAGACTCCGCATTACCCGTGGCAACTCCGGGGACGCTCCCGGTGGCGGTGTGTTCGCCTCGAATGGCGACTTGTCCATTGACGACTGCGTCATCGACGGCAACCGCACATCAGGCAGCAACTTCGCAGGAGGAGGCGGTCTTCATGCAGAGGGCGCCCGATTAACGATGACAAATTCGACGGTGGCAAACAACACCAGCGGCTTTGGCGGCGGGATGCAGTTCCGGGGGAGTTCGCACGTGAGTATCGCGGCGACACGCGTTTCCACGAACCGTGTCTTCAATTGCGGGGCCTATATCTGCATGGGAGGCGGCATCGCGAGCTACGGAGTGCCGATCGACATCCGGGATACGGAGATCGACGGAAACATCTCGAGTGGAGGCGGCGGCGGCATCATGACCTACGCGCTCCTCACGCTGGATGCCGCGACGCGCATCACGAACAACGTTGCGTCGGACGCCTGGCGTGGCGGCGGCATTTACCGCGGGGCCGGAGACAACAACGTTCAGGTCGGCGGCGCCACGATTTCCGGCAACACGCCGGATAACATTAACCCACCACTCTGACGGTGCTCCAGCCGCTCAGGGGATGCGCCGTATCTGCCAGGAGACGGGCTCCAGTATCTCGCCTCCTGGTAGCGCGACCGC
The DNA here is from genome assembly GCA_041390745.1 of Thermomicrobiales bacterium. GTDB lineage: Bacteria > Chloroflexota > Chloroflexia > Thermomicrobiales > UBA6265 > JACCXM01. The sequence continues at coordinate 55,671 of JAWKPJ010000015.1, read as the reverse complement.
GACCTGGTTGAAGTTCATCCAGATTTCGGCCTCGCCCCGCCGGGAAACGCGCACGCCCTCCGGCAGCAGGGCGTGCGGAATGCCGCGTTCTGCCAGCAGGCCGCTCAGCACGGCACGAATCAGCGATGGCGACCACGCGCCGAGCGTCACGGCGTTGCCGTGGCGTACCACCGCCGCTTCGCCAGCTTGCGGACCATCGTCATACCGGATCAGCGCCGTCCCGCCGGTCAACGTATAGCTTTCAGCCCAGGTCTGCACCTCGTGACCGGCGGCATGGCAGACCAGCCCAGGTCGCATCGAGTCCACGTTCCGCAGGGAGCAGCCCAGGAGTGACCGCAGCGGGCCGGGTTGGCCATCCTCGTGCACCCGGCCCGTGGGCGTGCGGTACGCCGTGCGCGGCCCGGCCAGCAAGAGCGCATCCTCCGCAGCCCGCGCGAGATGCGCCGCGCGAGATGCGCCCACGATCTGGAGAGCGGGCGCCACAATCAGGTCGTAGCCGGAAAGGTCGTGGTCCGGGTGGCGGATATCTACGTCCACGCCGAAGTCGCGAAGCGCACTGTAGAACTGCATCAACTGCCGCCAGTAGCTGGCCCCGGCGTGGTGCGGCTGAGCGTCGTACACCCACAGGCTCTCGTAGTCGTGCAGCAGCACGACCCGCGCTGTCGCCGCCGCGTTGACACGGCCGGCAATTTCCAGCCCCGCAATCTCAACCCCGCCCCGGTCCAGCGTACCGTCGTGGCGCAGCAGCCCGGAGTGCATCAGTTCCTGCGCCACCGTCGCCGCTCGCCACCGGAAGTAGCTCACCACATCGCACCCATGCGCGTACCCCTGGGCAGTCCAGAGCGACACGGCACCGGGCGCCGGGAGGGGATTATGGGGCGCCCAGTTGATCTGCCCCGCCTGCTGCTCCATAACCCAGAGCCCCTGGTTGTGCCCCAGGAGGCCCCGGTACAGATCGTGACTGAACGAAATCAGGTCCGGGTGGCCCGTACGCGCCCAGCGCACCTTCTCGTCGTCTGTCAGCCACGACAATTCCACGCCGCCTGTGGGGTACGAGTCCCACGCGGCGAAATCGAGTCCTCTGGCCACGTCGTAGTGATCGAACCCGTCCTCGAACCGCATGAAGTTGTGGGTCACCCACCGCCCTGGGGAAAGCTGACGCAGAATGGCAACCTGCTCCGCCTGGAACTCCGCAACCAGCCGGGAGCGGTGGCGGTAGAAATCGAGCACGTGCGACGGATTCGCTTCCGCCGGCAGCGCATTCGGGAGGCCGATCTCCTCCCACTCCGCGTAGGACTGACTCCAGAACACCGTGCCCCAGGCCGCGTTCAGTGCCTCCAGAGTCCCGTACCGCTCGCGGAGCCAGTCGCGGAACGGAGTCAGCGCAGCTTCGCCCCACGCACGTCCTGTGTCGTGGCAGGCAAACTCGTTGTCGGTCTGCCAACCGACCACCGCCGGGTGCTCGCCGTAGCGCCGCGCCATCTCGGTGGTAATGCGCCGGGAGTGCTCGCGGTAGATTGCAGACCCCGGGTCGTAGTGACGACGCGAACCGTGCTGCATGACGCGACCGTCTTGCGCTACCGGCAGGATCTCCGGGTGCGCACGCGTGAGCCAGGCCGGCGGGGTCGCGGTTGGCGTACAGAGGACGACCTGGAGCCCCTCGGCGGCCAGCGTCTCGATCGCTGCGTCCAGCCACTCCCAATCGAACTCCCCTGGCCGGGGTTCCATTCTGCTCCACGCGAATTCGGCCATACGCACGTAGCGCAACCCCAGGTCGCGCATCTGCCGCGCGTAGCCGGCCCACAATTCCTGTGGCCAATGCTCCGGGTAAAAGCAGACACCCAGTGCGAACGTCGCACGCGGATCAACGAGGTCCGTCATGTCGTGTGCTCCAGCGAATGACTCTCAGCCAGCACGGCAATCATCGTCTGCATCGTGCGCCTCGCCTGCCCCTGTACTCCCGCAGGACGAGCACGTCCCAATCCCCGGAATTGCCTGCGTTCGCGCCGCCGGGACGGGCAGCGACCCGGCACACGTCGTCGTGTAGGCCGTGGCCAATTCGCGGCGTCTGCTCAGGATACGCGAGCGTTGCTGCTGCAATCTGCTGCATGAGTTCTTCGCGCTGGCCCGTCCCCTTACGCAAGTATCGGCGTCGAAGCGCGGACCGGGACAGTGCGCTGGATTCCCCCTGAACCCCATCTGATGATTTGTTCCGGAGAGAGCCGTCGCTCCGGTCGATGGGCCGTTGGTCCTGAACGCCCTGGAAGCCCGCGAGACCGCACACAGGCGTGCCGGCTTCGAGGACATGCCTCGTCCCCGCGGCGCGGGACGTGCAAGGCGACATGCCGCAACTGCGTCATCGATCATCGAAAAAGTTCTTCCTCGCGGGATTCCACTCTCCAGACCTGCTTCCCGTCCTGGCGCAAGACACGCGGGGAAACGACGCACCCCGGCGAACGGTCCGCGGCTGCGTCATCCGCCAGAACCAGACCCGATCCACCCGGCTCCAGACGGACCGCGAGCACCACATCAGGCGGCAGCGTTGCGGCAGCACCGGTGAGTACCTGGCGGTGGGCAGGCTCGGGTAGGTGCACGGGTTCGGGAGCGGCCATGCGACGATCCACCGTCGGTGAAGCCTTCACCATCGGTCCGGTTGGACCGCCCGGGCGCGAGGTTTGCGATGGGCATGGCCTTTCTCCGCTGGGCGCCACCTGCGCAGGGCGCGGCCACCTCCGTGAGGCGCGCTGCGCCCTGCCTGCCCCATTGGACCCGCTGCCCAGATCCGGCAACTTGAGCGCGGGGCTGGTGCGCGCGTCGCCAGCCGGGAGTACCTGCTTTTGTTCAACCTTGCCCCGCTCGGTGAGGCTGCTGCCTGAATCGCCCCCGGCCGACGCCCTGGCAGCACATTGACCTGATCGCGGCGCAACTGGCCTCGCTGGAGACAGCGCCCAGGCAGATGAACCAACAGCCAAACACCACGAGGCGGGGGCGCTGCCGCCCCGCCTCGTGGACCTGCGCCAGCCGGCGGCGCCTATGCCCCGCCGATGCGACGGCCGTCTTCGGCCTGGATGACGACCAGGGACGGGCGTGGCGCGCCCGCGCCATCAGGCCACAGTGTGAGCGGCGCTTCGAATGTGCCGCCCTCTCCCGGGTGCTGGATCGCGAGGAAGAGCGAGGTGTTGTCCGGCGTGAAGATCGGGCCAGAGACCTCCGCGCCCGTGACCGCACTGAAGAATTGCCGCAGATTGCCACGCTCCGGGCCATCCACCGGCACCGCGAAGAGCCCGTCGTTGATCTCCAGCGTGCGCGGCTGCCCGTCCGTAGAGATCCAGAGGTTGCCGTCCATGTCGAACGTGATGTTGTCCGGCGACGAGATGGCGCTCACCTGGTCCTTCGGGAATCCTGCAAAGTAGGTGGATTCATCATTTGGATCGCCGCAGAGCATGAAGATGTCCCAGGTGAACGTCTCGCTGGCGACATCATCGCCGTCCTCAGCCACCTCGATGATGTGCCCGTGCTGGTTCTCCGGCCGTGGGTTGGCTGGCGTCGCGCCTTCTGCGCCGTCCGGCTTGCCGCGCTCGGTGTTATTGGTCATCACCATGTAGATCTTGCCGTTGACCGGGTTGTGCTCGATGTCCTCCGGGCGGTCCATCCTGGTAGCGCCCAGCAGGTCCGCCGCGCCGCGCGCGTTGATCAGCACATCCGCCTGGGAGGTGAAGCCATTTTCCGCTGTCAGCGGACCCTCGCCGAAGGTCAGCGGAAGCCACGACCCGCTGCCATCCTCGGAGAACACGGCCACAAAGAGCGTGCCCTCGTCCAGCAGATCCATGTTCGCGGCGCGGTCATCCGGGTTGAACGCCCTGGCGCTGACGAACTTGTACACGTACTCGAAGCGGGCATCGTCTCCGGAGTAGACGACGATGCGGCCGTCCGGGGCCACCGCCAGGTTGACGGCCTCGTGCTTGAAGCGGCCAAGAGCTGTCCGCTTCTTCGGCTGAACTGAGGCATCGTAGGGGTCTATCTCGACCGCCCACCCGAAGCGAAATGCCTCGTTCGGCTCGCTGGCGACGTCAAAACGATCGATGAACGCTTCCCACTGCCGCTCGGAAGCGGCCTCCGGCAGGGCAATGCGGTCGTGCAGCGTCCGGGCCGGGTCATCCTCGTTCAGCGTGGCCATGTTCCCGAAGTACTGATCGAAGTTCTCCTCACAGGAGACGAAAGTGCCCCACGGCGTCAGGCCGCCTGAGCAATTGTTCAGGGTGCCAAGCACCCTGGCGCCGGTCGTGTCGGCGCTGGTTTTCAACATCGCTGCGCCAGCTGCCGGGCCAGTAACCAGGGTTTCCGTAGTAGCCGTGACGCGCCGGTTGAACGGAGAGTCGAGGACAACGCCCCAGGCGCCATGCTCGTCACGCTGCACTTCGACCACGGCGATGCCGTGCGCCTCCAACTCGACGGCCACGTGCTCGGCTTTCGGCGAACGAATGAACTCTTCGGCCTCGGGCTCACCCTCGGCGACCGGCGTGCCAAAGGCGGGGTTCGGAACCATGTAGCCGGGGAACATCAGCTCCGGGTTGGTGTACTCGAGGTTAACGACCAGCAAGCCATGGTCGGAGCTGGTCTCGCCCAGCGGCAGTGGCAGGAAACCCACGAAGTCATGGTTGTAGCCGATGCGCTGCGCCTGCTCCTCGGCCGTCAGGGTGGCGGGATCAAAATCCGCCAACCCGGAGACGAGCGGATCCCCCCATCGCAGGAACGGCGTGGCGGTGTACCCCTCGGCCACGATGATTGCGTCACCCAGGTCCGGGGTGATCGCCGCAAAGTTCAGGTTGCTGCTCCCGCTGGCCGGGGTGGCGGCGCCGGCTTCCGGGGAGCCCTGCGCCTCTGCCGGCAGCATCGGCGCCGCCAGCACCATCGCCGAGGCAGCCGCGCCGCCCTGGATCAGGCCGCGGCGGCTCAGGCGACGCGCCATGATCTCGGCGAACGTCTCGCCACGGCCAGCCGTGGAAAGAACGCGCGGCCCATCCTGTTCGTATTTGCTGTTTGCCACTGGGTACTCCTGCGTTTGGGAGCACAGCGGAGCTACCGCTGTCAGAACTCGGGGCGTGGCGCGTGCGCGCTCCGCCACCTGCGAGTCTGGGAGCGGCCATGCCGACAAACGTCAACGAACGGTCAAAAACCATGGGGGCGCTGTTGGCTGAGGCGCCATTCGTCCGCCAGGACGCCCGGCTCGCCTGCATCCGCAATCTGTCGCACAATGTCCGTTTTGGCTGCGGGCGCCGCAGTCTCGCTTTGCCCTGGTGCCAACTCCCATGACACTGCTCATTCAGGCCGCCAATGTTGACTATGCCTACGGCGGGCACGATGTCCTGACCGGTACGAGCTTCGAGGTCCGGCAAGGAGACCGCCTGGCCCTGATCGGCGCGAATGGCGCGGGCAAGAGCACACTCTTCCGCCTCATGGCTGGCGTGCTCAGGCCGCAGGCCGGGGCGCTTACGCTCTCGCGCGGCGTCACCATCGGTTTCCTGACGCAGGAGCCAGCCTTCGCTCCCGGGGAGACCGTCAACGATGCCATTGCCCTCGCCGCCGGGGATCCGGTCGCGCTGGAACTGCGCGCCCTGGAACTGGAAGCGGCGATGGGGCAGGCCGCGAACGACGACGAACTGACCGAGATCATGGACGCCTACCACCTCGTGCTACAACGCATGGAGGGGTCCGGTGGGGCAGAGCGCGGGCTCGATATCCTGACTGGACTCGGCTTTCCACCCGAACGCGGCGAACAGCAGATCGGCTCCCTCAGCGGCGGCGAGAAGAAGCTGATTGGTCTGGCCCGGCTGCTGGTCGAGGAACCGGACGTGTTGCTGCTGGACGAACCGGACAACCACCTCGATTTCGCCGCCAAAGCCTGGCTGGAGGGGTTCATCCGCGCGCACCGGGGCGCGGTGGCCATGATCTCCCACGACCGCTACTTCATTGACCGCACCGCCAACCGCATTTTTGAACTGGAACGCGGCGTCGTGACCGGCTACCCCGGCAACTACGCCGCGTTCGTCAAAGAGAAGCGGGACCGCCTGGAACGCGACGCACAGCTCCGCGATCTGCAGGAGCGAGAGTACCGGCGGCTCAAGGAAAGTTCCGAAGCGCTCACCCAGTGGGCGCGCCAGAACCCGAAGTTTGCCAGCCGCGCCGAGAATATGCGCCGGCGCGTGGCAGAGGAGCGCGAAAAACTGGAGAACACGCCGGCGCCTGTGCTCAGGGAGCGCCAGATCGGGGTCGATTTCCAGGCCGAGCGCGGCTCGTCGCTGGTCGTGGACGCCCGCGCCATCAGCAAGACCTACGCAGGGCGCACCGTCTTCCTGCCATTCGACCTGGAGATTCGTCACGGCGAAGCGGTTGGGCTCGTCGGGGCAAACGGCGCGGGGAAGACCACGCTCGTCCGGATGATCCGGGGCGAAGAGCCGCCGGACAGCGGCACGATCCGCCTCGGACCATCCGTGGTTCTCGGTTACTACGCGCAGGAACAGGAGACGCTCGACCCGGCCCTGACGCCGATGGAAATTGTGCGCCGCATCAAGCCGATGACCGAGCAGGGAGCCATCGGCTTCCTCAATCAGTTCCTGTTCACGCGCGATGACATGCTGGGCAAGGTCGCGGGCCTCAGCGGCGGACAACGCGCGCGCCTGCAGATCGCCACCCTGATCCTGCAGGGTGCAAACTTTCTGGTGCTGGACGAACCGACCAACAACCTCGATATTGGCAGCGTGGAGCGCCTGGAGGCCGCCCTGCTGGAGTTCCTGGCGGAGGGCCAGGGCAGCATCCTCACCATCTCGCACGACCGGGCCTTCCTGGACGCCATTTGCACCCGCATCGTCGAGCTGAATGCGGGCATTGTTCGCGAGTACGCGGGCGGCTTCACCTGGTTCGATTCCCACCAGGGCCAGGGCCGGGAACTGACGATCCGGCCGACGCAACCTGCCGTGGCCGTCAGGAAAGGGAAGAAGCGAGGTTAGCGCTCTTCGCTCACCAGCGAGATCTCTGTCTTGCCTGCGCGCGTACGCTACAGTGCGGTTTTCATCGGCAGCCAGATCATGGACGGGCAGGCCTACCTGCCTCGCTCTGCCCGGCGCCGACCGGAACGGCGGATGAGACAGGAACGCGTGTGCGTACGACATGCAATAGTAAAAAGGGCCCGCTTAATCGAATCACCTCGTCGCGGCGCGCGCTCCTCAGCGTCGCTGCCGGCGCCGTCGGAATCGCGGTTGCAGGCGGGCAATCCACCGTGGCAGGACAAGCCAGCGGGCAGCCCAATATCATCCTGATTCTCACCGACGACATGCGCGCCGATGACCTTGCCTACATGCCGGCCGTGCAGTCACTGCTGGTAGATCAGGGTGTGACCCTGACGAACTTCCTGACGACAAACCCAAGCTGTGCTCCGGCCCGCGCCTCGATCCTGCGTGGCCAGTACGCCCATAACCACGGGGTGATGCGCAGCAAGGGTGACGTGGGGGGCATCGAGCAGTTTCTTGACGATGGCGATGAGGAGTCCACGGTGGCAACCTGGCTCCAGGCTGCTGGCCTCCGCACCGCGCTCGTCGGCAAGTACCTGAATGGCTACGGCCTGGCAGGCGCCGCGACCTCCATTCCGCCTGGGTGGAGCGATTGGGCCGGCATCACCCGCGAGGGGTACTCGCGCTTCGAGATCAACCAGCAAGGCACGCTGGTCCGCTACCGGAGCAAGAGCGAAAATGAGGTCTACTCCACTGACGTTCTGGCGCAGCTGGCGGTCGACTTTCTCGCGGATGCCGCCCAGGCGCAGGATCCGTTTTTCCTGATGATCACGCCGCGCTCTCCGCACGGCCCGGCCGAACCGGCGAGCCGGCATCGCGACGCATTCTCTGATGTCACCCTGCCACAGACACCCGCCATGAACGAGGCAGATGTCTCTGACAAGCCAGCGTGGATTGCGGCGCTCCCGCCCCTCACTGGCGCTGACCAGGCCGACATGGCTGCCTACCACCGGTCCAGACTGCAAACGCTTCTGGCCGTCGATGAGTTGGTTGCCCGGGTGGTCGCTGAACTTGAGGGATCCGGCGTGCTGGCGAACACCTACATCCTCTTCACGTCGGACAACGGTTACGCGCTGGGCGAGCACCGCCTGATGCAAGAAAAAGGTTCCGCCTACTCCGAGTCCAGCGCGCTGCCAATGGTTATTCGTGGCCCCGGAATTGCTGCAGGCACAACCCTTGACGTACTGGCGTCGCAGGCAGATCTGGCTCCCACCTTTGCCGAATGGACGGGCGCATCCGTCCCGGGGTTTGTTGATGGTCGCTCGCTGGCGTCCATTCTGGCGGGCAGCCCGATCCCGCCTGACTGGAGGCAGGCCGCCCTGATCGAGCACGACGAGAGCGCGGTCAACGACAGCGGCCATAAGCCGACGTGGGCGGCGCTGCGTGGCACGGCGTTCCTCTACACCACCTACAACACTGGCGAACAAGAACTGTACGACCTCCGTCTTGATCCGTATCAGATCGAGAACCTCGCGGCCACGGCCGACTCGACAACCCTGGCAACCCTGGCAGATCGCGCCCAGCGGATGAGGACGTGCCAGGCAGAGGCGTGCCGTTCCATCGAGAGCGAACCGCTGCCGCCAGCGCTGACCCCGGCAAATTGACAGCGGTCGGGGGAGCGTTTGCGACGAGCGGCGCACCCGACGCGTGTCACGTCTCGGGAGGCTGCGTCGTCTTCTGTGCAGAGAGCCCTGGCTGGAGCTTCCGGCCAGGGGAGCACAGAAAGGACATCTCTCGTGGAATTCCGCACCGAACGCCTCCCGAATGCTTCCCCCGCCACGCAGCAGCGCATCATGCGAGCCCTGCTTGGCCTGGGTGTGCACCAGGACACCGGCCTGGAGCCGAAACTTCTGGAACTGGTCAAACTGCGCGCCTCGCAGATCAACGGCTGCGCGTTCTGCCTGGACATGCACACCAAGGATGCCCGCGCCATGGGTGAAACTGAGCAACGCCTGTATCTCCTGCCAGCCTGGCGAGAAACCGGCCTGTACACCGAGCGCGAGCGCGCGGCGCTCCTCTGGACGGAAGCCGTGACCGAGATTGCTGAAGACCGCGTGCCCGACGAGGTCTACGCTGCTGTGCGCCCGCACTTCACCGACGATGAGTTGGCCTTCCTGACTCTGGCGGTCATCGCGATCAACAGCTTCAACCGCTTCAATGTGGCGATGCGAATGCCGGCTGGCAGCTACCAGCCCGGAGCCTTCGCCGGCCTCGCGGCGTAGCGGATCACGGTCAGCCTCTCGCGCTTGTGCAAGAGCGCTGTCCGGCGTCGTCGCCGCGTACGTTCGCGATGATTCTGCCGGAATTCGAGGTGAATGCGGACGCAATCTGTCCGCATTCACCGCTATCATGAAAGACTCAATGCGAACGCATGTTCGCCAGACGGCGGCGGCATGGAGCGCGAAAGGACGATGCCAGCGTGAGATGCGGGTCAACGACAGTCACGGCGAACCGGACGCCAACCATGCCTGGATCAGCCACCCCGTGGAATCATTGGACACCCGGCGTCCAGGCCGTGGTTCCGGAGCAACCCACCCTCCCCTCAACCCGGCAGAGTCTGGCGCGGGCAGCCGCTGACGCCCAGCGCGAGTTGCTGGCAGCGACCGAGGCGGCAGAACACGCCGTAGCGCGGGCCTACGCGCTCTCGCAGCAACTGGAGCGCGCGCTGGAAGTGCTGGAGCGGAGTGCCGAACCGCCCGCACCATGCGCCACTGAGCCCGGACACCCCTGGGCAAATATCAGCCCGCGCGAACGTGAAGTGCTGGCATTGGTTGCCGAAGGGCGTTCCAACAAGGCCATCGCCGAGGCGCTCTTTGTGTCACCGAACACGGTCAAGACTCATGTGGCCGCACTTCTGACCAAGCTGGAGGTCGAGAGCCGGGTCCAGTTGGCGGCGCTTGCCACCCGGCACGGAAACTGGCCGGAGGCTGCTTGAGCAGCTTCCGGCCAGCTTCACGACCTGGCGCGGGTTATTGCTACTTCGCGACGATGACGCCGTTCATCCCCACCTGTTTGTGTCCCGGCACATCACAGATGAACTTGTAGCTGCCTGGCTTCAGGTTCACGACAAGTTCAGCAGACGTGCGCGGCTCGACATCGACCACCGTCTCCTGGCCCTTGATTTCGAAGCTGTGTGGCGCTTCGCCGTTGTTCACCAGAACCAGCCGCACATCAGTGTTGGCGGGGATGTTGATCTTGCGGGGTTCGAAGTAGATGTCAAACATCCCAATCGTTTCGGAGAGCATGCCGCCATCCGCCGCCTGCGAGGCTTCCGCAACAGGCGTGGAGGCTGCAGGAGCCTCCGTAGGCGAACCGTCCGCCTCTGCCGGGGCGTCACTCGCTTCTTCGGTGTAGTCGCCGTCAACAGCGACATCGCCCTGGCGAGGCTGGCCGAGTGGGGCTGTCTCGGCGCCCTCCGGCACCCGATCCGCGCTCATCAACTGCCAGACAGAACCGGGAGCCTCGTCTCTGGTCTCGCCGGTGGTGGCGGCCATGAAGACATTGCCGTGGCTGTCCTGCCCCGAGCCGGTAATCTGGAGCGCGGTATCCAGCATGTTGGCGAATTGCCAGACACCCGCCTCGTCTCGCACCAGGCCGCGTACCTCACCGGTGCAGAAATCTCCGCTGAAGAAAATCCCGTCCAATGTGGGGTCTTCAGGAGCCCGGGAGACGCCCAGGGCAATCACCGCGCAGCCATCAGCGCCATGCTCGTATTCAGCCACCGGCAGAATGCCCACCTGCTGGCGCGGGCACGAAGTGATCTCCTCGGGGAAACAGTGCGTGCCTTCCAGCCAATCCCAGCCGTAGTTCTGGCCTGCCTGACTCCCGGCTGGCTGATAGTTGATCTCTTCCCAGGTGCCTGCGCCGACATCCGCGATGTAGAGATCACCATTGGCGGGGTCGAAGGTGTATTGCCAGGGATTGCGGAATCCGAGCGCCCAGATTTCGGCGCGAACCGGGGGCAGACTGTTCCGGTACTCCGGAGCAACATAGCCGGGCCAGCTTCGGTCACGTTTCTTCCCCTTCCTGGCTTCCAGCTCCGCTGCCGGCGGTTGGCCTGGATAGGGGTTATCACTGCGCCACAGCCCGGCAAAGGGGTTATCGGCCGGAATACCGTAGGGCTGTGCGGGGCCCACGCGGTCGACATCAATGCGCAGGATCTTGCCGAGGAGTGAGAAACGATTCTGCGCATTGTCCCAGACATCTCCCTGCCATCCGCCATCCCCAACCGAGATGTAGAGATAGCCATCCTGGCCGAAGCGCAGCGTGCCTCCATTGTGGAGTGGTGATCGCTTCTCAATGACCAACAGTGGCCGCTCAGTTTTCTTGTCTGCGCGATTCGGGTCATTCTGGTCAACAGTGAACTCGGAAATGGTGATAGCGCCATTGTCGTAGAGATCGTTGTAATCCACGTAGAACTTGCCGTTCTCCGCGAATCTGGGGTGGAACGCCAGGCCCAGCAGGCCCTGCTGCCCCGGGCGGCCAGAGACCACCTGCGTCAGATCAAGGAAAGGTTCCGGCTCAACGCTGCCGTCCGAATTGATAATGTGGACACGGCCGTCCAGCTCAACAACAAACATGCGGCCGGAATCGTCCGGCGGGAAGGCAATATTCGTCGGCGTACCGAAGCCGTCCGCCACCTTGACAAGCTGGATCTCCGGGTTTCCGGGGATTGTTCCCCCCAGGTGCGCGGTTGCTGAAGCATCAATACCCGGAATGCCCACAGCGGTGGGCGTCGCCGCATCCTGCATGCTCCGGGCGGGTTGGCCACCGAGCAAGAGCAGCGGAAGCAGCATCACGAGTGCGCCGAGGACGTTGACGAAGCGGAGCGAGGTGCGCAAGCTGAACCTCCGGGCGCCTGAGCGCGCTTGCAGAACGGAACAGGGTGACCTGGGAGACAGGCGACGCATCCGGCGATGTCCGCCCTTGTCAGGCCCAACGCGGGATCGTACCCGCAACACGCCGTGCTTGTCGTCTTCCGGCTGGATCTCGGTTACGCGCCGGGGTGGCGCGGGCGCACGAACGGCCCAGCAGGTCAGCCTGCTGGGCCGTTGTTTACACCAGTGCAAGACTGCGCTGGCGCTGTTGCTACCTAGTAGCGGCTACCGTAGCTGGGAGCCGAGGCGCGCTTGTCCTGGAAGCACTCACGGCAGTACACCGGCTTGTCGTTCCGGGGCTGGAAGGGAACCTCAGTCTCCTTGCCACAGGAAGAACAGACCGCCGGGTACATCTGGCGCGGGCCACTGGAATAGCCGCCACCGCCGCCGCGGGAGTACCCGCCGCCACCGCTGGAATAGCCGCCACCGCTGGAGTAGCTGGAGCCGCTGTCGTAGCCGCTGGATGCCCGCTGCGCCTTGCGCGCGGCGCGGCAGCTCGAGCAGCGCTGCGGCTCAGAGTAGCCACGCTCCGCGTAGAACGCCTGCTCACCGGCTGTAAACGTAAATGCCTGCCCACAATCGCGGCAGATGATCGTCCGGTCGCTCAATTCGCCGAAACCTCTCTCTTGCCGTGCACCGCACGGCCACAAACCTTGAACCGATCAAACGTGTTTCGGCGATACAGAACGCCAGGATTCGCACACGCGACTCCAGGACGGTCATTGACGCTTCGACGTCGTCTGGGTACCCCATGTATAACACATTCCGGGCGAGATTGCACGTGGCTCAGACACCAGGCGTCAGGGCGACGAGGCAACTGGTGTTGCGACAGGTGTGGCAGGCAGCTGCGGCACACCCATGCGATCCGGCGCCACCACCACGGCCACACCCAGCACCATCACGATGACGGTCACCAGTAGAATGGCAACGAAATGCCATCGCCCCGACCCTGCCCCGGCGGAAGACTCGCTCATGAGCGACCCGCCAGCGCGCGCGAGGCGTGGAAGGTCGAAGCCATCAGCGCCGAGAGCAGGGCGGTAATCAACACCCCGTTCGGAATATGGATGGCAGCCGGAAATCCGCCGCGCCGCCCCACATAGCCGAGACCCAGTTGCGCCACCATCAGCAGGACCACGAGGGCGCCGTGAAGAAGGACGCGACGTGGCAACTCGCCGCTGCGCACGCCCAGAAACGCCGCCCCGAGAAGCAAGAGCGCCAGGATGAACGAGCCGCTTCCCAGCCAGCCGTGCAAGGCCACCAGCGACATCTCCCCCATATAGAGCGCCTGCCCGATCAGCACGGCCTGGAGCAAAACCAGGAGGGTGGTGAGCGCCGATATCCAACGAACTGCCAACATCTGGTGTTTTTCTCCTTTTCCTGCCTGCGCAGGACTATGGGGCGTCCGGCGTCGCGTGCGTCACCAGCAGCCAGGCGCTGCCGGTGGGAAGTATCAGCAGCAACCCTGCGGTGCATGCCGGCGCCCGGAGTGCTGCGTCACGGCCCACCGAGACTAGCCGCGCGCTCACGAGCACGAGGACCGCCGGCGCCACCATGGCGCCAGGGAGCACTCTGCCAGTGGGGTCCAGGGTGTGAGGCCAGGACTTTGCGGAACACTCTTCGGGTTCAGGCGCAATGTCAGGTGGGTGAGGGTTACGAGGCTGCCCAGGCCGATCAGGCCCTGCACCACGAGTGGCAGCGCCAGCGACTCTGGGTTCTCGCGGGGAAGCAGCGCCAGCCCCGGCACGATCATGGCGCCGAGCATACTGGCGAAGAGGAACGTCGCGACGTGGCTGACATCCGCCGTGTCAGGATTGCGAAAGACCGCCAGGCGAAGCGAGGCTGCCACCAAGAGGAGGCCGAGCAAGGTCGCTGCCGCGCCTGCCAGCGCAGAGAACGGAATCCAGTCGGCCAGAGCATCGGCAAACGCACTATCCATCACCTGCATGGTAGCCGCAGGCAGGCATTCCCGGCACACAGAGCGGGCGAGGCTTCTGCCCCGCCCGCTCTGCCTGTTCACGTCTGGAAGGGGTCAGGCTACTTCTTCTTGCAGAAGTAGTTGCCATTCTTGTCCTTCTTGCAGGAACCCTTGCAGCAGTCCGAATCCTTGTTACAGGTGGAGTTGTTCGGCACGCAGCGGCAGCGCCCATCATTCTTGTTGCAGTAGCCTCGGCAGCACGCTGCATCCTTGCTGCAGGAACTACCTTCGCCCTGGCACTTGCACTCGCCCTGCTTGCGCCTGCGCTTCTTGCCGTTCTTGTCCTTCTTCTTTTTCTTCTTGCTGCCCTTGCAGTCACCCGAGCAACACTGGTGGTTCTTGTCGCATTTCTCGCCCGACAGGCGACAGCCCTCAACCAGCACATCGTCCTCGGCCGCCAGGCCCAGGTCGGCCCTGGCCAGGGACACCAGCGCAAGCCCCGCGCCGGTCATGTCTCGCAACGCGGCCCGGCGGTCCTTCAGGCCCGCCATCATCCGCGTCAAGTTATCAAACCGGCATTCATCCATGCTGGTTCTTGCCCTCACTCACAAGACAGGTCGCCGCGCTCTTCCAGCAAGCGCACACGCTGCCCATAACGTGTGAAAAGCGTGGACGGTTTCACGCAACTCTCTGGACGAATCGTTTCAGTTGGCCGTCCGTTCGTCAACGCCGCGCCCCCGCCAGCAGTCCTGACTCCAGGGCCGGCAGGACTCGCGCCAGCACCCGGACGAGCCTCGCGCTGGACAGCACCCTGTGAGCAATTGCGGTGCGTAGCATCCGCCGCTATCCTCAGATATCAGCGTGCTTGCGCGCCACCACACCGTGATCACCGGCGCCGCACTGACAACGACGTCTCATGCGAGACGCAGGAGGATCATGTCCGCATTGCCACAGGCCACGCTGCCACCGCGCATGGCGAACACCACCGACATCCCGGCCGGTCTGACCGCAGCAGAGGCCGCCGCCCGCCTGAAATCCGAAGGCGGCAATGTGGTGCCAGATACGGGCGGGCGATCCTGGTGGGATATTGTTCACCGCAATCTGTTTACCTTCATCAACATCACCCTGATTCTGATCGGCGTGGTTCTCATTCTCATGGGAAAACCGCGCGATGCGCTGCTGGCTTCCGGCCTGGCCGTGATCAACGGGCTGGTTGGCGTGTTCCAGGAAGCCCGCGCCAAGCGGCGCCTGGAGCAGATCGCCCTGCTCAACCGCACCCAGGCCAGCGTGGTCCGCGATGGCGCGATCACCCAGATCGACCCCGCCCAGATCGTGCGCGGCGATGTCCTGCGCATTCAGCCGGGAGACCAGGTTTTCGCGGATGGCACGATGCTCTCGGCCAGCAGCATCCAGATGGATGAATCCCTGCTGACTGGCGAGGCGGACCCGGTGCCCAAGGCGACCGGCGACAAGGTGTCGTCGGGCAGTTTCTGCCTCACTGGCGCGGGCTGGTACCGCGCGGACGAGGTTGGCGCCGAGAGCACCGCCGCCCAGATTACCGCCAGCGCCCGCGCCTACCGCATACCGCTCACACCGCTGCAGGTGCAGGTTAATCTCATCGTGCGCCTGCTGCTGGTGCTGGCGTCCTTCTTCCTGGCCACCATCCTCCTGGGCTCACTCATCTGGGACTACCCGGCGGAAGACACGATCCTGGCGGCAGCGGTAGTGCTGGGCATCGTGCCCTCCGGCCTCTTCCTGATGATCGTCGTCACCTACTCCATGGGCGCCGTGCGCCTGGCCAACCGGGACGCGCTGGTGCAGGGAACCAACGCCGTTGAATCACTGTCGAACGTTGACGTGTTCTGTATGGACAAGACCGGCACGCTGACGGCAAACGCCATGCGACTGGCGCACGTACAGCCGATCAATGGCGCCGACGCCGAGATCCTGCCGCTGCTTGGCGCATTCGCCCGCAGCGCCTCGACCAGCACCAGGACCAGCGAGGCGATTGCGGCCGGCACGGAGGGCGAGGCGCACCCGGTGCTGGCCGAGGTGCCGTTCGCCTCTGCCTACAAGTGGAGCGCGCTGAGTGCGGACGAACCGACCTTCCGCGGAGTCTTTGCGCTCGGCGCCCCGGAGTTCCTGGGGCCGCAACTGACCGGCGCCGTTCCCTCACCGCCCGCTGAGTGGGCAGAGCAGGGTATCCGCGTGCTGCTCTTTGCGCATGGCGCCGAGCCTGGGGAGTTCGCAGAAGCCGGGGGGCTCCCGACCCTGCCGCCCGGCGTCAGGCCGGTGGCGTGGGTCGGGCTGACTGACGAACTCCGCCCGCACGTCGAGGACGCCCTCAACGGGTTCCGCCAGGCAGGTATTACCCTCAAGGTGATTTCCGGGGACAACCCCGAAACCGTGGCGGCGCTCGCGAAGCAGGCGGGCCTGAGCGGTGATGTTCAGCTGGTCTCCGGCATCGATCTCGACAAAATGAACGAGGAAGAGTTCCGGGAGGCCGCCGAGCGCGCCACCGTGTTTGGGCGCGTTACCCCCGAACAGAAGCAGCGCCTGGTCGAGGCCCTGCGCGGCCGGGGGCACTATGTCGCCATGACCGGCGACGGCGTGAACGATGTGCTGAGCCTGAAGCAAGCCAACCTGGGCATCGCCATGCAGAGTGGCAGTCAGGCGACGCGGGACGTGGCGGATATCGTGTTGCTGCGCGATTCCTTTGGCGCGCTCCCCGCCGCCTTCCTCGAAGGGCAGCGCATCCGGCGCAGCCTCTGCCGCATCCTGGAGCTCTTTCTCTCCCGGGTCTTTGCCGTGGCGCTGTTGATCCTGGGCGTGTTGATGGTGCAGGCCGGGTTCCCGCTGTCCCCCGGCCAGATTTCGCTGCTGACGCTCCTCACCGTGGGCATCCCGACCTTCGGCATCGCCCTCTGGACGCCGCCTGGCCCTCCGCCACGCAGTCTGCCACGCCGCTTGTTGCGCTTCGTCCTGCCCGCCTCCACGCTCCTGGCGCTCGCAGCCTTCGCGGTCTATCTCGCCGTTTACGTGCTGTACGACATCGACCTTCCGGCCCTGCGGCAGGGCGGCGTGGCGGCAGCCACCAACCTCCCCTTCAGCGACTACGTCAGCCGCGAGGCCGCCACGCACGTGCTCGTACTGGGCGGGCTGGTTCTGGTGCTTTTTGCCTCGCCACCCACGCGCTGGTTTGCTGTCGTCGAGGAGTATGACGGGGAAATCCGGCCGGCCCTCCTCTCGCTGGCCGTGGCCCCGCTCTATGCGCTGATCATGTTTGTGCCACTGTTGCGGCGCTTCTTCGGGATGCGCGGCATTGGCGCCATGGACTACGCCATCGTGCTGCTGGTAATCGCCATCTGGACGTTGCTCCTGCGCTGGGTCTGGCGGCATCGCATATTTGACCGCTTCTTCGGCTACGGAGATGCGGAGGAGGCGAACTCGTGAAAAAGCAGGGCATCCTGAACGCCGCTCTCTCAAACGTGATCGCCAGCCTGGGGCACACCGATCTGCTCGTCGTGGCGGATGCGGGGCTCCCCATCCCGCCGGGTGTGCCAGTCATCGACCTCGCGGTGCGCTGTGGCGTGCCAGGCTTCGCGGAGGTGCTGGCCGCCATCGCTGCTGAGGTTCAGGTAGAGCACATCGTGATCGCCAGCGAGGCCTTCCTGCCCACCGTGACAGATCTCTTCCCCGGCGTTCCGGTCACGGAATGCCCGCACGAGGAGTTCAAGCAGCGCTCGTCGCGCGCCCGCGCGGTCGTACGCACGGGCGAGTGCACCCCGTACCACAACGTCATTCTGCAGGCCGGGGTTGTGTTCTAACCTGCACAATCCGCGCCCGCGTGCTGTTCCCTGCGAACTCGCAGCGCGTTCCCAGCCAGCTTTCAGGTTTGCTCCTTATCGTGAAGAGCGAGCAGAAACGACCTCCCGGCAACGCCGGGAATGCTCACTCAGCGGATTCGCCGCGCACAGCGGCCCATTCACGATTGGCCCAATCCGGGCAAGGAGAAATCATGAACCGACGAAACATGTTGTCCACCCTTGGCGCAAGCGCCCTTGGCGTTGGCATCCTGCTTGGCGGCTCCGCCGGCGCCTTCGCGCAGGACGCAACCACTCCGCCAGCAGTGTCACAGGCGGCTCAGCCGGATCCCCGAGCTGAATTCGCGGCGGAGCGCGCCCAGGCCTACGACGAATTCGTGGCCGCGCTGGCCAGTGAGCTGGGGAACGATGAAGCCGCCGTGGATGCGGCGATCCGCGCCGCCCTCACGCAGGCGATCGACGCCAGGTTGGCGGCCGGTGACATCGACGAAGAGCGAGCCGCCGCGGCCAAAGCGGTCATCCAGGTTTCTGACGCACCGCTGATGACCGGTTTCGGTGGCCCGGGCGGGCACGCCCGGTTCCAGGGCCGAGGTGGCGACCGCGGACACGGTGGCCCAGGGTTTGGCAGCGAGCGCGGCGACAAGCAGTGGCCGGGTCGCGGGGAGAACGGAACGCCGAACGCGCTCCCGGCTGCGCCAGGCGCTCCCGAGACCAACGACCAGAGCGCAAGCGTTCCCGTGACGACGAGCGAGGGACTGACGTCCTGAAACCGCGAACAGGCAGCGGCGGTGGTGGGCTGGCGGGCCTTGCCACCGGCCGGTCCTGTTGTCCAGGACCGGCCCACGGCTCCGCCCCTGCATTCGTGAATTCAACCCAGGGCAGGTAACACCATGACCGACGACCAACTTCGCCTTTCCAGACTCACCCGCTTTCTCTACGGCCTGGCTGCCGCCATGTTTGGAGGCACAATCCTGGAAATGCTGGCAGCCCAGCACTACGAAGAGCCAGCCCAACTGATTCCATTCGTGCTTTGCCTGGCCGGGCTTGCCTCCCTCGCGCTGGCCTGGAGGCGCCCGGAGCGTGCAAGCATCCTGGGTCTGCGACTTCTGATGGCGGCGACTGCTGGAGGCGCCCTCCTCGGCGTGTGGAAACACCTGGAATCGAATATGGTCTCGATCGCAGAGCGCACTCCCGGGACGGAAGGCGTGGCACTGCTGACGAGCGCCCTGAGCGGCCGGGCGCCGCTCCTCGCCTCGGGTGTGCTCGCTGCGGCCGCCGTGGTGGCAATTGCCGCCACCTTCGCAGGTGAATGGGCACTCCCGGCAGTACCAACTCCCGTCACTATCGCTTCGCGCCGCGTTGTGAACGCCAGTACGCAGTGAGCGGGCCGGACAGCGGCCAGGCGAAGCTCCGGGTCTGCCAAGGGCGGGCATGCATCCCCACACGACCGGGCAGGAGTAACCTGGGGCGCCCATTGCACTGCTGCCGGCGCCCTGTGAGACCATTCCGCCATCTTCTTGATCGGGAGGAAGGACACCCGGGAAATGGCTCACTTGCGCTGGGGCATCAAGACCGCCCCCATGCACACAACCTACGAGGCCATGCGCCGCGTCTGGCGTGAGGCCGACGCCGACCCCACATTTGAACACGCCTGGTTGTTCGATCACTTCAACCCCATCCAGGGAGATCTGGATGGCCCCTGCTATGAGGGCTGGACCACGCTCTCGGCGCTGGCCGCCGAAACGGAACGGCTACGCCTGGGCCTGATGGTAGCGGGCAACACCTACCGGCACCCGGCCGTACACGCCCACATGGCCGCGACGGTCGATGTCATTTCCGGTGGGCGACTCGATTTCGGCGTAGGCGCTGGCTGGAACGACTATGAACACCAGAGCATGGGGCTCCCGCTGTACGCGCCAGGTGAGCGTATTCGCCGCCTCGGCGAGGCGTGCGCCCTCACGCGCCTCCTCTGGACGCAAGACCTGGCCAACTACGAGGGCCGCTATTACCAGCTTCACGAGGCGCGGCTGAATCCCAGGCCGGTCCAGAAGCCGTACCCGCCCATCGTCATTGGCGGCAGCGGCGAGCAACTCACCCTGCGGGTCGTTGCCGAGCACGCCAACATCTGGAACTTCACGGGCCACGACGCGGAAATGTTCCGGCACAAGCAGAACGTGCTGCGTGAGCACTGCGCGGCTGCCGGCCGCGACCCGGCGGACATCGAACACTCCGTGCAGGTTTTCGTCAACTACGATGATCTTCCTGCGACCGCAAGAGCGTTGCAGCCCCTGGTTGACGCTGGCGCGACGCACCTCATCCTGGGGTTGGGCTACCCGTATCCGGAGGGCATCATTGCCCGGCTCGCCGAAGACATCGTGGCCCGGGTGGGGTAGCAGCAACGTCAAGCGTTTCGCCATCAGTTGACCGCCCCGGCCAGTTCTCCCGCGCCTCAGTCGTGTCGAGACACAAAGGCGTCAGAAGCGCGAACGTCCCTGCTCCCGGCATGCCAGGAGCAGGGACTGGTGGTCAGGAGCGTGGACTACCCCCGGAGTTCGTACGTAACCTGGACATCGACGGCGACCGTGGTCGAGCCAGCCTCAACCGGCGTGGCCGCTGCTTCCATGGCCATGCCGCCGCCGCCACGGGCGTACATTGGGGAGACCACTGGTACGGCGCCTTCGGCAATCGCGACGACCGGCCCCAGGGTCATGCCTGCGGCAGTCGCCAGCTCCTCGGCCTTGGTGTGCGCATCTTCCACCGCCATCACGCGCGCCTCGCTGGCAGCGGCAGTCTGGTCATCCACATAGAACGTCACGCCATAGATGCTGTTCGCACCTGCGTTCACCGCAGCGTCCAACAGGTCGCCCAGGGTATCTGTAGCGCGCACGGTCACCTGGAGCTGGTTGATGACCTCGAACCCGGTGATCAGGTTGGGGTCGGCATTCTCGGAATAATCCCGCAACAGGTTGACGCTGAAGAAGCTGGTCTGGATATCCTCGGCAGCGATCCCCGCGCCCTTGAGCGCTTCAATCACCGACGTCGCCTGGGCAGCCGCTTCGGACTGTGCCTCCGTCAGTGTCGGCTTGATGATATCCACGCCGACGGTGACCGACGCCGTATCTGGCGCAACATTCACCTGTCCGTGGCCACTGACGCTGACCGTCGCCACGCCAACCGCCCCTGCCGCCGGAGTGGCGTCGTCCTGGGCCATGGCCACGTTGCTCAGGGCCGGCATGGCCGCTCCGGCAACGGCCAGAGTTGCGCCTGCCCGCAGGCCAGACAGGGCTTGCCGGCGATTCCAGATTTGCTGGTGAACCATGGTGCTCGGGCTCCTTTCGCCAGGTACTCGGATCATGGCTGCGCACCCAGGTGATGCACAGCAGATGTCTATGACGTCAGAGCGAATCCGTCGTACCGAAGGCCCCCGGCCGGCAGTGGCGGCTACCGCAGCCGCCGCACCCAGCGCAGGCCCGCGATAGTGACAATCAGCCAGGCCAGAATCGCGATGAGGGCAACCTGGACCAGCCGCAGCCGCGGCCCTGGCGCCTGCCCACTCGCTGCCGGCTCGGCATCCTCCGCCGTCACGTTCGACGCATTCGCCGGCGCGCGCTCCGCCCCCGCGAGCGGCTGCGTCACGGCTGCTGCGCCGGTACTGACGGTTGAAACGATGGCTGAGCGACTGACGCTCCGCTCTGACATTTCCTCAGACGCGCTGTCAGCCAGGTTCGTTCCATCGGAGGTCGTAACCAGTTGCTCACGGTCTTCGGTGGGCATGAAGGCAGCGTTGGGCGCGGGGGCAGCCAGCGGCGCTTCCTCGGCGAGCAAGCCGGCGGCGGCCGTCGGCGCGGCGAGCTGCTGTGGGGAAAGATCGCCCGAAAAGCTGCGCCAGTCTCCGACGGTCACCAGCAGCAGGAGGACGCCAGCCACCATGGCTGCCGCCTGCAGCCCGGGGAGCCAACTGGTGAAGCGCGGCGATGGCGCCGCCGCGGACGGCGCACCCGGTGCGGCAGCTACTGACAGCAGGCCGGCATCCCTGGCCGGCGCAAGCTGCCCAGCCCGGCGCCGGGCGGCCCGCGCGTGCTCCTGCCCCAGGCAGAACGAGCGTCGTGGCTCGTACTGCGGCAAGGTATTGAGCAGGAAAACGGTCGTGCGCACTTCCAGGACTTCACGCTCGCATTCGGGACACTGCGCCAGGTGCATCGAGATGACAGCGAAGTCATCGTCATGCAGGTCGCAGTCAATGAATGCGCTTACCGCATCAAGATCAAGATGTCCCGGCGTGTCGCCCGGTGCATGGTCAGGCATCGCGTGATTCCGTGGTTGGCGTCGCTGGCGGAGCCCCGAATCTATCCGTGTTGGCTTCTAAACGGAGGTAGCGTTCGAACAGTTCCCGCGCCTGTGTGTCGTCCGCCAGCGCCTGGCGCACCTTGGCCCGCGCCCGGCTGAGCCGGGACTTGACTGTCCCCAGTGCGATCCCCATCGTCTCTGCCACCTCGTGGTAATCCAGCCCCTGCACGTCGACCAGCATGACTACCATCCGCTGATCATCCGGCAGGGAGATCAGCGCCCGCTCCAGGTAGATCGAAAGCTCCCGCCGCAGCGCGTGAGCGTCGGGAGATTCCTCTCCGGCGCCTCCGGCGCTCCAGATCGGTTCGATCTCCACCATCTCCGCTTCCAGCGACCCAGCCGGCCGCCGCGCCGAGGCGCGCAACATGTCGTAGGCGCGATTGGTGGCAATTTTGTAGAGCCAGGAGCGAAAGGAGCCGGTCTGGAACGAGCCGATGTTCTGCCAGGCCCGGACAAACGCATCCTGCGTGGCGTCCTCCGCCAGGCCGACATCCCGCAGGAGGCGGAGCGCCACATTGAAGACGGGACGCTCGTGACGCACCACGAGCTGGTTGAAGGCGTCCAGATCCCCGGCCTGCGCCCGGCGAACCAGCGCTTCGTCCTCAAGCGCCTCTGGCGAAACGGGTGGCAAGCGCTCAGGGGCTGAGGCCTCCTGCACCGCAATGTCGCCATCGGCAACCAGCACCTCCCCCGGTGGGGAAGGCGCTGGCGCAGCTTCCTGCGTTGTGCGGCGACGGCGAAACACACAGTCTCCTGACAGATAGCGCGCTAGCTTGCCGCCTCCAGCGTCACCTTCTCGAGCACGCCGGGATTGGCCACCGTTTGCGGGCGCTTGCCGCGCAGCACCTGCAACGCCTCGTGCAACGTTTCCCGGCGCACCACCTCGGCCGAGCGCTCGGAGTAGTACGCCGAGTGTGGCGTCAGGATGACGTTCGGCATCTGGTAGAAAGGCGCGTCGGCAGGCAGTGGTTCCGGATCGACCACATCGAGCGCGGCGCCAGCGATCTGCCCCGCCTCGAGTGCGGCCGCCAGGGCCTTCAGATCGATGATCGGGCCGCGCGCCGTGTTCACAATCACTGCGGTCGGCTTCATCAGCGCAATCTTCTCGGCGTCAATCAGGCCACGCGTTTCCGGCGTCAGCGGGCAGTGAATGGTAACGATGTCCGCCCGCGCCATGAGGTCGTCCAGCGAGACCGGCTCTGCACCCGCTGCCCGGATGGCTTCCGGGTCAGCGTAGGGGTCTGCAACCATCAAGGCGACCCCGAACGGCTTCAAGCGGGCGGCGACCGACGCGCCAATGCGGCCAAACCCGATGATGCCAACGGTTTGCTCGCGCAACGGCTGAATGGGGCCACGCAGGATAGTGCGCGTGGCCGGGCCGTGCTTGACCCAGGCGCCTTCCCGCAGCGAGCGGTCCTGCTCCACGATCCGCCGGTTGAGCGCCAGGATCATGGCGAGCGCGTGGTCCGCCACTTCAGCGGTGCAATAGCCAGGGTAATGGGTGACGACGATGCCCACATCGGTGGCAGCGTCAAGGTCCACGTTGTCCAGCCCCACCCCGTATCGCGCAATCACCTTCACGCTCGGGGCGTTCTCCAGCACGCGGCGGGTAATAGCCTCCCGCGTGCTGACCAGCAGCGCATCGGCGCCCTTCGCCGCCTCAATCAGGGCGTCTTCCGTCACCCCAGTCCGGCTGACGAGTGAGACATCGAGGTCTGTGACCGCCGCGATGATCTCCTTTTCGAGTTCGAGACCAAAGGTTTCGTTGCCGTACCGATCCGATGTCACCACCACGGTGTAGCTGCCGTCTGCGGCCATGGTTCTCCCACTGCTCCCCTGCTGCTGCCGGCTCACGACGCAGTGGTGCGCCAGGCAACGAATTACACCGCGCAACTATCGCACAGGGAATCCAGTTCACTCTTCCTGCCGGTGGCAGATGGTGTTGCCGTTCCTGGCCAGCAAGCCGGGCACACGAAAACAGCCCCGACGAGTCAGTTCGCAACAGCCTCCCCGCGATCAGAAGCTCCACCACATCAACGCCCCGCAACGGATGTGGTTTTGCCGTCCGATCCCGTCCGGCGGCGTCTCCAACCAACGTACCCCGCGATCCGCTGGTCTTTGCTTGCCGCCTCTGGTGGGAAGACCGGTGTTCACCGGGCCCCTCGGGACTGTACGTACACGATATACGATCATCCTGGAGGTTGTCAACCCCTGTGCGCCGCGTCGCCTTCACGCAAGGCATGAAGATGAACGAATCCGCTCTGTAGCAAACCTTTCATTCATGGCATCGCCACACTCTACGTTGGATGGGACCATTGGCTTTATCACGGATTTGCGATTGCCTTCCGTGGTTGCTACCGTAGACTCGGCGCTCCGGGTGTGGGCATGGCTTCGGCAAGCCCGCGCAACGGAATGTCGGGGGGCGGTCGGGCCGTCCTGCCGCGGCGGTAGCTCCGGGCAACCGGAGTGCGCTCTACCGGAACCGGGTACCCGCGCCCGACGATATCCGGAGGTGCGAAACCGGAACCGGTGCTCGTGCGTATTCAACTCGGATGGGTTCCGTCGGACCGTATCCGGGTTGCGTCCGACGAGCCTGGTGCTAGCGGTCTCCCGGAAGTTCCGGGGTTGGTCGCGCACCACTAGGGGGCGCGGATTGTTCGTCGGCCGGACCGGCGACGGAGTGGGGAGGTAGGGTCCACGTGAAGCTTTCGCGAATTGCACTCGGTTCTGCGGTGACGCTTTCGCTGGTGGGCGGCAGCCTGCTGGCTTCGCCAGGCGCCTCGGCGCAGTGTGTTGATGCCAATGGTGATCCGGCCCCGGCCGTGATGATCTCCGGTGGCACAGTCACCAACGAGACAGTCATTGACATTTCGGCCAATGCCGGCACCAGCATCTCGGATGCGAGCGGCGGCAGCAACAACCTGGCTACCACCAGCGGTGGCGGCGAAGGTGTGAACACCGGATCCTCCGGCAACGGCGGCGTGGCCACGGCTTCGGCCAATGGCGGCGCGATCAGCATGGAGAACATCAACTCCGGCGGCAATGTCGGAAACGCCATCACGGTGGGCGACACCGCCTGCGCGCCGTGGGCCCCGGAGCCGGTGTACGAAGAGCCGGTCTACGAAGAGCCAGTCTATGAGGAAGTCGTTGCCCTCCCGGCAACGGGTGTCGGCGGCGTGGATGCCTCGGCGATCTTCGCCCTGGTCTCCGCTGCTGGCGCGGCGGCTGCTTCCTTCGGCCTGCGCCGCCGCTAGGCAGCGCTATCGCACCCGCGTGGCGAGGGTGTCGGACTCTCCACCACGCAATCTGCGAAGCCAGAACGGGATCCGCTTGAGCGAGCGGATCCCGTTTTCGTATCCCCTGGCAGTACCCATGTGATGGCAGAAGCGGACGCCAGCCGCGCATCCTCGTAGAATGGCGCGCACACTCTCCGCACCCGGGCCGGCTCCCGCAAGCCGCCGAGATCTGGCAAGAGGAGCGCCTGTGGATTTTGTCGTCACCGGGCTTGGGCTGAGCGCGCTGGCTCTGTTGACCGGCCTGGCCCTGCTCTGTCTGGTCGCGCCGCGCTGGTCTCGCAAGTCTCGCGCGGCGCATCCGGAGGATGGGGCGTACGCTCGTGCCCTCGCCGGGGAACGCTCCGCCCTTGGCCAGGGGTTTCTCTGTGTGGGCGCCGTGCTGCTGCTGGCAACGCTCGGCGGAATCTCGGCCGGACTTGCGGACAAGACTGGCGCGTACCTGGTTGCTGCAATGGCGACCGTGGCGCTCCTCGGCCTTTTTGGCTGGGATCTGCTCTACCGGCGGCAGCACCCCCTGCCACGGCGCCGGCGCGTTGCGCCCACCAGGCCGATACCGGCAGACGCCGAGGCCGCTCCCGCCGCCGTGGCCTCGACGCCTCCAACCGGATCGCCTGCAACCACAGCCACGACCGTCCGACGCCGCGTGTTGCCGGCGCGGCAGCGAGTCGCACCGGCCCCGCCGCCTCCCTCTGCAGCCGAGAGCCTGACGGCGGCCGAGCGTGAGCCGGACGTCGTGCCGTCCGCCGACGAGGCGCACTCAGTCGGCACAGCCGCCGCTTCACTGGCGATCGCCGACGACGAGGCAGCAGCAGGACCGGAGAACCCGGAGCCCGTCGCGACGAGCGGTGCGCACGGGGATTTGCCTCGCTGCCAAATCCAGCGAGGCGGGAAGAACCCGCTCGTGCGGAACCGGAAGCCGCAGCGCCCACCGTGGCTGCGGTGGATATCCCTGAACCCGTGGCAATTGCGCCAGCCCAGACCAACGGAACACCCGAGCCTGGCGCGGTGTCAGCATTGGGCGAAGCGCCTGACGCCAGTCCCGGTGGCGACGACCGGGTGATTGCGCTTTTCCCCACGGCGGCGGCGCGGCGCAGTCGCATGCTGACCGCGCCCACGGACCCTGATGGCAAGAACTGACGCCGTCATCACCCAGCGCGAGCTGAACCGCGCCACGCTGGCGCGCCAACTCCTGCTGGAGCGGGCTGCCATGACGCCGGTCGCAGCGGTCGAACAACTGATCGGGATGCAGGCCCAGGAGGCCCGTCCACCGTTCATTGGGCTCTGGTCCCGCCTGCAGGCTGGCCGGCGCGGGGAAATGATTCAGGCGGTTGAAGAGCGGCAACTGGTGCGCGCCACGCTCATGCGCGGCACTATTCACCTCTTCAGCGCCGCCGATTACCGCGCGTACCGCCCCGCTATTCAGCCGGTGCTGGACCGGGCCCTGGGCGTTCTCGGCTCCCGGTCCGAAGGTCTGGACATTGCGCAGGTCCTGCCTGCGGCCCGAGCGCTTCTGGCAGGAAATCCTCTCCCCTTCAACGACATTCGCCGCCAGCTCCAGGCGCAGTTTCCAGACATGCATGACCGGGCGCTGGGCTACACGGTCCGCATGATGCTCCCTCTGGTGATGATCCCCGCAGCTCACCGCTGGGGTTATCTCGCCAACGCTCCCTTTGGACTGGCTGATGAGTGGATCGGCCCCGCGCAGCCTCCCGAGCACGCATTGCAGGATCTGATCCGGCGCTACCTCGCGGCCTTCGGGCCCGCAACGGTGGCAGACGCCCAGACATGGCTGGGCATGCCCGGGCTGAAGCCCACGTTCGAGACGCTGCGCCCCGGACTTTTGACATTCAGGGACGAGCGCGGCAAGACGTATTTCGATCTCCCTGATGCCCCGCGTCCCCCGGCCGACACCCCGGCCCCGGTCCGCTTTCTCCCGGACTTCGATAACCTGTTGCTCTCGCATGGCGACCGCACGCGAATCATTGCCGATGATCACCGCGGGATCGTCTACCAGAAGGGGAATCTGCGCCTGCTGCCGAGCATCCTGGTCGATGGCGTCGTGGCAGGCACATGGCGCAGCGACCGCAGGCGGCGGGACGCCACGCTCACAATCACGCCGTTCAGGCCGCTGCCGCCCGGCACAAAGCGTGATCTTGCCGCTGAAGGGGAAGGGTTGATTCGCTTCATTGAGGAAGATGCCGCCACACACGCCGTGACTTTCGCGGAGCCGATTGGCCGAGAGTAGCTGTTTTTGTCGCATCGGGCGAAAGGACACCACGATGATGCAATCAGTCGCCAAGCTCGCGCGGGGCGAGGGCAACGTTGGGCTGCGCGACGTCGCGCAGCCACAGCCGGGACCAGGCCAGGTGCTCATGGCTGTGCGCGCGGCCGGCATCTGCGGCACCGATCTGCATATCTTTCACGATGAGTACCCAACACAACCACCGGTCACGCTGGGGCACGAATTGGCTGGCGAGGTCGCTGCCGTCGGTGAGGGCGTCACCCGGGTGGTCCCGGGTGACCGCATCACGACCGAAACCTACTTCCACCTCTGCGGCACGTGCCGTTTCTGCCGCGCCGGCAAACCGAACCTCTGCCCGGAGCGCCGTTCAATCGGCTCCGGCGTGGATGGCGGTTTTGCCCGCTACGTACTGGCGCCGGAGCGCAACATCCATGTGCTCCCGGCAAACCTGGCGTTCCAGGAAGCTGCGCTCACCGAGCCACTGGCGTGCGTGGTGCACGGCGCACTGGAACTGCCGAAGGTCACCGCCGGAGATGTCGCAGTGGTCAGCGGGCCAGGCGCCATCGGGCTGCTCACGCTCCAGGTTGCCCGCGCGGCTGGCGCAGCGGTCATCGTGCTCGGCGCCGCTGCTGATCACCGCCGGCTGGAACTGGCGCGCGAACTGGGCGCTGCCGCCGTCGTCGACATTTCGGCGCAAGACGCTGCGCCGGTGGTGCAGGGTCTCAGCGGCGGCTGGGGCGCGGATATCGTTTTCGAGTGCTCCGGCGCGGGCCCGGCCGCGCTCGGCCTGCTGCAACATGTGCGGCGCGGCGGGCAGTACGCCCAGATCGGGCTCTTCGGGAAGCCGGTAGCCTGGGATCTCGACCTGGTCTGCATGAAGGAGCTGAACGTGACAGGAAGCAACGCGACGGTGCCCTCGGCCTGGCGTACGGCGCTCCGCCTCCTGGGTGAAGGCCAGGTGCGCACCGCGCCGCTCATCACCGGCACGTATCCCCTCGCCGGCTGGGCGGACGCGTTCAGCGCGTTCGAGAGGAAGGACGGCGTCAAGCTGCTGCTCGATCCCTGGGAGTCGTCTCCAGATTCAGAAGCAAAGCCCGTCACCGGATAACAAACGCATATGTCGTACGGCACTTCATGTCAAGGCCCCCCCGAAGGCCGGCCCGAAAGCAGCACACGAACCAGAGCCATTCTCCTTGCTTGATGACAGGAAGGCCACGCTTCCGGATGACCTCCTCGAAGAATGAGGAGTGGCAAATGGAGCGACGCTCAAGGTCCAACCGGGAGAAGGTGTGCTTCGGCTCGTGTCGCCGGACCCGGAGAAGGAAGCACGCCGCCAGCACCCCTCCGTGGCGTCATGCGAGTGGTTCGCGCCGACGCGAGAACATGTTTCGGGCACGTGGATACACTGGGGGAGGACATTGACGCGGCAAGCACTGAGGTTGGTGCGGCAGTGCGTGAACGTAAGGGATGCGACTGGTCTTCGATACGGTCTGCGGAGTGCGAGCACTGATCCCGCCACACCGTTTCCGGCCAGGATGCTCTTTGACCACTGGTCTGTCTATGATGGGATTGTCTCGCAGGGGATCGTCAGCGAGCAGAAGGAGGTTACGGCCAAACCCACGATCACCAGAACGTACGCCAGGGTTCCGAATCGGGACCATGCAACCTTTCTCAAGCGTCTACAGGAAGCCACCACGGTCCATCTCGCCTTCTACCGCGATCCAGACGACGACAAGTGCCTGGCGCCCCCTCGCAGGCAAGGCAGATGATCTCGTCCCGGAAGATCTCAATTTCCTGTCACTGGAGGCGTACGAAGGCAAAATGATTGCAGCAGTCAGGCCATGATCGTCCCCCTCAGCGCTGATGACGCCACCTGATCTTCTTCCCCTGCCCTACACGGAGTTCACCCCGCCTGCCAGCATGCGCGAGTATGTCGCCTGCTTCTGGCACAGCTCTTCCCCCGAGCAGCCTCGTCGCACGACGATCCTGCCCGACGGCTGCATCGATCTGATCTGGCAATCGGGCCGAGAGCCGCTTGTGGTAGGCCCGATGACGGTTCCGGCGTCAGCCACGACGGCGCCAGGGATTGTCACCCTGGGCGTGCGTTTCAGGCCGGGCGTCGCTGCCGTGCTGCTGGGCGTTGCCGCTTCGGAGTTGCGCGACTCCGCCGTGCCGCTGCGGGATCTCTGGCCGCGCGCACAGCGTGTTGTTGCCCAGGGTTTGGCGCTGGACACGACCGATTCCCTCTCGCTGCATGGCGCATCGTCAGTGGTGGGCACGATGATTGCGCGTGCAACGCCTCAAGACCGCCTGGTTGCCGATGCGTGCCTCTGGTTAGCGCAGTATCCCCGGCAACCGGCCGCCGCCTTCATCGCCGGCAGCGGAGTGAGTGAGCGGCAGGTGCGCCGCCGCTTCCAGGAGCACGTCGGGTATGGCCCCAAGACGCTCCAGCGTATTCTCCGTATGCAGCGCGTGCTCTGGCTCCTGAGTCGCGCCGGTCCGCCGCGCTCGCTGGCCAGCCTGGCGCTGGCGGCAGGATATGCGGATCAGGCGCACCTCACGCGCGAACTGCGCGCGCTCACCGGGCAACTCCCGACCACGCTCGTTGCCGGCAACCCCCAATCTGCTGTGGCCGATTTGTTCAAGACGCCGCTTGCCTGACCCGGTATCGTCTCTCCCCAGGTACTCGCACCGCCTGGAGGCAGTCAATGCAGCTCAAACTGGACATGATCGGCATCGTCGTCCGCGACATGGCGCGCTCGCTGGCGTTCTATCGCGCCCTGGGCCTCGACATCCCGGCCAGCGCCGACCGCGAAGGGCACGTCGAGGTTACACTCCCCGGCGGTTTGCGCCTTGGATGGGACACGGAGGAGGTCATCGCGTCCTTCGACGCCAGCTTCCGTCCGGTAGCTGGCGCGGGCCGTGTGGGGCTGGCGTTCCTCTGCGACTCGCCGCAGGCCGTCGATGCGGCGTACGCCAATCTCATTGCCCAGGGCTACCACGGACACAAGGCCCCGTGGGATGCGTTCTGGGGCCAGCGCTACGCGCTGGTGCATGATCCGGATGGCACGGAAGTGTCGCTGTTCGCGCCACTCCAGGTACAGTAGGTTCGGTCCGGGAAGACATTGAGGTCCTCGAAACTCGAACCTCAGCGATGTGGGAAGAATCTACAGCGGGGTGCACAAAGCCTGACTTGCCGGCCTGTCCCTCGCGTCTTTCGGCCTCACTCGAGACACGGGATTGGCGCGGTGTATTTCCGGCGCATCTTCCGAGACAGCGAAAGGCCGGGGCAAGAGTGCCCCGGCCTTTCGCTGTCTGGATCACCGTGCGGCAATCAACCCCCGCGCTTCAGCCGCGACATGCTGCGCGGAGATACCGTACTTGTCGAGCAGGTAGTCGTTCGGCGCGGATTCCCCGTAGACATCGCGCAGGCCGTTAATGCGCAGCCGGGTGGGCCGCCGCTGGCCAAGCACTTCGGCGACGGCGCTGCCCAGCCCCCCGATGATCGAGTGATCCTCCGAGGTGAGAACCCGGCCCGTGCGCTCAGCCACGGCCACGATGGCGTCCGCATCAATCGGTTTCAGCGTCGGCAGGTGCAGGACACTCGCCGAGATGCCGTCGGCAGCCAGCAGTTCGGCGGCTTCCAGCACGCGGATCGTCTGGACGCCGGTGGATATGAGGCCGATGTCGTCTCCCTCGCGCAGCAACACGCCAGCGCCGATTGCGAACTGGTAGTCCGCCGGGAAAACCGTCGGCGATGGATCACGCGTCACGCGCAAGTACACCGGGCCCGGCGTCTCCTGCATCACCCGCATCGCCGAGCGCAGCTCCACGGCGTCGGCCGGGGCAATGGTGACCACGCCCGGCATGGCGCGGAAGATGGCGAAATCCTCGACGCTCTGGTGCGTTTTGCCGGTCTTGCCGGTGAGAATCCCGGAGTAGGCCCCGCACATCTTCACGTTCAGGTGCGGCTGCGCCACCACGATCCGCACCTGGTCCGTAGCGCGGTTCGCCATGAAGGCCGCGAAGGTCGAAAGCCAGGGCACGAACCCGAGCGTCGCCATGCCTGCGGCGACGCCGACCATGTTCTGCTCGGCAATGCCCATCTCGAAGAAGCGCTCCGGCATCTCCGCCTGGATAATGTCCGCGCGTGTAGAGTTGGCCAGGTCGCCGTCCAACACCACCAACTCCGGGAACTCGCGCGCCATGTCCAGCAGCGCCTGCCCCCAGACATCGCGCAGTTGCACCTTCTCCGCGCCCGCAAACGGCAGCGGAGTCACGCGCTGCGTCGCATACGTTACGCTGCTCATGCGTGGCCTCCCTTCGCGGCGAGCGCCGAGAGCACCTCGTCGATCTCCGCCTCAGCGTCGGCCAGGTGCTGATCGGTCGGGGGTTTGGCATGCCAGAGATAGTCGCCCTCCATGAAGGAGACTCCCTTGCCCTTGATGGTGTGCGCCACGACGCAGGTCGGTTCCCCCTCGTGTGCCCGAGCCTCGTCCAGCGCTTCCCGGATTTGTTCATGGTCGTGGCCGTCGCACTCGATGACGTGCCACCCGAACGCCCGGAACTTGCCGGCAGGATCATCGAAGCCGGTGGCGCGGGTGTGGCCGCCGGGATCAGGCCAGCCAAACTGGGGCAGGCCGTTATAGTCGACGATGGCGATCAGGTTCTCGAGCCGGTAACGGGCCGCCATGAACGCCGCCTCCCAGATCTGCCCTTCCTGGATCTCCCCGTCGCCCAGCATGACGAACGTATGGAACCCGAGACCGCGCAACCGCGCCCCAAGCGCCATGCCCGCGCCCGGGGAGAGTCCCTGGCCCAGTGAGCCGGTGGACATCTCCAGCCCCGGCAGCGCGTGCATATCCGGGTGCCCCTGCAAGCGGGAGTGCGCGGCATCAAACGTTTTCAGCTCTTCGACCGGGAAATAGCCACGCAGCGCCAGGATGGTGTACAGGGCGATGGAGGAGTGCCCCTTGCTGAGGATGAAGCGGTCCCGCGCTTCCCAGTCTGGCCGCTCCGGGTCAATCTGCATCTGGTCGAAATAGAGTGCGGTCAGCAGATCTGTCGCCGACAGCGGCCCGCCCAGGTGCCCGGCTCCGGCGTGATGAATGGCTTGCACGATCAGCTTGCGTGCTTCGGCGCTGATGCGGCGCAACTCGTCAATTGCAGGTCGGGAGTCCACGTGCTCCAGGACTGCCATGCTCGTCCTCCATGCCTTCTGGCGAACGCGGCGGCCGGCCCGGCCAGCCGCCGCCCATCACCGACATGGCGCGATTGTAGCCGGAGCGGGAACGGCGCCAGAGAGCGCCAGCGCCTCTAGCCGGAGGCGTTGGCGTCGCCGTCGTTCCCGGCGTTCCCTTTGCCGCCCTTCCCCTTCCCGCCCTTGCCGCCCTTGTTGCCCTTGCCGTCTGCACTTGCCGCATCTTCAACGCTCGCCGCAGGCGCCGGGGCCGCGCCTTCTGATGGCGCCGGGCCGGAGCCATCCTCGACCATGGTTACTGAATCCGTGCTCTCGGTTACCCCGCCAATGGTGATCGTGCCATCTTCGCCGGCCATGCCGACCGGCCCGGCCGGGCCGGTCGCGGCTTCAACGGCGCGGTTGTCCACCAGGAGCAGCGTGACCGTGGTGCCGCTATCGTCCCGCTTGGGCGAAAAGTACGCCACGCCATCGAGCCGCGAGCCTTCCATCGGGTTGACGCCGACGGCCAGTGTGCCGTCCTCGGACACCACGCCGCCAATAACCCCGCATGCCGCCAGCGTGCCCGGCTCATCGACGGACTTGTCGACGACGACGACGAATCCTCCCGCCAGGAGGTCTGGCAGCAACAGGGGGACAACGCTGACCGACTGCTCGACGGGCGTCGCGCCTTCCGGGCCTGCCTCGTCACCGCCTGGCGCGACGACATTCTCCAGGGGCGCCACCGCATCACCGATGCTGGCGCAGGTCCCGGAGCGGATCGCCGCCGGACGCTGGAGCGAGTCCTGCGCGTACGAGACATGGGGAACCGAAACGCCGGTAGCAGTCAGAAACAGGGCCGCAACAAGCAGTGAGCGTCGCAACGTGCAGTCTCCTTTGGGCGGGACCAATGCGGTCGGCGCGGGGGATGCACGTGCGGACGGTTGGCGGGTCAGTGTGCGCGTGAAAGCGTATGTGGTCGCCAGGTGCGATGGCAAGGGCTGAAGGTCCAGGTTCGCTGGAGGTGGCAGGCCGCAACCTGCCCCGGCGAACCTGGACCACACGCTACGGCAGTGCCGTTGTCATGGCGCCGTCCGCATGGGCCGCCAGACCCGAGACGTACGAGGCGGCTGGAGAAAGCAGAAACGCGGCAAAGGCGCCAAACTCGCTCGGCTCGCCGTAGCGGCCGAAGGGGATCGCCTTGCTCGACTCTGCGGCGGCTTCCTGGGGTGTGATGCCCACAGCCTCCGCCCGAATCTTGTCCAACGACCGGATCCGGTCCGTGTTGATGCGGCCCGGCGCCAGCGAATTGACCCGGATGCGCGGAGCCAGCTCGATCGCCAGGGTCTTGGCGAGGGCTGTTACTCCAGGGCGCAGGACGTTGGACGTGTCGAGATTGTTCACCGGCTGGCGCACAGAGGTGGAGGTGATAAAGAGAATGGCGCCGCCGTCATTGATCCGGGGAACCAGCAGCTTCAGGAGGCGCAGCGGGCCGCCGATCAGCAGTTGATACGAGCCCAGCCACTGCTCGTCGGTCAGATCGAGCGCCTTGCCAGCGGGCGGCCCACCGGCGTTGATGACCACGCCATCCAGCTTGCCGCCGAAGTGCTCGGCCACCGCCGCGTCAACTTTCGCAGCCGTGCCAGGATCCGCCATGTCGCCGGTCACGCCAACCGCAGCGTCGCCCAATTCCGCAATCGCGCGGTCGATGCTCTCCTGGTCACGCGAGAGGAGCAGCACCCGGGCGCCCTCTGCCACCAGCGCATTCGCAGTGCCGCGGCCCAGTCCCTTGCTGCCGCCACCCACCACAAACGCCTTACCTTTCAGCCCGAGATCCACGCTGCTTCCTCCTTGTGATGCGTCGCCAATTGGGCACGCCCAGCGCGCCCCGACCTTGCGAGCCAAAGCCGCTTGCCTCGCCCGGTTGGGCACGCGCCGGCGCGTGCTAGCCGATGGCGTTCACCCGCGCGGCGAACGCCTCAATCGCGTCATTGTCGATCAACGCGCCGAGTTCCAGGTCGTAGGTCCGCGACCCGCCGGGCATGAGAATGATCAGATCTCCCGACTCCCGCGCCGGCAACCGGCCGGAGGTCCGGTTCGTGCTTGGCTCAATGCCAACCACGTACGTCCCTTCCCCCAACATGCGCCAGATGAAATGGTGCGGCAACTGGGTCTTGTTGAACACCTCGTACGCGCCAAAACCGGCTGCCCGGTTGGCAATGGCTACCGGTACGCTGCCATCGGCCTCGGCGTGCACGTCGTGTTCGGTCACCTGCTCTTCGTAGCCCGCCGCCGGCCCGTGGAAGGTGCGATACCCCGCCACGTCATGGCTCCCGCGTGGCGCGGGGTTGCTGGCCGGAATGAGGAGTTCCGCGCCGTCATCCAGGGCCGGAAAACCAACGTTGACGTGATACAGGTACATGTGCGGCGTCGGGTTCCAGCCAGCGTTCGTGACCTCATCGTGGATGCGCAGCCGGTTTTCCCCGACGTTCGCCTCCACCCGCCGCTTCAGCAGGAGGTTCTCTCCGAACACTGCTGCCTGCTGGATTTCCCCTTCCGCCCAGAGCGTGGCGTCGTCCCCATCCCAATGCACGCCGTAGCCGGTGAGCCGGGCGGGCGTGTAGGAAACGCGGCCGTGCAAGCCATAAGACTCCGTGGTCTTGGCTGGATAGTGGTGATGCTCGGCCGTGTCCTCCGCCATGAAGAGCGCGTGCTCCATGCCGCACGTCGTCACCAGCCCGCCGCCGAAGCCGCGCAACCAGCCCAGGTTCTCCGGCTCGAAATACCACGGGCCGCTGAACCCCGTCGCACTCTGCCAGCCCAACGCCCGGCCCTGGTGCTCGCAGCGGCCAATGTCCATGGCGCGGTCCACAATAACATCGAACTCGAAGCCACTCCCGGTGCGGAACTCCAGCACGCGCACGCCGCGCTCCGTCCCGTCGGCGCGTTCCACCAGTTGCACCCCGGCAACCTGGTCCAGCCGGCCAACACGGCGAAGAAGCTCTTCGCGAGAGAAATGACGACCGAACAATTGAGGCATCGTTGACCTCCTGAAGAGCCCGGCCACTCGCCTCGTGTGCCGGGCGAGCCGCCGGGTGGACAGGCTGTTGATTGTCGCTGACCGCGCCTCCGGGAAAGGCGGGCCAGTTGCGCTCGCGCTGTTCGCCGCCCCCTCGTCCTGAGTCCAGGGCAAAGAACGGGCAGCGAGGCTTCGCTGCCTAGTTCAGCGAGTGAACGATGGAAACCTTGATGGCGTCCTTGCCGTGCTTGTGTTCCGCCGTCTCGAAGGCCGTGGCGATGTCGTCCAGCGGGAAGCGCTCCGAGATAAAGCCGCGCCCGGCGAAGGCGCCGGAGGCCAGGCCGTCGAGCGCAATCTGGAACTCGGGCACGCCGCCCCATTTGGCATAACTGAAGCAGGAAACGATTGAAAGTTCATTGATGAGGAACCCGGGGGTCAGCATCACGGGCTGCTGCGGAAAGACCCCGAGCACCCCGATCTTGCCGCCGCGCCGGGCAATCTCCAGCCCCTGTTGAACGTAGTGCTGCGAGCCGCCCACCGCGTCGAAGACGACATCCGGGCCGCGGCCGTTGGTGAGCTCGCGCATGCGCGCGTTCACGTCCTCCCTGGAGGTGTCGATAGCCACGTCAATGCCGGTCTCCAACGCAAACTCGCGGCCCAGCTTGCTCCGGCTCGCCAGCGCCACCAGCGATGCGCCCGCCCACTTCGCGGCCTGTGCTGTGGCGATGCCGATAGCGCCGCCCCCGAAGACGAGCACGGTGCTCCCCATATGGATGCCCATCACATTGATCGCGTGGACACCAACGGCGAGCACATCCAGCAGCGACGCATCCTCGTACGAGACATGGTCCGGCAGCAGGAAGACGTTCTTTGCCGGTGCTTTCGAGTACTCGCCAAATCCACCACTCCAGCCGATTCCGATGTGCTGGAGTTCCGGACAGAGGTGGTAATCACCGACCAGGCAATCCACACAGTGGTCGCACGCCAGCAGCGGTTCGACCGCCACCCTGTCTCCAACCTTGACGTTCGTGACGCCTGGCCCCACGGCCACGATCTCGCCACAGAGTTCGTGCCCCATGACCTTGCCCAGGATGCGCGGCATGACGTCCGGCAGGCTGCCAGAGTACAGGTGCAGATCGCTGCCGCAAATGCCCGAGACCGTATTCCTGACCAGGACTTCGCCCGGGCCGATCTCCAGATCAGGGATCTCCTGGACCTCGAGTTTACCGGGCGCTACCAGAACTGCCGCACGCATCGTCTTCTCCTGTCGGCGCAACGCCACGCCTGCTTGCAACGGTATGGAGCGATGCTATCACTGCCCCGGCGCAAAGGCACCTGCGGTCGTGCCGCAGGTAGTGCATCTCGCGCAATGCCTGAGTGAAAGAACCGCGTCCGCGTGGCGTTTGCTTCCTCGTCGGGCGAGGCGCCCGGGGCCATCAGGGAGCCGGCAGGTCGGGAAGCGCAGCGGCGTCGCCAGTCGTGCGCCAGCGCTGCCGCAACAATTCGGCGGTGGGCAGACGCAGGGCAAAGGTGGACCCCTCGCCCGGGACACTGGCCACCGTGATGTCGCCCTCCATCTGGCGGGCCAGCCGCTGGGCGATGGCCAGCCCAGCCCAGCGCCGCCGTGGCGGCGGCTCAGCCGATCATCGCCATGGCGATAGGCGTCGAAAACATGCGCAATGTCGCACTCGTCGATACCGGGACCGGTATCTGCGACCCTGACCTCCAACCAGTCGCCCTGGCCCCCCGCACTGATGCGCACTTCCCCGAAGTCGGTGAATTTCACCGCGTTGCCAGCCATGCACAGCAGAATCTGGCTCACGCGGTCCGCATCCCCCAGTACCTCCGGCAACGCCTGCGGCGTCTCCAGAACGAAGTCCAGTCCGCTGGCGGCTGCCTGTGGCCGGACCGCCTCGGACACAGCGACGAGGACCGACGCCAGATCCACAACCTCGCTCTTCATGTCCAGCCGGCCCGCTTCCATGCGCGAGAGGTCCAGCATCTTCTCGATCAGGCTGACCATGCGGCTTGCGCCCTGGTGGATGGAGCCGATGTCCTCCCGTTGCAGGTCATTCAGAGCGCCATCGTGGCCAGCCAGCAGGAGATCCGCGTAGCCAAGCACCGACTGCAGAGGTGTACGCAATTCATGGCTCATCATGGCCAGGAACAGGGCCTTGGTGCGCTCTCCTTCTTCCGCAGCCTCCAATGCAGCGCGCACCTTGCGCTCAGCTGCCAACCGGGCCGAGATATCCCGGGCAATTGCCGAGACCCCGGTCACGCTGCCGTCCGCACCAACGAGCCGTGAAACAGACATCGCAAGATCAACGGTTTCGCCATCCCGGCGGTGCACTCGGGAGTCGAAGCGCCAGTTGCCGGACCGGCGCCTGATGTCGGCAAGAGTCGGCAACTGGATATCGTCTTCGGGGAACACATCCATCAGGGTCCGGCCAATAACCTCTTCCGCCAGGTACCCGGTGATGCGCTCCGCGCCCGCGTTCCAGCTCGTGATAACGCCGTCCAGCGTCCGCGAGTAGATGGCATCGTCTGCCGAATCCACGATGGCCGCCAGACGAGCCATGGCATCGCGCGCCTCCCGCAGACCGGTTACGTCAATCACGATGCCCAGCCAGGCGACGATCTGGCCAGTGGAGTCTCGAATGATGGACGTGAAATTTTCGATCCAGACATAGCCGCCGTCGGCCGTGCGGAGGCGATACTCAAGCGACACGCGCCCCGTGCCGTTGATCGCAGCAAGCGACGCTTCCTGTACGCGGTCGCGGTCATCAGGATGCACCAGGCCAAGCCAACCGCATTCCGGGAAGTGTGGCTTGCCCTTTTCCAGCGAATACCCGGTCAACACCTCGAAGTGCGGGCTGAGAAAGAGGATGGTGTCGGAAGTACCGGGGCCCAGCAGATAGACACCGGCAGGCAGGTTCTCCACCAGCGCCTGGAAGCGCGTCTCGGCCTCGCGCAGACTGTCGGCCACGCTCCGCTGCTCGGTAATGTCTCGGGCATGAATAACGAGCCCCTCCGCAGTCGGGACCACGTGCAACGCGATCCAGATCTGGCGAGGCCGGAAGTAATACTCCGCGACATGGACCGGCTGCCGCTCCCGCATGGCGCTTTCCAGGATGCCGGCAAGATCTGTCAGCATTGCCGGATCCAGGGTGTCCTGCAGGAGCCGCCTCGCCGTTTGCGAGCGAGAGATGCCAAAGATCTCTTCGGCAGCCATGTTCAACTGAGCGACGCGCCAATCCCGGTTAACTTCGATGTACGCGCTGCCGACCCGGTCGAGCAGGTCGTGCAAATGCGCGCGCGCTGTCGCCAGCCGCTCCCTGGCGGCCCGCTGCTCGGTCAGGTCCTGCCCGTGCGTGAGGAAACACACGGGTTTGCCCTGGCCATCGTCAAGGACCGCCACGGCCATGCGCACCCAGCAGGCCGAGCCATCGCGCCGCACAAGCGGCAGTTCAGGATCCACATCAGGGTTGACGCTCCGGTGGAGGAGATCTGCACCCACATCGAGATGCGCGTCCTCCGGCGGCAACACGCGGGTAACCGGCATCCCCCGCATTTCGCTCGCGGTGTAGCCGAGCATTGCGCTGGTCGCGCGATTCACCTGGATGAACCGGCCATCCAGTCCGATGAGCGACATCGCCGCCGGCGCGCTATCGAACGCGGCGCGAAACTGGCGTTCGCTCTCCACCAGCGCGCGCTCCGCCAACTTGCGCTCAGTGATGTCCTGCACGATGATGCCGCTCCCCACCACGCGGCCCGCCGCATCCCGCATCGGGAAAACGGTCATCGCGACAGGAACGCAGCGGCCATCGCGGGTGAGACCGACGGTCTCGAAGCCTGCTACGGCCTGCCCCGCGCGCAGCAGTTCCACGAACTGCTGCGGCACACCGGCCGGCTCGTCCGGCGCCAGCACCGAGATGTGCTGGCCGGCAACTTCGACCGTGGGGTACCCGAAGAACGCCTCAGCCGCCGGATTCCAGAAGGTCACGCGGCCGTCAAGATCCACCTGGATAGCAGGGAAGGGACAGTGCGCGAGGAACGGGGTACATTGATCCAGTTCGCGGGAACAAAGGTCACGATTCACGGACACAGAAACACCGATCAATGCCAAAACTCAGGGCCCGGGCGACGAATAGATCACGTCCCCTAACCCCAAGCCGTCGCCAGCGTTCCGTCCCGGATGGAACCATGATCGCCAGCACATGAACTTTCGCCAAATATGATACTCGCGGATTGGCCTCCAGCCGGGAGATCTACCACGCAGGCGGAAGGCTGGCCAGCGGCGTGGCGCCGCGCGGTTCCAGAGCCAGCGCCTGTTGCTGCGCAACCGGGAGACCACGCGGGAGTATCGCGCAGGTCGCCGCTGCGGAAGGCCCCTGAGTCCCCTACCCCCACCCGAATTGCCGCTCAAGCGCCTTTTCATCAACATGCATGAGGAGCGGCGAGCCGTGCGGGCAGACCGCAGGGGTGTCTGTGTGTCCCAATCCCTCGATCAGAGCGCGCATCAGCGGCCAGGCGAGCGGGCGGCCCCGGCGCACGGCGGTGCGGCAGGAGAGGCGAACCAGCAGGCGCTCTTGCCACGTTTCGCCATCGCCCGCCTCGGCCTCGCCAGCGGCCAGGAGCAGCGCGTCGGTGAGCATGTCCGGGTCCGCCAGGTCATCGAGCGCACCGCCCGGCAGGACGCCCGGCAGCACCGGGGCCGCGCGCAGCAGGAAAGCGCGCCCCCCGAACTCCTCCAGGGCAAAGCCGAGTTGCGCCAGTTCCGGCAGACGGCGCGTCAGCGCCGCAGCCCGCGCCGTGCCCAACTCAACCAGCAGCGGCTCTGACAACGGCGGGGCGTGCTCGGCCCGGCGTTCACGGTCCGTCACCGCGTGCGCGGCCCGCATCCGCTCGTAGAGGATGCGCTCGTGGGCGCGGTGCTGATCGACCAGGTAGAGACCGGCGTCGCCCTCCAACAGCAGCAGCCTCGCCCCGAGTTGCCCCAGCAGACGGAGCGGCGGCAGGCCCGGCGTCAGGATCGGGGCGGCGGCGTCCCAGGCGGCGGGTTCTTCTGCCAGCGCCCGCTCCGATTCTTTCGCCAGGGCGGCTGCGCCGGACAGCGGCTCCCAGCGTAGCGCCAGTGGCCGCCGGCCCAGCGCGTCGCGCACCAGATCCGCCATGGCCTGAGCGATTTCGCGCTCACCGCGCAGCCGCACTTCCAGCTTGGCCGGGTGGACATTGACATCCACGCACCGGGGGTCGACCTCGACGACAAAGACCAGAACCGGGTGCCGTCCGCGCGGCAACAGCGGCCGGTATGCCCCTTCCAACACCGGCTGTAACCCGCGCCCAAACACCGGGCGGCCGTTGACGAGCAACGTGACGCTGCTCCGCCCGGCGCGCGTCACCTCCCCGCCGCTCATCACCCCGTGGATGCGGGCGCCGCCGATCTCCACCGGACCCAGCGGCAGCAGCGCCGGCAGGAGCGCCGGCCCGTGCGTCTCGGCGATAGCCGAGAGGAGATCGCCGGAGCCGGTCGACTGCAGCACCAGCCGGTCATCGCTGTACAGGCTGAAACGCACCTCCGGCGCCGCCAGCGCCAACCGCCGCACCACCGCGCCGATCTGGGACATCTCGCCGCGATGGTGACTTCCGGCAAACGCGGCCCGCCGGGCCGGGAGGTCGGCGAAAAGCCCACGCGCGGTCACCGTTGTGCCGGGAGTCCGTGCCGCCGGCTCATCGCGCAGCACATGGCCACCCCGCAAGGTCAGCCGCCAACCGCCGACCGCGCCCCCGCGTGTGGCGGACACGATATCGAGCTCGGCTACCGCCGCGATACTGGGCAGCGCCTCGCCCCGGAACCCGAGGGTGCGCACGGAAGCAAGGCCGCCGCCGGGGTACTTGCTGGTCGCATGACGCTGGCAGGCCAGCCACAGATCCGCCGCCCGGATGCCGTGGCCGTCATCCCCAACGCGGATCAACTCCAGCCCGCCGCCCCGCACATCAATGCGCACCGACCGCGCGCCCGCATCGAGCGCGTTCTCAATCAGTTCCTTGACGACAGAGGCCGGCCGCTCGATCGTCTCACCGGCCGCGATCCCGGCGGCCACGTTCGCGGGCAACACGCGGATTGCGCTTTCGCGGGATGCGCTTCGCCCGGGGCTGGCCAGGCCGGGCGGCGGCATGGTGAGTTCGGGGGAGAAATCAGTTTCCACGGGCAGATCCGGACATGCTGATGCGGTAGCGACCACTGACTGTGACAGACGGGCAACGATATCACGGCCCACCACGCGACGCGCCGGTGGCCTGCCGGTGCAGGAGCGTTTTCCGGGTGGAACGGCTACCCGTGTTTGGCGAGAAACGCGAGGACCGGCGCGTTGAAGATCGCTGCATCTCCCAGATCATGTGAGACGCCAGGGATCACCAGTGTCTCAGCG
Source organism: Thermomicrobiales bacterium (assembly GCA_041390745.1). Taxonomy (GTDB): domain Bacteria; phylum Chloroflexota; class Chloroflexia; order Thermomicrobiales; family UBA6265; genus JACCXM01. The sequence goes on along the minus strand of JAWKPJ010000015.1, from coordinate 13,477 downwards.
TGAGGCATGGTCGCCACAAGCTCATTGATGACCACCCGGAACAGCGCCGGGCTCTCCTCCCCGGTTAGCAACAGCGTTGGCGCCATGACCCCCTGGACGTCCTCCCGTGTCAGCCGGGAGAAAACTGCGTCCGGCGGTGTCGCCAGCTCCACCGCCATTTCTGCGGCGTTTGCCATGATTGCCGCCTGGATGTGCGCCGGGCAGAGATCGAAGGCGCCCTCGCCAATCACTCCGTCAATGAAGATGCGCATCCCGGCCTTCAGATCGCCCTGCTCACACTTCCCCCGGGCGGGAGCCCAGGCCTCAGCCATGAACGCTGTATACAGCGCGTCGCCGGCTGGCGCGGTCGCCAGCCAGGAAAACAGCGGCGGCTCGCCAAGCACCAGCGTCCGCACCAACTCGGGATGTCGGGCGGCGAGGACCAGCGAGATCAAGGCTCCATAAGAGTGACCGACAAGGTGCACAGGTCCATACCCCAGGGCCAAAATGAGCGCAGCGAGATCTCTGGCGTGGACCTCCGGTGTACAGGCGACGTAGTCAGCAGGCCAGGCATTCGGGAAATGGGCGCGCCGGCTGTAGGCTATGGCGTGGTACCGGTCGGCAGCCAGCGCTACGTGTTCGAGCCACCCGCGATAATCCCCCGTGCTGCCGTGCACAAAGATGACCGGCTCCCCGCTCCCCTGCTCAACGTAGGTCAACATCGCATTGTTAGCGGTGGTCGTCAGCAGTTGCACCCGCTCCTCCCAGACACTCTCCTCGCTTCACGTTCTGACATACGCCCTTCTTGAAGCGCGTAGCACCGCTCGCCTGATTCACACCTCAGCCTACGACAACTCAGAACGAACACGTGGCGCGTCATCTGCGACAGTGGAGCGCGATCCGGGATGGTAGGCGGACCATAATCCGGAAGCTCATCGCTGTATGCGATGAATCACCACGCGCGCCGTCTTCGTGCTGATTGGGGCGACGCCCTACACCGACTGGCTGCAGGACGTGGTGGACCTGGACGGCGAGGGCGACGTGATGACGGGCAGTTTGCCCGCGCCCCCTCGGCCGCGCGATTCGAAACCAGCCTGCCGGGCGTGTTTGCCGTCAGGGATATCCGCGAAGGGCCCGTGGTCGTGCAGGCGGTCCGCCAGTACCTGGCTGGCGCCGGCTCAAGCGAATCAACAGGAGGCTTCGCGGGTGCTCGCGGCGACAATCCACAGCGCCAGTTACCTGCAAGACGTGTGGTTGCAGAGCGTCGCATCACCAGAGCGAGGCGCCGGCCCATCGTCCGCCGGAGTCCAGGCGACAACCCCTGTGAAAACTGCAGACGAGTGCAGAGGCGCAAGTATTTTCACCCTTCGCCAAATTCCATCACATGCTGTTGACATCACATGAGTGCAACCTTAGAGTATCCATACGGGAAGTTTCCCCTCAGCCACGCGTTCCTGCGTTCGGCAAAGGAGTCCACCGGTGGATCGTTCTCCGCACACGCGTCCTCTGAATCGTCGGCGTTTCCTGGGCGCCTCCGCAGGCGCAGCGGCCGGCCTCATTGCAGGTAAGGCCGGGGTGCTCGCGCAGGACGCCACGCCAGCAGTTGGCTCAGCCGCCAGCCTCGGGAAGGACTTTGGCGGCGTCACGATTCGTATTGCCACCATTGCTGAGTATTACGCGCACGCCTTCCGCATGTTCCAGGATCAGGTCGAGCAGGAACTCGGCGTCACGTTGAGCATCGAAGTGGTGCCGGCGGCAGATCTCTACGCCCGCAACATGCAGGACTATGTGGGCGGCAGCACATCATATGATGTTGCATTCTTCCTCCCGTACCAGTTGCCTGACTACGCTCCGCACCTGGACCCGATCGGCGACCTGATGGCGCAATACGAGCTGGATCCGCAGCTTGACGACATCCTGCCCGCATTCAAGAACTTCTACACAACGTGGGCTGGCAAGCACATGACCGTCCCCTTCGACGGGGATCACCACTTGATGCTTTACAACAAGGATGCGTTCGAGAACGCGGACTTGCAGAGCAAGTTCGAGTCTGAAAACGGCTACCCGCTGGCCGTGCCCGAGACGTACGACCAGTACCTCGCGATGGCAAAGTTCTTCCAGGAGAACCCGTGGCGCACGGATGGCGGAACTGGCTACGGTGTGGCCGAGGGGTATTTGGAGCCCTCCTGGTGGTTCGAGAACCGGTTGGCGTCCTCCGGGGCAGTTTATTTTGATGAGGAGATGAACCCGCTCATCAACACGCCGAATGCCATCATGGCGGCACAGAATCTCGTCGATCTCGCACCCTTCAATCCGCCTGGCTCCAACACATTCGGCTACCAGGAAGTCGAGAATGCCATCGCGCAGGGTGATGTGGCGCTCTCCATTAACTGGTCTTCGGCGTTCCGCACCAGCATGGATCCGAACAAATCAAAGGTTGTCGGGAAGATCGGAACCGCCGTCACTCCCGGCTTCATGGTCAACGGTGAACTGGTCCGCCACGATGCGCTTTGTACCGGTTGGGTACTGGGGATTCCGACCTACGGACCGAACAAGGAAGCGGCCACCTACGTCGCCTGGTTCTACTCGCAACCAGACGTGCACACAGCCATGATTCTGGACCCGAACACCGGCGTCGATGCGTACCGCCTCTCCTCGATTCAAGATCCGGCGTTTGCCGAAAAATACGGAGCAGACTTCGTCACCACGATCGAGGATTCGATTACGGTTGGGTTCCCGGACCTCCAGGTTCCCAACGCGTTCGAGTACTACACGAGCCTGAACAACCAGTTGCGCGAGGCGGTCACCGGTGGCAAGTCGGTGGAGGACGCCATGAACCAGGTAGCGGCCGAGTGGAACGAAATCACCGACCGCATGGGCCGCGAGGCGCAGGCAGAGGCCTGGAACACCGCGTACACCGCCATGAAGGACGCCGGGATCACGTACATCCCGCTCTCCTGAGACGTCTTTTCACGCAAACCCCACCCTGGTGCGAGCGGCATGCCGCTCGCACCAGGCACTCCCGTCAGATGGCTGCCGCCTGACGGGAAGGACGATAGACCGTGGCTCATAGCACGGATACCGAACGCCTGGCCGGAGGCAATGCCCCGCGGCCAGCGACTGCTGCTGCGTCGGAGTTCAAGCCAGGTCGGAACTGGACTCCTGTCTTCTTCGCAGCGCCTGCGGTGCTCTTCGTCTTCTTCGGCACCATCTTCATGTCGCTCTACGCGCTGTACATCAGCTTCCACGACTATCAACTGCAGCGACCAGGCGCGCCGAAGTTCATCGGGATGCAGAACTACGTCGAAGCGCTCACCGACGAGAAGTTCCACGCATCCATTATCGTTACCTTTCTCATCGCCATTCCCGCACTTGTCCTGCAACTACTGATTGGGCTCGGCCTCGCACTCTACCTGAACCGCCCATTTCGGGGGCGTGCGTTGGCGGTCAGTCTGATGGTAACGCCCGTCATGGTGTCCCCTGCGGCGGCCGGCATGGCCTGGCGCTTGCTACTGGAGCCACGCTACGGGCCGGTTAACGACATTCTGTCCCGTATCTCTGGACAAACCGTCAATATCGGCTGGTTGAGCGACGTCAACTGGGCGCGACCGGCCATCGTGCTGACCGATGTCTGGCACATGTCACCCTTCGTGATGCTGCTATTCCTGGCCGGTTTGTCCAGTATTCCCGAGGATATCTACGATGCAGCCAAAGTGGATGGCTCTACGGGTTGGCGACAACTACTGGACATCACCTTGCCGCTGCTCAAGCCAATCATCGTGCTCGTGATCCTCCTGCGCGGTATCGACCTGGTGCGGATTTTCGATCTGATTTTCATCATGACCAAGGGTGGCCCCGGCACCAGCACAAAGACCCTGTCCTATTACATCTACGAGAACGGCCTCGGTTTCTTCCGCATTGGGTACGCCGCCGCCATGGCCTGGGTGGTCGCCATTGTCTTCATCATCGTTTCCAAGTTCTACCTGGACGCCATGAACCGGGAGAAGAGTTGACATGGCTGTTGCAGTGCCACTCACGCCACCAGCGCCCGCCCCCCGACGCTCCCTGCCCGCGCTACTCAAGACTCTGGGCTTTTACGCCGGAGTCATCTTGCTGGTTGGGTTCTTCCTGTTCCCCACGATCTGGATCGCCATCACCTCCGTCAAATTGCCAGTTGAGTATTTCTCCATCCCTCCTCGCTGGATTCCCGAGCAACCTACGCTCGAGCACTACCAGAAAATGTTCGTGACCTACAACGTTGCCGGCGCCATCAAGAACACGGTGTTCATTGCCCTCGCCAACACACTCGTCACCCTGGTACTGTCGATTCCCCTCGCGTACGCCGTAGCGCGGTATCGGGTCGGCGGCAACTTCTTGCCAGGCTGGATCATCGCCCAGCGCATGCTCCCTGCCGTGGCGATTGTGCTCCCCTTCTTCCTCATCTTCCGGCAACTCCAACTCATCAACACCTACCACGGCATGGTGATTGCCTACGCGCTCTTCTTCATCCCGTTCGCCGCCTGGCTATTGCTCGGCTTCTTCGAGGATTTCCCGCGGGAAATTCAGGACGCAGCGATGGTCGACGGCGCGTCGGAGGTCGGGGCTCTATTCCGTATTGTCCTACCCCTGATGGCGAGCGGAATCTTCGTTGTTGCGCTGTTGGTCTTCATATTCACCTGGAACGATCTGCTCATTGCCCTGGTGCTGACCCGGCAAGAAACCCGCACCCTGATGGTCTTCTTCACGGCGGCGCTCGTTTCACCAACCCAGGAGGATTTTGGTGTCGCGGCCGGCTCCATCGTGATCGGCATGATCCCCGCCTTTCTCTTTGCACTCTTCGGCCAGCGCTACCTGGTGCGCGGCCTGACCATGGGCGGCCTCAAGGGGTAGCCGCCGTTCGCTTGCGCGGATTCAAGCGCGACCAGCAGGAGGAACAGGCAGATATGGCAATGGGCGGAACACCCGTTGTGCCGGAACCCGGCGCTCAACCGCAGGCAGGCAAACGGGAAACGCGCGTGCTGCTGACCGCAGATCTGACGGACGACGCATTGGACATTCTGCACGGGGCTGTGGAGATCACGCCCGGCGGCATGCTCCGTTTTGGCCGCATCGTCAGCACTGAGGAGCTGACCAATGAACTTCAGGGGTACGACGTCCTGATTGTTGGCTATGAGCAAGTCACCGCCGAACTCATGGACGCTTGTCCTGAACTGAAGTTGATCGCGTCCATCCGGGGCGGGCCAGAGGCCAACGTCTCGATTGATGCCGCAACCGAGCGCGGCATCCCGGTGCTTTTTACGCTCGGTCGCACGCAGCACGCTGTGGCTGAGTATGCCTTCGCGCAAATGCTGGCTCTGGCCCGCAATCTGCCACTCGGCGACCGCCTGATCCGGGAGCGAGTCATTACCAGCGATGTCCCGCAGGCGAGCGAGCGCGATGTCATCTGGCTGCTGCCGGAAGGGAGCGACGAGCAGAAGATTCATCGCTCGCTCCGCGGCTCCGAACTATTCGGGAAGACCCTCGGCCTGGTCGGCCTGGGCAACATCGGCGAGGAGGTTGCTCGCCTGGCTCACGCGTTTGGGATGCGCGTCATCGTCAGCGACCCCTACGTCTCCGAAGAACGCGCCGCCGAACACGGTGTGACGCTGGTGTCGTTGCCTGATCTGATGCGCAACGCGGACATCATTTCACTGCACGCGCGCATCACCCCGGAAACTATCGGTCTGATCGGGCCCGATGAGTTCGCGCTAATGAAGCCGACTGCGTTGTTGATCAACAACGCGCGCGCAGCCTTGCTGGACGAAGCGGCCCTGATCGACGCCCTGGTACATCGCAAGATCGGCGGCGCCGCACTCGACGTCTTTCACAAGGAGCCCCTGGGCCCCGATTACCCGCTGATCGGCCTGGACAACGTGATCCTCACCCCGCACCTCGCTGGATCGTCACACGAGATCCCGCAGCACCACTCGCGCATGGTGGCGCAAGACGTCGTCAACTACCTGAACGGCACGGTTACGATGCCGCGTGTCAAGAACAAGGAGGTGTTCGAGTCGTCTGCCTTCCCCCTACGCGGAGGCACGATCTTTGGCTGACCACTCAGGCCCACTCCTGATGGCGCTCGACGCCGGAATCGGCGGTGGGAGATGTCTCATCTTCACGACTGGCGGCGAACTTGTGGCTCGCGGCTATCAGGAGTGGGCAGGCACTCCTGAACCGGAAGCACCAGGAGCGGTCAGCTTTGATCCAGAGGTCTACTGGGCCGCGCTTACTGCCGCGACCCGGTGTGCGCTGGCCAGCAGCGGAATCGACCCAGCCCGAATTGCCGCTATAAGCACCACCTGCCAGCGCGAGGGCTTCATCCTGCTCGATAGCGCGGGCGAGGCCGTCTACGCCGGCCCGTCACCTGATGGACGCGGCCACGCCGAGAACGCGGCTCTCAAGGCCCAGTATGGAGCCCTGCTCTACTCGGTCACCGGACATCAACCGGAATCGATCCACGCGCCGGGGCGGCTCCTCTGGCTGCGAACGCACCGGCCCGAGGTCTACGCGCGCATCGATCGTCTGCTCATGATCAATGACTGGATGCTGTACCGGCTGGGCGCCGCATGGCTGGGTGAACCGAGCAACGCCAGCTCCACTACCCTGTTCGACGTCCGGCATGGCACCTGGTCAGACCGGGCTATCTCGCTGGCCGGCCTGCCCCGACGCATTTTTCCACCCATTGTCTCAAGTGGCACACCAGCTGGCGTGCTGGCGCCCAACGTTGCCGCCGATCTGGGCCTGCCGCCAGGGATTCCCCTGATTGTGGGAGGCGGAGACGGCCAGTGCGGCATGGCCGGCGCTGGGGCCGTCCGCACTGGCGACGTTGCGGCCATCGCCGGAACAACTACCCCAATCCTGATGCACCTCGATGCCCCGGTCTTCGATGAAAGAAGGCGCACCTGGACGCGCGCGGGCCTGATGCCCCACACCTGGGGTCTGGAGGCAAACGCCGGCATCACTGGCCTGGCGTTCCGCTGGTTGCGCAACCAGATCCTGGGGAAATCATCAGAAGCAAGCTTCCCTGAGATGGAGGCGCTGGCCCGGACCGTGCCCCCGGGCGCGAACGGAGTGCGTTGCGATCTCGGCGCGAGGCCGATGGGTTCACGCCCCATCATTGACGCGCCGGGCGGCGAAATCACAGGTATTGGCCCCATGGCAGGCGGGCGCGCGGAGATTGTGCGGGCGGCAATGGAAAGCACCTGTTACGCCGTTCGCGCCAACTGCGAAATACTCGAAGACGTTTCTGGTCGCCCACTCGAGGCACTGCGCCTGGTTGGCGGTCAGTCGCGCAGTCCACTTTGGGTCCAGATGCAGTCGGACATTCTGCAAAAACCGATCATTCTTCCCGGCGTCGCAGAAGCGAGCGGTTGGGGTGCGGCAATCTGCGCCGGCATCGGGGTCGGCATCTGGTCCACCCCCACTGATGTCGAGATCAGTGTCTCAGCCCGGGTGGTTGCACCGCAGAGAGAAAACTCACAGGTATATGAAGCTCTCTACCAGGCATGGCGAAGGCAATGGTGATTACCGGCCGAGACATCCATCGACCGGGGCCGTGAACCGCCCAACGTGAACCGCCCAACTGGTGGTGAGACAGGTCCAGTCAATGCCCCGCGCCCTCTGAGTTCAGAGTCTGGAAGTACTCAGGCGTTTCCCGGGCACATTCACCCGGGGAGGAACACGACACAGGCGAAAGTGGAAAGGACACACCAGCATGGCCGGCATGCCGAAAGTCGGAGTAATTGTCCCCGAAGCCGAGAACGACCTGGAGGGGCGTACGCCGCGCTGGTCAGATTATGTCGCCATGGCGCGAGCCATCGAGGATCTGGGTTACGACTCCCTCTGGTTCGTTGATCACTACATCTACAAGAACGACGCCTCCGGCCTCCCGCCGCAGGGCGCCTGGGAGTGCTGGTCGATGCTCGCGGCCCTGGCGGCGGCCACATCCAGGGTTGAGCTCGGGTCGCTGGTGACGGCAACCTCCTTCCAACCCCACTCTGCTCGCCAAGACGGCGGACACCATCGACGAAATCAGCAATGGCCGCCTGATCCTGGGCATCGGCGCGGGTTGGAACGAGGTGGAGTACCGCATGTACGGGTTCCCCTTGACCACCGGTTCGATCGCTTCAGGGAAGCCTTCACCATCCTGCATAATCTGCTGCGTGACGGCGTTGTCGACTTCGAGGGCACGTACTACACCGCCCGCGAGTGCGAACTGCGCCCACGCGGCCCCCGAGCCGGCGGCCCGCCAATCATGATCGGCTCCCGTGGGCCCAAAATGTTGGCCGCAACCCTGCCTCACGTGCCGATGTGAACGGCTGGCTCTGCGACGTCACCAGCGATGTCGCTTCCTACCCGGAGCTGAAGTCCACCGTGGACACTGTTTGCGGGCAGGTTGGACGAGACCCGGAGGCCGTGGAACGCACGATCTCGATCTCGGTAGACCCAACCGGCACGCGCGACTTCCCGCGCCACTGGCATTTGCTGAACGACCTGACCAAGGCTCACCCGCTGACTGGCTCGACGGAAGAGATTGCGCGCGGCATCCGCGCGTTCGGTGATGCGGGCGTCTCTCATCTCCAGATCTACCCGATCCCTCCGACCCTGAAGACGATGGAGCAGATTGCGCCTGCGGTGGAACTGGCCCGCACGATGTCGTAACGGCCGCCCCCACCCAGAGGCCAGCGGAAGAGCAGGTGGCCACCTGCGGGAACCGCGTCCACCGTGCCGCCCCGGGCGAGCTTCCGCGCCCGGCAGCTCAGCGCCGCTTCTTCCTGACCTTCTTCACGCTGACCGTGACCGGGTTGCAGGTGACCGTCCCATGGTCGCTGGAGACCTGGGCCAGGAAAGTAACCTTGCCCTTGCCGCTCGCCTTCCAGAGGGTGCTCGGCGCTGCGCCGGAAAGGACGCCGAGCGATTGTCCGGCGGCCCAGGCGCAACTGCTGCCCCGGCAGAAGCGGAACTCTACGCGCCCCCGCCCTCCGGCGCGTTCGCAACCACTGCCGTCAGCGTCACGCGCTTCCTGGCCTTCACCCGCGAGGCCGAGGCGATCAGGCCAATCGCAGACGCCGTGGTGGTCTCGCTGCGCTGGATCCAGATGCCCTCTTCGTTGAGGTTGTGGTGGATGTCGTAGGCGTCAGCCAGAACGTAATTGAGCCCGCTGTTCAGAGCAGCTGCGATGACACTGCTGGTGTACGGCGCGGCCAGGTCTGAGCCGAGAAAGACCCAGTCATCGCGGATTTCGTTGTAGAGCCAGAAATCGACGTACGCGACGCCGGATGCGTCCGTAACGTCAACCTGGAGCGGGATCACCCCGGAACTGGCAACGTATGTCTGCCCATTCCCAACCGGCGTCACCCAGGCCACGTCGGGCCGGATCAGATCGGCGTCGGCCGGGACATCCCGGGTCAGGAACCAGTTGTCCGCCGTGTTCCAGTGGGTATCGAGATAACTGCCTGAAGCCGGCAAGGGATTGAAGTAATCGTCATGGTGACAGTCGTAGAGATTCTCAAAGGTTCCTTGCGGTGTGCAAACTTCCTGCATCTGCACGCCTGGCCCATCCGAGTAACACATCACATCGTATTCGTCGATGCAATGGCCAGCACGCGTCGCATAGGGCGCAGACCGTTGTACCCCTCCCAGGTTGTGCATCAGTTCATGCGCCGCCGTGTGCGAATCCCAGCATATGCGGTCGGCTCGCGCGTAGCTGGGGCCGCGGTTGTTGTCGTTGCTGGGCGCCGCATTGTCGTCCCCCCACATGGTGCCGATGCCGCAAATGCCAGCTGCCGTCGTGTCAGCAAACATCAGATAGATGCGGTCGATTCGGTCAAAGCCCTGTTGGTCCAGGGTGACAATCGTCGCGTCAAACGAGCGAATGGCCGACGGGCTGATGACGACGTTCTGCACGTCGATCTCGCACTCAGGGGTCATGACGTAGGTAAAACCCATCTCCTGCCCTGCCGCACGCGATGAGTTCTGCATGATCGTGTTCGCCCCGGCCGCCATGTCGCGAATGGCCGTGAGCTTGTCCCCATACCTGTCGGCGTCGGACGATGCCCGGAGATACAACACCTGCACCCGGAACCCATTTTCCCCGTCGCCGTCACAGGGCACGTTTGCCAAGGCGCGCCTTGCCTCGGCGGCGGTCAATCGGGCGCCGTGATTGCCTGCCGGGGGCAGGTCGTCCGGCCCGTGCGTGCACCGCCTGCTCTTCGGCAATTGGGTGAGGTCCGGCCCACACGGGTTGCTCTCGTTCGCGAGGGCAGGCGTTCTGGGCGGCGCCGCCTCGACTCTTGCCTCAATCCGCGCCTGCTCGGAGTTCTGCTCCCGTCGCTGGCGCTCCCGGCGCTCTGCCTTGCGCTGCTGGCGCCGTGTGGCCTTGCGCTTGTTATGTTTTCGTGCATCCAGTCCAGGCTGCCCGGCGGGCTCCACGTCGTGTGGCGCGGCAAACCCCGGGGCGGCGGGCAGTGGCGGCTGCCTCGCGCCGTTCGTCACGAAAAGCCCGGAGGGTAGGGCGAGCAGCAACGCAAGCGCGAGCAGGAGCAGGAGCAGACGAGCGTGGCGCATTGGTTGGCGACCTCAAGCTCTCGGCTTCGGTTCACCGGGGCCGCAAGATGAACGACTGCCTGACGCACTGTAACACTTGCGTCGTGCTGCTGAACATTGCCAGGCAACCGGCTTGCTGCGGTCAGCAATCTGCCGCGCCTCCCATGGTCTTCACGCGGGCGGCGCCGGCCAGCCTGCAGCCCTCGAAACCCGTCCGCACCGGTTTGGGCCGCCTGCGCACCGGCTGCGTCGCGCCGTCGCCAGCGAGCCGATACCCCACTGCGTTCATGCACCAGGTGGACACTGCCGTCCACATCAACCGCGCTTCCGCGCGTCCTGGACGCACCCGGTTCCGGAAAATCAGCGGCGCGGGCAGCGTACGCCGGAAACTCCCGCCTGCGTTGGTTTGGGATCCCACTGTGGAGAATGCGCCGCCGGCCTGGTCCATCACGATTCCCTGGAACCAGTGGCGCTGCCTGTCGTCGAGGCCGGACGTATCCCAGCCCAGACAGCCCTCTCCGGAACAGCGAATGACTGACGCACTTCCCGCGGGAGCGTGCAGACGGCAGGTGGTGCTGGTCGCTTCTCCGACCTGCCCCAGCCCCGGCAGCCGGGAGCATTGCTGGTGAACAAGCCCTGAGTCACGCCGCAGGCGCGCCGCCCGAGTTCCTGGCAGGCCGTATGCAGCGGGGTGCCAGGGATCGAAATTTGCGGCTCAGTCCGTCGTGTCTCGGGACATGTGGGCTTGCCTGGCCGGTCTGGTCTCTTGCAACCCGCTGTTCGCGTGGAGACAACACCGAACACCCGCGACTTCCGCCACATTTCGGGCGGGGGTCACGGGTGTTGCCGTTCGCGCCTGATCGTTTCGAGCAAGGCGAGAGCCCAGGATTGATCGGGTAATCAGGCCTGACTTGTTGCCAGTTCGCGCCCTTCCTGCCCGCTCAGCGCACGGCGTGCGCGCACCGCTGCCGCTAATTCCTGCAACACCGGTACGGTCATCTCCCAGCCCATACAGGCGTCAGTGACACTCTGGCCGTAGGTGAGGTGGGCAAGGTCGGTCAGGTCCTGGCGGCCGTCAACCAGGAAGCTCTCGAGCATCACACCGATGATGCCGCGCTCGCCCGCCGCGACCTGCTCTGCTACCACACTGCTCACCACCGGCTGACGCCGGAAGTCCTTGCTGCTGTTGCCGTGGCTGGCGTCGATCATGATGCGCGGCGGCAGTTTACCCTTGTCGAGCGCGATCAGGGTCCTGGCTACGCTCTCGGCGTCGTAGTTTGTGCCGCTGCGGCCACCACGCAGGATGACGTGCGTGTCCTTGTTGCCGCGCGTCACCACAATGGCGGCCACGCCTTCTTCGGTCACGCTCATGAACTGGTGCGGGTACGACGCGGCCAACATGGCATCGACCGCGATCTGGACATCGCCATCGGTGCCATTCTTGAAGCCAACCGGCATCGAGAGGCCAGAGGTCAGGTTGCGATGCACCTGGCTCTCGGTCGTGCGCGCTCCGATGGCGCCCCACGACACGGCGTCAGTAATGAACTGCGGCGTGATGGGGTCCAGAAACTCACAGCCGGCCGGTAGCCCCAACGCCACCACATCGAGCAGGAGCTGCCGCGCCATGGTCAGCCCATCGTTGACTGCGAAACTGCCGTTCAGGTTCGGATCGTTGACCAGGCCTTTCCAGCCAACCGTCGTCCGCGGCTTCTCGAAGTAGACGCGCATGACAATGCGCAGATCCCCTTCAAGGTCTCGTGCCAGCGGCGCCAACCGCTCGGCGTAGCTCCGGGCGGCGTCCGTGTCGTGAATCGAACATGGCCCCACGACAACAATCAGGCGGTCATCCAGCCCGCGCAGGATGCGACCGATTTCGCGGCGGGTGCGCTGCACCAGTCGCGCGCCTTCGGCGGGCAACGGCTGCTGCTCGACGAGGATGGCCGGCGGAATCAGCGGCCGGATGCCGGCAATGCGCAGGTTGCTCGTCTCCGGCGCGCCCTGATCGCGCGCCACGGCAACGTGGGCGACTCCTGGCAAGCTTTCGAGGGCCTCGATGGCATCTGGCGAGGCCACGCCAACGGAAACAACGATTTTGCCCGGCTCCGTCTCAAAAACCTGGGCGTCATAGCCGGCGGCCACCGCTGCCTGGCTGACGGCATCAATCTCGTTCCGGGATGCCTCTGGCCGCATCACCACCAGCATTCGCGTTTCCTCTCGATGTTTCATGAACCGGCAGGACGTAACTGGTTCACTATACGGCCACCGCCCGGCGAAAGCCGAGGCCGCGGGGCAAATGCGCCCCCGCACAAGGCGCCGACGCCCCTCCCCCGCAGCGACTGGTAGCCACCGGACCGGGTGATCGGCACAGGTCGCAGGACTTCGGCACGCTCGCTGCTGCTCACCCTTCACGCAACCTCGGCCAGACAGCTGCCTACTTCCGTAAGGCACGCTACTGTGATACTGTCAAGGCGTGTCACGACACACATCAACACGTCTCGTATTGGCTACCGCGGGGAGGGACAGTTTATGGATACCCGGCGTTTTGACGCGCTTGCGAAAGCATGCTCTGCGCCGGATTCTCGACGTCGCCTTCTCGGGCTGCTGACCGCCCTGCCGCTCCTTGGCGCAGTGCCCGGTATGTTGCCCACAGACAGCGCAGAGGGCAAGGAAAGGCGGCGTCGCCGCAAACAGCGGCACAAGCGCCGCAAGTCCCCCGGCAGCCACAAGCACGAGTGCCAACCCAAAAGCAGGGCCAGGGTCTGCGCCGGCAGGTGCGGGCGCATCAAAAGCCGCTCGACATGCGGGAAGCTGATAGATTGCGGTTCATGCGCCTGCTCCCCAACCTGTGCTGTGTGCTTCACCTGCCAGGAAGGCCCCAACACTCCCGGCGCCTGCGTTGTCGATCCGATCCAGC